>CAVQMQ010000027.1:0-63261 GCA_963713645.1 uncultured Acidobacteriaceae bacterium | reverse complement strand
CGGGGAGCGGTCCCTGTCGCGGCTGTTTTTCCTGGTGCAAGGCCCGGCGTCGACGTTCCGATTCGGCCTCGACGAGAGGGACAGTAAAGGAAAATGTGCTCCCATTCCCCTCTTCACTTATGAAAGTGATCGTTCCTTCCATTCGATCAACGATTTCCTTGCTGATGGCAAGCCCGAGGCCGGTGCCGCCGTAACTGCGGGAATGGGATTCGTCCACTTGGGTGAATGCGCGGAAAAGAAGTTCCTTTTTATCGTCGGGAATGCCGATACCGGTATCCGTAACGGTGAAAGTGACTTCCCGCTTGCCATCGGGTGCGCTGTCGCCCGCCATGACGCGTATCTCCACCTTTCCTTTTTCGGTGAACTTGACCGCATTGCCGGCCAGGTTTGTCAGGACCTGGTTGAGCCGTATCTGGTCGCCAACCAGAGTTTCCGGCACATTGTCAGCCACTATGAAACCGAGATCGAGCCCCTTGCTCTTCGCGACGGGAATAAGGATGTTGATGTATTTTCCACCATTTCCGTATAGAAAACTTCTTCTCTTCTATCGACAATTTACCCATCTCGATTTTTGTCATGTCGAGGATGTCGTTGAGTATCCGGACCAGAGAGCGGGCCGACGTTTGGGCTGTTTCGATAAATTCCCGCTGCTTGGCTTCGAGGTTGCCCAAGGGCAATATCCAGCATGCCGAGAACGCCGGTCATGGGGGTGCGCAGCTCGTGGCTCATGTTGGCGAGGAACAGGGTCTTGGCCTGGGTAGCCGCCTTGGCCACCTCTTTTGCCTGTAAAAGCGCCTCTTCGGCGCGCCGTTTTTCGGTAACGTCGTGGAATACGAGTACCACGCCTATTACCCGGCCATCGGCATCCATGATCGGCGCCGCGCTGTCCTCAATGGGGATCTCACGGCCATCCCTTGTCACCAGCGCCGTATGGTTGGCCAGGGCCTTTGCCCGTCCCTCGCGCAGCACGAGTGCCACCGTTCCCTCGGAGGGTTGACGGGTCTGCTCGTTGATCAGTCGAAATACCTCTCCGATCGGGCGCTCTCTGGCCTCCTCGATGCTCCAGCCGGTGAGCGCCTCGGCCACGGGATTGAGGAAGGTGACCAGGCCGTCGGTGTCGCAGGTGATCACCGCGTCGCCGATGCTGGTGAGCGTAACCCGCAGCCACTCGCGCTGCTCGCGAAGTTGCTGTCCGACCGGTGCTTGTAGAGCGCCATCTCGATGGTGGTTGACAGCTCCCGTTCCTCGAAAGGCTTGAGGATGTAGCCGTATGGCCGGCGAGCTTCGCCCTTTCCAGGGTGACTCGTCGGAATGGGCGGTCAGGTAGATCACCGGCTGCGCAGTGTCGGCAGAGGATCGCTTCGGCCGCTTCAATGCCGTCCATCGCCCTTTCAACCGGATGTCCATCAGCACGACCTCGGCTTCAGGCGGCACGCCGACTCGACTGCCTCCTCCCCCTTCGCGGCGGTACCGACAACCTCATAGCCGAACTGTCCCAGTTTGCCGGCCAGGTCTGCGGCGACAATCGCCTCGTCTTCCACTATCATAATTGTGGTTTTGTCATGAAATACTCCCTTGCTACAAAGTCAATATCACCGACGTAACGCCTCAAACCCCTTCTCAGCTTAAGAGTGGGAGGAATCCGAACCCCCAAAAACTATCTCGAAACGAGTTCCTTATCCATTGCTGATTTCCACTGTAGCGTCAACTGCCCGGACAGCATCTGCACGAGGCGCAGGCCCAGGGACGGGCTTGCGCCAGTCGAGCCCCGCCGGGAGGCCGACGCCGTTGTCGGCCACGCTCAGCGTTACGGCCCCGCTCCGCTGTGCAGCGATACGTTCACTTCCCTCGGCGCTGCCTCGAAAGGCATGTTTGAGTGCGTTTACGGCCAGCTCGTTCAGGATCAGGCCGCAAGGCACGGCGGTGTCCACCGGAAGCAAGACCGGTTCCAGGTCGAGCGTCAGCCGGATCGCGGCGGCTGTTGGCCCGTGGGCGCGCCAGAGGTAGCCCAGCAGGCTCCGCGCGTATTCGGCGAAATCGATGTGGGCCAGGTCCGCCGACTGGTAGAGCTTCTCATGGACCAGCGCCATGGAGCGGACCCGGTAGGTCACGTCCTGCAGCACTTCGCGCACCGTTTCGTCCCTCGAGCCGTCCGCCTGCAGGCTGACCAGGCTGGAGATGACCTGCAGGTTGTTCTTCACCCGGTGATGGATTTCCTTCAACATCACTTCCTTCTCGGTCAGTGACGCTTTGATCTGCTCCTCGGCCCGCTTGCGCTCGCTGATGTCGGCCACGGTGCCGACGAAGCTCGCAGCATTGCGGTCATCGCCCTCTCCCTCGAAGGATGCGACACCATACGCCTCGATCCACCGCATGTTGCCCTCCGGAAGGTTGATGCGATACTCTGCTACATAGGGCTGAGGGTCCGCCGGGATCCAGTGCCGCCTCCACCCTGGCCCAGACCCCGGGGAGATCATCCGGGTGAATACGGGCAAGGATCTCCTCGTTGGGGCTTTGGTGGCCGGTGACGCCGAAGATTGCCTTGTAGCCGTTATCCCACGATGCGACTTTCGTGATTGGATCGTAGTGCCACCATCCCATGTGGGCTGCATCCAGAGCGAGCTGACGCTGCCTTGCAAGCTTGTCCAGCTCCTTCTCGGCCTGCTTGCGGACGGTGATGTCCATAACGAAGGCCACGCCGTTGTATCGAGCCTCATCCAGCATGGCGCCTGCAACGATGATTGGAAAACGCGAACCGTCCCTGCGGATATACTCCTTCTCGTACGGTTGCTTGTTGATGCCGGTTTCTTTGAGTTCCTTGACTGATGCCTCATCCAGATGCCGGTACCTCCGCGGGGTCATGCGGACCCAATCAATGCTCCCTGCCCTCAAATCATTCCGATCGTAGCCAACCATCTCCAGGAATTTGTTGTTAGCGTCCATGATCGCGCCGTCCATGTTCCAGAAGATCACTCCCAGCAGACCTGATTCTGAAGCTTTGCGGAACCTGGCTGCTTTCCGGCAGTGCCGCCGTGCGCTCTGCCACGCGCTGCTCCAGGAGAGCATTGGCCTCGTGCAGCACTGTTTCGGCGCGCTTTAGCTCTTCGATATCGGTGCACGTGCCAAACCATTTCAGAATCTCACCGTTCGCCCCGCGCATCGGCTCGCCTCGGACCAACCACCACCGATAGACGCCATCGGCACGCCGCAGACGGCATTCAAGTGAGTAACGTTCGTTTTGTTGCGTCGCCCGCTGCCAGGCATCCCAGGCCCGCTGCTTGTCATCGGGGTGGAAAGGGTGTTCCAGCCATGGCCGTAACTCTCCTCCATCGTCATCCCCGTGTAGTCCACCCATTGCTGATTGAAGTAGATGTTCCAGCCATCGGGCCGGGTGGCCCAGACGATCTGCGGCATGGCCTCCGCCAAGGAGCGGAATTCCTGCTCGCTCAGGCGCAGCGCCGCCTCCGACTGATGGCGCAACGCTTCCTCTGTGGTCCGCTCGACGACCCGTTGCTCCAGCTCTTCCTTGGCCTTTAGGACGGCCGTCTCCGAAATCCTGCGGGAGTAAGTCGCGCCAATCAGCCCGGCGGCCGCCAGGTAGAGATCGAGGCTTTCCTTCGCAAGCGGGTCAGCCGACAGGTGCCCTACCAGCATCACGGCGATCACGCTGTTTTCGTGAAGGATGGGATAGAACCCCGCGGAGATCGGCTCGGCGGCCGGAGACGACAGGAAGGTGAGAAATCCGCTCTCGAAGACATCCTCCATCCTGTCGATCATCTCCGCTTCGGGAGCCAGGCGTCCCTCCCCCTCTCGGAAGATGCCCGGTGGCCGATCTCGATCCCGCCATCGCTACGGCGTTTGCCGAAGGCAGCGACATCGGCCCCGAAGAACCTGACGAGGAGTTTGCCCGCCTCCTGCCAGATGTTCTGGCCGGATGTAAGGCCGGCGAGATACTGGGCGGCATTGATGAACGCCTTCAACTGCTGCTGCGGAGAAAGAGATACGGTCATGGCCTATACCGTCACAATCGGTTGGAGATAGAGATGCTCTAAAAAAAGCGTGTCAAAATCGGGACAGTCGGACAGGTTGACGATCCGCGCCCGGCTCCGTGCGTCCCGCAGGCATCCGTCGATATCGGCTGTACAGAGCAGGGATTCACACCCTGAGAGGGCCGTGTTCCCGGCGGTTTCCATGTACCGGCCGGGGATTGCCGGCAGAAGCCCGATCGCCGTGGCACAGGCGATGTCGAGGGACTGGCCGAATACACCGCCGATGCAGACCCGCCGCAGATCGTTATGCCCCATCCCCGCTTTTGCAAGTAGGACCTCGATGCCCACCCCGATGGCGGCCTTGGCGCGCTGGAAGATGTCGATGTCCCTCTTGGTGAGAACGAGTTCCCCCTTGCCGGGGGAAAGCGGGAAACCATCGTCGGGAACGGACGGCTTAAACTGTCCCTTGATGTTCAACGTCCCGTTTCCTACCAGGCGGGCAAGCAGGTCAACCAGGCCGGTACCGCACAACCCGCGGGGCTCCGCGCCGGCAATGACTTCGAATGCGAGTTCGCCGGTGACCGGCGCGACTGCGACCCGGGTGATGGCGCCCGGCTCCGCCGGCATCCCGCAGCTGATCCCGCACCCTTCGAAGGCGGGACCGCCGGCGGCGGAGGTTACCCAGAGGTGATCGCCATCCCACAGGGCCATTTCCGAGTTGGTCCCGAAGTCGATCAGCAGGGCGCCGGGGCCCTGCTCGGTGAGGCGCGTCGCAATAATGCCGGCGAGCAGGTCGGAACCGACAAAGCCCGCCAGGGGAGGAATGACCTTAATGGCCGCAACCGGGCCGATCCCCCAGGTTGCGCTCCAGGAGGCCGTTTCCCTCGGGAGGCAGTCGATGGTTTCGGTCCAGTAGCGCGGCTGGAGGAGCAGCGGGTGATTGCGCCCCGACAGGATGGCAAGCATGGCGGTATTGCCCACGAGGACGACCCGCCCTACCCGGTGCAGGTCGATCCCCTCGCGGTCGGCGATGTCGCGCATACCGTCGCCGATTGCTCCGATGACCTTCCGGCTGAGCCTTTCCGCCCCTCGTGCCGATTGTGCCGCCATGAGGCGCGTCATGACGTCGGCTCCGGCGGTTTCCTGCGGATTCAGCCCGCGGCGCCCCGCCAGGCGGCGGCCGGAGGCAAGGTCAAGCAGGGTGATCGACAGGTGGGTAGTGCCCAGATCGACGCTCACCCCCAGCGGGTGCTCCCCCTTCGGGTCTGACATCGGCGATGGACCCGGCAGGGAAGACGTGCCCGATCCCGTGTCAAGGGAGCGCCAGGCGGACGGCGGGGCCGGGTTGAGAATCTCGAACTCCAGGTCATGCTCCGGTTTGACCTGGCATGCAAGCCGTACCCCCTGTGAAAGCAGGCCGGTTCCGAGGGTGGCCAGTTCGTTCGCCGAAGGTTCCCCCGCATTGCCCCCTGCGATCCTGATGCGGCACAATCCGCAGGCCCCGCTGCCGTTACATCCTGCACGGACCCGGATGTCGGTTTCATCGAGGAGCTCACGGGCGGAACGGCCGGGCGCAAACGTTATCCGCCGATCTTCATCGGCGAGCTTTACAGTGAGAACCGGCACGCCATTACCTCGAAGCGACCATGGCGGCTACGTTCTCGGGTTTCGATTCCGGCGGAATCTCGCAGCCGGATGAGAGGATAAAGCCGCCGCGTGAACCGAACATCTCCAAAAGCCCGGCCGACTCGGCGGCGATATAGTTTGCCGTCGCCTCGACGAACGAGAGCGGTTTCAAGTTGCCGTCAAGGCAGGTCGCGGGAAGAATCTGCCGGGCACGAAGCGGATCGACGCAATAATCGAGATTGGCTATCTCCACTCCCGCCTCCGGATAGTACGGATAGATGGTTTCGGCCGGACCGGCGATGTGCAGCCAGCCGGCAAGCGCGCCCGCCGACTTGAATGCGGCGAAGAGCCTTTTCAGGCGCGGCAGCTCGAATTCCCGGAAAAACTGGGGTGGGATGACCGCCGGCGAGGCGGCGGGGTCGAACACCACCGGCAGATGGGCGCCTGCCGCGAGCTGCGCCAGGCCAAGGAAACGGCGACTTCCGCGGCAAAGTCGAGGACCCGGCCAAACTGCTCGGGTTCGTCCACGGCACAAAAGAGGGCCTTCTCCGCTCCCATGAGTTGCGTCGCCATGGTCATGGGCCCCAGCACGCAGCCGACGATCAGGAACTCGTCACCCACTTCCCGGCGTAGTATCCGCGCGGCCTTGAGCAGTTCCGGCATCCGCCCGCACCTCTCGGGGTCGGGCACGGCAAGTCGATCCAATTCCCCCCTTTTACTGTAGTGGAAGTGGCTCAGAGTTTGGTAAGTTGTTGAAATCAGGGTGCGCGGATAGCGCACCCTGACACTATAAGGGATAGCGGAGCCGATTATTGGGTGCCTATTGGAACAACGCAGTGCGGTGCTTGGGAGCCATGCTTTCTGGAGCAGGCACAATGTTTAGATAGCGAAAATAACTCCTTGACATTGGTTTGCTATATGGGCATACTCCAATCCAGGAATTAGGTACGATAGGCATTTCAAGCGGAGACTTTCCCCATGAAGCACCCTTCTTCTGCGCGACCTTTCCTCCTGTTAGCTGGAATCACCCTTCTTCTATCCCTTTGGTCGTCGGTATTGACCGAAGGTTCGCCCTCGCCGACAAAAATCGCTGAGACCGTGACTGAGGATATATTGATGGCTGTCCCAAGCGGCCAACCAGTTCACGCGCCCCGTCCGTTCGACCAAGCCACTGGTAATCGAATGATCTGCATGAATTCAGCACAGCCTGGTTGACGCAATGCATTGCGCCCTTGAATGGCAGCCGGATTGATGCGGCATATATATAGACTGCTTAAGTGACCATGCACAAGGCAGACAGCGTCACGGTCTAGGCGCATGTGCCGGCCCTGAGGTTTTCTGCTAATGCGTGTCTCGGTTAGCTCAATGCGTCGTTCCTTGTAATAGCTCTCAGGTGCAGCCGCTTGATTAGGCCAGTGCGCAATTCATGCTCTTTGTTCGAGTGCTCCTCGCACCCGAAATCTACAGAGTCTTCATCGAAGTCGTTTATGAATCGAGAGTTCATCCGCGAAGTCAAGGCCTGCGTCAGCGAGACGTGGCAAACGATTATCCGTCAAAGGATTGAAAGAAGCAGCCGACGCGCCACTTCAAATTCGGGATCCGAAGGGGGAAAAGAGCGATGAACAGGAGCGACGAGTCGAACGGATTACCCCTCGGCCGACAGCCAAGTAGGTCTCCGAATGGGTGATCCGATGATCGAAAGTGAAATGCAGAGGACTATCCCATTCAGGCCCGTGAATGAGCAAGGGCTGGCGATATTCCTCACGGGCCTATCAGGTGCCGGAAAGACCACGGTTGCTCACGAACTCGGCAATCGCTTTCAAACACTTGGGTACCGCGTTACCCTACTGGACGGTGACGATCTGCGTCAGCGGCTATCGCCTAATCTTGGCTTCTCGCGATCAGGCCGTGAGGCGAACCTGCGGTTCGCAGGAGCAATTGCTTCGGAGGTCGTCAAACATGGGGGAATTGCCATCTGCTCATTCATCGCCCCGTACGATCAAAGCCGTCTTGAGGTCCGCCAAGCAGTGGAGCAGCATGGAAAGTTCTTCATGGTTTTTGTGTCTACCCCTCTTCAGGAGTGTGAACGAAGGGATACAAAGGGACTCTACCGCAAGGCACGTCTTGGATTGATCAGTAATTTTACAGGGATTTCAGATACCTACGAGAGTCCAAAGAATTACGACCTTGCAGTTGACACGAGCGGCTCGACTGCGCATGATGCGGCGGACCGAGTGATGCAGGGCCTGATAGTGAGCGGTGTTTCGGGCCTATGGGTTGCGGCTGCCCTTCGGAGTATGACCGTTGATAAGTTGGGCGACGGGAAGCGCCACATGACCAAATATGACGCCCGATATCAAAAGGAGGCATCTAAACTCCTTCCTCAAATCGTGGAAGCCATCGCTACGCGTCGCAAGTCCCTTAGCGAAATCGCCTGCACAATCGGGGTTGACCGTCACAAGATCGAGAAGAGCGTGCGTCTCACCACGGGGCACAGCTTTCGATCCCTCCAGCGCCGCCTACTGCTCGAACGGGCGCTTTTACTATTACGTACCGGTCGATCCATTAAGGAAGTTGCCTTTGAATTGGGTTTCGGGTCTCCGCAGTCCTTCCATCGCTTTGTTCGCGCAACCACTGGAACTACGCCTGTCGCACTGAGAGTCCTTGAGGAATCTGTGCAATTCGGCCACTCTCTACGCCACAAATGATACTCCTGTACGATTGCCTCACGCGTCGATACAGTGCTACATTCACATTCAGTTGGTGCGAGATTGCCTGACCTGATGTTCAGGCGAATGTAGGTAGTCGTCACACGCGTCAACTCAACTGGAGTCACTTCAGGAAGTCGGAACCCATTCCGTCGATATTGAGGCGAATCCTAACCTCTGATCGCAGTTTCACAATGACAGGTTCTCATAATGAACTTGTATGCAGCTTCTGAACGGGGCGCTTAACCGCCTCATAACTGACGACCTCTTGGCAATCAGCGCTAGCCTTTCGCAGAACTACCCTCGAAGCGCCAATATCGAGGTGCGCCTTTTCACGAAAGGGAATACTCATCGGCATGGAGGACTCTCAATGAAAAAGCTGTTATCGTTAAGATGTATGTTGTTGGCCATATCCGCATTCGTCGTTCTCGCTTACCCGAATCTACTTGTGCATGCACAGTGTTGTATCGGACCGACAACAGAGACCTCATCGGTAGTCAATCACTACCTCATTACAATTAGTGCCTTCCAGCAAACCGTATCGGATTCCGCCGGTGACAATTTGAATGGTCTCTTGGTTAAAGAGGGAACCATAACTCCCGGGACGGACGGTTGCTGGTGGAGCAAGTCGCCATATCCTCCCGTGAGCAGTGTCAGTGGAGGGATTTGGACCATTGGAGGCCCAGATCCTAATGGCCTTTCAAGTAATGGCACAAATCAGTGGGGTTCCGACGCTGACGGTGACTTGCCCGGCATGGTCGATATGATCCGGGCCAACGCAACACTTCCATGCACAGATCACATTCCGCAAACTATGTATTCCCAAACGACCTGTAACGCTGCCATCTTACAGGCGTACTTTTTCAATATTCAAACTGTAACAATTACAGAGAGCACTGTGACAAACTGCAGAGCTGGTGTTTGCGACGTGATCAACTTCTGAACAACGAGAGGTGTCAACGATGAGATCGTCTACCGTTATCGTCATGCTTGTCTTGCTCGTCGCCACCAAGTCAACTCGGGTTCATGCGCAGGGATCTTCGTCGGATAGCTTCTGGAGATCTGGCGCAGTGAAGCATGGCACCGGAACCGCCACGGTTACATCAAATAGTCCTCGTCCACTTTGGATTGCACTGACGACCATGGAGCGAGAATACGGCTGGGTTATTGACTTCGACGATCCTATATTTGGGGAAAGCGAAACAGTACCCGATCATAATCCTCGTTGGGAGGCCCGCCATCCGGGGGTTTTGTCAAGAGCGCCCGCTGGAGCAATGTTTCAGAGCACCTATGTCGAGGATGCTGCCATCGCCAGTTCTGCTGCGAAAGTCATTGAAAAGGTGGTGGAGGATTACAATAAATCGGATAATCCTGGCCGATTCGAAGTTCGGATCGAGGGTGCTGGGCATATTGAGGTCGTCGGCCATCCCAGAGATCCGAATGCCCCCTTCTCAGACATCTTGGCGACTCCAATTACAGTCGCTGCAGGAACCCGCGGGAGCCTAGACGCCCTGAGCGACTTGGCTGGAGTTCTATCGTCGATCAGTGGAGTTAAGGTGGTTTTGGGAACGCTTCCCTTCAACTTTCTCATACAGGCTCATGTTGTCATCACCCCTGGAAAGTTACCAGCTAGAGAATTGCTCACTCAGATTGCTGACTCATCGAGTGTGCAGCTCATGTGGGATTTTTTGTACGACTACGATACCCACACATACTTTGTAAGCTTAAGGCCACGGACGAAGATTGGTGCTGATGGCGCGATCAACATTGTATTACCGCCGTTAATGCAGAAGAAATCCCAATAATCTTCCGGGCCGCGACCATTAGCTTGATTTGAAGGCTACAACGAAACGGCGGATTGCTCCCTAAACGGGCGGGCAGACCAGCTTCCCCAAGATGAATTGGAGGGACGTATATGAGACACGGACGTAGGGTGTACAAGCTGGCAGTATATCTTGTGATGCTCTGTACAAGCTTCGGCAAAGAGCTAATAGCAAGGGCGAGTGTGGTCCCAAAGGTCTCGGTTCCAGGTCAACCGGGACTTTCTACCATTGTGATCGGCGTTATCCACGCAGGTTCTGATGGCGCGAGCGCCCCGGAGCCTCTGCTACAAAAAATTGCTGTCAGTTCTCTCGGCATACACGCTCAATGCTTTAATCCCGATCCTGCATACGGTTGTTGTGATTGTAGCTGCAATAGTTGCAGCAGTTGTAGTAGTGGTGGCTGCTGAAGTTGAGGGCGGTTCAGCGATGTGCTGGCTACCTCTTCTCAAGATTCAGCTTGACCACAAGGTGGGATAGATGATGCTCAAGCCATCATCATCGTGCCTCAGGTTTGGATTTCCCCTCAGCAATTACCGTGCAGTCCCGATTACCATCTCAACAGACAACGGCGTCTACTCGAAGATTGAGAGTTCAAGGAGAAGCGGATGAATATCAGACTCTTGTTTGCATACTTTGTCGCATTAGCCGCACCCATCTTCCCGATGCTGCAGCTGTCGGCTCAGACGTCAGAGGCATACAAGGACCACAGGCAACCCTTTTTCCTGGTACGCAATACGGATCCTGATTTCTACAGCATCCTGCGAGAACATATGCCAGAAGTCATGAGTCTTCCCCAATACCCTGCAATAAGGAAAACAAGCATACTATTAGTGAATGGATCTAGGGCACGGCTAACCGCTGTGTCGATTCAGTGGACACAGACCGACACAGCAGGGAAGCAGTCGGTGTTCTATACTGACATATTTCCAGGTCCCTCGCTTACGATACCGCTTCCAGGATTCTTTGCGGTCTTACAACCATCTCAAGTGGCTCTTGTTACTCCTCTCGCGCATTATGAGGAGCATTCTGCGGGATCAGTAGGCATTATTTCTTCACCACTTGCCCTGGCTTATGCCGAAAGTGATCGAGTGAAGTCACTGGTCACCGCAAGCTTGCTTACGGCAAAGATTGATTGTGCGATTTTTAGAACTCAAGTAAAGGTTGGGCATGATCTCGGCGGTCTTGCTAAGCGCTATACATGCGAACGGAACGCTGCCATCGCCGAGGCGCAGTCTCTTGTGCCATTACTTGGCGGAACAACGGCAGAATTAAGCTCGAAGCTTCAACAGGATCTGAAGTCGTCTGCGCCGCGGGGTGATGGGGGACTGTCCGACTGTTCTTATGCTAGCCAGCATGCGACAATTCGACTTGAAGGGGCATTGCAAAATGAGAGCTTTCCAGAATTTCGACATGCGGTCCAAGTGATTGCGGCTGCGCCTCCAGCAAACTTCTTACCGTCTACACAAAATGCCGCTGCTCAATAGGGAGATAGAAGACCACTCCATCCAGGAATTTGTGCGGTACTCCATGTATTCAAAGTGATTGGGGAGATCGCAGGGTGTAGTCTGAGGGCTGATCGGACGCAGAGTTCACAACCGTTGCTACAGTTGATTAATCGAATTGGGTAATCGTTTACCATGTCAGGGGATATTATCTGCGTCAAGTGAGCGGCATTTGCTGAGCATCAATCACGAGGGACTTCAAACAGTGTCACTTTTTCTGCAGCAGGTGTCAACTCTTCGATCAGCTAGCTTCGCTAGTATTATAGAAGCGGCTTGGACGGATTCCGATGAACCTCGGCTGTGCACAGTTATGGCGAGTCGTAGCCTAAGGAGCCAAACATTTTCACGTTCACCGGAAAGGAGTAGCCGTGTCTCTGCCGCGCAAGGGTGGGGAATAGCGTCTGCCCCTGATGGTGCATTGATTCCCGCTGTAGCAGAGATGATCGAGCGGTACTCGGCGGCAGTTCTTTATGATGAACAGATTATATGGTCACGCTTCGTCGATCTTGCGGGCAAAGCACTAGATCTATTAAAACTGCCGAGATGCAGCGAGCGAGAATTACAAAGCCCATACTGCCCACTCCGTGAGGCATCGCCAATCGAGCCGATTAGATGGGTTGAGGGAACACGCCTGCGAGATGGAACGCCTATGCTGGTTCCTGCAGTGATGGTGTACTCTCATGCGGGCTGGCAAGCGCCACAAGAACGTTTCTGGTTGCCCATTTCAACTGGCTGTGCAGCACATCACTCATACGAGCAGGCAGTCCTGAATGGACTTTGTGAAGTGATTGAACGAGATGCTATAGCGATTGTCTGGCTTCAGCAGCTACCGTTGCCTCGCATAGAGGTGGACCGTGTCGGACCACTCGCGGAGCCATACTGGGACAGCTGTCAGCGAGCCTGCGCAGACATTTCTTATCACTTCTTCGATGCGACGACAGATGTGGGCATACCAACAATTTATGGAATTCAGTCGTCGCGGTACCACCCGCGTGCGCGAACCATAGTGGCATGCGCGACCTCGCTTTCATATGACGAGGCGCTGGCGAAGGTTATCCGGGATTTGGTGGCACTGAAGCGCGCCTTCAGGGTCCCGTATGTCCCTCCAGCAGATGTCCGCACATTCTCAGGCTTGCTCGATGGAGCTGCCTACATGGCTCGCTCCGACCACGCACCTGCCTTTTCTTTTCTCCTGGAGTCAAAGCGGTCGGTTGCGTTGAGCTCACTTTCGAAGAAGAAGCAGACGACATTGCCTGGGCTGATACAGACGCTTACAGAATTATGCATGACACCAGTGGTAGTTGATCTAACAACAGATGAGGCGATTCGCTCCGAACTCCGAGTTGTGCGAGTACTGGTGCCAGAGCTACAGCCCTTTTCACTGCATCATGCCGCACGCTACCTAGCACATTCACGACTGTATACCGCACCACTAAATATGGGATATGCGGTAAGACCGGAAGAGCATCTTAACTCGTGGCCACAGCCATTTGCATGATGGTACAAACATGTCGAAAACTGCCGGTGGATCCGTTACTGTATTCGCAGTCGGCGATTTTGGAGTATCTGTTGCCGAAAACCTCAATAGATTGAGGTCTGATGTAGACGTGCGGATACTTGACCTGCACAACTATATCCTTGCAGTGGAGTCAGCCAATTCTGCAGTTTTGATTCTAGTAAGCGGGAGCCTCCTTCCAAGCATTTCTGAAGCAATCGATTCGAAGAGCCACCAGAATGGAACAACCTTTATACCGCTTTGGCTCCAGGATTGTGGCATGTATCTTGGTCCAATTGTTGTTCCCGGCGGCAAAACATGCTGGAGATGCTGGAGTGCGCAAGAGCTAGATTTGCCGCTTCGTTCACCTCTAGAGGTCCGGAGGCGAGAGTTCTATGCGAAAACACAAGCGGCGAGTCCACGCGGATTCCTGTCCTCACTTGCAATGTTAGGAGCCTGTCAACTTAGCAACGAACTAGAGAGACTGGGGTCATGCGGGAGCAGAGCAAATCAACTAATCAGAACAGATATGATTAGCCTGGACATTAGTTCGCGTGAAACGACTGGATTGGACAATTGTAACCGTTGTGGCCTCCGACGGCGAGTGGAGACTCGAAGTCATGCTGACCTTCGCAAGCATCTTGCTTCTTTGTGGACCTTCTTGTGAGAGAGAAATATGACAGTTTCCATACAATCTGACCTGAATACTGATATTATCCTTGATTTGGCAAGCGAGTTCTCAGTTATTCCAACGGAGAATGGGATACTGATAGATGGTGGACGGGAACTTCAGTTGCTGGCGGGTCCGCTTTCCGTATCATTGGTTCCTGTCCTGCTGCCTCTTGTTAACGGCCAGAGAACCGTTTCTGAAATTGTCAATCGCATTCCCTACGCTTCACCTCAACAAGTATGTGAGGTTATCCAGACTTTTGTAGCGTGGGGAATCTTTGTTCCGCGGGCCAAATCGGATCCACATTTCACTCACCACAACACTGTATCCTTCTTGCGCCGTTTCTACTCTGAGGCCGCGTCAACGAGATGGATAGCTAAGCTTAGGCACCGTCGAATAGTACTTGCGCATGATCCTGAAGGCCGCGAACTGAGCGTACTCATAGCAGATGCTCTAAGATCTAATGGTTTCAATGATGTTATGATAGCTGAGCCAGATCAACTACAGTGCACTGTTTCTCAAGACGATGCAATGCTCGTCTCAGTCGTGACCGAGCCAGAAGAAGCAACATCGGCAGAACAGCATTATGATATGATGCGTCAACAACCAAATGCATGGCTACGCACATGCTTTAGAATGCAAATTGGTCTCGTCGAGATCGGCCCCCGCTTTATTCCAGGTCATCAGCTCTGTACCAGTTGCCTACTTCGTGCGAACGGCACCGAGCGCAACTGTAAAGAAGAAGGAGTACATAAGAATAACTTGTTGATATTCGCCACTTTCCTCGCTTCAGATCTAACCAACCGGCTCCTTACTGAACCACGCTCTGAACACTCGTTCTATACGAGGTTCAATCTGTCCGAGATTACGAGCCAGGCCCGAATGTGGCCAAGGGCACTACAATGTACGAACTGTGCGCGCAGGTATTTATCGGCTCATCCGACTCCTGAAACAAATCAGTCAGGTAATCATCTGGCACGATCTCTCCCTCAATTGTATGAGGAGTCGCTAGCAGCACGACCGGTTATGGAGCACACCATGGCTTCATTCAAGTCGCTGATTGTCACGCGCGCTCCGTCGAAACTATTCTTGGACAGTGCAATCTACGAATTGCCGCGGTTTGAGATCTCTCTCGATGCTAGCATGAAGGATGTACTCGCCTGCGATCAGAGAAAGAGGAGGTCTCCAAGCCTGGAATCTTTGGCTACAATGCTCTCTCTCTCTGTCGGAATTAAGTCAATAACGCAGTCGGCGATTAGTCGGTGGGCGCCAACTGCGGGCAATTTTGGCTCATGCGAAGCGTACGTGATAGTGAAAAAACTTCAGGGCATTGCTCCAGGAGTATTCTTCTATCTGCCGGAGCAACACGCCTTAGCGCGGCTCAATCTGATAGGTCATGAACATCTTCGACAAGCAACCGAGGCAATCGCGTCGAACGTTGACGACGACATCCTTGTGGTCCTCACCGGAGCCTACAAGCGAGTAGCTCACAAGTATGGGACATTCGCGTATAAGCTGCTTCATTTTGATGCCGGAGTAGCGACCAGCCAAATGTTTATGGTGGCTCGTGCATTATGCGTGCCAATTGAGAGCGCTGGTCATTGGCAGCCCCTGAGTGTTGGCAATGCACTCGCGTTACGAACCGGCGACGACGTAATCACTAACATCTGCTGCCTTTCGGGAACTCGGCCTAGATCACGATACAAGCCTAGAACAATTGGAAGTACTCCTCATCTTGCTAATGCTGAAGGCCTTGATTCAATTGATCTTTCAGACCCATTGGCTGCAGAACTACTAGTTCAATCTCTAATTGGAAGACGCACTTATGTCAATGAGGTCTTTCCAAGATACCTCTATACTACTATGCTTGGGAAGCGAGACCTATCCCATAAGGCCTCAGACACCTATGATGGGAACGGCGGGCTAGGCAGAGTGCTTGCTCAGCGCTCGTCGGTGCGTCACTTTTCCAATAAATGCTTGCGTCTGCAAGACATTCAGAAGCTTTTCAGTGTATCTCTTGCTAACGGCGTGCTCGTCAGCACCCAATTGCAAATCACTATTGTGGTGCAACGCTGCGAAGACATTAACCCTGGAGTATATCAATACAACGTTAACACTCTCCGATTGGACTGCCTCCGATCCTCTATCGAGTCCGCACAGGTCGATCAGCTATTTTTGCAGGAGGGCTTTCACGATACACCATTAATCGCTGTGATCAGCGGCACACTAAGCGGTGACGCTCGAGATTACGAGGCGATGCTCACACAGGCTGGCTTTCTAGGGCATCGGCTATGGATGGCAGGACTTGGTCTGGGGTTAAGTGGGACTCTGATTGCAGGCCTCAGGCAAGGACTTCATTCGCTGACGGATACTCTCAGTGCAAATGACGTGGCTCTCTTAGCTTTTGTGGGCGGCTATGAGAAAGGGGGGACGCCAAACGATGGCTCCCATGTTCATGATTGACAGTTTCCCTCGGGCCGGGAGTACAACATTAAGTCACATCCTGAACGTTCATCCAGATATTGCCTGTTGTGTTGAACCCTTCCATCCTGCCCGATTTTCTGGCGAGTTCAACCGGCTGGCGGTGAGAGATGGCTCGGTCGCGCATCCACTAGATCTTCTGCGTGTCAGATGGAATGGAATAAAGCACGTATGGGAACCTATGGATGGATGGCCATTTGTGGGACGGAAGGAGTTAAACGACGATTTGCTTCACCATGTCGACTTCGTAATAGCACTCCGACGGCGAAACGTTCTTCGCCAATATGTCTCTGGGTATATCAGCAAACACATCAAGTATTGGATTGGAGCAAAGATTGAGTTCTTCAGACTTCTCGATGGCGCATACCTTCCTCCGATAAATCCTACTGAGGTTCGGGAAGGTCTCAGACAGTTGGTTATTGCTACGCAAAGACGGAGTGACCTTCTAACCAAGATTCGCGCAAAGCATGTCATCTTGTTCTACGAGGACTTGTTTGACTCGTTGCAATCTCACTATGATAGGGCACGATGCTGTGATCAGCTCTTCGAGAAGCTTGGATATCGTCCCCTTAGCGAAACGGGCCTCGTCCAGTCCTGTTTAGACTTCTTCGATGCAGGGGAATACAAATGGGCGAGTAGAGAAGTGTATGAGAGGATTCCGGGCATTCACGGGATTGAAGAGGAAGTAGGCTGCCAAGAGACCGGTTGGCTTTTCCGTTAGAATTACGGTAAGCGTCCGAAGTTCTTTCAATTACCCACAAGTTGCGCACCAAGGAGAAAGCCGAGTTGGATATCAGTGAGTCTTGAGATACCTCTCCAAATGACCATATTTCCTGGAGGGGCGTCGTGAGCGCGTGCCAGATAGCCGCCGAGTCGTGCCAACTTGGTGATATAGCCGGATAGACATCCCGTCGGAGGATCATTGCCAACCTTGTGCAGCTGATCAAGCAGTTGCAGTTCCAGCGAAGTGAAGGCCAGGTTCGGAGGTGCAGATGGATCTACGCGATTCATCATCGTCATCCAGAAAATCCGCCAGCTAAGAATGCAGAGCACGGCGATCAAGTTGATGATCCGTTCTGCAGTGCGCAGCCTCGACTCTTCCGCCTTGCAGCCGGACTTCAGTATCTTGTGAAAGGTTTCGATCTTGCAGCGCATCGCATACCATTGCAGCTTCTCCACGGCGTCTTTGCGTGATTCCACCGGAAGGTCAGTCATCAGTTTCCAATCGATTTTGTCACGATCACTCGGAGTACCACGCTCCACAGCATGAATCACCGTCACGGTCAGTTGAGGATACCTCTTCTGCTTGCCAATTGGCGGCAAAACCACGAGCTTTGATAGCGGATTTCAAGGACGGCCTCGCATAGCTCGCCCTTCCGGTCGCGGACCTCAATGCGGTGCAGTCCTTTGACATGCGTCTCCTCCATTTCGTCGGCGATGGTGTGCTTGCCATCTCCGGCGAGGCGGTCGACACACGTCCGCACCAGGAAGTGAGTTCCAACTTCTTCCGCCACGCAGAACAGCTCATAGATATCGCTCTCGCGATCTCCGATGTGGACGCAGCGTTCCGGCCTACCCACCAGCGCTGACGATCTTCGCAAACCGTCAAGCCATCGTCGGCTCTCCTTTTCTTCGATCGGCACCCGTGTGGGATTGATCTTTCTCTTCATCGCCGTGCATCCCTTGAATCGATCCCGAGTCCAGAAATGGATGGAGGCAAGCCCCAGAGGCAGTCCTTCGGGAGTTACAACCATGCCAGAATGCATCTGCAAGCCGCAAACCACATAGTGTTGAGGAAGCCCGTTGCGATCTTTCTTGGTAAAGGCCCTGTGCGTAATCCCGACAGCCGCCATATCGCTGCGGTTGTAGCTGAACGTGGTGATGTCGTGCAAAATCAATAGCGACCCATCGCCGCCGCTAGATCGGCTCCGCGTGGCTGCAAGGTGTCCGGCGAGGATTGCGTGCTCTGTGATCCGATTGCTGGAAAGCAGTCGGTATGCTGCCTTGGTGTTCGCCCAGTCCTGACAGGCAAACGGAATGCTACCCCCGATGCGATTCGAAAACTGTTCCAACATTACGCGCAGACGCTTGCCATGCCTCGCATCCTGAAACCGGCATTCCCTTAACTCTTCGCCGATCCAGCCCTCTGCCCACTGCTCAATTTTGCTTGAACCGCTTCGCCGCCTCTCCATGACAACAGTGCAGCATCGATCATTATCCCTCTATAAGTATCCGCCTTGAGTCCTGAACCTCGTCAGACAATACCCCACGGCAACTTGTGGGTAATTGAAAGCCGAAGTTCCCATCTGCCTTTACTCAGGCTTGAAGCCTGAGTATGAGGCATGAGCATAGAGATGGGCAGTGTGACATCGCGTCGGCTTCGTGTGCGGCGGTCGATAGCAGAGAAGCGACGGATAGTCGAGCGGACATTTGAACCTGGCATGAGTGTTTCGCGCGTGGCGCGAGCCGAGAGCATCAACGCGCACCAGGTCTTCGATTGGCGGCGCGCTTATCGCAGAGGTGAGTTGGGGGGAGCGGCGCAACAGTGCGGCGTCTTATTGCCGGTGCTTCTCGCGGCGACAGAGAGAAGCAACGCTGAAGAAGCGGCTCGGAGCAAGAGTGCGGAGAGCCGGGATGCGCTGGCGCCAACTCCAACCTCGTCGCCTAGTCCGTCTGTTGTTGCTCCAGTTTCCTGCGCGATCCACATCGAGCTTCCCGGCTGCGCGGCGATTCGTGTTGAGCATGGAACCGACGCCGCACTTCTGCGCGCGGTGCTGGAGAGCCTGCGCCGGTGATCGAGCTGCGCACTGGGACGATGATCTGGATTGCGGCAGGCGTGACCGATATGCGACGCGGCTTTCAAGGGCTGGGCGCGCAGGTGCAGACCGTGCTTGAGCAGCAGCCTTACTCTGGACACGTTTTTGTCTTTCGCGGCCGTCGCGGCGATACGATCAAAATTCTCTGGTTCGATGGTGATGGACTTTGTCTATTCGCAAAGAGGCTTGAGCGCGGGAGGTTCGTGTGGCCGCAAGCCACCGAAGGAACCATTTCGTTGAGCCGCGCGCAGCTCTCGATGCTGCTCGAAGGTATTGATTGGCGTCGCCCCCAGCGCACCTTCGCGCCACCTATGGCCGTTTAGACGAAGCATAATAATCACCTGTATTCATGCGGTTCTTCGCGTATATTTCCACAGCGCATCGTGGCATACTCAAGGCGTGGCGATCATTGCTCTTCCCGATCTCGATCAGTTGGATAACGTAGCGTTGAAGGCGCTGGCCATGCGGTTGTCCGATGATCGCGCTTTGCTTCTGGATCAGTTGCGCCAGCAGCGTGAGACTGCGGCCAGGCAAGAAGAAGAACTGGCCGCGCTCGAAGCCGAGTTCACCGCGCAAATGCGCAAGCTGGACGAGCAGAGCCACGAGTTGAGTTCGCGCAGCGAACAGATCGAGCATCTGAAGCTGGTCATCGAGAAGCTGCGACGTACGATCTTTGGCAAGAAGAGTGAGAAGATCGTCGTTCAACTAGAGCAGCTTGAACTCGAACTGGAAGAGTTGGAGACGGCGCAGGCGGCAGCGGAGACCGTTGCAGATGCTGCGTGTCCGCAAGCCGAGCCGAAGCCGCGCCCCAAGCGCAGGCCCTTGCCCGAGCACCTTCCGCGCGAAGTCACTATGCACACGCCCGAGCACACATGCTGTCCCGATTGCGGTGGCGCGTTGAAGCACTTTGGCGAAGACGTGAGCGAGCAACTGGAGTATGTGCCGGAGAACTTCAAGGTCATTCGCCATGTGCGGCCCAAGTTCGCCTGCAAGCAGTGCGAGCGCGTGGTCGAGGCTCCCGCGCCGTCGCGGCCCATCGAGCGCGGACTCGCCGGACCCGCGCTGCTTGCGCATGTTCTTGTCTCGAAGTTTGCCGATCATTTGCCACTCTATCGCCAGTCGGAGATCTATGCACGGCAGGGTGTTGAGATCGAGCGCTCCACGCTGGCTGATTGGGTCGGTGCGTCGAGCGAGTTGCTCGCGCCGCTGGTTAAAGCACTGCGCAAGCATGTTCTCGCCGCGCCGAAGATTCATGCCGATGATACGCCGGTTCCGGTGCTCGCGCCGGGCAACGGCAAAACCAAGACCGGCAGACTCTGGACTTATGTGCGCGATGAACGCACAGCCGGTGAAACGACCGCGCCCGCTGTGTGGTTCGCCTACTCGCCGGATCGCAAGGGCGAGCATCCGCGCAAGCATCTGAAACACTTCAAGGGTGCGTTGCAGGTCGATGCCTACGCGGGATTTCATCACCTCTACGAAGGCGGCACGATTTATGAGGCCGCCTGTTGGGCGCACACGCGACGCAAGTTCTTCGAGATTCATGCGGCGCATCCCTCGCCGGCAACAACCGAAGCGCTCAACCGCGTCGGCGCGCTCTATGGAATCGAAGAGGAGATTCGCGGCATGTCCATTGCACATCGATACGAAGTGCGCCAGTCGCGTGCTCGCCCACTGCTCGATGAGTTGCAAAGCTGGATGAAGCAATCGCTTGAGCGGCTTTCGCCGAAGAGCGAAACAGCGGGCGCGATCCGTTACGCGCTTACGCGCTGGCGTGCGCTTGTGCGCTACACCGATGATGGGCTGCTTGAGATCGACAACAACCCGGCGGAACGTGCGTTGCGATGTGTGGCGTTAGGAAGAAAGAATTATCTTTTTGCCGGAGCCGACTCGGGCGGCGAACGCGCTGCCGCGATCTATTCCCTGATCGGCTCAGCCAAGCTGAACGGCATTGACCCGGAGCTGTATCTCCGCACCGTGCTCGCCAGGATCGCCGATCATTCAATCAGCCAAATCGAACAACTGCTGCCCTGGAACCTGGCCGCAGCGACCGACCCTGCCTGCAAAATCAACTGAATTTGCTCAGCTATAACGCTTATCGAAGCGTCCACTTATTTTTAAGTGGACGCTTCGATTCTCCGATAAGAGTCAACTGTGGCGGTTATGCAGGCAGTGGATGGGAGCTTCGGACGCTTACGAATTACGAGAAATTGTGTTCTTTGTTTCGATCATGAACTCCAAAACTGAGAAACAGGTGATTGTTGACTTTACGGGTCTAAGGCACGTCGTAAACAGAGGCCTTCTCCTTCTCCCTCAAGAACCCTATCCATCTTGATTCTCTTCAAACTACGAGTGATCGCCTTCTTTGAGCCTCTCGAAGCAACGAGCAGCCATAGATTCAATGCAGCGGTACTTGTCGGAAACATCGACGGCTTCAAAGTAAATCATATAGAGAGACAACAATTCGCTGTAAAAGTCGTCCGGCTCTAGCTTTGGGATTACCCAAGCTGGGTACCACCACCTTTCATTGGCCCTCGTATAGGCCTCGGCAAGTAAGGCATGTGTGGAATCTAAATATGCAGTGAGGAGAAGTGATTGCGCGCGTGGAACGGGTGTCGCCGCGAGACGGGAAGAGACCTTTCGAGCTATTCCGAGAAGCTTAGAGATGCTATTTTCTAGGGAGAGTCTAATCGCCGCATTATGTGGGCCAGTCCCTTCCCGCCAGAGATCCTTTGCATGTCGCTGAAGGAAAGCGAGGATCCCACTGTCGTCGAACAGTGGGCGGCCAGTGCTGAACGCGAAAAGACGATGATTATTCCTCCAACGGTCCTTCTTTAAGGAGTTCCACGCAGTCAGCGGCGAGAGTATCTCCAAATCTAGTAGAATGCCGCCGATCTCCAAAGTCACAAATCTGTGCGACATAACTGACGATGAAACGACGAGGATGTCAATGTCACTGTAGCCGTCTGAGGTCAGAGCAAGGCGAGAGCCGTAGACCAAAATGCAATCCCCTGGAGGTAGGCCCAGTAGCCCGAGCGCTTTCGTTACTCTGTCGATAATACTTTGGTCGGTCATCTTCATCCTGGAGCTGACTATTACGGCGAACACAGAGAGAGAATTTCAGGACCAGTTTTGTGGAAGTAGGCCAAACTGGAAGCATTCCGATCTAGACCAAACTCCAGCGCTGGCGGTGTCACTCAACATCCTTCAACACTCCATGAACTACGTTTTGACAATGAGCCAAATGTGAACTGGTAAAGCGTTTTCTAGGAGGCCATTAGAATTGAGAAGCCGTTACCAGACCCGGACAGTGCGGAGCGCATCGGACTGGAGACGCTCCATTCCGAAGTGACATCGAGAGTCTTCCGCATTCATGCAAGTCGCAATGTAATTTTACTACTTTTAGAACTAGCACTGTACTGCCTCTGCGTCAAGTGCGCATCAATGAATTTGCTGACTAGGAACACTGCTGTCCGGTTAACGACTAGCTTGCTGGCCGCAACCGCCTGATGTGCGGATGGTTGCGAGCGTTTTCGGGTGGTGTCGATTTGAAATTGCCGCGATGCTGATTCCAGAGATGTTTTCTGGAGGCGGCGGTGAACGCTGGCAAGGTGCTGTTTGCTCAGTTGATGGATTTCCTTCCCTGGACGTCGTTTGCCCGCAGCGTAGCCCGTTATGGCGGCGACCGTCGGGTGCGCAGCCTCAACTGCGCCGAGCAGTTCCGTGCCATGGCTTTTGCCCAGTTGACCTATCGCGAGAGCCTGCGCGACATCGAGGCTTGTCTCAGCGCACAGCCCGCTAAGCTCTACCCCATGGGCTTTCGTTCTCCCGTTCGGCGTTCCACTTTGGCAGAGGCCAACGAGAGCCGCGATTGGCGTATTTACGCGGAGTTGGCGCAACGATTGATGCTTCAGGCGCGCAAGCTCTACGCCAAGGAAGATCTCGGCATGGACCTCGACGCCGCCGCTTACGCATTGGACTCGACCACCATCGACCTGTGCCTGAGCCTGTTCCCCTGGGCGCATTTCCGCTCCACCAAATCCGCAGTCAAGATGCATACGCTGCTCGATCTGCGCGGCAACATACCAACGTTTATCCGCGTCACCACTGGCGATGTGCACGACGTCAACATCCTCGACGAAATCATCCCGCAACCCGGCGCTTACTACGTCATGGATCGCGGTTATCTCGATTACGCCCGACTCTATCGCATCCATTTGTCCTCAGCGTTCTTTGTCACACGCGCAAAGCGTAACCTCGATGCCAGCCGCATCTACTCCCAACAGGTGGACAAGCAGACCGGCATTCTTGCTGACCAATCTATTGCCCTCAACGGCTACGACAGCCGCAAGGATTACCCTGGCCATTTGCGTCGCATTCGCTATCGCGACTCGGACACCGGCAAGGATCTGGTCTTCCTGACTAACCAGTTCATGCTGCCCGCTGCTACCATCTGTGCCCTCTACAAGAGCCGTTGGCAAGTCGAGCTGTTCTTCAAGTGGATCAAGCAACACCTGCGCATCAAGGCCTTCTTCGGAAGCAGCGAGAACGCCGTCAAGACCCAGATCTGGATAGCCGTCTCGGTCTACCTGCTGGTCGCCATCGTCAAGAAAAAGCTCGAACTGCCCGGCTCGCTCTACACTTTGCTGCAAGTACTCTCGGTAACTCTGTTCGAGAAAATGCCCATTTCACAGGCACTTCAGCAGAAGCACTACACCAGTCAACTAACTCCAAACTCCAACCAACTCATTCTGTTCGACTTTTAACCGGACAGCAGTGGACTAGGAACTTTCTTGAAAGCAACCATTTGCCGGAATGATGCAGCAGACCTCTCCCGCCTGAAAGGAGAAAGGGGGGCGCTTTTACACTCTGTGGTTGATATGATAGTGATTTCCGGAAGGCTAATCCGCAAAGGACAACACAAACAAATTGAGGAAGAGAGTACGTCATACATCTAGGAGCTTGTTGAAAAACGTGAAGTGTTCCCGCACGTGAAAAATGGAACCGCGCCAGAATGCCCGTAGAACGATCGGAGCGACATCGGAGATGGCTTTGGCATGCCGATTCTTGCCATATTCCGGGATCAAGAACCCTTTTTCAACAAGCTCCTAGAATAAAGAAATAGTTGGTCTTATGTTTCGCAAAAAGCTTCATAGTGCCTCTATGCTATGCCTGAGTCAATAAGATCGATATGCATGACAGTAAAAAATTGGACTCGGTTGGCAATTCCGGGTATATTGACTAGTAAATGCGAAAGCAAAGTGGAGGCTTTCGGAATAATCGAAGCCTCGGGCTGCCGATCCTGTGAGATATCAACGATGCACACACTCTTCTCCATCGCCCATTTATCTAGTGCCTGCCTTCTCATTGTCGCGTCCCAGGCAGCCGGACAAGGGAACGCGCCACCGGCTTCTTCGGCCCAATCCTCTTCCTCAGCGGGGGCGAGCGGCACTTTAGAGAAGGCTCCAACTGTCCTGCACGCCAAGGCAAACTTAGTGTTAGTGGATGTGGTAGTCACCGACCGCGGCAAGGCTGTTCACGGCATCGGCAAAGAGCAATTTCATATCTTCGACGATAGGCATGAACAGACCATTGTCTCCTTCGACGAACGGACGCCTGCCGCGGTTCAGAGTTCTTCCGCAGAGCCCGTTGTAATGCCGGCCAACACCTATTCAAACGTTCCCGCTTTTCCCGAGGCAACAGCGGTCGATGTTCTCCTGCTGGACGGGCTGAACACCCCCATGGCCGACCAAATCTACGTGCGCCGCCAGATGCTTCTGTATATGGGTAAGATCCCGCCGGGCACCTCAATGGCTGTCTTTACACTCTCTTCGCGGCTTCGCATGATCGAGGGATTTACCACTGACGCTAGCCGATTGGCCAAGGCACTGCAAAACCCTAAAGCGACGCCGCAGCCCTCCGTTATTCTCGATCCGGAGGCCGACAACAGCCTCAATTCCGCAGTCGACGAGATGACAAACTCGGGCTCAAACCCAGATGCGATCATGCAAATGCAGCAGTTCGTGGCGGACACAGCGGCCTTTCATACCGACCAGCGCGTCCAGATGACGATGGAGGCCCTGCAGCAACTTGCCCGCTACCTGAGCGCCATCCCAGGCCGCAAGAATCTGATCTGGTTCTCAGGCTCCTTCCCCATTTCGCTCGATCCCGACCTTACACTGGAGGACCCCACCCGGAGCGTGCGCAACTATCTAGAGCAAGTTCGGGAGACCAGCCAACTGCTTTCAGCCGCGCGCGTAGCCGTGTATCCGGTGGATGCCCGTGGGCTTATGAACCTTTCCACGACAGACGTCGAATACGCTCCGACCATCAACCAGTCGATCCGGAATTTGCAACTCAGCGTTGCGCAGGACAACATGAAGTTCATGCAGCAGACCATCTCTGAACATGCCTCGATGAAACAAATCGCTGAACAGACCGGGGGGCAGGCATACCTCAATACAAACGGATTCAAGGAGGCTGTGGCTGACATCATAGACAAAGGCGCCCGCTATTACACGATTGGCTATGTACCGTCCATCAAACAGCTCGATGCCAAGTTTCATAAGATTTTGGTTCGCGCGGACAACGACGCATGGCAGCTAGCCTACCGGCATGGGTACTATGCGAACCCTTCCGATAAGCCATCGGCCGTGAATCCCGGCAAGACCAGCTCGGTCGTTGCGGCAACCCTGCATGGCGCGCCGCCCTCGACACAAATCCTATTTCAGGCGCGCGTGCTGCCGGCAACCGATCCGCAGCTTAAGGGTGCTAAGCTGCCCGATGGTCCAGCCGGAGAGATGACGGCGACACTTAAGGGGCCGCCTAATCGCTATATTGTGGATGTACTAGTCGATCCACGCCAGTTAGCTTTCACGGTAACGGCGGGTAGCGTATATCAGGCAGAGATCGAATTCGCGCTCGTGGCATATGATTCGGAGGCCAGGTGCGTGAACGACCTCGATCGACCGTTCCTGCTAAAACTCAAGGCTGAGCAGTATGCGCAGATTATGACCACCGGTATTCATGTTCGGTTTCCAATTGATCTTCCCGCAGGCCAGAACTCGCTGCGCATAGCGGTTTACGACCTGGCCACCCTACGGGCTGGTTCGCTTGAGGCTCCTCTGACGGGGGATATCCCGGTACATTAAAACTCAAGGCCAGCAGTCAGGTGACTACAAGAGACCCCGTCGGACGTAACTGATTGAAACTAAAGAGCACGGTTGGCCATCAAAAGGACGTTTTGGAACCCTGAGGAACGCTTATCGAACCCTTATCGAACCCTCGAAATCGCGTTCTTGTCGTTAATAAATCCCCGAGTAGGCAGGAATGAACGCACATCGACTATTTCGCACATTGCGAGTATTTCGAGTATATGCTAACCTGTAACACTATGGCCATTGCAGCGAAAAAACCGATCACACTCCCTGATTCTGAGCAGCAACAGGTACAGGCCCTTGAACGGGTATTGCATCGCGGTGTGCCTGCATTCGTGACTTCCGCCGGGGAGCGAATAGAACTTCCCCGCACTGTTTTCGAGGTTCTCAGAACGGCAGTTGGGTTCATGTCTCACGGCCAGGCCATTACGCTCGTTCCCGATAACCAGGCGATTACGACACAGCGCGCGGCTGACATCCTTGGAATGTCGCGTCCATTCTTCATCAAACAGCTTGAGGCAGGTCTGATGGCCCACCACCGAGTTGGCAACCAGCGCCGCGTTTACATGCGCGATGTTCTCGCATTTGCAAAGAAGCGTGACAAGGAACGTCTTGCAGCGTTGGATCGGCTGACGCATGATGCTTTTGAAGCGGGCTTGTATGAACGGAATGCCTTTCCCGAAGGCGGCTCGGACGAGTGAAGCGTGACGTTTCAGTTCTATTGGACGCCTGCGTCCTTGTTCCCATGCCGCTGGCAGACACGTTGCTTCGCCTTGCAGCAGGCCCGCGCCTCTACTTGCCGAAATGGTCCGATCAGATCATGGTTGAAGTAACCCGGACTCTACAGGAGAGGTTCAATCTCTCTGCCCAAAAGGCGATATACCGCGAAAATGAAATACGGCGGCACTTCCCGGAAGCATGGATCGACGGCTACGAGGATCTGATTCCCGCGATGACCAACCACTCGAAGGATCGTCATGTCCTTGCCGCCGCTGCACGAGCGGGCGTGAAAGTAATTGTCACCTACAACCTCAAGGATTTTCCAAGCTCCTCACTTGCTCCGTACGCCATTACGGCGCAAGGGCCATCAGCTTTTCTCAAGAGTCTGTACGATATGTCCCCGTCTGCGGTGATGCAAACGTTGGAAACCCAAGCAGCCGCGATCGGCCAACCGATGAACTACCTGCTTTCAAGGCTCCGAGTCAATGCGCCTGCCTTTGTCGAAATGATTGAAAAGACAATGAACAGAGATGAATAAAAGCACCCTATAGTTCCGGCCTACACGAGAGAACCTCGCGTCTGCGTACCATCGTGCGAGACGGATCACTCCTTCAAAATCCAAAAAGTTATCGCCTGCTTCCAAAAAGTTATTGGACGCGGCGAGCGAATCTGGCTTACGTTCACGGCATATCGCGGCCCGACCGGGGCCGCGGGAGGTGCCGATGATTGCCACGCTCATATCCTGCAACCGGTTGCAGCCTGCCCTCACGGGCAGATTGCGCCAGATGCGTCCCAGCATAACCCTCTTCACTCTGCTCATCCTTTTTCCGGCGCTCGCGCTGGCGCAGTCGCCGTTCGATACCGGATTCACCGCAATGCAGACGCTGTTCACCGGTACGGTTGCAAAGGTCGCAAGTTTGATCGCCATCGTCGTTGGCGGCTACCAGTTCGCGCATGGCGAACCGGGAGCCAAGAAGACCCTGGCCGGTGTTGCAGCCGGCACGGGAATCGCCGTGCTCGCCACGAACGTACTCACTTGGCTTTGGGGCGTGTAAGAAACCCCCAAAAACCAGTTCAGCAAAGCTACACCAACCCAGCCATTTCTCAAGCTGTGAGGGGCGACGATGCAGACACACACTACAACCCGTCGGAGGAATCGGGTCTACAAAAGCCTGCACAAGCCCCTCACATACCTCGGTGTCGAGCGGACGCTATTCTATTTCGTCTGCGTTGGCGCAGTCGGCGTCTTCAATCTCTTCAATAGCCTGGTTGCCGGAATTGCCGTCTTCGTCGGCGGCTTTGCGTTCGGGCATTGGGTCACGAACACCGACCTGGCTTTCCTGCGCATCCTTGCAAAATCGGAGCGGTACAACGTGCGCTATGACGCGGCGAAACAAAGCGTCCCGCGCGTGGAGGTGGTCTAATGCTGCGACTCGACAAGGTCCTCAAGCCATGGAAGGAAGCGGCTGCGCTGAATGACCACATCAATCTTTACGGATTCTGGAACGAGACTGCGTTTCTGACGAAGAGCGGCGACGTGGGGATAGTGCTGCGCGTCTCCGGCGTGGATTACGAAAGCCTTGACCATGCGGAGCAGGAGTATGCCGTCAAGCGGTTGGAGTCGGCACTCAAAGCATTCGGCCCCGGCTTTCACGTCTATCAATATCTCTTCAAGCAGAACCGGCCGGAGATTCCATTCGCGCATTACGAAGACCCAGTCGTAGAGGCCGCCATCAACCAGCGGCGGCAGTTCTTTGAGGCCAAGCGCGATCGGCTGTATCAAATCAAAATCTTCTATTGCATCGTTCTCGAAGGCACGCGGTCAAAGACCGGCATTGGCGCTGCGCTGGCGCGCATGTTCAGTGATCCCTCTGGAGCTCTTGACGAGTTGAAGACACAGTTTACCGGCAGCAGAATGAAGACGCTGCTGCGGGAGCAGATTCAAAGTAGTGTTGCAGTGCTGGAGCAGCGCGTCCAGGCCTTCACACGGCAACTCGGAGATTTCATCGAGATCAACGTCTTGAGCCAGCAGGAGCAGTTCGCGTTCTTTCGCCGTCTGCTCAATTTCGACGACTGGCGGATTGCGGGCAAGCCGCAATCCACGCAGTTTCTCGACTATCAGGTTGTGAACTCCACGATTGAGGCCGAGCGCGATCATCTGCGCGTCGGCGATCACTTCATTCGTGTGTTGACGATGAAGGAGGCCATTACCGAAACGCGGCCTCTTGTGCTCGATTCTCTGTTGAAAATTGCCGCGAACTTCTATGTCGTCACGGAATGGACGCCCCTTGGGGCCGAGCAGGCGCGCAAGGAAGTCAACAAGCGCCGCCGCCATTTCAATGTATCGAAGACCGGCTTCATCTCCCAGATGGGCAACGACGCCTCGCAAACGAATCCGCGGGATGTACTGGTCGATGAATCGAAGCAGGCCGACATTGAGAATCTTGGCGATTGCCTGCGTGCATTGGGCGATGGGCAGCAGCTTGGCGACTTCTCGCTGACTATCGTTCTTTACGGGCGCTCGAGGTCTGAACTTGAGCATCTTGCCGGGGAGTTCACTGGTGTCTTTACGAATGCCGACGGCAATCTCTTCGTCGAGACCTACAACCAGCTCAATGCCTATTTCGCCACGATCCCTGGCAACTATGCCCTCAATCTGCGCAAGCTGTATCTCCTAAATTCAAACTACGCCGATCTCTCGTTCCTGTTTACGATACTGCCGGGCGAGAAGACGAACGCGCACCTGGGCTCGGAATACCTTGCCGCGCTGGAGACGGACAACAGCACACCATACTTTTTGAACTTGCACAACGGCGAGGTCGCTCACACACTCATCCTCGGGATGACCGGCTCGGGTAAATCGTACTTTTGCAACTTCATTTTGCAAAACGCGCAGAAGTACGCGCCGCTGACATTCATCTTCGACATCGGCGGCAGCTTCCAATCGCTCACTTCGATCTTTGGAGGTAGCTATCTGAATGTCGGCCAGGAGGCGCGGGACTTCACCATCAACCCGTTCTCTCTTCCGCAGACCAAAGAGAACCTACAATTCCTCTTCAGTTTCTTTCGTGTGCTCATTGAGGGCTCAGGTCACGAAATTGCCCAGCGTTACCGGATCGACTTCAAAGAGGAGCGCAAACTGTGGGATGCGATCGAGCGCGTCTATGTTCTGGAGCCGGCGCAGCGCACGCTTTCCAACTTCGCCGACATCATCGGCGAATTGAAAGAACGACTGCATCGTTGGACTCGCGGCGGTCAGCATGGCTTCTTGTTCGACAACGCCGAGGACACGCTCTCCTTCAGCCGCTTCCAGACATTCAACTTCGCGGGCTGGGGCGATGCGCGCGATGTGCTGGAGCCGCTGCTCTTCTATGTCCTGCATCGGGCGAGCAACGAGATTGCCGACGCGGCAAAGCTCGCCACCTTCAAGTTGTTCCTGCTCGATGAGGCTTGGCTGTTTATCAAGAACGAGACGATACGGAACTACGTTGTGCAGGCGCAGAAGACATGGCGCAAGCACAATGCCGCGATGATTTTGGCCACGCAATCTATCAAGGAGCTTGAGGAGTCGGGCATGTTGCAAATCGTCTCGGAAAGTTGCCCGACGAAGATATTTCTTGCCAACCCGGAGATGAACCGCGACGTTTACCGGGAAGCGTTTCATTTGAACGACACAGAACTTGACCTGATCGCAGGTCTCGTCCCACCTGGGCAGATGCTCATTCGCAAGGCGCAGACCTCGAAGAAGGTCCAATTGAACGTCGATTCTGTTTCACATTGGATGGCCACCAACAACGCCCGCGACAACCTGAAGAAGCGCGAGTACTTTGCACGATACGGCATTGCCGACGGCTTGCGCCGGCTCGCCGAAGAACATCCCTTCCGGCCACGCAGCGTGGCTGGTTCTCAAAATCCCAACCCCAAAGGAGCTATCGCATGACAAGCAAGTACATTTACATCGCCGGGCTTGCCCTGGCTCTCTCGTCCGTCGCCGCCGTCGCGCAGGAGGCGTCGGCGCGCACTGTCCAGTACCACTCGCAGGACATCGTTCCCATCCACGCCAAGTTGAAGTACACGACGTTGATCGAGGTTCCGCCTACGGAGAAGATCATGGAGGCCGCGACCGGCGACAAGGATTTCTGGATTGTCGATGTGGTGGGCAACTTCTGCTTTGTCCATCCGGCGAAGGCGGGCATCAGCTCCAACCTTAACCTCATTACCGACAAAGGCAACATCTATTCGTTCACATTGGAAGATGTTTCCACAACCTCCACCGCACCGGACCTGAAGGTGTTGATCGAGCCTGCCGACCGCTCGGCAATCATCGCGGCCAGCGGCCCTCCGCAGTTCGTGCCAGCAGCGCAGCTTGAGCAGAGCAGGCAACAGATCGCCGCTCTGCAATCGCACGTCGAACAGGCTGTCGATGAATTCAAGAGCGCGTATCCCGTGCAGTTAAAGTTCGACTACACCTACAAGGAGAACGAGGCGCCCTTCGATATTCAGTCGATCTATCACGACGACAAGTTCACCTACATCAAGACCAATGCGCCGGAGAAATTCAGCGTCTACGAGATGAAGGACGGCAAACCCAATCTCATTACCTATGACTTGCGCGACGGAACCTACATCATCCCGAAGGTCATGGACTCTGGGTACGTCGAGCTGGGCAAGAAGCGGATGGAGTTTTCGCGGAAGGGATAATAGCCATGATTGAGGACAACGTCATTCCACCCACAGAGCCATCGCAGGAGCCAGAGTTGCGACAGGCGAAGGTCGATCCCAAGGGCGTGTTGCAAAAGCACCTGAAGTCCCTCGTCTATCTTGGCGCGGCGTTGCTGGTGATCGTCGCGGCGCTCTTCAGTTCGACGACCAAGAAGACGCCTGGCCAGCAGCAGGTAGTGAAAGGCCAACCGCCGCAGCCCACGCTCCAGGACAACACCGACAACAACGTGCAGGACTTGAAGAACCAGCTCAAGGCCGAGCGCGACAAGGAGCAGCAGCAAGCCGCGGCCAACACTGCAACCGGCGGTGATCCTGCGCTTGCGGCAAATTCCGGGCTCACGGCTGTGACGCCCGCGCAGCAAGCTGCCGCATCGGCATACGGACCGACTGGCGCTGCCGCGCCTTGCGTTCCCGGCCAGCCCTGCCCGCAAGCGGGCTATGGCCAGGCCGGTTACGGGCAACCGAACAATGCACAACCCCAGCTTTCGCCGGAGCAACAACAGGCACAATTGATCGCGGCGAAAGAGCGAGAGCGGGCAGATGAATCCCGCTTCGCTTCCAATCTTGTCTATTCGCTTGTTCCTGTGCAAGCACAGCAACAAGCGCCTCAACAACCGGCGGCCCAGTATCCGGCCGCGAGCCAGCGGCAGCAAGACACCAGTCTTGTTCCACCACGCACAGCCGGTGATCCACCGGCTGAGGATAGCGGGTACAAACGCCCAGTGGAGGCAAACATTGATACGGCTGTGGGTCAACCGTATCTCGTCTATGAAGGTTCTGTACTCGACACGGTATTGATGAATCGCCTGGATGGGGATGCTTCAGGGCCGGTCAAGGTACTCGTCTCGAATCCTCTGTACTCTCACGATCACCAGCACGTCATCATCCCCGAGGGCACAGTCGTTCTGGGCGAGGCCAAGAAGATCGGCTCGGCAGGCTTCGGCCAGCAACGTCGCATGGCCGTTGTATTCCATCGCCTGATTATGCCCGACGGTTACTCCGTCGATCTCGACCAGTTTCACGGTCTCGATCAGATCGGCGAAGAGGGGCTGAAGGACAAGGTCAACAACCACTACTTTGAAATCTTTGGAGCGTCTATTGCATTGGGTGTTATTGCCGGTGCGGGCGAGATTACGCAGGGCGGCGGAACCATCTCAACCAGTGGCTCTCAGGCTTTCACCACTGGCACCGCTGGCAGCGTCTCGCAGTCGGCAAACACCATTCTGGACCGATTCATGCAGATACCGCCAACCATCACGATTCGGGAGGGGCATCGCGTGAAGGTCTACTTTACGCAGGATATGTTACTGCCCGCGTATGAGAACCACAGAATCCCACAGACGTTCTAAGGAGCTTTTCAATATGCGACTCAAAATTCTATTGCTTATCTGTGCAATTACCCTTGCAGGCTGCGAGAGCAAGGCAAAGAAGGTCGAGCGGTTGCAGGCCCAGTACAACGCTGAATACCCAGCCTACGCCAAGGATTGTTTGGACGAAGAGACCACAGGTTCGGCGAGAATGCTGACCGGGAAGAAGCTATCCAACGAAGAGATGGCAACTCTCGAAACCAGAAAGAAAGAACGGGATGCCCGGTGCAAACCTCAGTCTGACCATCTTGCGGAGATTCAACAACAAATTCTTGCGGCGCAGCAGTAAGGTCAGCGCGCCGCTCAACCACCACAAATGCAAACGAGAGGAGCACGCCATGAGAAAGCTAATCATCCCCACAATTGCCATCGGACTTGCGGCGGCCTTGCAGCCCGCCGCGCACGCGCAGTTCGGTTCAGGCATCGTCTTCGATCCCACGCAATCCGGCCACGCCATCGTGCAGATCGAGCATGAAGAACAATCGCTTGCCAATGAAGCCCAACAGATCGAGAACGGAACAAAAATCTTTACCAACACCGTCAAGATCGCCACAACAGCACTTCAGATGTACAACACCGTGCAGCAGCAATACAACCTCTATCACCAGATGGTCATCGCGCCGACGATGCTGTATCAGCGGTTTCTGTCTCCTCGCAGCGACTTGATGCTGATGCAGCAGATCTCGAATACCTATGGGAATTCGATGGGATGGCTCAATGCATCGAATACCGGGACGGGGGCGACAGCCTCTTATCAACAGGCATCCGTTCCGCGGACTTCGAGTGTCATTCCCGGCTACGCGACGGCCAGCTATGCCGGCCAGCAGCAGATCGCCGCGCAGGGCGCGACCATCGACCTGGGCGACTCCGTGATGAGCACCAATTTGCAAGTGCTTGGAACGATCCGCGCCAACCAGATTTCCCGACAGAATGACATCACCAATCTGGAGAACGCGTCGCTGAGTCAGGACGCATCGCAGCAGACCATCATGGCCACGCTTCAACGGATCAATCAGGCTCTGCTTCTGGAACTCCGCACCCAACAGGACGCCAATCAGATCAACGCCAATCTTGCCCTGCAACAGATCATCGCGCAGAAGCAGCAACAGGACGCTATGAAGTCGGCATTCCGCGATTCATCGGGATACGAAAGCTACTACAACGCCAATGTCGCCACAACCAACAGCGGCGCGGCCAACTTGCTCACGCAAGCGTACTGAGCTGACACCGTAAACATCGTACGCAGCAACAAACAAGAGGTGCGGAATGGGCACAGGTCTCTTCGACTTTATTGCACAGGGGTGCCAGTCGCTCGCTGCAACGGCGGCACCCTCTATTACTGCGATGGGAATTCACATCGTAGTCGCGCTGGCAACCATGATGCTGGTCTGGTTCGGCGTGCAGGAAGCACTGGCCTCATCACAGGGCGGAGCCGGATTCAACGTCGGGCGATTTGTCGGCCTCTTCATGCTGCTCACTTTCGCTTATGCGATGGTGAACTTCTACGACAGCGCAATCCCCGGCCTTGGCTTCTCCATCAAGGGATTCATCGACGGCGGCACATCCAATCTCGTCAACGTCATTGGGGCGGATGGATCGGCGACAATGCTTAACCATATCCATGCGGCTTCGTCGAAGACCGGCCCTTCGATGCTGACCAGCATCATGTCCCCTTGCTACTCCATTGTGTACTTCGTTGTGCAGTTCCTTTTGGCGGTCCTTGCGGCGATTGTTTCCGCGATTCTTGCCTACGGCGCAATCGCTTCAACCATCATCGGATTGCTCGGCCCGCTCTTCATTCCGTTCCTTGTCTTCAACAAGCTGGACTGGTTGTTCTGGGGATGGCTGAAGGCGTATCTCGGATTCAGCTTCTACAAGGTCGTAGCGGCAGCCGCGATGAACGTTCTATCGCACGTTTTGACGAATTATTACATCTTCAATGTCACCGAGCGGGACAACGGCCAGTCCCGCGCCATTCAGCCGCAGAGCCTCTTCGCATCCCAGCAGTTCGCTACTGCTGTCTATCAATCGGAACTGACGTACCAACTTCGCCAAGTCGGCTACGAAATCACCGTTGGCCGCAGCGGAGCGCCAGAGATCAAGGGATACACGCAGGAGTATCTTGACGCGTCCAGCCCGCGCAGTCAGCAGATTCGCGGGTATCTGGAGCGCACCGGGCGCACGGGTTCCGAGGCCGCGGAGATCGCCGCCCACTCCACCCGCGACCGCAAGGAGATTCACTCTCCCGGCGAGGTCATGGCTGCGCATCGCAAACTCGCTGCCGACTTCGGAAACCAGGCCGAGGCTGTCGTGCGCGCCGCCCGCGAACGGCTTGAGCACCAGGAGAAGCCAGTCAATACCATTGACCGCGTGCGGGAATCACTCACGTTCTCCCGTGACAAGAACTTCGAGCGCGAGGCAGTGGTCGATGAGCGGGCATTGATCCGGGATGGTCTCCGTCGTGGCATGGGTGACATCACTTACGCCCAGGTGCGCAGCAATCTTGATGCCCGCCTTGCATTAGGAGAGTTTCAGATTGTCGAGCGGTTGCAAAACCAACCGGCGCGGCAGTTCACCACCGCGAAGACCATCGAGGCTGAGCATGAAATTGTTCGCCGTGTACACGACGGAAAGAATCAGATCGAGCCTGTTTTGTCACGGATGCAAGCCGTCAATGTGGCCGACCAGCACGCGCATCTCAATCGCGCCCAGCAGTCTGTGGTCGAAGATGTTCTGAGCACCCCCGACCGCATCCAGGGTATTCAAGGCTTTGCCGGCGCGGGCAAGACGACCACGCTTTCCGTGGTTCGCAGCGCCGCCGAATCGAATGGATACGCCGTCGAGGGCTTCGCCCCGACCTCTCGCGCAGCTCGCCAGCTCGGAGACGCTGGCGTCGATGCCAGCACACTGCAAGGTTTCCTTGCGCGTTCGCCCGATCCCGCCGCGCAGCAACAAAAACATTTCTATTTCGTCGATGAATCCAGTCTCGCCAGCACCAACCAGATGCGCGAGTTTCTTGCGCGCCTCGGTCCGCAAGACCGCGTGCTCCTTATTGGGGATATTCGCCAGCATCAGGGCGTCGAAGCAGGCCGCCCTTTCGAGCAGTTGCAAGAGGTCGGAATGCGCACGGCCAAACTCGATGAGATCGTGCGCCAGAAAGATCCAGCACTCAAATCCGCCGTCGAATTGCTGGCCAAGGGCCAGGTCTCCGCCGCCCTTGAATCCCTCCAACAGCAAGGCCGCGTGAAAGAGATTCCCGGCACCGAAGAGCGCATCCGCGCCATCGCCAAAAGCTATGTCGAGTCCCCAGACAAAACTCTAATCGTCTCGCCCGACAATGCCTCGCGCCGCGAATTGAATGTCGCCGTCCGCACAGAGTTGAAGGCCAACGGAACGCTTGCGCCGGAGGACCACACCTTCCGTGTGCTCGTTCAGCGCCAGGACATGACCGGCGCTGAACGCTCCTGGGCGAGCCACTACGAGATCAACGATGTGGTGCGCTATTCGCGTGGCAGCAAGTCCACTGGAATCGAAGCCGGAACCTACGGTCAGGTTGTCGGTATCGACTCTGCGGCCAACCTGCTCACCGTCGAAAAACTCTCCGGTGAACAGGCCACTTACGATCCGCGCCGCTTGACTGGCGTTAGCGTCTATCGCGAGATCGAGCGCGAGTTTTCCGTCGGCGACCGCATCCAATTCACCGCGCCGGACAAGTCGCTCGGCGTTGCCAATCGCGATCTTGCCGCCATCGAATCCATTGCGTCGGACGGACTGATTGCAGCTCGTCTTGACAACAACCGCCAGGTCGAATTCAACGCTCACGACCACCGCCATTTCGACCACGGTTACGCCGTCACCAGCCACAGTTCCCAGGGCCTCACCGCCGAGCGCGTCCTTGTGAATGCCGATACCGGCGTCCACCCGGACCTGCTCAACTCCCGCTTCGGCTACGTCTCCATTTCCCGTGCCAGCCATGAGGCCACGCTCTTCACCGACGACATGACCAAGCTCAGTCCGCAACTCAGCGCCGATGTATCAAAGACATCCGCGCTGGAAATCCAGCCGCCATCCATTGCCCAGGGAATCGGGATGATGTGAACCCAGCCCAACGAGATTTTGCAGACGGTGTCTGCAAAATCTGAATTCGCCAGACACAGTCTGGAAAATTCAGCACAGGCATGATACTTGTTGCAATTCGTCATTACAAGTGATTAACTAATGACGGATTGACGCCATGAGCACAACGAAACCATTTGAGAGAACCATGCAGTATGTCCGCCAACACGGAATCGTGAGGCCCCGCGAGATCGAGGCCATCGGCGTCCCGCGCGAATACCTCATTCGCCTTTACCGCCAAGGCAAACTCGGCCGGACGGGCCGCGGAATCTATACGCTGCCAGACGCGGCGGTCACGGAGCGCCACTCCTACGCCGAGGTGGCAAAGCGTGTTCCCGAGGCGGTCCTGTGCCTGCTTTCCGCGCTGGCGTTCCACGAAATCACGACACAAAGCCCTGCCTCTGTCTGGATTGCTCTCGGCAAAGGGGCAAGGAAGCCTGCCATCATCTCGCCATCGCTCCGGGTCGTTCGCCTCACGGAGCCTTCACTTTCCGAAGGCATCGAAAAGCATTCGGTTGAGGGCGTTACTGTGCGCGTCTATTCCGCCGCAAAGACAGTGGCAGACTGTTTCAAATTTCGCAACAAGATCGGTCTGGACGTTGCCATCGAAGCCCTCAAAGATTGTCTCCGCCAGAAGAAAGCCACCGTCAATGAAATCTATCGCTATGCCAAAATCTGCCGAGTGAGCAACGTCATCCGTCCTTACATGGAGGCACTATGACCCGCGAGCCAGCCAAGAATTCAGCGGCTTCCATCCGCGCACGTCTGCTTGCTCTGGCCCAAAGCCGTGGCCAAGACTACCAGCGAGTTCTTGGAAGATATGCGATCGAACGATTCCTGTATCGTCTGGGCCGCTCGCCCTACCGCGACAAGTTCGCAATAAAAGGCGCTACACTTTTTACGCTCTGGACTGGCGATACTCACCGGCCCACGAAGGACTTGGACATGCTTGGATGGGGATCGTCGGCCATTCGCGATGTCGAGGAAACAATTCGCGCCATCTGCAAGATCGAAGAGAACGACGGCATTCTCTTCAACGTGGAATCAGTCGAGGGCGCAAGGATTAAAGAAGAAGACGAGTACGATGGTGTCCAAGTGAAGTTCCACGCTGTTCTGGCCGGAGCGCGGATTCTAATGCAGATCGATATTGGATTTGGCGACGCTGTCTATCCAGAACCAGAATTCGCTTCGTTTCCCGTGCTCCTGCCGATGGAAGCGCCGCTCATCCGCGCCTATCCGCGCGAAGCTGCCATCGCGGAGAAATTCTGTGCAATGGTAGTGCTGGATATTCGCAATAGCCGCATGAAGGACTTCTACGACATTTGGTTCATGGCTACCACTTGGGACTTTGACTTGGCCGCGTTGCAAATGGCCATCCTTGCGTCCTTTGAGCGGCGAAAAGTCGCAATCCCGCAGGGCATTCCATTCGCTTTGACCGAGGAATTCCTCGACGATCCGCAGAAAAAGCTGCAATGGAATGCCTTCGTCAGCCGGCTTTACCCAGCGAGCAAGGCAGCATCGCTCGAAGAGGTTGGCGCTCTTCTCGTGCCTTCATCTTGCCTTGCATCGACGCGCCAGCGATACCCTACTCAACCGCCCACCACTGGACTCCTGGCCTCCAATGGAGCGAAGTTGAGTCCAACTGACAGCCGATATTTCAGACGGTGTCTGAAATATCCACCTATCGCTTTCAACCTATTCATCTGCATAGATATCTATTCAAAAAAACTACATTCAAATGCGCAGACTTTCCATCGGAATCAGAAGGCGATAATCACCATTCTGCTCAACGAAGCCTTTTGTGTCTTGTAGGGAAGGCGATCCTTCCCTCACTTCAGCCGCAGATAATACCAACGTCTTCCGCTACCCATCCCAGCGGGGTCGTTCCTTCCCCGCAACGCCCCTCCCCAAATCCATTCGGAAGAGAACCTAATTTCTTCTTCGTTCAAGTGCCCCCGCTTCATGCGGCTTTATGGCAGAGGCGGTCGGAACCCGTCAAGGGTCTCCGCTGCGCTTCGATGAACGCGAAAAGCCGCGCCCTTGACCGAACCCTCCGCGCCCCTGCCCGCCACGCAAGACATGAAGCGGGGGCACTCAAACAAAGGAATTGGGTTTGAGGCAGACGCCCTCCTTCAGAATCTCGCCCCACGCGGGCACCACAGGAGAGCGAACATCATGCCTTACACCAGCACCAACACCGCCACCACCACGCCGCACAGGAAAAATGCGGCGCAGCGCACCGAGCGCAGCACGTCGCCTTACCAACAGCGCACCAGCCAGAAAGACAACCCAACACAGCTTGTCATCAAGCAAGCCGTGGATTTTCTCATCCAGCAGCTTGAGGCGGGCAAGAGCGAAACCTTGACCGCTTATCTCGGAGCAATGGCGCGATTCCACAATTACAGCTTTGGCAACATCCTTGCCATTGCGCGGCAGCGGCCTGGGTCATGTTGCCCTCTTCATGAAGGGCAACGACGATTTCCATATCGCGGATTCTGAACTGCCCATCGGCCATAAAGGGCGTACCTCGGCTCGCGGCTATTCCAAGGCATAATCAAATCAAGCCGGGCGGTCCGATCACGCACAATTCCTCGCACCCGGTAAAAACGGGCAATCTGGCTTCGGGCTGTACATCCCGCGTGCATTTATTTCATATTGACGCAAGATTTTTGGTTTTGTCTCTATCGCTAGGAAAAAAGACGATTTCGACGCATCGCCCGCTCAAAGCTCCGGCGGATGGTCCTTTCAACCTGACCTGCGAAGGCCACAGACAAATCCAAAAAGTTATGACCCACTTCCAAAAAGTTATTGGACAAGATGCGATGGTCTGTTGCACGGTTGGCAAAGGAGCGCAAGCGCGATTTGCCTTGAGCAGCAGAAATCAGAAGAGCGAAACGGAGGTGACAGAAATTATGAATGAACGATACCTGACAGAGATTCAAGTCGCGGAACGAACGTGCATCAGCCTTGCCACCTTACGCCGGTGGCGACTTGAAAACCGTGGACCAAAATTCCGCAAGTTCGGGTCTCTGGTTCGATACGACGAGGAGGAGTTGAACCGTTGGGAGGAGGCTCAACCCTCTGGCGGCGACGATCCCGGCCAAAGAATCAAACCACGATCTGTGCGTGAAACCTCCTTGTTAAGACGCACGGGATGAAAAAGATGTGCCGCTTGACCAGAAGAGCCAACACTCCTTAGGGGATGTGAGCGGCAGAGAGGTGCGAGAAATGAATCTAAAAGCACTCGAAATAATTCCACAAAGCGAGTATTCTGTTATAAGGAGTACTCCGATGCCTTCAGCGGTCAAGACAAAATCGAAGCAAGCGGCGCGGCCTCATGGCAAGCCCAACGCATCGCCGAAAAGGACGCACAAGACGAAGTTCCAGGCAGATCTTGCGCCCGCCGAAGATCAGATGGTCCGCACACTCAAGGTGGAGTTGCAGATGAGCAGCAACTCGGATTTCCTAACCGACGCGCTCACTCTTTTTCGTTGGGCGGTCTCGGAACGCAAGCGCGGACATCGCATCGTCAGCGAAAGCGCCAGCGGGGAACGAAAGGTTTTGCTCTTTCCCCGGCTGGAACGAGTAGCTCCTGAGGTGACATTGCCGCATGTCGATATTCGCTGGACAGAAAAAGAACTGAGCAGCCTCTCGGAACTTGTTTCCGGTCAGCCAGCCGAACCCACTGAGGCCCTTGTGCGGGCGATGAGGCGCTAACGTGGCTGTCACGATTCGTCGTCTCGAAGAATTCGATGAGGTCGCGTCCTTCGATTGCGGAGACGAGCCGCTCAGCAACTACTTGAAGCGCCATGCCTGGATAAATCAGCAGAAAGTGTCCATCGGCGTGACCTATGTAGCCGCGGATGAATCTGCGCCGAGCGCCGTTCTCGGCTACTTCACGCTGGCAACCTCCAGCGTTCCGCGTGAGCGGTTCCCCAAGAAGTTCGTGCGCGGTTTGCCGCCCTACGATCTTCCATTGATCTTACTTGCGCGTCTCGCAGTTGATGAGCGTTTCAGCGGCAGGGGCCTGGGCCACGCTTTGATCTCAGAGGCACTCAAGATCACCGTGCGCGTAGCCGACGAGGTTGGCTGTCGCTGCATCGTCACCGACGCTTATCCCGACAAGACGGGTTGGTACGCACGCTACGGCTTCATTCCCGTCGAAGAAGCAGCCGCCGGCGGCCCGCAAAGGATGTTTCTCGATGTGCGCACGATCCGGCGCGCATTGTCATTTGAATCTTCCCCTGCGGAAAAAGAATAGGCAGGAGAACAGGAGTCATTCTTATGAGCCTCTTTCGTCGTGGTGATGTTTGGTGGTACGAGTTCTGGTTCTCTGGGCGGCGCATCCAGGAATCGTCAAAATCCATGTCGAAGACTGTTGCCAAGGCCGCGGAGCAACGGCGGCGCCGTGAACTTGCCGAGGGATACAACAGCTTTGAAGATATGCGCCATGAACGTGTCAGAACTGTCAACGAAGTTGCTACTGACTTTCTCGCAAGCTACCGGCTTCGCAATCCTCGGTCCGCCAGATTCGCAACTTACGCTGCGCTGCATCTGCAACGGCTGCTAGGCGACCTGATGATAGTCGAAGTGGCTGAACAGACGGTCAAAGAATACCAGGACCAACGCTTGCGTGAAGATGCGTCTCCGAAGTCCGTCAATGACGAGGTTGGCATTCTGTTGCGGATTATGGACGACGCCGGCGACCTGCTGCGCATCCGGCTCAAAAAGAAACGCTTGCTCAAACTCAAGGTACGCAAAACCGTTGGCAAAGCATACAACGACCTGGAAAAGGCGAAGATGCTCGAATGCGCTCGTGCAGCTCGCTCACCGCATATCTATCCGGCGCTGATGCTGGCTCTGAATGCAGGAATCCGCGACGCCGAGTTGAAGAATCTGACCTGGGGCCAGATCGATCTGGAGAAGAACATCCTGACGGTTGGCAAAAGCAAGACAGATGCAGGAGAGGGCCGAACGATTCCTCTCAACTCAGACCTGCGGGAAAGCATCAATCAGTACGCTACCTGGTATAGGGACCGTTTTTCCGGGTCTCGCGCCGAATGGTATGTCTTTCCGTTCGGCAGCCCGCGCCCAAGCGATCCCACCCGGCCGGTGACCACTCTGAAGACCTCTTGGGCAAACGTCCGCAGGAATGCGGGAGTCCAAGGCCGCTGGCATGACAACCGGCACACCCTCATTACGGAACTGGCAGAGACCGGCGCGGGGGACCAAACCATCATGGACATCGCAGGTCACGTCTCGAAGCAGATGCTCTCCCATTACAGCCATATCCGCACACAAGCGAAGCGGGATGCGCTCGAGACAGTTGCGAGAAGGCGGAGGTCTGCCGACGAAGAATTGCGTCAGGAGGGCGAGGCAATGCCCAACATTACTCAGGATTTTGAGGGAGAGTCCCTACAAAAGTCCCCACAGTTGGCCATTTCTGAGGATTCTAGGGGAGTTGAGAAGAGGTGTAAATCATTGAATCTAAATGGTGGACGCGGTAGGAATCGAACCTACAACCTGTCGGTTAAGAGCCGAATGCTCTGCCAGTTGAGCTACGCGTCCGAGTGAATCGACGGCGATGCGCGGAGGGATTGATGCACAGTCGCTGCGGGCCTGACAAGCGTACAAAAATCCAGAACCCACTTGAAAAATATAGCACATGCGCGGCTTGAATCCAACTGCAATGGCGCTATTTCGTCCGATGTGCTCTGAGGCTTTTGGGGAACTCTGATGGCATAGCATGGCCGGGGTTCGATGCCTAAAATGTAAAGGCCAATCCGCCGCCGATATTGCGCTGGTCCTGAGCGAAGATCAACACGGTGCCGTCGCTGGTCAGGTAGGGTTGATACCCCTCCGCTAGGAGGTTTCGCACATCCAGCAGAGCATCAATTTTCATGCTGCCGTTGCGGCAGAGGCGAATGGGCTGGCGCAGATGGAGGTTGAGATAAGGGTCATTTGCGCGAGTATCGAAGGCCGCGACTGGAGTGATTGCCGACTCAGGCTGCCAGCGATAACTGGCCTGCCAGCGGGTGCCGGTTCCTTCGAGTGTACCGGAGAGGGAGATAGAGTAGCTTTGGATGCGGTGGGGATGCGCCGCAGAAACGATGGGAGCGGCGGAGGCGGCATTGGCAACGGGTGTCAATAGCAGCGCCTGACCATTCGCATAGCTGAGCCGGAGTTGGTTGCCGTTCGAAAAACGGCGATCGGCGGATGCCAGTAGACCGGCGGCAGAGTAATTTGCTCCCGCGAGACGGAGCAGGCCAGTCGAGCGGTCCAGTAATGCTTGGGCGGCGGAGACATCGCCTTCGGCAAGTCGTCCCATCGCTTCGATGGCCGGATGATCGATACGGTCTGAATAAACCAGGAGAGAGACGCCGGAGGAATCGGTGAGCCGCTCCCAGCCCAGTTCCTGATGAAGCCCATGTTCGAGAGTCAACTGGCCGTTACTGGCGGAGAGCAAGGGCAGCCAGGTTGCGGCCTCGGTATCACCGAAACTCTCTGGACCAGGCAGCGCGGTTGCGACGCGGTACCGGACCGTGGTAGCGCCGCCGCGCCAACCAGCCGTTGCGAAGGGCAGGGCAGCAGCCACGGTATTGACACCGTTTTGGCCGAAGCGCGCGATTACCTGCTCAGAGCCGGCCTCGGCCTCAAACTCATCGCCCAGGTTGACTGTCTCCCAACTGCGGACCGAGGCTTCTTCCAGCCCTTCCGCATTGGCCGACTCAACTTCAGGGTGCAGCGAGATGGCAGCTACGGATTGCACTGCTCCGGCGTAGCCAAGATCTTGGCGGAAGCCGAGCATCGATTCGAGTCCGGCATCGGTTTTGGGGTCGAAATCCACGCGGGCCAACAACTCGCGGCTGTTTCCGGGAGTCTCTTCAACAGTAGCCGAGTAGCGTTCGCCGCTCTCGCCAAAGGAACCCTCGTGGCCGGTAGCCATCAGGCGCGCCTTGAGTTTGGGCTTTGCTCCAGAGCCTTCAGAAACCACTACCAGCGGTCCGTCTTCGAGCCAGCGCAGGAGCGGGCGGTTGGCAGCGGAGCGCAAGGTCCAATCCCAATCGTCTTTTTGCGCTTTGCCGCCGCGCGGTTGTGCCGGTAACCACTGTACAACTTCGTAGAGCGTGTTCAAGGTGAGATTGACGACGATGGCGGTTCGGATATGGAGATTTTCGCGCAGAGAAGGCAGAAAAGAGGAACCCATAGCCTTCAGCGCATAGCGGCCTGGCATTATTTTGGGAATGAGGAAACGACCATTACTGTCGGTATAAACACTGGCCACAACGCTCAGGTCGGGGCGAAGCAACTGGACTGCCGCGCCAATCTGCGGTGTGCCTGCCGAGTCGCACACCACTCCTGTGACCGACCCCAGGGTAGCTCCGCGAGCGAGCTCGCTTCCCAAGGCGATCAGTACCACAAACAAAGCGAATTGGACTCTGCGCATTCTCACTGATTCATCGGATCGAACGGCGACCCTGGCGAATGCTCCCTAGAGGTTCCCGCGCAGCGCGCCGAATTCTGATGCTCGGCTGCCCCTGGCGCGCGGGATGATTCTTATTCGACGACAAAAGGCGCCGTTTGTGCAATCTCTTGTTTAGAAATCGCATCGTTAATTTTGACCGTCACCGAATATTTTCCTGGTTGAAGGCCTGCGACGGGAATGCTTTTCTCCACAGTCAACTGATCGCTGTGAGATCCCAAATCCTTTGACTCCAGTTGTTTATCCAGAATCACCGTTCCAGAGGCAGTATCTGTAATGGTGTACGTTACCTGGGCGCTATTGCTCTTGGTCGCATCGTCCACTCCCAGGTTGTACACCTGCATCCAAAAATTCAAGTCCTGACCTCTCTGATAAGTGACTGGCTTGAGCGGGCTCGACGTAACGCGAGGACGGACGAATGTGTTGCCGATGACAAAATTGCCGCTGCCGATAGAGTGCGAATCCACAGGATTCATCACATCGGCGAGAATCAACGACGAAGTGCCGAGCTTTTCATCGTGATAGGCGGGAACTTCCAGGCTGCGTCCGTAGATGCCCACGTGATCTGGGTTGTTTACATCCTTGATGGCGATATCCAGGCGGTAGAGGCCAGGAACCAGCGGCAGTGCCTTCCAATAGACAGATTTTCTGTCCAGTGATTTTTCCAGAAGCTCGGAGGGCTGCTGCACTTCAACCGTATCTTCAAATGTCTGTACGGTCTTGTGGGTCAATGTGGTCACTTTGCCCAGAATGTTGACAACGCCCTTGGAAACGCCATCCTTGGTCACAAAGGTGATGTCGCGATTCTTCATTTGCAGCGTGATGGGCACCAGAACCGTGCTGGACGTTACTTTGATGAAATCCGTGCGCACGTCGAAGGGGAAGGGAGGTCCGCTGAGCAACTTGTGCTCGGAGATAAAGCCTTCCAGATCCTTGAATTTGACTGGGGGCGGCGCGAAAAGCTTGGCTGCCAGCTCAATGCGGTCAAATTGCTTGGATTGGTTCTGCGAAGACATGGGACCAGTGCCGAGGGTCTCAAGGCCGCCGTTAAAGCGATCAGCCTTCTTGGCTTTGCCCATTTCTTCCCACTGGGTCAGGCCGGCATTGGGCACTTTGGCCAATGCGTCCTTTTCGCCGCGGTCAATGGTGAAGTGGTAATCGCCGCACTGGCAGGTATCGACGAACTCGATATCAATGTTTTCGCCGACGCCCTCGATATAACGGTAGTGCCAGTCTTCAAATGGGAATGTTGATGTCTCGCCGCCGCCCTCATCCTGGGGACGGGTGTAAGAGCCGCCCGAGGGATGGGAATCGATCGAGTCCGGAGGGCCAAAAGCAATATAGATGTGGCCGCGGTCCGTCTTCCAGCCCGGCTTACCGGCGGCAAAACGGTCATTGGCATAGGCAATGCGTCGATAATGCTCTTCGCGGAACTCGTTGTCCGGCGAATCGGGATTGGGATTGCGGCGGAGCCAGAACTGCTCGATAAAAGCATCGCGCTCTTCGTCGTTGCCCAGATTTTTGAAGGCGCTGGTCTCTTCATCGGAGATGATGTAGGCCACATCCTGCGTGAGCCAGGTTTTGTAGGCAGTAGAAAGTTCCTGTTTGACTCGTTTTTGAGCCTTTGCCTTCTGCTCGTCAGTACGCTCGCGCTTGAGCGGATCGATCTCCTGATCCTGAGTTGCCGCTGGTTGTGCGGAAGGGGCGGCCTGCTGGGCGTTCAAGCCGGCGGAGGGGTGAAACACGAGGGCGAAACCCATTGCTGCGAAGAGAAAACTACGGTTATTCAGCATCATTGCCTTAAAAACTCCTGCGAACCCCTATTCTACGGGTCCAAATAGCCGCGGGCAAGAAGTCCCTTCAGGTTGCCTCCCCCATTGGACGGGGACCGGCAGTAAAGGTAACTATCTGGCGAAGTTTTTGCGGGCTTGCGCCCCAGAATATACAGTCACCGGGACGACGAAGAACACTGAGGGCTGATAGACTAGTTGGGTTGCAGTCGCAGCGCCTCCGATTTACCGGACCCGGCTGCAAGACTAGCTGCCTAAGGAAGAAAAGACCCCGTGGATACCCAAACCCGTCACGCACTTAAAAAAGATAAATTTGCTCAGGCAACCGCCAGCGGTGTTAGCTGGGTCAGCGGCCACCGTTCCAGCGTTCTGCGCTGGAGCGTAGTTGCGATCGTTGTATTGGCTCTGATTGCCGGCGTAGCGACATACTTGGCCATGCAGACCAACACCGCTGAAACCGCTCTGGGCGTAGCGCTCGACATCTACAGCGCTCAGTTGGCCCAGCCGGGCGCTCCAGCCGAAGCGGATACCTATACCACCGCAGCCGACCGCGCCAAGGCCGCCAATCAGAAATTCGCCGCCATTGCCTCGCAATATGGCTACCTGCCAGTTGCCGCCAAGGCCCACTATTTTGCCGGTGTCACTGACCTGGAATTGGGTCAGACAGCTTTGGCCGAAACCGAGTTGAAGACCGCTGCCGGCGCGTGGAACCGCGATGTGGCCAACCTGGCGACTCTGGCTCTGGCCGGACTTTACCACCAGACCTCGCGCGACACGCAAGCGATTGACGCGTACAACGCGCTGATCGCCAAGCCCTCGGAGACGGTCTCGGCCAACTCCGCACAGCTAGCGCTGGCTGATCTTTATGCCTCAACCGGCAAGCGGGATCAGGCGCGCGCGATCTGGGCCAAGATCAAGGATGCCGACAAGGATGGCTCCGCCGGTTCCATGGCCACCGAGAAGCTGGCCGCCAAGTAGCTACGCGGTCCGGGGTAGAATACGACTCGCGGAGCTGACCGGCTCCGCGAGTTTTGTTTTTTGTCAATCTGGTCGAGGCTGGTTTAGCCGTCCCGCTGGATTGCTGAGCAAAGCGCAGCGGAGTAGAAACCCCCGCGTTCTTTGTGGTCGTCCTGAGATAAATTTTCGTTAACTGAATTCCGAGCATTTTTCGTACTGCCTGCGTCTGGTAATTTATGAGCGCCAGCCAGGCAGTCTTAACAGGTTGGATGGGGACGGCAAAGAGCGCTGTGCAAGACGATGCCCGCAGCAAGGCCGAGGATCAGGCCAAAGAGGAAGCGCTTGCGGCGCTGATCAGCCAGTATGCCGCTACACTGTACCGCGTTGCTTTTTCGGTGCTGCGCAACGCATCCGATGCCGAAGACGCTGTGCAGGAGGCATTTGTACGGGTCTTGCGCCATCGCGATACGCTGGGTGAAATCCGCGACCATCGCGTCTGGCTGATTCGCATTGTGTGGAATGTGGTACTGGACCGCAAGCGGCGCATGAAGACCAGGCCCGAGACCGATGACGTCTCCGATCTGGCCCGCGTTTTGCCCGCCGAGGGACTCAGCGCAGAAGAGCGTGCAGCCGCCGCGCAGCATCATGCACATGTTCTGGCCTGCGTGGAGCAGTTGCCGGAGAAAGAGCGCGAGGTGCTGATGCTCTCGGCTTTTGAAGAACTCAATACTGTGGAGATTGCCGCAGTGCTGGGCGTTACCGAGTCCAGTGTCCGCTCTCGGCTCTTCAGAGCCCGCAACCTGATGGGCGGTTTGTTGAACCATTCCAGGCATTCCGCAACGTAGTCTGCAAGGAGTTTGCGATGAATTTACCTAATCCGCGCACGAACGATTTCAAAGACGGTGCAGTAGCCATGAACACCATCTGTTTTGCGGCGTCCGACTCGATCAGCACTGCGGAAGCCACGCTGCGGCTGATTGCCACGTTGCCCGCGCCGGAGGGACTTGCAGAACGGGTGCAGTTTCGGTTGGATGCCGAGCCGCGAACAGCGCAGGTGTTGGCGTGGCCCGCCGCGCTGCGTCCGGGCGCTGATTGGATGCGGGGGAACGCGATGCGCACTGCGGCTGCGGCTGCGATTGTTTTTGCGGTTGCCGGTGGGGGATGGGGTGTTTACTCACGGGTTCAGCCGGCTTCTTCGGCGCGCGTTATTGTGATGCCGTCGCGCGGCAATGCACCTGGCGCGTTCTCGAATGCTGATGCGATACGTGTTCCGCAGGCGGCGAATGGGCCGGTTCTGGCCAAGCCGATTACCGCCAGCCCGATTATCGTGAAGCCGCAGGTAAAGGAAGCGACAAAGCTGGCGATGCCAGCGACCAAGTAGGATTGTTCCCGGCTTAGACGCTGCCGGTAGCAGAGCGCATTGAGACCTCAGCGCCGGCGACGGCTGCGGCGTAGCAAAGCTCCAACTGGGGTTCGTTCAGCCCCCGTTCAATCAGCCCATTCGATTCGATAACTTCGTCGCGGGCGGCCCAGTCGCCCTGCTCGTGGCATTCCAGCCAGTGCAGCAGACAGCGCTCAGGCACGGCCGAGCCGAGCAGCGCGCGGCGGATCGCATCGCGCAAAGGGAGATGCGGAACCAGCTCTTCCATCGGCACGAGCAGCATGGCCGGCAGCAGGCTGAAAAGCCCAAGCAAGTACTGTTCGGAAGGATCAAGAGTGCATTGGTTGGCGGCCAGTTCGCAGAAGAGCGCGCGCACAAAGGCCATGTTGAGGATCTCCGGCGGCTGGCCGGAGTTCTGCTCGCTCAAGATAGCAAGGGTGGCGATGCGACGGAAGGCGTCAGCACCCACCAGCAGCAGCGCCGACTCGACAGAGCGCACCTCCTGCCGGACCGCATAAAGCGGGGAATTGACGAAGCGCAGCAGCCGGTAGGTAAGCGCGGCGTCGCGCATCACCAACAGGGCCAGCTTCTTCATGTCCACTTGTTCGCGGTAGAGCTGTTGCAGAATCTCGAAGTGGAAGAGGCGATTGGTAGGGACCTTGCGGTTGCTCAGCAGCTCTGGCCGGCAGAAGTAGAAGCCCTGAAAGAGCGTAAAACCCTCGGCCTTGGCCATCTGGAATTCCAGTTGCGACTCAACCTTCTGGGCTAGCATTCGGGCATTATGGTTTTCACGGCGCTGCCAAAGTTCTTGGCGGACTGCCGCGCTGGTCTGAGCGAAATCGACCCGGATATAGTTGGCCAGATTATTCAACGCCTGGCGGTCGGGCTTCCAACTGGAAGCGTCGATGGCGAGGCGGAAGCCGGAAGCCTTGAGCGCTTTGCAGATTTCGATCAACAACGAATTCACTTCCAGCGTTTCCGGGATTCCAAGCACAGTCAGCGCCGGGGGCAAAACATCCACCAACTGCTCGGCGAGGGACTCCGCCGTGCAATTGACGAAGGCCGGCAAGCCGCCTGTATATCTTTCCAGCCCGAAGATCACGGCATCGTCGAGCAGTGTGCGCGTGGCCATGTCTCCATTGCCCGGGGTAGAAATTTCAAGAAAATTGCGAAAGAGGAGTTCATACCCATGCACTCGGCCATCGACATCGAGAACCGGTTGCCGGGCCACGGAGCGCATCTCAGTGTCGCTCCCCTGTAGGGATGCTTCGGCCGTGCGCTGCTGGAGCGTTTGGTGTGCGGTCATGAAATCCATCCGAAGAGCCTATCGGCAAGGGATTGTATTGCTTGAGGAGAGCTCACGGCTAGAATAGTAACCCTGGTTTGGCGCGGCGCGGCGACTAATTCGATGAAGGTTGGGTTATTTTTCCCATTCCGGCAGAAGCAGGCTCTTATAGAACTCAGCGGTTCGCCCCAGCACCTGGTCGTTTCCGTAGTGCTGAAGGACCCATGCGCGGGCTGCGGCGCCCATGCGGAGGCGTCGCTCCGGGTCGCGCAGGAGTTTGAGAACTGACTCTTGAATCGCCATCGGATAACCGGGAGGGATCAGCAAACCGGTCACTTCGGGCACCACGGCATCGCGCGAACCGGTACAGAGAGTGGTGATAACCGGGATGCCCGAGGCCGATGCTTCCAGTACCACATTGGGAAAGCCCTCGCGCCAGGAGGGCAATACCATCATATCCATCGCCAGGTAATACGGCGCGGTATCTTCGACAAACCCGGTGCAGTGGATCTGTGGATGCTCTTGAATCTTTCGCCGCAAAGGAGGCGCAAGGGCGTCTTCCGCAGTGTCGAACCACCCGACCAGCAGCAGCCGCGCCCGTGGCTCGGCGGCTAGAATAGCATCAAAAGCTTCTAGCAGCTCTGGAACGCCCTTGTCGCGGGTGAGCCGTCCTACAAAGCCGACCACAAAGGCGTCGGCGCTGAGGCCCAGCGAGGCGCGCAGATCATCAGGGCCCGGTGCAAAGCGTTCCGTATTCACACCATTGCTGCTACCCATGCCAAGGAGAATCAGCTTATCTTCCGGCACAATCCGCAGCGCCAAAGCCTCTTCGCGCAGGCTGGCGCTGTTGCAGAGAACAAGTTGAGCCAGCCTCGCCGCCAGCCGCTCGGCTGCAAGCAGAACGCGGCGCTTGAGGCCCGTTGCGGTGCCCAGTTTTAGACCGCGCAGCATGTAAACACGCCTGGGAACTCCCGTGAGCCGCGCAGCGATGTTGCCCAACAGGCCGGCTTTTGGGGTGCTGAATTCGGTCAGGTCAGGCTTGAGGCGGCGCAGCACCCTGTAAAGCCGGAAGAGCGAAACCAGATCGCGGAGCAGGGAAACCTCCCGCTCCATCGGAATGGCAATTGCATCGACACCTTCCTTCTGCGCTGTTTGGTTGAGTTTCTCCCCCGGTCCAGAGATGAGCGTAACCCTGAACCCCGCCTCACGCAGTGCGCGCAAGCGGCCAGTCAGAACCAGGCAGGTCTGGGGGCTGGTGATCCCAACTACGATATGCGGTCGTGTCGAAGGAGCCTCCATAGGAACAGCTTCGAGTTGGCGCTCCTGTGTGCCCATTTTTCGGACCAATTTCTTTGATGTTTTTTAGTATCGGTAAGGATTAGCACACTCAAAGGCCAATAGCAATTGGAAAAAACTGATAGCTCTAGGCAATGAGAAGGGAAAGTGACTTATACTCGCCTTGCCTTGAATTCAGCAATCGATCAACGTCCGCGCATTCTGCTGCTGATTCCACATCTTGGCGGCGGTGGGGCAGAGCGCGTCACAGAGTTACTGGCTACCAGGCTCTCGGCACAGAAATACGAGTTGCATTTAGGGCTGGTAACGGAGTTGGCAGGGAGGCAGGAGGGTTGGCGGAATCTTCCGTCTAGCGTGACCGTTCACCGGCTGAGCGCGCAGCGCGTGCGCGGCGCGGCTCTGCGGTTGCTGCGGCTGATTCGGCGGCTGCAACCGGAGGTGATTCTCTCTGGAATGGCTCATTTGAATTTTCTGGTTTTGCTGTTGCGGCCTTTGATGGACAAAAGGACGAAAATACTGGTGCGGCAGAACAGCACGGTCTCTTCGGCGCTGGCTTCCGGTGAGCTGCCTCTCTCTACGCGCTTCCTGTACCGGCTTCTTTATCCACGCGCCGACCGGATTATCTGCCAGACGCGGGCGATGGCAGAAGATATGGCAGGTGAGCTTGGTGTGAGCGTCGAGCGGCTCGTGGCGCTGCCGAATCCAATTGAAGTGGATGCGATTCGGGCGCGGGTACGGGAGCTTGACGTGGACCGAAGTGCGGCGGAATGGTGTGGCTTGGGTCCGCATCTGCTCGCTGTTGGCAGGTTGGCTCGGGTAAAGGGATTCGATCTGCTGCTTGAGGCCTTGCAAGCAGTGTGCGCCGAGTTTCCATCTGCGGATTTGACCATAGTTGGATCAGGGCAGGAGGATGCCGCGCTGAAGACATTAGCGGAGAAGCTTGGTTTGAAGGGCGCGGTGCGTTTTGCTGGACACGTCGCAGAGCCAGTGACGTACTTTCCAGGAGCAACGGTTTTTATTCTTTCCTCGCGCCACGAAGGGATGCCGAACGCGCTGCTCGAAGCTGCAGCAGCTGGACTGCCGATTGTCTCGCTGCCATCTTCGGAGGGATTGACGGGATTGTTGCGCGGCCAGCCGGGCATTTGGTTAGGCGACGAGATCTCAGCGACGGCACTGGCGGAAGCATTGCTCTCAGCATTGCGGTCTCTCCATTCCGGCCAGCGGTTTCCTCATCCCTTCATTGAAGAGTTCCGCATTGAACGCTCGCTGGCAGCCTATGAAGCACTGATCGATTCTGTTCTGAGAGAGCGTGCGGCGACTGAGGTTAGTCGATGAAGCATGTCGCGCTCCTGATCCCCACACTAGATCGCATCGGCGGCGCGGAGCAGCAGACCATGCTGCTTGCCGAAGGGCTTTGCCGCCGTGGCTGGCGGGTAACGATGATCACGCTTTCTGGGAGTGGAAACGCTGCGGCAGAGAGGCTGCAAAATGCGGCTGTTGGGTTTCTGTCTCTCGGAATGCGCAAGGGGCTGGCCGATCCGCAGGGATGGATTCAACTCAATCGCTGGCTGCGACGAGAGAGGCCGGATGTCGTCCATGCTCATTTGCCCCATGCGGCTTGGATGGCGCGCTGGTCGCGGCTGGGCGCGCCGGTGCGCGTGCTGGTCGATACGATTCATTCCACCGCGACAGGTACATGGGGTCGCAGACTCGGTTACAAGGCAAGCAACTGGCTGGTAGATCGAGTGACAGCTGTCAGCCATGCTGCAGCAGAGGCATGGAGTGATGAGCGAATGGTCTCGGCGGGGAAACTTGTCGTTGCTCCGAATGGAGTTGATGTCGCTGTGTGGAAGCCGGATGCAGACGTTCGTACTTCTCTGCGCGCCGAACTGAAACTAGAAGGAGAATTTCTCTGGCTCGCAGCCGGTCGGCTGGAGCTGGTCAAAGACTATCCCATACTGCTACAGACAATGGCGCTGATTCCAGTGAACGCAATGTTGGTGATTGCCGGCGTCGGGCCGCTCGAAGCCGAACTGAAGCAGCTTTCTCAATCACTCTGCATTAACGGCCGTGTTCGTTTTCTCGGTTTTGATCCGGAGGTGCGTCGCTGGATGCAGGCAGCGGATGGCTTTGTTCTCTCTTCGCGCCGGGAGGGCTTGCCGATGGGCGTACTTGAGGCCGCAGCCTGCGGCCTGCCCGCAGTAGCGACAGACATCCCTGGAACACGCGAAACTATTGTGGATGGTCAGACTGGATTCCTTGCAAAGGCTGGTGGAAGTGCGATGGCTCTGGAAGAAGCGATGACACGGCTGATGCAGATGTTGGAGCCAGAGCGCGCGGCGATGGGTGAGCGAGCACGCCAGCACGTTGTTGAAGATTTTAGCCTGGAGGCAATTCTCGACTGCTGGGAGGCGCTTTACATTGAGTTACTGGAACTGAATCTCCAACCAAAGTACCGGGGATAAGGCACGGGAGTTACGCGCTGCCCAGCAATCTCTTCTTTATCCGCGATGCATGGATGCGTACCAAAGCCGCAGCGCCATAGAATAACTCGCCAATGCTTCGGGGAGTTGGCTCATAGTCCGCGAGTACACGATCCACAGAGGTAAACTCCGGCGCGTGCTGCTGCAAGAAATTTTCTAGTTTACACAATAACTCGTCAGAAGCAGTATTCGGATGCAGGCAGATCGTCCATAGTCCACATGGCTTCTCGACAGGCTCCCAAAGCTGCTGAGGAATCCAAGTCAAGCCATCGCGCAGAAATGGCGCGCGCGCAAAACCATCTGAGACCACGACAATTCCTTCGGCTCGCAGTACTCGAAGAGTCGTCCGGTCGAAGCCATGACGCGGCGCGACCCATACCTTCGGCGTCAACCTGTGGCCGCGCAGAATCTCCAGGCCCGCACGAATCCACTCTCGCTGCGTTGCTTCCGCGACTCCGGCGAACTCCGACGCACTGGTGAGCGGCACCAGGTTTCGTCCGCGGCTTTCACAGAGATGCCTGTAGCCATGCAGAGCAATTGCTGCGCCTGCGGTTTCCTGCGCGCGCATCTCATCCCAAAAGACCGGGTCGGCAGCGGAGACGGCAAGCTCAGCATCCTGATTGTCAGGAACCACGGCGAGAATGGGTTTGATTTTGTACTCAGCCAGCAGCGGCAAAAAATGCTGCCAGCCTTGGCGCGAAACCGTGGGGCAGAGATCGTCGAAGCGGAGGAGATACTGCGCGGGTTTTGGAATCATCCTGTTGCCTCGGCCCGATGCAAAGTCCGGTTTGACCAGTACCAGAGAAAGAGAAATGTACTGATCGTCCACAACGAAGTAGCCAATGCAATCCCAGCTACGCCAAAATACCGCATCAAAACCAGATTGAGAACCACGTCCAGCGCCAGGTTGAGAATGCCGCAGTAGAGAACCATATCTGTGCGGCGCATGGCAACCAGGAAACGATAATGAACCCGGCTGACAACGAAGAACGGAATCTGAATCGCGTACATGATTAATACCGGCGCGACGACCGCAGTATCTTTTGGTCCAAAGGCCCCGTGCTGGAACGCAATGCGAATCAGCAGATGCGCGCCAGCCATGAGCGCCAATGCAGTCGGAACAGAAACCAGCGTAGTGAGGCCCACCCAGGTACGTAGCGTGTGACGGCAGCCGGCCCAATCCTTGTGCGCAATCATACGCGAGAAATACGGCACTATTGCAGTGGAGACCGCGCCCGCTAGCAGCGTGAGCACCACGCTGACAAAGCGGTTGGCGTAGACCAGCGCCGAGACACTGCCTGCGGGCAGCATTGCAGCCATTGATTGATCGACCAGCAAGCCGCTCGACGCCACGACGCCGCTCAGCAGCACAGGGCCATATTGGTGTGCTACCTCGCGCGTCGCCTCGTTCATTCCGTGCCAGCGCAGGCGGAAGTTGTAGCCGTGCCGGTCCATCATCCAGGCAACCAGAATGGCATGAATCAACGCACCGGCGACGCTGCCGTAAACCATCGCCCAGATGCCCAGCCGACCGCCCCATAACAGCGCGCAGCCGATGATAGAGACCGAGATCACAATCGGCGCCAATGCGGGCCATGCGAAGCGGTCGAATGTATTTAGTACAGCCGTGCAGTTGGTGGCAATGCCAGTGATAACCACGATTGGCAACAGGCCATAAAACAGCTTCACAGTAAGCTCGAGCTTGGCAGCATCAAAGTGTGAGGCAATCAGCGGGAAAAAGGCGCGCGCTCCGAAGGCCATTACCACCGAACCCGCAACCAGCAGCAGGCAAAGCCACAGCATTGAACTCGACAGCAGCTGCTGCGCGCGTTCATGGCCTTCTTTCTCGCGCACCCTCACCAGCGTAGGCACCAGAGCCTGACTCATCGATTCAGAGAGCAAGTTAACCAGCAGGCCGGGGATCAGCATAGCAGCCAGATACGCATCCATTGCATCCGAGCGGCCATAGACACCGGCGACGACAAACTCCTTGCCTGTGGCGACGATCTTTACCAGAATCCCGGCCGCTGTGATTGAAGCGGCAGCGCGGAAGATGCGCCGATTGAAGCTCGTGCCGTGGAAGAGCCGCGCGAATTGGGAGATCTCTGGCATTGAGGCCGGTGCTAGGCACCAATCATAATCGGCTGGCCTATGCGACCAGTTGCTCGGACGGTTTTGATTCAATGGGACCAACTGCGGAAGGGAAGCACGCGGCTATAGCTTCCGGTTGCTCGACCGAGAGCCGGGCGGAAAGCGCAATCAACGCGAAGAGCAGCCATGTGGTGCGGTTCTCTTCGACAGTTGCAACCAGCGAAGTAAGCGCCCACACGGATAGCGCGATTCCCATCGCCAGCCGCAATGGGCCTTTGGTTTGGGTAATTGCGCGGACCGCAAGCGCGAGGATTGCAACTGCCAGAAACAATCCGCACAGACCGCCGTTGACCAGAATCGACAAAGGCGTATTGTGCGCGGTGTCAATAGGAGCGAGGCCTGCCGCTGCGACAAAGGTTCCCGCGCCGGTGCCGAACCACGGCGCAAGCGTGAAGGCATGCCAGCCCAGCGCCCAGATATTTACGCGGTCATTGAGATCGCCGCCCTGCAACTGCTCGGTAATAGTCGAGAGGCGCTCGAAGGTTCCCACAGGCACGGCCAGCCACACAGTAATCGCTAACGCAGGTAACGCTAGAGCCGCGACAAGCAACACACGTGCATGGCTGCGGGCCAACAGAATTCCGCAACCCACCAGCGCGACTCCGGCAGCCAGAGCTCCGCCGCGCGAGGCTGTAAGCAATACGGCGAAGATACCTATCGGCAGATAGCCCAGCGCCAACGCGCGTCCCAGCCAGCGCCTCTCGGCGCCAAAGAGCAGCGCGGCCATCGGAAAGCCTAGATTGAGAAAGCGGGCCACATCGTTGGGGTCCTGGCCTTCAGCCACAAAGCGAATCTGGTTGGCAATTGCTTCGGTTGACGCAAAGCTGGCCAATGTCAATAGAGCCAGCACCCAGGAGCCGGCGACCGTGGCACGGAGCAGATTGCGCAGGTCATTGGGATTGTCCGCAAACTCCCAGACCAGCCAGACAGTCATCAGTTCCTGAAAGAGAGACCTGATTTTGTCGAGAGTGGCTTGCTGATCGATGGTCCAGAAGTAGGTGCAGCAGAAGTAAAGATAGAAAGCCAGCACTGTCCACTGCATCGCTCCCGGCGCGCGCAGTTGCTTGTGTTGAAAGATTGCGGGAATCGCAGCCAACAACACCAGCACTCCGGCGATGCGCGCGATGTTGCCCAGCGGCTCGCCGAGGTCAAGCGAGTACTCCCACGGAATCGCGAAGGCGAAGAGCAGCAATAATGCGAAGGCAATGCGGCGCATCCAGCAAAAACCTCCTCAGGTTTCAGAACCTTTGCGAATACACGAGTCCTGCGTAGATTGTGACGCCGACCGCCGATTGAATTGCAGACTCAAGCGACTTGTTCCAGAGATTCTTAGCCGTCGAGTCGGGCACAAACAAAATATCGCGGTCACGGATGGGCTGGTCCGGTTCTTCGCCGTTCATCATGTGCTTCAGGTTAAGCGTGGTGATGGTGCGCCCGCCTTTTTGCTCGCGGATTAGCAAAGCCCGATTCCCCGCGGCGTTCTGCACAGGACCCCAGGCCAGCGAGAGCGCCTGAACGACGGTCAGCCCCTGCACTGGGTCCACGGGAAATCCGCCGGGACGAACTACATCACCGATGACGTAGACCAGCCCGGCGCGGCTGACCTGCACCGTGTCACCGGGCGAGAGCTCAGGATTGTGATCGCCGGTTACGTCAATGCCGCTGGGGTCTAGCACCACTGAATGCGGCGTTCTGGGATCGTCGCGATGGAAGACGTTCACCAGCCTGCCGGCCGTGGGCGCGAGACCGGCGGCGGCGGAGATCAGATCAAGCAAGCGGTGATGGAGGGTGTAGGGATAAACACCGGGGCGCGCCACTTCGCCGAGGACGCTGACATCTTGCCCGGCATAAGCAGTTACCAGCACGGAAACTCGCGGATGAAGCAGATATCCTTGCGCGACCAGCGCCGCTTCAATCGCTTGTGCCGCGCTCTGCTCGTCGAGTCCGAGTAGCTTGACTGTGCCGACCATGGGCAAAGTCACGGTTCCGGCGGGTGAAATGCGCACCTGGGAGTGGAACTCGGGCGTGTGGAACTCGCTCACATCGAGCATGTCTCCGGGACCGAGGGGCGCAGGCATTGGAGTTCCGGCAATCGCCGTGGACTGGGTAGGCGTGCCAGCTGGCGTTGGGATGTTGTCCCAGCCGGATGGGGTTTCCTGCGGCTTGGGCAGTTTCTGCTGAGGTTCCGAAGTGCTCGGATGAGCGACGCCGCCGGGAATGCCGGAAGTAGTTGGCGTGGGTGCCTGGGCACGGGAGACCAGCCCAGTAAACAGAACAGCCAGCAACACTGCCACTGCGCGGCCCGCGGCTGAGGGATTTTTCGAGGAACTGCTGAGGGATTCTGCCACGAATACGCCTCCCAGTGCCAGCCACAGGCTGACGAAGAATGTGATCGCCATATAGAGCGGTAGATCGGGCGCAACCGGCTTGGCAGGTTCCAGCGCGGGATCAATGACCGTAATATTCGAGCCGGCCACACCGGCGGCGAGACCCGCTTCTTCAATCTTCTCGGCGATGCGAAGGTAAACCTCGCGGCTGGCGTTGGCCTCCTGGCGCATTACTGCGAACTCGGTCGCGGCCTGGTTCAGCTTCATTGCATCGGCCGTGCGCTCATCGAGATTTTTCTTCAGCAGGTCTTCGCGGTCCTGTGCAGTCTGCCATGCGCTGTGGAATCGCTCAATGAGCTTGGCGTCTTCATCCTTGATCTGCAGGTCCAAATCTGCCAACTGGTGGCGAATCTCTACGACACGCGCATAATTTGGGCCATGCTCTGCGCTGAGTTGGGCCTGCTCCTGCTCAAGATCCATGCGGTGGGCCCGTAACTGCTGCAACATCCCGGTGGCCAGACCTCCAGAGGCGCTCTGCGCCTGTGGATTTGCCTCGATTACCCGCTCAGGATCGCCAGCAGAGGCTGAGTGATACTCTGCTTCGCGCAAGATCCGTTCGGTGGTTGCGGCAACCAACTGATGGCCCAGGTCTTCAATTTCAGTCAAGGCTGCATTGTGTTCCTTCTCGCCCTGCTCGCCGTTGGGCAGCGTGGTTGGAGAGCTGAGAAGCCCATGCGCGGATTGAAAATCCGTGAGACGTTTTTGATCCTGCTCTACACGTGCCTTGAGTTGCTCTAGCTGTTCTGTGAGCCAATCCGAAGCCTGGGAAGTAGCCAGCAGGCGCTGTTCACTCTGCTGCCGGTTATAGGCGCTGACCAGATCGTTAACTACTGCCGCAGAGAGCGCCGCGTTGTTGCTGCGAAAGCGGATCTGGAGCATCAGCGTGCGCGGAACGGTCTGCACTCGGAGATTGTCCTGAAATCGCTTCAACAGATATTGCTGGGCGGCGGGGGTGGGCTTTTCCGGATTGTAATCAGGAAATTTGCCGGCAAAGCGGCCACGGAAGGCAGGTTCCTGGTAAAGCTTTTCTTCGAGAATCACCTTCCAGCCAAGTTGATCGCTACGGAAGACATTGGCCAGCGTTTCCAGTTGCAGCGGTGCGGAGAGAATGGAGGCCGCAACCATCGGCTCGGCTGCTTGCAGGCCCAGGGCGCTGGAAGGTTCCGTGCGCAAAGCTACGTGGGCCCGGGCCTCGTATTGATTGGGAGCCACAAGGCAATAAAGCAGGCACAGCGCCAGCAATCCGCCGACCACCCCCAAAAACAGCCAGCGGCGGCGTTTGAGCACGGCCCAGAGATCGCGCAGGCTGTGTTGACCGGATGCGTTCGTGGGCTGCGCGTCCGGCCCATTTGGCGAGTTTTGCTCCAGCCCAGGCGTCTCCGGCAAGGTTTGGAAACTCCCATCTGATTTCCGGCAGGGGGACGCCGCAAATTCAAAACGTGTTTGCGCTCAAAAGGAAATCCCCGCAATTTTGCTTGATTGGAATCAATTCGTCAATAAATTCTGTATTTGAGTGAAAAAGGCTGAGGAAAGGGGAAAGACAGGGACTGGGGGGTGCACTGAGGGACTAAGGGACTAGGGGTGACCTTGCCCTCAGAATGCGTATCTCTTAACCGGCTGGTTTTGAGGATATTGATTCATCCCCGCCGTCGTCGCGGCGGTGGGAATGTGGGAATCGGCATCATCGATTTCCATCATTTCCACGGCCTGCCTCTGTCGCCGCAAATCTTCAGGCCGCTATCTTCATCGTTGCATCTGTCCAGTCCTGCTCGAACTGTATCGGGCTGACATAGTTCAATGTCGAGTGCATCCGTGTCTGGTTATACCAGAGCAGCCATGCGATGGTTTCATCCTTGGCCTGTCTGATCGTTTCAAAGCGTTGCCCATGCAGCCGCTCCACCTTCAGCGAGCCGAACAGCGTCTCCGCGCAGGCGTTATCCCAGCAGTTGCCCTTGCGACTCATCGATGGCGTGATGGAGCAGTGTTCAAGCACCTTTGCGAAATCCTCGCTCGCATATTGACTGCCGCGGTCACTGTGAAAGATCAGCCTTGCCTTCTTGCCAGGATTGCGCTTGAACCAAGCCATCTCCAGCGCATCGATCACCAAGTTGCGTTGCATGTCGGGCCGCATCGACCAGCCCACCACTTTACGGCTGAACAGATCAATCACGACAGCCAGAAACAACCAGCCTTCCTCGGTGGCGATATAAGTGAAGTCCCCCACCCACGCCTGGTTAGGCGCGGCCACGATGAACTTGCGATCAAGCACGTTCGGCGCAATCGGCAAGTTATGTTTGCTGTCGGTGGTTGTAACTCGGAACTGGCGCTTTCCGCGCGCCTGAATGCCATGCGCTTGCATCAGTCGTTGCACGCGCTGCTTGCCCACGCGAATGCCTTGAGCCAGCAGTTCGCGCCAAATGCGCGGCCATCCGTAGGCGCTGCGATTCGCCGCAAAAACAGCACTGATATGAACGAGCAACGCTTCATTGCTGAGATGGCGGCGCTGGGCAATATTCATACGCCGCGCCCAGTGTTCATGGTAGCCGGAGACACTCACAAGCAGCACCCGGCATTGCACCCGGATGGGCCAGACCCGTTTGTGCCGTTCAATAAAGGCGTACTTCATCGCTGGCCCTTTGCGAAGAACGCCGTCGCTTTTCCCAAGATGTCGCGCTCCATCGTGACTCGTGCCAACTCCGCCCGCAGTCGGCTAATCTCCATCTGCTCGGCAGTCACCTGGTGCTTACCAGAGGCACCCTTCAACCTTCCAGCACGGTGCAGTTTGATCCAGTTGCCCAAGGTCTGCTCGACCACTCCCAAACTCCGCGCCGCACCTGCCATCGTCTGGCCCGACTCCACCAGCCGAACGGCCTCTTGCTTGAACTCTAGCGTGTAACGTCCACGCGCTGCCTTCGTCATCTTCGTTTCCCTTTCGCTATTAAAACAGCTTGCTAAGGGATACGTTTTGCAGGGGCAAGGTCAGGGGAATGCGGGAGGTGAGATTCGACTGGGCATATATGCCTATAAAAACGGGGCTTTACTCCGGCCCAGAGGAATTGGAAAGGGGAGGATAATATTTGCGGAATGTGGGCATTTACGCGGAGCTTTTGGGGCGATCTGTCGCCTCCGGCGCGGAGTAAAAGACGAAAAAGTGCGTTATTTTGGTTCGTTTTTGGTCGTTTTTTGGTGTTTTTTGAGGTGTTTTTGCGTGCTGTGAAGCAGTGAAACTGTGCGCGGGGCAGGGAAGGGCGAGGGATCAGGGACTAGGGTAGTGACAATGCGCGGATCGTGGGTTTGATCATGGATGCTTGGTAGGAGGGCGGATTGGGGTTTGTGCGATCCCGTCCTTCGCTGGAAAGAAGCGAGGGGCACCCGGCATCGGATTTCTGCGAAGCATCTGGAAGCCTACCTTGAGGAAATGCAATTCCGATTCAACCGCCGGGGTCGTTCTGACTTGTTCATTGATACGCTGCGCCACATGGTCACTGCTGATCCTCTGACGTTTGAGAATCTGACAGCGTAGATTCATCGTCGGTTGCCGGAACAACAGTTTTGGGTAGACCAAAGAAATCTCTCTCGCCTCCGAGAAATCCGAATATATCCCACCCCCTGCGCTCCGTAATGGACCTCGTGTGATGATCTCTACTTAGCCGCAGGCTGTCCATAAATCCCTTAAGGAACTTCTGAAAATCGCCGAGTTATAAAGTTTCTCGACCCACGTTTGTCTGCATCCGTTCAAAATCGTTCTGTTTCGCAGTGATCCTGCGTTCATTTTGCCTACCGGAGGCTTTTGCAGCCTCCGGCAGACACACTACGCCCCTTGAAGGGCCAGCCGTAAATTGATCTTCGCCAGCCTGCGCCGATGCTGATAAATATTGACCGTAGCAAAGGCCGCGCACAGCCACTCGTGATTCTTCTTCAAGCCGCGATAGCGCACCTTCGTATGTCCAAAGACGCGCTTCAGAATGCGGAAAGGCCACTCCACCTTGGCACGCACCCGCGCCTTCACGCGGTTCTTGCGCTTTGTTGCTCATCCACTCCGGCCTTGGTTTTTACACGGCGCGAAGTCATATCCTGCGCATGAGGCGCGGCTTCATGGATAGCTTCGGTTTGTCCTTGATAGCCACCATCGCCCCAGACTTTCTTCTCCTCGCCGTGCAGTAACTCGGGTAGCATATGCACATCGCTGACGCTGGCCGCTGTCGAGCAGACCGAATGCACCACGCCTTCTTTTGAATCCACGCCGATGTGCGCTTTCATGCCGAAGTACCACTGGTTGCCCTTGCGCGTTTGATGCATCTCCGGGTCGCGCTCCTTCTTCTCGTTCTTGGCCGATGAAGGCGCGTGGATGATCGTCGCATCGACGATGGTGCCGGTGGTGATGCGGATGCCGCGCGTGGCCAGATACAAGTTGACCGCGACAAGCATTTGACCGCATAGATCGTGCTCTTCAAGCAAGTGGCGGAAGTTCAAGATGGTCGTCTCATCCGGCGCCGGCGCGCGGCCAAGGTCCACGCCCGCAAAGCGCCGCAGCACGGGTGATTCGTACAGCGCATCTTCGGCCGCCGGATCGGAGAGCGCGAACCACTGCTGCAAAAAATAGACGCGCAGCATGATCTCAAGTCCCACCGGCTTGCGCCCCGCTTCGCCCTTCGAGTAATGCGGCGCGATGAGCGCGAATAACTCGGCCCAGGGCATGACGGCGTCCATTTCTTCCAGAAACTGCTCGCGCCGTGTCTTCTTCGAGTAGCGTTGAAACTCCACCTGCTGGGCCAAAGTAAGCTGCTTCATCCGCGATCAATCTCCTCAATCCACATTAACCGCGATGGCTGTGGATTGGGGAGATTTTCAGAGGT
>CAVQMQ010000026.1:0-96872 GCA_963713645.1 uncultured Acidobacteriaceae bacterium | reverse complement strand
GAAGCCTCCCACATTCGCCCTCTATGCCAATGCCGTGCATTTTGCTTTATGGACGCTTTTATTGCCTTTTCTGACTGATGCATGCGCAGCTTTCCACTGGACGGACCACACCGGAGCCCGAAACGCCGGGGCGTTATTAGCGATTGTCGCTGCACTTGCAGTACCGGTAATGGTCACTCAGTGGGCTATCCTGTCTAGACATATTTCCCCTATCACTCGGCCCAAATGACGCTTTGGTCGTTCCTTAGGTCGGAATCGGGTAGATTCTTTCCAGTTGACGTTCTGATTGGCATCGTTCTCGTTGTCGCGTTGGAAGGATTGAGAATTTGGCAAAGCCTTCAGGCAGAGCAGGCACGTGCAGCAGAACTGGAGAAACAATTTGCCGTTTCGCGACTCGATGCTTTGCGGATGCAGCTGCATCCCCATTTCTTATTCAACACCTTACACCATCGCCGGCTTGATCGTAGAGCAACCACCTTCGGCTCGCCGCATGGTCATAGCACTCGGAGAACTCCTCCGGCTGACTTTGGAGGACACGGGCCGTCCACTACGCAGTCTCGCCGAGGAATTGGAATTTGCGGATCTTTATTTGGGCATTGAGAAGCTACGGCTAGGACAGCGTCTGGTGATTGACTACGATATCGAGCGGAGGCCACGCGCGCCGAAGTCCCCCAGTTGCTTTTGCAGCCGCTGTTTCAGAATGCCGTTCGCCATCGCGCAGCACGCATTACCGGGGTGTGCCACGTTCGATTCAGGGCATACCGGGAGCTAGAATGGCTTCGTATGATGATCGCCAACGATGGCCGGCCCCCTCTCGGGCACCGAAATCTTCTCGATCCGGAGTGGGACTGAGCAACACCAAAGACCGGCTCCGCCTGCACTACAAGGATTCCTTCACATTTCAATACGTCAATCGGCCACAAGGCGGCGTTGAGATCAATATCTCCATTCCCTACGGCAACACCGAGAGGAAGAAGCTTTACAAAGCCGCGCAACCTCGGCGATCGGAGCATTTTGAAGCCGCATACGTCGATTTAGAGTCTGGCAAGATACCCGCTGACCATCGCGTTCCGGATTAATCCAAGAAACACTGAACGGAATCGAGGTATTTTGGACTGATGGCACGAATCCTATGCGCGCATTGATCGTAGACGATGAACCTCACGCGCGCCGCTATTTGTCCGAGCTGCTGGAAGGTGAAGGTCTTGTCCTCGTTGTCGGTGAGGCATCGGCGGCGCTGAGGGTATCGAGAGGATCGGAACGCTCTTGCCTGACATTGTGTTCCTCGACATCCAGATGCCCGATTTGGATGGACTTGACCTAGTTGGAAGGCTTGAGTCCGCGAATCTGCCGTTCTTCATTTTTGTGACCGGCTATAGCGAATACGGGTGCGCGCCTTTGAGGTCGAGGCGGTCGATTATCTCTGTAAGCCGTTCGACAAGGAAAGGCTTCTGATGGCCTTGGAGCGCGCGCACCGGCGGATCATCCGACGAAATTGAGCCGACAGTGATGAAAGCCGCTGGCTCTCCCGGCTGCCCATTAGGGTGGAGAGTGGTTTTGTTTTCGTACCAGTTGACCAGATCCTCTGGATCGAAGCGGCGAACAAATACGTCGTGGTTCACACGACAACCGGGAACCACATTGCGCGGCAAACGATTCAGAATCTGCAGGAGAAACTCGACCCTAAGCAGTTTGTTCGCATTCATCGATCGACAGTTGTCCGCAAGTCCGCGGTTCGGGGCCTGCACCCGCTCTTTCACGGCGATTACATCGTCAAGCTCGTCAACGGTGCGGAGGTAACGCTGAGCAGAAGTTTCCGCGGAACGTTCTTCCATGAAATGGGTGCTTGATCGCCGCACTTCAGCATTCCATTGTCCATTCTGCGCCAATAAAGAAGCGTCTCACGCCAAAGCGATAGTGGGATGAACTGTGCGCGGCTAGTCTCGACATTGACAGATCGGCAAGTGCATTCTAGGAAGGTTTTGAGGGTGCGAATGTTGGTCCGTGTCGGGAGGCAGGTTGCATGGGACGCGCTTTGTACTCGATCTGGACGATAATATTCATTGTCCTGCTCGAATTGACGACTCACTCGACGAGCAGGACGCTTTATGCCGCCACAACTGAGGGCTATCATCGAATTGCTCTGCTGACCCTCGGAGGTGAGGGATTCTGGGACTACCTTGCAATCGACCAGCAAGCGAGGCGTCTTTATATCTCCCGCTGGTCGCACGTAATGGTGGTTGATGCTGACACCTATAAAGTGCTCGGAGACATTCCAGGAATTCCGGGCGTCCACGGAATCGCAATTGCACCCGAATTCGGCCGAGGCTTCATCACCGAGGATGAAGCAAATCGAATTACGATCTTCGATCTCCAGACTCTAAAGAAGACCGCTACCGCCAAGACCGGGAACAGCCCCGACGGGATAATCTACGACCCAAGTTCAAAGCGAGTCTTTGTCTTCAGCGGCGACGGTAAAGTCACAGCGGTGAACGCGGCGACAGGAGAAGTCGTGGGAAGCGCCGAACTCGGTGGCAGTCCAGAGTTCGCGGCGTCCGACGGCCGCGGTCATATCTACAACAACCTTGAGGACAAGAACCAGGTATTGCAGATCGATGCGAGAACCCTCCAGATTCTGAACCGTTGGCCCCTTGCGCCCGGTGACAGCCCTTCAGGTATGGCAATCGATGCCGTGAATCGCCGCCTCTTTGTCGGTTGCCGCAATCGAAGATTGGTCGTGATGAACTCCGACACCGGCAAAGTTGTGACAACCGTCCCAATCGGCGAAGGCGTGGACGCAAATCGATTCGACCCGGACACAAAGACCGTATTCAGTTCGAATGGCGGTGGCACTCTCACGGTTGTCCACGAGGACTCCGCAGATGCGTACTTCGTTATCGCCAACGTGACCACACGGCGGGGGTCTCGCACGATGGAGCTCGATCCCAGGACTCACCGCGTATATCTGGTCACCGCCCAACTTGGCCCTCAGCCTTCCCAGCCGCACACGCCGCCAACCATGGTACCCGGAACATTTGAGTTATTGGTGTTCGGTCGAACTTCGGAGCGAGCAGCGCCGTCGCAGAAGTGAGACCCCGAACAGACGAAATACCCGCGAGTGTCGCTTGACTCAGGAGCCCTGTCATGTCTTTAGAAGGAACCGCTTTGCGTCGCCGCACGATCGCAGTATTGTCGGTTTACATCGCATGGGTGTGGACTTTCGCGCTCATATCAGTTGCGCAAGGTCTCGAATTTGCTGACGGCCCTCAAGCAACTGCGGGGAAGAAGCTCTTTACCCAATCTTGTGCTTCGTGCCATGAGGTGGGCAGTCGGAACCAATCTGTTGGTCCTGGCTTGAAGGGTTATTACACCGGACATCGCCGTTCGCCCAATGATGCCGTAGTTCGTGAGCTCATCATTCGAGGCAAGGGCGCCATGCCGGGTTTTAGTAGTTTCAGCGACACTGAATTGACAGAACTGATTGCCTATCTCAAGACGCTTTAGCATTGTCCTTCTGTTTAGTTCGCACGCGATTCAGCTCCGAGGTTGCAGCGGGTGCTGTGACGAAGAGACACATAGACGGTGAAAGGAGCTATGCCCGAATGAGTCGACTTAGAACGTTCTTGCTTCCAATTCAACTTCTTGCTGTTCTTTCGCTTTCAGCACAGGACGATGTACATCAGCAACTCTTCACCGCGGAACAGCTAGCTCTGCAGGGTCACTTTGAGGAGGCTATCGAGAGGGCGAGACCGCTTTTGGAATCGGGACAATTCAGTGACCGCGAGCGAGGTACAGGTTGGACTGTACTCGGCTCAGCTTACCAGCATCAGGGCCAGTTTCAGAAGGCGATGTCGGCATACGAAAACGCAATTCAAATTCTCGGTGAACGGAACGAGAACGCAGCAAACCTCGCATCGGCCCTAGATGCTTTTGGGACGCTCTACCGCGACATGTTCGAGTTCGATGCCGCAGCTCAAATGGAAAAGCGTGCCCTCCGTTTGGACCAGCAAATTGATGATCATGGAGGCATTGCCGTTGTCTGCGCGAACCTTGCAGATCTGGAGTTGGGTTTGAAGCACGCCAGGAAAGCTCAGGCCTGGCTGGATGAATCGGTTCAGGAATCAGAGCTGGCGTCCAATCTGGATGAGAGTTTTTATGCTTTTGTCGCCTCTTCTCAAGCCTGGCTTGCAGAACTGAGGGGCAACACGCCCGCTGCAATACCCGGCTTCCGGAAGGAAATCGACTATCTGGCGAAGTCTCCTGACGAACAGAGTTCTACTCTTGGTTGGGCCTACATGCTTTTGGGCAAGGCCTATCTAAAGGACGGCAATATCCAAGACGCGTTGAGCAGTATGCGTAGAGGATGCTCCATTCTTTTGCAGACCGTGGGCACGGGCAGCCCGCGCTACCTGCTTGCACAGATTGCATATGCCGAAGCAATGAATTCGGCCGGGATGCATACCCAGGCTGTTCAGACGAGGACTGACGCTGAAGAGAAGTTGAAAGGCCTCTACAAAGGACAATGCACGCAATGTCGGATCACTGCACTGGCTCTGCACTGAGCGTCAGCTTCGTTGTCCAGGTGTTGTTATCGATTCCGCCATTGTTCAGTGGAGTTAACAGCATCAGACATCGGGTACTTGAATCACGGCTAGAGATGGCTCCCTGTGTTGTGAACGGCTTTATGGGAGTGTCTCGACTGAGTTCAAGGTGGAGGAAATGTGGACTACTCGAAGGCGGTTTCCGGAGCGACGCTCTTGATGGTGACGACGTAGATGGCCTCCGGTTGATGGGCGCGCGTCAATCACGGACCCAATATCAGTTAGTAGTTTGCTGCTGAGTCTTTTCCAATTTCGTCTCGTGAGTTAGGGAACCTCTGCGCAGGTTTGTGATTTTGCAGCGTGGGGGCGACCGGCGATCATTTTTCTCCTTTTGCTGCGGTTTACAAGGGAATGCGGCGAGGTTCAGTTCGTCTCTTTGATCTCCGCAGGCGGTTTTTCCGGCCTCCAGAGACACTACGCCGCTTGTGAGGCCAGCCGGTTGCGGTGTTGGTACAGGTTCACCAGCGCAAAGGCCGCGCAAATCCATTGGTGGTTTTTGAAGATGCCCCGGTAGCGCAGCCGGGTAAATCCAAAGACGCGCTTCAGGATGCGGAAAGGGTGCTCGACTTTGGCTCTAACTCGCGACTTAGCCGTGTTCTTGCGTCTGGCTTCTTCATCCACATAATTCTTGTATTTTGTCCGCCGGCAAGTCATATCCTGCGCCCGCGGCGCGGCGGCGCGGATGGTTTCGCTCTGGCCCTGATAACCGCCATCGCCCCACACCTTGCGCTCCTCGCCGTGCAATAACTCGGGCAGCATATGTTTGTCGGCCACGCTGGCCGCGGTGGTCGCCACCGAATGCACCACCGTCTCCTTGCTATCCACGCCGATGTGCGCCTTGGCTCCGAAGTACCATTGGTTGCCTTTCCTGGTCTGATGCATCTCCGGATCGCGCTTGCCGCTGGAGTTCTTGGTCGACGAGGGCGCGCTGATAATGGTCGCGTCCACCATGGTGCCCGTCGTGATGCGGATGCCCTTCGACTCCAGATAGCGATTCACCGTGTCCAGCATCTGGCCGCATAACTCGTTGCGCTCAAGCAGGTGTCGGAAGCGAAGGATCGTGGTTTCATCCGGCGCCGCGGCCAGGCCCAGATCGACCCCGGCAAAACGGCGCAGCACGGGCGACTCGTAAAAGGCCTCTTCCATGCCGGGGTCGGAGAGGCTGAACCACTGCTGAAGAAAATATGTCCGCAGCATGATCCCCAGGCCCACAGGCTGACGACCGTTGCCCGCCCTGGGATAAGCGGGCTCGACCAACGCCTGTAACTCGGCCCACGGAACCACCTGGTTCATCTGGTCAAGAAACAGCTCCCGCTTGCTTTTGCGCCCATGCTTCTCAAAACTCGCCTGCGAGGCAAACGTCTGCTGAAAACGCGCCATCTGCTTCATGCCTATAGTTTATCCAAGAATCACGCGGCTTGCAGACTTGTGCAGAGGTTCCCTAAGACGATCGAAGTGGCCGGGTTGCTGCCGTAATTCAAGGGGAAGAGGATATGTCCATCATTGGTTAGGCTTCAAACAGTCGAGAGGCCACCGAGGTATTCTCCAGCCTACGGCCGGATGTCACACTCATGGACCTGCAGATGCTAGGCGAGGCATTGATAATTTAGTATAGATAGTGTAATAATACTCGGACAGGCAGCGGGAAGGGAGGTTTCGGTGGATTGTCCGAAATGCGGCAGCGGGGAACACTGCAAGGACGGGATCGTCAAGGGGCGGCAGCGTTATTTGTGCAAAGCCTGTAGTCATCGTTACACTGTCCTACGCCGCTCTGGAACGGCCGACGCTGCGGTCAAGCGCCAAGCCTTGCAGCTCTATCTGGAGGGCCTGGGGTTTCGCTCGATTGGACGCATCCTGAAGTTCAGCAATGTGGCCGTTCTTCAATGGATACGCGCCTTCGGCGAGCAATTGGAGGCGATCAAGCGCGACGATCCGGTCGCGGTGATGGAACTGGACGAGATGCATAGTTACATCGCGCATAAAAAAACTATTGCTGGATTTGGATTGCTGTTGATCGAGATCGGCGGCGCTTCCTCGACTGCGTACTGGGTTCGCGGGATACAACAACCGGAGAGACGCTCTGGGCGTCGGTAGCACCGCTGGCTGCCGGGGGTGTGATGACCGATTATTGGCATCCCTATAAAGCTTTCGTCCCCCCGGCGCAGCACATCCAATCCAAAGCGGAGACATATACCGTAGAAGGCTATAACAGCTTATTCCGGCATTTTCTCGCCCGCTTGCGCCGTAAATCCAAGTGCTACAGCAAATGCAAAAAAATGCTGGAACATTCGGTACGGCTCTTGATGGCTCACTGGAACGAAAACCTTTCTATACTATGTTAGCAATGCCCGAATTATCGTGTTGACCACTTACGGAGGAGATGTTCTGGCCCGGAGAGCTCTCAGGGCAGGCGCCGCTGGATACATCCTAAAAAATATGATCCGAAAAGAGCTCCTGGAAGCAATTCGCGCAGTTCATATAGGCAGAAGGTATATACCTCCAAAAATTGCGGCCGAACTTGCTGAACATTGCGTAGAGGATGACCTCAGTGAGCGCGAGATTGAGGTGCTTCGAGAAGTAGCTGGAGGCACCTCCAACAAGAGAATCGCTTCGCGGCTTTCCATTTCAGAGGCAACCGTGAAAGCGCACATGAAGAACATCATGCTTAAACGGGGAGCCTCGGATCGAACTCATGCCGTAAACATTGCGACGAATCGAGGCTTCCTGATGCAGTGAAAATGGGCCAACTGTCAGGTTGCGAGCCCGGTTGGAAGACTCAGAGTGGTGTCGCTGACCATGTTTCGCGCGATCACTACTTTATCAAATGTCTGCACGTTAATGAGTCCTGTGGCTATGCGGCAACCATGGAGTCGAGCGATCCCAGCGCCTTAAACTTGCACGGGGCAGAGACAAACGGATAGTTGGTCAGTTTGGCGATCTCGGCTGCGATCGCCGTGACGAATTCTTTCAGACTGTTCAAACCCGCGCCGAAAGCCGTTCCCCTAGCTGCGAGTTGGTACCGTCCGCCCAGTGAAGCTTCGACGCGGGCCAACGTGTTGACCACTTGCGTTGCATACTGAGCAACTCCCCAGCCTGCGATGATCTACGCAACCTGGACCGCAACAGCAATCCGTGCCTGCCCAAGCGGCGAAACCAGAGTCCCCGAAACGCAACTATCGTCGCAGCAAGAGCACAGGCATCAACGATCCAAGCCGCTGGCTTGCTTGGGAACCCTTGACGAATTGCAGAATCAGGCATGCCTGCCAGGATGTACGTGGCAAAGGCCGATGCAATTCATATCTCGAGCAGACTGTATTCCTACCCGCGGCAATGTTTTGCTCCTCGTCGAAGGGCTTGAAGGCGCCGTAACGACGCGCTGTCGCTGGCATGAGCTGCATCAACCCCATCGCTCCCTTGCTCGACAGTGCTCGCGGATTCCACCGCGATTCCACGTCGATCAGCGCGGCGAGCAACTCGGGTGAGACACGGTAGTGCCCCGCATATTGCCGCACAAACTGCGCCGCCGGTGCGGGATCGACCTGGGCCGGTGCGACTCTGCAAAACAGCAACAACAGCAGGGGTAGGTATCGCTTCATGAAGGTTGTCCTCCAGGGGGCGCCAGGCTCCCCGCAAATCGTGCGCCGTCGTCGAGAAGACTCTTGAATCCCTCGCGAAGCAGGAGGTGACGCCGGTTTTTCTCCGTCTTCGCCAGGAACGGCAGCAACACGTCGCGGTGCTCCTCGGTTACGTGGTCGGTTCCGAGCAACTGAAGCGCGTTCGCGAAGTCGATCATCTCTGAGACCGATGGGGGCTTCTCAAGGGAATAGTTACGGAACGAGAGCGCGATGCCCGCCATCTCTCGGTGAAACTTCTCATCGGCCTTCGGAGTGCGGCTGGCGATGATTTCCGCCTCGCGTTCCGGCGTCGGGTGTTCGACGCGTACATAGAGGCTGCGTCTCCGTATGGGGTCGCCCAGCCTGCGCTCTTCATTGCTGGTGAGCACCGCAAAGGGAATGCTTTTCGCCGCGACGGTGCCGAACTCAGGAATGGAGAGCTGCCAAGCGGAAAGGATTTCTAGCAGCATGGCCTCAAAACCATCGTCTACCTTGTCCAACTCGTCAATGAGTAGCACGCACGGCCGTTCGCATTCGAGAGCGCGCATCAGCGGGCCTGGCCGAAAGAAGTCTCGTCCCTTAAGGTTTGCCTGCACAGTCTGCCAGTTCTCGTGCTGGCCCTTCGAGAACTCCATGTAAAGCCGCTGCAGGCCCTCATCAAAGCGGCCGATGGCTTTATCTTCGGTGACACCCCGATAGCATTGAAGCCGCTCGACATGCGTATCAGCAGCCGCAGCGACCGAGAGCGCTAATTGCGTTTTTCCACTGCCTGCGGGTCCCTCAAGCAACAACGGCTTTTGCAGCTTCGCAGCGAGGAAGACGACTTGGGTCATCACCGAATCAATGAAGTACCCATTGGCGGATAGTCTGTCGGACAATGCGGCAAGCGATTCAAACATCGCGCCCTCCCCGCGGTTTCGCTGACAGCGGGATTGCTTGGGCCCACAGGTTTGCCAGCGATGTGGCTCCCATCGCCACCATCATGACCAACAGCCCGCGGCTCCATATGTCCACGGACCACATTCTCCATGCAGGCCAGCCGTAATACACAGTCACAAAGCCATCCGAAACTGTCAGAGAGACCGCGAACACCAGATAAACCCAACGTTTGTCCACAGGAACTCCTCAAATGCGTAAACATGATGAGGTGGTCCGAAAACTCGGTCAAATCCTGCATCTGCAAGCTGGAGGGCCAGGAGCAAACTAGAGGATTTTGACGAGCGAGAGTTTCAACTCGCGATCTCCGCACTTCGCCGGCTGCTAAGTTGCGGAGAAGGCGGATCGATGCGTCGCGCATGATTGAGCAGTCGTGCGTTGCGTCTCGTCGGATGGGCGCGGTTTTGTAGCGAAATTGCTACGGATGGGTTCGCACAGGATTGGCCTCTCAGCCACGCGGCAACATCGTGAGGGTCAAATCGAACGCAATTGGCGATCTTGAGGGAAGGGATCTGGCCCTTGGCTGCCATCTTGTAGATTTGTTTCACTGAAATATCCAGGATGCGCGCGACATCTTCCACGCGCAGAGCCTCCTTCTTCTGTTCGACAACGTCGGCTAAGATCATTCGTTCCTCCTTTGAGAGACGGCAGAGAAACCGGAGCCTCGTGGAGAAAATCACGCAGAATGCAATCTCGGTCAAGTTGACGGAAATCGCCACGGCGAAAACAACGAGCGCCGGGAGATGTCCCGGCGCTTGTCACTGCCCTCGATGCTGCAACGCGGTTTCTGAGTTTAGGGATTCCCGGGCGATAACACATGTGAAACTTGTGCTGCTCCGCTGACAAGCTGAAGTTGTGGCCGCTCCTGGGCGGCAAAGTTTGCATTGACCTTTTCGATGACGGTCTTATTTCTGGCCGGTTTCAGATATCGGATGATGCTCTCCAGATTGCTCTGTCCCATCCACGTCATCACGGTTCGGAGGTCGACGCCGGCCTGGAGGTGCGTCGTCGCAAAAGTCGCACGGAATTTGTGGAGCCAGAAGTCATCCTGGTTCAATCCGGCTTTGTTCGCGTTCCGTTTGAGCGCTCGAAGCATATGCGTATCGCATTTACCGCTCGCGGTGCTGAAGACCAAAGCCCTGTCCGACGCCCGGCCGGCAGGCAGGGTTCGCCGGTAGTTCTCCAGTCTGTCCAGCAGGAGTGTAGGGACCGGAACCTCGCGCTCCTTGTAGGCCTTCGGCATCCAGCGGAACTGGGGCTTCCAGCGCATCTCGACGACGTTCGAGTTGAAGTGGATATTTTCCCATTGGACGTGCATGGCCTCCTGTTCGCGAAACCCGCTCATGAGATAGAAGTCATACTGCGTGCTGTGATAGAGCGAGCAGTCCGAGTGGAGTGCCAACAACTGGTGGTCTTCATAGATCTCGACCTCCTGATCGACGAAGCGAGGGCGGTCGTTCTTGCTGATGAGTTTCGGCACGCCCTGCGCGGCAAGGAAAGTGAGCAACTCGGCGAACTTGTTGTGCACAGTGCGGGGCGCAAGTTCCTTCTCATCGCGCAGGAAAACCACGAAGCGCAGAAGATCCTTTCGCTCGATGTCTTCGACGTAGGTCTTCGAACAGCACTCCGTGAAATAGCTGAGGGAAAGGCAATATCCCAGCCAGGTCTTTCTCTGACGGGAGAGCTGAATGTCCTCGAGAAAATCCGCTTTGGCCGCGCGCAGTCGTAGGCGGGTATTTTCTTCTTCTTCGACGGGATCGGTGACGACAAGTCCTCGCGCGATCGCGTCGAGCTCCGATTGCTTCTTCTTCAGGCTGTTGTAGGCGGCAGTCGGATCGGATCCGACCGCCATGCGTCTGCGCTGACCGTTATCGGTCCAGTCGAGGTAATAGGCGCCTTCGGGGTGCTTTTCCTGCCGCTCGTCGACTTCAACCCAATCGGGTTTGATGCGGCCGTTGGGGGTGAAGATGACTTTCGAGAAGCGCCTGCCATCGGGGGTGTCGATACGCTTGGTGATATTCACATCCATGGGGCTCTCCCATGCGAGTTTCGTATCCCAGTTCGTATCCCAACCCTGCGACTCGGTCAAACCGATTGATAGGGAAGAGGTTAGATGGTCGGGGCGGAGGGATTCGAACCCCCGGCCCTCTGCTCCCAAAGCAGATGCGCTACCAGGCTGCGCTACGCCCCGATGGTCTGTTTAGATTGTAGCGCGAATCGGCTTTCCGATGCGCTGGAATAAGCCGGAACGATGATTATGCCGCGTGAGTGCTCCCCGAGCCTTGTCATCGCGGCTTGGGAGAGCACGCATTTTCAGTTGCACACACAACTACTTCGCATTGCCCGCAGAAGCTCCCAACACCTGGAGCCGCGTCTGCGCTAGGCGGTAACTGGAGGTGGGGATGCCCAGAATCTCCTTTGGCTTTTCCAGCTTGTGATAATCAGCAATCGCAATCTCGCGCTCACCGAGCTGTTCGGCAATCATTCCCAGCGCGTACCAGTAATCATCATCCGGCTCGTCGAGGTTCAGGTCGTCCATGCTGCGCAGCAGCAGCTCGTGGGCTTCCTTGGGTTTGCCCACCGCTGCGTAATCGCAGGCCAGCGTGTGCAGAATATGCGCGTTGTCCTTGTCCAGTTCCGTAGACTTGATCGCCGCCGCAACATCGGTGTCGTCCACCTTGCCGGTGAAGAGCGCAAACCAGGCAATCTCGTTCCAGACCTCGGCGTCGTCCTTGCCCTGATCGGCGAGTTTGTGAATCCAGATGCGGGCGGCTGCGAAGTCGCCTTTATCGGCTTCGGCCTGCGACTTCATGCGCAGCGCGTCAACATCCCCAGTGAGCAGTTTGAGCCGATCATCGGCCAGCGCCAGCGCTTCATCAAAGCGTCCCAGGCCCATCAGCGCTTCCATGTTTTCCATAAAAGCCAGGCGAGATTCCGGAGTCTCTTTTTCGAGCGCCGTAGCAACGTCCAGCAGCTTCCCATAGTTATCCTGCACACTGTAGCCGACGGTCAGCGCGAGTCGGATGTTGGTCTTCTCGCGGTCGGTCGAGGCGTCTTTCAGGGCTGCCTCCAGCAGCTCCACCCCTTTTGCTGCAGTGGGCTTGGTGTCAACGAGGATGGCCGCGGCGGCCAGCTTCATCTTGCGCGCGTCGGCGGCCTGGCCCTTGATCCAGAAGCGAGGAAAAACCGGCCCCCCGTAGGGATCGTCGCCACCTTCAAGATGAATATCTTCGCGCAGCCAGTCGAGCAGTGCCTTGGCTCCGTCCAGATTTCCCGCCTGAATGCGGTCGAGGATCTCCAGGCCAATCGAGTTGGGCCGCTCACCCGTGTCGAGCAGCTTGTATTGCCCGTCTTCCTTGACGACATAGATCGTCATCTTTGAGCCGAAGGGGGTTTGCATCTTCTCGCGGTAGCCGGTGGCATCGTTGCCCTCGCCCTTGAGTTCAAGACCGTGGGCGAGAATGTCGAGGGTCACATCCATCGATGCATCCTGGCGGGCCAGTTCGCTGTTCACCTGCTTGCCCGCATCGAGAGATTTCTTCTTCGCGTCGGCATCCTCATTCTTCTCAACCGCCAATGCGTTGCGGCTCATCACCGCATCGAGCTTGGCCTCAGTCAGATTGGGGTCCATCGTGAGCAGGAAGAAATGCTTCACCAGATCCTCCGGCGTGTTGGAAAACTTGATCTCTTCATGATGCACAGCGCCGCGCAGCAGGGTGGCGCGGGCCATGGTCTGCGCGGCATTGTCGCCGGACGCTCCGGCCTCAAGAAAATCAGCAGCCAGCGGGTAGTCACGCAGGTTCATCAGCATCTCCCCGGCGGTTTGCGCGGTCTCCTTGAAGGCCGCATCGCCGCTGGAGCGTTTGTTAATCTCCTCGAGGCCTGCCTTGCTGCCGTGCAGTAGCGCGGTGCTGGCGGCAATCAGCGGCGTGGGTTGGGGATTCAGCTTTTGCGCGGCCTCGATGGCTCCAGCCGCGTCGCCGCCGTAGAAGAGTGCGTACGCAAGGTTGTTGGTAATACCCAGATCGGCGAGCTTATCCTGGCCCAGCTTGCGATATTCGGCGATAGCCTCTTTCATCTTTGACTGGCTGCCGTAGCGGCGGCCCACCGGGTCGTACTCCAGCAGAATTGCCAGGTCGCCCTGCGAGGTGTGATCGTCGGGGTCCAGCTTTGCAGCAGCGCGCAAAGCCGCGGCCGCTCCCTCCCAGTCGCTTCCGGCGCGCATGGGGCGGCCTACTAAATCATGCTTTAAGATGACGGCCAGCACCTTCTCAGCCAGTGCGGAGTTGGGGTCGAGCTTCACCGCCTCACGCGCTTCTGCACGTGCTGCCTCGCCCATGCCTGCCTGCAGCAGCACCGTGGCCACCTGCAAATGGTGCACCGCCTCATTGGGATGTAGCGCGATCAACCCGCGATAAGCACCCAGCGCCTCTTTCAGCTTGCCGTCGTGCAAAAACGCCTCGCCCTGCGGCTCAAAGTTCACCAGGATTGCCGAACCCTCCTCAATCTCAGTGATCTTGTTGCCCATCTCCTTGACTTCCGCCTCCGTGAAGCGCCGCTTCACGGAATCAAAGGTCAGATGCGCCAGCACCACGCCGTCTTTATCCGCCAAAAATTCTTCGGTCAATAGCGCCGGTCCGATTGAAATCTTCTGGTCCTTAGGCAGCTCCTTGGGGATGAAGCCCGCCGGAGGAACAATGCGGTAGCGCCACTCCGCCATGAACGGCTCATCCAGCTCCCAGTCCTGAGTGCGCGGCGGTTCCGGCTTTTCTTCCTTCTTCTTGGCGTCGGGATCGTCCTTCTGTTTGAAGCTGTCAGGCAGATGCTGGAAGAGAAATTCCACGCGGATGGCCGCCGTGGCGCTGTTCAGGTCCGTGTAGCCGCGCTTGGCTTTGTCGCAGGCAATCGTCAGCTCAAATTGCTTGGTCAGGTCCGCCGGGTCAGAGCGATCCAGCGTGGTCAGCTTCTCCGCTACGTACTGCGCCTTCACATAACCAGTCAGGTTTTCGCGCATCTCCTTGTCCGGCTTGTCGGCGTAAAAGGCGCGGTAGTTGGATTCAAACACTCCCATCGGCTGCGTCTTTTCCGTCACCGCCGCGGGGCCGTTTTCGCTCAAGCGGATCTCGCGCAGCTCCAGCAGCACATTGTCCTTGGAGGCGGACTCGGGCGTCTTCGTCAGCGATGTCGATTCAGGCCGCGTAACCAGCGCCAGCCTGCCCTGATCTCCTGCGGGCAATTGTCCCAGCCGTGCATACTGATCGGTCGCGTCAATCCATAGCGCGGGAATCGCCACATCGTGCTTGCCTGCGGCGGGAATCGCAGGCACATAAACAATCGCGTGATCGAAGAGTCCCATCCCCGGCAGGTCAGTCGGAACATCCATCCGCGAACCGGCATTCAGCAGCGCAACATACGCGGGAATCCCCGCAGCGCGCAGCATCGTCACCACCATCGTCGCCTTGTCTTTGCAATCGCCGTATTGCTGCGCCAACACTTCAGCGGGCGTGTGCGGCACCAACGCCGCCTCGCCAAACTCAATGCCCGTATAGCGCACCTGGTGGTCCAGGTAATCGATAATCGCGCTTTCCTTTTCCGCCACGGTAGATTTTCCCGCGATGAGCTTGTCTACGATGGGCTGCACCGAGGCGAGATCGGCTTTGCTGTCCACAATCTTGCTGTACTCGGTTGCCATCGTCTGCCACGACGCGCCCGTCGAGAAGCGCACCTCCGGGAAGCGCGCCACATCGCGCGGGAGGTCCGGCAGATAGCGGCCAATAGCGGCCAGCGGACCGATGTCGTAAGTCAGCGTCACCCGCCCATTGGCTTCGGCGCGCGCGGGTTTCAGACCCGGCAACAGCAAGGTATCCGTGCGCAGCGGCAGCGATGCCGGCGCGTCAAAGACCACACGATTGTGCGCTACCGGAGAGCGGTCCTGGCCGAAGGTAAGCTCTCCCACATGGCCAGGGGCAAAGAACGGCTGGTTTTCGCGGTCAATGTACTCTTCCTCCACCACCACTCCGGCAGAGATTGCTGGCAGCGGCGCGTGCAGCGTTTTGCCGTCGCTGTAAGTCTTGTAATCGCCGCCGCGGGCCGGCTCTTCGGTAATCGACTTGGGGTCGAGTTCATGCACGGAAAAATCCGGGCCAATCACACGCGCGCGAATCTCGGGCCGGGCTTCGTGCCACGGCTCCCAACCCACAGCAAGTGAATCCCACCCCTCGGCGCCCTTCTGCGTCAGGACTTTATAGATGAAGTGCGCCACGTGGACGATGCGCCCCTGCTCGTCGAAGGTGTAATGCTGGTCGTCGCAGAGAATCGTCACATCCGCGCCGTCCGATGCCTCGACCGCCGAAGCCGCCTCATACAGAGCCTTGGGAGCGACAGAAAAATGCGGAGCCTTCCAGGCTTCCTCAACCGGCGTAACGCCCAGCCCCGCAGCAGAGGGAGCCGACGGCAACGAGGACTGCTGCGCGGCGGACGCAGTAATCAGCACAGGCGCGAGAAGCGCGAAAAGAGGCAACGAGAAACGGCGCAGGGAAATAGAATGCACGGGACTCCTTGACATCACCGGGGTGTATTCACGGTAAACCCTGCCGGAATCGATGTGCAAGCGGGGTGCGGATTTCGGCTGTACCTAATGCGGCTTGGGTGCGTGCGTCGTTGAAAATACCTCGTTCATCCGCTCAATCGGCCTGAGGCCAACAAGAATAACGGCTGCGTGTGCAGGATCGGGATCGAAAATGATTTTTTCATTTCCTTCGGTAGGGTCTTTATCAGTTGGTGAAGACGCTAAGCCGCCGGAGTCCACAAAAATTTGCGCGAGACTTTTAGCGAATTCGGGGTCTTTCCCGTATACGGCCACTCCAAGCGTAAATTGCCCTAAAGGCATCACACTGAAGGAATTGTCATCGACTGTCATGCCTGATAACCGAAGTGCACTAACAATCTGTTCTGACAAGACAAACCCTTCTGTATCCATCATGTACGAAACAACTTGAACACGCTTTTGTTTAAACGGTATACAAGCGTCGGCAATTGTCTTTCGTTGTGCCTCAGTTAGGCGTCTAGGCGCAATTTGAGCTTCTAGTTTGAGGCGAGCAAGGCGCTCATCTTCTGCCGCCCTGTTAGCCTTTGCCGCCCTCTCGTTAGCACGCGCAATTCCTCCCTCTGCTGTGTCAGACCTAACCGTGAGGTTTCCAATCTCGATATCCTTTTCTTTAAGGTCGAGTTGTAACTGCCTGTCTTTTGCCGTACTCAGTAATTCCTGTGCGGTCGTGAACTCGCCTGTACGAGTAACTATTATTCTTGTCGCTACGAAGGCAATAATAGCTGCAATTGCTGCACCAGCAAGAGAAACCAGCATCACATTGTTCCAAAAATCAATTTGATGACCGATTTCCCTCATACGGAGTGTTAAAGCTTCGATTTCTGACATTGCCATTCCTTCGCAGCATAGGCCTAAAAACGATCTTCTCCCGTGCACCAATTTGACCGAGTGTTCCATGTACAACACGGGAAGTTTGATCTAGGAATTATAATCCAAGACGGTTTCAAAAACTCGTTTTCTCAATCCACCTCGCGTGGCAGGTGGCCGACGTCCGGTCAAGCACTGAAATGGGTGCCCATGTCCCTCGCATTCGCAGACATGGGAGACCACAAACCCCATGCGATCAATCCCACCGCAGGTGCTTATTTCGACGAGGCGGCCTTATGCGCCAGCAGCATCTCGCGCCGCAGAATCGCATTGATCCGCGATTGATACCCCTTGCCCTGCGACTTGAGCCACTCCAGCACATCGGCATCCACGCGCGCGGTAATTTGCCGCTTTACCGGGCGATAGAAGTTACCCCGCACCGCATTTTTCCACTGTTCGTCTGTCAACTCGGGAGCATCGCTCAAATCAATCTCGCTGTCAGGAAGCGCAGCCAGCGCTTTCATCCGCGCATGATCCGCCTCTGTGAGTTCCGGCAAAGTATCCAATGTATAGCTAACCATTTTCGTCGGCATAGATTCTCCTCTCACTCGAAGTCGCCTTTCGTGCTGAGATAATGCGAACTACCTCAACAAAGACTCCGCGTTCAACCTCTTCGCGATCCGTGTGCGCAACCAGCAGCAAGACGACCTCGCCTGACGATGCGGCCACCATTCCAGTTGTCTGCCAGCGCAGCTCGCCGTCAACCACGCGATCCGCAAGCAGAACCCGATGCGGGTCGCGGAAGACCTGACTCGCCATCGCAAAGCTGACCCCATGCTTATGCTGATTGGAGAGATTCTTCTCCTCATCCCACTCAAAACGGATTTCGGTCACTACGATATTATAATTACAAATCCGCAACGACACAAGGCGAGATCGCCGCGTACAGCACCGCTGGCAACCGGTCCTTACGCCTCTTGCCGCGCCTGCGCCGCAATCCGCCGTAGTTCCGGCAATACCTGCCCCAGCGCCGCTGGCTCTGCCGAGCGCTGCCCCAGCGCAAAGTACACATCGCGATACAGCCGGAAGAGCTCCTCATAAACCGCCGCAGCTTTCGGCTCAGGCTCAACGGTGCGCAGCGGCAAACAGACCGCTTCCTGCGCGGCCTCAATTGTCGGGTACGCGCCGGCCGCAACCAGCGCGATAATCCCCGAACCCAGGCTCGTCGGAATCCCCGCAGGAACCAGCACCGGCTTGTTCAGCACATTGGCGTAAACCTGATTCAGCGTTTCATTCTTCTGCGGAATGCCGCCAGCGTTGATGACCCGGTCCACACGGACCCCGTGCGCGGCCATGCGCTCGAGAATAATGCGGGTGTGGAAGGCCGTGCCTTCAATCGCGGCAAACAGTTCATCCTGCGCGGTGTGAATCAGGTTCCAGCCCAGCGTAACGCCGCCTAGCTCGGGATTGACCAGCACCGTGCGGTCGCCGTTATCCCAGCTCAAGCGCAGCAGGCCCGTCTGCCCGGCCTTATAAGATGGAAGGCCTTCTGACAGCGCGGCAACGGAGGAGTTGGCGCGCCGGGCAATGGCCTCAAAAATATCGCCGGTCGCGGAGAGGCCCGCTTCGATCCCGGTGAACTGCGGATGCACACTGCCTGGAACCACGCCACAGACTCCGGGCACCAGCTCCGCCTTTTGCGCCATCGCAATAATGCAGGTGGAGGTGCCGACGACGTTCACCACATCGCCTTCGCGGATGTAGGCACCGAGCGCGTCCCAATGAGCGTCAAAAGCGCCGACGGGAATGGGAATCCCGGCGCGGAGTCCCAGCTTTGCGGCCCACTCGCCAGAGAGATGTCCGGCCAGATGGTCGCTGGTGAGGTATTCGCCTCCCAGCTTTTCGCGCACTCCAGCCAGCAAGGGGTCAACGGAGATGAGAAATTCCTCGGGCGGCAGTCCGCCCCACTTGAGATTCCACATCCACTTATGGCCCATTGCGCAGACGCTGCGCTTCAACTGGCTGACCGAAATGACCCCGGCCAGTGTGGCGGCCACCATATCGCAATGCTCGAGCGCAGTGACAAATTTTGCGCGCTTCTCCGGATTGTGGCGCAGCCAGTGGAGCAGCTTGGCAAAGCCCCACTCGTGGGAGTAGACGCCGCCGCACCACTGAATGGCTTCGAGTCCCGCGGCGTGGGCCTTGGCGGTGATCTCCTCGGCCTCGGCGTGGGCGCGATGGTCGCACCAGAGATAGTAGTCGTCGAGCGGTGCTAGGCTCTCGCCTACGGGGATCACGCTGGAGCCGGTGGTGTCGAGCGCAATCGCGGCGACCTCGCTGCCCTCAATACCGGTGGCCTTCAGCGCCTCATGCATGGCAGCCGTCAGCGCGGCCATCTGGTCGGCGTGGGATTGCGTGGCAAAATCCGGGTCCTCGCGGCGGCGGTTCAGCGGGTAGGAGGCAGAACCGCTGCCCAGAGGGCCTTGTTTGCTGTCTACGAGTGTGACGCGAACACTGAGGGTTCCAAAGTCGACGCCGGCAACGAGAGCCATGATGAAAGAGTCTCCGGTAAACGATTTCTCGACAGCTCCAGAGTACACCTTTCCGGCAATCCTGTGTGGCTGTCCTGATTCTTAACACTCACTAATTATTCTCGTTACCTCCGGCGGAAAAATCGGGTGACCTCAGGCTATTCAGTGTGATGTTTCCAAGAATCCTGCCGAAAACTCTCCCAGTGCAAGTGCGCCTTGGCCGGTTGCGGCGAATTTTCAAGAGAGTATGTGGAATCTCCAATCTGAGGCGTAGTATTCGGCCCGATTGCTCCTTCCGCCGTAGATTCTCTTCATCGATTTGTGCCGCCTCTGCCCAGGCCTTGAGGAGGAAGACAATGCGGTTCGATTCCAATCGCTCTCTTTATTCCAGGATGATCCTTTTGTTCGTCCTGGCTTTCGCCGCTCTCGATGCGTCGGCAACTACCAAGAAATTGACGGCGACGGCGTTGCAGGTAACTGCATTGCCGATGGGCCAGGTGGGCGTGGCCTATGCCGCAGCCCTGAACGTAAACGGCGGAACCGCCCCTTATACCTGGACCGGCAGCGGCTTGCCCGCCGGCCTTGCGCTCAACTCCAATGGCATGATTACCGGCACGCCGACGGCCTCGACCAACGGTGTGGTCGCATCCTTTACGGCGACCGTGAAGGACGCCTCCAGCCCCGCGCTTTCCATCACTTCAAGCTTCGGAATCCTGATCAGCGCAGCCACCAATCCTGTGAAAGTCACCAGCTTGACGCTACCCAGCGGCACCGCGGGCACTGTATATACGGCACAGCTTACGGCAGCGGGCGGCAAGGCTCCGTACACTTTCACGCTAGGCAAAGATACAACGCTGCCTGCCGGTTTTTCGATGAGCACCACTGGTTTGATCGCCGGTACTCCCACACAAGGCAACGGAACCAACGGTTCGACGTTTAGCGTCTACGTAATCGACTCCTCTTCACCGGTACAGTATGCCGATGCGTCGGTAAACATCGTGATTGCTGCGGCTCCGACAGGGCTGCGCATCGATCCCCGCAACCTGCCCGGCGCAACGGTCGGCACTGCGTATGCCGATCAGTTGGACGCGAAGGGCGGCACAGCTCCATACACCTTCGCTCTGGCCAGCGGCAGCGCCTTGCCCGCCGGTCTCACGCTCAGCTCTACCGGCGTCCTCAGCGGCACGCCGACCGTGGCCAGCCCCGGCAGCGGACCCAATGGCTTCAGTGTTGTAGTTACCGACAGCTCAAAGACACCGCTGAAGGCGACCGAAGCGATGAGCCTGCAGATCAGCCCGAGCCTCACCATCACCAGCACCACGCTGCCTGCCACAACATCCGGCACGCCTTACTCGGCGCAGCTTACGGTTACCGGCGGCACGGCGCCTTACTCCTGGGTTGTAGCTCACGGGGTTTCGATGCCTGCCGGCTTGTCGATCAGCTCCTCGGGGCTTATCGCAGGCACACCTACCACGACTACCAGCGCCAGTGGTTTCATCTTCAATGTTTACGCGATGGATTCGTCGGCCACGCAACTCTACGCCAACGCCAATATCACTCTGGTGATCAAAGCAAGCGCTTCCGGCATCAGCATCGAACCCAGCACGCTGCCGGGCGCGATTGTGGGCGCGGCCTACATGGATCAACTCGTCGCCAATGGCGGAACCGCTCCTTACACCTTTGCACTGGCCGCGGGCAGCACGCTTCCCGGCGGACTTGCGCTCAGCTCAGCGGGCGTTCTAAGCGGCACTCCCACCACAGCCAGCCCCAGCGGCGGCGCCAACACCTTCATTGTCAAGGTGACCGATAGCAACAAAACGCCGCTGACGGGAACCTTTACGCTAAGCCTGCAGATTGTCCAGGGACTTATCATCTCCACATCCAAACTGCCTGCGGGAACGGTTGGAACGCCTTACTCGACGCAGCTTGCAGTTACCGGCGGCGTCGCGCCATACAAGTGGATTTTGGCCCACGGCGTCTCAATGCCGGCGGGCCTGTCGATCAGTTCCACAGGGCTTATCGCCGGAACTCCCACGGCCGCAACCGCAGCCGGCGGCTTTACCTTCAACATCTACGCGGAAGATTCTTCTGCGACGCCGCTTGTGGCCAACACCAATTTCACCCTCGTGATCAATGCCGCCAACTTGACCATCAGCGGTTTCAACGCACCGGCAGGCACGGTTGGCACACCGTACACCTTCACCTTCCAGGCGATGGGCGGCACTGTTCCCTATACCTGGGCCGCGACGAACCTGCCTGCGGGACTTACCATGACTTCCGGCGGCGTGGTCAGCGGTACTCCCACAACTAGCGGCACGACCGCAACGACCGTCGGAGTAAAGGACTCTTCGACTCCGGCTCTGACAACAACGGTGACAGCCGCGATCCAGATCAATGCGGCCAGCAATCCAGTCATTATCACATCCATTACCCTGCCACCCGCGTATGTAGGCGCAGCGTATTCCTTCCAACTGACGGCCAAGGGCGGCGCTGCTCCTTATCGCTGGTCACTGGCCAAGGGAATCACGCTGCCTGCCGGTCTCTCGCTCTCTTCGACCGGCGTCCTGAGCGGCACGCCCACCGCAGTTCCGGTGACGTCGCCCGTCGCGCTCGGCATCGTGGTGCTGGATTCCAGCTCCCCGTCCAATGACGCTGACAACAATCTGGCGCTCAACCTCTACGCAGCCGTTGCTGAGTGCACCAATAACGGCAGCGGCAACGCCATTCTGAACGGCCAGTACGCGATGGCGATGAACGGCTATGACACCGTGAGCGAGAGCCGCTTTAACCTGGTCGGCAATTGGACCGCCGATGGCAAGGGCCATCTCAGCTCAGGCATGGACGACCTCAATTCGCCCACGTGGACCGAGCCCACCAACAGCACCTTCTCAGGAACCTACTCAATCGGCAGCGACAAGCGCGGCATGATGACGCTGACCGCCGACGGTCAAAGCAGCACCTTCTGCTTCGTCGCCAATCAGACAGCCACCGACGGCATTGCCACCGGCGGCTATATTTTGCGCACCGATGCGAGCGGGCAGAATGCAGCCGGAACCTTCCAGTTGCAGAGCCCAGCCTCCTTCTCAGCAGCCTCACTCAAGGGCAACTATGTTTTTGGATTGCAGGGAAATTCGATCAGCCAGGCGGGCACTGGCGCTTATCTGCGCATGGCAGTCGCCGGCGTGCTGACCTTTGACGGCGCGGGCAATTTAAGCGCCGGCGAAGCAGATATGAACCAGCAGAAGTATAACAACAACCAGGTCGAGGATCAGTACGAATCCAAGGTTGCTCTTACCGGCAGTTACACGGTCGCTTCCAGTGGCCGCGGCACACTGCAACTGAACACGGGTAGCGGCTCCCCGGCACATTTTGTCTTCCAGATCATCTCGCCGAGCGAGCTGCGCCTGATGCAGGACGACAACTCCGATGTGCAGAGTAATTGCTGCAACCCGGTCTTAGCCGGACGGGCACTGCTGCAGACGGCTGTCAGCTTCAGCAATGCAACCCTGAGCGGTTCCAGCGTCTTCATCAAAAACGCAATCGTCAGCACCGGCGCGCTCAATCCCGGACGCGACATCGAAGCCGGCATTCTCAGGTTCGACGGCAACGGCAACATCAGCGGCGTCAGCGACGAAAACTCGGCTGGCACGGTGACGACTGCCAATCAGATCACAGCGGCTTACTCAGTGGACGCGCAGGGCCGCGTGACCATCACAACTCCCAACAGCAGCAGCGCGCCGACTATTTATCTCTCCGGCGCAAATCAGGGCTTTGGCGTCATAGCCGACCCAAGCCTGGGGCTAGTGGAACTCGATGCACAGGCGGTGCCTTCCGGAAGCTTCAGCGTCTCCGGTTTCGCCGGCAGCTTTGGCCTGGGAACCATGTGGCAAGGGCCGAACGCACCAACCCAGACCGGCGCTGTAGTTGTGGCCACAGCAGGAGAGGTTAGCGGAACGTTCGACTCCGACAAGAACGGAGCAATTTCAACTGATGTGACGCAGTCGGCGACAATCTCCGGAACCGACGGCGGACGCTTCCTGCTGACCCCAACCGGCAGCAACGCAGCGCAGACGGCTGTCTATCTGGTCTCGAACACCAAGGCCTACCTGATCGACATCAGCGGCTCCGACAACGCTCCGTTAGAGGTGCTTGTCCACCAGTAAATCTTCACCAATCAGTCCGTCTTCAAGCAATAACCCTGCCGCCGTGCTCCAATCGGAGCGCGGCGGCAGGGTTTTCTCTTTCCCGTCGCTGCGGTATGCTTTTAGGCATAGTTTCCCCCGGTTCCCCGATCCTTGAATCGCAGATCAAAACTGCTCACGGAGGTCAACCATGAGTTCGGTACGAGTTCTCGTCGGAACGCGCAAAGGCGCATTCATTCTCACAGCCGACGGCAAACGCAAAGACTGGAAGGTCAGCGGGCCGTTCTTTGCCGGATGGGAGCTTTATCACCTGAAAGGCTCGCCCGCCGACCCGAATCGCATCTACGCCTCGCAATCCAGCGGCTGGTTCGGCCAGTTGATTCAGCGCTCCGACGACGGGGGCGCGACCTGGACGCCGGTCGGCAACAAGTTCACATATGAAGGCGTCCCCGGCACACACCAGTGGTATGACGGCACTGCCCATCCCTGGGAGTTCAAGCGCGTCTGGCATCTGGAACCTTCGCTCACCGATCCGGACACCGTCTACGCAGGCATTGAAGACGCGGCACTCTTCCGTTCCACTGACGGCGGCACAAACTGGACCGAGCTGCCCGGCCTGCGTGAGAACAAGACCGGTCCCAAATGGCAGCCCGGAGCCGGCGGCATGTGTTTGCATACGATTCTGCTCGACCCCTCCGACGCTCAACGGATGTACATCGCCATCTCCGCTGCCGGAGCCTTCCGCACCACCGACGGAGGCGCCAGTTGGAAGCCCATCAACCAGGGGCTGGTCTCGAACTTCATGCCCGACCCCACTGCTGAGGTCGGCCACTGCGTCCATCATGTAGCGCTGCATCCGTCCCGGCCCGATGTGCTCTTCATGCAAAAGCACTGGGACGTGATGCGCTCAGACAATGCGGGCGATAGCTGGCACGAGGTCAGCGGAAATTTGCCCACCGACTTTGGTTTTGTCATCGACGTTCATGCGCATGAGCCGGAGACACTTTATGTTGTCCCGATCAAGAGCGATTCGGAGCACTTCCCCCTCGACGGCGCGCTGAAAGTTTACCGCAGCCGCAGCGGCGGCAACGAGTGGGAGCCGCTGACAAACGGCCTGCCGCAGGAGAACTGCTATGTGAATGTGCTGCGCGATGCGATGGCCGTCGACTCTCTGGACGACTGCGGCGTCTACTTCGGAACCACCGGCGGTCAGGTCTACGCCTCGCCCGATGCCGGCGAATCCTGGACGCCGATTGTCCGCGATCTCCCCGGTGTCCTGTCGGTTGAAGTGCAGACATTGCAATGAGCGATGATGTCGTGCGGCAGGTCCGCGTGGTTCTGCCCTACCACTTGCGAAACCTCGCGCAGGTGGGCGCGGAAGTGACGCTCGAAGTCGCCGAGCCGGTAACAGTCTGCGCAGTTCTCGACTCCCTCGAAGCCCGGTATCCGATGCTGCGCGGAACGATTCGCGAATATGAGACCGGCAATCGGCGCGCTTTTCTGCGCTTCTTTGCCTGCGAAGAAGACATCTCGCACCAATCGATGGATGCCGAGTTGCCGGAAGCGGTAGTGGAAGGCCGGCAGGCGTTGCTAATTATCGGAGCGATCGCCGGCGGGTAAGCACTTGGTATCTTTGGCAGAAGCAACTCCGCGCCTATTCAACAACAAGCACCAGCTTACCGAAGTGGCCTCCAGCTTCCATTTGCTTAAGTGCTTCGCGGGCGTCAGTCCATGCGCGAGTTGAAACTACTGGACGGAGTTGCATCTTCGCGATAACTACATTCATCGCCTCAAACTCGCGCCGCGAACCGACATAAATACCGTGAATGTGCGCTGTCTTATGGAGCAGCAATGGCACGGCCAGCGGCTCTGCGGCCTGAGCGGCAGTCAGCACTCCTATCTGTGCAATCGTGCCGCCCATGCGCAGAGCGTACAGCGAGCGATTGATAGTCCCTGCGCCGCCCACCTCGACGACGAGGTCAACACCCTCGCCTCCGGTTTCGTCCAGTGCCCAGCGGTCCCATTCAGGATTTTCACGGTAGTTTAGTCCGGCATCCAGGCCCATCGCCCGTGCCCGCTCCAGTTTTTCGTCGCTGCCGCTGATACCAAGGACGCGCATCCCCATACCCTTCGCAAATTGCAGGGCAAAAAGAGAGACTCCGCCGGTTCCCTGAATCAGCACCGTCGCTCCCGGCTGCAAGTTGCTCGCCCGCACTGCATTCCAGGCAGTTACAGCGGCGCAAGGCAGCGTCGCAGCCTCCGCAAAGTTCAAATGCCGTGGAACGGCCACCAGGCCGGTCTCGGCAAGCACAACCTGCTCGGCCAGCATTCCATCAATGTCTCCGCCCAGCGCGCCTTTGGCCTTGGCCGGGGTCAATTCGCCCTCCTGCCAGTTCTGCATAAAGATTCCCGCCACGCGGTCGCCCGGCTTCCAGGCTGTTACCCCCTCGCCCACCGCCAACACTTCTCCCGCGCCATCCGAGCAGGGAATCCGCGGCAGCCGAAGTTTTGGATTGTACAGCCCCTTGACCATGAGCAGGTCGCGGTAATTAAGAGAGACTGCCCGTACGCGAACCAGCACCTGGCCGGGTCCCGGCCGAGGGTCCTCTCGCTCGACAACTTCCAAAGAATCAACACCAAAGGCGGGTATTTGAACTACTTTCATTGCTCCTCCACACCGGTTTTTGGCCTTCGATCTTATGGTTGCTTGGGATGCAACTGGCCAAAGCCCCGTAGAATGAAGATATGGCTCGTGGTTGGGAAAGTAAATCCGTGGAGGAGCAGATGGCAGAGGGGCTGCAGCAACCGGAGCAGGAAACCGGCAATGGATACGTCAGTGAGGAAAAGCGCCGGCAGTTGGAACAGGTACGCACCGAGCGGGAACGGCAGAAACAGTCGCTGAGGCTGCAACGGGAACACATCCTGTCGCAGCGCACGTCGAACCCGGCCAGGCGCTCTGCGCTGGAAGCAGCGCTGGCCCAGATTGAAGCCAGCTTACAGGCTCTCGAATAGGCAATTGTCTGGCTGATCCGCCTGAAGGGGCGGATTTTTCATCTCCGCTCAGGACTCGCGATGCTCAGGATTCACGATGAAAGAGCAGCGAGTTGGCCTGCTGCACCGGCGTAAGCACGACGCGGGCAATATTCACATGCGCTGGTCGGCTCACCGCCCACACAATCGCATCGGCCACGTCCTCCGGAGTCAGCGGCGTCACGCCGGCATATACCTTGGCCGCGCGCTCCTCATCCCCGCGAAAGCGAACCAGACTGAAGCCCGTCTCGACCATTCCTGGATCAATGCTCGTCACCCTCACCGGCGTGCCTAGCAGGTTTTGCCGCAGGCCGTCGTTAATGGAGCGCTCCGCCGCCTTGCTGGCGCAGTAAACCGCTCCGCCGGGATAAGTGATCTCCCCTGCCGTGGAACCCAGATTCACAATATGGCCCCGGCTCCGCACCACCATCCCCGGCACAACCGCACGGCTCACATACAACAGCCCCTTCACATTGGTGTCGATCATCTCGTCCCAGTCCTCAACCCGGCCCATATAGAGCTTGTCGAGTCCCCGGCTCAGCCCAGCATTGTTGACCAGGACGTCAATCTTGGCCCACTCCTCCGGCAGCGCGTCAATGGCCGTCTGCACCGCCCAGTGGTTGCGCACATCCAGAGGGAAAGTGTTAACAGCTTCCGCCCCGCGCTCCAAAGCAGCCTTGGCTACGGCCTCCAATTTGTCCTTGCGGCGGGCAGAGAGCAGCAGCCGCGCGCCTTCGTCGGCAAAGGCCAAAGCTGTCGCCGCGCCAATCCCTGCCGAGGCTCCGGTTATGAAGACGATCTTTCCCTTGAGGTTAAAGAATCTCTCGCTCATGGCTCCATCGTACATCCAGTGCACCTGCCAGCAAGTGCAAGGCTCACAGGTTACAGTTTGTCTGCGCGCCCCACATTCTCGCCGGCCGCAAAATGGACAGTTGGCACTCCGCCCTGACCCACCCACTGCCGCTTGCCTCCCGCCGGAATGTAAGATATTTTCATCAGTCTGGAGAGCTTCCCCGTGCCTCAAACAGTTGAACACCAGCCGCACACCCGCTCCCGCCGTGCCCTCAGCCAGCTTGCTCCCGGCGCCTTGCAATCGGAAATTCGCGCCATGAGCCTGGAGTGCGACCGCATCGGCGGCATCAACCTGGCCCAGGGAATCTGCGACACGCCGGTACCCGCTCCGGTGCAGGCGGCAGCGCTCAAGGCGATTGAAGACGGCCACAACATCTACACGCGCCTGGACGGCATTGCCCGCCTGCGCAACGCGATAGCCGCCAAACAGCAGCGCGATTACGGACTGAACTACGATCCGGAGTCGGAGATACTTGTCTCCTCCGGAGCTACCGGCGGACTGCATGCAACGGCAATGGCATTGCTGAATCCCGGCGACGAGGTGCTGATCTTCGAGCCGTTCTACGGCTATCACGTCGCAACGCTGACCTCGCTGCGCATCAAACCAGTGATTGTACCGCTGGCCGAGGCGGATTTTGCGCTAGACACCAAAGCTCTGAACGCCGCCATCACCCCCCGCACCCGCGCGATCCTGCTGAATACGCCTGCCAATCCCAGCGGCAAGGTTTTTAGCTGGGCAGAGTTGGATGCGATTGCCGCAGCTGTGCAGGAACATGATCTGTTCCTGATTACTGATGAAATCTACGAGTATTTTGTATACGACGGAGAGCACCACATTGCACCTGCCACGCTGGACGGAATGAAAGACCGGACCATTGTTTTGTCTGGATTCAGCAAGACGTTTTCAGTGACCGGCTGGCGTCTCGGCTACGTGAATGCCATTGCAAAATGGCTGGGAGCTATCTCCTATTTTCACGATCTGACCTATGTCTGCGCTCCCTCCGCGTTGCAGCATGGCGCTGCGGCAGGACTCGAAGAGCTTCAGCCCAGTTTTTATAGGCAACTGGCTGCTGACCATGAATTGAAGCGCGCCCGGATCGTGAGTGCGCTGCGGGATGCGGGGCTTGAGCCAAGCGTTCCTGCGGGAGCTTATTACGTGCTGGCGAATTCCTCGCGGCTCGCCGGAAAAACCGCAGCGGAGCGGGCGCGCAACCTGCTTGCCGTGACCGGAGTTGCCTCGGTTGCCGGCTCGGCGTTCTTCCGCCCCGGAGGCGGCAACAATTTATTGAGATTCTGCTTTGCGAAGAAAGACCACGAACTGGATGATGCCTGCGCGCGGCTGCGGCAGCTGTGATTTTCTAATAGCGGACCTGCTGAGTTAATAGAAATTGTAGTGAGAGAGAATTTACTTGCGTCTCTTTCGCCGCCCGTCTATCGTTTCCTTGGACGCATACCGTGCGGCGGCCTGAGTTCGCGAGTCCGCATCCCCAGCCGGCTCCGAATCATTGATCTCCGCATAATTCACACGCGTATTGCGACACGTATATTCATTCCCTCAGCACGGGCCAAATCGGGCCGCGCTGCCGCTTTCCGCAGGATATACGAAACTGTGCAGCGAGATCATCTCAAATTCCTTCCAACCCCCGGCGCTCCGTGGTGCGGGTACCGGCACAAAAGCGAGGTCATGATGCGAATTGCAAAGCGTGCTTCGGCACAAGATTCTTCCCCGATTTTCTCTTCTCCGGAATTCCGCTCAACAGCATGCGTTCTGTTACTAGCCATGCTGGCGGTATCGATCTCCGGCAATGCACAGAGTACAGACACAGCCGCGAATCTGCCCCCCGCTGCGATTGCTGTAGCGCCGATTATCCCGCAGCAGATTCGCACGACCGGAAGCATTACGGGCCATGCAGGAGAAAGCATTGATGCTACCTTCCACATTTATGCTGAAGAAAAAGGCGGCGATCCTCTGTGGACAGAGACGCAGCGAGTCAGCATCTCCGCTGACGGAAGCTACATGGCGCTGTTGGGTGCGGTGAGCGTAAATGGACTACCGCAGACGGTATTTGCCGGCGGCCAAGCGCGTTGGCTGAGCGTGAGCGTCGGCGACGAGCCGGAGCTTGAGCGCACTTTGCTGGCCAGCGTCCCGTATGCCATGAAATCGGCGGACGCGTCTAACTTAGGCGGGCGCGCAGCCTCTGATTACATAACTCGCGAGGACCTGCGGTCGGCGGAGTTTTCTAACTCTTCTAACTCAACGTTCAGCCCTCTGACCTCCGGCACAGTTACCGGCACAGGCACGGCCAACTATCTTCCTCTGTGGACCGGCGCTCTTACCCAGGGTAACTCGCTGATCTATCAATCGGCCTCGGGGCTTCTGGGCATCAACACCCTCACGCCTTCGACCACGCTGGACGTAAACGGAACGCTGGCCGCGCGCGCTGACCTGCGCGAGCAGACGCTCAACGTAGCGACCACCGCGAGCGGGCAGTCATCGCCCTATGTCGAGATGATCGGCAGCACTTACAACAGCACGGCGGCGGCCTCGCAGCCAGTAACATTCGCTTTCCGAGAACAGCCGCTTCTTAATAACACCGCGACGCCCACAGGAGGACTCTACTTGTTATATGGCGAGGGAAGCTCGGCGCTAACTCCAACGGCAACCGGACTGTCATTTAATTCCAACGGAACCATTAATTTCGCGCCGGGGCAGGGATTTTCGATGAATTCACTAACTGCGGCGACTAGCACGGCGGCGGTGAATTCGGGAAATTTGTTCTTCCGCTCCAGCGCCTGGTCCAGCACCACCAGCGCGGCAGTAACTCAGACCTTTAACTGGAAGGTAGTCGCCAGCGGCAATGATACCGCCTCGCCGACAGGAAACCTGCAATTATTTACCGGCTCTGGCCCCGGCAGCGGCGCCGGTTCGTCCGCAGACCCGACCGCGACCGGACTGTCCATCGCGCCGGCCGGCGTGATTACGTTTGCTAGTGGGCAGACGTTCCCGGGGCCTGGAGGCGGCACGATTACCAGTGTCAGCACCAGCAGTCCGCTGACCGGCGGCGCAACCGCAGGCGCGGTCAGCCTGGGGCTGAATACGTCGGCGCTGGAGACTACGCTCAATGGCCAGTATGCCCAGCTCGGCTTTTCCAATACGTTTACCGCTGGCCAGATCATCGAAGGCGCGACAACGATCACAGGGACCAACGAATCCGGCTCAATGCTGACGGTGACAAACAGCGGCGACAGCTTCTCGTCGGCCATCTCTGCGACAAACGGCGGTCAATATGGCATCGGCCTTGACGTCAGCGCGTCCAACAATGGATTCGGAATCGAAGGCTTTGGCACGCAAACAGGCGGCTCAATCGGCGTGCTGGGAGCACTGGCCAATAGCGGCGGTTTCAGTAACTCGTTCTATTCGCTGGAGTCGGACGACGGCCTGGATGCCGGGGTTTGGGCAGACGGGGCGGACAACCAAGAAGCAGCGTTGATTGCGACCGCAGACGACGATTACGGGGGCATTTTCTATAACGACAGCGCGACATCCTCGACCATACTCGCATTGAACAACAACTCCGGCGGGACTACCGGCCTCAACGTCCACGCTATCGGCACGGTCCTGCGCGCGGGAGGGCCGGGCGGAACATGCGGCATCAACCAGACCGGCAACATTGCCTGTACCGGTCAGGTTAAAACGCTGGTGAATACGCGGAGCGGCACGCGCCAGGTAGAAACCTACTCCGTTCAGTCTGCCGAGAACTGGCTGGAGGATTACGGCTCCGGCCAGTTGAACCACGGCAGCGTGACTGTCGCTCTCGACCCGGCTTTTGTTGAGACCGTTAATACAGGTGTCGAGTTCCACGTCTTCCTGACACCCGGCGGAGATTGCAAGGGACTTTACGTAAGCAATAAGACTGCCAACAGCTTCGAGGTGCATGAGCTGGGCGGCGGTACGTCGAGCATCTCCTTCGATTACAAGATTGTCGCCAAGCGGCTGGGCCATGAGACCGAGCGGCTGGTGGATGTAACCGACCAGGCGCGCCTGGAGACTGAAGCTACGCGGATGAAGCCGATGGCTGATGGGCCGACCAAAACCATGCTGCGACAGCGGGCCAAGGCTCAGGCGGTAAAGAGCGCGGCGGCAGTCAAGCGCCCGTAAGAATATTGCGTTTGTACTTGATTGATACAGCGGCGGAATCTCTCAATTCCGCCGCTTTTCATTCTCCGGCGGATTGGTAAGCGATGCGGCCTTCGCTGATCGTCCAGCGAACCTTGCCTTGCATCGTCCAGCCGTCAAAGGGGGTATTGCGGGATTTGGAGCGGGTTTCAGCGGCGCGGTAGGTCCACTCAGCCTTGGGATCGAAGACGACGACGTCGGCGTAACTGCCGACGGCCAGTGTCCCGCGACCCTTCAGATTCAGCAGCGCGGCAGGCTGGGCGCTCAACAGGCTCAGAACGCGGCCGAGAGGCAACTTCCAGTCGTGATGGAGCCAGCGCAAACTCAATCCAAGAGCTGTTTCGAGGCCAGTGATGCCGTTGGGCGCGCGCTCGAACTCGACTTCCTTTTCGTGGATCGCGTGCGGTGCGTGATCGGTGGCGATGGCGTCGATGATGCCGTCGAGAAGGCCTTCAATCATCGCGTCGCGGTCTGCGGCTGCGCGCAGCGGGGGGCACATTTTGGCGTGGGTGTCGTAGTTGCCCACATGCTCGTCGGTCAGCAGGAAGTGGTGCGGAGCGACCTCGCAGGTGACGCGCAGGCCATTGCGGCGGGCGGTGCGCACGGCGGCGAGAGCGGCTGCGGTGGAAATATGCGCCACATGGTAGTGTGCGCGGGCGTCGCGCAGCTCACTGATCAGGCGGATGTCGCGCTCAACAATACTGGACTCGGCCTCGTTGGGCCAGCCGCGCAGGCCGAGTTTGAAGGAGGTCGGCCCGGCATTCATGCTGGCGATTTTGTCGCCCACATGGGTGATGCGCGTGTCTTCAGCGTGCTGGATAACGGTGAGGCCGACGCGGGCGGCGCTGGCCAGCGTCTCGCGCATGATGTTGTCTTTGAGAATGGGCAGGCCGTCATCGCTCACCGCGACGGCTCCGGCGGATTTGAGGGCGGCAAAATCGTTGATCGTATCGCCTTTTGACCCGCGCGTCGCAGCGGCGATGGGAAAGACGCGAATCTTTGCACCGCGCTCTTCCGACTGCATCCAGCGGGTAATCTCGACGGAGTCGTTGACTGGGACGGTGTTGGGCATCGCAGCGACGGCGGTGAATCCGCCTGTGGCGGCGGCGGCGGTGCCGCTGGCGATAGTCTCTTTGTAACCCTGGCCGGGTTCGCGCAGGTGAACGTGCATGTCAATCAATCCCGGCGCGACGATGAGTCCGGTTGCGTCAATAGATTCCGTACCGTTGGTAGATTTCAGCTTGCCGGGTGCGGTGATCTCGGCGACGCGACCGTCTTTGATGAGAATATCTTTGAGGGTGTCAATGCCCGCTGCTGGGTCAATCAGTTGGCCACCGCGAATGATGAGGGTTGTCATGCGGGGTCTCCTGATTCCGTTGCGCTTTCGACAGCAGGATTGCCCTTTGTCTTTGATCTATTGTCGGTGACGATGTGATAGATCAACATACAAGCCTCCCAGCCTGCAACGATAAAGAGGAACCTTGCATATTCTGGAACCGTAAAGCCATTGAACGCCCAAAGAAGAGCGCCTGCGATCACAAAAAACGAAAGCGAAATCAGATTTCTCTTAATTGGGCTTAAACTATTGGCCTCGGCACGATATGCATTAAGATTCGCCATTTGCTGATCTGGATCGACTTTTCTGAAGAGCCTACGAATCAGCACAAACGCGCCATATAACGTCAGTCCAGCTATCGCAACAGCAACTGCATAGACCCCTTTGATCCAAAAGTCTGCGGCGGCTGCGCATCCGCCGATCACCATGCAAACTTCAAAATTAGTCACATTGCGACGAACTATCCAATCGATCCAGTAGATTGTGGCGGAGAGAATCAGAAACGGAAAACCCATCACAAGGAACAGCACTGCACTTCGATGTTGAATAGATAGATATATAGACTGAACTACAAGAGCTACACTCCCGGCCAGGAGAATAATCCATGTTGGGTCTTTGCCCCAGATTTTCATCTTCCTCATGCCCCCAACTCCTGATGGCTGCTAGCAGCCAGCGCGCGCTCCACTACCGCCATCCGGATCGCTACGCCATTATGTACCTGTTCGAGAATCGCCGACTGTGGCCCATCGGCGACCTCGGCGGTGATCTCCAGGCCGCGGATGATCGGCCCCGGATGCATCACCAGCGCCTTCGGTGCGCATTTGGCCAGCCGGGGTGCGTTGAGCTGATAGCTCGTCTTGTATTCTTCGAGGTCGAGTTGCATTCCTGAAAGCCGCTCGGCTTGAATGCGCAGCATCATCACGACCTGCGACTGGGCGATGGCCGCTTCAAAGTCGCGCTCTACGACGATGCCGGGGCCGGTTTGCGCGGCCAGATCGGGCAGCAGTTCTTTGGGTCCGCAGAGGATGACGCGCGCGCCGAGCTTGGGCAGCAGCAGCATGTTGGAACGGGCGACGCGGCTGTGCAGGATGTCTCCGGCGATGGTGACTGTGACGCCGGTGAGCGAGTCTGCAGTTATCGCATCGACGTGCTGCAAGCCGGAAAACGAAAACGCAGGTCCTTCGCTGCGATCAGGATGACAGGTTTTTGTAACAGAGTCGATGTGGGCCAGGATCGTACGCAGATCAAGCAAAGCCTGCGTCGGGTGCTCGTGCATGCCGTCGCCGGCATTGAGCACGGGCAGGCGGGTCTCGGCTTCGAGCAGCCAGGGCGCACCGCTGGAGTTGTGGCGCAGAATAATCGCCTCAGCGCCCAGTGCCCGCAGCGTCAGTCCGGTGTCCTTGAGAGTTTCGCCCTTCTCAATACTCGACGAGAGGCTCGAAACCAGTGTCGTGTCTGCCCCCAGCCCCTTGGCGGCCAGCTCGAAGCTCGTGCGTGTCCGCGTGGAGGACTCGTAAAAGAGCAGCGCCACGCGGCGCTTGGCGAGAATGCGGCTGCGGGCCAGCGGATCTTCGTTTTCGAGAGTCGTCGCGCTTTGGAGTAGCTGGCTGATGCCGTCAACCGTGAGGTCGTTGACCGAGAGCAGTGAACCGGGATTGAAGGGCTGAGCCGACGCGGGTGTGACCGGCGGATGGTGCGGGCGGCGAACGGTGGCTACGACTGGGTTCATGGGTCTCAGCGAACAGCTTACAGTTGACAGCTAACAGATAAGGGCTTACGGCTTGCAGTTCACAGTGTGTAGCGGAAAGCTGTTCGCTGTAAGCTGTCAACTGTAAGCCGCACTTCAGTCCACGCGCTCGACCAGCAAAACCTGCTCGTCGTGATCCACTTCCTGAAATTTGACTTCGATGATCTCGCGGCTGCTGGTGGGCACATGCTTGCCAACGTACGTGGCCTCGATAGGCAGCTCACGATGCCCGCGGTCAATCAGCACTGCCAGTTGTACGCGACGAGGGCGTCCGTGGTCAAAGAGGGCGTCGAGCGCGGCCCGGATCGTACGTCCCGTGTACAGCACGTCGTCGCAGAGAATCACATCGCGGCCTTCAATATCAATGCCGATTGCGCCGGGAGTGACCACCGGGCGCGTGCCGGCTGTGGAGAGGTCGTCACGATAGAACTGGATGTCGAGGACGCCGGTAGCGACGGGGTGTTTCTCGATGCCGGAGATAAGCTTGCCCAGCCGGTTAGCCAGTGGCACGCCGCGGCGCTTGATGCCGACCAGCGCCAGACCCTCGCTGCCGTTGCTTTTTTCGACGATTTCATGGGCCAGACGGACCAGTGTGCGCTCGACCTCAGAGGCGGACATAAGCCGGCCTTTGACGCGCAGGGAGGGTTTGCTTTCGGGTTCGCTCATGGAGCCTCTCGGGACGCGGATTTGCTTGGGGCGGCGGTTGCTCTTTGCAGGATGATACGAGGGGCCAGCGGTTGGGGGCAAGTTGTGGAGAAGTTGGGCTGTTTTCGCTGTTGGACTCAGAGTTCCGTCGGTCGTGTGCGGCCCATCAGCCGCGCGCCGACCGCGCCGCCGACGAGGGCAAAGAAAAGCAGGAAAATTGAGACCATAATGAAATTGAAGGTTTGCAGGCCCGCGTGGCCCCAGGGCGACTGCATCCAGTTGATAATCTGCGTATGAGCCGTCTGCACCTGCGCCGCATCTGCCTGGCTGAGGCTGGATGTCCATTGTTCAGCCAACTGCTGACTTTGGACGACCTGTGCTTTCCAGTCTGAATCCAGTCTGCCTGATTGGTGCAGGAAAACTCTCTGCACGAAAAGCGCGCAGCTATTTGCGCCAAAGCAGAGCCAACCGGCGATCAGTCCAGTGACCAGGCCGATGCGTGCGCCGGCTCCGATGGTGATCCAGGGCACGCGCTGCTGGCGGACGTACAAGGCAACGACCCAGGCCGCCGCCGTGGCCATCCACAACATGCCGAAGCCGCCGAGCGGAGAGAATGTGGAGGAAAGCAGCGCGGCGGGAATCGCCAGAATCATCGCCCAGCGCAGGGCGGCGCGCCATTCAACCATGCTGGCATCGCGCACCGCGCCGGGCAAGCGCTCCTGCTGCTCCTCGGCTGGCGTACCATCGGTGGATGCGTAGGTCAGTTGAGGAAGGCCGCAGACGGGGCAGAAGCAATCTTCTTCTCGGACGGCCTGATGGCAGCGGGTGCAGGTGATTTCCATACAACTATGAGCCTATCGCATCGGGGTCGATCTCAAAATATCCCGCGACCGTAGCATTGAGCGCAAGGCATCCAGATCGGTCAGACGTTAGTCGCTTTTACCGGAGTTGTTCTTCTCGTCCATCCCTGCGGGCAGGTCGATTGAGACGAGTGCGAAGCGGGTTTTGCCATCCTTGGGGTCTTCAAAGCCAACAATATGTTGATGGCGCTTAGAACCCGCCTTCAGTTGCAGGCCGTTGGTGATGTTCCCGCCGGCCTTGGAGCCATTCAGGTCCAGCTTGATGTTGCCGTTGCCATCGTCGCAGCCCAGCCCCTCGGTGGTAATCGCAGGCGTACCGACGACTGTGCGGTTCTGGCAGGTAATCACGTTCCCATAGCGTTCAAGGGCTTTTTTATAGAAGGCAGTAACCTTTTCCTGGGAGTCGGAGGTGCCGTAAGAGACAGCGCGGACTCGCAACTGCCATTCGCCAAAGCCCATGTGGACATCGGCGGATTTGTGGTCGTCGTCGCCCTTGATCAGCTCGGCTCCGGGATAAACGGGCAGGCCCAGGTCAGAGGCTGAGGTCTGGTCGGTGTTGACATGGACGCCGCCGAAGGGGGTATCGACATGCACGGTTTTATCTTTGCCTTCGGCGTCCTTGTCCACTTCAACCCTGCACCCATTGATGCCAACGGCCAGAACCAGCCCGGCCAAAACAACAGCGGTATTGCTGTTCATCGCAATCATCCTCTCGGCCTATATACGCCGGTTCCCGGTGGAATGTTCCCTCAATCGCAACCCCTTTTGTGGTGTCTTTCACCACTTTTCGCCGCGCATTGGGTTAGTATCCTGCATGACGGGTCTTGCGCTGACAAGGCCGCAGCGGTTTGCGCCCACGCAAACCGCGCCCGCGAACAGGGCAGCAGAATATATCAATTCCCAGGGGTTGGCGGCTGACCCGCGGGGCAGATTTTTTGCCGCAAGAAAGGATTTTACGTAAATGCGTTTCATTACGCGCTCTGCTCTCCAAAATTTGATGCTGGCCGCCGCTGCTACGGCTGGGCTGGCTCTCGCTCCCACATTCTCTCAAGCGCAGGATGACCCCACCTTCGAGGCGGGCCGGGTTTCATTCGTCTCCGGCGCGGTCTCTGTACAACCGGCTGGAACCGATGACTGGGGCCAGGCATATCCCAATTTGCCGCTCGGCCCCGGCGACCGTATTTTTACCGACTCCGACGGCCGCGCCGAGATTCAAATTGGCCAAAGCTTTGTCCGCATCGGACCCAACTCCGATGTGAGTTTTGAAGATGCCACCCCCTACGGCGTGAACTTTGGCATTGCACAGGGTTCGGCGCGCATCCGTACACTGGGTTTGTGGCCGGGGCAGGCGGTGCATGTGCATACGCCCAACGGCAGCGCGACAATTACACAAGCCGGCGAATTGCGCGTGGATGTGCTGACCGACGACGGCGCAACGATTTTTACCAATTATTTTCAAGATGTTTTTATCTCTGGCGCGGGCGGCTTTGGCCAGCACATCGGCAATGGACAGGCGCTGGAGCTGATTGGCACCAATCCCGTCTTTCCGCAGTGGCTTGATCCGGCAGATCCCGATCCGCTGGATGGCTGGAGCCGGCAGCGCGACCACCTGGTGCTGAACGCCGCCTCGTATCGCTATGTCAGCCCTGAGATTCCAGGCGCTGCCGAGCTGGACGCTGCCGGCGAATGGCTACCGGGCACCGACTACGGCGCAATCTGGTTCCCAAACAATGTGCCCGCCGGCTGGGCACCTTACCACTATGGCCACTGGATAAACCACGCACCCTGGGGCTGGGTCTGGGTTGAGGACGAGCCGTGGGGCTACGCGCCCTTTCATTATGGCCGGTGGGTGAGCTTTGCCGGACGCTGGGGCTGGGTCCCTGGACCCCCGGCTGCGCATCCGGTCTGGTCCCCGGCGCTGGTGGTTTTTGCCGGTGGAATCCACGTCGGCGGTGGCGGCGTTTCGGTCTGGTTCCCACTGGGTCCCGGCGAGCCGTACCGGCCCTGGTATCCCTGCAGCCCCCATTACATTGATCAGGTGAACATCTCAAACATCACCGAAAGCCGCGTTGTGCATGTGCAGACGACGTATGTGAACATCGTGAATGTCACCAACGTTACATACGTGAATCGCACCATCGGCGTCAGCGCAATGAGCCACAACGACTTTGCCGCCGGACATTCGGCTGCCAAGGTCAGCGTCACCATTGATGTGCATCTGATGGATCATGTGACGGTGTTGGCGCAGCCCGAGGCGCGGCCGACTGCGGCCTCCTTTACCGGCGGCCGTCCGCCAGCGCGGCCGGTGCCAGTTGCGGCCGCTCGGCCTGTGCTAATCAACGAGCAGGGCAAGCTTGTCTCAACCAAGCCGGGCGCGCGGCCGGTTGAGCCTCCTGTGCGGCCAGCGCCAGCGCCGAGGCCGGTTGCGGGACGCAAGGTGATTGCTCCACCATCGACAGCCAAGCCACAGCCGTATATTGCGCCTGCGGCAGCTCCAGCTTCGAGACCGGCAGCTCCGCCGACCCCGGCCAGGGCTGCGCCAGAGCCGATGACAAAGCCGACCCCTCCACCGGCCGCCAAGCCTGCGCCTGAGCCAGCGGCGAAGCCGGCGCCATCTACTCCAATGCCTGCTCCGGCAAGGCCGGCTGCAATGCCGGAAGAGAGGCCCGCAGCAAGGCCCGCGCCAGAACAGCCTGCGAAGCCAACGCCTGCGCCCGCAGCAAAGCCGGAGACGAAGCCTGCGCCTGAAGCGCCCGCCAAGCAGGAGAACAAGGCCGCTCCCAAAACCAACGGAAAGCCGTCTGACAAGGACAAGAAAGACGAGAAGAAACCCGAGTAACAGGCGGATAACTCAAGGAACAGCAACCGGGCCGTTGCACAGAGACACGTGCAGCGGCCCAGTTGTTTTCAAGGCGCTTGTGAAATCGAGAACCTGACCCGTCTGGTGAGTTCTAGTTGTAGTACGCCCGGTTGGCATCGGCGAAATGCGCTTTATCTTCCGGCAGTTCGTCGAGCGCGAAGATTGCGCCCTGCGGGCAGATGCTGGCGCAGTTGCCGCAGTCAATGCACTCATCAGGATTGATGCACAGATGAGCCACCGTACCGGCGGCCGGGTCACCCTCGGTAGGGGCAATAGCGGAAGTGGCGCACTCCGCTGCGCAGACAAAGTCTTTGGTACAGGCATCGGTTATGACGTAAGCCATGATGAATCTCCTCACTTGCGAGTTGACGCTTTGGGTTTGCGCGCCATTCCCCTTCAGGCTAGCCAGCAAAGCCAACCGGCGACAGTGACTCGAATCACACGGCGAGGGGGAATCTACCTGATTACGGTACCTCTGTGATCTCAATCAAGCCGTAACCCCTTTTTGACATTCTATTTATCGGCCTTCCTGACGATAGGGGCATGTCTTCATCTGTTCGTTCGTCTTTGGCTACGCAGGTCTTCGCTTGCTGGAACTGGAAGTGTGCGCTCTTGAGTGCGACGGCGCGTTCGGTGGTCTATCTGGCTGCAATGGCCCATAGCAGTTCACAACGCCGGCTCCCCATCGTGCTGGTGGAGATAGCCTACGTGACGCTTACCGCCGGAATCTATGCGGGATTGCAACAGAAGGCCCTCGTAATTCGTCCGCGTCTGCTCGGTAGCCTGGCCATAGTTGCCGGAGTTCCAGGTCTGGCGCAGGCGCTGGACTGGCTCGCGCACTTTGCAGTAGGCGCATCCGCTCCGGCCAAGGCGACCGTTGCAGTCTGCGTGTTTACTGCGATCTCGGCGCTCTTCCATCTCCATGTGATGCGCCGCGGAGCCTTTCTCACTGGCCACCGCAGCCGAACGCTGCTGGAAGATTTCCGGCGTATGCCGGGTCTGGTTGCGGGATTTGCCGCGCGGCCATTTCTCTTTCTGGTTGCACTCCCTGCCCGGCTCAGCTACTTCCAGAGCGCATCCTGAACCAAGGTTCTTTTTGACAAGAGATTCACCCGTCTGTCCTGACTGCGCTATGCTTCGCCGGATGCGCTTTACGATCGCTTCATGGACAATAAACCGGGTTAAGAGGTAACCAGGCGTCCCGGTGGAAGCCGGCGATTTAGATTTCGCTCTCTGGGAGCGCGTTATTCTGGTTGCATGTACAGACTGCGCGCTTCCCTCTTCTTATCCGGATTAGTTCTGGCCGCGGCGTCCGCCGCAGCCCAGGTGCCCGCCTCCACCTGGACCTTTGCAGTCTCCGGCGACAGCCGCAATTGCGGCGATTTTGTCATGCCCGCCATCGCCTCCCATGTAAAGGCCGAAAATGATGCTTTCTACTGGCATCTCGGCGACTTCCGTTGGATCACGCTGGCCGATCAGGATATGGAAGCCCTCCAGCCGGCGGGTAAATCTTTCTCGCATTGGGAGTATCAGGATCGCGCCTGGGATGACTTTCTCACTCACCAGATGGCCGCTTTTGGCAGCCTTCCAGTCTTTCTGGGCAGGGGAAATCACGAGAATGTCAGTCCGATGACCCGGGAAGGGTATGTCGCCAAATTTTCCCGTTTCCTGACCCGCCCTGAGATTGAGGCGCAACGTAAAGCGGACGGCAGAACCGATGGGCTGCAGCCGTATTACCACTGGACCCAAAACGGTGTGGACTTCATCACCCTCGACAACGCCAGTAAAGATGAGTTCAGCGACACGCAGCTGCACTGGCTGCGTTCGGTGCTGGATCATGATCTGGCACCTAACTCCGGCATCCACGCAATTGTCGCCGGAATGCACGAGGCGCTGCCCCACTCCACCACCTCAAACCACGCAATGGATGCCTGGGATCAGGGAGTTCACAGCGGCGAACAGGCGTACACCTGGTTCCACGATGCCCAGACGGCCGGCAAGCATGTTTACCTGATCGCCAGCCACTCCCACTTTTATTCGCCTAATATCTTCAATACCCCCTACTGGCAGCAGCACGGGGGCGTGGTTCCCGGCTGGATCATTGGCACAGCGGGCGCTCATCGTTACGCGCTCCCCAAAGATGTGGATAAGAATTCAAAGACCCGTGTCTATGGATTCATGCAGGCAACCGTCCATGCCGATGGCTCCATCGACTTTGTGCTGCACGAGCTGAGCGAGAACGACCTGATCCAATCTAAATGGCCTAATGCCCCGCTAGACGCGATTCACGAATGCTTTGTGCACAACGGGGATTGAGAACGGGCGCAGAAGACCTACACCGCTTGAGTATTTTCACAGAAGGTATAAGGTTTGGGTGCCCCACCCTCGCGATGTACTTGTTTTTGTCGCTAGGGTGGGATAGCACGATGTCACCTTATAGGAACCGTGAAAATAATCTAGATAAATTCAAGCGGCAGGGATGCAAGTGGCCGCTCAGGCAACGGTCTTGCATCCCTTTCCTCCTGCCAGCATCTACTCACGAGAAGTCATTCTTATATTTCCGGCAGAATCGAGTGCATCCTGATGGGTTGTCCGCTTTTTTCTCCATTTCAGCTTCGTTCGGTGAATTTCTCCAATCGCATTGGCGTCTCGCCCATGTGCCAGTACTCCTCTGAGGACGGCTTCGCCACTGATTGGCATCTGGTCCACCTGGGTAGCCGCGCGCAGGGCGGCGCAGGCCTGGTGATTCTTGAAGCATCCGCAGTCACCCCCGAGGGGCGCATCTCCTCGGGAGATCTGGGCATATGGAAGGACGCGCACATTCCCGCGCTTCAGCGAATTGCCGAGTTCATCCATACGCAGGGCCCGCGGGTCGGCATCCAGTTGGCGCACGCAGGCCGCAAAGGCAGCATGGCCGTTCCCTTTGCCGGCGAACGGCTGCTGCTGCACGACGAGGGTGGATGGCAGCCTGTTGCGCCCAGCGCTCTGGCCTTTTTTCCCATCTACACCGTGCCGCACGCGCTCGAAGTCTCAGAGATCGCCGCGATTGTCGGAGCTTTTACACAAGCTGCGCGCCGTGCTTTGACGGCAGGCTTCGATTTTGTCGAGATTCACGCGGCACACGGCTATCTGCTGCACGAGTTTCTCTCACCGCTCACAAACCAGCGTACCGACACCTACGGCGGCAGCTTCGAGAACCGCACCCGCCTGGCGCTTGAGGTCGTCAGCGCCGTTCGCAAGATCTGGCCGGCGCATTTGCCGCTCTTGGTCCGCATATCTGCGACCGACTGGGCAGAGGGAGGCTGGAATATTGAGGAATCGGTACAACTGGCCCATCTGTTCCGGAAGCGTGGCGTTGACCTGATCGATGTCTCGACAGACGGGCTGATCCCCAATGCGCAGATTCCCGTAAGCCCAGGTTTTCAGGTCGAGTTTGCCGCCCGCATTCGCCGCGAGGCAGGCATTCCCACCGCTGCTGTCGGGATGATCACTGATCCCCATCAAGCAAATAACATCGTCGCCAAGGGAGAAGCAGATCTGGTGCTGCTGGCGCGAGAGATGCTTCGCGATCCGTATTGGCCTGTTCATGCCGCTCTCGCACTGGAAGAGTCCACGAGTTGGCCGGTTCAATACCTGCGCGCCGCTCCTCACCACTCTGCGAGGCGGACATCCGTCACCCGGCCAGTAGGGTCCTATTGATTCGGCAACAAAATACTGTCACGCGGCATAGGCGGTGATTGGGTCTTTGAAGAAGGATTTGATTCTGTCGGGATTCTTTTCGATTGCCGTCATGTGATCCGTCGCCGCATTGCGCAACTTGTCTTTTGTCCGGCATGGCACGCGCGTCTCGATAACTTGTTTCAAGTCTCCATTGAGCCGTTCGTCTGGATTCAGTTCTGGCGAGTAACTGGGCAGAACTGAAGACTTCGATTTGCTTGACGTGCGCTGCCAACCACTCCTTGACCGGCTTACAGTGATGCACACCCAAGTTATCGAGCACCAGAAAGACCTTGCGCCCTGTCTGCTTGATGAGCGCCTCGAAGAACTCGATCAGTCGCAGATGGTTGAAGTTGCCGTCGATGATCATCCAACTGGTTTTTCCCTGATTGGTTACAGTTGAAATCATCGATAACTTCTGCCGCGTGCCGCCAACCACATACGCCACCGGAGTCTCTCCCTTGGGCACGTAGCCGCGACCGCGAACGTCGGTGTTGATCACTGCGGTCTCATCGCCCCAATGGATCTCCGCCTCTTCTTCTTGGGCGCGTTGCTTAATCTCGGGATAGGTTTCATCGAGCCACTTCTGCACCGCCACAGGTGACTTCTCATAGGCGCGGCGGATGGGCCTTTGCGGCGTGAATCCCCAGCGTTTGAGATACTCGCCCACGCTGCGTACGGGAAGACGAACGCCGCTCTCGCGCTCAATCAGCAACATGACGGCGGCGCGCGTCCACAGCGCGAAGTCGAGTTTGAATTGCTCCGGGCGCTTGTCACAGATGAGACGCTGAATCAGTTCTTCCTGCTCGGCTGTGAGCGTGCGGCAACTTCCTGCCGGACGACCGCGACGGCCAGAATCGATGCCGCGCAGGCCATCTTGCTTGAAGCGGTTGACAATCATGCGCACCGATGAATAGCTCAAGCCGAGATCGCGAGCCACCTGACGACGATTCACGCCACGATTGAAGGCGCGAACGACCTGTCGGCGCCGTTCATGCTGTGCCTCTGGAGATAACTTGCGTGCATCCGCTCGGTCCATACTCCATTAGATGAAGTTATCGACATAAAGTATCAGTATTTACTTGCCGAATCTATAATGTGCGCCCTCTTCGCTTTTTGAGCGCGGCTACCCCTCGTAAAAGAAGGCGGAGTCTAAAAAATGCTTCACTAATAGGGCAAAAGCTGGCCTATACTTCTTTGTGAGCTGATTTTGCGGAGGAATCTGCGGTCTACTCGTCAAACCAGTATGGCGTCGAACCTTTCTCAAAAGCGCGCAGCGCCCTCACCGGCCATTCCCGACCGTCTATACTTCAAGATCGGCGATGTGGCGCGGATCTGTGAGGTTGAGCCCTATGTACTGCGCTTTTGGGAGTCGCAGTTTCCGCAGCTCAAGCCTAACAAGAGCGGAGCAGGACACAGGCTCTATCGCCGTCGCGATGTCGAGTTGGCTCTCGATATCAAGCGCCTGGTTCACGGCGAGGGCTATACGCTTTCCGGCGCACGTCAGGCACTGGAGCAGGGCCATCGGCGCGGCAGCCCGCAGCCTGTGCTGCCACTGCCTGAGAACACCACGTCAAGAAAGCAGGATCAGGTTGCCGCGGTAATTGGCCACGCTCGCGCTGAGTTGCGCGAGATTGCCGGCCTGCTCGCTGTGCCGCATCCAAACCCAGTGCGCCGCCGCGACAAGCTCGGCAAGGTAACCACATTGCGTCCCACTACCGGCACTCTCTTTCCCTCCTGATTTGCCTGCCGTCAGGCTTCCATATGATTTCCCAGAGCATGTCGAAAAGACGAAGCGTGAAATTTTATCCGCAACTCTGGAATTTCAGGATTTCCACAGAAATCGTTTACGCCTCATGAAACGCTATGCGTACCCCCACGCCTATTTGAATGTTGAACATTTCGCCCTCTTTCGTGCTACGCTTTCTTCAACAGGCTCCCCACCCCCAGAGGAGCGTTGCATGTGGTTTCCTCCCTGCCAGCAGCACATCTGAATTTCCACAGATCGGACTTGCCATGAAGTGTCACTATTGCGGATCGACGAAGCTGCGAGTCTCGCGGGTGCGCGTGGGCGACGTTGTGCGGCTCCTGCTCTTCCAATACCCCATCCGCTGCCGGGCCTGCCGCGAAAGAGATTACACCGGCTTGATGCTGGCTCTCGGTTTGCGGCAGGCGGAGAAGGCACGCCACGCCGAAGAGCGTGCTTCCGGGCGGAATGGTTCCAAAGCAGCAGCGGGCTAGAGCATTTTCGATTCACATGTGGCTTTTTCTTGAGGAAAAGGCCACTCCGCATCCCGATTCCTGTGAAGAGCTGAATCGAAAACGCTGTAATCCGGGTTCCCGCCAGCGCGTAGCTGCGCTCAGCTCAAAACTTAACTGAGTGGTGGATGCTTCTGGCCGACGAGCCGGAGAACTCAGGCCATCGCCTCCCGGCTCATCGGTTCAAAGCGCAATTGGTTCGAGTTCCGGTCTACATCGATACGCACATGCGCGCCGTGCAGCACCTCGCCATTGAGTATCCTGATCGCCAGCGGGTCCTGCACCATGCGCTGCAAGGCGCGTTTGAGCGGACGCGCTCCGTAGGCCGCATCTGAACCGGTCGCCAGGATCAGTTGCCGCGCCGGCTCAGTCAGTTCCAGAGAAATCTGCCGGTCTTCGAGGAGCTTGCGCAACTCATCCAATCGGAGTTCAAGAATCTGGCTCATCTGCGACATGCCCAGCGGCCGGAAGATCACCGTATCGTCCACACGATTCAGAAACTCCGGGCGGAAATGCTCGCGCAGGACGCGCATCACCGACTCCTGCACATTGTCGAAGTCAGCTTCGTTCTTGACCACATCGCCGGTCAGCAGCGCTGCGCCCAGATTTGAGGTCATAATCAGCACGGTGTTCTTGAAGTCCACGGTGCGGCCCTTGGCGTCGGTCAGCCGTCCGTCGTCCATTACCTGCAACAGGATATTGAAAACATCCGGATGCGCCTTCTCGATCTCGTCGAAGAGAACTACTGCGTAAGGCCTTCTGCGGATCGCTTCAGTTAACTGCCCGCCCTCGTCGTAACCGATGTATCCGGGCGGCGCGCCAATCAACCGCGCCACGGCGTGCTTCTCCATGTACTCGCTCATGTCGATGCGGATCATGGATTGCTCGTCATCGAATAAAAACTCAGCCAGCGCACGAGCGGTCTCCGTCTTGCCCACGCCTGTCGGTCCCAAGAAGATGAAGCTGCCAATTGGCCGGCGAGGATCAGAAAGTCCTGCGCGGCTGCGGCGAATCGCATTCGCCACCAAGGTCAGCGCCGCATCCTGGCCGATGACCCGCTCACGCAGCCGCTCCTCCATCTGGACCAGCTTCTTAACTTCACCTTCCAGCATTCGCGAGACTGGAATCCCAGTCCATTTGCTCACGATCTGGGCAATGTCTTCCTCATCGACCTCTTCCTTCAACATGCGGGCGACACCAGTCTTGCCGTCCTGCTGCAGCGTTCAACGTTTTCAGCTCTGCTTCCAGCTTGGGCAGCTCGCCGTATTGAATCTGCGCGGCGCGGTCCAACATGCCTTTGCGGGTCTGCTCCTCGGCCTCGAAGCGCAGGGCTTCGATCCGTTTCTTGATATCGCTGACCCGGCTGATTGCCTCACGTTCTTTTGTCCAACGGGCGCGCAGCGCGGTAGTCTGCTCGCGCAACTGCGCTACTTCGCGCTCGACTTCATTACGGCGGGCAACGCTGTTCGTGTCGGTCTCGCGCTTCAACGCGGCCAGCTCAATTTCGAGCGAAGTCGCCTGGCGCTCCAGTTGATCAATCTCCGTGGGAACCGAGCCGATCTGAATGGCCAGCGAAGCGGCGGCCTCGTCTACTAAGTCAATTGCTTTATCGGGCAAAAAGCGGTCGCTGATATAGCGATGCGAAAGCGTCGCCGCGGCCACAATCGCCGCATCCTTGATGCGCACGTTGTGATGCGCTTCGTAGCGCTCCTTCAACCCGCGCAGAATCGCAATCGTGTCCTCGACATTCGGCTCGCCAACGTAGACAATCTGGAAACGCCGCTCGAGAGCCGCGTCCTTCTCGATGTATTTGCGGTATTCATTCAGCGTGGTTGCGCCGATCGCGCGCAGCTCTCCGCGCGCGAGGGCCGGTTTCAGCATATTGCTCGCGTCAATCGCGCCCTCGGCCGCGCCCGCGCCAACCAGCGTGTGCAGTTCGTCGATGAACAGCACGATCTCGCCGTTCGATTCTTCAATTTCTTTCAGCACCGCCTTGAGCCGGTCCTCGAACTCCCCGCGAAACTTTGCCCCGGCCAGCATCGAGCCTAGGTCGATGGCGATTACACGCTTGTCTTTGAGGCTCTCCGGCACATCGCCGGAGACGATCCGCCGCGCCAGTCCCTCGACGATCGCCGTCTTGCCCACCCCCGGCTCGCCGATCAAGACTGGATTGTTTTTGGTGCGCCGGCTCAGCACCTGAATCACGCGCCGAATCTCTTCGTCGCGGCCGATGACCGGGTCCAGCTTGCCGCGCCGGGCAAGTTCCGTCAGATCCTTGGCGTACTTTTCAAGCGCCTGAAACTTGCCCTCGGGATTCTGGTCGGTCACCCGCTGGGAGCCACGAACCGAGGTTAGTCCCTTAAGGAAGATATCTTTTGTAATGCCAGCGGCCACAAGTGCATCGCGAGCCGGATCTCCTTTGAGATGGATTATGCCTAATAGCAGATGTTCAGTCGATACGAACTCGTCCTTGAAGTTGGCAATCTCATGAAAGGCTTGGTCGAGAACCTTATTGAGCGCCTGGCTCACGCCGGGTTGAGAAGAGGATCCAGCCACACGAGGCAACTTCTCTTCAATTTGATGAAGGTCGTTTTCCAGTTTTTCGATTGGAATGCCGATTTTGCCCAGCACCGATGGAATCACGCCCTCCCGGTCTTCGACCAGCGCCAGAAGTAAATGTACTGGCTGGACTTCAGGATTGCCGAGTTCTGTGGCCCGAACCTGGGCCTGCGCCATCGCCTGCTCCGACTTTTTAGTAAGTTTGTCCCAACGAATAGCCATTTTCTCTCCAGTGGTCAGACAAAACCCAAATGCAATCATTTGTTTTTGATGTCAAGTTCTTTGCGAGCAGCAACTTCAACAGAGTCTCGCTTTCTCACAAGAGAGGCCACAACCTCAACTTTATTAAAGTATGCATGGTCTACATCAATGATCTTCGCGGAAATGTGGCGAATTTCTTTGTCAAATTCATTTAATGCTTCGTTTAATCCTTCTCCAACCACCACTTCTGTCAGAAACCTAATGCTGTTAAATTTTGTTTCGCACGCATACAATCTGTGCCTGATTTCTTTCATTTTGTTGGATCTATCCTTCTTCAATTCATCACTTTCAGGAATCTGAGACAAGTATATGGATTGAAGATCAACGAGAGCACAGTCAAGTTCGCCGAGCGCGCGCATCAATTCAAAGACAGTATCCCTTCTCATCTCCCACTGCCTTTGCCGGTTCCATTGCTCATCAGAGATCTTTGCCTTAATGTTTTCCGTACTCGTAGTTAATTTTTCAGTTTGAATGACAAGGTTGTCTAGATTCTCCTTCATTGCGCGATTCTGTCCAACTTGTTCTGAATATCCTTTTAGAAAAGGCGCAATCGCTCGTTTATCGAGAAAATGCAGGATCAAAATCAAAAGAGCGTTGATACCCACTGAAGTAGCAACTTCATGATTGGTAATCAAGCCAACAATCAGTTCAAACATGGTTGCATTTCCTCCTTATTACAAACCCACAACCCGCAAACCCGGCAGCCCCTCAAAGTCCTTGATATTCGTCGTCAAAAGGGCAAAATCATTTTCAATTGCCTGCGCGGCGATCCAGAGATCGTTGACCCGCGTTCTGGGCGACCGGCCCGACTGTTTCAGGAAAGCGGCCAGGATGCCAAAAACAGAGGCCGTCCTGGCTGTCACGTCGAGTACTGGCCGCTGCTCATATTTGCGCAAAAAGCGCATCCGCAACATCCGTTGCCCTGGATCGTTGCAGGATTCGACGCCAAAGTTCAGCTCGCCCAGCGAAATTGCTGAAATGTACACAGACTCGTCGCCGGCAACCTGATGAACAGCTTGACCGGAGATCTGGCTGCTAGCCAAACTAACCCAGATGGAGGTGTCAAAGATCATCCCCACGGATTTCTGACCTCTTCATCAAATTCGCCGCGACTGTCCTCGAGCCAGCTCTCACCCTGGGCAGGACTCAGTCCTCCCTCCAGGCCCGCGATGGCTTGCGCGACGGTCATGGTTCGCTTGACCGGCACAATGTGGGCGATTTCGGTGCGATTCCGCATCACGCTGACCGTTTCGCCCATGAGAATTCGTTCCAGGATTGCGCTCGTGTTGCGCGCCAGATCGGAAGCGCTGATGGTTTGCATTGGAATACCTCGTCACAAGTGATACGTACTGCTACTTACCAGTACATACTATTCGCATTTTCGGCAAAATAAAAGTGCTGATCAGCCAACCGTGACGAAACCAATCATCAGTTCTCAGCTCTCAGGTTTGGAAACTGAGAGCTGAGAACCGAGACATGTCGTTACGCCGCCACGTTGATCTTGATCTGCTTGGGCTGGGCTTCGGCCTTCTTGCTCAGTTCAAGCTTCAGTACGCCTGCATTGTAGCTTGCCGCCACGTTCTCCGTATCTACCGTAGAGGGCAGCGTAAACGCACGGAAGAAGCTGCCGTAGCGCCGCTCGATGCGATGGAAGTTCTGCTCTTTCTCCTCCGCCTCGAATTTGCGCTCGCCTTTGACGGTCAGCGTGTGGTTCTCTACGCGGACGTCCAGGTCTTTTTCATCGATGCCCGGAACTTCGAGCTTGAGCACGACCTTCTGCGCGTCCTCATAGATATCGACTGCCGGCACAAAGCTGGCAGCGGCTACCGGATCGTCTCCGTTGTTGATTTCGCGAAAAAGCGAGTTGACACGGTTCTGCAATGCTACGACTTCCCGGAACGGGTCCCAACGAGTAATTGTCATGAGAGTCTCCTCCTGATGCGAGTTGAAATTTGCCGGCCAGACCTGAGTCCAGGCCACTCAAGCAATCTGATGACAGCATAGAGCATTCGATTCAGAAAATATGCGTCTCTCGTGCTCATGTTTTGAAAATTTCTCTGACTGAGCTGTAGACAAGGAGACGATTTCCGCCTACATTTCTCTATTACAACTTTTGCCAGACGCATCAGACACTGTGCGTCACACCTGCGATGGAAGCCGGGATTTCCGATCACGTTTGGACGATTGAGGAAATAGTGAAGCTGTTGGCTGGTAGAACTATCTGGCTCGGCTGCTTAAAACGGGAAGGAGGTCAATAAGGTACCGCATTATACACAGATTTTGTGCCGAAAATGTGGAAAATCGGTCCAGAAGTGGTAAACTATCTATGGTGCTTCGCTAAATATTCGCCACCCGGAGGGTATATGTCCTACCCAGCAGCCGCTGTCGCAAATGAACTTCTGGATTTGGCAGGCCGATCTAATCGGAAGCTGACACAGATTGAGATTCAGAAGTTGGTCTACTTTACCCATGGGTGGCACCTCGCGTTAACGGATCAGACTTTGATCCCGGATCAGATTGAGGCGTGGACCTATGGGCCGGTAGTGCGTCGCCTATACGACGCATTGAAGAAGTTCGGAAATTCCCCGATCACTGAAAAGGTGTTGGACTGGAAAACAGGGGGTAAGAGCGGATTTTCATATTGCTTCCCCACCATTCAAAGCTCGTCCGTGGAGGATGATGCATCTGCTCGCGCTGTCGTACAAAGTGTTTGGAATAAGTACGGAATGCTAGGGTCGTTTAAGCTCGTCGAGATTACGCACCTGGATGGCTCTCCCTGGCAGCAAGCGCGCTCAAAAGAGAATCCATACATCTCAAACGATGAAATCAAAGCCTATTTCAAGGGATTAGCGGCCCAAGGGCAGCGGGGATGAGCGCCGATGAGGCAGGTCAAAAGCAACTAGAAGCCGCAATCCACACGCAGTTATCACGGCTCGCGCAGATGGTTGTGGTACCAGCAGATATTCCGACCAAGCCGACGATCAAAATGCTCAAGAGGCGCTACAGGGTGAAAGTGCCTTTTATGCCAAGGCACTTCACGAACAGGAATTAGCAGACCGAAATTTAGCGAGAGCGCAGCGCGAAAAATATGCGCGCCAAATATTCTGGTTAGTTTGCGTGTGGATCGTTTTAATTTTTGTTCTCTTACTTCTCCAAGGATTTTCTTACCGCATCGGATATAGACCTCTTAGCGATTCCGTCCTTATTGCGCTGATTTCTTCCACTACAGTGAACGTGATTGGAACCTTGATCATTGTGCTGAAATACATCTTCAAGGTCGCTCCACCAACGCCCGACGATACTCCCTCATCATAAATAGAACCCTGTAGAAAACGTCTGCCCCTACCGAATCCGACGAGTAGTTGCGCGAGTTTGGGTTTGACCTTCTTTGCGCTGACTCTGGGCGGGCGTAGTAAGCTGCATCTGGTGGTTCAACTCCCCTGCTCCTTGAGATAAATCTCCGTGTAATCCAGATAATTCTGCGCGTATTCGAGGATCAGCTTACGGTCGGCGTCGGTGAGTTCGCGGCGCTGTTTGGCCGGTACGCCGGCCCAGAGCGTCCGGGGCGGAACGACTGTGTGCTCGGGGACGACGGCTCCGGCGGCGATGATGGACCCCTCGCCGATGCGGCAGTCATTCAATATTGTTACGCCCATGCTGATCAGCACTGCGTCCTCGACAATGCAGCCGTGGACGGTGGCGTTGTGGCCGATGGTGACCCAGTCGCCGACCTCGACGCGGTAGAGGTGGCGCTGGCCGTGGAGCACGGCGCAGTCCTGCACGTTCGAGTTTGCGCCGACGCGGATAGAGTTCACGTCGCCGCGCAGGACGGCGTTCATCCAGACCGAAGAGCGCTCACCGAGGGTGACGTCGCCCAGCACCTGGGCAGAGAGATCGACATAGCAACTGGAGGGGATCTGGGGCAGCCTCCCCTGGTAACTGCGAATCATTTTCCTGGACCTCTCCTCTGTTGTACGTGTACGAAACCCTGAGGAAAAGTTTATTCGATTTGTGCGACGAAAGGAGGAGTCCGGTTGTGCCAGCGCCGCAGGAGCCTAATTCCGCTTACAGTTCCTTTTATGGGACAAAAGTTTTGCATTCTGCATAATCATTAGGGCATTTTGAACCAAATTACCGGGAACATACGCACCGGTTCAATGAATCCAGTATCATGGATGAAGCCCTTTTGGCAGGTTTGGAGGTGGGATTCTATGGCAGAGGTTCGCGTACAAGAAGGTGAGCCGCTTGAAAATGCACTGCGCCGCTTTAAGCGGAAGGTACAGCAGGAGGACATTATCAAGGAAGTAAAACGCCACTCCTACTACCTGAAACCGGGCGAGAAAAAGCGCGTGAAGGCGGCTTTGGCTCGCAAGCGGAATCGCAAAAAGGCACGGAAAGAGGCAGAGTAGCTACTCTTTCGGCCACAGAATCGTAACCCAGGCCACCCCGCTCGCTCACGCGGAAACGCGCTGAACAGACGAAGATCCGGAAACGGACAGGAGTGGCCGGTTGCGATTTTTGAACCAACGAATAACTGCGCCGGGCGCCGGCCCGTCGCGATTTTGTTGTAACCAATGCAGTTGTTGCAGTCCCCCGATTTGCGGGGTTGAGAGTGGTAGTAACCGCAACTCACATTGCGGTCCGGGCCCTTGTTTAGAACGACGTACGGAGACAGGGAACCGGGACCGGCAAGACTTAAGAAATGGCCGATTTCGATGGATTCCCTGTCTTTAGGGAAACCGGCCATGGAATTTACAGATCGGGAACTGAAGTGCGGTGACTGCGGTGCCGAGTTTGTGTTTACCGCAGGCGAACAACTGTTCTTCCATCAGAAACAATTTACGCACGACCCCAAGCGCTGCAAGCAGTGCAAGGCCAAGCAATCTCGCGGCGGCAAACGGGTACGCGCCGAGACCAACGCTATCTGTTCGGAGTGCGGCGCAGAGACGTCTGTGCCCTTCCGGCCCACACAGGGCAGGCCGGTGCTCTGCCGCTCCTGCTTCCAGAAGCAGATGGACCTGCCTCCATCGATGCCTGGGGGATTCTCGGACCCTATGCCAGAGCTTGGCTGAAGAGCAGGTCTCCTTTATAGCCTGAGGGAAACCCTGCGTTACGCACCAACGTGGCCAGTTGCGCCCAGTGGCGCTGGCTATGCAACAGCGCATGACCGAGCAGCTTGCGGTGGGAGAAGGCACGCATTTCCGGCGGCACCGAGGGGTGGTCCAGCGTAAATGCTTCCTCCCAGTTGTGCGCCGGGTCGTCGAGAAGAGTGCGGAAGATCTCAACGGCGGAGAGGTGCAGGCCGTACAACAGATCGAGCGGACCTGCAGGAATCGTCTTGCGGTCGATGACTGGAAGGCCTGCGGCACGCTGTGCCCAGAGCAGGTCGACGCCCCAGATGTGGCGGACGAATTCCTGCACGTTGGTAGAGCCGCCAATGCCGCAGGGCAGCTCCAGCAGGCTGGGGTTGGCGTTGAGATGAGCCTTCCAGAAGTGAGAGGCTTCCTGGCTCCAGGCGAGCAGTTCTTCGAGAGTGATGGCTGGGGTCATAGTTTTCCTTTCAGGGCGCGATGGCCTATGTCCCGCCGGTAGTAGATGCCGTCGAAATGAATCTCGGCGAGGGCTTCATAAGCCTGATCCAGTGCTTCTTCGAGCGACGGAGCAGCGGCGGTGACGCCGAGCACGCGGCCTCCGGCGGTGAGCAGTTGACTGCCCGCCTGCGATGAGCCGGAATGGAAGACCTGCACGCCGGGCACCTGGGCGGCGGCGGCGAGTCCGGTGATGGGAAGGCCAGTCTTGTAGCTTCCGGGGTAACCGGCTGAACTGGCAATCACGCAGGCCGCTGCGCCGGGAAGCCAGCGCAACTCAATCTCACCTAACCGGCCATCAATGCAGGCATCCAGCGCATCGACCAGGTCGCTTTCCAGACGCAAGAGAATCGCCTGCGTCTCCGGATCGCCGAAACGGGCGTTGAACTCCAGCACCTGCGGGCCGCGCGCGGTCATCATCAGGCCAACATACAGAACTCCAGTAAAGGGAGTATCCTCCTCGGCCATGCCGCGAATGGTTGGCTCGGCGATGTGGTGAAGAACCCACTCGCTCATGCTGGGTTCGAGCAGCGTGTCAGTGGAGTAGACGCCCATGCCGCCGGTGTTGGGTCCGGTATCGCCCTCGCCGATGCGCTTGTGATCCTGCGCGGGCGCGAGCGGCAGAGCGGTTTTGCCGTCGGCGAGGCAGAGAAAACTCACTTCATCGCCTTCGAGGAACTCTTCGAGAATCACCTGCTCGGCCGGCTCGCTCAGCAGCTTGCCGCTGAAGAGGTCGTGGCCAGCCTCAAGCGCAATCACGCGGGACTCGCAGATCAGCACGCCTTTGCCGGCGGCCAGCCCGTCAGCCTTGACCACGATCGGCGGATGAAAGCCGCCGACGGCCTTTTCCAACTCATCCGCGGTCGCGCAGACAACGTATTTGGCGGTGGGAATATTGTGGCGCTGCAGGAATCGTTTGGCGAAGGCCTTGCTGGTTTCCAGCATCGCCGCGGCCTTCGTTGGCCCAAAGACGCGGAGACCTCGCTGCTGCAACGCATCGACAACGCCCAGTGAGAGCGGAAGCTCCGGCCCGACAATCACCAACCCCGGCTGCTCAGCCTCGGCGACGCGGATCATTGAGGCGAGATCCTTCAAATCCGCCGGAACACAGCGGGCGATCTGCGCGATGCCGCCGTTGCCGGGGGCGCAGACGACCTCTGTGACCCGTTTGCTGCGCTTTACCGCCCAGGCCAGCGCGTGCTCGCGGCCCCCCGAACCATAGATCAAGACTTTCATTGGCTTGCTCTCCAAGGCCTCGGCGCTGCGAGGCTCCAACAGGCTATCGTCGGCAACTGGGGGGATGTAAGTCAAACGGTGCGTCTCGGCAAGCGTGAATCGACGTATAATTCTGCCATGCTGAAACGGATTTACATCGACAACTTCCGCTGTTTTGTAAACTTCGAGTACAAGCCGGAACGGAAGCAACTGCTGCTCGGAGCGAATGGGAGCGGGAAATCGTCGCTGCTGGATGCGTTGCGGTTTCTAAAAAGGTTCCTTGCTGGGGGCGAGATCCCATTCACCCAGTCTTCACGTACTCGCTGGCAGGACAAGCCATTGCAGATATTCGAGATTGAGGCGCTGATTGAAGGTAAACTGTTTTCCTATCGAACTGAAATTCTGTACGCATCAAGGACTAATCCGCCGTTCGTGAACATGGAAAGATTAAGCGTAGATGGAGCACCTGTCTTTGAGTATTTCGATAGAGATATTCGAGAGATGCGCTCCTATGTGGATGGGAAAACTCTGTCGATCCCGCAACATCGTGAGAAGATCGAATCATCGTTGCACTTCTGGGCAGGCCCGAATCCTTCTGTTAGTCAGTTCGTCGAATGGATGGATACGGTCCATTGTTTCAAGATTGACGCCTATGAAGACAAGATGGAAGAAACCGCCGATTCCATTCTCCTCATACCTGATTATGAGTTGGAGTATTTGGCCTCCTGGTATCGCCATCTGATTGAATCCGACCCGGAAGGAATGGATGCGTTTCGCTCCTCAATGCGCGAGGTTCTGTCTGGTTTTTTGAACCTGCGACTATCGTCAGAAGACGACGGTGTCAGGAAGCTGCGCGCGGATTTTACCTCGCCAACCCAGCGAAAGCTGACTGTCTCTTTGCATGAACTTTCCGATGGTCAACGTTGCTTGATCGCTTTCTACATGATTCTTCACTTTCTCATCGCCAAGGGCCACACCGTCTTTCTTGACGAGCCGGACAATTTCATCTCCTCGCGCGAGATTCAGCCGTGGCTAAATGTGGCTCAGGATGCTGTCGAAGATAATAATGGACAACTGATCCTCATCTCTCACCATCCCGAAATCTTGAACCAATGGTCGCAGGAGTACGGATTGCGATTCTTCCGGGAAGAGAATGGCCATGTTCGTACTCACTGCTGTCCGGTTAACGACTAGCTTGCTGGCCGCAACCGCCTGATGTGCGGATGGTTGCGAGCGTTTTCGGGTGGTGTCGATTTGAAATTGCCGCGATGCTGATTCCAGAGATGTTTTCTGGAGGCGGCGGTGAACGCTGGCAAGGTGCTGTTTGCTCAGTTGATGGATTTCCTTCCCTGGACGTCGTTTGCCCGCAGCGTAGCCCGTTATGGCGGCGACCGTCGGGTGCGCAGCCTCAACTGCGCCGAGCAGTTCCGTGCCATGGCTTTTGCCCAGTTGACCTATCGCGAGAGCCTGCGCGACATCGAGGCTTGTCTCAGCGCACAGCCCGCTAAGCTCTACCCCATGGGCTTTCGTTCTCCCGTTCGGCGTTCCACTTTGGCAGAGGCCAACGAGAGCCGCGATTGGCGTATTTACGCGGAGTTGGCGCAACGATTGATGCTTCAGGCGCGCAAGCTCTACGCCAAGGAAGATCTCGGCATGGACCTCGACGCCGCCGCTTACGCATTGGACTCGACCACCATCGACCTGTGCCTGAGCCTGTTCCCCTGGGCGCATTTCCGCTCCACCAAATCCGCAGTCAAGATGCATACGCTGCTCGATCTGCGCGGCAACATACCAACGTTTATCCGCGTCACCACTGGCGATGTGCACGACGTCAACATCCTCGACGAAATCATCCCGCAACCCGGCGCTTACTACGTCATGGATCGCGGTTATCTCGATTACGCCCGACTCTATCGCATCCATTTGTCCTCAGCGTTCTTTGTCACACGCGCAAAGCGTAACCTCGATGCCAGCCGCATCTACTCCCAACAGGTGGACAAGCAGACCGGCATTCTTGCTGACCAATCTATTGCCCTCAACGGCTACGACAGCCGCAAGGATTACCCTGGCCATTTGCGTCGCATTCGCTATCGCGACTCGGACACCGGCAAGGATCTGGTCTTCCTGACTAACCAGTTCATGCTGCCCGCTGCTACCATCTGTGCCCTCTACAAGAGCCGTTGGCAAGTCGAGCTGTTCTTCAAGTGGATCAAGCAACACCTGCGCATCAAGGCCTTCTTCGGAAGCAGCGAGAACGCCGTCAAGACCCAGATCTGGATAGCCGTCTCGGTCTACCTGCTGGTCGCCATCGTCAAGAAAAAGCTCGAACTGCCCGGCTCGCTCTACACTTTGCTGCAAGTACTCTCGGTAACTCTGTTCGAGAAAATGCCCATTTCACAGGCACTTCAGCAGAAGCACTACACCAGTCAACTAACTCCAAACTCCAACCAACTCATTCTGTTCGACTTTTAACCGGACAGCAGTGGTTCGTACTAAAAAATACAAGACGGAGTACGACGGTGTTCTCCAGCCATCTGAGGTGATTGCACGGGGATGGGAGGATGAGTAACCCCGCGCCGGTTGTCATCTTGGCGGAAGATCAGAGACAGGTTCGTCTCGTCCGGACATATCTTCGGACAAGGCACCCGAGCTTTAACCAGAAACAAATCTTTAACGCACCGATGGCAAACGGCCAAGGAAGTGGCGCGCAGTGGGTTATTAATCAGTATGAAACGCAGTTACGTGCGCATCTCATCCGCCGCGCAAAACTGCCAGATGAGCGCAGGCCCGAAAAATGGCTGATTATAGTCATTGACGCCGATAACAACAACGTTCAGGATCGATTGAATGAATTCCGAAAACGGATTGCGGAATCAAGAGATGAGCGTGTACGTAGATGCCGTGCGGAGAACGAGAATATCGCGCAACTTGTTCCTAAATGGTCGGTAGAAACATGGATTTTGAATCTGAATGGCGAGACTGTCGATGAAAATATGCGGTATAAGCTCCAAAACCGCGCATGGGATGATTTGACGAAATCAGCGGGGTCCGAATTGAATGGTTGGGTCAGGAGCAAGGATGACTCACCGATTCATTGCACTCCATCTCTTAGGGAAGCTCTGCACAAGTCTGCAAGCCGCGTGATTCTTGGATAAACTATAGGCATGAAGCAGATGGCGCGTTTTCAGCAGACGTTTGCCTCGCAGGCGAGTTTTGAGAAGCATGGGCGCAAAAGCAAGCGGGAGCTGTTTCTTGACCAGATGAACCAGGTGGTTCCGTGGGCCGAGTTACAGGCGTTGGTCGAGCCCGCTTATCCCAGGGCGGGCAACGGTCGTCAGCCTGTGGGCCTGGGGATCATGCTGCGGACATATTTTCTTCAGCAGTGGTTCAGCCTCTCCGACCCCGGCATGGAAGAGGCCTTTTACGAGTCGCCCGTGCTGCGCCGTTTTGCCGGGGTCGATCTGGGCCTGGCCGCGGCGCCGGATGAAACCACGATCCTTCGCTTCCGACACCTGCTTGAGCGCAACGAGTTATGCGGCCAGATGCTGGACACGGTGAATCGCTATCTGGAGTCGAAGGGCATCCGCATCACGACGGGCACCATGGTGGACGCGACCATTATCAGCGCGCCCTCGTCGACCAAGAACTCCAGCGGCAAGCGCGATCCGGAGATGCATCAGACCAGGAAAGGCAACCAATGGTACTTCGGAGCCAAGGCGCACATCGGCGTGGATAGCAAGGAGACGGTGGTGCATTCGGTGGCGACCACCGCGGCCAGCGTGGCCGACAAACATATGCTGCCCGAGTTATTGCACGGCGAGGAGCGCAAGGTGTGGGGCGATGGCGGTTATCAGGGCCAGAGCGAAACCATCCGCGCCGCCGCGCCGCGGGCGCAGGATATGACTTGCCGGCGGACAAAATACAAGAATTATGTGGATGAAGAAGCCAGACGCAAGAACACGGCTAAGTCGCGAGTTAGAGCCAAAGTCGAGCACCCTTTCCGCATCCTGAAGCGCGTCTTTGGATTTACCCGGCTGCGCTACCGGGGCATCTTCAAAAACCACCAATGGATTTGCGCGGCCTTTGCGCTGGTGAACCTGTACCAACACCGCAACCGGCTGGCCTCACAAGCGGCGTAGTGTCTCTGGAGGCCGGAAAAACCGCCTGCGGAGATCAAAGAGACGAACTGAACCTCGCCGCATTCCCTTGTAAACCGCAGCAAAAGGAGAAAAATGATCGCCGGTCGCCCCCACGCTGCAAAATCACAAACCTGCGCAGAGGTTCCCTAGGCTTGGCATAGCGGAATTGCGCCGATTGACCTCCTAATGCAATGGAGATTATCTAGCTATGGTTCAGCACCGCATCAAGCCCTACAACCAGCAAGTTGCCGAGCGAGTGGCGCGCGAGGAGCAGACGCGACGCTTCCGGCGGAATCAGGTTTTTGGGTTGCTGATGATTGCGGCGGCGATTCTGGCCTGGGCGCTCTTCCGCACCAATCCGAAGTGGATTTTTCCGCCGGGATGGTGGCGACCCTAATGCGAGACCAGACTCCAGAGCAAACGAGGAACTCCACAGCAGCATTGAATCCGGCTGACTCAGAAGACAATTCCGCCGAGCCGCTGGTTGTCCTGCTGCTTGGCCCCACCGGCAGCGGCAAAACCGCTCTCTCGCTCGCGCTGGGGCGGCTCTTCGGCGGCGAGATTGTCAGTTGCGACTCGGTGGCCGTCTATCGCGGCATGGATCTGGGTTCGGCGAAACCGTCCTCTGAAGAGCGGGTGCGGCTACCACATCATCTGATCGATGTCGCCGACCCGAACCAGCCATTCACCGCAGGCGAATACAGCCGGCAGGCGCGGGCCGCGCTCCAATCAATCGCAGCGCGCGGCAAGCTGCCGATTGTCACCGGCGGCACCGGGCTTTACCTGCGCGCGGTCACCTTGGGGCTCTTTGCCGGTCCCGATCGGCAGGAAGAACTGCGCGAGCGATTGCAACGGGGCAGCGAAAAACGAGGCAGCGCCTGGCTGCACCGGCTGCTCAGCCGGCTCGACCCGGACTCAGCCGCAATCATCCATCCCAATGACAGGCCCAAGCTGATCCGCGCTATCGAGATTTGCCTGGCAACACGCAAACCGCTTTCGCAACTGCTCGGCAACCAGCAGAACGCCCGCAGCCCGCTCACCGGCTTCCGGCTGCTGCGGATTGGCCTGAACCCGCCGCGCGCTGCGCTCTATGCGCGGTTGAACCAGAGAGCCGCGGCAATGTTCGCGGCCGGTTTGGTAGACGAAACGCGCGGCCTGCTCGAACGCTACGGCCCGGTCAAGGCTCTCGATTCTTTGGGCTACCGCCAAGCCGCCGCCGTTCTCGCTGGAACCATGTCTCTCGAAGCCGCCATCGAAGCAGCCCAACAGGGCCATCGCAACTACGCCAAACGGCAGTTGACTTGGTTCCGACGCGAACCGGAGGTACACTGGATTGCGGCCTTCGGCGACGTGCCTGAGACACTGTCTTTGGCAACGGAGTTGGTTACTGCGGGACTGCATCCCGCGCCGCGCATCTAAACTAAGCAGTGAAGAGTTGGCGCTGACTTAGAAGACGCGCCCCGGAATGGAGTTGCTTTGGCAGAAACAGTTTATGACGTGGCGATTATCGGAGGCGGACCGGCGGGGTACACGGCGGCGATTCGGGCAGCCGAATACGGGCTGAAGGTTGCACTGATTGAAAAGACTGACAAGCTGGGAGGCACCTGCCTGCATGTCGGCTGCATTCCCACCAAAGCATTGCTCTTCAACGCCGAACTCTGGGATCACATGAAGCACGCGGCTGACTTCGGCATTGAACTCGGCGCGGGCCAGGCAATAGCGCCCACGCTGAATTGGGCCGCGGTGCAACAGCGCAAGAACGGCATCATCGTGAAGCACACCAAGGGACTTGAGTTCCTGATGAAGAAGAACAAGATCACGACGATCAGCGGCTATGGGCGGCTCACCGGCCCGGCGCTCGATGGCATCCACACTGTCGAGGTCACATCTGGTGAGACAACCTCAAATGTGCAAGCGAAGAACGTGATTCTCGCCACCGGCTCTGACGCTAAAACCATTTTCGGCATCCCCCCCGATGACCGCGTTCTCACCAACATCGAAATCCTTGCCATCGATCAGGTTCCCAAATCTCTGATCGTCATTGGCGCGGGCGCGGTGGGCATGGAGTTCAGTTCGATCTTCCGCAGCTTCGGCGCGGAGATCACAATTTTGGAATTTCTGCCCCGCGTGGTTCCGGTCGAGGACGAAGAGGTTTCCAAAGAGATCACGCGCCTGTTCAAGAAGCGCGGCATTGAGATCAATACTGGAGCGAAGGTCGAGAAGGTTGAGAAAACCGAAGCCGGCGTGAAGGTCACCTACACCGACGCGAACGGAAAAACTCAGGTCAAAGAAGCCGAAAAAGTGCTGGTCGGAGTAGGCCGCTCGCCGCACACCGCTGACATTGGCGTAGAGAAAACCCGCATCGAGCAGGACCGCGGCTTTATCAAAGTCGACGGAGCCCACGAGACCGCCGAGCCGGGCATCTTTGCCATCGGCGACATCGTCTCCGGCCTGCCGCAACTGGCCCATGTCGGCGCAATGGCCGGCATGGTCGTCGCCGCCAAAATCGCCGGCAAGCCATTCCGTCCGATTCGCCATGATCGCATCCCCGGCTGCACCTATACCGAGCCGCAGATCGGATCGGCCGGATTGACAGAGGCCCAGGCCCGCGAGAAAGGCTACGAAGTCAAGATCGGAAAGTTTCCTTTTGCCGGCAATTCCAAAGCTACGATCGTAGGCAACCACGACGGCTTCGTGAAGATCGTCTCTGATGCAAAATACGGCGAGATTTTAGGCGTTCACATTCTTGGACCGCAGGCCACGGAGCTGATCGCCGAGGCCGTCGCGGTGATGGAACTCGAAGGCACGGTCGACGAACTGATCTTCACCATCCACGCGCATCCGACGCTGGCCGAGTCGCTGCTCGATGCCTACGGCGCAGTCGAAGGCATGGCGATCAACGCATAGCATATCTGTTATTGCTGCACCTCGATGCGAACCGTCTTCGCGCTTCCTGGAGCGTTGGGTAGCGTAATGTCATGAACGATTGATCTGGATGGCATCACAACACTGCTCGGCAACAGCAAATAGCCATCGCAGCCGGCGTACGGAGTGCAAACAAGCCGAATCTCGCGCAGGATTCGGGCCTTCGATCCCTCAGGAAAGCTGGGATGAACGGGCACTGTCCTGAGCGCTCCCTCCATGCCCTGAAAGCCCTTATCTCCATTCAGATATTTAGCTTGAAGCGGCTTACCGGGCTCAAAGGTGAGCACAAAAAGTGCCGAGCCAGTAAGTTTGCTGGTGCGTGTTATCTGTTTGAGGTCAGTCTCCTTGTCCAGTTCCGCGCGCGGGCTATTGTCGTATCTTCCGCCGGAGAGGCCTCCAGATGAAAAACTTGTATCCTTCCCGGTTAGACGCCGATAGCTGCCTTCACTCTCATTGAAGATGTGAATACCGTCGCCGCCCAGAGCCGGATTGCGGGCTGTTGCGATTCGCGAAAGAAAATACTGATGGGCTGCGGCGACCTTGTCTCCTTTCGCCTCGAGCAACTGGCCCAGGTGATACCCGCTTGTGCTGTCCTGACCCAGCTTCCATGCGGCGCGCAAATACATCGCCGCTTTAGCCAAATCCTTGTTCTCCAATGCCGCCCACCCAAGGGTTCCCCAGGCATATGTGAGAATCTGTGCCCAATAGAGGGAGTGGGCATCCTCCGAGGGCAGGTCGAGGGAAATGGCCTCTGTTGCATCAACACCCTTGCGGGAAAGCTCCAGGGCTTTGCTCAAATCTTCCGGACTGGGCGGTGTATCCGCGCCCAGAATCGCTGACGCATCATGCAGCTCTAGCAGAATATCCGAGACTTTCTCATTGGACTGATTGATAAATCGAAGGAAACTATCCTGGATCATTCCTGTTTGCATCGCGTCAAAGCCATTTGAGGTGGCTCCATTGAAGATCGGTGTCATGCGAACTTCGTCATCGTAGACTGCGCGCCGGAATGCAATATACTTGTCCCATTGGTCCAGCGGAACTTTGTTTTTCTTGATCAGAATGCGGCGTTCTGCCTTGAATAAGCCGCCGATTGCACTGTAACTGGAATGGAATTCGGCCCAGTCTTCCTTAAGATCGACGGAGATGGGCGGAGACGCTCCCCAGCCTTTTGGCAACTGAACAGTGCTGGTATAAATCTGTTCTCCTGGAGAGCCAATTTCAGGATCATCGGCCGGCTTCTTCTCTTTCACGCCGGGGCCAAGCTCCCATCCGGTAGCTGGCATCGGCGGCGTGATGCGGTGGCTGTCCCACTCGCCGAATTTCTCTCGCGTATAGTCATACGAAAACTGAAGCGGCTGACCTGTTTTTTCAATCTCAGAGACTTGCGGATTGGAGACATCGCCAACAAAGCCAATGCCTTTTGAAAATCCTTGCATTGCCTCCTTTAATTGCGACTCCGGCACTTGCCGAAAGATGGTTCGCATCAGCAGTTCCACATCCCCGTGGTAGCCCTGAGTAATGTGCCCGGTAAATACTCCCTGGTCAGTGAGCTTACCATCCACTTGAAAATTCATCGATTGCGGATAGGGAAGATCAACCGGGGTATGTTCCAGATAGGCAGGCTTATCGCTGGGAATGGCGAGAGCCTGCTTGTCACGCAGCGTTGCCATCAAAATTCCGACAGGAGCAACCTCCTCGGTGGAATCCATCCAGATCAACTTGCCGCCCAACGGAACCAAGGTAATCACATGGTCGAACTGCGCCGGCGAAGGTAAATCGGGGTCCAGTTCGCGACTGCTCGGAATCAGCACCGGCCAGGCCGAAATGCCAACTGCCTTAAGTTCTGCCGCCAGCAATGTGTGCTTGTCCTTGCAATCGCCGTATTCGTTGGAGAGAACATCGTCGGCAGGGTGTGGCTGATAGCGGCCAATGCCGAACTCCAGACCCACATAATGCGTGTGCAGCGCGACATCGTTGAAGATTGCTTGCAGCTTGTCCTCATCGCTGACCAGACCTTTAGTCAATGCATCGGCCCTGGATTGAAGTGCGGGTGTGGCAGCAAGTGAGTCGCGCTGTAATGACTGGTACCAGGCGCCGACCTGCTCCCAACTGGTAAAGGTCGTTACCTGCACCGACGGCTTCCAATGCTTGACAGACTTGGGCGGCGCATCCGGGTCGGGATGTGCGAGATTCGCGCTGGCCCAGTGATAAAGCCTGCGGCCACCGACCGTGGAAACAGTCGGCTTCACGTCGGCGCTGGCGACCGTTACTACCTTATCAACGGGCAGGTCAAGGTCAAGCTGTTCGTCGAGTGTGATTGCACTTTTTTCAAAGGAATACTCCAGCCAGAAATGATCGGGAACCTCTGATTTCAGCGTGCGCAGCATAACTTGATATTCCAGGGTGTCGCCGACTCCCATTCCCTTCACCGCGACATGCTTCTGGTGAATGTCAGAATACATCGGCGCAGATCGCGTAACATCGGCGGGCAAGTCCTGGACATTGTAATCGGGCGTAACGACTACTGTTCCATTCGGCTTTATGACCCGCACATATCCGATATCCAACTGCTGGTTGGAGGCCGTATAGGTAAAAGTAAGAACCGCCATTCCCTTCACGCCGGCATCGGCGAGGATTCGAACACGGCCTGTGGTCTGCCGCGTCCCGGTGCCGTCTGCTTCTTCACGCACCTGTGTGTAGAGCTTGTCCCAGACCAGCGCTTCCTTAGAAAAATTCGGGCCGGCTGTTGCAGCGCCGGGCTTACCGCTGTCATCCTTTAACTGGGCAGGCTTCACCTGGGCGGAGGTTGGGAAAACGCAGGAGAAGCAGAGTGCAGCGGGAAGCACAGCAAGCCAACGGCCACGAAAATAGGCAGGCAGGAATTGCAGCGATGAAACGATCAAACAAAGCATCATAGAGGTCACCAGCTAAGAAAACGATAGCAGAGCGAACGAGCATCGGCAGAGCACGGCCTCTGAGATCATCCGACAGGCAAACAGCCGCCGGCCTAGCAGCAACCTGCAACAAGGCTTGTTTGTCCTACAACGCTATCGATTGCTGTGCGACCAGATCCTTCGCGTTCGCGATAAACTCAGCCAGCGGCACGGAGCCTTGATCGCCTTTGGCGCGGGTGCGGACGCTGACGGCATTCGCTTCCTGCTCCTTGTCGCCGAAGACCAGAATGTACGGCGTCTTCTGGTTGGCGAAGTCGCGGATCTTGCCGTTCATTTTCTCGTTGCGGTCGTCGATCTCGACACGAAGGCCTGCTGCTTTCAACTCCGCCTCCACCTTGCGCGCGTACTCATGATGCCGTTCGCTGATGGGAACCAGGCCCATCTGCACCGGCGCAAGCCAGAGCGGGAAAGCCCCTGCATAATGCTCGATCAGCACTCCGAAAAATCTTTCAATGGAGCCGAAGAGCGCGCGATGCACCATGATGGGCTGATGCCGCTCTCCGTCTTCGCCCACATATTCGAGCTCGAAGCGCGCCGGGAGATTGAAGTCGACCTGCACCGTCGAAAGCTGCCAGAGGCGACCAATGACGTCGACGAGCTTGACGTCGATCTTCGGCCCGTAGAAGGCCGCCTCACCGGGTATCGTGGTGTATTTGATTCCCTTCCGCTCCAACGCCTTTTGAAGGCCGCCGATTGCGAGCGCCCAATTCTCATCCGAGCCTGTGTAGTGGGCGCGGTCGTTGGGATCCCAGGTGGAGAGTTCAACTTTGAATTCCTGGAAGCCGAAGATCCTCAGCGCGGTTTCAGCAAAGTCGATGCAGGCGACAACTTCGTCTTCAATCTGCCCCGGCGTGCAGAAGATATGCGCGTCATCCTGCGTAAATCCGCGCACGCGCAAGAGGCCATGCATGGTTCCCGAGCGCTCGTAGCGATAAACATTGCCTAACTCCGCGAGGCGCACCGGCAGGTCGCGATAACTCTTCGGCGAATTCTTGTAGATCAGAATATGGCCAGGGCAATTCATCGGCTTCAGCCGGTATTCGGCGTCATCCAGCTCCATCGGCGTATACATATTGCCGGCGTAGAAGCCCTCGTGGCCGCTGATCTTCCACAGTTCACGGCGCATCACATGCGGTGTGTTGACCAGCGAATAGCCGCGGCGGAGGCACTCGTCCTTCATCCAGTCTTCCATCACCTTGCGGATCATCGCGCCCTTGGGATGCCAGAAGATCAGCCCCGCGCCGGCGATCTCCTGAATGCTGAAGAGGTCAAGCTGCTTGCCGAGCAGGCGGTGATCGCGCTTGGCCGCTTCTTCAAGCCGCGCAAAGTGCTCGTCAAGCGCCTTCTGGGAGAAGAACGCCGTCCCATAAATGCGCTGCAACTGCGGATTCTTCTCATCGCCGAGCCAGTACGCGCCGGCCAGGTTGGTGATCTTGACCGCCTTCACGCGGCCTGTCGAAGGAACATGCGGCCCACGGCAAAAATCCACAAATTTGCCATTGCGATAAAAGCTGACCTCAGAACCCGGCTCGGTGAACTTGGTCACGAAGTGGGTCTTCATGAAGTCGCCGTCGCGAGTAAATTCTTCCAGAGCCTTTTCGCGAACCGTGTACTCGCGGACAAACTTCTCATCGCGCGCGATAACCTCAGCGATCTTAATCTCAATCGCCGCCAGATCCTCGGGCGTAAAGGGTTTCTCGCGATAAAAATCGTAGAAAAATCCGGAATCCGTGGCCGGGCCGTGGCCAAGTTTGGTCTCCGGATACAGCTCAAGCACCGCCGTGGCCAGCACATGCGCGGCTGAGTGGCGAACGACCTTCAGTGCCTCGGGGTCGCTCTCCTTGACTAGTTCCAGGCGCGTGTCGGCAGTGAGCGGGGTGGCCAGATCGACCAGTCGGGGTGCGGCCGCATCCTCAGCCGCATACATCGCGGCCTCAGCCGCCGGCTCGCTGCCGTTGGTGGGATCTTTCGCAACGGCGGCAGTAACCGGGGTCAGCCGCGCCACTACGCAAGCAGCTGCCAGGCGTGGCGAGATCGAGTTGGCAATTTCCAGCGGCGTGGTTCCCGCAGGCACTTCGCGAATTGCCCCATCGGGCAGGTGTACAGCAATTGTCGACGAACTCATGGGGTAAGGTCCTGTGAACTGGGCGTACACAAACCGCCCGTCACTCAAAGGATAGTTGCCAGAGGGCCTCCACGTCGAGCAGGCCGCAAAACTTACTTCGCTGCCTTCTCCTCGTGGTACTCCATCTCCGTGTTGATCGACCAGATATTGTCCTTGGTCTTGACGCCGTTGAGAATGTTCTCGACGGCTGTCATCGCGGTCAGCATGGAATGATCCTGGTTGTTGTATTTATGCATTCCGTTGCGGCCCACCAGGAAAAGATTCTCGATCTTGTCCGTGTACTTCCGAATCACATCGAAGCGGTCATAACTTCCAAAGTAAGCCGGATAGGTCTTGGGCACATGGACCACATGCGAGTCTTCCACATCTTCAGCATTGAGAATCCCGATCCTGGCCACTTCGCTGATGGCCAGTTTGCTCATCTCCTCATCGGAGAGAGACCAGATAGGGTCTGTATCGTTGCAGAAATACTCGAGTCCTATCCAGACTTTGTCGCTGCTGCCAACCAGCCACGGACTCCAGTTATTGAATACCTGCAAACGGCCTACTGTAACATCCGGCTCTTGGATATAGATCCAGTTATCTTTCAGCGGCGATCCGTCGTCTTCCTTGACGGTCAGCCTCTTGGCCAGTAGGCCGACGGTGATGAAATCGCGATACATCAGGCCTTCGCTGACTTCTATTACTTCGGCAGGTGGTACCGGAGAAACAGCGCGGATTAGATCACGCACCGGCATTGTCGAGAAGAAGTAATCGCCCGCATACGTCACTTGCTTTCCAGCTGCGTTTGCACCGCTCACTGAAATGACTTTGCCTTCTTTGATCTGTATGCGGTCAATCAGAATGCCGTGATGTATTTCTCCGCCGCCTTTGAGGACCAGATCTGCGGCGTATTCCCATAATTGCCCCGGACCAAGCTTCGGATAGAGAAACTTTTCAATCAGCGAAGTCTCGGTCTCTTTCTGCGCGAGATCGCCGGACTTCTTCGAGCCAAAGGTCTTTTTGAGATAGTGAACAGCAACGGCCTTGAGGGAAAGCCCCTTGATGCGCTGCGCGCCCCATTCGGCGCTGATCTCGTGGCAGGGCACTCCCCAGACTTTTTCGGTATAAGATTTGAAAAAAGTCAGGTATAACTGCTTGCCAAAGCGATTAATTAAAAAATCTTCGAGAGACTTTTCTTCGCGCTGTGGCAGCAGAGCCGAACGCATATAACTCACGCCGGAACGAAAGGTGCGCGCCATGCCCATTTTCTTGAGCGTGTCGGCAGTCAATCGGATGGGATAGTCAAAGAAGCGGCGCAGAAAATAGATACGACTCTTGCGCTGCCGGATCAGCATCACCAGATCCTCAGTATTTGGATCGTGCTTCTCGGCTGCGGCCGGCATATCGCGTTGCTGACCCTGATAGCTCAGTTGCCCCTCAGGCGCATCACCCGCGCTCTCTACAGGGATCAGATCCAGCCACCAGCGCATCACGCGGTCTGACTTTGAAAAGAAGCGGTGGCCGCCAATGTCCATGCGGTTACCTTTGTACCGAACCGTCCGTGAGATGCCGCCAATTTCCTGGCTTGCTTCTAGAAGAATCGGCTTGATTCCCGATTGGCGCTGGAGTTCGAAAGCGGCAGTGAGTCCGGCCGGACCTGCTCCGATAATGATTGCCGTACCTTGCTTCATGCTGTGATGGGAGTCCTTCCGACTTGTTGCTTGATGCAACGCTGACTATGACGAGCTGCGAAGATTCGATTCCCACGACGGCTCCCCGTGTGACCTCGCAGCGCTCCTTGAATCGGGGGCGGCTTTCCGTGCCTTCAATTGCAACTTCGATAGCCTCATGATACCTGATTCGCAGAGCGGATGGCCAAAGGCAGAAAAGCGGAATGCGGGGTGATCTCCTCTTGCGGAACACATCGGGAATCTGGCTGCCAACGGCGTCCAAAACAGTATCATCGAGCCTTGTGGAGCCGGCATCGCCTTATAATCAGGAGAATATCTTGCATGTCCTTCAGGTTTCCCAGATTTCCTACTCAGAGGACACGCTTTACCCCGGACTCAAATGGCCAGAGAACTTCATTACAACGCGGCAGAACACATACCGGCGGAGAGTGCGGTAGACCCCTATCTTCGGCCGGCATTTCCGTTGACTGCGCGCTTGAAGCGGCTAGTCTGGAATTGCTGCTGGCTGCTGTTATACCGGCCTTCGCCGCGCCCATTTCACGCGTGGCGGTCAATGCTGTTACGACTATTCGGTGCAACGATGGGTCCAGACTGCCATTTTTATCCTGGCTCGAAGGTCTGGGCTCCGTGGAATCTGGTTTGCGCTGACCAGGTGACGGCGGGCGATGGTGCGGAGATCTACAATCCTGCGCTGATGCGCTTTGGATCGCATGCCATTGTTTCGCAGGGCGGCTATGTGTGCGGCGCGACGCACGATTTTGACAGCCCTGCATTTCCGTTGCTGGCTTATTCCATGGTCATCGGGCCATACGCATGGATTTGCGCGCGGGCAATGGTCGGTCCTGGCGTGAACGTGGGCGAGGGCGCGGTGCTGGGACTGGGTTCGGTGGCTTCAAAGGATCTGGAACCTTGGGGAGTTTATGCCGGCACGCCCGCAGTTAAAGTAAAAGAGAGAAAACGTGTCATTTCTTCGACGAGCGAGCAGAGCAACACATCTTAGGGAACCTCTGCGCAGGTTTGTGATTTTGCAGCGTGGGGGCGACCGGCGATCATTTTTCTCCTTTTGCTGCGGTTTACAAGGGAATGCGGCGAGGTTCAGTTCGTCTCTTTGATCTCCGCAGGCGGTTTTTCCGGCCTCCAGAGACACTACGCCGCTTGTGAGGCCAGCCGGTTGCGGTGTTGGTACAGGTTCACCAGCGCAAAGGCCGCGCAAATCCATTGGTGGTTTTTGAAGATGCCCCGGTAGCGCAGCCGGGTAAATCCAAAGACGCGCTTCAGGATGCGGAAAGGGTGCTCGACTTTGGCTCTAACTCGCGACTTAGCCGTGTTCTTGCGTCTGGCTTCTTCATCCACATAATTCTTGTATTTTGTCCGCCGGCAAGTCATATCCTGCGCCCGCGGCGCGGCGGCGCGGATGGTTTCGCTCTGGCCCTGATAACCGCCATCGCCCCACACCTTGCGCTCCTCGCCGTGCAATAACTCGGGCAGCATATGTTTGTCGGCCACGCTGGCCGCGGTGGTCGCCACCGAATGCACCACCGTCTCCTTGCTATCCACGCCGATGTGCGCCTTGGCTCCGAAGTACCATTGGTTGCCTTTCCTGGTCTGATGCATCTCCGGATCGCGCTTGCCGCTGGAGTTCTTGGTCGACGAGGGCGCGCTGATAATGGTCGCGTCCACCATGGTGCCCGTCGTGATGCGGATGCCCTTCGACTCCAGATAGCGATTCACCGTGTCCAGCATCTGGCCGCATAACTCGTTGCGCTCAAGCAGGTGTCGGAAGCGAAGGATCGTGGTTTCATCCGGCGCCGCGGCCAGGCCCAGATCGACCCCGGCAAAACGGCGCAGCACGGGCGACTCGTAAAAGGCCTCTTCCATGCCGGGGTCGGAGAGGCTGAACCACTGCTGAAGAAAATATGTCCGCAGCATGATCCCCAGGCCCACAGGCTGACGACCGTTGCCCGCCCTGGGATAAGCGGGCTCGACCAACGCCTGTAACTCGGCCCACGGAACCACCTGGTTCATCTGGTCAAGAAACAGCTCCCGCTTGCTTTTGCGCCCATGCTTCTCAAAACTCGCCTGCGAGGCAAACGTCTGCTGAAAACGCGCCATCTGCTTCATGCCTATAGTTTATCCAAGAATCACGCGGCTTGCAGACTTGTGCAGAGCTTCCCTAGACCAGCGCTTTTCAACATAAAGTGTATTTGAGTTATTTGGAGGTCTTCTGCTGTGCGCGGAGTTCATTGGTCTTTAATACGATAAGCAGCTCGTAGAATCCCATCAGCGTGGAGTAGATAAAACCCGCCGCTCCGTCCATGAATCCGCGCTTGGCAATATACATGACAAAGAATTTTACCACAGGCCGCATCGGCAGCTTGTAATAAAGCTCCTTCATCGCACGGCGGCGCTCTTTCGCGTCCTTGCCAAATATCGCGCCCAGACCTACCCTGCTGCCGGCGTTTTCATTCGCTACCGTTTGCTGCGCTTCCTGCGTGCTATAGAAGTTATGGCGGTTGACCCAGTCGCTCATCCCCTTGCTAAAGGGATAATGGTCGAGATACCCGTCGACTGTAGATACGGGTCCATCCGGCAGCGAGATGCAGTGGCCGAGCCGCTCATAGCGCATCTTTTCCGGACGGAAGAGCCGGTCGTAAAAAGCTGTCATCTGCACATGCTTGAGCCAGGTGTTGAGAAAAAAGTCCCGCCGCTGCACACGGAAGACAACGTTGCCTTGCGGATTCTGAACAGCCTGCCGTATGGCTTCCGCAAGCTTCGGAGTCACTCGCTCGTCCGCATCGAAATAAAAAACCCAAGGATGCTTGAAGGGGATATTTTCGAGCGCCCAATTCTGATGTTGGGCAAAGCTGTCGAATTTTCGGAAGGAGACACTAGCCCCATGTTCCTTCGCGATTTCAATGGTACGGTCGGTGCTATAGGAATCCAGAACGTGAATATCGTCTGACCACTTGACTGTCTCCAGGCAGCCGGGAAGGTTGTTTTCTTCGTTCAGTGTCAGTACGAGGATCGAGATCATGCTCTCCGCCGGATTCGTATGCAGGAATGAGTTCAATTTTACCTGTAGATGGTGGCCGGCCTTGCTTGAGCGTTACATTGGCGGTGCGCTTGACACCTTATCGTGCGTGATATTCTGCCGGTACTGCGAAATACGGAGAGATGCCAAGTGAAAGTACTTGTAACTGGTGGCAGCGGATACGTTGGATCGAGCGCAGTCCGCGAATTGGCGGCTGCCGGACACGAAGTTGTCATTTACGATAACCTCTCCACAGGGCACCGCAAGTTATCCTCCGGCTTTCAACTTGTCGAGGGCGATATTGCCGACAAAGACAAGCTGCGGCCGCTGCTGCGCGGCATGGATGCAGTGCTGCACTTTGCCGCCAGCGCTTATGTGGGTGAGTCATTTGCCAATCCGCGAAAGTATTTCCGGAACAATGTTGAGTCGGCGCTGGCATTGATGGATGCGGTGCTCGAAAGCGACGTCCGGCAGTTCGTCTTTTCCTCTTCGTGCGCAGTCTATGGAATCCCGCAATCGCTGCCAATCGTTGAATCCAGCCCAAAAGAGCCGGTTAATCCCTATGGCGCTACCAAGCTGTTTTTTGAGCGGGTGCTGGCGGCTTATGGTGCTTCGCATGGGTTGCGCTCCGTGGCGCTGCGCTACTTTAACGCAGCCGGGGCGCGTTTGGATCTGAATATCGGCGAGATTCACAATCCTGAGACGCATCTGATCCCGCTCGCCATTAAAGCAGCTCTGGGAACGGCTCCACCGCTCAAGGTCTTCGGCAATAATCTGCCAACCGCCGACGGAACCTGCGTCCGCGATTACATTCACGTCGCTGACCTGGCTTCAGCCCATCTGAAGGCCCTAGATTATTTGGCAGCGGGAGGAAAATCTGTGGCTCTGAATCTCGGAACCGGAAAAGGAACCTCGATCGGGGAGATTCTGCGCCTGGTTGAGGAAGCCTCCGAGCGCAAGGTTCCGCATGATTTTGCGCCGCCCAGAGCAGGCGATCCGCCGGTTCTCTACGCAGAGGCCCACAAGGCGAAAGAGGTGCTGGGGTGGGTGGCGCGACATGATATTCGGCAGACGATTCATGACGCCGTGCACTGGGAAGAACAACTTCCCGCGTACCTGAATTCCGCTGCCGATTGAGTTCGCTGAAAGAGGTGGTTCTCAAACACAACAAGGCGGGGATTGCTCCCCGCCTTGTTGCCTACAAGCTGGATTCTGCCGGAATCCGGACTCAGGTTACAGCGGCTGAACGTCCGCAGCCTGCCAACCCTTGGGTCCCTTCACAACGTTGAACTGGACGGCCTGGCCTTCCTGCAAGCTCTTGAAACCGTTCGAGTTGATTGCAGAGTAATGCACAAAGACATCCTCGCCGTTCTGACGCGAGATAAAGCCGAAGCCCTTCGCGTCATTGAACCACTTCACAGTACCTTGTTCCATTTGATCGTGTTTCCTGGATTGAATTGCGCTGGATGAATCGGAGCGACCACTGGCAGAATCTTGCTTGGTTGGGCGAGGTGCTGCTCACGCCCGCTTCGGCCTAACGCTGCGGGTAGTTTATCATCCCCTCCAAAAAACTGCACTGGAAAACTTGCCAACTGTGTCAAATGCGGACACAAGTCGAATTAAACTATTGAATCATATAGAATTGCAGCGTTGCAGGCCTTGCGCCTGGGGGAGTGTCGCTATGCACAAGGACCCGGTTCCCGAGCTTCTGTCTCTTGCTACGGGATGGCTTCAGGAGGAGTTTGCCGCCCTGCCGGCCTATGAGCCCGCAGCCGATCTTGCTGCAATGGAGCGGGTTCTGGCCGAGACCGCGCATCGGCTGGGCGATAACTATCCCTACTTTCATCCCCTCTACGCGGGACAGATGTTGAAGCCGCCGCATCCGGTGGCGCGTGCGGCGTATGCACTGGCGATGGCCATCAACCCGAACAACCATGCCCGCGACGGCGGCCAGGCCAGCTCCGAGATGGAAATCGAAGCCGTCCGGGCGATTGCCGGGATTTTTGGTTGGGCGGATTATTTGGGACATCTGACCTCGAGCGGCACAATCGCCAACCTGGAGGCGCTGTGGGTGGCCGGCCAACTAGCGCCGGGGAAGCGGATTGTTGCATCCGGACAGGCTCATTACACCCACCAGCGCATCTCAGGAGTTTTGAAGCTGACGTTTGCGAGCGTCGCCGCCGACAACCGGGGCCGGATGCGCCTGGGTGCTCTTGAAGACGAATTGCGCCAAGGTGACGTAGGCACGGTCGTAGCGACACTGGGAACCACCGCGGTGGGAGCAGTCGATCCGCTCAATGAGATTCTGGCCTTGAGGGAGAAATATGGATTCCGCGTCCATGTAGATGGAGCCTATGGCGGCTATTTCCGGCTGATTCCCGAGTCGCTTGCAGAGCCTGCCCGGCGGGCTTTTGCGGCTATTGACCAAGCCGATTCCATCGTTCTTGATCCCCATAAGCATGGGCTGCAACCCTACGGCTGCGGCTGTGTGCTCTTTCGCGACCCCGCCGTGGGGCGGTTTTACAAGCACGACTCTCCTTACACATACTTCACCTCGAAGGAGTTGCACCTGGGCGAGATCAGCCTGGAGTGCTCGCGGGCCGGAGCCTCGGCGGTGGCGCTGTGGGCCACGCAGCAACTGCTGCCGATGACGCCGGGCGGCGAATTTGTCCTGGGCTTGGCGAAGGGGCGTGCCGCGGCAATCGAGCTGGACTGGCGCTTGCGTACCTGTGACCGCTTCCAACCCCTGCTTGGCGGGCCTCCGGAGCTGGACATAGTTGTGTGGAAGGTGAAGGCCGCAAGCGCTGAACTGGCTTCGAGGCGCGCAGAGGAGGTTTTTGCATCCTGCGCCACACGCAATTTGCACCTGGCTTTAGTACAATTGCCCCATTCCTGGTTTGCGACCTCCAGTGATATTGTTGTAAGTGGCGCGGCTCAAACGATTAATTGTCTGCGCTCGGTGTTGATGAAGCCGGAACATGCCGATTGGCTGGATGCAATCTGGGAACGACTGATCGCCTGTAGTTGATTGGAAACGGGGGCCGGAAGAGTGCCAAATCAAATAAGCAGCCCAACTGCGGAAGAAAACGTTATCATTCAGCACGGAGAGTGCGCCGTTACCCTCCTGCCTCAATTCGGCGGTAAAATCGCCTCGATCTGCCTGGGCGGTAGAGAGCTGCTGCAAGCACCCCTGGCCCCCTATGCGCCGCGCACGGCAACCATGAGCTTTGACGAGGGCGACGCCAGCGGCTGGGACGAGTGCCTGCCTTCAGTCGCCGAATGCACCGTCGATCTCGGCAATGGGTTGGCCTGGATTCCCGACCACGGTGACCTGTGGCGTGTGGAATGGACCGAAGGCGAAGATCAGAATTCTGCTGGTGAAGATGCCGATAAAGTTACTTTGCGCGGAGAGTGTTTCTCTCTGCCCTTGACACTGGAGCGGGCACTAGCCTTCACCGAAACAGAAAAAGGCTGGAAGCTGCAACTGGATTACAAGCTGACCAACACCGGTAGCGAGGCCGTTCCCTGGTCCTGGGCCGCACATCCGCTGTTTGTGGCCAAGGCTGGTGACAGAATTGTGCTGCCGGAGTCCATTGATCACTTGCGTGTGGAGGGCTCAGGCGGCGGTAGGCTGGGTGCGACCGATGCAACGGTTTCTTGGCCGATAGCTACACTGGCCAATGGTGGCCAGACAGACCTGAGCGTGATGCCGGCTGCTGATGCCGGATTCGGCGACAAGCTCTTTGCCGGTCCGCTCAGTGCGGCGGAGAATTGGTGCGCGCTGGAGCGGCCTTCAGCGGGAGTGCGTATCCGGGTAGGCTTCGACCCTGCGGCGACGCCGTACCTGGGCCTCTGGATCTGCTCCGGCGGATGGCCAGACAAGCCGGGGCCAAAGCAGGTTTGCGCGGCGCTGGAACCCGCCACCGCTCCGGTTGACTCACTGGCAAACTCGGGCGCGTGGTCGCGGACGCTCGAAGCAGGTGAATCCTACTTTTGGCAGATGACAGTAGATATTGAATCCATTTAAGTTGGAAACGAATGCACGATCCTGAAGCTTTACGCTCTTTGCACGTTGCTCGTTTTGAGGCCTCCCCGGCGATCTTTGCTGCGCCTGGCCGTGTCAACCTGATTGGTGAACATACCGACTACGCCGAGGGATTCGTCATGCCGGCGGCAATTGATTTTGCCACGCTGGCGGCGATCTCACCCCGGGGCGACGGAAAAATCGTCATCTACTCGGAAAATTACAGTGAAGAGCGGAGCTTTGACTCTACGGCGCTGCCCGCCAAAGCCGGCAAGCACTGGAGCGACTACCCGCTGGGCGTTTTGGAGATTCTTGCCGGCGAGGGACTCCCAATTCCCGCCTTCAGCCTGAGCCTCTGGGGCGATGTGCCGCTCGGTTCGGGGCTATCGAGTTCCGCGGCTCTAGAAGTTGTGACGGCGCTGGCTGTTACTTCGCTGGGCGATGTCAGCATTCCCGGCCCGGTGCTGGCCCGGCTCTGTCAGCGCGCCGAGAACGAGTTTGTCGGCACGAGTTGCGGCATCATGGACCAGTTCATCTCCGCCAATGGCAAAGAGAATCACGCGCTATTGCTGGATTGCCGCGACCTCAGTTATCGCCTCGCGCCGATTCCCGCCCACGTTGCGCTGGTAATTGCCAACACGATGGTCAAGCACTCCATCGCCGGGGGCGACTACAAGACCCGCCGCGCTGAGTCCGAAGCTGCCTGCGCCATTATCAACAGCCACCGCAGCGGCGTTCCGTTTCTGCGCGATGCTACGCTCGACGACCTCGAAAAATGGGGCAACGAGATGGAGCCGAAATCCCTTCTGCGCGCCCGTCACGTGATCAGCGAAAACCTGCGCACCGTGGCTGCTTCCGAGGCGCTGCTCAAGGGCGACATCGCCGAGGTCGGTCGCCTGATGGCCGAGGCGCACACCAGCTACAGCAAGGATTTTGAAGGCAGTTGCCCCGAGGCCGACCTGATGGTGGAACTGGCGAACGAGCTGCCAGGACTGATCGGCGCGCGGCTTACCGGCGGCGGCTTTGGCGGCTGCACCATCAATCTCGTCGAACAGAGCGAGGCAAAAGAGTTTGCAAAGGAACTAGCGGCACGCTACGAAGCCAAGACCGGCATTGCGCCACAAATTCACATCTGCCACGCATCAGGTGGTGCGCACCGAATCGAGTAGTTCTTCTTTCCTTCGCTTCGGACTATGGAACTGGGTGCCCCCGGTCCCTCGCAGTTGGGGACCGGGGAAACTTACACCCCCAACCTGTCGCAGGTCAGATCGCCCGCAACACCCGGACCGGCAGGAAGATGATGGCGCTGACCAGCTCCAGCGCTCCGCCCACGGCGATGCCCACGACTCGAAACGGCAGCAAAAGCAGCCAGATCACCGGATAAAGAATCAGCGCCAAAAGCGCCAGCGGCCAGCACAGGACCAGCAGAATACACCACAATAGAAACTTCCCCATTTCCAGACTCCTTCATTGGGATGCGGCGCTGGATTGCTGCTCATCCCACTCGAATTTACGCAGCGATCCCCCAATCAGTTCCCAGACCTTCAGCCGCTTTTCGCCTTTGCCTTTGCCGCCAGCAGCTTTTTCCGCTCCTTGATCAACTTCGCGCGCTCTTTATCCGGCAGAGCCAGCTGCGTTTTTGTCCGTTTGGTGAGTTTTTCGTAGGTCAGCGCGTGAGCGCTGGCCAGTTCTTCCTCAATCTGCCGGGGACGCAACGCATCCCAGCGTTCCAGCGCAACCCAATGCGCCCGCGCCAGGTGCGGAGCGGGAATGATCCCCTCGTTCTCCAGCAACTCGTGGAACCTCTCTACTCCGCAATGAAACGAAAGCTTTGCTCCGGGCTTGTCCATCCACAGCCCATCGAGCAGCGTGAGCGCAAACATCTTGCCGCCCAACTCACGGTCTCCCACCCAATACACCAGCACATGCTCCCAGTTGAGCGTCTCCCGTACATGCGGCAGCGCCATGCAGATCGCGCGGATGCGCTCGTTATCCATGCCGGTAGTTTATGCCGGTCGCAGCTGTGGAGTGAAGGATTTTCGCGTCGGATTGTGGCCCGCCTGCCTCGTATACTGGACCCAGTATGAGCACACTGAACCGCACCCGTTCCCAGGCTTTGCAGCAGCGCGCCGAGCGCTATTTTCCCGGCGGCGTCAACTCGCCGGTGCGCGCCTTTCGCGCCGTCGGCGGAGCGCCTCCATTCATCGAGCGGGCCGAGGGCGCGTGGCTCACCGACGCCGACGGCAATCGCTACATCGACTACTTCGGCTCCTGGGGTCCAATGATTCTCGGCCACTCGTTTCCGCCGGTTGTCGAGGCCATTGAGCGGGCGGCGCGCAACGGAGCCAGCTTTGGCGCGTCCACCGCTGCCGAGGCCAACCTGGCCGAGCGCATCACCGCCTGCTATCCAGCAATCGAGAAGCTGCGCTTTGTCAGCTCCGGCACCGAGGCCACCATGTCCGCGATTCGCCTCGCCCGCGCGGCCACCGGGCGCAAGATCGTCGTCAAATTCGAGGGCTGCTATCACGGCCACTCCGACGGACTGCTGGTCAAGGCCGGCTCAGGCATCGCCACGCTGGGGATTCCCGGCTCGGCGGGCGTGCCGGAGGAGATTGCGCAATTGACGCTGGCGTTGCCCTATAACGATCTTGCCGCCGTTGAAGCGGCCTTCACCGCCCACCCCGGCGCAATTGCCGCGGTAATTCTGGAGCCGGTTGTGGGCAATGCCGGTTGCATTCCGCCCGCAGCGGGCTACCTTGCCGGACTGCGCGCGCTCACTCTGCGCGAAGGCGCTCTGCTGATTGTCGATGAGGTGATGACCGGCTTCCGCGTTGCGCTGGGCGGCGCTCTGGAACTGTATAACCTCGACGCCGATCTGGTAACGCTGGGCAAAATTGTCGGCGGAGGGTTGCCCGTGGGCGTTTTCGGCGGGAAGCGCAGCTTCATGGATCTGCTTGCACCTCTCGGGCCGGTCTACCAAGCCGGAACCCTGAGCGGAAACCCGCTGGCGATGGCCGCCGGCAGCGCGACGCTTCGCCATTTGCAGGAGAATGCCGCGCAAATCTATCCGCAACTCGAAGCAAGCGCGAAAGCCGTCGCCGAGGGCGTAGCCGCCGAAGCCACCCAGGCTGGAGTTCCGCTGACCCTTAACCGCGTGGGCGCAATGTGGACCTGGTTCTTTACAGCAAAGCCCGTCACCAACTACGAAGAGGCAGCCTTGAGCGACACGGCCGCCTTCGGGCGCTTCCACCGGTCAATGCTGGAGCAGGGTGTCTGGCTGCCGCCTTCGCAATTTGAGGCGGCGTTTCTCGGAACGGCGCATGGTCCAGAGGAGTTAGCCGCGACGATTGCCGCAGCGCGGGAAGCATTCAGGCAAGCTATCTAAAGGGTTTCTAGATTTCGGTCAGTCGAGGTTCATACGTTCCCACCCTCGGCGGTGAGGTGATTTGGATTTCAAAAACTTAGGGTGCGCCACCCGCCAATATTGCGTCGAATGGGTGGAGAGGAAATCTTGTCGCATTTTTAACCTGCGAAACTCTAAACCGGGATACGCTTTCTGATGCCTTGTATCCGTGCATAATGATCGAAATTATTTGGACCTCTGAAGGGAGATTGCAATGCCGAAGACGATCTTCGTGAACCACAAGAACGGAGAAAACTTCAACCTCACAATTGATGATAGCGTAACTACAGTGGCAAATCTGAAGCAGGCTATCGCGGATCGATTGAAAGTACCTGTGGAAGCTCTGACGTTAGGGACAGGAGTGAAGCCGTCGCTAAACGACGATGTGAACCTAACAGACTACGACATCCGAAATGGATCATCCGTAAGCATTTTCATAACAACTTCTATCAAACCCTATAGGGATGCAGGGCTGGCCAGACACCTCACTGACTTGTTGAGAACGCTCTTGAGGCAAAAGGGACGAAGAATCATTTTTATCGGCATTGCAAGTTACGATCACGGCCACGGGAAAGAAAGCATCCACCGCCAGCAATGCCCGGGCGATATTTTCAGTTATTGCCACATAAACGATGTTAGCCTGACCGTCATTTTGATTGATACCGCATTCGTAGGTCGGGGATCTAACCAGATTTACGACATTGATCGCGGATGGAAGTTATTCCAGGAGGTGGATGGCGTTAGGGAACTTCTGAAAATCGCCGAGTTATAAAGTTTCTCGACCCACGTTTGTCTGCATCCGTTCAAAATCGTTCTGTTTCGCAGTGATCCTGCGTTCATTTTGCCTACCGGAGGCTTTTGCAGCCTCCGGCAGACACACTACGCCCCTTGAAGGGCCAGCCGTAAATTGATCTTCGCCAGCCTGCGCCGATGCTGATAAATATTGACTGTAGCAAAGGCCGCGCACAGCCACTCGTGATTCTTCTTCAAGCCGCGATAGCGCACCTTCGTATGTCCAAAGACGCGCTTCAGAATGCGGAAAGGCCACTCCACCTTGGCACGCACCCGCGCCTTCACGCGGTTCTTGCGCTTTGTTGCTCATCCACTCCGGCCTTGGTTTTTACACGGCGCGAAGTCATATCCTGCGCATGAGGCGCGGCTTCATGGATAGCTTCGGTTTGTCCTTGATAGCCACCATCGCCCCAGACTTTCTTCTCCTCGCCGTGCAGTAACTCGGGTAGCATATGCACATCGCTGACGCTGGCCGCTGTCGAGCAGACCGAATGCACCACGCCTTCTTTTGAATCCACGCCGATGTGCGCTTTCATGCCGAAGTACCACTGGTTGCCCTTGCGCGTTTGATGCATCTCCGGGTCGCGCTCCTTCTTCTCGTTCTTGGCCGATGAAGGCGCGTGGATGATCGTCGCATCGACGATGGTGCCGGTGGTGATGCGGATGCCGCGCGTGGCCAGATACAAGTTGACCGCGACAAGCATTTGACCGCATAGATCGTGCTCTTCAAGCAAGTGGCGGAAGTTCAAGATGGTCGTCTCATCCGGCGCCGGCGCGCGGCCAAGGTCCACGCCCGCAAAGCGCCGCAGCACGGGTGATTCGTACAGCGCATCTTCGGCCGCCGGATCGGAGAGCGCGAACCACTGCTGCAAAAAATAGACGCGCAGCATGATCTCAAGTCCCACCGGCTTGCGCCCCGCTTCGCCCTTCGAGTAATGCGGCGCGATGAGCGCGAATAACTCGGCCCAGGGCATGACGGCGTCCATTTCTTCCAGAAACTGCTCGCGCCGTGTCTTCTTCGAGTAGCGTTGAAACTCCACCTGCTGGGCCAAAGTAAGCTGCTTCATCCGCGATCAATCTCCTCAATCCACATTAACCGCGATGGCTGTGGATTGGGGAGATTTTCAGAGGTTCCTTAGACGCTACCAGTATACTCGCGTCGGAAACCCATTCAACCTGTATGTTTTCCCGATGCATGTAGATGAAGGCGCATATACAGGAAAGTCTACAATTTTGTGCAAAGTAGACCTCAGGAGCTTTGAAGAAGGACTGAAATCAGACGGAGGCTGCCTGATTTGCGGAAGTTTTTATAACGAAACGAACAGGGCGAACCTCGTTATAGGAGACCGCGGTGTCATCGGCTCCATTCCGTGGCTACAGCGCCGTCTGCCTGATCAGACTTTTATTGCCTTCGATGCTCCAGAACATGACATCCTAGTGGAGCGTCAACCCTTGGTCCGGGCCCGGAGCAGTACGCCAGGCTGCTGCTCCGGTTGCGTCATATTGTAAAGGCGGTACATAGTGTTACTGGATTCACTCTGTGTGCTGGGTGCCAGGTGCCCCAGATCCCGCGTACTCGGGGACCTGGGACACCCCAACCCGCCGCGCCGACGGCCACTGGCCCTACCGCAGGTGGTGGTGCAGAAAATTAAACTTGTAAAGCGCACAATCTATCCATAAAAGCAGTAGGGAAACAGGTCGATCCGGCCAGGTGCCTTTTTCACCGGGATCGGACGACCCACCCCCCTCCCCCTTTATATTTTTCCGGTTTGACAAGAAATTTTGCAGATAATTTTAAGCATTTTGAAATCAATCTCTTGAGAAACTAGCGTCGCGAAGAAGAGAATACTCTGCATATCAACCCTGTGACCCAGGTCCCGATTCTGAGACCTGGGAAAGCGCAAACCCACTATGCGCAACTCTACGTATTCACGCCTTTCTGCTCGCCCAGAATCAGCTTGAGCGTGATCTGTTTACGGCCTCGGAAGAAGGTCACGCTGACCGTGTCGCCGGCCTGGTGTTTGTCCATGATCGCGTTGATGTCCTGCGAATCGGTGACCTGCTGGCCGTCGATTGAGACGATGAGGTCGCCTCCCAGCAGGATGGGCATATTGCCCAGATAGGCCTGCTGGTTGCCGCCGCGAATGCCGGCCCGCTCCGCTGCTCCACCGCGAGTAACTTGCTGGACGAGCACGCCACTCTGAGCTGCCAGCCCCATCTGTTCGGCCAGATCTGGTCCAATGCCCAAGTCGGTAATGCCCAGGGAGGGCCGATTGGGCCGCCCGTAGCGTGTCAGGTCGTCGAGCACGGCCTTGGCGGTGTTGATGGGAATCGCAAAGCCGATGCCCGCGCTCTGATTTGCGCCGGATGTCTCAATCATCGTGTTGATGCCGATGACCTCGCCGCGCGAGTTGAGTAGCGGCCCGCCGGAGTTACCGGGATTGATGGCCGCGTCGGTCTGGATGGCGTCTTCAATGCGCTCGCCCTGGTCTCTGCCGATTGACCGGATGGAGCTGATGATGCCGCGGGTCATGGTGCCTGAGAGGCCGAAGGGGTTGCCGATGGCGTAGACCTTTTGCCCCACGGCCAAGCTCGACGAATCGGCCAGCGTGACCGGCTCCAGATTCGGCGCTTCGATTTGCAGCAGCGCCAGATCGTGCACCTGATCTGTACCCACGACCTTGGCATCGTAACTGCGCTTGTTGCTGAGCATCACCTTGATGCCCCGGTTGTGGTTCTCGACAACGTGATAGTTGGTCAGCACATGGCCGGCCTTGTCGAGAATGAACCCCGAACCCTGGCCTTCCTGCGGCACTTCGCCGTAGAAAAAGGTCATGACCATCGTCTTCGAGGTGATGTTCACCACCGAAGGAGAGACGCGCTTGTAGACAGCGATATTGTTCTGCTCCTCGGTATCGTAGGCGGGCGCGGCATGGGCCTCGGTGAGATCAAGCGGCGAACCGCCGCCGTGGCCGCTGGTCAGCGAGAGCTGGCCGAGATGCCCGGGTAGATGAGTGGTGAGGAACCAGAACCCTCCCACCAGAAGAATAACCAGAAGAAACGGTCGCAGTTTCATTGTCAGCTTCCTGATAGACGCTCTGTTGTAGAGATACGGGGAAAACGCCGGGAAGTTCCATGGACGCGTCTGAGTAACTCGTTGGAAACCAGCGGAACTCCGGCCCCGATTTCTTCTATTTTAGACGAATTTCTTATACATAGTGTTTCGGGAGGGGTTTCCAAGCCTCAGAACCGAGACCTGGAGAAACCGGCGTAGCAGCGAACTACAGCACCTATCTGGACGCCCATTTTCGGTGGTAGATTGAGTTGTGGACCACACGCCAGAGCCAATCGCGTCGATGTCTAGCGCTTCCCCTTGGGCAAGCCCTATTTCGTTCTGCCCGAAATGCCTTCTGAGGGTTTCATTTCGCCCTGCAGACAGAGAGTACACGTGGGTTCATTGTTCAAAGCGATGGGAAGCTGTTAGGGACCTGAATTGCCCGCATTCTATTTGCGGACGTTCTTTCGAGTTTACCGGTCAAGGGAAATGTCCGTTTTGTCAGGCGGGCTTCGATGATGGCGTTCCGCTGTCTCCTCGATTACCCGGAGCCAGCTTACTTGATCGAGTCCTTCCCAGCCGTGGCCTTGCTTCCAGAACTCGACATGAAAGAGTTGAACGTGAGATCAAATCTCTACGCGAGTCATGGCGTCAAGATTCGACGTCAGGTCCACAGATTCCGTCTGACGATGGGACGCGGTTTACTGCCGATCTCAGAAAGGTGCTCAGTAGACATGAGCATCTGCTAAACCTGTTCCAAGGTGACGTGGAAAAATTCCTATATTCGGCTCCCGTTCGGTTAGCGAAGCTTGAGGCGGAATATTCATGGAAATTTGAGGATGCATTGGCGAGAGAGGTGAACTCCGTCCTGGACGGCATATTATATGGACGCCATTCCGTTTCAAATTCGCTTGGATTCGTCGCGCGCTGTTCTGACGAGTTCCCAAATTCATATAGTCGACGCTACTTAGTTGGGGAACTGAGACGGAAGTTTTTTGAGCGACGGTCAGCACCTAGACCTGGGTTCCAACTGACGTTGGAATATGCTCGGACTTTGGACGGGATTGCCTTTGAAGAATGGCTCACCCGGCTCTTGCGCGATGCAGGGGTACCTGGCGTCTGCAAAACCCAAGCCAGCCGCGACCAAGGTGCTGATTTAGTGATAACCATCGGATCCCGAGTGATTGCCATCCAGGCAAAAAACTATCAGGACACCGTGGGAAACAGTTCTGTGCAAGAAGCGTTCGCGTCAATGCACTTCTATAACGCTAACGAAGCTTGGGTTGTCACCACTTCGACATTCTCAAGAGACGCGATTGATCTTGCGTTTAGGACTGGTGTACGTCTCATTGATGGAAGCCGACTGCTGAACCTTCCTGAGATTATTTGCGGACCATCGCTTGCCGCTTCTAACCAGCCTGCGTTATCAGGTACTCAACATTCGGGCGTAAATCCAGAAGCAACTCTACCTGTTCCGACAGTTCTTCCGTTGGCAACTACAGATGTAAATCAGACGATTACAACGAAAATTGAAGAGCCGCTTCAATCCCCATTAAAGAAGCTTCCGTTACGGAGTTGGCAGTTTATTTTCCTCGGAATTGTAGCGATGATCTTGATCGTGGCGCTCTTGACGTACCGAAGCCACATCTCTCAACAGAAGCTAAGGAGTGAGCAGGGTATTCAAGGACTCCTTGAGAGCTATCAGGAAGCAGAGCGATCTCGTAACCCACAACTTCTTGCCGAGTGCTATGCACCAGAGGTCAGCACCTTCTACCTGCGCCACAATGTTTCGAGAAATGATGTACAGTCGGAGTTTCAACGCGCACTGTCCAGATTTGACGACGTCCACTTGTTTGCGATTTCTGAAATTGTCTTCAGCGATCTGAGCGAAACACGCGGTACAGCGACGTTTGATAAAGAATGGGATTTTCGGGGCACAAAGAGCTATGCCGGAAAAGAACAAGAACAGATGATATTTCACTGCTGTCCGGTTAACGACTAGCTTGCTGGCCGCAACCGCCTGATGTGCGGATGGTTGCGAGCGTTTTCGGGTGGTGTCGATTTGAAATTGCCGCGATGCTGATTCCAGAGATGTTTTCTGGAGGCGGCGGTGAACGCTGGCAAGGTGCTGTTTGCTCAGTTGATGGATTTCCTTCCCTGGACGTCGTTTGCCCGCAGCGTAGCCCGTTATGGCGGCGACCGTCGGGTGCGCAGCCTCAACTGCGCCGAGCAGTTCCGTGCCATGGCTTTTGCCCAGTTGACCTATCGCGAGAGCCTGCGCGACATCGAGGCTTGTCTCAGCGCACAGCCCGCTAAGCTCTACCCCATGGGCTTTCGTTCTCCCGTTCGGCGTTCCACTTTGGCAGAGGCCAACGAGAGCCGCGATTGGCGTATTTACGCGGAGTTGGCGCAACGATTGATGCTTCAGGCGCGCAAGCTCTACGCCAAGGAAGATCTCGGCATGGACCTCGACGCCGCCGCTTACGCATTGGACTCGACCACCATCGACCTGTGCCTGAGCCTGTTCCCCTGGGCGCATTTCCGCTCCACCAAATCCGCAGTCAAGATGCATACGCTGCTCGATCTGCGCGGCAACATACCAACGTTTATCCGCGTCACCACTGGCGATGTGCACGACGTCAACATCCTCGACGAAATCATCCCGCAACCCGGCGCTTACTACGTCATGGATCGCGGTTATCTCGATTACGCCCGACTCTATCGCATCCATTTGTCCTCAGCGTTCTTTGTCACACGCGCAAAGCGTAACCTCGATGCCAGCCGCATCTACTCCCAACAGGTGGACAAGCAGACCGGCATTCTTGCTGACCAATCTATTGCCCTCAACGGCTACGACAGCCGCAAGGATTACCCTGGCCATTTGCGTCGCATTCGCTATCGCGACTCGGACACCGGCAAGGATCTGGTCTTCCTGACTAACCAGTTCATGCTGCCCGCTGCTACCATCTGTGCCCTCTACAAGAGCCGTTGGCAAGTCGAGCTGTTCTTCAAGTGGATCAAGCAACACCTGCGCATCAAGGCCTTCTTCGGAAGCAGCGAGAACGCCGTCAAGACCCAGATCTGGATAGCCGTCTCGGTCTACCTGCTGGTCGCCATCGTCAAGAAAAAGCTCGAACTGCCCGGCTCGCTCTACACTTTGCTGCAAGTACTCTCGGTAACTCTGTTCGAGAAAATGCCCATTTCACAGGCACTTCAGCAGAAGCACTACACCAGTCAACTAACTCCAAACTCCAACCAACTCATTCTGTTCGACTTTTAACCGGACAGCAGTGATGATATTTCAGAAGATAGATGACAATTGGCGAATCGTATCAGAGAAGGAGTTACAGATTTACTGGATGCGACACAAAAACCCTTAGACTATGGATAGCTGACATCACATGTCCCGATTTTGGAACCTGGGATACCGCAAACCCTCAGGGGCTAAAGCCCTTGGTTTTATTGGGCATTTGCAGCAGTCAGGGCTGAAGCCCTGACCTACCAGTCGTGCCCCGCTGAGAATCCCCCGCGCCGCAAGAGTTCCGAGAAGCAGGTTCTTCGACTCCACTGCGCTTCGCTCAGAATGACAGCGCGGAGGGTGAATGACAGCGGTGAGGGTGGGACGCATTTCAGTCTGAGTACCCGGTTCAGCCTATGCCAGCACCCGCTGGCGGATTTGCCCGAGCGGTTCGATCTGTGCGGCCAGATAACGGTCCACGGATTCGGCGGCCTTACGGCCCTCGGAGATGGCCCAGACGACGAGCGACTGGCCGCGGCGCATATCGCCGGCGGCAAAGATGCCATCGACCGAGGTCATATAGTCGGCATTGGCGGCCACGTTGCCCCGATTGTCCACAGCCAGCCCAAGCTGCTCGATCATCCCTGAGCGGACCGGCCCAAGAAAGCCCATCGCCAGCAAGACGAGATCGACATCGAGTGTAAACTCCGAGCCGTCAATCGGTTCAAACTTTGGCGGCGGGCTGACGCGTACGGCGTGAAGCTGCTTGAGGTTGCCGTTCTCGTCGCCGGTGAATTTGACGCTGTTAATGGACCAATCGCGGATGCCGCCCTCTTCATGCGCGCTCTCGGTGCGCAGTTGCAGCGGCCAGAGCGGCCAGGGAGTAGACGCGGCGCGCTGGGCGGGCGGCTTGGGCATGATTTCGAACTGGTGAATGCTTTTGGCGCGCTGGCGGATGCTGGTGCCCAGACAATCGGCGCCGGTGTCGCCGCCACCGATGATCACCACGCGCATGCCTTCGGCGAGAATTGCAAGGTCGTCGGGAATCGTGTCTCCCTCGTTGCGGCGATTCTGCTGCGGGAGAAACTCCATTGCGAAGTAAACGCCCTTCAGCTCGCGACCGGGAATTTTGAGGTCACGGGGATGCTCGGCTCCTCCGCAGAGCAGGACAGCATCGTTGTGCTCGGTGAGGTGCGAGACCGGGACGTTGACGCCGACGTGAGCGTTGGTCACAAAGGTCACGCCCTCTTCGCGCATCTGCTCGATGCGGCGGTCGATCACATGCTTCTCCAGCTTGAAGTTGGGGATGCCGTAACGGAGCAGGCCACCGATGCGGTCGTTCTTCTCGTAGACCGTGACCGAGTGGCCCGCACGGCGCAACTGCTGCGCGGCTGCGAGGCCTGCGGGGCCGCTGCCCACAACAGCGACGCGCTTGCCCGTGTTGTGCTCAGGCGGCTCGGGGCGAATCCAGCCCTCGTCCCAGGCGCGCTCGACGATGCTGCGCTCGATAACTTTGATAGACACCGGCGGCTGATCTATCCCCAACACGCAGGCCGCCTCGCAGGGAGCGGGGCAGATGCGCCCAGTGAACTCGGGGAAGTTGTTGGTGGAGTGCAGGCGGCGAATCGCGCTCTCCCAACGTCCGGTATAGGCGAGGTCGTTCCAATCGGGAATCAGATTGTTGACCGGGCAGCCGGTATGGCAGAAGGGAACGCCGCAATCCATGCAGCGCGCGCTCTGCTCCTTTTGCTTTTCTTCAGGGAATGGCTCGTAGATTTCAAACCAGTCCTTGACCCGCTCATCGACCTTGCGGCGGGTGGGCTGCTCGCGATTGATCTCCAGAAATCCCGTTACCTTACCCATGCTGCACCTCTGCGGTAGCCGCCGTCAGAGGCGACGAAGTAGGAGAAACATAAACAGATTCGGCCCTGGCGATGCCCAGAACGCGCTTGTACTCGTGCGGGAAAACCTTGATGAAGCGGGCCTGCGCGGTAGCCCAGTTGTCGAGAATCCACGCGGCGCGGGGGCTGCCGGTCAGCTCGCGATGGCGCTCGAGCAGGCCGCGAACTTCGGCGATATCGTCGGAGCTGGCGAGAGGCTCCAGATCGACACTGGCCTTGTTGCAGCGGCGCGTCGAGAAGTCGCCCTGATCGTCGTAGACAAAGGCCCGCCCGCCGCTCATGCCGGCAGCGAAATTTCGTCCTGTCGCCCCGAGGACGACCACGCGGCCATTGGTCATGTACTCGCAGCCGTGGTCGCCAACGCCTTCAACAACCGCCGTTGCGCCGGAGTTGCGTACCGCGAAGCGCTCGCCTGCAATGCCGTTGAAGAAAGCCTCACCGCTGGTTGCGCCATAAAGAACAACGTTACCGACAAGGATGCTTTCTTCCGGCAGGAAGCTCGAAGTCTTCGGCGGATAGACGATGATGCGCCCGCCGGAGAGTCCCTTGCCGACGTAGTCGTTGGAATCGCCTTCGAGTTCGAGCGTGACGCCGTTGGGAACAAATGCGCCAAAGCTTTGGCCGGCGGAGCCGTTGAACTTGAAGCGGATTGTGCCTTCGGGCAAGCCATCGGCACCGAAGCGCCGTGCGATCTCGCCGCCAAGCATTGCGCCCACGGTGCGATGCACATTGCGAATGGCAAAGCTGCCGGTGACAGCGGTCTTGTTTTCGAGCGCCGGTGCGGCTTTTTCGATCAGCGCATGATCGAGCGCCGCGTCCAGACCATGATCCTGAGCCTGCACCTTGCGTCGCGCCACGCGCGAGGGCACGGTGGGCGCATAGAGAATGGCTGAAAGATCGATGCCCTTGGCCTTCCAGTGGGTATCGGCGTTGACTGCGTCTAACATATCTACGCGGCCCACCATCTCATCGACAGTGCGGAAGCCCATCTTCGCCATATACTGTCGGACCTGCTCGGCAATGAAGAAGAAGAAATTGACTACATGCTCGGGCGCGCCAGTAAAACGCGCACGGAGAACTGGATCTTGCGTAGCGATGCCGACCGAACAAGTATTCAGGTGGCACTTGCGCATCATGATGCAGCCCATCGCGATCAGCGGCGTGGTGGCAAAGCCAAACTCCTCCGCGCCGAGTAATGCGGCAATCACCACATCGCGCCCGGTTTGCAGCTTGCCGTCGGTCTGCACCTTGATGCGACCGCGAAGATCGTTGAGTAAGAGGACTTGTTGCGTTTCAGCAAGTCCAAGCTCCCAGGGAAGCCCTGCGTGTTTGATCGAGCTGAGCGGCGAAGCGCCGGTGCCGCCGTTGTCGCCGGAGATGAGCACCACGTCGGCGTGAGCCTTTGAGACGCCCGCGGCCACCGTGCCCACGCCCACCTCGGAGACCAGCTTGACAGCAATGCGCGCCCGCGGGTTGACGTTCTTGAGGTCGAAGATCAATTGCGCAAGATCTTCGATGGAATAAATATCATGATGGGGCGGCGGCGAGATCAGTCCCACGCCGGCGATTGAGTGGCGGGTCTTGGCGATAATCGCATCCACCTTGTGGCCGGGCAACTGGCCGCCCTCGCCGGGCTTTGCGCCCTGCGCCATCTTGATCTGAATCTCGTCGGCATTGACCAGATAATGCGCGGTGACACCGAAGCGTCCGCTAGCAATCTGCTTGACGGCACTGCGGCGCAGGTCGCCGTTGGCGTCGGGCTTGAAGCGCTCTTCGTCCTCGCCGCCCTCGCCGGTATTTGACATGCCGCCGATGCGGTTCATCGCAATCGCCAGCGTCTCGTGCGCCTCTTTGCTAATCGACCCGTAGCTCATTGCGCCGGTCGTGAAGCGCTTGACGATCTCCTTGGCTACTTCTACTTCTTCGAGCGGCACCGGTTCCTCGCCATCCTTCAGCGTCAACAGGCCGCGCAGCGTGCAGAAATTTTTGGCCTGCTCGTCGATGAGCTTGGTGTACTCTTCGAAGGTGGCGGGATTGTTCTGCCGCACGGCATGCTGGAGCTTGCTGATGGTCTGCGGGTTAAGCAGGTGATACTCGCCGCGCTCGCGGTATTGATAGTGGCCGCCGACGACCAGCTCGGTCTCCGACTCGGTGAGAGGCTGGAAGGCGAAACTGTGCTTCATCTGCGCCTCGCGCGCCAAGACATCGAGGCCAACGCCCTCAATGCGCGACGCGGTGCCGGAGAAGTACGCATCGACGAGCGCCTGATTCAGCCCGACGGCCTCAAAAACCTGCGCGCCGCGATAGCTTTGCAGCGTGCTGATACCCATCTTCGAGAAGGTCTTGAGTAGGCCCTTGTTGATGGCCTTGACGAAGTTCTTCTCGGCGTAGTCGCCGGTGATTTTCTCCGGCAACAGGCCGCGCCACTTGAGGTCGTGAAGGCTTTCAATGGCGAGATAGGGATTGATCGCGCTCGCGCCGTAGCCAATCAGCAAGGCAAAGTGCATCACCTCGCGCGGTTCGCCGCTCTCAATGATCAGCGCGACTTGAGTGCGCTTCTTCTCGCGCACCAGCCGATTGTGCACCGCGGCCATCGCCAGCAGGCTGGGGATCGGCGCATAGGTCGGATCCACTCCGCGATCAGAGATGATCAGTAGTGTGTAGCCGGAGTCCACGGCGTGCGAAGCGCGGGCGCTCAGGTCATCGAGCGAGTGCTTGAGTCCCACTTCGCCATCGGCGGCGCGGAAGAGCGCGGGCAAAGTGGTGGCCAGTAGATCGCCCGAGGAGATGCGGCGCAGCTTTTCCAGGTCGCGATTGGTCAAAATCGGATGCGGCAGCTTGAGGGTGTGGCAGTTGTCCGGCGCTTCGTCCAGGATGTTGCGCTCGGTGCCGATGTAGCTGATCAGCGACATTACAAGCTCTTCGCGGATTGGATCGATGGGCGGATTTGTCACCTGCGCAAAGAGCTGCTTGAAGTAATTGAAGAGCGGCTGCGGGCGGTCGGAGAGGCAGGCCAACGGCACGTCGGTTCCCATTGAACCGATCGGCTCCTCGCCATTCGCTCCCATCGGGCCGAGGAGAATCTTCAAGTCCTCTTCGCTGTAGCCGTAAGCGCGCTGGCGGCGCAGGAGGGTCTCCGGGTTCGACGCGATCACGCGAGACGGCTCCGGCAACTGATCCATCGTCACCTGCTGCTGCTTGATCCACTCGCCGTACGGTTGGCGCGCAGCGAGTTCCTTCTTGATCTCGGCGTCGGAGATAATGCGCCCCTGAACGGTATCGACCAGGAACATGCGGCCCGGTTGCAAACGGCCTTTCTTGCGTACCTCGGTGGCGGGAACTTCAATCACGCCCGCTTCCGAAGCCAGCACCACCAGATCGTCGTTGGTGACGATGTAGCGGCCAGGGCGGAGTCCATTGCGGTCGAGGGTCGCGCCGATGACCTTGCCGTCAGTAAATGCAATCGCCGCCGGTCCATCCCACGGCTCCATCAGCGAGGCGTGGTACTCGTAAAAGGCCCGCTTCTCCTCGTCCATATCGGGATTGCCGCTCCAGGCTTCAGGGATCAGCATCGCCATCACGTGCGGCAGCGAACGGCCCGACTGGTAGAGGAATTCAACCGCGTTGTCCAGTGAGGCCGAGTCGCTGCCGCTGGGCATAATCACCGGGAACAACTCGCCGATCTCTTCGCCATGCAGAGGACTCTTCAGCACCGACTGGCGGGCACTCATCCAACTCACGTTGCCGCGAATGGTGTTGATCTCGCCGTTGTGCGCGACGTAGCGGTAAGGGTGGGCCAGCTTCCAGCTTGGGAAGGTATTGGTGGAAAAGCGCTGGTGAACCAGGCAGAGAGCGCTTTTAACCAGCGGGTTAGCCAGCTCGAAATAGAACTTCTCAATCTGTGGAGCCAGCATCAGCCCCTTGTAGACAATCGTGCGACAGGAGAGCGAGGGGACAAAAAAGCTCTCTTTGTCCTCAATATCGGAGGCCGCAACTTCGTTCTCCGTGCGGCGGCGGACCTTATAGAGCAGGCGTTCGAAGGCGTCTTCATCCAGATCTTTCGGACGGCCAACAAAAAGCTGCTCAATATAGGGTTGCGAGGCGCGGGCTTCGCGGCCGATGGCGTCGCCATTGACCGGAGTATCGCGCCAGCCCAGCACCGCAAGACCCTCTTCCTTGGCAATGCGCTCGAAGATGCCCTCGCACTGAAGGCGGTCCTGCTTGTCGACCGGCAAAAAGCAAATCGCTACACCGTAGTCGCCCGCTGCAGGCAGACGAATCCCCAGCTCGGCGCATTCACGCACAAAAAACTCATGGGGAATCTGAATCAGAATCCCTGCTCCATCGCCCGTCTCCGGGTCGCAACCCGCCGCGCCGCGATGGGTGAGGTTGATCAGCACCTCGAGACCCTTGCGGATAATGTCGTGGCTCTTCTCGCCGCGAATGTGGGCCACCAGGCCCATGCCGCAGGCATCGTGCTCATTACGCGGGTGATAAAGCCCCTGTGGAGGAGGAATTTGGGTGCGGTAATCCGATGAATTCATAGGAACCTTCCGGGTAAAACGTTTGCGCTACGGGTTGCTACTCGGCCGGAACTTGGACTCCGAGCCGGATTTCCAAAGCTGCTTTCTCTATCGAGCCAAGGTTCGAAATCGATACAACCTGGAAAGACACGGCCACCCAGCGATCTCAGTTGCTGAAAATCGCCCCTGTCTTCCTGGAGAGGCCTCGCAATACACGGCCATGCAGCATGGGGACAAAGCTGAATATTAACTATATCGAAAAAATCGCTGTAACGAAACTGCATTTATCGTCACCACGTCTGGGGCCGGCAAGCCACAGACTCGTTTTGCCACGAAAAAAGTGCACTACATGAGAGACTTCTAAGCCCAAACTCGTCTGTCGCCCCTCCGCACAGCCCAGTATGGGAGAGGCTACTTGCGCTGCAGATTGTATTCCGTGCAGCAACTTCAGTTCTCTCCCGATTCAAAGATTGATCCTCTCCCGCGGAGCGCAAGCCGACGGCAGGGGTGCGGTCGGAGTCGGGCCGCTGATGAGTCGTATTTATCTGTTGACGCCATCTGGAGCATTGTCTCCAGGAGATCTGGCTGAAATCGCCGGGAGAGAAATAAGTCATGCCTGATCACAAAACCAGATTGCGCCGCATCCAGCAGCGACTGCTCACCAATGTAGTGGTTTCGTTTCTCTCCATCGTGCTGGTCTGGTTCGGCCTTTTCTTTGTGATGGGTCCAGTCTTCGCGCCATTCCGCCAACAGGTGGCTTGGTTGCTCATTGTGGTTGTGCTGATCCCGGACCTGATCCTGGCGATTGTCAATACTGTGAAGGCCCGCAAAGCCGTCTCGAAGATGTGGGCATTCGGCCAGTTGAACTTCGAGCAGATCTCCCGCCTGCTTCGCGGCAGGAAGATTCTACAGGCCGAAATAAGCCAGTCGCGGCCCTACATCGACGTAATGCACGGGCAGATTGACGGTTCAATCAAGCAATCCGAGTCGGAGATCGGTATCGTTATTGAGCAACTAGGTTTACTTTATGAGCGTAGTAACCAGCAAAGGCTACGGCTGGGCGAGTCCATCCACAGCGGCAAGCAGGTGGCCGAGAGTATCGACCAGCGCGTAGCCTGTAACCAAAAAATTGTGGCAATGGTCGGCGAAGAACTGGCAACGCAGAGCCGCGAACTGGATCGCGAGTTTGAACGCCTACAGACTCTCTCCGGCGAGGTCGTCGCGCTGACACCGCTCATCAAAGTGATTACCGCCATCGCCAAGCAGGTGAGCCTGCTGGCCCTGAATGCCGAGATCGAAGCCGCCAGGGCCGGCTCCGCCGGACGCGGCTTTGCCGTGGTCGCCTTCGAGGTAAGAAAGCTTTCCGTCCGCACCACCCAGGCCGCCGCCGACATCTCGAAAAAGATTAAATCAACCTGCGAACGCGTGAATAAAGAGATGGAGCAGGCACGGTCCGCGGTCGAGCTAACCCGTTCTGCCAGTTCGCTGGCGCAATTGACCGCTGACCTGGAGCAGATGCAACAGGAGTTTAGCCGGAACAGCAAATTGCTGCTGGATGTTGTCAGTGAGGTTGATGGCAATTACGAACAGAATGTGATGCGGCTCTCCGAGGCGCTAGGCCACATTCAATTCCAGGATGTGCTGCGGCAGCGCCTGGAGCATGTGCAAAGTTCACTCGGCGATATGAAGGAGCACATGGTGCTCCTCTCGGCGCGAATGGACGACCCCGCCTGGGACGGCGAACTCGGTCAGAGCTTCGAGACAATCCTTGCCAGCCATCTGGACGCGTACAAAATGGCCAGCCAGACGATGACGCATGTGGCCGTAGCAGGCGGCAGCGCGGAAGGCACACACAGCGACCAGGCAATCGAACTCTTCTAAACTCCAAAACAGAGTAGGATGAGTGTTTGGAGCTGAAGATGCCGAGAATTCTGGATGGCGCGGCGATTGCCGCCCAGATCAAGGAAGAAGTCGCCGCCGAGGTCCGCGCGCTGGCAGCAAAGGACATTCGCCCCGGCCTGGCAGTAGTGCTGGTGGGCCACGTCCCCGCCTCAGAGATTTATGTCCGCGGCAAAGTGCAAGCCTGCGCCGAGCTTGGCCTCTACAGCGAGCTCATCACCCCGCCCGAGACGGTCACCACCGAAAAGATGCTGGCGCTTGTGACCCAACTCAACGCCCGCGCAGAGATTGACGGATTCCTGATCCAGTTGCCTCTACCCCCACAGGTGGATACGAAAGCTCTGCTCGACGCCGTCTCGCCAGCCAAGGACGTGGACGGCTTTCACCCGATTAATGCAGGCCGCTTGCAGGCGGGACGGCCGGCGCTGGCGCCCTGCACCCCAGCGGGAGTCATCGAGATTCTCAAGCGCAGCCAGATTCCCATCAGCGGCCAGCGCGCCGTTGTAGTGGGCCGCAGCGATATTGTCGGCAAACCGGTTGCGCTGCTGCTGCTGCACGAAAATGCCACCGTCACCCTCTGCCATTCGAAGACCCGCGACCTGGCTTCCATCACTCGCCAGGCGGACATCATGGTCGCCGCCATCGGCCGCCCCGGCTTCATCACTCCGGAGATGGTCAAGCCGGGAGCGACCATCATTGATGTCGGCATGAATCGCATCACCGACCGCGCCGAGTTCGACCGCTTCTTTGCCGGCAATGAAAAACGCGAGGCCGCCTTCGCCAAGCGCGGCTCGGTGGTCATCGGCGATGTCGATCCCAGAGCCTTCGAGCTGTCCGGCGCTTACACGCCTGTTCCCGGCGGCGTCGGGCTGCTGACCATCGCCATGCTGATGTCCAACACCGTTCGCGCGGCAAAACTGCGGCGGGGGCTATAAGTGCTGCGCGTCGGCCTCACCGGCGGCCTGAACAGCGGCAAAAGCACTGTCGCGCGTACGCTTCGCTCACTGGGTGCTGAGGTCATCGAGGCCGACTCCCTGGGCCGCGCGCTGATGGAGCCGGGGCATGCCGTCTACGCCGAGATCATCCGTGTCTTTGGTCCCGAAGTCGTCAGCCCCGACGGCAAATTGAATCGTCCGCGTCTGGCCGAGCTCGCCTTCAAGGAAGGCCGTCTGCAAAACCTCAACGCCATCGTGCACCCGGCGGTGATTGATGCGCAGCGGCGGTGGATGGAAGAGGTTTTTCAGCGTGACCCGTCGGCCATCGCCGTCGTCGAGTCGGCTCTGATCTTCGAGGTCGAACGCGACGCCCGCGCCCGTGGCGAGCAAGAAGGCGTGCTCGCCGACTGGCGACGCCGCTTCGACTTTATCGTCGTCGTTACTGTTCCAGATGAGGTGAAGATCACCCGCTACGCGGAGCGCGCCGCCCGCGAGGGTCTTGATCGCGCAGCCGCCGAGGCTGATGCTCGCGCTCGCCTTGCCCTACAGCTTTCCGATGCTGAAAAAGCAGCCCGCGCCAATTACAGGATCGAGAACACCGGTGATACGGTTCAATTGCGCGCGCAGGTGGAGAGCCTGTGGAAGCAGCTTATCGCTGTGAACAAGAGCTCTTCCTCTAGCTAAGCAGACAAGGCCAACTGTGCCTACTGCCTAGGCCACAGGCCTTGGAATAGCGCGAGAGAGTCTGCCGAATGCGATGGCGGATTAGGTCGCGAGGATCGTTAACAATCTCGCTGCGGCGTATCGCTTCGGCCTGGTGGGGCAGATACTGCGCCAGCAGCGGCAACGGCGCTGGATGCTGAGCGAGATTTTCAATTAGCACTGAAAGAGCCGAAGAGACCTCGGCGTTCGGCCAGTAATAGCGGATCCGATCGCTCAGACTGTAGGCGCGGGCAAGCTGGAGGTGATGCGCGTCGCCTTGGTAATAGCCTTGCCAGTTGATCGGGTTGTCTATCATTGCCTGGTCGAGCGTAGCGCGAATGCTGGACTTAGTTGTGCCGGCGATCCATTCTGCCTCAACGTGCGCCAGGCCGAAGACAACTTCGCGCAGTGCGAATGTAAGTTCGGGTCCGACTTTGAGAATGGCGAAGTGGTCGCGTACCAGGTGGCCAAGTGAATCGCCTGTCTGGTAGTCAGTTGAGTGCGCCTCAAAGATAATCCCTTCGGTACTCAGAATCCATTGCGATAGCTCGGCCGCCTTCTCAGGGATGTAGTCGGCAATGGTTTCGTCGCCGAATTCAACGCCGGGTTGCACAACAACGCCAACCACCCGCTCCCACGCGGAGACGAGCCCGCGGCGCTCGAAGGCGTCGCGATGGACATCGAGAGTCTTCTGCACGCTGGAGGTGCCGGTGACGGCGATTTCCAATTCTCCCTGCGCGCCGCCGGGGGTCGGCGCCTCAGTGCCAACAATGTAGACAGGACGGATAGCGAAGTGGGCTGTAGCCTTCTCTGCAACTTCGCAGAGGCGAGCGGCGCGCTCGGCAATCTCGGCGTCGTTCAACACAGCAGGGTCGTCGGCGCGGCGCATGCTTGCATCGAGATGAATCTTTGTGAAGCCTGCCGAGGCATATGCATGGACCATCGCCAGGGCTTTCTCCATCGCCGTGGCGGCAGGCAATGAACGCCAGGGGTTCGGGCCGAGGTGGTCACCGCCGAGAATCAGTCGTTCAACCGGAAATCCCGCAGCCGCCGCAAGCGAGTGTACATAGTCGCGAAAGCCAGCCGGAGTATAGCCAGTGTAGCCGCCGTCCTGATTGACCTGATTGCAGGTTGCTTCAATCAGCAACAGGCTCTTGTCAGCTGAAGCTTGAGCGAACGCTGCCTCAAGAACAAGTCGGTGTGCTG
>CAVQMQ010000025.1:0-85999 GCA_963713645.1 uncultured Acidobacteriaceae bacterium | reverse complement strand
AATCTTGGGCAGGTCGGCGGCGGAGTCCATCCCCTCCGGCAGTTGCCCATAGACACCATCAAAATCCGAGCCGAGTCCGATATGGTCTACGCCCGCTACTTTTGCGATGTGATCGATGTGGTCGATGAGCATCGAGAGCGGCGGGCGGGGAATGCGGTCGTAGATGCGGCGGTTGAGCTTGTCGATTTCCTGAAAAGGAGTCTCTTTGCCTTCGGCCTTGTATTTGGCCTGTAGCTCTGCGACTGCCTTGTCGGCCTCTGGCTGCGCGGCTTTCAGCGCGTCCCAATAGGCCTGCGATACAAAGCCGGAAAAGAAGTTGACTTGCACAACTCCTCCCTTGGAGTTGGGCCCGCCGGATTTGGCCACGGCGCGCAGCATATCGTCAGTCATATTGCGCGGAGCATTGCACAGGGCGCGCGCCCCCGAATGAGAGGCGATGACCGGGGCGCGTGAAACAGCGACGGCGCGATAAAAAGTGCTGTCTGCGACGTGCGAGATATCGACCATCATGCCTAGACGGTTCATCTCATGCACGACATCGACGCCGAAATCGGTCAAGCCATCTTTGGTGTGGGGTACGGTTGTGTCATTGATGTCGCCGGAGCTGTCTGCCCAGTTATTAGAGTTAGACCAGGTGAGGGTCATGTAGCGCACGCCGAGGGCGTAATATTGGCGCAGCAGCGGGATCGAGTCCTCGATCGAGTGGCCGCCCTCGATGCCCATCAGCGCAGCGAATTTGTGACTGCGATGCGCCCACTCGATGCCTGCGGGCGTGGCGACGAACTCAATCTCATTGGGATGCTTTGCAACCTGCTGCCGGACCGAATCAATCAGCTCCAGCGTGCGGTGCGCGTATTGGCCCTTGAACTGTGACGGCTCGACCCAGACGGAGAAGAACTCCGCACCCAGATTGCCCTTGTGGATGGAATCCAGATTCAGGTTGCCACCGTTAAGCGGATCGGAAAGATCGAAATGCTCATCGAGAAAACGCTGCGGTGTGTCGGCGTGAGTATCAATGACCAGTGCAGAATGATGAACGGCTGCGGCGGAGAGAGGCTTGCGAGTCATTTTGGCAGATGGAGAGGAGCTTTGAGATTGGGACATGAGGGTGGGGAAAATCAACATCAGCAGGAGTGCGACTTCGGCGGGGACGCGCATGGACATGAAAAGAGTTTATATCTGGAAAGCCCAAAATTGGGAAGGGGAATCCGGTCCGCTACGGGGTGCAGCAGACCGGATTGCCGGTTTATGCGCTGGCCTTGGAGGCGCGCACTTTTTCATTGACCGCTGAAAGGCTGGACGTGGCCTGCCGATAGAGCGGGAAGTAGTTGCCGGGGGTGAGGACTTCAAGCGATGCTTCGTAGGCCTCGGCGGCCTCTTCCCATTGCTCGGTCTTTTCGAGGGCAGAACCCAGATTGATCTGAACCACAGCCCAATCCAGTGGAACGGTCTGACGGCTGTACTCCTGGAGCGCGTTGCGATAGGCTGTGGCCGCGTCGTGGAAGTGTTCTGCCACGCCGCTCCGCCGGCCCATGCTGAGCAGCACATTGCCGAGATTGGCGTTGGTGCGAGCCCAGTCGAGCGGCACAAGGGAACGGGTCCGCTCCAGTAGCGCATAGCGGTAGGCGTCGACCGCGGAGACAAAATCTCCCGCGCCTTCGACGCGTTCGCCAAGCGCGTGGTGGGCGCCTCCAAGGGCATTCTGGGTTGCAGCCCAAAGGAGAGGAACTTCCTTTTGCGGCTGCTGGCGGAGAGCCTCTTCATAGACGGCGATCGCCTCTTTGATATGCTCGACATTGCCTTCACGCTCGCCGAGAACCTTGAGCGCGTTGCCGAGATTGACCTTGGCGGCGGCCCAATCGAAGGGCAGACGGTCTTCGGTAAACTCCTTCAGCGCCTCCTGATACCCCTGCACCGCCGCAGTCAATTCGTCAGTGCTGTTTCTCCTCAAGCCGAGAGCGTAGAGCGCGAGGCCTGAATTGTACTGAGTGCGCGCCCACTGCAAGGGAACCTTGGACTCGGATTGCTCCTTGAATGCCTCGAAGCAGGCTGCAACGGCTAATTCCAGGCTTTCCGTGCCGGTTTCTGTTTCACCCAGCACACGAAGCGCGTTGCCCAGATTGTTCTGCGTGACAGCCCAATCAAGCGGGGCCTTCTCTTGCGTACAAACGCTTAAAACTTCGCGGAACACAGAAATGGCGGCTTCGATATTGGCGGTACCCTCTGTCCGTTCACCGAGCCGCAGCAGCGCGCTGCCCAGATTGTTCTGGGTGATGGCCCAATCCAGCGGGTACTTTTCGGCGGTGAATTCCTTGAGCGCCTCGCGGCAGGCATCGCCGGCCGCTTCGAGAAGCTCCGTTCCGCGTTCGCGCTCGCCGAGGCGCAGCAGAGCGTTGCCGAGGTTGTTCTGTGTCACTGCCCAGTCCAGCGGCGCCTTGGCGCGGGAAAACTCGAGCAAAGCCCGACGATAAGCATCGATAGCCGCAGTCAGGCTCACAGTTCCCGACTCGCGCTTTCCGAGGCTCAGCAACGCATTGCCCATGCGGTTGAGAGCTTCTGCCCATTCGAGCGGCGCGTTGTTCTGGGTCAATTCCCTGAGCGCTTCGCGATATGCCTCCACAGCAGCCTGCAGGTAGTCGCTGGAGCCTTCGCGATCCCCGAGAGAGTGGAGAGCGGTGGCCAGATTCATCTGGGTGTGCGCCCAATCGAGCGGCACTTCTTTCCATGCTTCCACCTTGAGAGCTTCCGTATAGGCATTGACGGCGGCTTCAAGATAGCGTGTCGAATCTTCCCGCTCACCGAGCAGTTTGAGAACATTTCCCAAACTGCTGTAAGTCTTGGCCCAATCGAGCGGAGAGGCAAACGGGCTGAATTCCTTGAGGGCTTCGGTGTAGGCAAGAACCGCTCCGAGTAGTTCCTCGGTTCCGCTCTTGCGCTGGCCCAGCGCATGGAGAGCGCGGCCGAGATTGTTTTGCGCCCTGGCCCACTGATACGGCGTTTGCTCGTGCGTCAGCTCCTTGAGGGCTTCGCGGTAGGCCTGAATGGCTGCGTCCAGACGTTTGGTGCCGCCTTCGAGCTCACTGAGGCCGAGCAGGGCGTGACCGAGATTGCACTCTGTTAGCGCCCATTCCTGCGGCGCTTTGTCATGCGTGAGTTCTTTCAGAGCTTCGCGGTTGGCGGCGACGGAGGCTTCCAACAGCTCAAGGGATCTTTCCCGCTCTCCGAGCTTGAGCAGAGATTTACCAAGCCTGCTCTGGAGATCGGCCCACTCCGAGGGCGAAATTTGCCGGGTCAGCTCGGTAAGAGCCTCACGATAGGCATGCGCGGCGGCGGTGAGACTTTCTTTCCCGCTTTCCCGCTCGGAAAGCAGGTGGAAAGCGCTGCCGAGGCTGGCCTGGGTCCTGGCCCATTCCAACGCGCCCTTGTCCCGAGTGCAGACCGACAGAGCCTCGCGATAGGCCGCAATGGCACGCGCCAAAGCCTGCCAGTCGCCCTGCTGCTCTGCGGCGGCCCGCTCGGCATCGGCGTAGTAGCGAACCAGAAGACCACGGTCACCGGCAGCCAGAGCGGCGGGGGGATGTTCGACCAGCGTTCTTAGCTTTGCAGTGACCAATAGCGCTTCTGCCGGTGAATAGGAACCGAGGTTCTGTGCCGGTTGCGCCAGTTGCTCTGCGACCGCCGCAATGGTGGCGCTAGCAAGCGGACCGGAGTCCTTGATGTGGTCAAATTCGTCAAGCCGGAAGCGCTTTTCCTGCGATGTCCCGTTGATTCCCGTGGTGAAGCGCAGCTTGAGAACCTTGGAAGGAGCAGAGACAGTGCCCCAGACCACCAACTCACCGCCGTACTGGGCCAGATAATCCTGCGCTTCCCGGGTAGCGTAAGTGGTGTCTTCGTCAGCGTCAACGGATTCTTCTTCGTGGAGTTCCAGGGGCGCGCGCAGAATCTGCAGGGCCGAGCCGAGATCGTTCTTCAGCGTGCGCAGCATGGTTGTCCGATGCGAACCATCCTGATCGTCGCCACGGAGTTTAGAGACCCAGGCAACCAGCTTGCCCGCGTCAACCGCTGGAGCCTCTGCGGGAGCTGGTGGCGCCACAGAAACCGGAGCGGATATAGGCACCGGGACTGCGGGCCTGAGCGGCTCGACAGGCAGTTGAATCGCAACCGGCGGCGGGGGCGGAGGCGCGATGACCTGCGGCGGTGCAGGCGAAGGAGGCGGAATAGGAGCAGCAGGTTTGGGAATCTCAGCGACAGGCGCAGGTGGTGGTGCAGGAACAGCCTGCCTGGGGATCTCCACAACCGGTGCAGGAACCGGGGCTGGCGGCTCGACCTCTACCGGTTTGAGCCAGTCGGCTTCGATGCGCCCCGCTGCGGGCGGGAGAACGGGAGCCGCAGCTGATGGGGTTTTCGTAGCCGATGTCTTTGCGGCCGACGCGGCTTTTGCGGTTCCAGGGTGGGCCAGCTCATTTTCCTTCTGTTTGGGTTTGCGCCCCGGCCTCCAGATGATCAGCAATATAAACACGGCCGCAAACACCGCAATGACTAAAGGAAGATACGTCCTAAATTGATCCGGGGTGAGAAAGTCCTTGAGAGAATCCGGCACATCTGCGGCAACGGTGGAGGCATGAAGGACAGCAGGATGCGCGACCGAGGCGAGGGCCAGCATGGATGCCAGGACCGTTCTGTGCGCAAAAAAGGGTTTGAGCATATTTCTCTTCGCTGGTTGGGGCTGCACGTGGTTCTCCTATTGCACTGCGAGGGGGCACAATTGCACTATTTCATCATGCCACGGGGAGGCATGGTCTGTAATCGAAATTTCTTAATTCATAGTAATGAGTAACCTTTTGGTGTAACTTTTTTCTCTTGCGCGCCCTGGCACGGGGAGTTCATTAGTCCCGGATTCATTCTGTGGAGTGGAGAGAGCGTTCCCTGTCCCATGCGTTGAAAAACGCAGCAAGCACCCGGCAGTTAGATTGGAAATATGAGTTTGAAAGCACGAAATGAGGACCGGGGTGAACTGCATGCGATGGTGGCATTAGCCGCGCCGGTGGTGCTGGGCGAGTTGGGATGGATGGCACAGAACATTGTAGACACCATCATGGTTGGCAAGCTGGGACCGGCGGCAATCGGCGCGGTAGCGCTCGGCAACGCGGTTTATTACACACCCTCGCTCTTCGGTTTTGGACTGCTCCTGGGACTCGATACGCTCGTGGCACAGGCCTATGGACGCGCGGATCATGACGATTGCCATCGCTGGCTGGCGCAGGGCGTTTATCTGGCCTGCTTCGCTACTCCGATCCTCATGTTATTGATTTGGTTGGCCAGCTTCGGTTTTGGGCCCTTCGGTATTTCACCGGAAGTGGCTGGTCCGGCGGCCAGCTACCTGCGAATTCTGAACTGGGGCACACTGCCGCTGCTGCTCTATGCCGGCATCCGGAGGTATCTGCAGGCAGTCGGCGATGTGCATGTAATTACAGCCACTTACATTGCTGCCAACCTGCTCAACTGGCTGGGAAACTGGGTGCTGATCTACGGGAAGTGGGGATTTCCGGCACTCGGGGTAGACGGTTCGGCGTTGTCGACGCTGATCTCGCGCATCCTGATGGCTACGGCGCTGCTGGGCTTTGCCTGGCGGTACGAACGCAAACGCGGCCATCCATTATTTCGGCACTGGGCTGGGCCAAGCGTCGCCCGGCTGAAGCTCTTGTTCCGGCTGGGCGCGCCGGCCGCGGGACAGATTTTGCTGGAAGTTGGCGCATGGAATCTGGCAACGCTGGCAGCAGGAAAACTGACCCCGGTAGAGCTGGCGACGCACCAGATCGCGCTGAACTATGCCAGCCTGACGTACATGGTCCCGCTTGGCGTAGCGTCGGCGGCTGCGGTTAGCGTTGGCCGGGCGGTTGGTGCTGGAGATGCTGCACGCGCGCGGCGAGCGGGCTGGATGGCGCTAGGGCTGGGGACTGCGTTCATGATATTCGCCGCGGTTGTATTTCTGGTTGCGCCCGGCCCGCTGATTGCGCTTTATACCCGCGATCCGGCGGTAATGGCCATTGGACCCAGCCTGCTGGGCCTGGCTGCGGCCTTTCAGGTCTTTGATGGGATTCAGACGGTCTCTACCGGTGCGCTGCGGGGCCTGGGCGAGACGAGGGTGCCGATGCTGGCTAATCTAGCGGGGTACTGGGCGCTGGGTTTGCCATTGGGGCTCACACTCTGTTTCGCCCTGCATTGGGGGATTTACGGTTTGTGGATTGGGTTGACTGTGGCGCTGGTGGTGATTGCGGCTATTTTGATTCTGCGCTGGCGGAGAGATTCAGCAGGGCTAATGAAAAGCTCAGTAAATAATTAGGATCAAAGGATCGGCTTGTCCCGATTCCGTTTTTCCTTCCTACCCGAGTTCACCAAATGGGACCCAAGAGAGTTACCCTCGTGTCCTGATGAGAGACGGCGGCTTCCATCAGTGACTATAATCACTAACGAGTGTTCGTTAACTCTTAGCAGAATCCACCGGAAGGGAATCCGGCCAAATGGCGACAGGAAACCTGGCCCTGGGTCAAGAACAGGGTCACTTGCAGACGCGCAGCCGCGTCACAAACGATTTCAGCATCAATATCGCTACGGTGAACGGCTCCGGCTCGCAATCCGCCAATAGCGTCTTGCTGAAAAGCATCTTCGGAATGGGTGTTCCGGTCAGCGGAAAAAACCTCTTCCCCTCGAATATTGCCGGCCAACCCACCTGGTTCATCATTCGCGCCAGCAAAGACGGATATCTCTCGCGCAAGCGCGGCTCGGAGATCCTGGTGGCGATGAATCCCGAAACCGCGCGCCAAGACGCGCTCGATCTGCCCGAGGGTGGCGTGGCCATCTATGAAGAGAACCTGAAGCTGGACCAGGTGCGCGGCGATCTGGCGTATTACCCGGTTCCATTTGACAAGATCACCGCGGCCATTTGCCCCGAGGCCAAGCTGCGCAAGCTGGTCAGGAACATGGTCTACGTGGGCGTGGTTGCGCAGATTCTGTCTATCGATCTCGCTGTTGTCGAGAGCGGGTTGCGCCGGCAGTTTGCCAAGAAGCAGAAGGTCTTTGACCTGAACTTCGGTGCGGTGAAGGCCGGCTACGATTACGCGGCAGAGAGATTCACCAAGCAGGACCCGTACTTCATCGAGAAGATGGATCAGACTGCGGGCAAGATCATCATCGACGGCAATGCGGCAGCTGGCATGGGCGCGGTTTTTGCAGGCGTGTCTGTCGTCGCCTGGTATCCGATTACGCCTTCAACGTCAGTGATTGAAGCGACTGCCGACCTGCTGAAGAAGTTCCGCGTTACGCCGGAAGGCAAGGCGACCTTCGCCGTGGTACAGGCCGAGGACGAGTTGGCGGCAATCGGCATGGTGCTAGGCGCAGGATGGGCCGGCGCGCGCTCGATGACTGCAACCTCCGGTCCGGGAATGTCGCTGATGGCGGAGTTCTCTGGACTCGGCTACTATGCGGAGTTGCCCGGTGTGATCGTTAACGTGCAGCGGTCAGGACCTTCGACGGGAATGCCGACGCGTACGCAGCAATCCGATCTTCTTTCGGCGGCATTTCTCTCGCATGGCGATACCAAGCACATCCTCTTGCTGCCTGGCTCGGTGAAGGAGTGTTTCGAGCTGACGTATGCGGCATTCGATCTGGCCGAGCGTCTGCAAACTCCGATCTTCGTGCTCTCGGATCTCGATCTGGGAATGAACAATTGGATGTCGGATGAGTTCGAGTATCCGTCAGCGCCTCTGGATCGCGGCAAAATCTTAACGGCTGAAGACCTGGAGCGGCTGGGCAACTTTGCCCGCTATCGCGACGTGGACGGCGACTCGATTGGCTGGCGTACGCTGCCCGGTACCCGTCACCCCAAGGCGGCGTACTTTACCCGCGGTTCGGGACACAACGATGCGGCCGGCTACACCGAGAAGCCCGATGAATATCAGGCCGTGATGGACCGGCTCGCGCGCAAGTTTGAGAGCGCGCGCAAACTGGTTCCCGCCCCCGTGGTGGTCAAGAACGGTACCTCAACGATCGGCTTCATCGCGTTTGGATCAACTGATTTTGCGATTCGCGAGAGCCTCGACCAGATCAGCAAGCAGTACGGCAAGAGCGTGGATTATTTGCGCGTGCGGGCTTATCCCTTTGCGCATGAGATTCACGACTTTGTGGCTTTGCACGAGCGCGTGTATGTCGTCGAGCAGAATCGCGATGCGCAACTGGCCAGTTTGCTCAAGCTCGATCTGCCCGCGGATCAGGTAGCCAAGCTACGCAATATTCTGCATTACAGCGGACTGCCGGTGGACGCGCAATCGATCACCGAGGAGTTTGCCGCCAAGGAGGGCCTGTAAATGGCAACCGCAACTGCAACACCGGGACCTAAGCTCAACCATATTGGCCTTCCCGTTCTTGAATACCGCGGCGGCAAAAGCACGCTCTGCGCCGGCTGCGGCCATAACGCCATCTCCGAGCGCATCATCGATGCGATGTTCGAGATGGGCGTGGAGCCGGAACGGGTAATGAAGATGAGCGGCATCGGCTGCTCGTCGAAAAGCCCGGCCTACTTCATGAATCGTTCGCATAGCTTCAACAGCGTGCATGGACGCATGCCGTCTGTTTCGACAGGCGCGATTCTGGCCAACCATACGATGACCATGCTCGGCGTCTCGGGCGACGGAGATACGGCATCGATCGGCATGGGCCAGTTTGTTCATATGCTGCGCCGCAATCTGCCGATGATCTACATCATCGAGAACAATGGCGTCTATGGATTGACAAAGGGCCAGTTCTCCGCGACAGCCGATCTCGGCTCCAAGCTCAAGACCGGCGTGATCAACGATCTGCCGCCGATTGACACCTGCGCTCTGGCGATTCAGTTGGGCGCAACCTTTGTGGCGCGTTCTTTCTCAGGCGACAAGAAGCAGTTGCTGGCGATGCTCAAGGCGGCTATCGCACACAACGGCACAGTACTGCTGGATGTGATCAGCCCTTGCGTCACCTTCAACGACCACGAGGGATCGACCAAGAGCTACAAGTTCATGCAGGAGAATGACGAGCCGATCAACGAGATTGGCTTCGTGGCCAGTTTCGACGAGATCGAGGTTGATTACAACTCAGGTGAGGTCTACGACGTGGAGATGCACGACGGCTCCAGCCTGCGGTTGCGCAAGCTGCTCGAAGACTACGACCCAACCAACAAGGCCGATGCCGTGCGAACACTGATGGAGTCGCAATCCAACGACGAAATTCTTACCGGCGTCTTCTACATTGACACGCAGAAGCCCACCTTTATCGACTTGCTCAACGTGGTGGATGAGCCGCTAGCGACGCTGCCAGAGTCGCTCTCGAAGCCGCCGAAGTCGGCGCTGGATGGGCTGATGGCGAGTCTGCGGTAGAGGAACTCACAAAGGCGAGAAGTGAAAAAGCCCCGCGGTTGCGGGGCTTTTCTTTGGCTTGAAATTAACAATAGAGAGTGGGATCCCGTCAGCCAGTGACTGAATAGGGACCATTGACCGCGAGAGGTTTGGCGCGCGTCTGCCGCCATGCGATGCGAATCCCAATGCCGAGAACAGCCAATCGGATTAGCCCATAAACTGGATTAGCAAAGTTTAGTATCGGCGATGCAAGTCCCTCGACAAACAGGAGTGGGATACGCGCGACAATATCTCCCATTTGCGCTCCCTCCCTGGCCAGCCAGATCGGCACGGCTGACAACGAGATGGCGACATAGGTCAGTAGCGCGGCAGTGACTTGATAGCGGAGTCCGCCGATCCCTTTTGAGCCGAAGATCATCGCTGCGCCGATCAACCAGCCGACAGCGAAGGCGCCGTAATAAAAATGGGTAACAACGGCAAAGCCGGAATAAAGGGCAAGTCCAACAAGTGCGCCAACTGATCCCGTGATCAAACTGGTGACATAGGCCGTCTGATTGTCTTTTGCCCTGCCGAGCTTAGCCTCGTCTGCGCAATTGCTGCAAGCAGCCTGTCCACCGACAAGGAAATACTGACCGGCGAAGAGGCTACTGCAAAACTGGCAACGCTGATCCGCTGGGAGCTGCGACTGTACCCCTGTTGCAGCTTGTGGAATGGCTGTTGCGGCCTGAGGAACAGCCTTGCCAAATTGTGGAGAGGGATTGACGAATTGAGGCGCCTGAGTGGCTCTCTGTTCGAGTTCTTCAATTCCAGTGATGGACTTCCATTGCTCGGACATATTGCAGCAAAGATTATCACAGAGTTCTTCGCTGGTCAGCAATAAAAATCACGGCAATTTCAATCTCAGGATGCCAACGCCTGCAACTCGCGCAAGTCGTTGGCGCGGTCGAGCGCGGCCTGGATATTGGGCATGATATTTTCCCGGCCAATGTGGTCGAGGAAGCGGCTCTTGCGCAACAATTTGGAAGGCTGCTCCATCGCGCCGCAGAGCAGCAGCGTCCGTCCGGAGGCACTGAGACGCTTGGAGAATGTTTCAATTGCATGAATGCCGGTGGCATCAATGGCGGTCATATTGCGCAGGCGCAGAATGACGACTGGCGCAAATGCTTCGAGGTTGACTGTTGCCTCGACTAACTTCTCTGTCGTGCCCCAGAGAAAGGGTCCGTGAATTCTCAACACTGAAACATAGGGCGGGATAATGCGGCCCTGTAACGTATGCGGCAATCCGTCGCGGATGTAATCGTCGGTAACGGGAGCGACGGTGGTAGTGTCGGCGATGCGATAGATGTAGAGCAGAGCGGCGAGAGTAAGACCCACGCCGACTGCAACGGTGAGATCGGCAAAGACAGTGAGACCGAAGGTGACCAGCCAGACACTGATCGCGGTTGCGTCCAGTTGTAGAATGCCGCCAATCTCGTGCCACTCGCCCATGTTGTAGGCAACCACAAATAGAATCGCGGCCAGCGCGGCGAGTGGAATATAACTGGCCAGCGGGGCGGCGACCAGCAGAATAAGCAGCAGCGTGATCGCGTGAATCATGCCGGAGATGGGGGAACGCGCACCGGAGCGGATATTCGTCGCTGTGCGGGCAATGGCTCCGGTGGCGGGTATGCCACCGAAGAGCGGCGAGATAATGTTTGCAATTCCCTGCGCGACTAACTCGACATTGGAGTTATGCCGGTCGCCGGTCATGCCGTCGGCAACGACTGCGGATAACATGCTTTCGAGAGCCGCAAGCAGTGCGACGGTCAGCGCCGAGGGAATCAGCGGCAGGATATTTTCCGAATGGAAATCGGGAAATGCGAAGGGCGGCAGGCCGCGCGGAATTCCGCCGAATTTGCTGCCGATGGTTTCAACATTCAGATGAAAAAGAAGGCTGATGCCAGTGCAGAAAAGCAGAGCAACAATTGATGCCGGAACTCGTTTGGTGAAGCGCGGCAGCAGAATCAAAATAGCAAGCGTGCCCAGACCGAGCGCCAGCGCTGATGGATTGAATGTGGCGACATGAGCGGCGAGCAACTTGATGCGAGGCAAGAATTCACTGGGAACAGAACCTGTGCGCAGGCCGAAGAAGTCCTTGATCTGCGTGGAAGCGATCAGGACAGCGATGCCGTTGGTGAAGCCGACGACGACCATTCGAGGAATGAAGCGGACGGCTGCGCCAAAGCCGGTGAGTCCCATAACCAGCAGGATGATTCCGGCCATCAGCGTGACCATGGCCAGGCCGCTCATGCCGAAGCGGGCAACAATTCCGGCGACAATGACGACGAAGGCTCCGGTGGGTCCGCCGATCTGGGTGCGCGATCCGCCCAGAGCAGAAATCAGGAACCCGGCAACAACCGCTGTATACAGACCAGCTTGCGGCGTGACTCCCGAAGCGATTCCGAAAGCCATTGCCAGAGGCAGAGCTACCAGGCCGACCGTGATGCCAGCCAGAAGATCGTGCAGAAACATCTGCGCAGAGTATGTACGGAGCGCCAGAATCGACTTGGGAAGATTCGGATTCGAAATGGACATGTACTTTGATCCCACTTTACTCTCATCGGCGGAATCGTGCTGTGATGCAGACCACCAAAATGGTTACGAGAGGGCTGAACAGCAAAAGATCGATGGAGACGATTGAATTCTCGCTGTGTTATTCTGCGTGAAGCCCACAAAACAGGTTCAAAAAGCGATTTTCTACAAGGAGTCAGCATTTTGAGAACAATGGCAAAGGTGTTTACGGACTACAAAGTAAATGTTTTCATTCTTCCTGCACTTCTCTCTGCCCTTTTCTTCACCGGAGTTCCTGTGGGTTGCGGCGGTGGTAGTGGCGGCAGCACAGTAACCAAGACCACGCCGACGATTACCTGGGCTACTCCGGCGGCTGTGCCGATTGGCACCGTGCTGAGCGCGACGCAACTGGACGCTATAGCCAGCGTGGCTGGCACATTTGTTTATTCGCCTGCCGCAGGCGATGTCCTCTCGACTGCCGGAAGCATCCCGCTGAGTGTTACCTTTACGCCGGCCGATACGACGGACTACACCACGGCGACGGATAGTGTTTCGATTACCGTGAATGCCGCAGGCAAAACAACGCCGACGATTACCTGGGCTACTCCGGCGGCGGTGACTGTTGGCACCGCGCTGAGCGCGACGCAACTGGATGCTACGGCCAGCGTGGCCGGTAACTTCGTCTATTCGCCTGCCGCCGGAACGGTGCTTTCGACTGTCGGTACGGCGACGCTTTCGGTAACATTTACTCCTACAGATACAACCGACTACACCACGGCGACGGATAGTGTTTCGATTAAAGTGAATGCCACGAGCGCACAGCCGAGCTATTCCTGGTCGAACGTCAAGGTTGTTGCCGGCGGATATGTTCCGGGGCTTTACTTTCACCCGACGCAGAAGGGCCTGATGTATGCGCGCACCGATGTCGGCGGCGCTTATCGCTGGGGTCCGAATGACACGCAGTGGGTGCCACTGCTTGATTGGACCAGCCGCGCCGACTGGTGGCAGATCGGGGTCGAAGCCATTGGCATGGACCCGAACAACGCCAACAATCTTTATATCGCCGTCGGCATGTACGCCTCGCCGACCACGACAACCTGGGATGGGAAAGGCGCGATGCTGGTCTCAACCGACCAGGGCAGCACTTTTACGACCGTGCCGCTCACCTTCCAGAACGGCTCGAATGATAACGGTCGCAATACAGGCGAACGGATTGCGGTCGATCCCAACCTCTCCAGCACGATATATTTCGGTACGCGAGTTGCAGGGTTGCAGATTTCAACCAACTCCGGCGCTGCGTGGAGCAAGTCTACGGGATTGCCCGTAACGACAACAGCGATCAACAGCGGCGTGATTTCCGTGCTGCCGGTCCAATCCAGCGGCTCATCGGGGAGCGCGACACCCGTGGTCTATGCCGCGGTTTCCGGCACCGGATCGGGCAGCGATCCACAGGGGCTGTATGTAACAGCGAATGGCGGATCTACAACCAGCACCTGGACGGCGGTGACGGGACAGCCTTCGCTGAGCGGAAAATCACTAGGAGTGAGTTGCAGCGGGTCGACGGCGAATCTGGCTCCGCTACAGGCCAAGCTGGGGCCGAACGGGCATGTTTATATTCTCTATGGCGACCAGGCCGGACCGGGATCGATGAACTGCAACCAACTCTGGGAGTTTACCCCCGCATCGGGCTGGACTTCTGGCACGTGGAGCCAGATTACGCTGCCCAATGGCTCCGGCACGATCAACAATACCGATGGTTACGGCGGCATTGCCGTGGACCCCAGCAATGCTGGAGTCTTGCTGCTGAGCACGCTGGATCAGTACTGGCCGACCGGTGATGTTGTCTATCGCTCGAATGACGACGGCGTGACTTGGCGGGATGTCTCTTCAATCAAACTGTACAATTCGCCAAGTTCAACTTCGCCCGATCTGGCCACGCACGATGACAGCCTTTCCCCTTGGTTGGCCTTCGGCGTGACGACTCCGACAGAAGCCAATGGGACCCCGCTCAGCGTTTCGACAGGCAACTGGGCAACGGCAATGGCCATCGATCCATTCAACAGCGCACACGCGATTTACGGGACGGGACAGACGATTTGGGCCACGACCGATTTGACCAACGCCGACCCCAGCGCCAGTTCAGTGGGAGTGGTGGATTGGACAGTGGGCGCGAATGGCGTGGAGGAGACGGTGGTTGAAGGACTTTGGGCCCCGCCTTCAGGCAAGACCATCCTGCTGAGCAGCATGGGAGACATCTTTGGATTTGCTCACCAGAACCTGACTATTTCGCCGTCGCAGCAGATGTATACCAATCCAACTGCCACGCCGACTTCGATTGACTTTGAACAGAACACGCCGACCACAGTGGTGCGCGTAACGGATGGCACTTACGGCGCTTCTCCGATTGGCGTACTCTCCACCGACGCCGGCATAACCTGGACCGGTTTTGGCACTGATCCCACTGGAACCAAAGGCGGTGGTACGATTGCGATTGCGCCGGATGGGTCGTCGATTGTCTGGGCGACGGAAGATACCTCCTCCGTCTGGTATTCAACAAACTCAGGCGCAACATGGACCGCTTCAACCGGCATTCCTGCGCAGGCGCAGGTGGTCAGTGACCGGATCAAGGCAGGAGTCTACTACGGCTTCTCCGGCAGCACACTCTACCTCAGCACTAACAGCGGCGCAACATGGACATCGCAACAATCCGGCTTGCCTTCCAGCAGCGTGCTGGTCAGCTTGCCGGATGCGCAGGGCGACCTGTGGCTGAGCGGGTCGACGAGTGGGTTGTACTCGAATACCGGCACGGCGAGTGCGCCGACACTGACTGCAAATTCAGCGGTACAGTACGCCTATCATCTGGGCTTTGGCATGGCTGCCACGGGAACCACAAAACCTGCTCTGTATCTTGACGGCCAGGTCAGCGGAACGCCGGGAGTCTTCCGCTCAATCGACGGCGGCAGCACCTGGGTTCAGATCAATAACACCGCTCACCAATGGGGCCAGATCAACGCCATCTGCGGAGATATGAGAACCTTTGGCACCGTCTACATTGGTGGCGGCGCGCGCGGCATTCTCTGGGGAACCAGCACCAACTGATCTCAGCCAACCTGCAACGCAAACAATGCGGCCGGATCTCAACCAGATCCGGCCGCATTGTTTGCCTCTGTGCTTCAACGCTGAGTTGCCGACTTGCTGTCTTGCTGACTGGCCAACTCGCTCCCCAACGGCTTCTGATAAATCAAGGCTGGCCGCCCCTCAGGATAGAAGTCTTTTTCTCGTCCAGTATGCAAATAACCAGCGGCCTCATAGAGCCGGATCGCACCCGCATTTGTTTCGTCCACATGCAGCCAGATCACCGTTGCGCCCGCGGCGTGGGCAGATTTCTCGATGCGGCGCAGCAGCTCCGCGCCAATTCCCTGCCCTCGCATCTCCGGCAATACCTCCAGTGTCTGGATGTAGGCGACATCGACATTCTTCTGGCGCGACCAGCCGACTGCCGCAAAGCCGGCCATGCGTCTTTCGTGCTCGGCAATCCACGTGGCTGCGCTGGGCCGGGTCACCAGCCTCTGCATGTAACGGCGGTCAAAGCGGAGACGATGCTCGAAGCATGCTTCTTCGATGGCATAGAGCTGCGCGAAATCATCGGAGGTGTAAAGGCGATAGTGCACAAAGGCAACTTTACTTGAGCGGCCAGCAAAAAAGCCATCCCGCAGCGGGGATGGCGTTTTGCAATTCAGGCTGAAGCTGAAATTCGGGCTAGTGTGGTGAGTCTGAAGTTCATCGAAGAATAGCTGCGGATTCTTCGACTCACCACCCCCGAACAGAAAGACGTTCGGGGACCCCGTTCGCTCAGAATGACAGCCAGTTTTGTGTTGCGTATTTCCGACTTAGGACACTAGACCTTCGCTTCGAGGCTGTCGATCACATCGAAGAAGCGCTTGTCTAGACGGCGATTGGTGGCGATGGCTTCCTTGATGGTGATGTCGGTGATGTCCAGGCCTTTGAGCACGGCTATGCGGCCCCACTTGCCTGCGTGGACCATGTCGATGGCGTGCAGGCCGTAACGTTGGCCCAGGGCGCGGTCATAGGCTGTGGGAACGCCGCCGCGCTGGGTGTGGCCCAGGTTCACGCTGCGGGTCTCGTAGCCGGTCTTCTTCTCGATAAGGTCCGCGAGCGCCTCGCCAATGCCGGACAAGCGCGCGTGGCCGAAGGAGTCCACTTCCTTGGAGCCGATCACCTGGCCAACCTCTGGCAGATGGCAGCCCTCGGCGACAACAACCACGCCGTAATGCTTGCCGTGATCGTAGTTGTACTTGAGCAGTGCGCAGACGTGGTCGATATCGATGTCGCGCTCAGGAACCAGAATCACGTGCGCTCCGCCGGCTACGCCCGAAGCATAAGCGATCCAGCCGGCATCGCGGCCCATCACCTCGATAACCACCACGCGGTTGTGCGAGTCGGCAGTGGTATGGATGCGGTCAACAGCTTCAGTGGCGATGGAGACAGCGGTGTCAAAGCCGAAGGTGGTGTCGGTGCCGTTGATGTCGTTGTCAATGGTCTTGGGCACACCGACGCTGGGCACGCCGTTCTCGCTCAGGAAAAGCGTCACAGACTGCGTATCGTCTCCGCCGAGAGCAATCAACGCATCGATCTTGTTGGCCTTCAGAACTTCCTGCACCTTCTCAATGCCGCCGGGAATCTTCTTCACGTTGGTGCGCGAGGAGTGCAGGATCGTTCCACCTTTCAACTGAATGCCGTCAATGGCCTCCAGCGTCAGCGGGATGAAGTCGTTCTCCAGAACGCCCTTCCAGCCGTTCAGGAAGCCAATGAACTCGTCTCCGTAAGTGTTGATCCCCTTTTTGACAGCCGCATAGATAACTGCATTCAATCCGGGGCAGTCGCCGCCGCCGGTCAACAAAGCTACTCGCATCGTGAATCTCTCCTGAGTCAATTTAGAGCGAAACCAGGGAACCTGTGCCCTGTTGAGTTTTGTGCAAGGTTGCCGCTCTCTGATGGTCGCGTCAACTGAGCGGAGGGGCCTTCTGGATGCGCCGTCCCGGGTTTCGCTCGACGCGGCTCTTGTCAGCCGGCCGGGAACTATCCCTGAGAGGTACGCCGCCAAAGACAACAACGCGGTCTCGACGCCATAAATAGAATAACCCCTGCTGTAAAGCAAATTCGTGACAACGCTCACTGGAAGAAGATTTTTCCGCCAGGATTCTGCGCCCGGCTGCAACTCTTTACTGGGAAGAGATCAGCATAAAGTGCTTCAATAGTCGTATGCCCGGAAGCGGAGCCTATCTATTGCTGGCCTTTGCCGGCCTGGTCGTCGTCGTATTGCTTGTGTTGCTGCAATTGACCAGGCTGGGCTTTCTGGTTCGTGCCAGCATTCCAGACCGGCCGCGGCGGCGGATGTTCCTGGCCTCGGTTTCATTCCTGGTGACCTTTGTTGGCGTGCGGCTGCTGGTGAGGAACATCGTCCACCATGAGGGACCGTTTCATTGGGTGATGGTCGGCGGACACCACATTCATCATCTGGTCTGGGGAATCTTGATTCTGCTGTTGGTGGGCTATGGCTGGCTGATGGATCTGGGCCGCTCCCATTCGCAGCTTTCAATCTTTTTCAGCCGCTTGATGTCGGTCAGTTACGGTGTCGGCGCGGCGCTCACGCTGGATGAGTTCGTTCTGTGGCTCAACCTCGACCCCAACGACTACTGGTCCAAGGAAGGCCGCCTCAACATCGACGCCGTTATCCTCTTCGGCAGCCTGCTGGCCGTGGGCGCGTGGGGTGCGCCTTTCTTCGCTGGCCTGCACCACATGTGGGACAAGCGCGGCGCCTTTGGCAAGGAACTCGGGCGGGGGTTGACTTTCCCTATTCGCCGCGTGAGGTTGCTTCGTCCGCGTAAAGCTCGGAAATCAACCCGGCATACCGTTCCAAAATAACCCGCCGCTTGAGCTTCATCGACGGCGTCAGCTCGCCTGTGTCAATCGACCACTCATCGGCAACCAGACGAAAGCGTTTGACGGTCTCAAAGTTCGCCAGCTCGGTATTGACTGTGCGAACAACCTCTGCATAAATCTCTTGTACGCGGCTATCGGTGATCAGCTGCGTGCGCGAGCTTGTGTCGATGCCATTCTGACGTGCCCAATCTTCCAGCACTGGGAAATTGGGAACCAACAGCGCAGAGATGAACTTATGCCGGTCGCCGACGAGCGCCGCTAGCGCGACCAGAGAGTTGATCTGCAGCTTGTTCTCAATCGGCTGCGGCGCAACCAGCTTGCCGCCGGAGGTCTTAAGCAGCTCTTTCTTGCGGTCGGTGATGTAGAGGAAGCCGTCGGCGTCGATGTGCGCGATGTCGCCGGTGCGGAACCAGCCTTCCGCGTCAATGCACTCAGCATTGGCAGCCGGCTTTTGCCAGTAACCCGCAAAAATCGACGGGCCGCGCACCAGCAACTCGCCATCCTCGGCAAACTTCAGCTCGACGTTCGGCAACGGCTTGCCGATTGATCCCATGCGTTGCGCGCGTGCGGAGTTCACGCCAATCACCGGCGAGGTCTCAGTCAGTCCATAGCCCTCCCAGACGGCAATCCCTACCGAGGCAAACCACTTGGCCGTATCAATGCCCAGCGGCGCGCCGCCGGAGACGAAGACTCGCACACGGCCTCCGAAGGCCTCGCGCACCTTGCTGTAAACCAGCTTGTCGGCCAGCTTCCACAGTGGCGACGCAGGGCGCTTGCCTGCATAGACCATATCGCCGTGCTTGGCTCCCAGCTTGCGCGCCCAGGCAATCAGCCGCTTCTTTACCGGCGATGCCGAGGATTTCTGCTCCACGGCCTGACGGATTTTTTCGTAGACGCGGGGAACGCCAACGAAGACCGTGGGATGAATATCCTTCATTGCCTGCGGCAAGCCGTCGAATTTGGAGCAATAGGCCAACTGCGCGCCGGAGAAGAACATTACATAGTCCAGCGCGCGGGCGGTAATGTGCGAGAGTGGCAAAAACGAGATGCAGGCATCGTCTGAATCAAAGCTGAAATCCACAGCGGCCAGTGTCTGATTGGCGGCGATATTGCCATGCGTCAGCATCACGCCCTTGGGTTCTCCGGTCGTACCGGAGGTGTAGATCAGCGTGGCCAGGTCCTTGGGCTCGACGGACCGCGCCAGCGCGTCAAATACCGGATCGTGCTCAGTGCCGCGCTCATCGGCCCCGGCAATCAGATCGCGAAATGCAATCGCGCCTTTGGGCGGAGCATCGGAGTCCATGATGACTACTCTCTCCAGCCCGGTTAGCCCGCGCACCGCGTCCAGCTTATCGAATTGCAAGCGGTTGGAGACAACGGCGATTTTGCAGCCGGCGTCGCGAATCAGCACGGCGACCTGCTCGCCGGTGAGCGTGGGATAGATCGGGACATCGGCTGCGCCGATGGCGAGTGTGGCAAAATCGGTCACTGCCCACTCCCAGCGGTTCTCGCCGATCAAGGCGACGCGGTCGCCCTTCTTCGCTCCCCAGCTTAAGAAAGCCTGGGCCAGAGCGCGGGTGCGCTGGTAGATCTGGTCAGAAGAGAGCGGCTGCCAGTGGCCGGCCTCATCCTGCCACAGCACGGCGCGTTGGTTGCCTGTGGAGGCCACGCGCAAAAACAGGTCATTGATCGTCGTAATCGGGGTTGTTTGGGTCATCGGGTTCAATGCGGGCGCGGGCGTACGTTACAGGCGGCCAATCGAGAGTGTATCAGCGCGGAGGGGTGGGTTGTCTTGCAGTCGGGCACCTGCGGTGCGGCAGACGCTCGCTTTTCGCTCGCTGGGGGTCTGTGGCTTCCTGCGTTTGCGCGTGAAAAAGCCTACGGATGAGGTTCGTGCGACCCGATTCTTCGCTAGAAAAAAGCGAAGAATCGGGCGCCAAAATTTGTGTAGATGGAATTCAGGCGGGCGCTGATTCTTTCTTTGAGGTGCGTGTGCGCGCATCGAGGGCTTTGCGTTTGTGCCGAAAATAGAAACCGAGGGCGGTTTGGATGGGGGCGATGAGGAGGAAGACCCAGCCGGCGAGGCCGGGCGCAGAGTCGCGGGTGATGCGAGATAGAAGGATGCAGAGGAGACCGACTGAACCGACGGAGAGCTTGTTCGCGATGCTTTCGACGGTGAGAAGTTTTTCCAGTTGATTGAGCTGGAGTTCGACTCGCTTTGACCATGCATGGATGTAGAGCAGGGCGAAGACGAGATAGACGAGGAAGAAACCAAAACCATAGAGCATCATCAGGTGCTCAACTTGCACGTTGGCCACAAGAGTGTTCGGGTCAAAAACACTTTGCTGAAGATACTGCGATTGGCCCATGATCTGCAGAGTGACGAGGGTGAAGAGGAACTTCATCGGGTAGACGAAGAAGAGGATGAGGAAGAGGAGGGCCGCGTTGAGGGAGATGATCCTCGTATCGTCGAGACCGTAGCGGCGGAAGAATGTGTAATGGGCGTGCCAGAGACTGATGAGGAGCGAGAAGCAGATGGCGAAGGCAAGGAATCCGCTCAGGGCGGTGGTGAGTTCGTGGTAGGTTTTGGGGACTTCAAGTGAGACAACGAGGAGGGTGAGCGCGAAGCCGAAGACGACGTCGCTGAAAGCATCGATGCGGTTCATATGATCGCCGCGGAGACGGAAGCCGTATTTATCTGTCTTGAGCTTTTCCATGGTGCCGGCCTTTCAAAAAGTATTCAGACGATCAACTCGTGGAGCGATATGGGGAAATTATCTCAAGAGATCAGCGTAGCAGGTCTTCGAGCGTGGCACTGAAGCCGGTTTTTTCGTCGGCGGGTGGTCCTCGTAGTCGGAGACCAAGGGTGTGGCGCCCAGCGGCTGGCTTCGGCGGGGTGGGTTTGTGCTTTCCCCGGTCCCCAAAGGCGAGGGATCCTTCGGCAGGCTCAGGACAGGCACCGAGGCAGCCTCATCCGGGTTGGGAGAGATAGCCGGGACCGGGGGCACCCGACATCCGGCGTTCCTCTCGGCCCTCTTCGATATCAGAGCCAAAATATTCCGCCTGGCGCGCCTCAATTGAATTACAATGTAATGCAGGTGGTGTTAAATGTCTGCAAATGCTCTGGTTCAAACCCGTATCAATCAAGAGATCAAGGATGAAGCTGCAGTGGTTCTTCAGGCGATTGGCTTGACCGTCTCCGATGCGGTCCGTCTGATGCTGACCCGCGTTGCACATGAGAAGGCTCTCCCTTTCGAGCCGTTGATTCCCAACGAAGTTACCATCGCAGCCATGAAAGAGGCTCGAGAAGGAAAACTCGAATCGGTGACGCTGGAAGACCTGCAAGCGGTGTTGGATGCGAACGATTAGGCAGACAACAGCTTTTAAGCGCGACCTGAAGCGAGAATCGAAAGGGCAGCATCGGTCTTACCTTTCCGAGAATTTCGTCGCATTGGTTCAGACTCTTGCAAATGATCAGCCGCTGGCAGACAGGTTTAACGACCATGCATTGTCGAACAACTGGAAAGAGCATCGGGATTGCCACATCAAACCAGACCTGGTGCTTATTTACCGGAAGCCTGATGATGAGACGTTGCAACTGGTCCGGTTAGGATCGCACTCGGAGCTTGGCCTATAGCCATCTCTTTCCAAGAGGCTCCGCGATTCGGGAGGAGCGAGATAGGGAAGACGGTGGTAACAACTGAAGGTAAGAAAATGCATCTCGCCGGTATGTTGGTAACGAACGAGTTCCGCTGGCATGAAGACAGGATATACCTGTGTGGAGGCCCTCCCATGTCCCCAAATGCGAGGGACATGGGGCACCCGGCCAAGCTGTCCAATGGGACTCGATCTCGACGGCTCCTTCGATTCCTGTCTGGTAGTGCAGGAAGCTGGACCTGGGCCATTCTTCCGGCTTGTCAACCAATCCACGCTTGACTGGATTGCGGTGCATGTAGCGGAGCTTCTCTACTCGCTTCTCTTCCGTCCAGATGTTGAAGTCGTAGTACCTCCGCTGCCAGAATTGAGTTTCGCAGCTCGGCTTCAACTTCCGCGAAGTTTGCTGCTTCAGCACTTGGATTGCAATCGCCAGTGACGAGGATTCCGGCTCACCGACAAGCAGATGAACATGCTCGGGCATCAGCACATATCCGGCGATTACGAATCCATGTCTGCGCCGGACTGCCTCCAGTTCCTGCTCGAAGATGGGATAACCGCCATCGCCAGCGTGCTTTCCCACCCTTCGATAGAAAGAATCGAAGGATGGGGCACGGTGGATTCAAGGTGCAAGCGCAACAGGATCTCGACAGGAGATAGTTGCGTATGGGAAGGAACTACCGTCATCTTTGTTTCGAGGAGCGTGCGCTGATTGAGACACAGTTGCGCATGGGACTCAGTCCGGCGGCGATAGCGGTTGGCTTAATGCGCGCCCGGTCCACCGTTCTGCGCGAGATGCGCCGTAATGGGTGGCAGTCTGATTTCGAGTTGGCACGGTTATCCAGGCACAGAATCGCCGGTGGCTACCGCTCCATCGTTGCGGATCGGCGCGCTCGTCATTTGGCCGTCAAGCCGCGCATCGTACGCAAACTCGCCGCCGAGAGCCAGCTCTGGGTCCTTGTGATGGATTATCTCCGACAGGGCTTGAGTCCGGCGCAGATAGCGAGCACACTAGCTCGTATGCCGGAGCCTGTGCAGCTATCGTATGAAACCATCTACACTGCGCTCTACACCATGCCGCGTGGCGAACTGCGCTCCTTGCTGATGCCGCACCTGCGCCGCAAGCACCGTGCTCGGAGAGCGCAGCACAAAACCGATGGACGCAGAAAGCCCTCGATTCCAGAGATGGTTTTAATTGATCAGCGGCCTGTTGAGATACAAATGCGGCTCATCCCCGGCCACTGGGAAGGTGATCTTATTATCGGCAAAGGGAATCTGTCGCAGGTTGGAACGCTGGTAGAACGCACCACGCTTTTTGTTGCCCTGGTGCAGTTAGACAGCACCAAAGCCGATGTGACGGCCGAGGCCTTCACCAAAATACTCAACCGATTCGACAGCCAACTGCGGCGCTCGATGACGTATGATCAGGGCTCGGAAATGCGGCATCACAAGTTGCTGACCGCCCACACCGGAGTCGATGTATATTTTGCGCATCCGCATGCGCCTTGGGAACGGGGCATCAGTGAAAACACCAACGGCCTGATCCGCCAATACCTTCCCAAGGGGACTGATCTGTCGGTGTTCTCGCAAGAGCAACTCGATGACATCGCATGGCGTCTCAATACCCGGCCAAGAAAAACGCTGGGATGGAAAGCACCTGCCGAACTCTTCCTGCCAGAAGGCGCCTTCGACTTCGTCCAGCACTGGTCAGCTAAAATCGATCCTGTTGCACTTGCACCTTGAATCCACCCACCCACAGTGATGGGGTGATTGAGATTTCAAAAAACTTAAAGTGCGCCACTCGCCCTGAAAATATTGCTGCGGGAATTTCCCCTCTTGCATATTTATCCAAAATTTGTGTATATTTATTCAAGCGCGTTTCCGGAGACGGAGGCGCGCTTTCGATTTGTTTGGCGGAATTTCGGTCACGCGGGCGTGCTTTAGGAAGAATCGAGTGTAGACCGGGAGGTCCACGCGACAGCCGACCTGGAGGTCGGCGCTACAGTTTCATTCCACAAGGCTGTGAGTGGGTAGAGGGCGATGAAGGACGAACGGCTCAACGCGATCAAGGAACTGGTGGCTGGCTCGCAGGTGGCCAACCAGGACGAGCTGCGCCGCAAATTGCTGCGACGAGGCTTTGAGGTGACGCAGGCCACGCTTTCGCGCGATATCCATGAGCTGCGGCTCTCGAAGGGTCCGAGCGGGTATACTTTGCCGGGCGGCAATGGAAATGGGTCGGGGGCGGAGGTGGAAGACGACAGCCCGCCCTCGGTTGCCGAGATGATTGAGAGCTTTGGATTGCGGGTGCGGCAGGCGGCGAATCAGGTGGTGGTGCGGACGGTGATGGGCGGAGCGCAGCCGCTGGCCGCGTCGCTTGATTACGAGGAGTGGCCAGAGGTGGTGGGAACCATTGCCGGCGACGATACAGTATTGGTGATTTGCGCGGATGCGCGTAGGGCTGCGGAGACAGAAGCGCGGCTGAGGACGATGTTGGAGTCATGAGCGAGACGGTTCAGACAGCAGTGGTGGGAGTTACGGGGTACGCGGGCGCGGAGCTGGCCAGGCTTCTGCTGCACCATCCCCGATTGAAGGGCAAGGCGCCGGTTTTTGCCGGGCGCGTGGATGCCAAAGATGCAGCGCGGGGCGGTGTGCCGCTGGGCGAGATTCATCCGCATCTGGTGGACAGTGGCGCCCGCGGCTTAAATAGTGTCAGCGGGAATCTGAAGCAGGAGCCGTTTTCGTGGGAGCTGCTCGCCGAGCGCGGCGTGAGTGTACTCTTTTTGGCCACTCCGCATGAGCAATCGCGGGAATGGGTTCCTGAAGCATTAGCGCGTGGGATTCGAGTCATCGACCTGAGTGGCGCATGGCGGCTTACGGAAGCGAGCAACCGCGCCGTCTACGCCTTTGAAGATGATGGCACGGAGCAAGCTGCTGCTGTTCAGGCGCAGGCGGCATATGGGATGCCGGAGTTGCATCGCAAGCAGATTGCGACGGCGAAGCTGATTGCGAATCCTGGCTGCTATGCGACGTCGGTGATTTTGCCGCTGCGGCCGCTGGTTGCTGCTGGCTTGCTAGATATGGATCGCGGCATCGTTGCTGATTCGAAAAGCGGCGTGAGCGGCGCGGGCAAGGCTCCTTCGGCGAAGACGCATTTCATGTATGCGGCGGACAATCTTTCGGCCTATGGTGTCTTCACGCATCGCCATACCGGCGAGTTGCTGGAGCAGATTGGCATTGGCGCGGAGCAGATTGTTTTTACCCCGCATCTGCTACCGATTCCGCGCGGGATTTTATCGACAATTTATGTGCACTTTCGTGAGCCGCAAACGGCCGAGAATGTGGCGCGGATTTATCACGAGTTTTTCGCATCGAGTCCGATGGTGCGGCTTTACAATCAAACACTGCCGCAGATTCAAAATTCGGTTCGGACATGCTACGCCGATATTGGCTTCCAGTTGGATAAAACTGGCCGGCGAGCTGTTGTTGTGAGTTGCCTGGACAATCTGTTGAAGGGCGCGTCGTCGCAGGCGGTACAGAATCTGAATGTTGTCGAGGGTTGGGGCGAAGCGGAGGGGCTGGAATGAAATATGTAGTCAAACTCGGCGGTGCCGGCCTGGAAAATCCCTCACTACTGGAAAGCTGCACTCGCGCGATTGCCGAACTGGTGCGCGATGGGCATCAGGTGGCGGTAGTGCATGGCGGCGGCATCCAGTTGACGCGCACATTGAAGGCGTTGAACAAGCAGAGCGAGTTTATCAACGGCCTACGCGTGACCGATGCAGAGACGCGCGACGTGGCGTTGATGGTCTTTGCCGGCAAGGTGAACAAGGGCTTGGTTGCTGCACTGGGCGCGCTGGGGCAGCCGGCGGTTGGATTGTCCGGCGGCGATGGGCTCAGCTTTCGCGCGCGCAAGAAGCGGACGGAACCGGACCTCGGCTTTGTCGGCGAGATTGCTTCGAGTGATCCGCGATTGATTGAAGCCATCTGGCAGCAGAATGCGGTGCCGGTTTTTTGCTCGATGGCGCTGGGTTTTGATGGCGAGTATTACAACATCAACGCCGACGAGATGGCCGCAGCCTGTGCGATGGCTTGCCATGCCGACGCGCTGGTCTTCCTCACTGATGTTCCCGGAGTGAAGGGCGCGAACGGCGAGGTATTGCGATGGCTTTCAATCGATCAGATCGCCGAGATGGCAAAAAGTTCTGTCATCTCCGGCGGAATGTTACCCAAGCTCAGCGCCTGCCGTGAAGCACTGCTGAACGGCGTAAAGCGCGTACGGATTCTACCCGCGGAGGCAGCCAGTTCCCTTCCCGACCTGTGCAGTTCCCGCGTAGCCCACGGCACCGAAGTGATGGTGGCCTAGCGGTCCCGAGAAGATATGGACCAGGAGAAAACAAGGTGACAAAACTAGACCAGATTCGCGCAGCGGAAGCCAAGCTTCTGCTTCCCACTTACGACCGGAACGCCGTTCTTTTTACCGGCGGTGAAGGTGTTCACCTGATCGATGAGCAGGGCGAGCGTTATCTTGATTTACTTAGTGGCATTGGCGTTAACGCGCTGGGTTATGCGCATCCGGTGATTGAAGAAACGATTGCCAAACAGAGCCGCGCGCTGATTCATTGTTCGAACCTCTTCTATCACGAGGGGCAGGCGGAGCTTGCACTGCGGCTCACCGAACGCACTGGACTCGACCGCGTCTTCTTCACCAACTCGGGCACCGAGGCATGGGAAGGCGCATTGAAGCTGGCCCGCGCCTATGCAGGACTGAAGCGCAGCGACGGCAAGCAGATTGGCACGAAGTTCCTGGCGCTGGAGCAGAGCTTTCACGGGCGAACGTTTGGCTCTGTCTCGACGACTTACAAGGCAAAATATCGCGAACCTTTCGGCCCTGTCGTTCCGGGCGTCGAGTTTGTACGCTTCAATGACATTGATGATCTGCGCGCGAAATTCTCCAATGAGGTTTGCGCAATTCTGGTTGAGTCCATTCAGGGCGAGGGCGGGATTCGTCCGCTGACGCAGGAGTTCTTTGCCGAGGCTCGCGCACTGGCCGATTCAACCGGCGCGTTGCTCATCGTGGATGAGATTCAATCCGGCATGGGACGGACCGGCAAGTGGTGCGGCTATCAGCACTACAGAATTCAACCGGATGTGACGACGCTGGCCAAGCCGCTGGCGGGGGGCTTGCCTCTTGGAGCAGTGCTATGCACGGAAGAGGTTTCGCGCGCTATTCATGCGGGGATGCATGGCACGACCTTTGGCGGTGGACCGCTGGCCTGCGCTGTTGCCGTTGCGGTCATCGACCACATTGAGAAAGAGAATCTTCTCGCCCACGCAACTCAAGTTGGCGATTATTTCCAGGCTGAACTCCGCTCTCTTGCCTCACGTCACGAAGCCATCATTGACGTGCGCGGCAAGGGCCTGATGATCGCCGCAGAACTGGACTCGGCCGATCTTGCAAAGTCTGTTGTCGCTGAAATGCTCAAGCGGCGCATCGTCATCAACTGCACCAGCGACACGGTACTACGCTTTTTGCCGCCGTACATTATCGAGCGTGCTCACATCGACACTGTCATCCAGGCTCTGGATGAGATTTTGACTCAACTTGGCAGCGCGCAGGCGACAACAACGTCCGCCGCTCATGCAGCATCAGGAGGGAGCAACCGTGGCTAGCAAAGCAACCACCATTGAACGCCGGGAGACTGCCGTGCCGATTCATCAAGACCAGGATATTTTGAACGCTGCGGCGCGCCTCGGCGGCGAAGACATGTGTTCCATCGCCGATCTATCGAGCGCCGAAGTGCGCGCCATCCTTAAGCTCGGCCACGACGTAAAGCGCAACCCGCGTGATTACCGGCACGCTCTCGACGCCAAGCAGATGGTGTTGATGTTTGAGAAGGCCAGCCTGCGTACGCGCCTCAGCTTTGAGACCGGCATCAATACGCTGGGCGGCAATGCGATCTTTCTCGACCACACTAACTCGCTGCTCGGCGAGCGCGAGTCCGTGGCCGATATCGCGCGCAACGTGGAGCGCTGGGTGGATGTGATTGTGCTGCGCACTTACGCGCATGACACCATTGTGGAAATGGCCGCGAACTCGCGCGTGCCGGTGATCAATGCGCTCTCGGACTTCGAGCATCCCTGCCAGGCGCTGGCCGATTTCATGACGCTCGACGAGCATTTCGGCTCAGTCCAAGGGCTCAACTTTACTTATGTCGGCGATGGCAACAACGTTTGCCACTCGCTAATGCTGACCGGAGCGCAATTGGGCGCGAACGTTACGATTGCAACGCCGCGCGGCTACTCGCCGGATATCGAGATTGTCACTCTGGCACGGGATATGGCGCAGGCGCAGGGATGCGAGGTGCGGCTGCTCCAAGATCCTCAAGTCGCGGTCGATGGCGCCGATGCAGTCTATACGGATGTTTGTGTCAGCATGGGCTTCGAGCATGAGTCAACAAAACGCGCGCCGATCTTCCGGCCATTCCAGGTCAATGAAGCGTTGATGTCGAAGGCCGCGTCTCACGCGGTGTTTATGCATTGCCTGCCCGCGCGGCGCAATGCGGAAGTCACGGATCAGGTACTCGACAGCCCGCAGTCGATTGTTTTTGACCAGGCGGAAAATCGAATGCACGCGCAGAAGGCGCTGCTGTTGCTGCTGCTCGGCGGACTGCCAAATTCGGCGAGTTTTCAGTAAACAGAGATTATTCCACTTTGAAGCGCTAGATCGTCTGTCTTGGAATGAAAGGGAGAATACAATCATGTTCACGCAAACAAAATTAGCACTGATGGCCCTATTCATTACCTGCCTCTCGCACACTGCTTCAGCGCAGCAGAAAGCTACTAACGACCAAGACCCGCAAGGCAATACGACAGTTACGATTTCAGCGAGATTTGCCTCAGGTCTGCTGGTCAAAAAGGAACCACCCGTTTGCCCTCCGATAGCCAGGACAAGGTATTTTTCCGGAACTGTAGTTGTGCAAGTCACGATTACTGAAACCGGGACGGTCGAGCATCTAAGCGTCAAAAGCGGGCCAGCAATGCTACAACAGGCGGCGCTGGACGCCGTGAAGACGTATCGGTACAGACCATACCTTATCCGTTACAAGCCGGTCCGAGCTTTAACCACTGTCAATGTTCTCTTTAATAGTCAACAATGTCCTTAATCTGGGCGGATAGGTGCCTCTTCGGTGACGTCCGGCTGCTGACTTTCAGTACTCTTCACACTTCCATTTTTGGAGTTCCAAAGCATGTCCGTAATTCTCGAATCCTTGCCCGCCGGCCAGAAGGTTGGCATTGCCTTCTCCGGCGGGCTTGACACTTCCGCCGCGCTGCATTGGATGAAGCGGAAGGGAGCCATCCCTTACGCCTACACGGCCAACCTGGGACAGCCCGATGAAACCGACTACGACGCCATTCCGCGCGCAGCGATGGAATACGGTGCGGAGCAAGCACGGCTTATCGATTGCCGCGCACAGCTGGTGCGCGAAGGCATCGCCGCGCTGCAATCGGGGGCCTTCCACATTACGACGGCGGGAGTGTATTACTTCAACACGACTCCGATTGGCCGCGCCGTTACCGGCACCATGCTGGTAGCCGCGATGCAGGAGGACGAGGTAAACATCTGGGGCGACGGGTCAACCTTCAAGGGCAATGACATTGAGCGCTTCTACCGCTACGGCCTGCTCGTCAATCCCTGCCTCAAGGTCTACAAGCCCTGGCTCGACGCGGCCTTTATTGACGAACTCGGAGGCCGCGCCGAGATGTCCGCCTTCATGCAGCAGCATGGCTTTGCGTATAAGATGTCCGCCGAGAAGGCCTACTCCACTGACTCCAACATCCTGGGCGCAACCCACGAAGCAAAGGATCTAGAGCAGCTTTCTACTTCTATCAAAATCGTTGACCCCATCATGGGCACGGCTTTCTGGCGCGACGATGTCGAGATCAAGCGCGAAGAGGTTACCGTCCGTTTTGAAGAGGGCTATCCGGTCGCGCTCAATGGCAAGCAATTCAGCGATCCGGTCGAGCTGCTGCTTGAAGCCAATCGCATCGGAGGACGGCACGGGCTGGGCATGTCGGACCAGATCGAGAATCGTATTATCGAAGCCAAATCTCGCGGCATCTACGAAGCGCCGGGGCTTGCTCTGCTCTTCATCGCCTACGAACGCCTCATTACGGGCATTCACAACGAAGACACGATCGAGCAGTACCGCGATCATGGCCGCAAGCTAGGCCGCCTGCTCTACCAGGGCCGCTGGTTCGACTCACAGGCCATCATGCTGCGCGAATCCGCCCAGCGCTGGGTAGCCAAACCGATCACTGGCGAGGTGACGCTTGAACTGCGGCGCGGCAACGATTACTCGATCCTCAACACCGAGTCGCCCAACCTCACCTTTCATCCCGAGCGTCTTAGCATGGAGAAGACCGAGTCGACCTTCTCCCCGCGCGACCGCATCGGCCAACTCACCATGCGCAATCTCGACATCACAGATACCCGCGATAAGCTGCTTACCTACGCGGCGGCAGGACTGCTTACCCTCAGCAAAGGCAGCGAGATGCCCAGGTTGAACAGTGGCTCTATTGATCGGGCTGATCCGGCCCAAGAATAGTGTCGTGGTATCCCACCCTTGCGCAAGAATTTCGAGAAGCAGATCCTTCGCTTCGCTCAGGATGACAGCAAGGATGGGGCACCCAGCAGCGCAGAGGCAGCGAGATGCCCAAGCTGAACAGCACTAGAGAGAAGGAGTAGCATTCGGTACACTTGAATCAATGTCAAACGAACAACAATCCGGAAAAATGTGGTCAGGCCGCTTTCGCTCACCGCTGGACCCCGAGTTCGAGGAGTGGCAACGGTCTATTGCCTTTGACTGGCGACTACTCGATGAAGAGATTGCCGCCAGCAAGGCTCATGCATCGGCGCTGGTAGCGGCCAAAGTCTTGACAGCCGAAGAGGGCGCTCTGATTCGCAAGGCTCTCGGCGCTATAGCCGCGGACCATGCCTCCGATGCGGGCAAGGCGCTGGTGCGCCATCATGCAACTGCTGAAGATATTCATCATTTTGTCGAGCTGACACTGGCCGAGCGGCTCGGTCCGCTTGGACTAAAGCTGCACACAGGCCGCAGCCGCAATGAGCAGATCGCTACAGACCTGCGCCTCTATGTGCGCAAGCAGATCGATCTGGTGATTGAGGGCATCACGGCCTGGGCTTTTTCACTGGTGGAGCAGGCGCGCCGCGCCGGCGAAGCCGTGATGCCCAGCTATACGCATCTTCAACGCGCTGAGCCTGTGCTTGTGGCGCATTGGATGCTGGCCTACGTTGAGATGCTGCTGCGCGATGCCTCCCGGCTCCGTGATTGCGAGAAGCGCGTCAACCTTTGCCCGCTTGGTTCAGGAGCTGTGGCTGGAGCAACGCTGGCGCTGGATCGCGCGATTGCTTCAATGGAGTTGAGCTTTAGTGCTCCGACCGCGAACTCCATCGACGCCACCAGCGACCGGGATTTCATTCTCGAATATCTTCATGTGCTGACCTTTCTTGGTTTGCATGTTAGCCGGTTTGCCGAAGAGATTACGCTCTTTGCCACCGCGGAGTTTGGATTTGTGTTGTTGCCCGAAGCCTTTTCAACCGGTTCAAGTGCGATGCCGCAGAAGAAGAATCCTGATTTGACGGAGTTGATCCGCGCCAAGGTGGGCCGCATCCACGGCGCGGCTGAGGCCGTGACGCTGCAACTGAAGGGCTTGCCTCTGGCCTACAACAAAGACTTGCAGGAGACGCAGGAGCCGCTCTTTCAAGTCGGCTTTGTGCCGCAGATGCTGCACATCATCGCGCGCTTCACCGCTGCGCTGCAGTTCAACCGCGAGCGCATGAATGAGGCTGCGCAATCCGGCTATCTGAACGCGATGGCGGCGGCAACGTATCTTGTGCATAAGGGAGTTCCCTTCCGCACCGCGCATGAGAAGATCGGTAACGCCGTTCGCTTTGCGCTGGAAAAAGGCGTCGAGTTGGACAGTCTGACGCTCGATGAGTTGCGCGAGTTTGGCCCGGAATTCGGTGAGGACTTCTATGCTGCCATCACTCTAACGGCAACCCTCGATTGCCACAATGTAGCCGGAGGGACGGCGCGCGAACAGGTGCGCCATGCCATTGCCGCCGCTGCTGAACACATTGCCGCGCTTATACAGGAGGGCCGCCATGCTGGTGCGTAAGGCGCTTCTGCAAGATGCGTCAAATGTCTACGATCTGGTCAACTCGCTCTCTACCGACGGCACGCTGTTGAAGCGGCCGTTTGCGGAGATCTGCGAAAACATTCGCGACTTTACTGTCGCCGAGTCCGACGGCGGCGTCTTTCTCGGTTGCGGCGCTCTCCACTTCTACGGACCGCATCTCTGCGAGGTGCGCTCGATTGTAGTAAAGCCTGAAGCCAAAGGCCAGGGCGCGGGTGGGCGCGTTCTCGGCGTGTTGATTGAAGAAGCCGAGTTGCACGGCATTCAATCCGTTTGCCTCTTTACACGCATTCCGGATTTCTTTTTCAAATACGGCTTCCGCGTTGTTGAAGACAAATCCGAATTACCCGACAAGATATTCAAAGATTGCCAAAACTGCCCCCGCCTGCATCGCTGCGACGAGGTTGCAATGGTGCGCGGCCGCATTCCTCGCGTTTCAATTCTAGGACGCCGCCAGGAAGCCCAGCAATTGGTTAGGTTGGCCGGGTAGAGATGAAGATCGGAGTTGTCAGCGACACGCACGGACTGCTGCGGCCAGAGGTTGTGCCGGCGTTGGACGGCGTAGATCAGATTCTGCATCTCGGCGATGTAGGCAAGATCTCGATCCTTGCGGAGTTGCAGAAGATCGCTCCGGTTAAGGCGATCCGAGGCAACATTGACCGCGACGGAGCATGCGCCAAACTCCCTGAGACGGAGGTGCTGTTCATTGAGGGGCGCTATGTTTATATGCTCCACGATCTGAACACGCTGCATCTCGACCCCGCAGCGGCAACATTTGCCGCGGTACTTTCCGGTCACACGCACCGGGCGTCGATTGGCTGGAAGAAGGGCGTGTTGTATTTCAATCCCGGCTCTTGCGGGCCGCGACGTTTTGAATTACAGCCTACGGTGGGTTTGCTAACTGCAGGAGCCGACGGGAAGATGGAAGCAGAGATTATCCCACTTGATTGCGCTTGATTCTGCTATGCCCTCATCCGCGGATTCACCCAGCGATAAATTACGTCGGTTAGCAGGTTCACGAGCACGTAGGTCAAACCAATTGACAACAAACAGCCTTGCACCAGCGCGTAATCGCGGTTGGAAATGGCGTCGACCGTCAGTCTGCCTAGGCCGGGCCAACTGAAGATTTTTTCTGTCACAATCGCCCCGGCGAGCAACGCGCCAAATTGCAATCCAACAACGGTAATTATTGGAACCAGCGCGTTGGGAAGAGCGTGGCGGCAGACTACCGCAAATTCGCTCAACCCCTTGGCGCGCGCTGTGCGGATGTAGTCCTGGCCCAGCTCTTCAAGCATTGCGGTGCGCACCATTCGGGTAAGAATCGCCGCCAGAGACGCGCCCATCGCCAGCGACGGAAGAATCAGATACGGCCATTCGATGGAATTATTTCCGGCAGAATTCGCACCGGATACTGGGAGCCAGCCTAGAGTGATGGAAAAGAGCAGAATCAGTACCGGTCCCAGCGCCAGACCGGGAATCGAAAGACCGAAAAGACTGACAACAGAGAGACTCTGATCGAGAAAGCGTCCACGGTGCACGGCAGCAAGCAGTCCTGCGGGGAGCGCCAGCGCTAGGCCGAACCCAAGAGCTGCGAGAGTCAGCGCCAGCGTGTAGGGATAGCGGGCAGCAACGAGATGCGAGACTGAGTCGTGCAATCGAATCGAGTTGCCGAGATCGCCATGAAAGACGCCATTCCAGTAGCGCAGGTATTGGATGTGAAGCGGCTGGTCGAAGCCGTATTCATGGCGCAATACGCTCTTGTCGGCCGGCGAAGCTCCCTCGCCCAGCATCTGGTCAATTGGGTCGCCAGGCACCAGATGAATCAGCAGAAAGACCAGCGACACCACCAGCCAGAGAACCGGCAGCGTGAGCGCGAGGCGAGTGAGAATCTGCTTCATGGGCTGCTATCTAAGATAAATCAGAGCAACGGGCGCATAAGGCATTGAGCTTTTCCAATGAGCCGCTCTCACACACCCTTCATCCGAATGCCTTAAAATCAGCACTGGACAAGCACATGATCAAGCTCTTTGGCCGTGGCAAGGCTGCCGAACCCGACGCTCCAACAGACAACCCGGAAACAGCAACCGCAACTGAGGCCGAAAAGCCCAGGGCGGGTCTCTTCGAGCGCATGAAGCAGGCCGCGACGCGCACCCGCGAGTCGCTGAGCAGCAAGATTGAAGGCCTGGTTGCGTTGACCCGAACGGTGAACGAATCGACGCTCGAAGACCTGGAAGCAGTTCTCTTGTCCAGCGATTTAGGTGTGCAGACGACGGCCATGATTCTCGAAGCGCTGCGCGACCGGGCGAAAAGACAAGCTATCGACGGCGGCGAGGAGCTGCGTTCGTTGCTCAAGGGACAGTTGCGAGTCATTCTCGAAGCGCCGAGGCAACCGCTTCCCTCCCCGGACAGCCCACCGAAAGTTACATTTCTGGTTGGCGTCAACGGAACCGGAAAAACCACGACCAGTGGCAAACTGGCCGCGTGGTATCGCGCGCAAGAAAAGTCGGTTCTACTCTGTGCCGCAGACACATTTCGGGCTGCTGCGATTGAGCAATTGGAAGTCTGGGCTACGCGCTCGGGAGTGGAGATGATCAAGACTCGTCAAGGCGGCGACCCGGCAGCGGTGCTGTATGACGCTGCCTCCGCGGCCAAGGCCCGCAATATCGACGAGCTGATTGTGGATACCGCTGGACGCCTGCATACCAAAACCGGGCTGATGGATGAGCTGGACAAGATGCGGCGCACAGCGGCTAAATTGATCCCTGGCGCACCGCACGAAGTGCTGCTGGTGATGGATGCGACAACCGGGCAGAATGGATTGCAGCAGGCGCGGCAGTTTACGCAGTCGGCTGGGGTTACGGGGATCGTTCTAACCAAGCTCGACGGTACCGCCAAGGGCGGCATTGCCGTGGCAATCGCCAGCGAACTCAACCTGCCGGTGCGCTTTGTGGGCGTGGGCGAACAGATGAGCGACCTGCTGGAGTTTTCGCCTGCCGCGTTTGTTGATTCGCTTTTGGGGTAGACGCGGTTATCTAATTAAGGCAGATTTTGCTTGTTCATAGCTAAATTTGGCCTATAATTGAAACAGCGCCTGAGATGAGATGCCAAGCACCTCGATTTGGAGTGAATACTCCAAGAGCTCAGACGCTATTTCTTTATGTACCTCTGCTACCTGGACGAGTCGGGTGTGCCGGAGATTCCCGGCAACAGCACACACTTCGTGCTGGCGGGCATTGCAATTCCCATTGAGCGCTGGCGCGAGGCGGATGCGGCTGTTTCTGCGATCATGGCCCGGTATGGGCTTGCCAGCGAAGAACTCCACACCGCCTGGCTGCTGCGCAAATACCTCGAACAATCCAAAATTGATGGCTTTGATGCGATGGGCTGGGACGAGCGACGCGCCCAGGTTGCCCGACTTCGGGTTGCGGAGATTCATCGCGTCAGAAAGCTGGGAATCGCCAAGCGCAATGCCCAGCTCAAGAAAGTCTTCCGGCATACTGATCCCTATATTCATCTGACCTTGCATGAGCGGAATCAGCTTACTTTGGAAATTGCTGAGGTGATCTCCAAGTGGGATTGGGCGGTCTTGATTGCCTCTTGCATTGATAAATCATATTTTCTCGCTAAGTATCAGTCCGATCAGGTCAACTCGCTTGCCTTCTCTCACGTCGTTCTTCAATTTGCAGAATTTCTTGAAGATCTCGAAAAGAAATGTGCAGACGAGCGCAGAAATAAACACTCAAGAAATCTCGTACGCGAGTTCGGTCTTCTCATTCACGACAACAATGTGACGGTCGCTCTTAAGCATACGGACCATTTGCGCGCAATCCGCGATGATAAAATCCTCGCACAAGGTGGACTCTTCGAGCGCATTATTGAAACGCCTCTCTTTGTCGATAGCAGCCTGACGCGTATGATCCAACTTGCAGACTTGTGGGCATATTCTTTGCGGCGCTACATGGAGAATAGTGAAATAAGTTTGTTCTCGATTCTGTATCACCGGGATTGGACGACGATTCATGGACCACAATATCCAGCTCCCCTTTCCAGCATTCGCCATTTTTCGGAGCCTTCCTGTGAGTGTTTGATATGCGCGCAAAACAACATATTGAAAAAGTGATTCGATGAATATGCTCAATCAAGAGCGCCATTGGATGCAACGCGCCCTTGAACTGGCCCGGCGTAGTACTGCCGTCAGTTCGCCCAACCCGGCTGTCGGCTGCGTGATTCTGGATTGCGCTGGGCAAGTGGCTGGCGAGGGCTGGCACGAATATGATCTGCTCGACCATGCCGAAGCCGTCGCCCTGAGCGTCGCCAGGCAACATGCGGGCGAACGGCTCAAAGGCGGCACGGCTTACGTCACTCTGGAGCCGTGCAACCACACGGGACGCACTCCGCCTTGCACCGAGGCGCTGATTGAGGCGGGACTGAAGCGCGTCGTTGCAGCTACGATTGATCCCAACCCGAATGTTGCCGGTCATGGTATGGAGGCGCTGCGGGCTGCTGGGATGGCTACCAGCGTGGGTGTTTGCGAGGCGGAAGCACGGCGGCTCAACGAGGGCTTTGCCCGCTGGTGCCAGCATCGCCGTCCGCTGGTGCTGATGAAAGTGGCGATGACGCTGGATGGCCGCATTGCGCCGCCGCCGGGAGCGCAGCAGCAGGGCCAGAGTTACTGGATCACCAACGAGGCCTCGCGGGGATCTGTGCAGACGCTACGCTGGCTCTCTGACGCGGTGCTGACCGGCGTAGACACTGTGCTGGCCGATGATCCGCTGTTTACCGACCGCAGTGGATTGCGCCGACGACGTCCTCTGCTGCGCGTGGTACTGGATTCAGCTCTGCGCATTCCCCTTACGTCGAAGATTGTCGCATCCGCGCAGAACGATCTCGTGGTGTTTACCGTTTCAACGGATCAGGCCCGCATTGAAGGATTGCGCGCGAGGGGTGTGCGGGTTGAGGTTCTTGCTGCAGATGCGGGTCGAGTGCCGCTGAGCAAGGTGCTGGACAAACTTGGCGATGAAGGCATTCTGACGCTGCTCACCGAGACAGGCACGCGGTTGAACACTTCGCTGCTGGAGGCGGGGCTGGTGGATCGCGTCCAGTTGTATGTTTCGCCGCAGATCATGGGTTCGGATGCGATTCCTGCATTTCGCGGAATGCATCAGGCGATCCAGATGGCGGAGGTCGAGGTCGAACGCTACGGGAATGATCTGGGGATCTCTTCGCTGCTCAGGGATCCGTGGCCACCGATTAGTGAACAGTGAACAGTGGCCAGTAGAGCCGAACGCTTACCGCAACTATTCGCGACCCTTTTTGCGGATTTCGATGTTGAGGCGTTTGATTTTTTGGTTGAGCGTGGAGAGCGGGATGCGGAACTGCTCAGCGGCGTCGGTCTGGTTGCCGTTGCATCGCTCCAGCTTTTCGACGATGATGCGGCGCTCGATGTCTTCGAGGATGTCGAAGAGCGAGGCGTTGGGGTTGTGCTCAAGCAGCGCATCCTGAAAGCTGCGACCGGTGATCTGGCCGGGCAGCAGATCGGAACCAATGATGGGACCGCTGGAAAGCACGACGCCGCGCTCGATTGAATTTTCAAGCTCACGGACATTGCCGGGCCACTCGTAATCCATCAGCGCTCGCAGGGCGTCGTTGGAGAGCTTGCGCAGGCCGAGGCCGTTCTCCTGGGAGTAGAAGTCGAGAAAGTGCTGGGCGAGCAGCGGGATGTCTTCGCGGCGGGCTCGCAATGGTGGCAGATCGACGCTGATCACGTTGAGCCGGTAGAAGAGGTCTTCGCGGAACTGGCCGTCGCGCACCGCCTGGCGGAGATCGATGTTGGTGGCGGCGATGATGCGCACGTCTACCTGAATCTCTTGAATGCCGCCGAGGTGCATGAAGCGGCGATCCTGCAAGACACGCAGAATCTTTGCCTGCGTGTCCATGCCCATCGTGGCGATTTCGTCGAGAAAGAGCGTGCCGCCGTTGGCGACTTCGAAGAGACCCTTCTTCGATGCAACCGCAGATGTGAAAGCGCCCTTGACATGACCGAAGAGCGTGGACTCAAGCAGCTCCGAGGGCATTGCGCCGGTGTTGATGGGGACGAAAGGCTTGTCTTTGCGCGGCGAGTTGGCGTGGATTGCCTTGGCGATGAGTTCCTTGCCGGTGCCGCTCTCGCCTTGAATCAGCACGGTAGAGCGGCTGGGCGCGACCTGAGCGACGAGGTCGAAGACGCGCAGCATTGGCTCACTCTTGCCCACGATGTTAGCAAAGTTATAACGCTGCTTGAGAGTGCGCTTGAGCTGGAGATTCTCCTCCTCGGCACGATGGCGGGCGACCGCGGAGCGAATGTCGGCGAGCAGCTTCTCGTTATCCCAGGGCTTCTGGACGAAGTTTTCTGCGCCGGCGCGAATCGACTCGACGACGTTATCGACGGTGCCGTAGGCGGTGAGCATGATGACCGGCAGATCCGGCTGGCGCTCCTTGATCTGCGGCAGAAGCTCCATGCCGCTCTGGCCGGGCAGCGCCAGGTCGAGCAGCACCATATCAAAGTTGTCCTGATCGAGTATGCGCAGACCCTCTTCGCCATCGACAGCCATGCGCACCGAGTAGCCTTCGAGGGTGAGCAGCACTTCCAGCGATTCGCGGATGCTGGCCTCGTCGTCAATAACGAGGATACTGGCGCCGATTGCGGCGCTGGCATTGGGGGGAAGATTCAAAGGCATTTCAACTTCAGGCATTAACAGTATTCCTCAGCAACGGGAACTCAAGATGAAAGGTTGTGCCGGCGCCTACTGCGCTCTCAACGCGGATTTTGCCGGCGTGCTCCTGAATGATGCCGTAGGACACGGAGAGTCCCAGGCCGGTGCCGCGGCGGTCGCCGGGTTTCGGCGTTGTCTTCGTAGTAAAAAATGGATCGTAGATGCGCTTGAGATTTTCAGGCGCGATGCCGGAGCCGGAGTCTGAAACCAGAGCCTCGACGTGGCCATTGGCCAGCGTCGCGACGCGCAAACGACCACCGGCGGGCATCGCATCCTTGGCGTTAAGCAGAAGATTCAGGAAGACCTGTTGCAGCTTGCCGGGGTTGCCGTGAATGGCAGGCAGGTCCTCGGCGAGATCGAGATCGACTGCAATTTGCGCGGTCTTGAACTGATGATCGAGCAGCGAGAGTGTCTCGCGAATCACTTGATTCAGGCTTGTCTCGCGGAACTCAGTCGTGGAGGTGCGCGAGAAATTCAACAACCCATTGGCTATCTCGGCTGCCCGGAAACTCTGCTGGGTGATCTTGTCCAGAACCGGGCCGAGCTTTGCATCGCCCTTCAACTGCTTGGAGAGCATCTGCGCATAGGAAGAGATCACCGCCAGCGGCGTGTTGATTTCGTGCGCAACGCCGGCAGCAAGAAGCCCGATGGAACTGAGCTTGTCAGCCTGTGCAAGTTGGGCTTCGAGCGAGACACGCTCAGTGATGTCGTCTACCAGAATGATGCGGCCCACAGAGATAAAGTCTCGCGAGAGCAAAGGCGCAACGGCAATGTTGGCGGTGCGTTGTTCACCAGCGCGTGTAGTCAGGCGGAACTTGTACAGGTGATGCACGCCTGGCTGGTTGCGGAAACTGTCCAGCGCTTCAATGAACTCGACAGGGAAAACAGTACGAAGTACCTGGCCGATGGCTTCGGAGCGGCTGAAGGCGTACATGGCCTCCATCTGCGCGTTCCAACTCTCGATGCGGTCATTCAGATCGACCGCGAGAATGCCGACGTTGATGGACTCGACGATGTTCTCGTTGAATTCCTTGAGCCGCTCGAACTCGCCAATCTTCTCTTCGAGGCGCTTATAGAGGCTGGCGTTCTGGAGGGCGATGCCGATGTAGCTTGCCAGCGATTCGAGCAACTCGACATCTTCGCTGGAGAGGAAATCGCCGCCTATGGTGCGGCCCAGGCCGATGACAGCAATGGTGCGGGTGGTCGCTCCATCCTGAACACGACACGGCAAATAGTAGTTCAGATCAAGCAGCCCCGCGGTGTGCTGTTCATCCTCAGGAAGGTGCAAGGCCTGCTGAGCATTTTCGAGGAAGATGTGCGAGTGGTCTTCTGCCTGATGATCGAAATCCAGAAAGCCCAGGGCCAGATATTTTTTGGCGGCAGTCGCCTCGACGGGCAACCCATGCGAAGCTGCCAGACGCAACTGACCTGGCTGGTCCGCGAGGAAGACGCCAACGCGGGCGACCAGGAGCGTGCGAGGCAGACGCTCAACGATGGACTCTAGCAGAGCGTCAAGATTTGTTTCCGAGCTCAGTCCACGGCCAAACTCAACCAGCGCTTTGCGGTAGTCATAACGATGGCGGTCGAAGACCTTGTCGACCCAGCCCTGAATCCTGCGCTTGAGCGGGTCGATAATGGCGGCCGTTACCAGAATAGCGAGTACCAGGCTCGCCTCGCGCACAGACTCTGGCATCTGCGTATGAACAACTTCGGCAGCCAGAGCGATAACCCCGAAGTATGCGCCGACCAATAGGCCGGTGGCCAGCGTGTAGGCCACGCCGCGCTTGAAGATCAGATCGGTGTCCATCAGCCGGTAGCGGACAATGGCCCAACTGAAGGTCAGCGGAAGAAAGATGATGGAAAACTCAGCCAGTTTGGTGACCCAGTCATTCATGGGCCGGTCAAAGAGGAACGGAAGGGCGTAGAGCAGCGTAAAAGGGACGAAGGCCAATCCCGCGCCGCGCGTGAGCCACTTCAACTGCTGGCGCAACAATGGCGTGCCGGCCTGGCTGTAGCTGCGCAGGAAAAGCAGTGCCGCCAGCACATAAAAGAATGCTTCGTAGCCGACTCCGGCTTGTTCTAGTCTGTGCTTCAGAAGCCCCGTCGCCTGCCATTCGTTAATGGCCATCAGCCACAGGCCAAGCAGCACCACGCCTGGAGCATAGATCAGCGCGACCAGCCAGCGGCGGCCCGCGCTTCTGAGTCGCTCTTCAGGGAAACTGAGCGCAAAATGCACCAGCAGAGCCGGCTGCAATGAGTCGGCTACGAGGTTGGTCCAGAAGACGGTCCAGTCCAGCCCATCCAGCTTGGCGGTATATTTCAGCGCGTAGAGCGCAAACGAAACCAGGCAGAAAATATAGAAATGCGTGGCCCGCAGTGCCGACCAGCGGCGAAAGAGAACGTAAATGCCGATGGCCAGATAGATCAGCCCGATAACGCGCAGACCCTGCGCACGGCTGCGGTCCAGCGGTTCGGGAATAACCACAGGCGGAGGATATAAGGGAATGCCGTTGCGGGAGATTGAATAAACTGCCTTGCCGTACGGTCCGACGCAGTAGAGGCCATGCTCAAAATCGGAGAGGAGCTCAACCTTCCGCGCGCAGTTTTCATCCGGGACGCCCGCTCCGGTAAGCCTCGTTGCGGCCGGCTTCGACGCGGCCTTCCCCGGCTGCACCGGCTCTGTATCGGGGAGCGGCTTGACCGCGCCCAGCAGATCGCTGGAATCAAGATCAGAGGGTTGAGCAGTCGCAACCGGCTGCACCGCGACGCGTGTCAGAAGATCGCCCACCCGGATTCCGGCCCGCTGAGCGGGGCTGTTGTGCAGAACCTTGACTGCTTCAAGGCCACCTGCGGTCTCCCGCCAATAGACCCCGTCATCGGGCTGCTGAAACTGGCTCTCCTGGCGAAAGTTCAGCACCGCCAGCACAAAAAGCCCGGCAGTCGCCAGGAAGAGGATCGTCGCTTGAAAGCGGTTGAACAGGCCAGTCGCCATCGGAAACTCTTACATCCACAAAAGAGAATGCACGTTAGTTGCCATGCTGAAGCGGTCTGCCAGCACCAGCACGACACGTGGTCAATTGATTGAGAATACGCCTGATATGGACGACCGGTTCAATGAAATGTCACCCATGTGAGGCATCAGATAATAAAAAGACTTCAATAAAATGGATTCTATCTCTGAAAATCAATATCTACCTATGTAAAACAATAAGCAACTTGAACAATGCCGGGTATGGGAAGACTCCTCGGATTGCTCGATCTCAAAGCTGTCCATAGGTCGCTTTGGGTCCATGTTTGCGCTGATAATGCAGTTCGCCAACGTAAGATGGAAGCCCAGCCTCAGGAGCGCCTAGTAAAACGCTGCGGAAGGCCATGCGGGCGATATATTCCAAGACATCAGCATGATCGACAGCTTGGGTAGCCGATTTTCCCCATGCAAACGGAGCATGGCCGGCCGCAAGAACTCCGGGGACAGCGATTGGGTTGATTCCGTCCAGGGCAAAGCGGCGCACAATTGCCACGCCGGTATTGCGCTCATAGCCGTTGGCTACCTCGTCGGCGGTGAGCGGTTCCGTGACCGGAATCGGCCCATGAAAGTAGTCGGCATGGGTGGTTCCCAGGCAAGGGATGGGCCGGCATGCCTGCGCCCAGGATGTTGCAAACTCCGAATGGGTGTGGACGACGCCCCCGATCTTGGGAAACTCGCGGTAAAGCAGGATGTGCGTCTCTAGATCACTGGACGGGCGCAGTGTGCCCTCCACCACTTTGCCTTCCAGGGTGGTGACCACCAGATCTTCGGCAGTGAGTTTGGCGTAGTCCACGCCGCTGGGCTTGATAACGACCAACGGTTCGGCGCCGGAGCGATCAATGCCGCTGGCGTTTCCCCAGGTGTGCGGAGCAAGGCCGCGCCGGGCAATCTCACGGTTGGCGAACAGGACTTCTTCACGGAGGGAGGCAAGCTGCATTATTGTGTCCTTGCGCCGCTCAGCGCCGATGACAATGAACGGCATTTGAATCTGAGATAGCGTTTACCCAAAGTTTATCACCGTGTCCGTGACCTTTGTTTCTCTTTGTAGATTTGTTGCTGCACATATGCGCATAAAGCCCTGCCCATGGCGAAAAAATTATCGCCGGGGCAGGGCTTTGCGTGCGTGGTTGGAAGCGTCGGTCTATCAGCCGGTGTTTAGTGGACCATGTTGATGGTTTCCTGGGTAACGGTGTCGAATGTAGTCACCGATTTGGAGTTTGCCTCGAAGGCGCGCTGGGCGATGATCAGGTCGGAGAACTCCGCTGAGATGTTCACGTTCGAACCTTCCAGCGTCCCACCCTGTACTGAACCCAGGCCGGCAGTACCGGAGGCGGCAATGGCCGCTGAGCCTGAGGCCAGCGTTGTACCATAGTTGCCATCACCCAACAACTGCAACCCTTGGAGATTCTGGACATTCGCCAGCGCTAATTGTCCAACAGCTACCGTCTGGCCATTGGAGAACTGAACGTTGACTGTGCCGTTATCAGTGATGCTGATTTGCTGCTCCTGACCGGTTTGGTAGCCGTTCTGGGACGAAGCGGGTATGGCAGAGGCAGCATCGGTTTGCGTGATATTGGGGTTCTGGCCGTTGGAGCCCATCAGGTTCCATCCAATGGCCAGATTCGCAGCTCCGTCTTTCAGGCCAGCGAAGGCCAGCGGGATGCTGGAAACATCTCCGACCGCAGTGCCGACCGGGGTCGCCGGGCCAGCACCCTGCGCAACGGTTGACAGGTTTCCATTGGCATTAAAGACCATTGTGCCGGTCACGGGGACCGAAACACCGGCGGTAAAATCCGCGGCAGGCAGCGCAACCGAGTAGGTCCAAGTGTTTACCCCAGCCTGCGTGTAGGTGACAGTAGCAACGTGCGGCTCGCCGAGCGAGTCATAAACTGTGATCTGTGCCGGGTAGGTTCCGGCTGCGGCCGTGGTCGAATCAAGGTTCGTGGTCATGCTGAGGGTGGTCGTAGCCGACGGCGCCTGGCTGCTGGGAATGTTGATGGCCGTAATCGGAGAGTTGGTATTCACCACACCGTTGACGGCCGGATAACCCATCACCTGCTGCCCACTGTCGGTGATCAGGTTGTTGCTGCTATCCAGCGTGAAGTTGCCGTCACGGGTGTACTGATAGGTGGTGCCTCCGGGGTTGTTGACGACGAAAAACCCATTGCCGTTCAAAGCCACATCGGTGGCCACACCCGTGGTCTCAAAGGATCCTTGACCGAAGTTCGTTTCATTCGAGGCTACCTGCACACCAGCGCCGACTTGGATCTCATCGCCCGATCCCTGCTGGCCGATCTGCTGATAGAAGAGATCTGCGAAGTTGGTGGTTTGCGCTTTGAAACCGGTGGTATTCATGTTGGCCAGGTCATTGGCGATCGTGTTCAAGGCCGTCGAATCTGACTCAAGCCCTGTCAGCGGAATAAAGAAACTTGCCATGGTGATTCTCCTCTTGGTTTCGTCAAAGGTTGCGCAGGCCTTGGCGGCCAGCAGTGGAGAAGGTTACCGCGGGAACGATTTCCCGTGGTCGAAGGGTTGGTTATGGGGCTTGCCGCTCAAAGCTTGCGCTACTTGGAGGGAGGCGGGAGTGGCCGAGGGGATGCCGAGGTTGCCAGAGGTAGCTGCCGGCGGGGAGGGATTTGCGCCCCAGCTTGCACCTGGTCCGGCACCGGACTGCGCCAGCGAGGGTCCGGCCCCAGAGGAGTTGGCTTGTGCCTGTGAAAGCGCATTGGCAGCCGCGCGGGTTGCCGATCCGGCAGCAGCGGTGGAAGCTGGCGAGGCTGGCAATGAGTTCGATGAAGCCTGGGCGCTGGCCGCGCCCAGCACTGTCTGCAGATTCTGATTGATGTCGATCAACTGCTCCAGGCTGTTCACCTGCACCAACTGGTTGATGTACTCGTTGGGATCGGTATCCGCAGTCGGATCCTGATTCTGCATCTCCGTCACCAGCAGGGTCAGAAAATCATTGGCAGAAATCGTGGACGAGTCCGTCGATGAAGATGAGGATGTTGAACTGTCTGCCGGAGAAGCAGTCGAAGTCGCTGCCATCGGATTGCCGGCGGATAATCCCGCAGCCTTGCCGCCGGTTAATTGGCCCAACTGTCCCAACGGTCCAGCCGCCGCATGATGCGAATTCCAAATCCCTGATGCCGCTGTTGCCATACTGCCTCCTCTTTCTGTCCTTCACGCAATCAGTCCTGCTTTGTCGCGCCCGCCGTTCAAGCAAAAAACCGCTCTTCCCACACTCTCCAAACAACTGCTCAGGCGATTACTGAAATGTGCACTCCATTGGAGAAATCCGCGGTCGGCGAAGACACCGGCGAGACCCCAGCCTGCGATGAAACTTCGGTTGAGGTGCTCCGGGCATCTGCCGCTGGTCCGATCTGGAAGCCGGAATCGGAATCACTCCTCTGCCCGTAGCCGCTGCCAGTATCCTGGCCTGTGCCCTGCTGCGTCCCATCACTCATTCCCTGCCGCATCCCCTGGTTCATGCCGGAATCTCCGCCCCATGAGGATGAACGGCCTTCCGGCTCTGCCACCGTCAAGGACTGGACCGGTGAGTGGCGGCTGTCGAGGTAAGCGTTCAATCCGTCCAGATGACTGCTCAGTGCCGAGGCCGCCTCACTTGAACCGGGAACCAGAGTGGCGTGAATCGCTCCACCGGATTGATCTGCACGTACGCTCACCCAGCCCAGATTCGGATCATTGAATCCCGCTTCCGCCTGATTGCTACCTGCATGAACCCAGGTCGCAGGCGCACTAGCAGGCTCAGCGTCGAGTGCGGCGAAGGTCTCCCGACTTTCCGCGCTCGGAATCGCGACTGCGCCCGTGTTGTTCAAGACTGGTCCAACAGGATTCACCACCCCCCGCGTCCCGGCTGAATCGATGGCTGGTTGCGCGTTCGACGAGGGCGGCGGATGGACGATTCCCTGTGCCGCGGATTGTTGCACGGCATGTGGTGAAACCGTTCCGGCAGAATTGCCAGCTTGAGCGTCGCTATGAGCCGCAGCTTCGTGCACTGGACGGTCATCGGGAGTTACCTGGGGCTGGGCGATATTATTCTTCGCCGGCGATGGAGCAACCGTCTGCACTCCGCTGGAAGATGGCGCCCGGTTGCTCACGGCAGTTGCCGTGCCGGCGGAAGCGCTTTGCTTATCCCCGCGCATTGGAGGAATTACAGACTTTACCGGCGCAGTCGAAACAGCAACTGGCTCGATACTGACTGGCGGCTGTATTCCTGAAATTGCGGCGTCTGGAAGAGAACCCGGAGTAAGCTCCTCGATTTTGCCGGGTGCGATTGTTACCGCCGCCGTGGCATTGGCTTGCAGCGAACCAGTCGTTTGCCGAATATTTTCTGTAGCCGTCGCAAGTACGCCAGTTTCATGCAGCGGCTGCGTGGAATCGACTCCGCTTTGACTCACGGCTTTAACCGGATCAGAGATCGAGACCGAATTGAATAGATGACTTGAGACTATTGGCGTATCTGCCTTCTGGAGTTGAACTTGCGTCGCGACATTCGGCGAACTTACTTGGAGATTCTGCGCTGCGGGGGAGGGATTTATTTGAGACGCCAAAACTGCCGGAGTGGCAGCAGCGACAGGCAGAGCGGTCAACTGTGTGCCGGTTGAGATGGACACCGGCGGCACGCTGCGGGGCTCCGATTGGCCGACGGACTCTATCGGCTTCTCCTGTCGCATTGTTGCAGGCGCGAGAGTTGCCGCTGAGACACGGGAAGAATCAGGAGGCGTTGGGGAGACAGCAGAGATGTTTTCGGCCTCCGGTCTCGCAAAGAGATTAGTTGCGCTGGGTTGCGGATTTGGACTCGCGGAAGCTCGCAACCCGGATGCTGGGAGCGGCTCACCAGCAGTGGAAACCGCACCAGCCGCCCGAAGATTCCAGCTACTCGAAGCACCGACTGGCTTCGTCTCCGGCTCAACGGTTGAATCGGCGCCAGAATGAACTGGAGGGGAAATCTGTAATGGGGAGATTCTTGGCTCTGAGGAATTCCTGGAGACGGATGCAGCAGCGTCCGTGGTTTTACCGCTTGGTTTCTCGACGCCGCTCTGTCCGTTGCCCTGATTCTCTTGCACGCCAAGGTTAGAAGGTAGATTTCTTGGGAGAGCCGGTACGGTTGATGAAACAGGGTTTCGAGCCACGACCGGCGCAGCCAGTTCGGTTGCAGGCAGATTTTGCAGCGGAGGAGCAGAAACTCCCAGGCTCACCCCATTCACGCTCAATGCCGGAGGCGCGGCTGCCGGTTTCTTCTCTCGTGAGGCGGCCGTCGCGCCGGGGGGTTGATCGCTGGATGACTTCCGGCCAGCCTCTCGCGTCCCCTCCGGCTGCGCAGTCGTCGTCCAAAGAGCAACACTTGCTGTTTTCTGGAGCGCTACGGGCAAAGATGCCGGCGTGAGGTCGGGAGTTTTGGTGCTGGGAGCTTTCGCCGTGGGCGAGTAATTCGTATCCGTTGCCGGGGCAATCGGTCTCTTTACGGCAGCGTTTGTGCCAGACGGAGAATTGGCGCTCAGTCCGGAACGCAAAACAGCGGCCGCGCCTGTATCCGTCCCTGAACCCAGGTCCGTATTCAGTGCGTCAAGATTCAGTGCGTCAAGGAGTGGTTGCAGTCCAGCGCGGAAGCTCGCCGGGGATGCTCCAGTTGAGCTGGTGAGCGAAGCAAATGCAGGGTTCGATGCGCCTGAGTTTCCGGCTATGAGCGCCTTCCCTGCTCCCAGGCTGCGTCCCGACCCCGCACTGGCGACTCCACCGGCAGAAGGTGGTCCCCCCGGTACAATTTCGATGCTTGCGGCAACAGTCATGCGGGAAGATAAAGCAGATGAGACGCCAAAACGGGGGCTGAGGGGTTAGAGCAATGTCAGGAAAATGACTGGATTTTCCCAATTTTGATCCGTGGAATGACTATTAGGTGGATTTTTTCTCAAGATTAGAAGAGCTTTCCTCGGCTGTGCCGGGAGAAGGCGCTGCCGCCCGCTCGGCGATCCGTTGCGCGACTAGCTCTGCGTGATGCTTTCGCCCGCCGAACCAGGCATCGAGGCTTTGCTGTCCGCGCCTTCCCGCATCCACCTCCTCGCGGGCCTCGGACTCTTCAATCAGCGTCTCGACCTGGCGGCGCTCGATGCGTTTCTCCAGAAAATCCTCGCGCCGCTCTTCGACAACCTCTGCGCTGTTCGCAATGCGCGGCTCCAAGGCCTTAAGATGCCGGGTGGAGGCCCGGCTCTCTTCCAGTCCCGCCAACCGGTCTGGAAGATTTCCGCTGCGGGCGCTTGCGGTCACCAACGCCCGCCCCTGCCGGTCGCGCTCCCCGGTGGCTGCCAGAGCCGCTTCGAGCCGGAGCAGTTCCAGCTGAGCGGATTCGAGCGCCAGCCGTCGCTGTTCTTCTTCAAGCTCGCGCACCCGCAACAATCGCGAAAGCGTTCGTGAAACGGGCATTGCTCAAATCTCCGCTGCCAGAGCCGCCAGACGATTCAGGCAATCGCTGAAGCGCATCCGCTCTCCCGCATCCTGAGTCAGAAATCCGCGCAAGGCTGAGCGCGCATTTAGAGCGCGGTCCAGGTCTTCGTCTGCGCCAGGTTTGTAAGCTCCAATGCGGACGAGATCTTCTGAGCGGGCGTAGACGGCCATCAGCCGCCGTACCAGAGCGGACTGTTCCCGATGACCGGCCTCGGCAACGGCAGGCATCAGGCGGCTGATCGAGTCGAGTATCTGAATCGGCGGGTACCAGCCCTCGGCAGCGAGCGCACGGGAGAGAACAATATGCCCATCGAGCAGTGCCCGAACCGCATCCACCAGCGGGTCCTGCTGATCGTCGCCCTCCATTAGAACCGTGTAAAAGGCAGTGATTGACCCGGAGCGGAAGTTCCCGGTCCGCTCAATCAGCCGGGCCAGCCGGGAAAAGACCGAGGGCGTGTAGCCCTTGTTGGTCGGCGGCTCACCGGCGGCAAGACCGATCTCCCGCGCCGCCATCGCGAAGCGGGTTAGAGAATCGAGGACCAGCAGGACATGCTTGCCCTGCGCGGCAAAGTACTCGGCCGCCGTGGTTGCGGCCAGCGCCGCGCGCATGCGCATCAGCGGCGACTGGTCAGAGGTGGAAACAACGACAACCGAACGCGCCCGGCCCTCAATGCCGAGTGAGCCTTCGAGGAATTCGCCCACCTCGCGGCCCCGCTCTCCGACCAGGCCGACCACGGTGATGTCAGCCTCGGTGTTGCGGGTCATCATGCCGATTAATGTGCTCTTTCCAACGCCAGAGCCGCCGAAGATGCCCACGCGCTGACCGCGGCCTACCGTCAGCAGACCGTCGATGGCGCGAATTCCGGTGCCCAGCGGGGTGCGAATTGACTCGCGCTCGAGCGGAGCGCGCACCAACCCGTCGAGAGGCAGCGCAGCGGAGCAACGCGGCACAGGTTTCGAATCGATAGGATCGCCGAGAGCGTTCAATACCCGGCCCATCAGCGCCGGACCCACCTCGAACTCCGGCCGCCTCCCGAGCGACTCGACCGCGTCCCCAAAGCGAATTCCCTCGGTGTTCTCGACTGGCATGGTCAGAACGTTGGTGCCGCGGAATCCGATCACCTCAGCGAGATGGATGCCGCCTGACTGATCGCGAATCTCGCAGACTTCTCCAACCGAGGCCAGCGGCCCGGCGGATTCGATTGTCTGCCCGACGGACTCAAGCACCTGTCCCTGCCAGCGCCAGGGCTGGCCACGGCGCAGCTTCGCGGCGTAGGGTTCGAGCAAAGCAGTCATGGCCGGACCCCTGCAAACTGCTGGTCGTGCACTTCTGCGTGGGATACCTGACTCGTCCCTGGCTGCGCCTTTGGTTGCGGATCAGCAGCGGCGGCCTGGGCGTCAACCGATGCAGGGCGGAGAACCGGCGCCGGTTTCCTGCTTGCGACTGGAGCGCCAACCCGGTCAAAGAAGCCTCGCTCGATCTCTGCCAGCTGTGCCCGAATTCCCAGATCGACCGAACCAAGCTCGGCCTCCATCCGGCAATCGCCGAGCCGCATTCCCTCCCCGGCTGCAACTGTTGGCTTCAGCGCCAGCTTGGGCATCGTGGCAATGGCCTCTTCCCAGAGGTCGAGGCTCGAGAGGCGGCACTTTGAGCGTGACCCGTGTTGAACCCGCAAGCTGCCCGAGAGCCACGCGCACCGCTCCGGTCAGCAGCAGCGGGTCCATCTGCGCCTCGCGGCGCAGAATCCGCGCGGCAACCGCCAGGGCCAGTTCCACGACCTCATGTTCCACCTTCTGCAGATAGCGGTCTCGTTCGCGGACAAAGTTCTCAACCAGTTCCGCCGTTTGCCGAATCTGGCGTTCCCGGCCGGCCTCAACGCTTGCCGCCTGGGCTTCCTGTTCGGCGGCGCGGCCCTCGGCCCGTCCACGCTCCCGGCCTGCTTCAAAGGCTCTCTGCGTCTCCTGCGCTATTCGCTGTTCGAACTCCGCGTTGCGCTTCGACTCGGCGGCGCTGTGCGCCACAGACGCCTCGCTAGCCCCTGCGCCTCCGGCCTCTTCCCAACCGGGCCACGGAGGACGCTCGGGATTGTCGGCCGCCGCCGGATACTCGAAGAGGTCGACGTGCACCAGCGGGTTGTCACGGGTTGGAGTTTGCATTTGCGCCAATCGGATTCTCTTCCTTGTTCTGCGGTGCCTTCAAAACCAATCTGCATTTTTTGCCCCGCAGCGACTTCGTCTTTCGCAACTCTGGCCGCAGCCTAGGCCAGCATCTCGTCACCCGTTTCCATCTTGAGAATGACCTTGCCCTCGGCTTCGAGCCGCCTGGCCAGGTTCAGGATCTCCTGCTGGGCCTGGGCCACCTCGCGGGAACGGACCGGCCCGAGAACTTCCATGTCTTCCTTGAGCATCTCGACGGCGCGCGAACTCATTGCCTTGAAGACCTGGGCGCGCAGCTCTTCATTGGCTCCGCGCAGGGCCAGCGCCAGTTGCCGTTTATCCACGCCCGATACGATCTCGCGGATGCTGGCCGCAGGCACGGCGATCAGGTCCTCGAAGGTAAACATCAGGTTGCGGATGCTCAAGGCCAGCTCGGGCTGACCAACCTCGATGGCTTCGAGAATCTTCTTTGCCTCCTCGGCATTGAGCCGGTTGAGCAGGTCGGCCACGGCCTTGTAACCCGAATAGCTCTTGCGGCCGGTATCGCCGACGTTTTCCAGCCGGCGGTGCAGAACCAGCGCAACCTTCTGCGCCATTTCAGGAGAAAACTGGCGCATCTCAGCCAGCCGCTGGATCGAGACGACCTTGTGATCCTCGGTCAGGTTGTCGAGCACCATCGAGGCCCGGCGCGGGTCAAGATGCGCCAGCACCAGCGCAATCGTCTGCGGATGCTCGGCATCGAGTAGTTTGCCCAACTGCTGAGGATCGGTGCGCTGCAGCTTGGCCAGGTTGCCCTGCGCGGCCTCCTGAGAACGGCGCACCAGCATGAGCAGATCGTCGGCACGCTGCTTGCCGAAGGCATCCACCAGGAGCCTGCTGGCGTAATCCAATCCCCCATGCACCATGAAGTTCTGGGTCTCAAGCAGCTGCCAGAACTCCTCCAGCACCTCCTGCGAGACCTCGGCAGTGACGCCACGCAGGTCGGCCAGCTCCTCGGTCAGCCGCTGCACATCCTGCTCGGGCAGAGCGCGCAGAATCTCCTTGGCCAGATCCTCGCCGACGGCCACCAGCAGGACCGCGGCCTTGCGCAGGCCGGACATCTGCGACGTCGCCCGCCGCTTCTCCTGATGTTCTCCGTCGGCCAAGGCCTTCGTTCCTTTCTTCCGGCAGATTTCCCGCCGCGTCCCTATCTCGATAACCGCCTGCGCTCAATGAGCCGGTCAATCGGAGTGAATCCAGCTCTGCAACAGACGGGAACTCTGCGTCGGCTCCTGTTTCAGGTGGCCGGTGACCTGGTCAAATATCTCCTGCACACGCGCCCGTTCTGCTTCAAGGGCCAGCGACTCCTGCGTATGAATCACAGGCACCGGCGGAGCAGCTACCGAACCCGGTAACGCCTTCTGCGCAGCAAACTTGGGCGGGGCGGAGAGCCGGGCCAGGGCCGGGCGGACCCCGAGGGCGAGAACAACCAGCAAACCCAGCAGCAATGCAGCGTATTTGATCAAAACCTGAGAACTCTGTGCAGTCGCAAGAATCTGCTCCTGAATCGTGGGCGGAACTGGCGGACGATTGTCGTCAAAGGCCAGGTCTTCGACGGTCAAAAGATCACCGCGCGCCGTGTCATAGCCCACCGCCGCCTGGGCTAGTGCTGTCAGGTGGCGCAACTCGTCCGCCGTGCGCGGCTGCCACTGCGCCAGTTTGCCTTTGCCGGCTGCGGTAGCCAACCTATCGTTGACCACAATCGCCGCTGTCATGCGCCGGACTTTTCCGGGATTTTCAACCATGTGCCGGGTGGTCTTCGACGCTCCGTAGGTGCCGGACTCGGTTTTGGCCGATTGAGGTTGCGTACTTTGCTGTGGGTAGACCGGCAGCGCTTGCGAGTTGGGCGCATTTGAAGCTGTGCCCGGAACCCCGGCGGGAATTGCCTGCGGCCCGGTGGTCTGCTCGGTACGCTGCATTGAGAGAGTCACTGTCTGGTCCGGGTCGTAGGTCTCCTGGGTCTCTTCCGTTGCTGCCGGGTCGTAGTCCAGCGTCACCGAGGCGCGCACATTACCCGCGCCGGTGACCGGTTCGAGCGTGGCAATCAGTTTTTCTTCAAGCTCCTGCTCGGCGGTCAGCCGCATCGCGTCGGCGGTCTTCGGTCCCAGCGGCAAGTTGCCGGCGGCGTCAACCAGAACCACCCGGTCGGGAGAGAGGCCATCGACGGCCGAGGCCACCAGATTGCGAATCGCCTCCGGCTCCCCGTCGGCCAGCGTGCGGTGGCGAAGTTTAAGAACCACTGAGGCTTTCGAGGGCCGTTCCTGCTCGCGGAAGAGCGAATCGTGCGGCAGCACCAGGTGTACTCGCGCCGATTCGACGTCGGACAAGGTGCCGACGGTATGCTCCAACTCTCCTTCGAGGGCGCGCTGATAATTGACCTGCTCGTCAAACTCCGAACCCACCCAGTTGGGCTTGTCGAAGATCTCAAAGCCCAGACGGCCGCTCTTGACGCCTCCTTTGGCCGCTGTGACCAGCCGCGCCTTGTCCAGTTGCGCCGCAGGCACCCGGATGCCTGCTCCATTCGCCGTCGGCTCATAGGGAATCTGCGCCTGAGTGAGAATCAGTCCCGTCTGGCGGGCGTCCTCGGGGTCGAGATCGGCATAGAGAATCCGCCAGTCCGTGCGCAGCGCATACCAGCTCAAACCTGCGATCATCGCCACCAGCAGAGCCGCGGCCACTCCGGCCCAGAAACGCTGTGCAGGGAGCATCGCTGTCCAGCGCGCCTGCGCGTTACCCCACATCCCAGCCACCTGCCCTTGCAAGGGCTGTGTGCCTCCCACGGCTGACGGAGGTTTTTCCAATTGTGTTCCGGTGGCCATGAGTCCCGTTTCCTGTTGACGGTTGATAAACCTGGTTGAAACTATTTGTGAACGACCTGGCCGGTAGGATTGCCCGGATTAAAACTGCATCCCGATGACCTGTTGATAGGCCTGAATCGCCTTGTTCCGAACGGAGAGCGCCAGCTCGAAGGCCATGCTGGCCTTCTGGGCCGCTATCATCGCCTGATGCACATCGACCCCGGAACCGCTCATCAATCCGACAACAGCGGTGTGGGCCTGGCTCTCCAGCTGGTTTACCTGGCCGACCGCATCGGTGAGCAGATCGCCAAAGGGCACCGGCGCGCCGCCAGCAGCCACAGCGCTCAGGCCCGGACTCCCCGGCGCCGCAGCAGACGGCGTCCCCGCCGCCAGCAGATTCAATCCGGCTTCAATTCCACTCATGGCTGGTAGCATCGTTCTTCCCCTCTTTCGATTTCTTCACGTGCCCACTACGCCGATTCGAACCGTACCAATCCGGGAAACCGCGCACGTTCATTCCCGCTTTGACACCGTTCAATCCCGCCCCGCCCTCAAGACTTAATGATGTCGAGCGCCGAGCCGATCATTCCTTTTTCGGCCTGTACTGCGGAGGCATTGAGACCATATGCACGTGTCGCCCCCATCAGGTCCACCATCTCTGTGAGGGGATTAATATCCGGGTAGGAAACATACCCATCGGGACCGGCATCGGGGTGGCCGGGATCGTAGCGTTTGAGGGGCGGGGCAGTGTCTTCGATTACCGCGGCGATATGGACACCGGGCGCTACTTTGCCGGCAAGCATGTTGGCGCCGTTGAGCGCGGCTGCTGCCTGTGCTCCTCCTGAAGCCGATTCCAGCGAATCGAAGAACCCGGCGTCGCCCCCATCGGCGGCAAAGACCACGTGCTGCCGGTGATAGACCTCGCCTGTTGCGGTGCGCGTGGTTTCGGCGTTGGCCATGTTGGCTGCTACCACCTCGGCGCGCATCCGCTCGGCCTGCATAGCGCCGCCTGATGTTTCGAGCAATCCAAATAAATTCATTTGCGATCTCCCTTCTGGATGGCGCAAGGCGCAGAAGATCGCGGATGCGCCGATTCGGAACTCAACTGAACGCAACCTTGCACACTGCATTCGTGTATGCGCGTAGCTGCCAAGGTTACTTGCTGTCGGCACGGATGGCGTCAAGAACCATCTGGTTCTCGCCGCGCAGCAGGGCCACTCCGGTCTTGAAGCGCAGTTGCGCCTCGGCAAGGGTCAGGCTCTCGCGGTCCATCGATACGTTGTTGCCATCCGGGCGAGAGATCAGGCCATCCGCCGCCTTGAGCCTGACGCGTTGCGGCGGCAACCCCTGATCGACGCCGTCGATGGCCTGGCGCATCTCGGCCTCGAAGTCCATCCCCATTGCCTTGTAACCGGGCGTGTCGATATTGGCCATGTTGGCCGCAGTCAGCTTGACCTGGCTGGAGGCCAGGTCAAGGAAGCGTCCCAACTGATCGCACATACGGGTTTCAATCTGCATCTCCATCGCATCCTCCGGATGTTTTTCCTTTTTTTGGGTTGCGCCGGTGCAATCCGCTCCAGGAGCTCAGTTGACGCTGAGGCCGAAGTCGATCTCCCGCGCGGTAATGACAGTCTCATCCCCGGCCAGAATCGCCGCCCGCTCGAGCACATGCTCAAGCTCGCGGACATTGCCCGGCCAATCGTGGGCTTGCAGCTTGGCCAGTGCGGCCGCTTCCACACGTTTAATGGGATTCTCGCGGCCCATCCGTTCGAGGAAGTGCTCGACAAGTTGCGGCAGGTCCTGAGCGTGCTCGGCAAGCGACGGGGTGCGAATGAGAAAGACTGCCAGCCGGTAGTAGAGATCGGCGCGGAAATTGTTCTGCTGGGTGAGCTGTGCCAGCGGACGGTGGGTTGCGGTGACGATGCGCGCGTCTACCTTCACTGTCTCGTTGTCGCCGACGCGCTGCAACTCGCCGCTCTCGACAAAGCGCAGCAGCTTGGATTGCAGGGCCAGCGGCAACTCGCCGATCTCATCAAGAAAGAGCGTGCCGCCGTCGGCGGCTTCAATCCTGCCGGTGCGTCCCTGCACAGCTCCGGTAAACGCGCCGCGGGTGTGGCCGAAAAGCTCAGCCTCAAGCAACGCTTCAGGGATCGCCGCGCAGTTGATCGCGACAAAAGGCTTGCGGCTGCGGGTTGAGAGCCGGTGCAGGGCTTCGGCAACCAGTTCCTTGCCTGAACCTGTCGGGCCTTCAATCAGCACAGGCGTCGAGCGTGGCGCAACCAAACGTACCCGGCGGCTGACTTCAAGAATTACCGGCGCGTTGCCGATCAGCTCCGGCAGGCGATCCGCGACGACCGCTTCGCGTCCGTGCGGTTGAATCTCCTCTCCGCTACGGAAATCGTGGGACAGGCCGGCCAGCTCCTGCGCAGCCGAAGAACTCTGAACATATCCAGCCGCCAGCGGGCCAGCGAGAGCAGTAACCCGGCTTGGAACGGCAATCGGGCGCGCCAGAGGCTGTGGTGCCCGCTGCGGGCCATTTTCCGGGCGCGCCAGAGACGGCGCGGTATTCCAGACCGCGGTGTCCGTATCCTGCGTGCGGCGCAGTGCATAGAGCAGTTCCTGGCGGTAAGGTCCGCGGGGACTCTCCTGGGTTCCGGCGCTGCCGGTGGTCAGCAGATCAACCTCTGGATACTGCTCGCGAAAGTCCTTGAGAAACTCTGAGAGTTCAAGGTCAGGCAGCCAGGAATCGACAATGACCGCCTCGGGTTGGGTGGCATCGGCCTCGGCCCAGGCTTGGGCGCCGCTTTCGGCCTCGCGGACCTGCCAGCGCAGGCCGGTCAGCGTTTCTGAAAGTCTCTGGCGAAAGCTGCGGTCGGCGCTGGCCACCAGCGCGGTGCGGGCACGAGTGCGGGGGGCAGTGGGAAGAACGGGCACGGGAAAAGGTTGCATGGGGTTTCTCCTGAGATTCAAGGCGTTGAAAAATTAAAATCGCTCAGTCCTCACTTGACCGAGAGTTCCAGTGCAAGGCGCTAGTGTGCTGCGCCCACGGCAGGTCCGTGCTGCACCGATCTTGCCGCGGCAACTGCGGCGATCGGCAACGCGAGATCGCTCTCCGAGGGAACCGTGTAGCCCTGCCCACGCACTGTGCGGATCAGATGGCCGGGCGGAGGGTCCTTGAGCTTGCGGCGCAGGTAATTCACATAGACATCCACAATGTTGGTGGTCTGCGCCGGCTCCAGATTCCAGACCGAGTCGAGCAGCTCGACGCGCGAGACGCACTGGCCGCGATTGAGCATGAGGTGTTCAAGCAGCGCAAATTCCTTGTTGGTGAGCACAATCGGCTGCCCGCCGCGACGGGCGGTATGGTCGAGCCGGTCAAGTTCCAGGTCGCCGGCGCGCAACTGCAGCTTGGCCTCGCGCTTGCGACGCAACAAGGCGCGGCAGCGGGCGCGGAGTTCGTGCAAACTGAATGGCTTGGTCATCAAATCGTCGGCGCCGAGATCCAGGCAGCGGATGCGCGTCTCGACCTCCTGCCGCGCGGTGAGAATCAGGACCGGCAACTCGGCGTCGATGGAGCGCATTTCGGCTAGAACCTGCTCGCCATCCTTGACCGGCAGGCTGAGATCGAGGATGGTGAGATCAGGCATCTCCTCGCGGAATGCTTCGATGGCCGCCGCCCCATCCGTTGCCAGACGGACGCGATGCCCGTCCGCCTCCAGCCCGCGAGTTAAAAACAATCCCAGAGCCTTGTCGTCCTCGGCGATCAACAATTTCATGGCTGCCTTCCCTCTGGCTACACGTCCTAAAATGCGACGTTTGCCCGCTTTTCATCTCTGTTCTCAAATACTTCGCTCACCGTTTTGCCTTCTCGGCTTAGCGCGAACTAACGGGAGCGTTCCTTTTACGTTCACTCATGGGAGAGGGGAACTCAAGATTGGAAAGAAGAAAGGACTGTGGTGGATTCCAGGAATGGCAAAGGCTGTGGGAAAGTCCCAAAACGGCGAAGATTTGCCCTATCTCAATGACTTTGGAGTGAAATCGTCGCTAAAGCAGGGTCCAGCGCCCGCGATTTATCGCTTTTGTTTGAGAAATTGCAACAAAGCGAAAAAAAGATGAAAAATCTCTGGCGCGGTTCGCTTTTTATTCGCTAGAATGTCGGCATGGCAGTCACTCGCAGGCAAAAAGAAATCCTCGATTTTCTGGAATCGTTCGTGAATCGCAACGGCTACTCTCCGTCCTTTGAAGAGATTGCACGGGGTATGGAGTTGAAGAGCCTGGCCACCGTGCACAAGCACATTACCAACCTCGAGAAAAAAGGACTGCTGGACCGTGTCCACAACCGCAGCCGCTCGATCGACATCCTGCCGCCGGGGACGCGAACCCGATCGAGCGACCGGCTCCCGCTGGCGGGGCGCATCACCGCCGGATTGCCGGTTGAGGCCTACGAGACGGACTCCAGCATCAGCCTGCATGACGTGGTGGGCAGCCGGGATTGCTTTGCACTTGAAGTGCGCGGCGATTCGATGCGCGATGAGCACATCATCAGCGGCGACTATGTGCTGGTGGAACGCACCCGCACGGCGCGTCAGGGAGAGATTGTCGTGGCCCTCGTTCACGGCACTGAGACCACCCTCAAGCGCATGTACACCGAAGGCAGCGTAGTGCGCCTGCAACCGGCCAACAGCGAGATGGAGCCGATCTATGTACCCGCGGCGCAGGTGGCCGTGCAGGGGCGCGTTCTGGGCGTGCTGCGCAAGTACCGGTAATGCCGGTATCAGGGACGTAAAAAAGCCCGGCTTTGCGCCGGGCTTTTTTTGATATCGATTTGCGATCGCAGTTTACGCCAGCAGCTTCTGAATCTTCTCGTCAATCGCTTCCTGCGGAACATAACCGACGATCTGATCGGCGACCTTGCCGCCCTTGAAGAAGAGTAGCGCCGGGATGCCGCGAACACCGTAGCGCGAGGGCGTGGCGCTGTTCTGATCCACATTCACCTTGGCCACTTTCAGCTTGCCCGCATAACTCGCGGCAAGACTGTCTACGATGGGCGCGATAGCCTTGCAGGGGCCGCACCACACAGCCCAGAAATCGACCAGCACCGGCTGCTCGCTTTGCAGCACTTGCTCGTCGAATGTTGCGTCCGTTACTTCCAATACTCCTGCTCCCGCCATTGCTTGCCCTTCCTCCTCGACTGATTCAGTTTATCAGTCAACGTTCTCACATTCGATGCGCTGGCAGAGAGGAAAGTCGCAAAGCAATATTTCTTTGATGTGGTGAGGCACGGAGAGAAATCCCATCAACCAGTAAATATGCCGGTACAAAATTAAAGCGCCCGGATCCTAAAAAGGATCACGGGCGCTAGAGCAGCCCTCCCCCAGAACTGCCCACGAAAATGAGGTTAGGGCTTATTAAGAAGAAGCGCAACAAATCTTAGGTAATAGAAAACGCAACACTAACGGACAATTACTGGCATAGATTTCCGGCAATCAACGTGCTGAAATTCCCTTAAGAAAACTGATTATTGAGGAAAGGAAAGTCCTATTTTGGCTCCGGACCAGCCTCATCAGACAGCAAGCTGCTCAATCCCCTGATCAGCTCCGACCGGGAGGAAGCTGGATACCAATAATTCGGCTTCTTCCGCTCCAGCCAGCGCCTGGCGAATGGCTGTCGAAGCCTCGGCAACACCGGTCTCACTCTCCACCACTGCCAGAACCGCCGGACCCGCGCCGCTCAAGGCAATTCCCGCAATTTGATGGCTTCCAGCCAGGGGTAAAAGGCGAGGAAGAAGGGGGCAGATTCCGGCTCTGTAGGGCTGGTGAATCCTGTCGCGCATGGCGATTCGGAGCAGCTCCGGGCGGGCCTGAGAAAATGCCATGCCCAGCAAAGCGGCAGATTGAATATTAGTAACTGCGTCAGCGCGAGAGTAACTATTTGGCAGCACCGCCCGCGCTTTTACCGTCGACAAAGGTGTGCCTGGAAGCACAATTATTGCCCTCCAATCCACAGGCGGTATTACTTTCGCTACGTGGACAGTACGATTTTCTGCCGCCGCGGTGACAAATCCGCCCAGCCAGCAGGCCGCGGCATTGTCCGGATGCCCCTCCAAAGCGCAGGCTTCTTCAAGAATCCGATCCCTGCTCCATTCCAGTTCGCCAAAATGCACGGCCAGCACAATTGCCGCAAGCCTGCCGGCGGCGGATGAGCCACAGCCCATGCCCAGCGGAATGCCATTCGCCATCTGAATAGCCAAGGGAACTACGGGCTTTCCGTTCGCCTGCAAGAGGCTCTTGTAGATTTCAATGATGAGGTTCTTCTCGATCTTCGCGCAGCGATCCGCGTTGCGCCCCGTGGCGTCGATTGAAAACTCCAAGGCCGGCCTGGCTTCTATCTCCAAATGGAAGTCCAAAGCAATCGCCGAAGCATCAAATCCAGGGCCGAGATTCGCAGAGGTAGCGGGCAGCCGCAGCTTCAACGCGCCGCTCATCCGAGGTCGCCTTTCAACGTGGCCAGTACTGCATCCACCGATGCCTCGACCACCTGGGCATTGCGTTGCAGTTTTTGAATCTCCTGCTCCACGCCAGTGGTTTCATCGGCATTCAGCAGCGTTCCGCGATGGAAGCCGATGGTGAAGTCTGCGTCCTTAAGCGTGTGGCCGGTGAGCAGCAATACGACTGTCTCGCTGCTTGCCACCTTGCCTTGCGCTTTCAGTTTCTTAAGGCCCGCGAGTGTCACCGCTGAAGCGGGTTCACAGCCCAGCCCTTCGGCGCCCAGCTCGGCCTTGGCGATGGCAAACTCAGCCTCCGTTACATCGAGGCACCAGCCGCCGGAGTCCAGAATCGTCTTGGTCGCCTTGCGCCACGAGGCAGGGTTCCCGATACGAATCGCCGTCGCCCGTGTGTGCGCTTCCACCGGCTCAAGCGGCGCGTTGCCCGCTTGAAAGCTGCGCACCAGCGGATTCGCTCCCTGCGCCTGCACTACGGTGATCTTCGGCATCCGCGCCACAAGGCCCAGTTCCACCATCTCGCGAAACCCCTTGCCCAGCGCGGAGCTGTTGGCAAGATTTCCGCCGGGAACGATCAGATGGTCGGGCACGTTCCAGTCCAGCGCTTCGGCAATCTCAAAGGCCGGGGTCTTCTGCCCTTCCAACCGGTAAGGATTCACGCTGTTGAGCAAGTAAATATGCGCCTGTTTGACGATCTGTGTCAGCAACCGCAGGCAGCCGTCGAAATCGGTCTGCAACTGGCAGGTCACCGCGCCGTAGTCCATGGACTGCGCCAGCTTGCCCCAGGCGATCTTGCCTTCGGGAATCAGCACCAGGCTGCGCAGCCCGGCACGGGCAGCGTATGCCGCCATCGCCGCCGATGTGTTACCCGTCGAGGCGCACGCGACCCAGGTAAAGCCTCGCTCCTTGGCTACGCTCAACGCGGCCGTCATGCCGGTATCTTTGAAGGAGCCGGTCGGGTTCATGCCCTGATGCTTGGCATAGATCTGGTCAATGCCTAAGGCCTTAGACGCGCGCGGCAGGTGATAGAGCGGCGTATTGCCCTCGCGCAGCGTTACCGCGTTGCCAAAGCTCTCCAGAATCGGCAGCACCTCGCGGAAACGCCAGACACCGGAGTGATCCAGCGCCTCAGAGGAGCAGCGGCGCTCGCGCCAAAGCCACTTCAGTGCCCCGGCATTGGGACGGTCAGGCCCTTTGCGGCTCTTCCAGCCCGGATACTCAACTTCGTAGAGGTCTCCGCATTCAGAGCAGCGAAAGTCCGGTTTGCCCTCAGAGCCCGTGATACAGGTCCCGCACCCAAAACAGCGTAGTCGAAAAAGAGGTTCGTTCATGACTTAGACAGGTTATCAGCCGATGGCTCTCTTCGCCTTGCGCAGAGGTTGTCTCTCTGTCCCGAACCGCGCATTACCCCATCACCAGAATCGGCTGAAAGAGCGTTCCGGCGACGCGTTGCGCAACTCCTACCAACTCGCGCTGGCTGGCAAAGACTTTGACCAGAGGAGCGCGGGAAAACTCCGGCAGGTTGGCCTGAGCGCCGTTGCGCAGACGGCCCAGGGCTTGAGCATCTCCAGTAACAGCAGGCATTTGCGGCAGCAAGCAGCGGGGATGGATGCAGGCGGATTCCAATGCATCCAGATTGTCCGTCAGCGGAATAAGCTCGTCGAGTGTGTGCGAGTCGGCAAGCGTAAATACCCCGGCTTGGGTGCGGCGCAGGCTGCTCAGATGCGCACCGCACCCTAAGTCCCGGCCAAGTTCGTGCGCTACGGAACGTACATAGCCTCCAGCGCTGATGCTCATCGTGAAACTGGCTTCGGGTCCGTTGAGTGTGGTGATTTCAAAGAAGGCGATGTTGACTTTTGCCGTCTTCAATTCGACAGGTTTGCCTTCGCGGGCCAGCTTATAGGCGGGTGTTCCGGCAATCTTCTTCGCCGAGAAGGCTGGCGGCATCTGGTCCATCTCGCCGTGAAAGCGGCTGGCAGCCGCGCGCGTCCCCTCCAGCGTCAAAGATGTGATCAAGTCTCCTGAGCAGTCGGGTCCGGAAGGTTCGCCCTCGGCATCATAGGTATCGGTCGCAAAACCAAAACGAATTGTGCCGGTATACGATTTTTCCGCGGTAGAGAAGAATTGCGCCAGACGGGTGTATTTGCCTAACAACAAGGGAAGAACGCCGGTAGCCATCGGGTCCAGAGTCCCCAGATGCCCAATGGATTTTTCGCCTGTAATCCTGCGCAACCGGCCAACAACATCGTGGCTGGTAATCCCGGAAGGTTTATCGATAACTAAAAGCCCGTTCACTGATCTATTTTAATTGAACGGGCCTGCTTTAACGGAACGCGCCTGTCCAGTCACAGACCTCCGGAACCCGGCTGTCGCACCAGCGAGAGAAACTCCGTGCGCGTTTCTTTCTGGCGGAAGCAGCCAACCATCGCCGAAGTGACTGTAGACGAGTTCTGCTTCTCGATGCCGCGCATCATCATGCACAGGTGGCGGGCCTCGACGACCACGCCAACGCCCTGCGGCGCGATGGCTTCTTGTATGGCATCGGCGACCTGCCGCGTGAGCCGCTCCTGCACCTGCAGGCGGCGGGCAAAGACCTCGACCAGGCGCGGAATCTTGCTGAGACCGATCACCTTTCCCTGCGGAATATAGGCCACATGAATTCTGCCGAAGAAAGGAAGCATGTGGTGTTCGCAGAGCGAGAAGAACTCGATATCCTTGACGATGACCATCTCATCGTAGTCCACATCAAAGAGCGCGCCGCGGAGAATCTTGAGCGGGTCTTCGTTGTAGCCCTTGGTGAGATGCGCCATCGATTTTTCAACGCGCGAGGGTGTGGCCAGAAGCCCGTCCCGCGTGGGATCTTCGCCCAGTCGGCTGATTAATTCGCGATACAGCTCCTGCGTGCTGAACTCGCTCAGCCCTTCTTCAATTGCTTCTACTCTGCGCACGGACTTGCTCACTGCAATCGGCTGCGCCATAGAACCATCCTTTCGCCCAGGGGAAATGGGCGTTTTCCCTTCCGTCTACTGTATATTTGCGCACATTCGGCGGCTCTTTCCACCCTCATTTGCCACTGTACTCGAAGAAGTTGTTCTCCGTTTCTTCGACCCTGACCTGCTCCAGTTTGGCCGGCTCAAAGAACCCGTCGAGCAACTCAAACACCACTCTACATAGATTCTCCGTCGTGGGCACGAGATTCGCAAAGATCGGATCGAGATTCAGATTTGTATGGTCGAAGCGATCCAGCACTTTTGTTCGCACCACGGAATCCAGCGTCGCCATGTTGATCACCATGCCGGTCTCCGGATCGACCGCGCCGCCTGCGAGCACTTCAATGATGTAATTGTGGCCGTGGCCGTGGGGATTATTGCATTTTCCGTAGGTGGCGCGGTTTTCGTCCGGCGAAAGCGAATCGGCGTGCAGCCGGTGGCTGGCGCTGATCGTGTATCGGCGGCCAAAGGCGGCTTTCATGCTTCACCTCGGTATTCGGCAAAAATCTCCGGCGTTTCGTAGACCCGGACCCGGCTTAACTGCGCTCCGCCCGCGGCGTTGACTGCGCTCTCCAGCCTTTTCCAGACGGCAATTGCGATGTTTTCCGTGGTCGGAATGGTTTGCGCGAACTCTGGAACTTCGAGGTTGAGGTGGCGATGATCGTAGGCCGTGAGCACCTCTTTCTCGATCACATCCTTGAGCCATTTCAGATCGACGACAAAGCCGGTAACCAGGTCGGGCTGCCCGGCGACCGTCACTTCCAATGTGTAATTATGCCCGTGGCCGTTGCGATTGGCGCAGCGGCCGAATACCTGCTCATTCTGCTCGGCAGTCCAGGCATCATTCCAGTAGTAGTGCGAGGCGGAGAAGGTTGCCCGCCGAGTGAGATGGATCATCGAAATCCCCTATCAAATTGTAAGATGCGCGAAGAGCGGCATGGCTTCAAAGTATGCGACCAACGGTCGCCAAGACGGTCGTCTGGATTCCAGCATTCACAATGTTCTCGGAATGCGATAGTCTTTCACTATGCTTTTGGCATCGATAGTCTTGGCGGTTTCTCTGCATCCGATTCTGCAGCAGTCGATTACATGCGGAAGAAATGTCGATGTGGAGCGATCACGAGTCAGCTTGGGCGGGGATCGGATTATCTTGCACCTGCATAGCGGAGACGACCACGGTAAGAATACCCACCTTTGCCAGAGCGAGTACACCATTTCCGGCACCAGGTCTGATGGAACTCCTATTCAACCCCAAACGATTTCGATCGTGGACGGGGCATGGAGTCGCAACATTATATTTGGACTGAATGGTTTCACCTTTGATGGTAACCATATAATCGCTACTATTTCCGATGGCGGAGGACTTGATATCATCGTCTACGACTTGCGAACAGGTGAGATTAAATCATCCTATATTTCGGATTCGTTTTTGGAGTATCTAGGCTCTTGCAGGAAACCGGAACTCGAAGTAGCAGGAACAACCGACGGTGATTCCGTGGTACTCGCGACAGTCTATGCGCGTAAGTGTCCTCAAGAACAGACCTGGTGGATTGTCAGACCGAGGGTTGCGGTTAAAGGTATCGAAAAACCGTCTACTCCCACTCCGATGCCGGATGGCGCAACTCTCGAGATACTTGAACCTTTTCTGATGACTAACTGAAATCGGCTGCACAACGAACTTTCTTTGGCAATGATTTCTTCTTGTCTTTTACCTCTGTTTAGTCAGCCTCACCGCAATTGTTTAGGCAGTATAGCTTCTTCCCTTCCAGCTTACCCTTTTCAGTACCTTGTGCTGATACCAACTGCGGTAGAGCAGCACGACGAACAGCGGCAATCCCAGCGGCGACAACGCGCAATCGATAAACGAAAAATTCGATTTCGCCGCTCGCGCATAGAAGCGAAAAAGCGTACGCGCCCAGAGCAGCAAGAGCGCCCAGCCTGCGCCGAGCCATTGCAGCGAGTGGGCGGCAAAGCGGGCATTCCAGAGCCAGACAGCGAGCAGCGGCAATCCCACCAGCAAGGCAATATCCAGAGCGCGCCAGGCCGCCAGCGCCAGCGCATTGTCAAAGAGCAGGGCAAGGTTCTTCGTCCAGCCCTCGATCATCGCCGCTGTGGTGCGGTACATGCGCGTGGAGACCGCATCGTCTGCATAGCGAAAGCGCAGACCGAGCTTGCGGCGTTTGGCCAGAAAAGCCAGTTCCACATCTTCGAGCACCTTATCGGCGACAGCAGCATGGCCGCCCAGCTTGCGGTAGGCCTCGCGGTCAACAAGGAGGAATTGCCCGTTGGCTGCGGCAATGCGCTGGCTGGGATCGTTGACCTTGGCCGAGGGATAGGCGAGCGCCAGTTCACAAAAGACCAGCGGCATCAGAGACCTTTGCGCGAGTCCTGTGACGATCTGCCGGGGCGAGTAGCTCAGAACCCCTGCCTTGTGGCGCGTGGCTTCGTGCATGGCGTGGTGCAGGTTGCCCGGCTCATGGATCGTGTCCGCATCGGTAAAGAGCAGCCAGCGGCCGCGGGCACGGCGGGCAGCGGTCCAGAGCGCGTTGTTCTTGCCGGTCCAGTTGGGCTGCAATTCATCGGCGTCAATGACAGTGACGCCTGTAAAGCCGCGTGCAATTTCCGCAGTGCGATCCGCAGAGCGGTCGTTGACGACGATCAGCTCCCAATCCTTGCCCAGTTCAAAAAGCGATTCCGACTGGCTGACCAGCGATTCGAGGCAGGCGCCGAGGCAGTCCTCCTCATTGCGCGCCGGGATGATGACGGTCAGCTCAATCAATTCATCCGGCTCCGGCTGGTCGAAAACTGCGCCGGGGACCGTTTCCGATCGCACGGGCAGTTCGGCAGGGCGCACCTGACCCCCTGTCGGGCCATCAGCAAGGCCCAGTACAGGCGTAAAACCACCCGGCCTGGCGACAATTTCCGCCTTCGGTCTTTCATTTTTCATTGCGTGGAACTCTTTCGCTTCGATTGCTTCGCCTCGTATTATAAAGAGGTGCTGACCCGTCTGAATCGCTTCTCGCTTTTGCCGCTTGCCGGCTTGCTGTTGATCGCAGGCTGCGACCGCGGCGCGCACCCGGCGCAAACCGGCCTCACTGCGCCGGATTTTAACGTCTCCGATGGGACCACATCGATTCATCTAGCCAATTACCGGGGCAAAGTGGTGCTGGTGAACTTCTGGGCCTCCTGGTGCGGCCCGTGCGTGGAAGAGCTGCCCTCCCTGCTTGCACTGCACCACGAGCAGCCTGACCTGGCGATTCTGGCCGTGAGCGTGGACGAGGATGAGGACGAATACAAGAGCTTTCTCATTCGCCGCCATGTAGATCTGACGACCGTCCGCGATCCCAGCGAGTCTGCCGCCAAGCTCTTCCACACCGAGATGTGGCCGGAGACCTACATCATCGACCGCCAGGGCGTGATCCGGCGCAAGATCATCGGTGCTCAGGATTGGTCCAGTCCAGAGATGCGGGCCTTTCTCCGCGCGCTATAGAGGATTTTCCGCTGGGTAAATGCAGAGTCGGAGCGTGGCGTTGTTATCATAAAACCATGACGACTTTGGAAGTTCTCTATCGTTATGAAACCGAGCCTTCGGTGCAAGCGATTCAGGCATTGACCAGCGCGCGAGATGTCTACGGAATCCGGCGTCTCACCATTGACCGCGCCTCGCAGGTTCTGCGCATTGAGTATGATGCAACCCGGCTGAATGCAGCCACTGTGGCGCAGATGGTTCGCCAGGCAGGCGTGGAGATTGCGGAGGAACTACCGCCAGCGGCGCTGGCTGTACCGGAAGAACCGGCCCCCGCTCCTGTGGCGTAAGAGCCTGTCGGCAGGTTCACTTCCCCTGTTATCCAATCCAGCACAATCCCAGAAGAATTGCAGAACCTATGCGCCGGTCCCGGAGAAGACGACGGCGATGGTGCGGACGATGATTTTGAGGTCCAGCCAGATGGACCAGTTTTCGATGTAGGTCACGTCGAGCGAGATATAGCTGTCGAAGCTGGGGTCCTGGCGAGCCTGCACCTGCCACAGGCCGGTAATGCCGGGGGTGACGTCGAGCCGGCGCAGGTGGCTGAGCTTGTATTTGCGCACTTCGCTGGCGATGGGCGGGCGCGGGCCGACGATGCTCATATCGCCGCGCAGCACGTTGAAGAACTGGGGCAGTTCGTCGAGCGAATACTTGCGCAAGAAGCGGCCCAGCTGGGTGATGCGCGGGTCGTTGGCCATCTTGAAGAGCACGCCGTCGCGCTCGTTCATGTGCATCATGTCTGCCTGGCGGCGCTCGGCGTCGCGCACCATGGTGCGGAACTTGATGCAGCGGAAGACCCGCGCCTTTTTGCCGATGCGCTCCGAGGTGTAAAGAATCGGGCCGCTGGAATCGAGCTTGATGGCGATGGCGATGGCGGCAAGAACCGGCGACAGCACAAGAATAGCCAGCGAAGAAAGAACGATGTCCAGTACGCGTTTGAGAGCCAGGCCAACCTCTGGCACGCGGCCGCGATGCAGCGGAATGGTAGGAAACTGGCCGACATATTCGATGGGGCTGTTCCAGGCCAGGCCGTCGTACATATCCGGAACTACGCGCAGATCAACGCCGTGCTTGCGGGCCTGCTGCAGCACCTCCTGGATGATGCCGCGCTCACAGGGAGTGGTGAAGAAGATTTCGTCTACAAACTGCTTGCGCGCATCCTGGAAGAGGCTGTCGAGAGTTCCGACGACATCGCCCTGCGAAGCGGAGAACTGCGGCGCGGCGCCGGGAAAATCAATGAAGCCCTTGAAGGTGTAGCCGAGGTGGCGGATGCTCTCCAGATGATGGCGCAGCGCGTGGGCCTCGGGTCCGGTTCCGACGATGAGCACGTTGCGCGTTCCCAGGCCGCGATCGAAGCGGCGGTAAAGCAACATGCGATAGGCAGCGCGGCGAAAGCTGAGCGCCAGAGTGACCAGGCCGATGGTGATGAGCACAATGCTGCGCGGAATATCTTCGGCGTGAACCAGGTACAAAGTGCCGGTAAGTAAGAGTCCTGAGGTGAGGCAGGCCTGAACACTGAGTTTCTGCTCGTGCAGGTAACTGGCGATGCGGACCGGGGTGTAGAGATGCAGGCGGCGGCTGGTGACGATCAGCGAGACAGTAAAGCCGCAGAGCAGCGCCAGCAGAATTTCCATGGAGCGGCCATGAATCAGAGTGCCATGCCAGAAGCCCTTGGCGCCAGCTACCGGGCCGGTGCGAAACTCATAAATTGTGGCCAGCATCGCCGCGGCCAGAATCGAGACTACATCCAGCAGCATCCACAACAGAACTGCGCCCCGCGCCGAGCGCGAATGGCCCGAAACAGGGCCTTCTTCCCACTCCTGGGACGTTGAAATGGAAGCTGAAACTCTTTGCCAGAATTCCGATGTCGCCATAAGATTCCGAGGACCTCAAAAAACACGACTCGAGAGCGACGATGGGTTGCATTCCCTAAAGCCTAGTGAGAATGATCATCCGAGAACATTAAAAACAGGCCTTCGAACCCCTCCACCGGTTTCAGTCCCCAGAGGATATGGGTTGCGTCGAGGCTTTACAACTCTTCCAGTTGCCGACAACCTGTGCGGCGGGTGGGGTCATTCGGACCCGTCAGAGGCTATCGCGTTTCGTTGTCCACTGTAGCCGCTTCGCATGTGAAGTATCCGTGGGGTCAGAGCCTCACTAGTGCGAATCTCGTGCGTCTACACATCCTTGCGTCCGGTATGAATGCAAACCATTCGACCAAAACCTCCGGGCCATCCCGGAGCGGATAAAAGAACGACTCACAACCATCTTACCAAATTAGACGCGAACATACTCAACGGGTTGTCACGGCCCACTGTGTCCACCAGAAAGTGGGAATACCAAGCCAGATTTTCCGCCAGTAGGCTATGACTAAGCATCCCTCCAATCGAGGTCAAATGGCAAGAGAATTCTAGCTATCGAGGGGGTTACGAGATTACAAATCCCTTATGACACAGGTAATTGATACTCATCCAGTTCAAGAAATTGCCGGATTGGCTCATCCGTGGACGATGCGAACTTATCCACGGACCCGAAGAACAGTGCGCGCCCCTGGTGGAGGAATAAAACTGTGTCCGCAAGCCGTTCGGCAAAGCGCATATCGTGCGTAACAACGATGCTTGTCAGGTGGAGCTGCTTCTTCAGTTCTTCAATAATGCCGCCGAGGCGGCGCGCGATGAGGGGATCGACCATTGTCGTTGGCTCGTCGTAAAGCACAACTTCGGGCTTGGCCGCCAGTGCCCGAGCAATCGCCACGGCGCGCCGGCGTCCCGTGGAGAGGCTGGCCGGCAGCGCATCCGCGGCATCGTCTGCGCCGACCATGGCGATCAAATGGCTGACATGCGTCTGGATCGCCTCTTCGTCCAGTTCGCCGCGCTCACGCAGCGGAAAAGCGACATTCTCCCGCACGCTCAACGAATCAAAGAGCGCGCCGTTCTGAAAAACCATCGTGACGCGCTTGCGAATGGCCCGCATTCCCTCTTCGCTCAGACCACAGAGCTCTTGGCCCTCGACATAGATCGTACCGGAATCAGGTTTGAGAAAGCCCATCAGCATGCGCAGCGAAACGGATTTGCCGACGCCGCTGCGGCCCAGAATGCATAAGGTCTGACCACGGTCGACGTGAAAGCTGACATGCTCCAGCACCGAACGCCCGTTGAATGCGATCGAGACATCGCGAAAATCAATCATCGGGCCGGAGAAGCTCAAGGCTGGAGGACAATCCGGCTGACAGTCCTCAGCGAAGGCCTCGGCGAGCGTGGCTTCCATCAGCGGGTTGATGGCTTCGGAATCAGACATTGCATTCAGATTACGCGATGCGGGCCGAAATAATCGAGTTCTACATGGAAGAGCGCTTTCCGCTATGATTACGTCCCATAGAGTAGCCACTACTTGTTAAAGCCCGCACGGAGAGCTGGAATGGCAATGATTTTGTATAAGATTCTTCGTATTTTTGCCGCTGTCTACATTCTTCTCTTTATTCTGCTGTGCATCTTTCAACGGAGTTTCCTGTATTTTCCGAGCCATGTCTATGTGTCGCCGAGCAATGCCCACGCGAACCGGGCCTTCAAGGAGATGACCGTGAAGACGGAAGACGGACTGAATTTGGTCGCATGGTACGCGCCGGCAACGACTAAGCCGTTCACCTTCGTCTTTTTTCACGGGAATGCGGATAATCTGGCTTCCGCGTCCGACGTTGCCGAGCCGTACATCGCGGCGGGCTACGGCTTTATGGTTGCGGAGTATCGCGGATATAGCGGGTTGCCCGGCAAGCCCACTGAAACAGGGCTCTATGCAGACGCGCGAGCCGAAATCAAAGGGCTAATCGCACAAGGCGTGCGCAGTGAAAGCATCCTTCTTTTCGGGCACTCACTGGGGACCGGCGTGGCGACTCAAATGGCGCAGGAGTTTCATGTCGGAGGATTGATTTTGCTGGCCCCCTTTCTATCGATGCCGGAAGTGGCCCAATTTCACTATCCAATATTTCCCGTGAGGTATGTGGTGCTGGATCGTTTTGAGAACGCCGGGAAGATAGGCAATATACATGTGCCGTTGCTGATTGTGAATGGCGATAAAGATCAGGTTATCCCCCCAGAGCAGGGAAAGTTTCTATTTTCGATGGCCAATGAGCCGCGCGAATTTCACTCTCTTTCCGGCGACGGGCACAATGATCTTTTTGACAATTTCTCGCCCATTGGCCTGGATTGGGCAAGCCGGCTACAAACGAAGAATTGAGTCATAGAACGATTGTGATATTTCTCAGGTGCGAGCCTCGGCGCCGCGCAGGTTTTCCGGCGCATTGAGATTCAGGAACCAGCGATCCGGGCTTTCGCCGCTGTGGATAGTGAGTTGGCCAGAATGGAGAGCCTCTTCCACGGAGAGGACGGCTAAGGGCCGGTTGAGAGTGTCAGCGGCTTTTTGAAAAGCAGAAAAACACCCCAACCGCCCAGCGGCAAGTTCCTGTTCCAGAACGGGCAGTGCGGCTTCATCGATGATCGCGGGGAAGGTCTGTGCAAATCCATGCAATGACGCGACTGTAACCACAGCTTCCCTATCTTGTGCCTGCTTCAACAGATAGGAAATCAGAGTGGGCGGGAACAGCGGCAGATCTACGGTAAGAAAGACCGTCCAACGCGCTGAGGTTGAAGCGAGTGCTGAGCAAATGCCGCCAAGTGGCCCCTGATCTGGGTACGCATCCGGGACAACGGGCGCGAAGGCTTGGAGCGGAGAGCGCGAACCTGCAATCGAAGCATTCAGGCCTGCATCGCGCAGAATGCCCAGTGCGCGGGCTACCAGTGGCTTGCCGTCCAGCTCGACCAGGGCCTTATCAACGCCCATGCGGCTCGACCGACCACCGGCAAGAACGAAGCCTGATACATTGATTTGTACAAGTGTGGAAATTGTGAAGGCATCCCAGGTCCCAGAATCGGAACCTGGGGCACCCGGCACCTGGCCAGGGTGCGCCGGATTGTGCATTTCCGTGGGCATATCGGATTAGTAGAAATCCCGTCTATCGAACGTTCGCAGAGGCTAATTCGTCGCCTGGATCGGGTGCGCTGTCGGGGGCGTTGCGCAGTAACTCCAAAAAATCCACTTGCTCCGCGCCCTGCGATCTTCGTTTGAAGAACGCTTCGGCGGTTTCCACGGAACTGATCTTCTGCGCGACCGCGAGGGAGACCCACTGGTTCAGCGAAACGCCCTCTTCTTCGGCGAGCTTTCGCGCTGCATTTCCCAGGGAGGGAGGCAGTTGGACCGGAATCGTTGCCCTGTTCATTTCAGCACCTCTCCTGCAAAACTCACGGGACTTACAACACGCAGACTAAACCGTGAAGCGGCAGGAAGAAAATCCCTGAGATTGTGTGTGACGATCACATCCGCGCGCCCATTGATCGCCGCATCAAGCACCATCTCGTCGTCCACGTCCTGCATCTGCGGTCTCCAGCGGTAGTAGACCTTGACTGGCTCAATGATAGCAGCAATTCCAATCAGGAACGAGGCGGTACGTTCAGGCGACATGCCATGGACGGCGCGCTGTTCGTCGCGTCCCAGCACATCCTCATATTCCAGGAACAGGGCAGGCGTGGCCAACATCTGAAATGCGCGAGCATAGGCCAACTGAAGCAGGCGGTTACTCGCGCCATGCCTGCTGCGCATCGCCGAGACAATTACGGATGTGTCGAGAACGGCTCTCATCGTGGCTTGTTGACCAACGTTAATTGCGTTCTGCTTTTCGGTCATGCGATTCAGCCTCCTATGAAGCATGATCGCTTGCGTCCACGCCTACTTCAACGTGAACAATCGCCCGGCGATTTCCCACGTCTTAGCCGGACGCTTTATTCGCGGCCCTAACCGTCTCTGCCACCGAGCGTTTTCTGCGGCGTTTTGAATAAGACTCGACACCCTCAATGCTGATTGGATCGCCTTCGCGCTCAAGTTGTTTGGCAATCTGCTTTGCTGTCATTCCTTGCCGTTTCAAAAGAGCTATCCGTACCGCTTTCTCCACATCATGCTTACGTCCGGGCGTCGGCGTCGCCGACTCCATTAATGACTCTCGCCACTCATCATCTAGGCCATAGGATCGGATTAGTTCTGAATAGAAATATTTGGCCCCGGTATTCCATTCCCCCTTGTAGCCACGCCGGATTTCGAGGAGTCTACGAAATTTTCTCGCTTGTTCGGCGAATTCCAGCTCGCGCGCAGTCATGGGCTTGGGCTTGTATATTGGATCGAGCAATGCGGAAAGTAACACAAGATTCGAGTAGACAGGTTCCTTGCTGGCTGGCATCGCTCCCTCCGCGGTTCCCTGCAATGGATTTTCCGCCAACCGGACAGGGCTTTCCGGCTTATCGCCCGGCCAAGACTAGGCGGCGCTCCGAGCTTACCACGTACAACAGGATCACTAGTTTGCCTTCTGACTGAGCTTAAACATTTCCTGGTACTTATCCAGTGTGTCTATGAGCTGTCCCTTCGTTTTCGATCCTCGCGCCTTGTCACGGAGCCACTCCATCGAAACGTCCACTGGAATCTCCTGATTGAGCAGATCTGCATAAAAATCGTCCAAGCCATTCACGGTCACTTTCTCGTAGTCGGCGGTTTCGTTCTGTTGAGTGCACACGAATGTGATTTCTCCAATTTGACTGATGGTGGTGTTCGTGTCTTTAACCGCTATCTGACGGATGGCCTCGCAGGTTCTCCTCTGAATTTGGTTGGCCTGTCTCATCGCCGCCTGATAGCCGTCTAGGAATGCCGCCTTGTCGTTTTCATTCATGAGGCTCCACCATCTGCCCACGTTCCCAAAGCCTCGTGCAATCAGGCGCTCGTTGTAGGGCCAGGTTTAGGGTTCTTATCATCCCTAGCTGGTGCCTGAGATTGGGCCAGGGTGCGACCAAGAAGGAGGGCCGCTAGGATGAACAAGCACTGGGTGGTTCTCAGACTTCCAATGCGGGCAGGATTTACGGGCATGTTTGTCTCCTCTCGTTATAAACAGTTTTGATTCGGTCGTGTGCTCCAGGTCTCAATTCAGAGACTTGGGAGGCCAACTCAGCGCCCGGCCTCCTCCAGAAAGCGGATGATCGACTCAATTCCCAGTTCGAAGTTCTTCAGATTGAATTTTTCATTGGGCGCGTGCAGATTGTCGTCGGGCAGTCCGAAGCCCATCATCACGCTGGGTAGGCCCAGGTGGCGGGCAAAGTCGCCGACAATTGGGATAGAGCCGCCGGAGCGGATGAAGACCGTCTCCTTGCCCCAGACCTCGCGCAATGCGCTGGTAGCTGCACGGATATAGGGATTGTCCACCGGAATCAGGCAGGGATCGCCGGAGTGGATCAACCGGACTTCTACATCAACGCCAGCCGGGGCGATCTCTTCGACGAATTTCTTGTACAGGGAAAAAGACTTCGCCGGAGTCATTCCCGGAACCAGGCGCATGGAAACCTTGGCCACCGCGCGGGCCGGGATCACTGTCTTCGCTCCCGCTCCGGTAAAGCCGCCCGGAATGCCATGTACATCCAGCGTAGGCCGCGCCCAGGTGCGCTCCAGCACACTATAGCCGGTTTCTCCGACCAGTTGCCGGGAACCGACCTCGGCAATGCGGTACTGCTCTTCATCAAAGGGAAGGCCCTCCCATGCTGCGAGTTCCTCAGGGCTGGGCGGAATGATCTCGTCATAGAAGCCGGGAATCTGGATGTGCCCGTGTTCGTCTTTGAGCCGGGCCAGTATCTGCGCCAAAGACACAAAGGGATTTGGAGCCGCGCCCCCATACATGCCAGAATGCAGATCGGTGCGCGCGCCGCGGACTTCCAACTCGGTATAGATCATGCCGCGCAAGCCAACACACAAGGTCGGCAGGCCAGGAGCGAACATCTCGGTATCGGAGACCAGCGCAAAATCTGCTTTGAGGTCGGCAGGTTTAGAGGCAACATAGCGAGCAATTCCCTCCCCGCCGACTTCCTCCTCGCCTTCGAGCAGCACGCGCACATTGAGCGGCAGCTTGCCGGTCGCGGCCAATAGCGACTCCAATGCCTTGACCTGTGCCATGACCTGGCCTTTATCGTCTACCGCGCCGCGCGCATAAAGATTTCCGTCGCGCTCGGTTGGCTCGAAGGGCGGCGTGAGCCATTCGTCGAGCGGATCGGGTGGCTGGACGTCGTAGTGGCCGTAGACCAGCACGGTCGGCTTGCCAGCAGCGTGCAGCCAGTCGGCATAGACCAGCGGATGGCCGCCGGTCTCGATGATGCGCAGGTTTTCCATGCCGATGTGCTTGAGATCCGCTGCTAGCGTCTCAGCAGCGAGCCGGCAATCGCTTTTGTGTTCGGGCAGAGTCGAGATGGAGGGGATGCGCAATAGCGCCTTCAACTCATCGAGAAAGCGAGGGTGGTTCTTGCGGGCATAGGCAATCGCGGACGAAGACATGCTGGCTCCTATAATTCAATTTGCACCGTCAAAAGAAAAGTATAGGCGCTTGGGCGTCGTCCAGTCTGGCTTCGTGAAAGGGTATCCCGGTTGTTAAAAATCGAATTGTTCTCTCCCGCCCGCAGTCACCGAGGTTATTGGCTGGTCGTACTTTTAACCCTGCTGGCGGGAACAGCTGGCGCGCAGACTCCGGCTGAAAGCCCATACTATGCGCGAAAAAACACCTTCGGCATCTTTACAGCCTATTCCAATGACTCCAGCCCCATGCTGCTTGGAGTCGCAGAAAACCGCAAGCTGCTGGACTTTGGCGTCACCTATAGCCGCAGGCTGTTTCTCAATCACATCGTGAACTGGCAGTACAACGGAGAATTTCTTCCGGTGGCTCTGGAAAGCGATCCGCTCGCGCATGTTGTGGAGAATCAAACCTACCCAACCGTTCAAACGTTAGTTTTCGACAGTCTACCTGTGATTGCTTGCCCGCGCCCAGTTCCCGTGCCGTACACAATTCAGAATAACGGTGTGGTCCTCGCAAGCGGGACTGAATACGTGGCTTGCTATAGCCGCCAATGGACGATCGGCGAAGGTATCTCTCCTGCTGGGTTTCAGTGGAACTTTCTACCGCGGCGCAAAGTACAGCCTTTTTTTATCGGTCACGGAGGCTATATGTACTCTACGCATGCAATCCCCGTTTATAGCGCAGGCTCCTTCAATTTCACCTTCGATCTTGGTGCTGGTATTGAAGTCTTTCGCTCGCGGACAAGATCGATCCGCGCCGAGTACCGCTATCACCATATCTCGAACGATAACACCGCAATTTACAACCCCGGCATCGACAGCGGATTGTTTCAGGTCACATATTCATTCGGCCATTGAATGCAACCGCCGGGCTCTCACCCAGCGGCGCAATGAAAAGAAACAAATCAGAAAGTGAATCGCGACGCGAACTGGAATTGGCGCGGCGTGTTGGAGGTACTCGATATCTGTCCAAATTGCGAAAAGCTCGATGCGGACGAGCTAACATTCGGTACTGAGAACTGCGCCTTGTTGGCGACGTTGTAAGAAGAAATCTCGAAGCGGAGAATCCTCCCCCCTCCGACATGGAAGTTCTTGAAGAGTGAGAGATCGAGATCCTGCGCGCCCATGGTGCGAACCCCGGCAAGGTAGGCCGGAGCTGTTCCGGCAACAAATTGGCTGGCCGGCGCCTGGAAGCAATTTGGGTTGAACCATGCTGTAGCCGTGTGCGGCGCGCCCGTGCGAGGGTTGCAGGTCAGATTGAGCCGCTGATTGAAGTAGGAAACTGCCGCGCCGACAACCGGCGAAACGATGGGAACACCGTCGCTCAGGTATGCAATGGCATTGGTTGTCCATCCGCCCAGAATCGCATTCCCCGGCCCTGTCAAGCTAAGCGCCCGGCCCTTTCCGATGGGCAGATCATACGAGGCCTGCCAGGTGAACTGAAGTTTCACGTCCTGCGGGCTGACCGAATGTTCGAGGTTGATGTTCTTCCAGTCCTGAGGCAAGCCTGCATGAAAGCCGACAAAGCCCAGCGGAGGATTGCCGTCATCGGTCATCAGCTTGGACCAGGTAAACGAGGCCAGCGTGGTGAAGTGCTGCGTGAGCCGCTTTTCGAGCTTGGTCTGCAACGAACTGTACTCGGAGTCGCCGCCTGGATAACCATGCACATTGACGCCGTTGCCCGTGCCGTAAGTGCCATTGCCAAACTGTGGAAACTCTTGCAATGCAACCCACAGTGGCACTGTGGGAGAGCCGGCATTATTATTCGATGTTGGCTGAATCGCCTCCCATTGGTTGGGCGCCATCACACAGGCAGAATTTGAAGTATCGACGCACAGTGCGTAGTTATTCGATGCAATTACACTCAGCGGAAGCTGATTCAGGTCGACTTCACCGAGAGGAAGAAACAGGCCACGGCTACCTACATAACCTGCACTGAGAACCACTCCATGCGGAAACTCGTACTCCCAACCTATATTGAAGTTATACGTGGCCTGGGTGCGTTGCGAGCGCAGCATGGTATTCAGCGTGGAACCGAGATAAGTGCCGAGTCCCTGCGACGCGCCGACCAACGGAACCACTCCGCCCGGAAATGGATTGCTGAGCGAATAGATCCCGGTTGGGCTGGGAGCCGGAGCGCCGGCGGCAGCGCCAGCGCATCCGCTGGTGCCGTTATAGGTGGTGTTTTCATCCGCGTTCAGGCAGGTTGCGCTCCAGTTAGTCACCGAAGAGAAGCCATCGCTGTCCTCGCCGGCAGCGCTGACCATCTCCGCGCTCGGTCCGTAGTAGATGCCTGCGCCGGCATGAACCACAAAGCGATTTTCCGGCTGCCATGCAATGCCCAGGCGTGGGCCAAAGTCGGTTAGATTGGTCGCAAAGGGCGACCGTCCGCCACTGCCTGCAAATACTTCCCCTCCAGTCAAGGAGACTCCGCTCACGGTCGCAGTTGCGGTGGGATCGAAGTACTCAAGGCGGTTGTGGCGTTCCGTCTTGCCGCCAAAAACATCCCAGCGCACTCCGGCTGTAATGGTCAAGCCGTGGCTGGCGTGATAACTGTCCTGAAAGAACCCCGCGTAATACGGGCTGGATTCCGCGACGAACAGATCCTTGGTGAAGTTGTAGGACTCTGAGCCCGGCGCGGTACCCATGCCCATCAGAAACGAAGCAAAGTCGTTGCCGCCAACCGGCGTTGACGCTCCCGAGGATTGGTCCGTCGCCGAAGTGTCGAAGTAATAATTACCGGAAGGATAAGGAGGCTGGCCCGCGTTGAGAAAACGCTTCATGTATTCCACGCCGGTGCTGATCTCATGCTTGCCCCACATTTTTGTAAGGCTGGCGATACCGTCGGCATTCTCACTGGCAAATACAAAAGTGTTATAGCAGCAGGTACCGCCAATGCTGTCTGTGCCGCCGTCCACGCCCAAGTCGTTAAAGGTCATCAGAGGCAGAATCTTGTAGACTTCCTGCGCGGCCAGCGCCGAGGGAAATCCCAGCGTAGTAATGTCCGTTCCATTCTGCTGCGGATCGCCGCCCTGATTCTCATAGTGGCGTGTGAACGAGGCGCGTAGTTGCAACACTGTCGTCGGATTCAGCGTGATATCGTCGCCGGCAACAACATTGCGCGCGTTCGTGACATTCTGCGCATAGAAAGGATCCCAATCGTTGCCGAAAGCATTGAAAGTGGCTTGCAGCGTTCGCGAAAATGAAAAGCGGCCAAAGAGCTTCTGCCGCTCGCTCTTGTAATAATCCACGCGAGCGTCAAATTTCTGCCCCTTGATTGGGTCCAAGCCAGGCAGATAGAGATTCCCCACGTCACCGTACGGAGAGCCGGTCGCATTGCCCTCGCAGGAGCTGGTACTGGGAAAATTGCAATGGGGGAATTCGGAGAGATACTTCAGAGCAATGGGATTAGGACTTGCAATCTTGTTTCCGGCCAGCGGCTGACGGGTTCCTGCCAGCGTTCCCGTGGCAACGTCGGGCTGCGTCGGGTCATAGATGGTGTAGCTGTCGGCTGAAAAATCGCCGGTCCGCTCGGCGCTCGTGGGAACGGAGTACCGGTTTGAACCATCGAACTGCGCCTGCTGCGTGGCCTCATAATCGCCGAAGAAGAAAAGCTTCTTGCGCAGGATCGGCCCACTGATCGCTCCACCCTCCTGGTAGCGGTGGAAGCTGGGCGGCGTGTTGTACGGAGCCGGCTGATAGGTCACCGGATTCACGTATTGCGACTGGCTCTGCTTGTTGAAGTATTCGTTGGCGGCAAGAATGTCTGGCCGGAAGAAGCCAAAGACGTCGCCATGAAACTGGTCCCCACCGGATTTGCTGACCAGGCTGATCACGCCGGCCGCTCCGCTCTGGTAAGAGGCGGGTGTATTCTGCGTCTCCACGCGGTACTCATCCACGGCATCTTCGGGAATCTCCGACATGGGAATGATCGCAGCGATATTGTTCTCGGCAATCCCCAGCGGGCTGCCGTCGAGCATGTAATAGACCGAGCCGAGGACTGCGCCGTTAATACTGTAAGAAGACACATCTACATTGGGACGGCCGCTGGCGATGTTGATGATGGCCTCGGAATTGGAGGAGTTCGGTGAACCATTGGCTGGGGTGACACCGGCACTTAGCTGGACCAGATCGTAAACATTGCGCGAAAACAGCGGCACGCGGTCAATCGTCTCTGCGCCAATCAACTGGCCGACGGTCGAGTTATTTGTGTCCACCAGATCGACATTGCTTTCGACTGTGACTACTTCGCTGACGCTGCCAACCTTCAATGCTATATTGACGGCGGTAACCTGATCGACGCTGACGGTGACCTTGTCTCGGGAGGCGGTTTCAAATCCCTGAAGGCTGGCAGCCACCTGGTAGCTGCCGGGGTTGAGCGAGACAAAGGAGTAGAGTCCAGAGGAGGTGGTGACGGTGGATTGGGAGACTCCGGTGGCGTGGTTGACCGCCGTCACTTTCGCTCCGGGAATGACCGCGCCGGAGGGGTCAGAGACCAATCCGTTGATACCGCCGCGCCCGGCCTGAGCCAAGGCGGCAGTCGCAGAGGAGAAGAGGAAGACAAGTAGGGTCAGGATGAAGAAATCCGTTTTTTTATTCACTTGAAAGATGTTCACAAGAGGCCTCCCAGGTGTAAAATCAGATATTCAAACGTTTGAATATCGATAGCCAACTGTAGGATGAGTCGATTTGGCTGTCAAGCGAAATCTTTTTCCTTGACCTCAACCTTCAAAGACCGATCCGTCTGCGAGGGCACGAATATGGAAGAATACCCGAGAAGACGGAGTTGATCCGCAAGAAGATTCGCTGAAGTTTTACGAGGCAAAACCGGGAGGAGGAGCAGCGATTGGCGCAGCGCAGATCGGGTCACGTGACATTGCTGGACATCGCCCGCGCCTGCGGGTTTTCGGTCTCGACCGTCTCGATTGTGTTGAGCGAAGCGCCTCTCTCGCAGAATATTGCCGTCGCCACCAGAGAGCATATCCGGGCGATGGCGCAGCATCTCGGCTACCACCCCGATGCCTATGCCCGTTCGCTGCGGAGACGACGCAGCCAGACCATTGCTGTTCTGGCATACGATCTTTCCGACCCCTATTGCATCCCCGTCGTTCGCGGCATACAGGCCGGCCTGCAGCCAGCCAGCTACCTCCCCTTGCTGATGGACGCGCAAACGCAGCGCAGCCTCTTTGACACGTATCTACAGATGATTCTCGAGCGCCGGGCCGAGGGCGTGGTGGTTATCGCAAGCTGGGTCTTCGATGAAACCAATCTGCTCTCGGACATCGAGAAGAACAATGTGCCGATTGTGATTGTGAGCCGCGACATGACGGATCGAGGGGTCAGCTCGGTGCTGGTGAACAACGAGACCGGCGGTGCACTCGCGCTGCGCCATCTCTACGAATTAGGCCATCGCAAGATTGCTGTGATTCGCGGTCCTGAGGAGCTTTTCGATAGCGGCCCGCGCTGGGCTGGGATACTGAAAGCCGCAGACGAATGTGGGATTAAATTGGATCAACGGCTTGTCTTTCAGCTTCCTGGACTAGTTGACCCAGCCAGCGGCTTTGAAGGCGGCGTCGAATTGACTCGTCAGATGCTCAAGACCGGCCTCAAGTTCACAGCCGTGCTGGCGTTTGACGATCTGACAGCTCTGGGCGCAGTTCGCGGATTGACTGAAGCTGGGCTACGAATTCCTGAAGATTGCTCCGTGGTGGGTTTTGACGATGTGCTGCCGGCCGCAGTAGCCACTCCGGCAATCACGACGATTCACCAGCCGCTCAACGAGATGGGGTTGCTGGCGGCGAACTGGATGCTGGAAGCCGTGGACGCGCGCGAGCATGGAACAGTGCAAACACCTCGTCTGCATCAGGCCGAGCCAGCATTAGTGGTAAGAAAATCAACCGCTGCTCCAATCAGGAAAGCCGGCAAAACCGTAGGTCGCAGGTGAGCCGATTCACAGGCTATCTTCAGTCACTCAGAGAGTTATATCGGAGGTTTGAATGCCGGGCAGATGGTCAAGGAAAGCAGCTTTAGTTGCCGTGGTCGTGCTGTCTGAATTTGCGGCTCTGCAAAGCCCTCTACTTGCGGGAACGACAACACCGCTGCGCGATGGCTGGCAGTTGCAATCGGCCTGCAAGTTGACGGCTGCCGGAGAGACTATTACCAGCCAAGAGTTTGTTGCTGACGGCTGGCTCAAGACAACCGTCCCCAGCACCGTCCTGGCTGCCCAGGCTGCTGCTGGCGTGGTTCCCGATCCCTACTTCGGGATGAACCTGCGTCAGATCCCCGGCACGACGTACCCCGTTGGTGCTAACTTTTCCCTGCTGCCAATGGCCCAGGACAGTCCCTATCGCTGCGGCTGGTGGTATCGTAAGCAATTTACCGCTCCAGCGTCGGAAGGGAAAGACTCACGCCTCTGGCTGCACTTCGGTGGCATTAACTACCGCGGAGAAATCTGGCTCAACGGCCACAAGATTGCCGACTCCTCTACCGTCGCCGGAGCCTATCGCACCTATGATTTCGATGTCACCGAATTCATCAAGCCAGGCCAGACGAATACGCTTGCAGTTGAGACCTTTGCACCTACAGAAAAAGATCTCGGCATCAACTGGGTCGATTGGAACCCCTGCCCGCCGGACAAGGACATGGGGTTGTGGGGTGCGGTCGATCTGGTTGAGACCGGCGCGGTGACAGTGGGTTCACCACTGGCTGTGACGCACTTTGCCGATGACTCGTTGCGCACCGCAGATCTGACCATTTATGCGGAATTGCGCAACTCCGCCGATCATGCGATCAAGGGCGTGGTTGCTGGCACAGCCGCAGGAGTTCACTTCGAGCAGGCAATCGAATTGAAAGCCAATGAAGACCGGACCGTTGTCTTCACTCCCGAACAATTCAAGCAACTGCACATTCGCGATCCAAAGCCCTGGTGGCCGGCGCAGATGGGCGAGCCGCATCTCGAAAAGCTGACCGTCAGTTTTAGCTCGGATGCCCGAACGACTGACGAAAAGACCGTGGAATTCGGCATCCGCGAAATCACTTCCGAGCTAACCGCCAATGGCAGCCGGCTTTTCCGCGTTAACGGCAAGCCGATTCTGATTCGCGGCGGCGGATGGTCGCAGGATATGCTGCTGCGTAGCGACGAAAAGCGCCTGCGCGATCAATTCCGTATGGTGCGCGACCTAAATCTCAATACCATTCGCTTGGAAGGCAAGCTTGAGACGGATGAGTTCTTTCATCTGGCCGATGAGCAGGGCATCCTGGTGATGCTGGGCTGGTGCTGCTGCGATCATTGGGAACAATGGAAGGACTGGACCGCCGAGGATTTGACGATTGCGCAGGCCTCTCTGCGCGCGCAGATGCTACGGCTACGCTATCACGCCAGCCTGCTGGTCTGGCTCAACGGCAGCGATAACCCTCCACCGGCAGATGTGGAGAAAGCCTATCTGGCTATTGAGGCCGGAACGCATTGGCCTAATCCGCTGCTTTCATCCGCATCGCAAGCACCAACTTCAGTGACAGGAACAAGCGGCGTGAAGATGACCGGGCCATATGATTACGTTGCTCCTAGTTACTGGTATCTCGACAAGCAAAACGGCGGCGCGTATGGCTTCAATACTGAGACCAGCCCCGGCCCGGCAATTCCCTCGCTGGCCAGCCGCGAAAAGTTTCTCTCTGACCCGCAGGCCTGGCCGCCCAGCGCCGCGTGGAGCCTGCACGATGGCGGCGGCGAGTTTGCCAACCTGAAAGTCTTCGACGCGTCGATGGAAGCCGTCTATGCCAAGCCGAACTCGTCCGCCGATTACGAGCGCATAGCGCAGACAATGGAGTACGACTCCGAGCGTGCGATGTTTGAAAGCTATAGCCGCAATAAATACAACTCAACCGGCGTGATTCAGTGGATGCTCAACAACGCCTGGCCCTCGATGATCTGGCACTTATACGACTATTATCTCGACACAGGCGCAGGATACTATGCCGTCAAGAAAGCCTGCGAGCCGCTGCATATTCAATACTCTTATGATGACGGCTCCGTTGCCGTGGTGAACAGCACTTATCAGAGCATTGAAGGGCTTAATGCCACTGTCACTGTCCGTAACTTGACAGGGAAGAATATCTTCAGCACCAAGGCGGAGATTTCAGCCGCGTCCGACAGCACGCAACGTGTCTTCTCAATCCCGGAGAGCCTCTATCAGGGCATTGATCGTGTGCTCTTCGTTGACTTGACTCTTACGGACCAGGCCGGCAATGTTGTCAGCCGCAATTTCTACTGGGTGCCCACAACGCTCACTGCATTTGACTGGAATAAGACTGACTATACCCATACACCGGCTCTGCGCAACGAAGCATTGGATGCACTGTCTACCCTGCCCGCATCCACGGTTGACGCCCACGCACGGATTGAGACCACCCCGCATGGCCGCAAATTAAGCGTCGATCTACATAACACCTCAGTCGAATTAGCATTTCAGATTCATGCCGCGGTCCGCACCCCCTCGGGCGAGCTTATAGCCCCGGTTCTATGGTCCGATAACTGGATTGAGTTAGAGCCGGGCGAGAGACGCACACTGACCGCGGAGTTGCCGGAAGACGCGCCCCAAGGAAGCATCGTCAACATCGAAGGATGGAATGTTGCCGCGCAAACCCTCACCCCAACCATCGCGCACGCGGCGCATGAAGGCAACTGATGGCAGAGTCAACAGAGAACAAGCAATCAGGCGCCATCGGACTTCATCGCACTCTTGGCCTCTGGAATCTGATCATCATCGGCATGGTCATCATCCAGCCGACCGCGCCGATGGGCATCTATGGCATAGTCAGTAACACGGCCCATGGTCATGTCGTCACAACCATCCTCATCGCCATGGTGGCCATGCTCTTTACAGCCATCAGCTATGGACGCATGGCGCGAGTCTATCCCAGTGCCGGGTCCGCGTATACATATGTTGGCCAAGAGATGCACTCTGCACTCGGTTATGTTGTGGGATGGGGCATGGTGATGGATTACCTGATCAATCCCCTGATCTGCACAGCTTTCTGCGCCAAGGCGGCGATGAATATAGTTCCCGGTCTGTCTTTTTATATCTGGATTCTTTTCTTTGCAGCATTTTTCACATGGCTCAACCTGCGTGGCATCAAAACCTCGGCGCAGTTGAATGAGGCTCTCTGCGCCGGTATGGTGGTTGTGGTTCTTCTCTTCCTTGCAGCGGTAGTCCGCGCGGTATGGGGGATCCATCATGATCCCGGATACTTTACCCATCCCTTTTACGAGCCGGGCAACTTCCATCTGCAAAGTATCTTCGCCGGGACCTCGGTTGCTGTTTTGACATACATCGGCTTTGACGCCATCTCGACATTTTCAGAAGAGGTCTGCAACCCGCGGCGCAACATCATGCTGGCAACGGTGCTGGTCTGCCTGATCACCGGACTGCTCTCGGGCGTGGAGGTCTACGCGGCGCAGCTGATCTGGGGTTCAAAGCCCTTTGCCGGCGAGAATGTCGAGTCGGCCTTTGCCATCGTCTCTGGCAAGGCGGGCGGCATGATTCTCTTTCAGATCGTCAACTTCACGTTGCTGATCGCCAATATGGGTTCCGGCATGGGTTCGCAGCTTGCAGCGGGGCGGCTACTCTATGGAATGGGCCGGGGCAATGCCCTGCCCAAGTCTTTCTTCGGCGTCATTGAGCCAAAGCACCGCGTCCCACGCAACAACATCATCACTGTCGGATGCTTCGCACTGGTCGGCGCCGCGCTGCTCGAATTCTTCTCCGACCGTCTTGGCGGTGGCGCGTACGATATTGGCGCGCAGTGCCTGAACTTCGGCGCATTTGTTGCCTTCATGGGCGTAAACGCCGCAGCCTTCATTCATGAAATGCGCAATGAGCAGCAAAACTACTTCCGTTATATTGTGCCCTTCCTCGGCTTCGTTATCTGCGGATTCATCTGGTTCCATCTCAATCAGTCAGCGCTTCGGCTCGGCGCGGTATGGATGGTTGCAGGCATCACCTATGGAGCAATTCGCACTCGAGGCTTTCGCTCGCAACTGGTCACATTTGAAGTACCTTCAGACGGACTTTAACAAGGCAACTCGCAGTCGGCCTGTCGTGTCCTTGCCCCTATCAGCCGATAAAATGAACTAAGGAGAAAGTGTGCAACGAGAATTTCCTCATGAGATGTTACGCGAGATCTATGAGCAGCCGGAAGCAATACGCCGGACATTGGCTCTTTACTTGGACGGAATGAAGCTGAATCCAACCTACATTGCGCCGCTCACTGAATGGCGCAACCCGCACGGAGAGATTCTGATTGCAGCCAGTGGATCAAGCCGGCACAGTGGCCTGGCTGCCGAAATCTTGTTGGAAGACCAATGCGGACTGGCCGTGGATGTGGAGTACGCCAGCGAATATAGCTGCCGATTCGGCGCATCCCAGAGCAGTCTGGTCAGCATCGCCCATCGCAACCCCAGTGTGATTGTGCTTTCGCAATCCGGCGAGACCTCAGACACATTGGCTGCGCTGCGCGAGGCGCGCCAACGCGGACAACGGACACTGGCGATTACCAATGTTGAAAATTCGACGATGGCGCGCGAGGCAGATCTCTCTATGCCGCTGGCCGCAGGCAAAGAAAAAGCGATTCCCGCAACCAAGAGCTTTACCGGTCAACTGACTGTACTCTGCGTGCTGTCTCTCTACGAAGCAGAAGCCCTCAAGAGAATTTCAGAAGCAGAGTTACAGCAGGCAATTGTCACGCTCAATTCCCTGCCCGACCTCATCGAGGCGCAATTGTCCGGCTGGGAGACAGCGATGGCCGCTCTAGCTGCAAAATACCGATCCGCCTCCACTTTTCTTTATCTTGGCCGTGGGATTCACTATGCGATTGCCCGGGAGGGCGCGCTGAAGCTCAAGGAAGCCTCCTACATCCACGCGGAAGGCTATCCGACGGGCGAGTTAAAGCATGGACCGAATGCGCTGGTCAGCGACGAAGTTCCGCTGGTGGTTTTGGCTACAGTGGATCGCAATCTGGAAGCCTCAGTGCTGCGCTATGAAAAAACACTGGAGCTGTTGCGGGATATGAAAACGCAAGGGGCGCGTGTTGTGGCTGTTGCCAATCGCGGAGATGAGCGAACAGCCGCACTTGTTTCCGATTGCGTGTACGTCAATCCGGCGCCGGAGCATCTGCTGCCCATCTGCGAAGTGATTCCGCTGCAGTTCTTCGCATATTTCATGGCGCTCGAACACGGTGTAGATGTCGACCGGCCACGAAATCTCGCGAAGGCCGTGATAGAGACGCATAGCTAGGGGATTCTGCCACCCATCAGAACCGCCAAAATGGCTGGCCAGGTCGCAACCTGGCCAGCGGAATCCTTATCCGCAATTTGCTGCAGTCAGCTAAGAATTCTGCCGATTCGGCGGTTCCCGCCGCGTTCATAAAATCTCCCCTTGTCACCCGTTCCACATGGATTCCTTATTTCAATCGTGAGAGCCTTTTAGGTCGTACAGATTTCTCGCTGTCACGACTTTGCCAGGGATACATCTTTAACGCCTGGTCGAAGAAAT
>CAVQMQ010000024.1:0-152319 GCA_963713645.1 uncultured Acidobacteriaceae bacterium | reverse complement strand
CTCGAGCAGTTTTCGATCCGCTCTTGAATCCGGCGATGGCCCGGTTCGGCGAACCGTTTTATCTTCCCGAGCTCGCAGGCAGTCGCGGACGCGTGGCCTGGGACCATCCCAACGCGCCGCACGGCAAAGATCACGGACTTCCGCTCCGACCGCGTCACCGTGCAGGCCGATTCACCGGCTGACGACCGGCTCATCCTGACCGATCTGATGTATCCGGGCTGGCGGGTAACCATCAACGGCCAGCCGGCTCAGCCGCTCACGATCGACGGGATGCTGCGGGGCGTCGACGTTCCGGCAGGTTCGCACACGGTCGTCTGGTCGTATCATCCGCGGTCATTCTATTGGGGGTTGGCCGCCAGCCTGGTCACGTTCGTGCTCCTGGCGGCCGTCGCTCACGTGCGGTACTGGCACCCGCAACGGTTGGCATTTCTCGATCCGGCACGTCTTCCATGATGGCCCGCGGACTCAAGGTCGCGGCTGCCGCGATTGGCTTCACGCTCTTGTTCTGGTGGCCGCTGGCGTGCGGCGGCGGGCTGGTGGGCGGCGATACGTATCGCTACTTCCTGCCGCAGAAAGTTGTCTACGCCGAGTTGCTCCACCGCCACGAGCTGCCTCTCTGGAACAGCTGGGTTGGCTTCGGGTACCCAACCGGCCGCGAGACCGCTGGGCACCGTGACAGTGAGAGATGTTGACGATGATGATGTAATCGTTGCTGCCGTGCTTCCGAAGCTCACGGTGTCCGACGAGCCGAGGTTTGATCCGTTGATGGTGATCGACGATCCGGCCGCACCCGAGGTGGGGCTGAGGGAGCTTATCACCGGAGCGGGGTTGGTAGTCGTCGTGGAGGATGCGGAGGCCGAGAAGCCGGTGAGTGCAAGCCCCTGCCCGCCATCCCATATCTCGAATCCGAATTCGATGTCGATCAGGTACCAGGACGGCTCCAACACCGGCGAGCCGTTTACGCTCTGCGTCGTGGCGTACTGGTAAAACGGCATCAGATTCAGGTTGCTTGCTACCGTGTTGCCCGGAACCTGAACATAGGAAATAATATTCCACGAAGTCTGGAGCCTGTCCATACTTGCCAGGTCGTACCGTCGATCGTAGTCGTTCCCACGTTTGTACCAAAGGGCTCTGCCCCCCCGGCGGAATTGATCCAGATCATGATCTCGGTGCCGTTTGGCTGGCCGGTCGTGGTTGGAGTCTGATTGAACCAAATGTCGTAGGCAACATCGTTGGTGAAGCCGGAAGGCTCGACCGTGCTGACGCTGCTGGCGGACGAAGTGAGAGCGCTCTCCTGAATCGGCAGAGAGCTGCCCGTGGTGCAGTTACCCCAATGGCAACCCCAGAAGATGGATGGGTACGTTGCGGGTGTGTACTCCGCGGGAGCGCCGAGTGCCGCTTGATTGAAGTTGGCGGTAGTGAGGTCAAAGCCAAAGCCGCTCACCGATGCACACTGCGTCGCTGTGGAATTCCACTCGTTGTTTTGGAAGGTGTAGTAGTCCGCAATCCCATAAGCAGGAATCGGAACCGTCGAGTTGATGCCGCACACAGACACAGCAGGGGTCACGCCTGCGCCGAGAACGCCATTACCCGGCCCGGTACCACTGCCACCAGTAATGGTAAGAGCAATGGTCGTGGATGCCGTCACGCTGCTGGAGGTTCCGGTGATCGTGACGGTGGACGTGCCGGATGCAGCCGAGGAGCTGGCTGCCAGAGTAAGCGTGTTGCCGCTGAATGAAGCAGTGACTCCGCTGGGCAAGCCAGAGGCGGCAAGGGTTACCGTGCCGGTGAATCCGTTCACGTCCGTCACCGTGATGGTGTCCGTGGCGCTGGATCCCTGGGCAACCGAAAGAGTGGACGCCGAGGGCGCAAGCGTGAAGCCGGGTGTCGGGCTTGAGGAGGTAAGCGGTGGATAAGCGTTTTCGACGTCTTCCATGAACTCGGTGACCCAGAAGGTTCCGGCCGGCGGCGAGTTCGGAATTGCGTTAGTCGGCTGGTTGCTGCCGAGCACATTGAGGTGCGCCGGGTCGCAGTTCGGATCGCCGGTGGTCGATGTTACGCCACCGAAGGTACTGCCGGGATAGTTGCCGTCCGATTCTCCCGGCGGCTTGACCCAGACGTAAGCTGCAACACCGGGGGTGGGGCTAACCGCCGGAATAGCGCCGATGCCCTGATTAGGCTGGTTGCACCACTGTCCCGTCGCGGTGCGCTGGTCGATCCTGGTCGCATTGACGAAGGTATTGAGGTCGGTGCTGGTGCTCGGGCCGGTCGGACGAGTCGGGCCGCCCCAGCCATTGCGCGAGGTGTCGATCAGGAACGGAAGACTCGATGAAAAGCCAACGCCACTCAGGCCCGTGGCAAATTCTTGAACATAGTCAACCTCATCGATCTCCGGATCGTACGAATAGAAGGTGGCGGAGTCAACCGGGTTACCACCGATCTCTTCCGTCGCGGTAAGGTACGGCTCTTTGGTTGGGCCGTAATTGGCGGTGTTGGTGATGATTCCATCCACGCTGGCAATACCGGCCGTCGTTCCCTTTGCCACGTTGGCGTAGAAGGGGTAGGCAAGTGAAGCGCCCTCAGGCCATCCAAGCCATCCATGGTGGCCGATGTCGAGGAAGTTATACACATTGGGGAGGGAGTGGAATTGATTGAGCGCGTACTGAATGCCTTGCACATATACGCCTTGCATCGAGTAGTTCGGATAGCTCTGGCCGGCGTTTGCCGCGATGCAGTTGGCGATCGAATAGCTGTAGCCAGTGTTGGTAATGATATTGGGCAGCGAGTCGTCCTCGACCACCAGCACGAAGCGAACGTTCGAGGGAGCGGCGGCCAGGATGTTGTATATGGGGTTGATGTAATCGTTCTCGTACTCCTGGAGGCCGGTGCCCGTCAGCGGCGTGGTGTAGCCCTTGGGAGTATCGTTGCCGGCGATGCTCAACTCGCCGTTGGAGGCCAAGGCGGCGCAGTCGCGATCGGGCAAATCGTAAATCACGAGTTGGACGACGATGGGATTTCCGTTGGCCTGCGCTACGGCCGCGTTGATGTGTGCCTGGAGCCCGAGGCGTCCGTTACTCACCGAACCGCCGTATATGGCGCCGATGCGGTCTAACCAGACAAAGGTCGGAGTCTTTCCAACTGTGGCTATCTGCGACGCGTAAGCAGGATACTGTTGGGCGGCAGCTTGGACTTCCGTCGCGTAGTCCGGGCTGACATATACTGAAGCACCTACGTATGGGTTGGCTACATGCTGCGCAAATGCATTTGTTGTGAGCAGGATAAGCAGCAAAGCGAACACTGCGAAGTGCCCGGTCAATGGGCGCCTGAGAGCTCGTTTACATGCCAAACTAGACTTTCGTTGCATACTTTCTCCCTTTTGTCTTTCGTTGTTTTATCCATATTGATCAGCGAGTGTTTAGCCGTCGTAAAGAGTGAATATGGCGATATTTAAATGGGTAAAATCACCTGGATGATTGATCGCCGGACCAGTGCCGGCGAATTCTGCTGTGGACTTCGCAAACAGGTTGTTGTGGTTAATGTGATCTCTGCAACATCGAAATTGACTCTCTGAAGCAGGCTCAACGTAACGGTACGATCAAACGGCCGTCTAGGGTCGATACTGCATGAGCCTCGTAACATTTATGCAACATTCTTGTAATGAATAGGATGCGCATCAAGACTGCGCGTAGTAGCGGGAGTATGATACTCCCAGCTCTGTTCTTCAGGCACTTTGCAAGGTCCGTTCGAGCCTGATGCTCGGTCTGATAGCATAGGAGCGTGATTCCGCTAAACGTATGCATTATGAAAAAGCGCACATTAACGGGCTTTTTGAATACAAAAGAGTAGCAATGAAGGCGAGCTTTAAACAGGCACGGAACACACTTGAGTTCAATAAGAGAGGCTGTGTAGCTCGTACAGCCGAACCCTACGCATTCCGAAGGCAAGATCATCATGATGCTGAACAAAACACACCCAGATCAAGCAATCACCCCCGAGATCATAGAAGGACAACTGGAGCGTCTGCAAAAGAGTCCTCACTTCAGCCACAGTCAACGCTATCCATGTTTCCTGAACTATGTTGTGCGTCAAACGCTCCAAGGTCATCAGGACGATCTGAAGGAGCGCAACATCGGCGTGGAGGCCTTTGGCCGTGCGCCGGACTACGATTTGAACGAGGACCCGATCGTTCGGGTAACGGCGAGTGAAGTCCGCAGACGCCTTGCCCAGTACTACTACGAGCCCGAGCATCAGAATGAGGTTCGCATCGAGTTGCGCCCTGGTTCGTATGTCCCAGAATTCAAGTTCTTTGCAGCCCAGAACGCAGCGGAGAGTACCGAGCTTCCGCTCCTGAAAGTCCCGCCTCAGCCGGTTGGGCAGGCCCTGGAAGTGGAGCGCGCGCCCGAACGTTCCTCGCGTCGCGTCATTTGGCAAGCCCGCGTAGGCATCCTTGTGGCTGCCGTTGCGGCCACCGCAATCACCATTGGAATGCTCTTGCCACACAAAACTTCTTTCGACCAATTTTGGCAGCCAATAGTGGATGCCGAAGGTCCGGTATTAATCGCTGTCGGCTCTGTTCAGGTTCTTGAACATCACACGGAAACCGGGACTGCCACTTCTAATGTGGGAGAGCATCCTCTGCACAGGGATCCTGTAGCTCTTTCGGATACGATTGCGATTTCCAGACTCCAGCATGTCCTGTCGAATTACAAGAAAACAAGCACCATTCAGTCCTCGGTAGATACCACCTTGTCTGACCTAGTCAAAGGGCCGATCATTCTCATTTCCGGCTTCAACAACCCTTGGACGATGCGCTTGACTGAACCCCTACGCTTTCACTTTGTTCGAACCGGAACGAATGTTTTCGAAATCCAAGACCGCACAAACCTCAACAACAGATGGGCAGTTAATACCTTGACGCCCTTTTCTGAGATGAACCGCGACTTTGGTCTTGTCACCCGATTTCGTGACCCCACGACCGAACAGATCGTCATCGTATGTGCAGGCATAGGTGAAAATGGGACGATTGCAGCAAGTAATTATTTATCGGAAGGCAAGCATTTTGATGCGTTGCTGCGACAGAAAGATTTGCCTCGCGGAGACCAGAATTTTGAAGCTGTGCTTGAGACCCAAATCATCGACGGTAGACCTGGGCCGCCTCGTGTAGTGATTGCATATGTTTGGTAAGGGGCTGATCTTGGCCCCAGAATGCGCCTCCGCCAGAGTGGGTCTTTTCCGAGGATTGGTAGTAGCACTTTGCAGAGGTTGTTTTTCTTTGATTGAAACGAAACTCTGTTTCCTTCAAATGCAAATGGAAGGTGCTTTTCTTTATTCCATGAAACTTGGCCAAGCGGTGTTTTTCGCCAACAATATCAGAGATGGGCAAAGGAACCTTCAGCAACATTCTCAAACAGACGGGATTGAAATGAAGGAATACGCGGCTGTATCCGAGAAAACATCGAACGGCTGGAGCGCATACGCCCCGGACCTGCCAGGGTGGGGCGTGGCTGCCGCCTCATTTGAAGGGACGGAGCAGTTGTTGCGCAATGGGATCGAGCTACACGTTGAAGGAATCCGTGAGGATGGCTTGCCGATTCCCGAGCCGCGGACGCAAGCGATGTGCATGGCGATTCCAGCGCGATAAAGATATATTCATCGTTTTCAATACCTTGAGTTTAGAGGCTTCCCTGCGCTGTGGTTTATCCTAACCTATACGCATATGAACGAAGAAATTCCCGATCTAAAAGCATTTGATGAGGCTTCGCTGGATGCGGCATTTGGCTCTCTGGAGACGCGGGCGCGCACGGCTGCGGCTGCGATCACGGGCGAAGAGGCTGTAGAAGCCTTCCGGCTGGTCTGGCTGGGCCGCAAGCAGGGGCTGCTCAACGAGGTTTCGACTCGCTGGCAGAAGGCTGCACCGCCGGAGGCCAAGAAGCCAGTCGGCCAGCGGTTCAACGCGCTTAAAGCAGTGGTTGAAGGACTGCTTGAGCAAGCGGCTGGCGCGGGGCCAAGTGATGCGGCCCTGGCTGCCGAGGCCATCGACATTACGCTGCCCGGCACGCGGCGGCTTGTAGGCGCGGAGCATCCGATCACCAAGACGCTGAATGAGATCACCAGCGTTTTTGCCGCGCTCGGTTACTCGATCGGCGTCGGTCCTGAGGTCGAGACCGACTTCTACAACTTTGAGTGCATGAATTTCCCACCCGGACACCCGGCACGCGACACGCAAGATACGCTGGTAGTGGCCGGGCAGGAGCGCCGTGCGCAGCGCGACCGGCTTTTATTGCGTACGCATACTTCCCCCGTCCAGATGCGGACAATGGAGTCGCAGCCGCCTCCGGTACGGATTGTCATTCCCGGAAAAGTTCACCGCAATGATGCCGCCGACGCCACCCACTCACCGATCTTTCACCAAGTCGAAGGCCTCTGCGTGGACACCAGCATCACCTTCAGCGACCTCAAAGGAACACTCGACCACGCAATGAAGGCTCTCTTCGGCTCGGCGGTGAAGACGCGCTTCTTTCCGTCCTTCTTTCCGTTCACCGAGCCGAGTGCAGACGTACAGATCAGCTGCATCTTCTGCGGCGGCAAATGCTGCCGCAAGTGCAAGCAGTCGGGTTGGATTGAGCTGCTGGGCTGCGGCATGGTCGACCCGGCGGTCTTTGCCTTTGCAGCCGAAAAGCAGCCAGCGTATGACCCGAAGAAAATTTCGGGCTTCGCTTTCGGCATGGGCGTGGAGCGCATTGCGATGATGAAGTATGGGGTCGGCGAGATCGGGCAGTTTTACGCGGGAGATATGCGTTTCCTGGGGCAGTTCGCATGAAGATACTTACGAAATGGTTGAGAGCACTGCTGCCCGGCCTTCCTGTCGATGACACCCAACTCGCCGAAGACCTGACCCTGCGCGGCATTGCCGTCGAAGGCATTTACGACCTGAGCGCGGGCAACGGTTCACTCTTCGAGATGGACATCACTACCAACCGCGTGGACGCGATGAATCACTACGGCGTGGCGCGCGAGGCAGCGGCAATTTATGGCCTCTCTCTCCCGGCGCTTGATTTCGCGCTCCCAAGCGCCCGCCCGTCCAGCCAGGCCTTCTCAGTCAAGATCGAAGCAGAAGACGCCTGCGGACGGTTCACTGCGAGAGTACTGCGAGATGTCACCATTGGTGACTCGCGTGATTGGTTTGCGGACGCGGAAGTGTCTACTTACTTCGCGCTCCTGGAGCAAAAGAAAATCTCAAATGCTGTGGATGCCTCGAATTATGCGTGGCTCCTGATGGGCCAGCCCACGCACACATTCGACCTGGACAAGATTGAAGGCGGAATCGTAGTGCGGCGCGCGAAGAAGGGCGAAAAGCTCAAGACCCTGGATGGCATCGAACGCTCACTCGCCCCCGAAGACTTGATTGTTGCCGACCACGCCAAGCCGTTGGCTCTGGCCGGAGTAATGGGCGGCTGGGGTTCGATGATTACACCCACGACGAAAAACGTGCTGGTCGAAGCAGCGTGGTTCGATCCCGTTGCAGTGCGGCGGACAGCCCGCCGTCACGGCTTGCACACCGACGCCAGCCATCGCTTCGAGCGCGGAGCCGACTTCAATGCTGCTCCAGTAGCGTCTGCGCTGGTCACGAAAATTCTGCTGGCCAATGGGGGATGGATCGAAGGTGATCTTGTCGATGTGCGTGTATCGGCAGTCGAAGCCCGCACCGCAAATCGTAAGCACGTCTCGCTGGCGCTTAGCGAAGTGAAGCGCATCCTCGGCGCGACCGTCGAAGCCGAAGGTATTACTGCAAAAACTATCGAGAATGTACTATCGGCTCTTGGTTGCAACTTGGCCACCGTCGGTGGAGTAGCTCAAGATGTATGGCACGTCACGCTGCCTAGTTGGCGCCTCGATTTGGAGCGCGAAATCGACCTCATCGAAGAGGTCGCGCGCGTCTACGGCTACAACCGCTTCGCCAACACGCTGCCCGCCTTCGGCGAGGGAGTTCGCGCGCTACCCTGGGCCGAGAAAGAATCCGAAATCCGGAGCACGCTGCTGGCCGCCGGTTTTCATGAAGCGATTGCCAGCACTTTTTGCTCAGCAACAGAGGCCTCCCAGACCGCACCACAGCCCGGACTCGTCGTTCCGCTCGGCAACCCCCTCAGTGAAGAGGCTGGCGTGCTGCGCCCGTCGCTGGTGCCGGGAATGCTCGGGATGATTGCTGGGAATCTGCATCGCGATGTCAGCGATGTGCGGCTCTTCGAAGTGGGAACGGTCTTCAGCGGCAGCACCGAAAAAGTCGACGAGCGGCCCGCACTGGCCTTCGGCGCATCCGGTGCTTTGGCTGTTCAAAGCCCGCTCCACGCCGCGCGCGCAATTGAATTCCACGACTTCAAGGGAGTCGTCGAGCAACTGCTCGCGCGCTTCCAGTTCAAGGCCGTCTATTTTGACCGCTTTCCATCTGAAGCTGGACTTACGCCGGACTGGCTGCATCCTTACCGCTCAGCGCGCGCAGCGGTAGATGGCGCCACCGTGGGTTGGTTTGGCCAGTTGCATCCCCGCGAGGCGGCGGCGCGCAAACTTAGAGAGCCTGTGCTGGTGGGCGAGTTGTATTTGGACCGGTTGTACAAGCTGCCACTGCGCAATCCTATCGCGCAAGACGTTTCGCGCTTCCAGCCGGTGCGTCGCGACTTTTCGCTGATTCTCGACGAGAGCATCGCGTGGGAAAAGATCGACCAGTCCTTGGCCGGCCTGCAGATTCCAGAGCTGGCGGACTGGCGCGTGCGCGAGGTTTTCCGCGATACCAAACTGGCCGGGCAGTACTCGCTGCTGCTGGGCGTGACCTTCCAGGCCCCTGATCGCACCCTGCGCGAAGAGGAGCTGCAGAGCTTCCAGGCGCAGGTGGTCGAGGCTGTTAACAAAGCAGGGGCGCGCCTGAGAACATAGCTCCCTCCACAGGCAGATTTGGCGCTATACTTGGGCGAATCGCAGAGTTGGAAGAAAATCTAGACGAGTACACGGAGGTTTTTCATGTCCCAGTTTTCCTTTGAGTCCGGTGTTGATGAAGAGCTCCAGCCGCGCCAGCCCGAGCCGTACCAGCAGGCCTATGATGAGCCCGAGCCAGTCGCCGCGCCGCAGACGCTTTCGCTCAGTGTCGATGAGTTCTCGGCGCTTGAAGAGCGGGTTCTCCGCGCTGTTGATCTGGTCAAGCGGGAGCGCGTGGCCCGCGCCGCTGCCGAGGCAAAAGCCGCGCATTTTGAGACGCAGTCCGCGCAGGCCGAGGAACGCGCCGCGCATTTCGAAATCCAACTGCGCGAGCAAGGCCCGCAGCTTGAAGAGCAGCAGAAAGAACTGAGCGCCCTGCGCGCCGAGCGCGACCACGTGCGTGTGCGTGTCGAGCGGCTGCTCTCGCAACTCGATACCCTGGAACTGTGAGGCAAACGTGGCTTCCGATCAGGCAGCGGGCCGGGACGGCTACGTCTCGGTCCAAATCTACGACCAGACCTACTACCTCTCAGGCCGCGAGGCCGACGCGGCGCACATTCGCCGCTTGGCTGCGCGGGTAGACAGCACCATGCGCGCCGTTGCCAGGCAGGGGCGTACAGTGGACTCGCTGCGCGTGGCCGTGCTGGCCGCGCTGAATCTGGCCGATGAGCTATCGCAGGTGCCGCAAACCAAGGCAGCGCCGCCGCCTCGCACCGATTACCGTCAGGCCCGCGCCCGCGCCGCCAACCTCCGGGGATTGCTGGATGAAGTGCTGGCCGATGAGCGGCTGACCGGCTCATAATCTACTTATCCCCGAGCTTTGCTGTCTGTTATCTGGCGGATGTTTGGAGTACGTGCATGTTACGGATTCGTTGTCTGGCTCATCTGCGCTGTTACGCTGTTTTGACGATTGTCCTGTTTTGTGGAATGGCGGTTCAGGCTGCCAACGGACCCGTAAGCGATGCGCCGAAGCCGGGTGAACCCACAGACCCCAAGGCGCGCAAAACATTTGCCGAGGCCGTCGAGTGGCAGCATAAAAATGCCTCCGGCGAAGCAATCGATCAATATCGTAAGGCGAACAAGCAGGATGGCGGCCACTGCACTGAGTGCCTCAAGCGCGCCTATTCTCTGGCGCTGAACGATGGCCTATACGATCAGGCCGCCGATGTGGCGCGGGATTGGCTGGCAACCTCCGCGACAGATGCTGAGAAGGGATTCAACCATTACCGGCTTGCAATCGCATTGCAGCGCAAAGGCATCGCAGACAAAAAAGACAAGTGCTTCAGCGATAGTTGCGATGAGTTCAAGGCATCTGCCGATCTAATGCCGTCGCTCTCGCTGACTCACTACATGCGTGGCGTCTCACTGGCGCATTTACACCAGGATGACGCTGCGCGCGCCGAATTTGACGCCTTTCTCAAGCAGGACAAGCAGAATCCTGACATGCGCCAGCGCGCAACCCGTTACATGGAAAACATCGAACTGGCCCGCGCCAAAATGGCGCCCCCGTTTTCTGTCACGACCATTGACGGCAATCACATTTCAATGGACGATCTGGCCGGCAAGGTGGTGCTCCTTGATTTCTGGGCCACCTGGTGCGGCCCCTGTCGCGAGGCTCTGCCCCATGTGCGGCAGATTGCGCAGAAATTTGCCGGCCAGCCATTCGTCGTGCTCAGCGTCAGCCTGGATAACGACGACGCCAAGTGGCGGGATTTTGTAGCGAAGAACGGAATGACCTGGACACAGTATCGCGATGGCGGATTCACTGGCCAGCTCTCCCGGCAATTCAATGTGCAGGCAATCCCGGCAACGTTCACTATCGACGCCGACGGCGTGGTTGAAGACCAGCACGTGGGTGACGCAAACATCGAAGGCAAGCTCAAAAAGCTGATTGCGAAGGCCGTCGAGGCGAATAGCCACAAGCCTGCGCCTGTCGTAGCGGAAAAATCTCCCTCTGGAGCGCAATAGATTGAATCCGCTCTGCGAAAGCGCAACTGCCGAATTAGCGCGAGCCGCGCAGCCCGGGCTAATTACATAGTTGGGTGCTCATTGCAGCATGATTAATATAATCCAACCGTTTTAGGAACTTGATTCCAACAGAATTCGAAGCGAAAAGGCTCTAGCATTTTCGATTCAGATTTTTACAGAAACCGCGACGCTGAGTGGCTTTTTCCTCAAGAAAAAACCACCTTGCACGATCTCGAAACGTCAACAAGTGAATCGAAAATGCTCTAGCATACAACTGTCGCCAAGAACAAGACTTGCAATTCCCGGCCAGTACCCATAGACTCCGCAATAGAAGACGGCCTGCAAAGCAGGTGGGTGATCAACGCTGGTTGAACCAACATTCATGAACAGGGGCTCAACTCGACAATCGGTTCTGTGTGCCGTGTCCGCCAGTCCGGAATGCCTAATGAACCGCGGAGAGCTCCACCGTCGAAGGGCGGGTTCACCAGCGCATTGCTCACGGCCCAGTGGGCCGGATTCTACTTCTGGAGTGCTTATCAGGAGGTAACATGATTCCAGTTTCTACTGGACTCGCAAAGTTTAGTATTGACGCGACAGGCGAGATATTCACGGTCTCGCCGGTTGAGCTTGATTGGCAGCAAGACGGCGGCGATGATCGGCAAATGGGACCTGAATTACGCTATGTGGCAGTTTTTGAATTGACCAGCAAGACGGATGGACGGTCCTACGAGGCGGAATGGGAGCTATATGAATACCCGATTGGTTGCCAAAATCAGGAGAACTTTAGAGTAAGCAACGGCATCACGGTACTTGAAAATCTGAAAAACCACCTGGAACACGAAAGAGAATAAACTCAGACTCGATTTTAGGGGCCGTCGCGTGGTGCCCCGGGTTTCGACCTAGAGCCGTTGTGCCTGACCGTTGGCTGGGTAGTTTCGCCCCTGACGCTCTTGAGGTCTATTCTTATTCAGGTGCATCCAGTCCTCTTCCACTTCGGCGCAATTCTCATTCCGGCTTACGGCGTAATGTCCTCGCTCGGGGTTTTGCTGGCGCTGTTTCTGGCGCAACGCACGGCGCGCATTGCCGGAGTGAATTCCAATCAGGTGTGGAATCTCTCGGTCATCGCCGTTTTTGCCGCGCTCGCGGCTTCGCGTTTGCTGCTCATCCTCGTCAACCTGAGCGATCTGCGCAGCCACCCCCGCTGGATGCTGGCGCTGGCGATGATTCATCATCCGCTGCCGGCCGGCGTGGGTGCATTGGCTGGCATCGCTGCTTCGGTGCTCTATGTACGTTGGCAGCGGCTGCCTTTGCGCAGCACCGCAGATGCGCTGGCTGCGCCTGTGGCTCTCGGCCTTGCCTTCGAGCAGATCGGCGCGCTGCTGGCCGGATCGGGCTACGGGGCAGAAACCTCCGTCCGCTGGGCTGTTACCTACAGCCATCCGCTGACCGCATTGTGGAGCGGAACCCCGCTCGGCGTGCCGCTGCATCCGGTGCAGGCCTACGCGGCGCTGGCGGACCTGACCCTGGCGCTCCTATTGCTGCTTTGGCTACCGGTCCGGCGGCGCGCCGGAGACATTGCCGGAATCGCATTGCTGGGCTTCGGCATTGCGCTTTTCATCACGGAATTCTGGCGGGATCGGGAAGGCCGGGGCGCGCTGCTGGGCGGCGCGTTGGATGGTCCGCAGGTTGCTGCGATTCTAATGGTGATTCTGGGTGCGCTTGTACTCGCCGATTGGAAGAAGCAGGCTGTAGTTACCGAATCTGCGTTACGCTCGGACGCTCAAGAAAACGAGCTACAGTCAGCAGAACAACCGGACAACGATTCAAAATGTAAAGAAGAGGCAATGCATGGATGAGCCGCGCACGATCGAAGTGCCCGCAGAAGCCGCCAAAGAGCGTCTCGACCAGTTCCTTTCCGCGCAGATGGAGGGCGTGAGCCGCTCGCGGGTGCAGATGCTGCTCGATCAGGGCGATGTTCTGGTCAATGGGAAGCAGCAGAAGGCATCCTTCAAGCTGCGCGGCGGCGAGAAGATCGAGATCACCGGCGAACCCCGCCCCGCGCCGCTCAAAGCCACTCCCGAGGCAATTCCGCTGGATGTGATCTTTGAAGACAAGGATCTGGCTGTGATCAACAAGCCTGCAGGAATGATGGTCCATGCCGGCTCTGGGCAAAACGAGAGCGCCCGCAGCCAGGGTACGCTGGTCAACGCGCTGCTGCATCGCTTTAACTCGCTCTCAGCCACCGGCGGCGAGCTGCGCCCCGGCATTGTTCACCGGCTCGACAAAGAGACCAGCGGCCTGATCGTCGTCGCCAAAAACGACCGGACTCACCTCGCGCTGGCCGAGATGTTTTCCAGCCGGTCGATGAAGAAGACCTACATCGCGCTGGTCCACGGAGCGGTCGAGAAGGATTCCGGCACCATCGCCGCCTCGGTAGGCCGCGACCCGCTGCGCCGGACGCGAATGACCACCCGGCCTATCGAAAATGCCCGCGCCGCCGTCTCTCACTACGAGGTGGTGCGGCGCATCGACACGCGCTTCGGCAAGTTCACGCTGGTGCGGGTGCGCATTGAGACTGGCCGCACCCATCAGATTCGCGTGCATATGGCTTCAATCAACCATCCCGTCGTCGGCGACTCGCTCTATGGAGCGGCGGGGCAGCTGACGGATCTGGTAGCTGCGCAAGGCTCCCGGCGCAAAGAGGGACCGGAACGGCTCAAGCTGGGCCGGAATTTTCTCCACGCGGCCGAGCTGGAGTTCACCCATCCGGCTACGAATCAAGTACTTGAACTGAAGGCTCCGCTGCCTGTGGAGCTGACGGCGTTTCTATCCAAGGTGGAAGACGGCCAGCCGCCAGTTGCCGCGGAGGCCAAAACCCCAGCGAAAAAGGCCACCTCTCTAAAACCGGCGGCCTGGGCCTTGCCAACTACCAGGGCGCGCAGGGCAAAATGACCGTTAGTACCAGGGTTCCGGGAAAGCCATCGCCCCGGCGCGCGGACCTTGCAAATTGTTAGAATGAGAGAGCTATGACTAGAAAGATTTTTACCCTTGCGCTTGCAGTCTTTTCCGTCTCTGTGTTGAGCGCGCAACAAACCGCTCCGGCAACTGCCCAGTCTGTGCCCCAGCAACCGGCAGCTACCCAGCCAGCTCCCCCCGCCCAGCAACCGGCGGTCGCGCCAGCGACGCCTGCCGCTGCCCAGGCCCCTGAACCGGAACCGTTCAAAATCGTTAAGTTCACCAATGAAGTCAACCTCATTTTCACTGTTACCGACAAGCACGGGCATTACATTTCCAACCTGCAGCAGAGCGATTTTTCGCTTCAGGACGACGGACGTGCGCCGGCCAAAGTGAACTCGTTCACGCAGCAGATCAACCTGCCACTGCGCGTCGGCGTCCTGATCGATACCAGCACCTCGATCCGCACCCGCTTCCAGTTTGAGCAGCAATCGGCCTCGGAGTTTCTACTGCAGATTCTCAAGGCAAAGAGTGATCGATCCTTCGTGATGGGCTTCGACTCCACGCCCACCGTCACCCAGGACTGGACCAACAACATCGACGGCCTGGAAACGGGCATCAACCGGCTGCGTCCCGGCGGCGCAACGGCGCTCTTTGATGCTGTTTATACTGCCTGCCGCGACAAGCTGCTCTCTGGCGCGCGCGACCGTGAGCCGGTGCGCAAAGCCATTGTGCTGCTCTCGGACGGCGATGACAACCAGAGCCGCGTCTACGAGGACGAGGCGATCAAGGAGTGCCAGCGCGCCGAGACAATCATTTACGCCATCAGCACCAACTGGACCCCCAGCCGCGGCAAGGGCGACGATGTGCTGACCAAGATGGCGACAGAGACAGGCGGTCAGGTCTTCTTTCCGCCATCCGTTGAAGAAGTCTCGAACAGCTTCCACTCGATTGAGGAAGAACTACGCAGCCAGTATGCGCTCAGTTATACCCCGGCGGACTTCAAAACCAACGGGGCATTCCGGCCCATCTATCTTTTCTGCAACAACCGCCGTTACGAGGCCCGCGCCCGCAAAGGGTATTTCGCGCCAAAAGAGTAGCGGTCAAATCCGGTGGTGACTCAATCGCAGTGAATTTCAAATGCAAAAGGCCAGCCGGTTTCGGCTGGCCGTCTTGTTTACATCCACTGAACAACAAAAGAATTTCCATCAATGTGGCTAGATTTGGGTGCCCCACCCTCGCGACGCACTTGTTTTTGTCGCTAGGGTGGGATAGCAGGATGTCAGCTTACAAGAAACCAAAAATTATCTAAAACCGCACCGAAGCCGCCCTCGGCGATACTCCGCTCAACTCAGCAGCCCGGGTTTCCGCATAAGCAGCAGCGCCCAGCAACGCGGCACGGCTGTCGAGAATCACGCGCACCGGCATATTGATCAGCAACTGGCTCAGCCGGCCCTTGTCGGTAAAGGCCTTGATGAAGGTGCCATCCTTGAGCTTCTCGATAATCCGCGGAGCAATGCCGCCGCCGATGTAAACTCCGCCGACCGAGAGCACCTTGAGCGCCAGGTTTCCGGCCTCGGCCCCGTAGACGCCGACAAACATATCCAGAGCCTTCTCGCAGATCTCGCTCTTTTGCGGCCAGCGCCAGCTCGGTAATCACCGCATTGGGGTCTTCCTTGGCAATCCGCTCGGCCATGCCGCAGGCAGGTCCATCCCACGCACCTCGCGGAGGAACTCATAGATATTGGTCAGGCCCATGCCGCTGATCACGCGCTCATAGCTGATGCGCCCGTTGTACTTCTGCTTGAGAAAGCGCAGCAGGTCGATCTCGTCCTCATTGCGCGGGGCAAAATCGGCGTGGCCGCCTTCGGAGGGGTAGGGCGTATGGCTGCGGCCATTCCAGATCAGCAGTCCTTCGCCCAGGCCGGTTCCGGCGGCAATCAGCGCGCGGTTGCCGATCTGGCTGGTGTCGCCCTCGCTGAGTGTGTAAATCTGGTCGGCGGTCAGCTCGGCCACGCCGTAGCCGTTGGCTTCTAGGTCGTTGATCAGGAAAACGTGGGCAATGCCCAGGCCGGCTTGACAGTTCGCGGCTGTCCAGCGTCCAGGGCAGGTTGGTCAGGCGCAGGCGGCCATTGCGCACCGGGCCGGGCACGCCAAAACAGGCGGCGGTGACCTGATCCGTGCCTAGAAACTCCTTCACAATCTCTTCCAGCCCCGACATAATCCTTCGCGGGAAACTGCTTGTCATGCTTATATGTCAGCTTGCCATCTGTAAAGTCATATAGCGCCAGGTGAACCTTGGTGCCGCCTACATCGCCCGCCAAAATCATCTTTCTCTCTCCAGAACCCCACAGCCTTCCCCATCGGTTGCAGGTAGAAGCGCGGCAGCGGCCTTGTCCAATATCAGCGTAAGTATACCGCTTGAGGGCCAGATGAGCTGGCTGGGTAGCCGCTCCGGGTCGCTGCGGGCCGGTCAGCACTTCCTTCAAAATCACGGCTTTGTCTGCTCCGGCAATCAGAAAAAAAACCGATCTGGCATGGTTGATTACCGGCCAGGTCAGCGTGATCCGCCACGGTATCCTTCTTTGTCACCGGGTTGGCTGGAACTGGATTGGCGGTGACCAGGCTGGTGACGTTGTGGATCGCCTCGGTATGCGGAAAGAGCGATGCGGTATGGCCGTCCGGTCCCATGCCCAGCGCGATCAGATCGAAGCGTGGACCCTCCGCGCCTTCAAGGCGAAATCCGTTTCGCAACTCGGACTCGTAGCGGGCGGCGGCGACGTCAGGGTCAAGTTCGCCCTCCATGCGGTGAATCTGCTCCGCGCGCAGCGGCACATGGTCCAGCAGCGCCTCGCGGGTCATGCGGTAGTTGCTCTCGTCGTTGTCAGGCGGGACGGTGCGCTCATCCACCCAATAGAGGTCGAGCTTGTCCCACGGCATCCGCGAGCGCCAGGGCTGGGCGGGGTCGGCGAGCAGCGGCAAAAGCGGCCTTCGGAGTTGACCCGCCGCTGATGGCGATGCGTGCGCGGCCTCGGCCAGCGACAGCTTCTCCGGCCATCTCGACAAAATACTGCGCCGCGCGCCGGGCCAACGCCCCCGCATCCGGCTCAACATAATATTTGATTCTTAGCTTTCTGGACATGCGTCGTGCGGGCCTCTTGTCTCTAGGGTACATGGGAGCGGCACGAAGTTATTCAATTGGTTGCGAATCTTTTCTGAGCCAATCCGCCGACTGGCGAAACCATACCTTGAGATTCGTTGATAAATGCGGGGTCCATGCAGGCTTCTCTTCCCCGCGTTCCTTTGCGAAGCGGGCCAGCGCATAGGCGAAGACTACTTCAGGCAAATATCCGAGGCGGCTCATCGACCAGCCTTGCTTCCGTTCGTCCTGATGCTGTTCGAGCCGCCGTGAAGCATTTGCAGTGAAGATGCCCAGGCCGAGGTAGACAGTGACCAGATCGGTCATTGGTTCCATATCTTCTTCATCGCGCTTCAGGTGATCTCCGCCTAAAAGAATCACATGGCCCAACTCATGGGCGAGAGTTGCAACAACTTTCAAGGGATCTTTCAGCAGCGAGCGTTTTACAGCAACCAGTGGGCGTTCTTCCTCGCTGGTACTGCCAAAATGCAGTCCACAGCAGGTTCACTGCGACCGCCACGGAAGCTGTAGGCGGGCAGCATCTCAATTACCTCGCTGGAGTCAGGAATGATTTCGAGATCGACACGGTTTGGATTGACGCCCATGTAACCGCAGACGCGGCGAAATAACGCGGCAAGAGCGGATTCCGAGCCATCCCAGGAATCGGGAAAATACTCGTCAGTGGGCAAAACGACAGCCGCATTGTAAAGGCGGCTCGATCCCAGCATCCGGCTCAGGCGGCGAAATCCTTCATCCACCCAAAGGCGCTCTTCTTCTGTAACAGGCAGTTTGGGACGAACTCCGAACATGGCTTTCAGTTTAGCTGACGGTCATTCCTTGCCGGACGCGGAAAACGACCGAGATTCTTCGGTCCAATACTTATCGTCCCAGATACACCCTATACTGCGTCTCCAGCACGCCGGCAGCACGGGCCAGGGCCAGCTTGGAGAGATTGTATTGGTAGAGGCTCTCCACCAGATTGCTTTGCGCCGTAGCCAGTGTAGCCTGTGCATCTACCAGCGGCAGATTGTCGTCCACCCCAGCGTTCACGCGGTCAGTCTCGTCGGTCAAGGCACGGGTGGCCAGGTTAACATTGGAGCGGGCAACCTCGACCAGCTTCGCTGTTGCATCCACATCCAGCAGCGCCGCGCGGACCTCCTGGTCAATATGGGTGCGCAGGTCGGCGAGTTGTGCCTCCACGGCAGCTTGCTGCGCCTGGGACGATTCGTTGTCGCCGCGCAGCCGTGCCTCGCGGAAGAGCGGCACACTCAACGTGCCCTGCGCTATGAAATTCCCATGCGCGCCGGCGCCGCCGACCTCGCTAACCGCGTAGTAGCCGCCGAAGCTCAAGCTGGGCAGCCGCTGGGCGCGGTAGGCCTCATGAATGGCCTTCATCTCAACGGCCTGATTTTGCAGATTCTGGTAATCCTGGCGGTTTTTGTACGCCTCCGCGCGGACCTCTTCCGGGGTCTCGGTCGCCAGCTCACTGTAAGGCGCAGGGTCGGTCAGAAAAATCCTCTGGCCGGAATCGAGTCCGATCTCGCGCTTGAGCAGGATCAGGTCTTTTTCGAGCGCGTTCTCGGCGGCGATCAGCGACTGTTGCTGGGCCTGAAGCTGAACCCGCGCCCGCAGCTCATCCAGATTGGTCGCCGTACCGGCTTCGTGCTCGTCGTGAGCCTGCGAGAGCAGCAGCTTATCAGCCGCTTCGAGAGCTGTCGCGTTGTCCACCTCGCTGGCTGCGGCCAGGGCGTGGAGATACGCTGAGGCGACCTGCTGGACAACTTCGCCGCGCGCCGTCATTTTGGCAAAATGCGAGGCCCGCTCCGCAGCGCCCGCCGCCTTCCATGCGGAAATCACCGGACCCGAAAAAAGAGTCTGGTTGTAGGTGATCTTGCCCTCGGTCAGGTCGTCGCGGGTGATCTCCGAGAATTTTGTGCCGGGAGGAAGCAGTGAGAGAAAGTCTTTGGCGACGCCCGGCCCAAAGCCCAGCGCTGCCAGATTCTGCTGGTGGACGCCCAGATTGCCGCTCAGGTTGATAGTCGGCAAAAACTCCTGCAACGCCTCCAGCTTTTGCCCCTGAAGATTCTTCTCACTGTACTCCGCCTGCTTCAATCCAAGATTGTTCTTGAGGCCCAGCGCCACGGCATCGTCCAGCGAGAGCTTGAGCGTCTCATCGGTTGCCGGATGGGCGGTCACGCTGCCATAAAAAGGATTGGTGGCTGAGGTTGGGTTGGGTGCATAAGCGGAATCGGCTGTCTGCGCAGAGAGAGCGGACACCGCGCCTGCGAAAACTAGCCCGGTGCATAAAGACACCGCAGCCCTCAAGAATCCCGTCTGCTGGTGGCCGCTTCGCCTGAAACTCCGAGAGAACGATCTGAAAAAAAACACGCGCACTCCTGCCTCATTCTTTCAGATGAGCCCCGGCGTTGCGAAGATTCCGGCTGCTTAGAAAAAAGCCGAGGCTCTTATCGCAACCCGACAGTCTGAAACGGCAACCCGGTAACCGGCGAATTCGCTGGCTGGGCCTCGAGGTTCGGGGCAATCGACCCGCCCGCAAACTTCGCAGGTGCAACCGACACATTCCATCCGTCGAGAACGATCTGCGCCGCTTCACCGTGGAACTCTGCTACACCGGCCTCAATGGTCAGCGTTCGGCTCTCGTTGGGCAGCAGCGTAACGTAGTTGTCACTGTAGTACACCGGCAGCACGCGCTCACCCCCACTTCGGCGCAGTTGCAGATGCACCATCAGCGCGACAGCCTCTGTCGGGTTGTGCAGTGTAACAGTCAGTAGCCGTTTGCCTGCCTCGTCTTTACTCGTCACCGTCGCCGTCAGCTTTACCTCTGGCAGCTTGTTCAGGTCCGTCAGATTGTCCGGGTCGCCGGCATTACCCTGCCAGTAGAAGTTCGACGAGACCAGCTTCCCTTCTGCATTGGTCAAATCCAGCTTGATGAAGTGAACTGCCGAGAGCGTCGCGGGAAACTCAATCGGCGCAAGATTGGTAGCCAGCGAAGGCGCGGCGTTCACCGCAAACTCATGCTCATAGGCGCGTTTGCCGTCGAGGTTGTAGATTGCCACGCGGGCCACGGCATTCTTCAGCGGCTCCGGCAGATTATTGATCACCTGCACCTCGCCTGTTGCTTCGTTCAACTGGATATGCACCAGCTCGGACGCATGCATCACCGCAAAGAGCGACGAGTTCGGCTCGAGGTCATAGTGGTAGAGCTGCCAAACAAAACTGGGCTGCGCGGGGTGGCTCATCCAGGTGATCACGCCCGTGGTGGGGTGAAAAAGCTGCGCATTGCGCCCCTCGTACATCGAGCGATAGGCCTCGTAGTTGGCCAGTTGCCCCTTGCGCACGAAGTCGGCGAGGTTGGCAATCTTTCCATAGCGGCTGGCGAGGATGCCGGGATATTGATCCCCGCCGGATGCGCCTTTAGCCAGATCGTGCTCGGCCCAATCATCGGTGATGGTTTCCCAATCCTTCTTGGGCATCATGCCGTGAATGGATTCAAGCGTGGGAATCGAAACGCTGCCGGTCTCCGTCTTGAAGTAATCGTCGTTGACACGGTAATACTCACGCGGCGTGCGCCAGTGATACGGTCCGCCGGAGCGAACACCCGCGCCGTCGGTCGAGCTGGGCTGATAGCGCCGGGTCGGTTCAAGTTCCGCCATCAGCTTGCGCAGAATCGCGTCAATCTCCGGCGGGGGAAAGCCCTCATTGCGCGCGCACCAGACGGCAATGGAGGGATGGTTGCGGAAGCGAAGAATCTTCTCGCGCACATTGGCGACATAAGTATCGAGATCCGTCGGGTTCGGCCCGTCCGAAGGATTGGGCTGAAAGAACTCATCCCACAGCAGCAAGCCGTACTTGTCGCATAGCTCGTAAAAATCCTCGCTGGTGCTCTGGCCCACCCAGTTGCGGATCAGATTCAGATGCGCCAACTGGTGCATCTTGATCTGCGCCTCCAGTCGCTCGCGTGGAATGCGCTTCAGTCCTTCATCCAGGCCCCAGTCGCCGCCGCGAATAAAGATGCGCACGCCGTTGACGCTGATAGTCAGGTTCTCTGAATCGGGTACGCTGTAGGCAAGCTTGCGCACGCCGAATTGAACCTCTTGCGCGTCAGAGATTGCGCCGGCCAGCTTGAATTCCAGATGCAGATGGTAGAGATTCTGCGGTCCGTAACCGTTCGGCCACCACAGACGCGGGTCCAGGATGTGCAGTGCCGGAGTGTTTTTATCGTCGAAGCTGACCTGCTGCGAACTATGCGGAGCAAGAGTCACTTCCTGATGGAAGACAATATTGTCGATGCGCCCTTCCAGCGTTCCGGTCTCCGCCTTATCGGTGATATTTTCCACTCTCGATTGCACCGTGACATCGGTCGAATCAGTCCGCGGCAAAGGCAGGTCGGTCGTCACCAGTGGGTCTTTGACGAGAACAGCTCCGGTAGCCGAGAGTGTAACCTTCTGCCAGATGCCGGTGTCGCGGTCGCGGATGGCAGGCAGCCAGTCCCAGCCAATGGTGGAGAGAAAAGTGGGCCCGTCAATCGCCGTCTCGCCGCCGTTCTTGCCCAGTCCGTCGCGCAGCGTGTGCTCATGCGAGATGCCGGGGTGGGGCTGCGGCGCAACCAGCACCGCAATCACCGCCGGTTTACCTGCCGTCACCTGCGCCGAAATATCGAAAAGTCCGCGCTCAAATGCCCCGCGCGTCGTGCCCACCTGTACGCCGTTGACCCACACCGTGGACGAATAGTTAATGCCCTCGAAGTTGAGCCAGATGTGCCGTCCCGCGTAGCTGGCTGGAATCACCACCTGATCCCGGTACCAGTACGAGGTGTGCGCCAGGCTCTCCGGAATGCTCTCCGGGCGATTGTTCTCCCCATAGAGCGGCTCGGGATAAACATGGTTGTTCACCAGCGTGGTCAGCACGGTGCCGGGCACAGTGGCCTTGTACCAGCCATCGGGTTTGAAGGCAGGCGCGGCTATCTCCACTGCCGGCTGCGTCACTTTGGCGGCATCCTGCATCTCCCAGCCGGAGCTGAGAACCTGCGGTGCAAGTTGGGCGATGGCGGCCATCGGGATGAGCAGAAACACGCAGGAGACAGGGAATAAGGAGCGGGAACGCAGGGAAATTTTCAACTGAGTGGTCCTCATAAACTTCTTCGAGTCCTGGCCATCCGGGTCTCGATTCGAGCCGGGGCGGACAGTGGAATTATAGAGCCTCTGGTATGGTTATCATTCCGCCCGGCACTGGAATTGTGCCCGCAAAGATTTTCCCGAATCTGTGCTGCCCAACCTTCACGGGCCGGCTTTCGTTTCATCCTTTGGGAAAAACTTCTCGGCTGCCCCGCATCCCGGCCTCTACTCAATTGCGGAATGTTCTAATTAGTTCATGCAATTCCAGCGTTCCTCCGGCGTTTTGCTGCATGTTAGTTCGCTGCCGTCTTATGGAGGCATTGGCGACCTGGGTCCGGCCGCTCACCGCTTTGTCAATTTCCTAGCGGAAGCCAAACAGCATCTCTGGCAGGTTCTGCCGCTCTGCCCCACCGGCTTTGGCAACTCGCCTTATGCGGGTTCATCTGCCTTTGCCGGCAATCCCTCGCTCATCAGCCTGGAGTTTCTAAGCGATTGGGGCTGGATCGCCGGTGAGCGCATCGCCAACCTCGCCGGGCGCAGCGGCAATGTGGACTTTGCCGACGTGGAAGCCCGCAAGCTCCCGCTGCTTTACGAAGCAGCCGGAAATTTTCTTGATCGCGGCCCGCACGATGAAAAAATGGCAGATCAGTGGAGGCGATTCCAGCAGTTTTGCCGTGCCGAGGCAAGCTGGCTCGACGATTACGTCCTCTATGCCGAGCTGCGCCGCCAGTTTGAGACCGGCGCATGGACGGCCTGGCCCGAGCCGCTGCGGCGCCGTGAGCCGCAAGCACTTGCCCAGGCGATCTCCGAGAATGGCCGCGCCCTGGGGCAGGAGCGCGCGCTGCAATTTGCCTTCTCCGTGCAATGGGTTCAGTTGCGCAGCCTGGCCGCGCACAAGGCGATTCGCATCCTCGGCGACATCGCCATCTTCGTCAATATGGACTCATCCGATGTCTGGGTGCATCCGGAATTATTCGATCTGGATGAGGATCTGAAGCCGGTTAGCATTGCCGGAGTCCCGCCGGATTACTTCTCGCCGACTGGCCAGCGCTGGGGCAATCCCCTCTATCGCTGGGATGTTTTAGCTGCGCAGGGTTACAACTGGTGGATCAAGCGGATTCGCCGCGCCTGCCGGCTCTATGACATCGTACGCCTCGACCACTTCCGAGGCTTCGAGGCCTATTGGTCCATCCCTGCCGAAGAAGAGACCGCGGAGAACGGCGAGTGGGTCAAAGCGCCGGGCCAGGAGCTTTTTGCGGCAATGGAAGCCGCGCTGGGACCGTTGCCGCTGGTGGCCGAAGACCTGGGCGTCATCACTCCTGAAGTGGATGCGTTGCGTAAAGGATTGGGCCTGCCGGGAATGAAGGTCTTGCAATTTGGGTTCAGCGCCAAAGGCGCTCATGCCCACCTGCCCCACCGCTATACCACTGACACCGTCACTTATACCGGAACCCATGACAACGACACGACCTTGGGCTGGTGGCAGACAGCGACGGAGATAGAGCAGGAAGCAGCGGAGAGTTATCTGGGAGTTATCCCGGAGCTACAAACTCCGGCCCGCAAGTCTTCTATCTCAAAATCCAGCCCGGTCTGGCCGCTGATTCGCGCCGCAGAAGCAAGCGTGGCACAACTGGCGCTGATTCCGGTGCAGGATCTGCTTGAGTTAGGCTCGGAAGCCCGCATGAATACCCCCTCTGTCGCAGCTGGTAACTGGAGTTGGCGCGCCCCGGAAGATTGCTGGACCCCTGAACTGGCCGCGCGCCTCGCCGCAATCGTCGAAGTCACTGACCGCGACAATGACCCGCTCGGCGAGCCGGAAGAAGCAGAAGCGAGTTAGACCGATTCGCCGGTCGTTTTTTCATCTGCTTGCACCACCGCCGGTGCCGTCATCCTGAGCGAAGCGTACTTCAGCGGAGTCGAAGGATCTGCATTTGCATTTCCGTGCGCCGCCAAGTTGCCAGCAGCGCTCGCCGCGTATAGAGTTTCTGCCATGCATGAGGGATTCTATTTCACATACATTGTGGCCAGCCGCAGCAGAACTCTCTACATCGGCATGACCGGAAATCTACAGAAGCGCGTCTTCGAGCATAAGATGAAGGCGTTCGAAAGTTTTTCAGCAACCTATAACTGCAATCGCCTCGTTTGGTTTGAGAGATTTTATGACCCAAGCAATGCGATTGCGCGAGAGAAGCAGTTGAAGGGCTGGAGGCGGGACAAGAAAATCGCGTTGATTGCCAAGAGCAATCCGGCGTGGATCGACCTGAGCGAAGAGTGGTATTCAGAGGAGCAATTGAGGTTGGTGCGGGAAGATTGATGAATCGTGCCGAAAAACTAATGCAGGTCCTTCGACTCCGCTGCGCTCCGCTCAGGATGACAGCATCAGCGGTTGAGCGAACAGCAAAAAACCGGTGCAGGTTTTCAGCAGACTGATTCATCACCCGCCGAATGTTCGGGGAATTTATAAATCTCCCTCATCAAATCAATCAACGCGCTTGCACCATCCAAATGCCGTCATCCTGAGCGAAGCGTACTTCAGCGGAGTCGAAGGACCTGCATTTGCAATAACCATTCTCCGCTGCTACTCCATCGGCAGCAGCGGCAGAGTCATGTTTTTTGCCGCGTCGGGACGGCTGCGCGGAGCTTTCTTGAAGGTGGCGTCGCGGCGGTGCAACGGGTACTCGGGCTGCTTGCCGTCAAGTATCTGCTGGATGGTGAGGATTTGCAGCCGCGGATAGGTCGTGCCATCAGTCGATTTGTAGAGTCCGGCCTCGGCAGCCTCGCGCAGCATAGGCTTGGTCGGTTCCTCGAAGCAGAGAAAGACGCCAATCTGAGCTTTTTCGCGTGTGAGCACACCAACCAAATCGCGGACTTGTGGGACAGAGACACCTCCCGCTTTGACGGAAAAAATGATCTGCTTTGATTGGCCGGATTCGTCGTCGTGGAAGTAAAGGCGGCCATCGATGCCCCGATCGGCTCCCTTTTTCTGCTCTGCAGGACGCGCGCCCACTTGCCCCAACGCCCACCATTGAAACTGGTACTTATCTTCCGCTGCCAGCGCTGCGGCTCCGGCGTAGTCGGTTGGTTCGCCAATCACATCGTAAGTGGATTTGATCTCAGGTCCAAACGCATCTGAGAGGCGCTTCTTGATCAGGCCGATGGCCAGATGGGTGATGTCGATGCCGATCCAGCGGCGGTTGAGTCGTTGGGCCACCTGCACGGTTGTTCCACAACCGCAGAAGGGATCAAGAACCAGATCGCCTTCGTTGGAGCTGGCTTTCAGAATACGTTCGAGAAGAGCTTCGGGCTTTTGGGTTGGATAGCCAAGACGTTCTTGTGCTTGTGCGCCAATTGGCCCAATGTCTGTCCAGATGTCTTGGATAGGCACATCCGCCATCTCGTCCAAATAGCGCTTGTATCGCGGAACTGAACCGGGTTTCAGCTGAACAATTCGCCCTTCTTCCATTAGTTTCTGAATACTCTCTTGGCTAAAACGCCAGAATCGAGTTACACCGAGGATTTCGAAGCTCGGATTTCCTTTCGCGGCCCCACCTGGTCCAGTAAGATCGCCCAAGGTGTAACGTCTCCCAGTCTCCTCTTCAACATATTTATAAAAATTGTTAACATAGCTTTCGTCATACTCCGTATAGACCTGATTCCATCCCCAGTCCATGCCTTTTGAATAAAAGAGGATCACATCATGAATGCGACCATGTTGTTTTCTCCCCTGTTTACCGTCGCTATGCGCGCTGCTTCGTTTCCAGATGATCTCAGTCCTGAACATCTGTGGCCCAAAAACAGCATCCATCAAAATCTTCAAGTAATGGCCGGCTGTGGGGTCGCAGTGCAGATAGATGGAGCCGGTTTCTTTGAGGACGCGGCGAAGTTCGACGAGGCGCGGGGCCATCATCGCCAGATAAGCCATCATGTCTGAACCGCCGAGGAAGGTGCGGAAGGCGCGCAGGGCATCGGAGACGCGGCCTCCCTGCTCGACGATCTGCTCGTAGGCGCGCTCGGCGTCGATATTCCACTCCCAGGTGTCCTCGAAGGCGTGAATCTGCGAGCTGGATTGCGAGCCGTCTTTCTCGGCGAAGAGAACGTTGTAGTCCTGCCGCGAATTGAAGGGCGGGTCAAGGTAGACAAGGTAGACAAGGTAGACCAGATAGACGCTCTCGTCTTTGACGTAGCGGCGGAGGACTTCGAGATTGTCGCCGTAATAGAGCTTGTTTTTCTCAGTAGCCACAGGATTGGGTAGAGACTAACACAGCAAAGCTCTGAGGATGAAGGGCCAAGTGTTAGCCATCTCCCGTTTGTTCCCGCCAGCCAACCTTGTTATCCTTGCCCCACATGGAAACTGCGGCGATTCAGACGCACGGACTTACACGGCGCTTCGGAGATCTGGTTGCCGTAGACGGTGTCACCTTCAGCGTGGCTCCGGGGCAGTTCTTCGGTTTTCTCGGGCCAAACGGAGCCGGCAAGTCCACAACCATCAAAATGCTGACCGGGTTGCTCGAGCCGAGCTCCGGCACAATTGAGATCCTCGGCCAACCCTTCTCAGCCACGGCGCTGGGGCTGAAGCGGCAAATCGGCGTGGTTCCCGAAGGGATGGCGCTGCTGGGCCGCCTCACCGCGCCCGAGTATCTGCACTTTGTCGGGCGCATGTATGGGCTGGATGGCGAAACCACGCGCCAGCGCACCGAGGAACTGCTCGAGTTCATGCGCCTCGCCGACGAGCGCAAGAAGCTGGTGACGGACTTCTCCCACGGAATGCAGAAGAAGCTGGCGCTGGCCGCGGCGGTGATTCACGGGCCCAAGGTGCTCTTTCTCGATGAGCCGTTCGAGGGTGTGGACGCGATTGCCGCCGGTATGTTGAAGAACATGCTGCAAGGGATGCTCACACGCGGAGCGACGATCTTTCTGACCACCCACGTGCTGGAGATTGTCGAACGCCTGTGCAGCCACGTCGCGATTATCAGCAAAGGCCGCTTGGTTGCGAACGGATCGCTGGAAGAACTCCGCGCCGGAGTTGCTTCGACGTTGCCCGGCGCCGAGGGCGAACAGAAGCTAACGCTGGAAGAAATCTTTCTCTCGATTGTGGGCGCAACTGGCGGCGGCGAAGAGCCGCAGCAGGAGTTGTCATGGCTGGCGTAAACGGGGTTGGCGTCGTTGGCGCAAGCGCCGGACCCGGCAGCGCGCTGGCGTGGGCGCAGTATCGCGCTCTGGCAGCAATGCGCTGGGCTGCCTTTCGCAATGGAATGCGCTCCAAACTGGGCGCATTTGAACTCGGCGCGCGCGCCTTTACCTTTTTCATCTATGCGCTGATTGCAATGGCTGTCAGCTTCGGCCTGGGCATCGCGGCGTGGGCCCTGGTTGCCAATCACTACTGGGGATTTGTACCGCTGCTCTTCTGGCTGCTCTGCGTCATGTGGCAGATGGTCCCGGTGATGTTGGCTTCTTTTCAGGAGCAGTTCGACCTCAGCATCCTGCTGCGCTTTCCGGTCAGCTTCAGTTCCTACTTTTTGCTCTATCTGCTCTTCGGGCTGGTGGATGTTTCATCTCTCCTGGGCGGGCTGTGCTCGCTGGGGCTGTTCGTTGGCATTACAATTGCGCGGCCGGATCTCTTCCTCTGGGCTGCGCTGGCGCTGGCCTTTTTTGCTCTCTTCAATATTCTCCTGTCGCGCGCGGTCTTTGCGTGGATCGACCGCTGGCTGGCGCAGCGGCGCACACGGGAGATTCTGGGCGCGGTGTTTCTCTTGCTGGCGCTGAGCATGCAATTGCTGAATCCTGCATTACATGCGCACAGGCACAGTACAGTCGGTGAGTCTCAGACACAGGCGCAGCAATTCCGCGACGCGAGAGACAAGTACGGGCCAATGCTGAAGACTGCAAATGCGGTGCAAAAGTGGCTGCCGCCGGGCGCGGCGGCAGAAGCCCTGCGGCTGGGCGGCAAGGGAAGACTTGTACCCGCGTTCGCCGATCTTGGGCTGCTCGGATTTTTTGCGCTCGCCGCCGGAGCAGTGTTGTCCGCTCGCCTCAAAGCTGAATACCGCGGCGAAAATCTGGGCTCTGCGCCGGCGCTTAAAAAAACAGAAGCGATAAAGACAGATTCGATAAAGTCCAGGCCAAACAAGCTGGAAGGCGCCAGGCTTCGTAAAAATTCCGGGCCAATCACTGCCATCATCGAGAAAGAAGTACTCACGCTGATGCGCTCCCTGCCGCTGCTTTACGCGCTGGGCACGCCGCTGTTTCTGGTCGTGATCTGGTCCACGATGTATCGCAACAGCGTGGCCAGCACTGGGTTCTCCTTCTCCTTCCCCTACGCGCTGCCGCTGGGCATGGCTTACGCGCTGCTCGGCTTTACGCAATTCATCTACAACAGCCTGGGCGGCGAGGGAACGGGGATTCAGTTGTACTTTCTCTCCCCCACGCCGATTCGCACCGTGCTGTTGGCAAAGAACTGCTTTCACTCGCTGCTGTTTGCAGTGGACGCGCTGGTGGCCGGCCTGCTGATCTCAATGCGCATGGGCTTCCCGGGAGCGGCAATGCTGGCGGCAACGTTGGGCTGGGTGGCTTTTGCCTTGCCCGCGCAGTTGGCCACCGGCAACCTGATTTCGCTCATGATGCCCTACCGCATCAATCCCGGACGGATCACGCGCCAGCGCGGCTCGCCGCTCAGCGCGCTGCTGAGTTTGTTGATTCAGGTTGCAGTAATCGGCGTGGGCGCGGGGGTATTTGCGGTGAGCTGGTTAGAGGGAAATACCTGGCTGGCCGTGCCGATTTTCCTGGTACTCTCAGCTGGAGCGGTCTTTGCCTGGCTGCGTGTACTGTACAACGCCGACCGCTTGGCCAACCAACGCAGGGATTCGCTGATTGGGCTGCTGGCGAAACTCGGATAGCAGGTTAACGGGGTCAGCCGGATTGCAGGTTAGCAAGTCGCCCTATTGTCATCCGCTAACTTGCCGACCGGCTGACTCGCTGTTCTTAGAACGGTATATCGTCGTCAGAAATCTCCGCTGCCTGGGAATACTCATCCGCACCACCGCTCGCAGGTCCGCGCTGATCAAAGCCGGCCGATGAACTCGCCGAGCTGCTAGAGCTTGATGACTTGCTGTAGCCTCCGCTGCCGCCCTCGTCGCGTCCAGAGAGCAGCGAAAGATCGTTGATGATGATCTCGGTACGATAACGCTTCTGGCCCGATTCCTTGTCGTCCCAACTGCGTGTCTGGATCTTGCCCTCAACGTAGAGCTTCGAGCCTTTTTTCACATAATCGCGAATAATCTCGGCAGTGCGCGTAAAGGCCACCAGGTTGTGCCACTCGGTGCGGTCCTGATAGTTGCCCTGCGCATCTTTCTGGCGGTCGCTGGTAGCCAGGGTCAGGTTGGCGACCATCGTGCCGCCAGGGGTAGAGCGAATTTCGGGGTCTTTGCCTACATTTCCCAAAAGAATGACTTTGTTGACGCTTTTGGCCATAACTGTTTTTCTCCGGTAATTGAAAAGGATAGCAGACGGGATGAGGAGTTTTCAGGAATTCCCACTCGGCACCAGGGCAATCGCATGAAAATGGATTGCGGACCCAGTTTGGCCTCTCATCCCGGAGGGACGTGTCGAAAGTAGCCCAGGATGGAGCAAAGCGCAATCCTGGGTTAGGTGTCAGCCTGGATTCCCGCGCCCCGAAGGGGCGCTCGAAACTAGATGTGATCTAGGGTGTGTTAACACTATCTGAGGGCATCGACGATGAGCACGAAGATGATGAAGGCGAGGAAGACGACATCGAGTTTCTCGAATCTGGAAAAGATGCGGCGGAAGCCTTTCAGCCTGCGGAAAAGCCGTTCCACTTCGTTGCGCTTTTTGTAGAGTTCGCGGTCGTATTCCCAGGGATCGAGCCGGTTGGACTTGGGCGGAACCACAGGAATCATGCCCAGATCGAGCACCAACTGCCGCGTCTCGTTGCCCTCATAGGCTTTATCCATCAGCATGGGAAGCCCTTCCGGCATGGGGCCAAGCTCGCGCAGCAGCGACCGTCCCTCGGGCGCATCATGCGCGTTGCCCGGCGACAGAGCGAAGACTACAGCCGTTCGAGCATCCGCGGCAACCAGATGAATCTTGGTGTTCCATCCGCCGCGCGATTTGCCGATAGCTTGGGGTCCGTTTTTTTTAACGCGCCAGTTCCATCGGGGTGAACCTTGATCGAGGTCGAGTCGAGAGAGAAGGCTTCAATCTTGATGCGTACGATCTGCTCGGTCTGTAACTTCTCGAAGACGCGATCCAGCACGCCACTCTTGGCCCAGCGATTCATGCGCGTATAAATGCTGTGCCAGTTGCCGAATCGAGTAGGTAAACCCCGCCATTTACAGCCCTGTTCTGCAACATACAAAATTGCGTTGAGTACTTCAAGGTTGTGTAGCTTCACATTCCCGCGCTGAATCGGCAGGCTGTCCTTGATCTTTTCGTACTGCGCTACGGTGATCTCCATTAACTCTTATTATAACATGGTTAGTGTTAACACGCCCTAATCTCCCATTCCTACAAATTGACATGGCTCAGCGATTGCGGGCCAGGCTGCGGTTGCGCAGCCACTTGGCTACTCCGAGAGTCAGCAGCAGCCCGCCAAATGGGATGCAACCCAGTGTAATGATCAGCGCGAACCATCCGGTGTTGCTGCTGGCGCCGGTGGCTGTGAATCCGCCTAAGACAGTGACCAACAAAAAAGCAGCCAGCAGCCCCGCGCCAAAAATCGACGCGCCCCCTTGCAGTAGTTGCCGGGTTCCATCGTCGGGATTCGGATGCTTTTCGGGCATTGTCTTTCCTGTGAAGAGTTGCGGATTGAGGTTAGAGGTTTCCCACCTTAGGCGCAAAAACAAAGACGCGCCGAAGGTGGGGCACCCAGGGTTTTATCCTTGCGCCAGGCGCAGCATCACATAGGTGATTACGCCGGTCACCGAGACATAAAGCCAAATCGGAAAGGTCCAGCGCGCGATCTTTCTATGCTGCGGAATGCGCCCGGTGAGCGAGAAGAAGAATGTAACCAGCACCAGCGGCAGCGCGATGACAGCAAGAATAATATGGCTTGCCAGCAGGCAGAGATAGAAGGTACGGAATGCAGCCTCGGCCGGGTAGCGCACGTCGCCATGCAATGCGTGATGCGCGATATAGCTCACCAGAAACAGCGTCGAGAATCCAAAAGCCGTGATCATTGCCGCGCGATGCTGCTTGATTCTCTTCGCCCGAATCATCGTGTAGCCAATCAGCAACGCGGTAGCGCTCAGTCCGTTCAATACCGCATTGAGCGCGGGCAAAAATGCGTATTGAGCGCCGGACGTGTCGGCAGCGGGATGCAGATAGATCAGCCAGAAGAGAAACAGGCTGGCCGCCGCGCTGATACCCAGTATCGCGGCGATGGCAGGGCGAGTGCTCGTAGTCGGGGCAGCAGCGGTAGTCATCATTTTTCTCAATGTTTGGCAGTAGCGCAGAGCATCAGCGCGGTAAAAAGCAAGGGAAGATACAGCACGCTGACCTTGAGTAGATCGCGCGCCAGTTTGCGGCTCTCGGTCTCATCTTTCGTACGCAGAATTCCGGCAAAACGAATGGTGTACGCGAGGTAAAGCAAGCCCAGCAACGCGGCAATGACGGCATAGATCGGCGTCGCCACTCCAATCCACCAAGGCGCAAGGCTCACAGGAATCATCACCACCGCGAAAAACAGCGCCTCGGCCACAGTAGACCATCCATCCGGCTGCACCACGGGTAACATCCGAATGCCGCCCTTGGCATAGTCATCGCGGTAGAGCCAACTGATCGCCATGAAGTGAGGAAACTGCCAGACAAAGAGAATGGCGAAGAGCGCCACGCCCGGCCATTCGATCTGCGCGCGCGCCGCGGTCCATCCCAATAGCGGTCCCATTGCTCCAGGGAAAGCTCCGATGAACGTGGCCAGACTCGTGAATCGCTTCAGCGGCGTGTAAATGGCGACGTAAGTAAACGCCGTCAGCAGCGCCAGAGCCACGGTCAGCAGATTTGTGCGCGCCGCCAGCCACAGCGCGCCCAGAGCCAGCGCGCCCATGCCAGCCAGAATTCCCACGCCCAGCGGGATACGCCCAGTGGCCAGCGGCCGATCCGCGGTGCGCGGCATCAGAGCGTCTGTCCGGCGCTCCAGCGCTTCATTCAGCGCACCGGCTCCGGCTGAGACCAGGCCAATGCCCAGCAGCGTATCCAGCAGGCCGCGATTCATCGTGCTGATCTCTGACTGAATCGAACCCAGATAAAATCCACCCCAGCCGGTAACCAGCACCATGCCGACGACCTTGACCTTGAACAGTTCGCGCAGGTCGTGGATCAGCGTAGCCGTTGCGCCGGGTTGCGGAGCGTGTAGATGCGCCGCCGGATGTGCTCCACCCTCTGCCGCAAGAGCCACGAGCGGATTCGGATCAGCGGCTTGTGGGATGGGATTCATCGAGCGGGGCTATTCCTCTGGTACTCCGCCGGAGCTGCTTCGTCCCCGGAGCCTCTTTCGATGATAGCAAGTGCAGAGTGGCAAATTGGCGAAAGATGGGATGCGCGGAGCTACCCCGCGCGAATACAGCCTTCGCATCCTCGCACCGGTGCTGTTCCTCGGTACGATAGAGCATGGCGCTTTTTCAATCCTTGCTCCAAAAGCCAATCAGCCGGCGCGGGTTTCTCAAAAAAGGCCTCTGGGCTGCCGGAGGTCTCGGTCTCTATGCCGGCGAAATTGAGCGCCACTGGATCGACGTCGAGCAGCGCGACGTCTGGCTGCGCGGCCTGCCTGCTGCGTTTGAAGGCTATCGCATCGTGCAACTCAGTGACATCCACATGAACGAGTTCACCGAAGGGTTCTTTTTGCGCCACGCTGTGGAGCAGATCAATCGCTTGCAGCCCGACGCCGTTTTCCTCACCGGCGACTACATCAGCTCAGGGCTGGGATCGGCGCAATATGCGCTGCGGGCGGGGTGGAAGTGCGCTGAGATCCTTCAGGAGCTAAGCTGCCGCAGCGTCTTTGCCGTGCTCGGCAATCACGACGTCGCGGTCGGCGGAGACGAAGTGATCCGGGCGCTCAGAGCCAGCGGAATCACGATGCTGAAGAACTCATACCTGCCGCTGGAGAAAGGCTCTTCGCGCCTGTGGCTGGCCGGCCTCGACGATCCGCTGGTCGGCTCGCCCCTCCCCGAGCGGGCAATTCCCCTGTCGATTCGCGGCATTGAGAATGAGCCGGTGATTCTGCTTTGCCACGCACCCGATTATGTCGACACGCTGCTTGAGCATCCCGTCGGCAAGGCCATCAGCCTGGTGCTCAGCGGCCACACGCACGGCGGCCAGGTGCGAATTCCCTTTGTGCATCCAATTGATCTGCCGGACCTGGGGAAGAAATATATCCAGGGATGGTTTCGCTTCGGCGACATGCAGCTCTACGTCAACAGAGGCCTCGGCACAGTAGGCGTTCCTTTCCGCTTCAACTGCCCGCCGGAGATTACCCTGCTGCGGCTGCGGGCGGAATAGGGTTCGCACGTTCCTCTACTCCGCGCCCGCATGTGCAGCTATTCTGAGCAACCGGAGCGAGCCGTCGAAGATTCGCAGGCCGCGTTCTACCTTTGGACGACCAGATTAATTTCGCCCAGGATTCGTCTTTCATTCGCTCTTTATTCATATCATTGAAATATTTCTGTATTTCAATCAAGTAATCGGAGATACTGACGGAATCATCCGGCCGGACCGGATACTTCAGCTACCTGAAACCGCAGACATTGCACAGCAATGCCGACAGCACCATGAAGCGCTCGATACCCCACATCAAGCGAGGTGCGATTGAAGCAGACAAAACCGCTGCAAAACCTGAGGAGAGCCATGATGTCGAAGCGAAGTCATTTTATTGTTCAACGGGGACTTGTTGCCCTTCTAACGCTGTGCGTTCTATTGGGTGGCCACGCACTGGCGCAGACCTACACCGAAGGCTCCATCGCGGGCACCGTCTTCGATCCCAGCGGTGCTGTAGTAGCCAACGCCGCGATCGTGATTCATAACATAGGCACCAATGCCGAGATCCAACTGACATCGGATGCCAGCGGATTTTTCAAAGCGCCGCAACTGGCAGCAGCGATCTATACCGTGACAGTAAAGGCGGAGGGCTTCGCTCCGTTCAGAGAGGTCAACGTCATCGTGCAGGTTGGCCAGACGACTGAAGTTTTGCCTCACCTGCTCGCCGCCAGTGCAACCTCATCGGTGGAAGTGACCGGCGAGGCGCCTATTCTGAACTTCGAGTCGCCGGATATCAGCTCGGTTCTGACCTCGATCACGATTGAGAGTTTACCTCTGAACGGCGGCCGCTGGTCGGATATGGCGCTGCTGACTCCGGGCGCAGTGGGCGACTCGAACGGCTTTGGCCTGATTTCCTTCCGCGGCATCAGCCCGATTCTGAACAACGTTGAAATCGACGGCGCTGACGACAACCAGGCCTACTACTCTGAAGAGCGCGGTCGTACACGGGAAGGTTACTCCACATCGAAGTACCTGATCGAAGAGTTCCAGGTGAACACCGGCGTCTACTCGGCGGAGTATGGGCGCGCCGCCGGCGGCGTCATCAACGCCATCTCCAAAAGCGGCACCAACACGCTCCACGGCATCGCGTATTTCTCCGACCGTGACAACGACTGGGGCGCGATGAATCCCTACACAACCAATACCGTCAACACTTCCGCCACATCCACGCCGACTTTTGAAACCATTCCTTACAAGCCGGTCGATTGGCGCAAGGAATGGGGATTCGATGCCGGCGGCCCGCTGATGAAGGATAAGCTCTTCTGGTTTTATGGCTTCGCTCAATATCGCCGCAACTTCCCCGGCACCGGCAAGGCGAACACGCCTGGTTCGTTCTTCACTCTCCCCGACACGGCTCTTGCCACTGGCTACAACTGCAACACGACCGGAGCCAACGCGGGCTACATCACCCCTCCGGCTGGCGGCACAGCTGCCAGTTCGGTGGACCAACAGGCCTGCGAACTCGCAGCGCGCATCCCGACTCTCGGTGGCAACTACGCAGCGGGTGCAACGGCGTATTCCACTCAGCTGACGAACCTGCTCTCCGATATCGGAACCGTTACCCGCACCGGCGATGAGGTATTGAACACGCCCAAGCTGGACTGGCAGATCAACGGCAAGAATCATCTCAGCGTGCTCTACCACCGTCTGCGCTGGGATTCTCCCGGCGGCGTGCAGACACAGGCCACCAACACCTATGCCATCGACACATTCGGCACCGACTTTGTGAAGCTGGATTACGGTCTGACCAAGCTGGATAGTCTGATCACCAACAACATCTCCAACGAAGTTCGCTATCAGTTTGGCCGTGAGTTGAACGACGAGGGTCAGCAGCCGTACAGTGCCTACACGTCGAAGTATCTGAAAAGCACAAACGGGGTCACAAATACCGCTGCGGGCGATTTTTCGCCCAATGTGCCGGAAGTTGCCCTGGATACCTCGATCGGGTTTTATCTCGGATCGCCCTACTACTCCTACCGCAAAGCATTGCCCGACGAGCATAAGTGGCAGGTGGGCGATACGGCCGCGTGGCAGAAGGGCAACCACAATATCAAGTTCGGCGTTGACATGGTCCACAACTACGACATCATGAACAACACCTATGAAGGCAATGGCGTTTACACCTATAGCTACATCGGCAACTACTTCGCCGACCTGTTGAACGAGGGAAGCGCCACCGGCGTATGCAACAGCACCAGTTCGGTCTCGGCTCCCGGAAGCGCCACGACGAAGTACACGGGGACAGCGCCTTGCGGAACTTTCGTGCAGGGCTTCGGACCTACAAGCTGGAATATCGCCACCACGGACTACGGCTTCTTCGGCGAAGATCACTGGAAGCTGACCCCCCGGCTAACACTCGATCTGGGCCTGCGTTACGACTTTGAAAGCCTGCCCGCGCCGTATTCGACGCTGGTTACGGCTTCCGGCAGCTTTACGCCGTACTTGGCTTCAACCAACGGCCTGTGCTCCGCTTACACTGGCCCCGGAACCTGTCCTGCGCTTGCTGCCCAGGCCAACCTCACCAACCACCCCAGCGATAAGGACAATATCGGCCCGCGCATCGGTATTGCCTACGATCCTTTCGGCGATGGCAAGACAACCCTGCGTCTCGGCTACGGTCTCTACTTTGGCCGCGTGACCAACGGCGTGCTGCTGAACAACCTGCTGAATACCGGCAGCCCGCTCGGCCAATATGTTTCGGCATCCCTGAAGCCGAACAATGCGACCGCGCCGCTGTTTCCCAACATCATCTCCGCCGCAAACGGCTCGGCCCCGAGTTCGCAGTTCTTCGCGTCGAACTTCCGCAACCCGCAGGTTCATGAATTCGACCTCTCCATTCAACACGATTTCGGCCACGGCACCGTGGGCCAGATCAGCTACATGGGCGCAATGAGCCGGGAGCTGCCAAACGCGGTCAACATCAATCTCAATCCGAATGCGAATACCAACGCAACAGGATCGCCCAACGGCGTGATCGACAGCGTCGTTACCGTTTCCGATTCGACCGGAGCTGGCCCACTGCCCAACGGCACCACCTTCACTGTTCCCACCTATACGAACCTGCTGAATACCAACTTCGGAGCGGTAAACGAACTCTTCAGCAATATCAACGCCAGCTACAACGCCGGAGTCGCCGAGATCCAGAACAGATCGTCGAAGCTGGTTCAGTATGACGTTAACTACACCTGGTCCCACGCCCTGGACTACAACCAGAACGAGACTACCACCACGCTGAGCAGCGGTGTCTTCGACCCCTATAACATTGACGGATACAAAAGGGGCGCCAACTACGGAAACTCGCAGTTCAATGTTGAAAACCGCCTGGTCGCCTGGGCAATGATCAACTCGCCCAACACCCAGAAAAGCGGCTGGGTCAAGTGGGTCGCTAACGACTGGAGCCTGAACCCGCTTTACCAGGCGCAGAATGGCCTGCCGATCTCGGCAACCATCGGTAATGGTTATCCGTCGTATTCCGCATACGGTTCCAATTGGAACGGCGCAGGCGGCAACTATTGGATTCCGGCCATCGGGCGCGATACCTATCAGATGAAGCGGACGATGGTAGCCGATATGCGGCTTGAAAAACAATTCGAAAAGGAGATCGACGACAAGCCATATCACCTGCAGTTGATGGGCGAGTTCTTCAACATCGCCAATCATCAGAATGTCACCGGCGTGAGCAACACTGCCTATAACCTGTCGTCCAACTCGTCGGTAACGGCTGGTTGCACTGGGGGCCAGTTGGTTTCAGGTCAGGCGCAGGAGGAATGCTCGACCCTGACCTTTGTTCCAAGGGCGGGCAGTGGGGTCTCTGCCAGCGGATTCCGCGCGGTAACCAACTCCGGCTCCAACTTTGCCTATAGTCCGCGCCAGGTCATGCTCTCACTGCGCCTGGACTTCTAGCCGTCTCTCCGGCCAGCTCAACTGCAACGCAAAAGGGACGGGCATCGCGCTCGCCCCTTTTGCGTTGAACTCAAATCTCCATGTGCCCCGGCCTTGACCAACCACAAACGAGGGTGCCGGGTGCGTCGGCCTTGCCCAGCTACAAATGAGGGTGCCCCATCCTTGTGGCGTTCTTGTTTTTGTCGCAAGGGTGGGATAGCACACCAGTTGGCCCACCGCAGGCGGCACGTCAAAAAGCAGCGAAAAACGCACGAAAAACGGCTATTTTGAGGCTGTTTTTCACCTTTTACTCCGCGCAGGTAGAGAGAGACCCGCAAAATATCTCCGCATGAGCGAGGAGCTTTGGGCATCACCAGCCTTGCTCTGCTCAAAACCCCGCATGGCTCGCGATAAAATCCATATTTATATGGGCGTATATGCGCAGCACAGAAACACAGGTGCGCCGGTTCACCTACGATCCCGACAGCGGGGCGCCGGCTGCCGTATACTCACTGATTATGTCGGCTGTGGAGACGGAAATTAAATTCGCAGTATCTGACTTGGCGGGGCTGGCGGAGCGGTTGCAGGCCGCTGGCTTCCATGTGCAGACGCCACGGGCCTTTGAGAGCAATACCCTCTATGACACGCCAGACCGGCAACTCCGTGGGCGAACGGAGATTCTGCGTATCCGCAACTACGCCGGACGGACCGTGCTGACCCACAAGCGCGTGCCGGAGACCGGTCCCGGAGCCGGCCAGAGCGATGGGCAGCAAGCGGCCACTTCCGACCGTCACAAGCACCGCATCGAGACCGAGACCGAGGTGGCCGATGGCGAGGCGCTGGCGGCGGTCTTCAGGTCTCTGGGCCTGCTTCCTGCCTTCCGCTACGAAAAGTGGCGAACCGAGTGGACAGATGGAGAGGGCCACTGCGTGGTAGACGAGACTCCAATCGGCAATTACGCAGAACTAGAAGGCAAAGCAGAGTGGATCGACTGCATTGCTGCTCAACTGGGAGTAGTAACGGCGCAATATTCCACGTTGAGCTATGGGCGGCTCTTTGACGAGTGGAAAATAAGGAAGGGGTCAAACGCGGAGAATTTGACGTTTAATGCGTGTGGGAAGGTTGTAGATGAATAGCTATTGATTGCGAGTTATGAATAAACAAAACTATGCTCTATAAGAAATATCCGAGTAAGTCTGAAAACCGATCTGGCGGTCAACAAGAGCAATTTTCGGAATACACGCAGACTTCTTGACCGCAGTAAAAAGGTGGCTTTTTCTTGAGAAAAAAGCCACTTGAGCGTGTGCTTTCGACTACAGCAATTCCGAAAATGCTATAGTTTTCAGGCTGGTTCCGGCGTGGCTTCTATTTTTTGTGGAGTGGTCGAAATCATGCAACATGGCTCTTTCTTGAGTAAAAAGCTACTCAGCATCCGGGTAGATGCAAAGAGCTGAATTGAAAATGCCATAATCGTCCAAGCCAAAAGGCGCCGATGCTACACCATCGCCCGTTCCTTCACCATCAGGTAGTTGTTCAGCACCGACGAGGTGAGGGCTTCGGGGTTCAGGTCGAGGGTCAGCGCGCCCTGCTCGTGGAGCCGGGCGAGCAGCAGTTCGCGGCGGCCGGCCATCTCCTGCGCGGCGGCGGCGCGGAACATCTGCTCCACATTCTTTGGCCGCGCCTGGGCGATGGACTCCACCTCCGGCTGGGCCATGGCGACAAACAGCAGCACGTGGCGGCGCAGCAGTTGCAGCGCGCCGTCGATGACCTCGGGGCGCATGGCGGTTTCGGCCAGATCGGTGACCCAGAGAATCAGCGACCGGCGCGGTTGCAGGCGGTTCAGCGTGGCCGTGGCGCGCAGGTGGTCGGCCTCGCCGGTTTCGGCGCGCACCTGGGCCAGCGACTCGATCAACTGGCGCAGATGTGCCGCGCCGCGCCCGGGCAGCAGCCGCTGCTGAATGCCCTGCCCATAAGCCAGCAGGCCGACGCGGTCGCCGGAGAAGAGCGCCAGTTGCGCCAGCGCGACGGCGGTGGTGCAGGCGTGGTCGAGCTTGGAGTGCAGCTGCGCGGCGCACTCGGCTGTGCGTCGGCAGCGACGGTCTGCCAGGCCTGCGATGCGCGACCCGCGAGCGCATCAGCCGCCCGCAGTCGAGCACGATCCACACCGGCTGGCTGCGCTCGGTCTGGTACTGGCGGGTGATGAGGCTGCCGCGCCGCGCCGTGGCCGTCCAGCAGATGTCGCGCAGGTCGTCGCCCTCGCGGTACTCGCGCAGGCTCTCGAAGTCGCGGCCCAGCCCGCGCTGCTGCGCGCGGCGCAGTTGCAGGTCGATCTGGCGGCTGCGGGCGAGGAAGATCTGCTGCTCTTCGCCGGTGCGCAGCGCCGGGATAGACGCGCACCGTCTGCGTGAGCGGCGCTCGCGCCCAGCGCTCGGCCAGTCCCAGCCCCGAGCGGTAGCGCACATAGAGCCAGCCGGTCTCCCAGTCGCCGCGCTCCTGCGGCTTCACGCGGTAGCGCAGGCTGGCCGGGACGCGCGGAAAGGCCGTGAGCCGATGCGTCGCCGGCTCGGCGACCAGCGCCGGCGGCAGATCGTCCACCAGGCGGCACTCGACAATCAGTCCGGCCATGGTTCTCGATGGTCAGCTCGATCTCGGTCTCGATGTCGAGAGCCGGAGCGTTGGACCAGGAGCGGCTCGGCGGTCAGCTGCTGCGGCCGCGGGCAGGCGCAGGCCGTCGAGCAGCGCGGCGAGCAGCACCAGCGCCATCCCAGGCCGGCATGGCGTAGGCCAGACGCCAGTCCCAGAAGCCGGGAATGAGCCAGCAGAAAGCCCGCACAGCAGCAGACCGATCGCGCGCGGCGTGAGGCCGAAAGCCCCAGCGGCCGCGCCGTTCGCAGACGGCGCTGACCGGGTCGGGATGGAGGGAGGGAGAGATCATTGCCGCGGCACCGGCACGGCGGCGATCACGTCGGCCAGCACGCGGTCGGCGTCGAAGCCTTCCAGCTCGGCCTCGGGCTTGAGCATCACGCGATGGCGCAGCACCGGCTGCACGGCGCGCTTGACGTCGTCGGGGACCAGGTAATCGCGGCCATCGAAGGCGGCCGCGGCCTGGGCCACGCGCATCAGGCTGAGGGCCGCGCGGGGGCTGGCGCCGAGCAGCAGCGTGGGCCACTCGCGGGTGCGGCGGGCGAGCGGCGAGGATGTAGCCGTAGAGCTCCGGCTCAATGCGGATGGCGCGCACCTCGGCGCGGGCCGCGGCCAGCAGGCCCTCGGGGATCGGCGCGATCTGCAGCGTCTTCAAGCAGGCCAGCGCCCGGAGCCGGCGTGGTGCCGCTCCAGAATCTGCATCTCCTCCGGCTCGGCAGGGTAGGCGACGCGAATCTTGAGCAGAAAGCGGTCCAGTTGCGCCTCGGGCAGCGGGTAGGTGCCTTCAAAGTCCACCGGATTCTGCGTGGCGAAGACGGTGAACCAGGCGGGCAGCGGGCGGCGCATGCCGTCGCTGGTGACCTGCCGCTCTTCCATGCATTCCAGCAGCGCGGCCTGGGTGCGCGGAGGCATGCGGTTGATCTCGTCCACCAGCAGCAGGTCGGTGAAGACCGGGCCGGCGTGGAAGGTGAACGTGTCGGAGCCGGGCCGCAGAATGGTGGTGCCCAGAATGTCGGCGGGCATCAGGTCGGGCGTGGCCTGCACGCGCTGAAAGCCGAGGCCGAGCAGCCGGCCCAGCGCCTTGACGATCAGCGTCTTGGCAATGCCGGGCACGCCTTCAAGCAGCGCATGGCCCTGGCAGAGCACGGCGATCAGCACCTCTTCGATCACCGCGCTCTGGCCGGCGATCACGCGGCCCAGCTCGTTGCGCGAGTGGGCGATCAGCTGGCTGGTCGCTGCCAAGGCCTCTGGGCCTTTCGCGTTTTGGTTTGCATCCTGTATGGGTTCTTGCTGGATTTCCTCGCTCATGAAGCCCTTTCCTGCTGTTTGGAATGAATGAGATCAGATTTCAGTTGATAGCCGCTCGGCCTTGGCCGCGGCTTTCAGAATTTCACGATGATGGTGGAGCGTTTGGATCAGCTTGAGCGCCTGGCGCGGCTCGATGGTTTCGCCCCAGGCTGGCCTCTTCGCAGGCGGCCAGGTCGGCCTCCAGCTCCTTGTCCGCCTGCGGAAAGCGGCGGCGAATCACGGCAGCCAGCTCAGCCGGCATTGATCTTGCTGCCGCGCTGGCCGCAGAGCCGCAGCGTCTGGCGCCGGAATCGCTCCCAGGCGATCGAAAGCAGCGGTCGATGCAGCTCCGGCATTGCGATAGAGCGAGCCCAGCGCCTCAAGAAATTCAATGGGCGTGGCGCGCGCCGGCGGAGGCAGATCGCGCACCGGCCCGCTGCGCCGGCTGAAGCTGAAGACCACCAGCAGCCCCAGCACCGGCAGGCCGCACCAGAGCATGGTCGAGCGCCGGCCCGCCTGCATAGCTCCAGACGGAGCGAATCTCGCCATGCAGCGACTCGTCCCAGTAGAAGTGATGGCCCTCGCGCGGGCCCAGCGAGTTGAGCAGCAGGTCAAGATTGTTGGCGCGGGTGAGGGAGCCGTTTTCGAGCGGCGTTGAGCTGGCCCACCAGACCACGTGGCCCTTGCCCCAGTCGTACTCCACCACCGCCGGCTGGCCGGCGCAACTGTACTCGACGCGATAGGCCGGATTGCCCAGCGTCCAGGTTGCCTGGGGACCATCCACACCTCGCCAGAGCCGGCGAGCGGATCAAGCCCTTCGGGCTCGAGCTTGCAGGCGGCAAAGTCGTAACTCTTCGGGCAGTGCGCTGGCTTCGCCGGGCAGAATGAATCCGCCCAGTAGCCGGTGGAGAGCACGCGCCCGCCGCGCTCCAGAATCGTGCGCACGGCCTTGATATCATCCGCGCTTTCGCGGGTAAGCGGCTCGGCAAAGATCACTACCGTGTCCGGGCCGGCCGTCGCGGCCAGTTCGCTCAGCGGCCGCTCCCAGCGCTCGATCGGGTAATCGGAGCGCGAGCAGCGTCTCATAGGCGGCGCGTGCGCCGTGCTGGCCGGAGAGATAAGTCGAAGGCAGCGGATTGTCGTTGTTGTTGGCGTTGGGCATCAGGAAGCCAGTGGCGACGGCCAGAGCGCAAGCGCGATGCCCACGCACCAGAGCAGCAGGCTGCGGTCTTTGGCGTCGAGCGAGGAAAGAAATTTCATTGCGCCCCCGCCTTCCGCGCCACTACTGTTCGCTGCCTGCAATCAGTCTCTCGGCCAGCTCTTCGGCATTGCGGTAGTCGTTCTCGCTTGCAGCGCGGCCGCCATACCAGGTCCGCTCAAAGCTGCCGGTGAGCGTGGCCAGCCCCGGCCTGCGCGGATCGTCCGCGCCAACCAGCGCCAGATACTCGCGCGGAGTGCGGGCGCGGTCGGCGGGCCACAGGCGTTTGGATTCAAGCCGCGAGATTGCCGCCCAATAGACAAAGTGAATTGCCTCGCGCCACTGGCCAGCGGCGGCCGATAAGCGCGCATCCTCGAGCCAGAGCTGCCAGTCGCGCGCCGAGGCTGCGCCGGCAGCCGGCATACCGCTCCTCCGGCATCAGCCGGATGCGCCAGCGGCGCTCCAGTTGCAGCAGCCCCCAGACCAGCCCCACACACACCAGCATAAAGAATCCAACTTTGATGGCCAGGCCGATCCACGAGGCACCCTCGGTCACACTGCCCAGGAACCCGAAGAACTTGTTGATCCAGTTGCCGAGCTTCTCTATGTAAGAGTCTTTCGGCGTCGGATCTTCCAGGCCGGCAAACTCGCGGCCAGAGAGAATCTTCTTCAACCCCGCGCGTTCGGCCGGATGCGTGTCAACCGTTACCCGTTTGCCGTCAATCTGCGCCAGATCTCGCGCCAGCCGGGCTTTTGCTGCCTCCAATAGCTGGCTGGTGGGTGGTGCCGGCTGGCGTACAAGCAGTTGCGCCGAGCTTTGCTCCTGTGGAGTTGTGGGCTTGGTCTTCTCGACCTTTTCATCAGGCTTTTGCGCCCTGAGCAGCAGCAAACGCAGCCAGTCGTAACGGACCGGTCTGCGTTCCGCATTGGCTCCATCGCCCAGCGGAACCAAATCGTTATCCCCCACCAGTTCCGGGTCGCAGCTCTTGGTGTCGCGGGCCTTCGCGCACCCGTCCACTATGGCGCTCAGCACTGTCAGGTGGGCCCGGTACTCGTCGAGCGAGACAATCTGGTCATCGCCTGAACTCACCGCTGGGGTGTTGGGTTTGACCACCGGATGAGCCTCGGCATGGGCCTGCGGGGCAGCCAAAGCAGCCAACAGCGATACACTCCCGCAAGCCGCCCAAATTCTCGTCCAAGCCCTCAAACTTGCCCCTCCCCATTCATCAAGTTATCCTGAGCGACAAAAGCGGAACGGAGGGAGTCGAAGGACCCGTTTTTCACCTTCACAGCAACCCCGTCCAGTCCCGCGGCCTTCATCATGCACTCGATGTCGTACCCCTCAAGCCGTATGCGCTGATCATAATAGAAGAGGGTGATGGCGATGGGGTAAATGGGGCCGGCCAGCGCATAGACCGTCGCGCTTGCCATTGCGTATATAAATCCGTAATCAAGCCTCCCATGCAGCAAAAGCCGGCTGACAGGAAGTGCAACCAGAGCGAAGTAGAGCGCCCATCGAGCCAGCCAACTAAGCCCCCTTGTCACAATCAAGACTAGAAACCATGTAAGGATGATCCGGCTTCGAGTCCCCTTTGAGAGCTTCCAGGCACGTTTTATGGAACCTGGCCACGAACCTCCCTGAATGACAAGAGAAGGGAATGAAAATGAAATGCACGATCCAATCCATACAAAGTAAATCACAAGAGTTGCGGCTACTACTAGGAAGACCACATAGGCAATGCCAGTAGTAGCAACATCTGCGCTGTCCGAGTTAATGACCGCACCGACAGAATAGACAAGTCCGATAGATATCAGGCCGAGCGGAACAACCACTATCACTTGTTCAGCCAGATTGAGAGCCAGCGTACTCTGCCACCGAATTCGGATTGCAGACAAGGCAGAAAGTACGGAAGTTTGCTTGCCGTGAATGATGGAAGCGGTGGTATCAATGAATGACGGTTTTACCAGCAGGCTGAAAAAGCCGTTTCCAAGATAATAGGCGAAAGTAACGACCATCCCTGGAAGCGTGAGATCGAATATCAACGGCTCGGCCTTGGAAGCATAGGCGCTTCGCCAATAAATATCAGCTGCGTAAAGTGCCAGCATCCCCAGCGCAGGCAGCGCCGCAATTCCCACAAACATCAGAAACTTCGCCCGGTAAATCTGGAAGGTTTTGTCTAAAATTTCACCCAGATTCATGGGCCGCAAGGTTGACGTCATGCAGGCTCTCCGCTGCTCCCATCCTGCTCCATTCCGGCAGCCCTCATCATTCGCACGATGTCATACCCCTCCAGCCGCACTCGCTGGTCCAGGTACAAAACTGAAAAGCAAACCGAGTAACTCGCCCACAGAATTGCCATCAGAAAAAACATCCCCACCAGTCCGCAAGCTGCAAACAACCCGGCCGCAATATATCCTGCCGGCGATTGCAGCGAAATGTGCAGCGCAACCCCAATCACCGCGCCCACTACACCCACCACCTCGAAGACAATGACCGAAGCTACTTCAGCCACCATGAAAAACGCATACATCACCAGGACTATTCCAACAATCCGCCACTTCGCTCCCATTGTCAGTTGGCTGCTGCGCTTCAGCGCCGCGCTGGCCGTCAGTCCTTCCACCACGGTGGCCGGATACGAAAGCGCCCACCGCAGCATCATCAAAATGCCAAAGATCAAGGCGCCTATATATCCCAGCACTCCAAGAACGATCAGCAGAATCCCGGCAACACTTGTTCCCTCTGCCCGGCTTACCAGGAAAAATCCGCCGACTCCCACCGCAGCCACTGGCAGAACCGGCGCTAGAAGACAAAGCACGCGCAGAATATACAGCCAAATGTATCTTCCGGCGTGTTTCCACGCTACGCTGTAGGCCTCGCGTACGGTTACTTTGCGGCCCTCCGCCGCCGAGGTAGCCGCATAACTCCCTGCCGCCGCGTACATCGGATACACAACCAGCATCAGCACAAGGGATACTAGATAGATCGGACCCATCACTGACAACATCACCATCGGATCTGGCGGGCTTTGCGGGTGCAGGCCAATGGTCGAAAACATCACCCCCATCATCAGTCCATAAATCACTACCACAGCTGCGGACATCACTCCTGCAACCCCGATAAGCAGCCAGAAATTTCTTCGCAGCAACTGGAGTATGCGGTCAAGAATCTCGCCAAAGCTCATTGGCCGCACAGGATGCGGAATCAGGCTTGCGGCATTCGTTATTTCGCTCATAAGTTCTCCTGGGAGACAGGTGATTCGTCTCTGAGTGTTGGTGTCAACGTTATGGACTGCGCGGCTTCCAGCACAGTCTCGTCCGTTATGCTGGCCCCGGCATTCGCTCCGGCCGGCTCTGCTTGTGCCGGAGCCACTGTCGCGACCGCAGCGATCCACGGAGTAGCCTCAGGCTGCGGTGCAACCGGAACCACCAGCCCCGCTTGGTGCATCAGCCACTCAATATCGTAGCCTTCCTTGCGAATGCGCTGGTCGTAGTAGAAGAGCATCAACGCGATGCCGGTAACGGGCTTGGTAAAAGCCTGCACGGCGAATGCTGAGCCGTAAACTACCAGTATGAAGATCGTGCCGAGTGTTTGCTGTTGGTCAGGATTCTTCATCCCTGGCAGCAAGGTAAGGATGATGGTCGTCGGAAAGATGATGGCCATCGAGAGAATTCGGTCCAGCACCCAAACTAGTAGATAGAGCAGGAAGACGCGGCCACGGGTTCCTGCGCTCAGCGAGTTGCCGCGCTTGATTGAGTCCCATACACCGCGCTGCTCAACAATGCAGGCCGGGAAAGCTAGGCTAAGCCGAATCACGGCGAGCACAAGGTAGACGGCCACGGCGACGAAAAGAAGAAAAAACAGGAAACCGAAGAAGACACTCGCACCGCTTCCTGCGCCCGCGAAGGCCATGGTGAAAGGGAGCAGCGCGAGCAGCACGAAACATGCCGCGATGGGAATGCCCCAGGTAATGAATCCCTGCAACAGATAAAGCCCGATAGAGCGCCAGCCGCGCGGCCATGCGGCTTTATATGCGCCGCGGATTGAGACGGCTCCGCCGGAATGGATCGCCGCGGCAGCGTGATTCATGGCTGCCGTGCTCAGCGCGTATGCCACTGCGAGGCCAGAAAGAATCAACAGCGTGAGCAGAACGAGGAATATGCCTGCGAGAAACACAGCAGCCGGATTGCTCGATCCTGAGTTTGATGCGCTTTTATTTACCCATGCAAAAAACAGCGCGATAACGCCAACAATGACCAACAGCGTGCCGGCAGGAATCGTCTCAATGCCCAGAAAGACGAGAAAGCGCGAACGGTAAATCTGAACCGTGCGGTCGAGAATCTCGCCCAGGTCTAGAGGGCGCAAAGGCTCACTCATGCGCGCTCCCGGATTCGGTTGCAGGCTCACTCACGGCATCTTGCGTTGCAGCTGGTTCAACAAGCAGCGTCTCCGTTGCGAACGGCTGATCGGCCTGCGCGGTGAACTTCGTTTCCGGTACGGATGCAGTCAGGCCCGCTGCCTGCATCATCCATTCGATGTCGAATCCCTCCTTGCGTATGCGCTGATCGTAGTAGAAGAGGGTGAGTCCGGTCGCATAGATCGGTCCAATAAAGGCGTTGGTGAAAAATGCGACCACTTGCTGCGCTACCCTCATTCCAACAGACAATTGGCCGTGACTCTTGAATGCCGCGATGATGAAGAATATGTATGCGACGCCGACCAGTCCGATTTCGATAATTGCAACCAGCAGGCCTAGCACAAAGATCCGTCCCCGCGATCCCTTGCTGAGCTCAATGCTGCGCCGGATGGCCTTGCGCGCGGGGAGATTCTCCACCACGCATGCCGGCAGAGCCAGCGAATAGCGCAGCGTCATGAGAATCGCGTAAATGAGGGCGGCAATGAGCAGAACGACGAAGATCAAACTGATAATCACCAATGGAACGATCGCCTCCGGCCCAGCCGAGGTGTCATTTCCAAAACCCTTGGAAACAGTTTTCATGGCATAGAAAAGTATTGCCCCAAGATATCCGCCGTAGAGCAGGGCGAATGGCGTCCAAGCGACAAAGGCGATGATGGTCATCAGCCAGAGATAGCGGCCAAGTCGCGGTAGAATGCTCGAATACGCGGCGCGGATGGTGGCCGGCTCGCCCAGGTGGACCCATGCGACGGCCCGATTATTCGCGGCTACCGAAACACCGCCAAAAGCAAATGTGATAAGGATCATGAAAAGGATATAAACACCGTACAGAGTCAACGGAAGCCACTGTGGACTCTTCATGAGCGCTTCGAGATGGAGCACCTCAACTAAACCGATATTCACCAGGCCCAATATCAGCACCACCCCGGAATAAATGGCCGATATGCCTGCGAACAACAAGAAATTCGAGCGGTAAAGATAGGCGGTGCGGTCGAGGATTTCGCCGAGAGAGAGAGGACGCAGATTGGTTTCCATTTGAGGTTCCTTGTTGTTCGGGAGGAATGACGCTTGGCCGGATGTTAGCACACAGGGGAATAGACGCGCAGTGGGGCTGTGAGCGCTCAAGGGCTTCTGTGCCGGTTATTGATTAAGTAGTAAATAGAATTCGATGGCCGGAAGTGTGGTTCTACTCCAGTTGCTGAACCTGGGTTCCTTCGGGGACATCGACTTTGAACGGGTCGTCGGTGAACGGAGGATTTTCAGTAACCTTATCGATGGTGAGGACAAACTGCAGTTCTTCCAGCGGGCGCTTGATCGTGACCATTGAGGGATATTTGCCGGAGCCGAAATCCTGGTAATTTTCGTAGGCGACCTGGGTTTCGAGATTGCCCTCGGCGTCGTAAATATCCTGCTCGTAGGGCAGCAGATCGTCGCGGTGGAAGCGCACCACGCGCACCGGCTCCAGCTCCTGGCTGCCCGGCTTGCGTCGGCTGATGCTGAGGATGTACTCCGGCACCGAATAGAAATGCTTGCGGGCAGGGTCTTCGACGGTGATGGTTTCGGCGGTGACCTGATAGAGATCGTCGGCATCCAGGCCGCGTACCACCATCGAATCAAAAAAGAAGCCTGGACGCATGTTTTCTAACTGGTTCTCGGACTTTTTCCTGAGCGAATTCGAGCCTTTGACGACCTTGCTTTTCGATGGGATATAGAGGGTGAAATTCTTGCCGTCGCTGCCCATATCGAAGACGCGCACGCCGAAGTATTGCCCAATCACCCGCAGCGATGCCGGCTTGCGCATCAGTATGAAGCCATGACAGGAGGGAAAGTCCTTGGCCACACCTTCCTTGCTCTTCGTTTGGGTGGCGCGCATCTCTACCGTCGCCGTCAGCGTATCCAGCGCAGCCCAACGTTTGTTCAGCGTCTCTACCAGTTCCTCTGGAGCGGCCGTCTTGATCAAAAGCGGTCCCTTCGGCACCGGCAGCTTGCGCGTCGTTGGCAGCAGTGAGCAGCCAGTGAGCATTAGCGGCAACGCCAACGAGGCCGCAATCAAAGCGATGCGGAGCGTCTTCATCGCGCACCAGCCTGCTTCACCGCATGGCGATAATCGGCCACATTGCGGTTGTGCTCGTCGAGCGTAGCGGCAAAGTGCGACTCGCCTTGCGCATTGGCGCCAGCGGCAACAAAATACAGATAGTCGGTGCGGGCCGGTTCCATTGCAGCGCGCAGTGACTTGACCCCAGGATTCGCCACCGGACCCGGCGGCAATCCCGCATGGAGATAGGTGTTATACGGCGTATCGAGTTTCAAATCGCTCTTGTAAATTGCACCCCGCCACTTGCCTGCAAGTTCCAGGCCATAGATCACTGAAGGGTCAGTCCCCAGCGGCATTTTTTTCGCCAGCCGATTTTCAAAGACGCTGGCTACCAGCGGGCGCTCTGCGTCCACCGCTGTCTCCCGTTCAACTAACGAAGCCATCGTCACCACTTTGTGAATGTCCCCACTCAATCCTAACTGCTCAGCCTTGGTCCGGAAGCGCCGCACCATGGTTGCGCATATCTGCGCGGGCGTAGCCTTGTGCGGAAAAAGGTAGGTATCCGGAAAAAGGAAACCTTCCAGACTCTTTGCTTTCGGGTCCAGATCCGCCACGAGCCCTTTTTGACTTACAGCCGCGTCCAGAAAACTTTGCCGATCGCCAAGCCCAGCCTGCTCCAGCCTTGCTGCGATCTCAAAGATGCTTGCGCCCTCGGGAATGGTGACAGCTTTGGTGTAGACATCCCCACGCGCGATGCGCGCATAAACGTCAACCAGCTTCGCTTCGCCTTCAAACCGGTATTCGCCGGCCTTGAGCTTGCCGCGCTTGATCCAGCGCAACAGTACGAAGCCGTATTGGCTGCGGATTACGCCTGCATCTTCGAGCTGCGTCGCGATCTGTGTCGTTGACGAACCCGGTGGTAACTCCACAAAAGTCTCCGCCCGTGGCCCGTATGGCGCAAGAACCAGCCATGCCGCGGCGCCTGCCGCAAGCAAAGCAGCGAAGAGCAGCGCCAGCAGGACTGCCGCGCCAAGCCCTGACTTCTTCTTGCTTTTCTTGCGGCGGCCCACCATTTGTCCTTGCTGGTTCCTCTCGAAAGATGTCGCGGCAACCCGCCGCGACTCATCTTTTGATTGTATCGGGTGACAGGCCGTAGCGCCGGTTGCGGGGTGGCTACAGTCGGAATCAACGGTTTGTCCGGCGATTCCCGTCTTGGCATCAAGATACGGTGCAACTGAGTTCGCAGTTCAACCGGCCAGCTTCCATGATCTCGATATGGAGAAGGACATGCCTGCCTGTCCGGCTTTTGCTACTCTTGTTCCAAGGAGTTCCTTGCATGGATATCAATTCCCCGTTCTTTGTCGTTCCCCTGATCGTCACCATCTTCTTCGCGGCGATTTTCTTCGCCACCAGCACCAAGGAAGACGGTCACGAAAGCCACTAGCGAGTTACGGTACTGAGGCCGTTGACGGCTGCGTCTTATCAGGCGCCGGTGGTTGAGCTAGTGGGGGGGCGGATTGCGGTGGCAGTGCAGCCTGCGAAGCGACCGCTGGAGTAATCGCCAGCGTCAGCGTCTGCACGGTCTGCGGGTCGTCGCGCAGCTTGAGGTAAAGCAATCCATTCACAGGATGAGGGACAGCTAACTGGGTTCCGGTAAAGTCCAGCGCTACGTCCGTGGGATTGTCGAACTCCGGCGTGGCAGAGATCGACGCGGCAAGAAAGAGATTGCTGCCCGTCAACATGCAAGGCTTGGTCACAGTGTGCGGGCAGCGCAGTTCCTTGAAGCCTGGCAGCCGCACCAGGGTTCCCAGAGGCAACCAGTTCCCGGCGACCCCATCCGCTGAGACGGCGCGAGCCTGGATCGGTCCAAAGGCCGACGCGCCGAAGCGGGCCAACGGATCAATCACACCCAGCGCGGTTTTCGCATCCTCCAGCATCAGGCTGTTGTCGGCCAGCGAGAGCACCGTGCGAAAGCTGCCGTCTGTCGCTGCCACTTCCACCTTTTCCGTGCGGGGAAAAGTCTTTGGCACACGCGCCTTGAGAAAGAAAACCAGCCTGCCTTCCAGCGGCAGGTCGTCCGCGCTGCTCAGATGCACTGGCGAGGGCTGAGCTGCTGCATCGTCCTGCGTGCCCTTGCTGAGCAACTCAATCTGCGGCCGTGGTGGTTCCACGGTAACGGGGGCCTTCAACTGGCGTCCGTCACGCAGCTCAACGGTCGCAGTCGAGGTCTTGCCGGGTTGCAGGCTGGATGTGTCGCCCTCTGTATGCAGCGTCAACTGGTCAAAGTCATCAATTCTCTTCAGACCAGCGGGTTTCAGCGTGATTCCGTCCACCACCGCCTGGGCTACTTCGTCCAACCGGGTTCCTTTCAGTTGCGCCTCGCTGTCGCCGGAGTTCAAGGTCAGCCGTTCCAGCGAGGCGGCTTCGGCATAGGCCTTCAGAGAAATGCTGTCCGGCTTTTCGACTCCGAATTGATGGATCAGGAGCGTGACCGGACCGGGAGCAACATCCTTCATCGGGACGGAAACTTCCAATTGCTCCGGTTTTGGAGACTTCCATGTGATTTTCAACGGCGCGCCGGCCACCTGTAACTCAACTTTATCGACGCAGAGCGTGCTTTCGTCTTCGAGATGCAGCGTGTCGTCGCGGCCCACCACCAGCGCGGACTGATCGCCTGCAGTCAGTGTCCACTTGCCGGGTTGAGCTGTGCGTAGGTGAAATCGCGGACCTTCCCAAGTAGTCAAAGCCCCATTCTCCGTGTACCGTGGCTATCCACTCGCCCGCAGGTAGCGCCGGAGCAGGGCTGACCAAAACGAGTCCGCCCTGCGAGGCATCCGCCTTGATCGGCAAATCAACAGGGGCCATTTTCGCTTCCGCAGCCTTTGCTCCACTTTCTTTTGCTTCGCTGCCCTTAGGTTCCAAGTGCAGAGTGAGTTCATGCGCCAGTTGGGTTGCGAAAACCAGCGGCGCGCCGTCGGCTGCCAGAACAAGATCTGGCTTTCCGGCGCAAAAAACCTCCGCGGGATTGACCGGATGCAGCGGAGGCATCTTTGCCGCTGCCGATGGGTGGCAGCGCCACCACGACTACTGACTTTGGATCGCGGAAGGAGGGCGGCACATTCAGCCGCAGGTTGAGTGTGTCCTTGGTAGGCAGCGCCAGCGCAGGAATGTACTGGAAATGCGCAGTATGCAGTGAAGAAAGAATTTTTGCCGTATCGACAATCGCGCCGACGTAAGGGCTGTAAGCCCCCGCTCCGCCCATGGTCGAGTAGCTGATCTGGTTCATCAGGTCGGCGGTAGAGCCGTTGGCCAGTTGCGCCACCAGCGATTGGGCGTTGGCGTCGTCCAGCACCAGCCCGTCGGTATGCTGCACCAGGCAGGGGGCCTGCTGGTCGGTGGGCTTGTCAAAGCACTGCTGGTCAAGCTTGATGCCCAGGCTGCGCGCAGCCTGCTCCGCGCGGTCCTTCAGCGAGCAGGATCGGTCTGTGAGGTCACCTGACCTCGGCCAGATAGGCATCCAGCCGCATCCGGTCCCAACTGGCGGCCTGCAGGTCCTGAGTGGCGCGAACAAAGGCGCCAGGGCGTCCTCGCACGGCGGCGCGCAGCGTGCTGAAGTCGCCGCCAGTTTCGGGCGCGAGAAAGAAGAGCGCCTGTTGGGCCTCGTCGGGAACTGTGACAAAGACGCCCTCTTCGCTAGCCGCACGGCTCCAGGTTTCCACGCGGGTAAACCACTCCGGCGGAGGGGGATTGGTAGCCCCGCGCAGGAATGCGACGATCAAGATATAATGCGCCGATTGGCTTTCCGGAAAGTCGGGGTGAATCCAGAGCCGGTCACCTGCCAGCAGGTTCGGAACCTCGGAGATAGGCAGCGTACTATCGCCTCTCTTGACGTGGACATCTACCTTGGGACCGGAGAGATCGAAGGCCGGACTGTCGGCGTACAACGATTTAGTAGCACAAAGTGCAATCAAAATGAGGAGAAAACGGCGCATGTCTTCATTGTACGAAGACGAGCGAAACGGGAAATTGGCTTCACTTCCCGACTATTTCGGGAAAGAGGCGCAGGACCGGGAATTTCGAGCCTTCGGTAGGATGAAATGCAGGTGCATCCCAGAGTGCAGCGTTCACGGGGCATAATATGGGCTATAATTGCGGCATAGCTTGGAACAGAGGGATTAGCTGGAGTCTTTCTCAAATCCCTGTAGGGTAGAAAACAAGCGCGTGATGGCTTTCCTAGATGAAGGCTTATTGATAGCGATGGTTCGCCTACAGCCATTTGGGAGATGCGAAGGGCAAAAGGACCCCAAAAAAGGGCGGATAGCCACAAACAATCCTACTGCCACGGCGCAGGCTTTTAATACTATCGCTGCACTCATTTACCCGTCATGCGTTGCAATCTGACTCCCTTAAGCCGGCTTGGGGCCTTCGGAGCAGGTGCGACCTTGATGAGTGAAGAGTAAGCATTTTCGGAGAAGACAAGATGAAATTGGCAAAGGCCGCGCAAAGCGGCGTAGATTTAAGCAATCTGACGATTCCCGATGCGGAAGAAGATCATTGAAGAAGCCTTGAATGAAATGGCGTTTTCCTCCGATCCTGGCTTGGCGCGGGCGTTGAGTTTTCTTGCCCCTCCAGGCTATCAGGCCATTGTGGAGCTGTGCGGTGAAAATGGACGCAGCAAGCGCCGCAACGCGCCCGCCACAAGCTGGTCGCCCGAAGAAGACGAGGTGCGTATCTATTTTGAGCGCACAGAAGACGGTGAATCTGCACCCCGCCCAATCCGCGGAGCCTCTCGCCATATCGAGCCTGCTTATGATTCCGAGGATGACGGGCAGGAAGCTCTGATCCCCGCCGACATCGACGCCCGCGTCAAGGAACTCTGTGCGGCCCTGGCTGAAGCCGAGCGCGGCGGTCATGCCTTTATCGCTCTCAAGTGGTTCCGCGACTCCTTCCTGCCCCGCAAGGCCTTCCGCTGGAATCAGCATCCCGAGTCCCGCCAGGCTGTGTTGGCCGAGGCCATTCAACGCGGCGTCGTGCTCACCAGCAAGATCGCCAACCCCAAAACCCCGGCCTATCCCACCACCACCATCCGCCTCAACCGCGCCGAAGCCGGGATTCCCGAAGAGGCGCAGCGCTTCCATCCTGTCGCTGTCCATGGCGACTCCATCGCCGAGGCCATTGAAGAGGAACGGGGGAACCTGTGAGCTGCTACTTCCTTGAATCCACCGCCTTTGCCAAACTTTTTGTACAGGAGCAGGGCACCGACGCGCTGATCCAGCTTGATGGAGGCTGTCGAGGACAACCGCAAGCTGATTTCCGCCTCTACGCCGCTAGAGGTCTACGCGGCCATTCGACGGCGCGAGCGTAACGGGGCAATTTCTGCAGAAGATGCCGCCGCCGCGCTCGACAGCCTGCGCCTGGAAGTCAGCCCGCATGGTGCAGCAGCCGCTCAATCCCGCGGTGCTCGAAGCCGCCCGCCAGCTGCTTGACCGCACCACGCTGCGCTGGCCGGACACGCTGCAACTGGGCGCGGCAGCTGGTGGCCCGCGATATGTTCCAGGGCACCGAGATCATCTTTGTCTCCGCTTCGGCGCAGTTGCTCGAAGCCGCCAAGGCAGAGGGCTTCAACATCCTCGACCCAGCCAAGGAAGCTGCATAGCGAGCGACTTGCAGCTTGGCGGAGGGGTGCTATCTACCGGGCGAACCGCTAACGGGCTTCCGCGATCCAGCTTTTATGCGTCAGTCGAAGGAGACGGCTACTCTCCAATAACCGTTAGAAATAGGTGTAACCATGGCAGGCGTCAAGCGGCGGATGATAGAGTTGCTCACTTATCCATTTAGCATTCAACTGATCCGCAAAGGGGCTGCTTGGCAACAGATAGAACCCGAGTATTTACGCAGGTTCTTGAAGGCTTTCCAGGTTGACTGTATTTTTGATGTTGGTGCGAACATTGGCCAGTATGCCGTGCAGTTGCGAAGAATAGGGTTTCAAGGGCACATTCTCTCTTTCGAGCCCAACCCCGATGCGGCAGCTCAACTTCGGCAACGGGCACTGAACGATAAACGTTGGATCATTCGAGAAGCAGCTCTCGATTCCAGCAGCCGCGCTATCAATTTCAACGTGATGAAAAGATCAACATTCAGCTCCTTGCATGCCCCGGATCATTCTGCCACGGCATTTTTCAATGAGATGAATTCAGTTGATCGGCAGGTAAGTATCGTGACACAGACGATTAGCGATCTGTTTCCGGAACTCCAGGCCGAATTCGGGTTCTCGCGTCCGTTCTTGAAGATGGATACGCAGGGGCACGATCTCGATGTGGCTCGCGGAGCGGGCGACTATATTCGAAGATTTACAGGACTACAGAGCGAATTGGGCTTCACAACACTGTACAAGGACGCCCCCGAAGCTCTCGAAGCTCTCAATTATTACAGGAGCCTTGGCTTCAAGCTGTCTTCCCTGGTTCCCAACAACGCCGGTCATTTCCCAGATTTACATGAGATCGACTGCATTCTATATAACCCTGATTTGTTGCTCCCGCCGGAGCTGGTCAAGCCGCAATAGGCAAGGCAACCGAAATGGTTTATGAGTTGTCTTTTGAGGCGCTTGTCGAGAAACTGATTCCAGCCCGTTTGAACGCCTCATCCGGTGGAAGCGTGTAATCCCGCCGCAAAGATTCAAAATCGCGCAGCGCCTTTTCAATCTCGCGCTCGCCGTTAGGAGCTTGACCGAGCCAGACCTTGGTCGAAGTAAACCGGTCATTCCGCATCTCCTGGCGAATTAGCACATCGTGATCGACCACCATAAAATCATTTTGCAAATGCTCGGGGAGAGGATTTTTTGTATCGTCCACAATAGCAATCCGCACCGGGACATCGTATTTGTTATGCAGTTGAATCACTTCCTGCAGTTCGCTCAGCCTGTTCTTGCACTGAATAAATATTCGCATCACATCGATACCCGATTTCTTCAGCTGCCCTTGGCGCTCCAGCATCGACAATGAAGAGCCCGATTCCCAAAATGTCCCCCGCTCCACAATGCAGGTCGCAAGCATACGCTGTGTGGTATCTCGGATAAAGTCATCGGGATAGCGGTAAAAGAAAACCGGTGGGTGATCATATGAGTTCTCTATATAACCGCGGCCATATCCATCCATCCTACGATCAAATTCCTTGAGGTCGTCCTTCAAGTGCTCTTGGTACGTTGCGTTAGAGAAGCTCTCCGCGAGCCGGACATTCTCAACGACTGACCGAATCCACCCAGCGAACTCGGGATGGGACTCGACGAATTCCTGTTCCTTCTGCCAAGGCGAATGTTCGCGCTCCAGCTTGGCCAGGGTGACTGAGATGTCTACGAATTTCCCTAATATCAGCACCATGAACCCTAACATGATCTTGTCGTGTATTTCAGAAGGGATCGAGTGCTCCACAGAAATAAGCACTACTTCAACGAGATAGGTGACGAGCATGACATTCGAAAAGAAGCTCTTTCTCAGAAAAACATCCATCGGAGACTCCTCACGCCTTGCGGCATGTGAATTGAAGATAGCCTGCCATCTCGTCGGCCAGATTCATGCCGGCAAGGATTTCCTCAAGTTCTCGCAATTTCAAAAAATTCGCTTCATCGGCAAAATATCTAGCAGGGGGCGAAAGACTCTCAGAATCGAGGAAGTCTTTCGACTTGGCGAAGAGGTGAATATAGGGTGCTATGTACTCAAGTCCGCAGGAGCTGTTCACGCGGAGGCCTTCCGATTCGATGATCTTGAAGAGCGCATCTTTGCGGTAAAAGAAGTAGTCGGCGCCGACGATGTTGCGGCTCTTGTCCTCGCCGGCTTCAATGATCGCGCGGGCGTTGTCCAGGTGTCCGTCGAGCGCTTCGATCAAGCACCAGCGGATTGGATTATCGATGTCGGCAAGCACGACTCCGGCAGGCTTGAGGACTCGCTGAAATCCCCGGAAGACGCGGGAAAGGTCAGGACAAAAATTCAGCACCTGCATGCAGATCACCAGGTCAAAAGACTCCGCAGGCAGAAAGTCCAGATTCGCCAGATCGGCAAGATGGCACTCGAATGGATTTTCGCTAGCCTTTTCGAGTGCGAATTCCAGCATTTCGGCAACCGCATCCACGAGTACGACGCGATGTCCTTTTCTAGCGAGCCATTGAGCCGTCAGTCCAGTGCCGCCGCCCGCGTCGAGTATATTAAGCGACTTACTCGAAGCGGATTGCAACAGGTTCTCAATCGCGAGTTCACTTCGCTCACGATACAAACGATGCCAAGGCGATGCTTCGCTCAAAGCGTCAAAGACCTTCGATCTGTCACGATATGTTTCCCGCAGCGGCTGGTTCATTTTCAGTTCACGCACAATGCTATCACTGGATTGATCGAGCTCGTGAGGCGATTATTCTGCTGGATTCTCTCTCCAGATGATTCCGCTGGATACGGTCGCCCTTTTCCCGCGGGCGCAGCCCCGGCACCGCCTATCGCGTTTTTCAGATTAACGTAAAATCGCTAATAACTGTGAATGATTTTCCGCTCACGAAAAATTTATTTTCAGTGTGTCTTTGGTAACCCCATGCAGGCAGCGAAATGCGCCGATCGCGCGAGAATATGATTGACACTCGTCGGGAGTTCGGGCAGCATGTGTATACGTATTCTTCCCAAGGAGTACGCTTCCCTATTAACTCCCCGTAAGAGGGATGCGCATATGACCCGGTTGCTCGATGCCGCGTCTTCCTCTATCTAGCTGCGATCATCCGCATGTCAGACACTTTCTTTATTTGAAGCTCTGACAGCGACGATGCTACCTCCGCGGCGAATCATCTCTCGCCTTTGGTTAGTTCCTACTTATTGATAGTCCGTGGATTATTCCTGCCTCTGGTGCGCATGAATATTGCGGGGTTGCTGCACTGCGTTCACGCGGATGCAAGCCCCTGTGCGCTTCAATGTGGCCAATTAAGTCGGCCCAGGACACGTTTCACTTTCCCCAGGAAAACCTTAGTAAGGAGGAATCATGAACAAGACAACAAAACTCGCGGCCATTCTTGCGCTGGTGGTGATCTTCTGCGCCAGCGCGGCATTTGCCCAAACAGATCCCGGAGTGCAGAGCGGGGTTCGTAAGGGAACGTTCGATGGCATTTCGGTCAGTCCCGGCACGACCCTTATCAATCCCAACAACGACCCCAACGGCTTTACCGCTTTCTTTGCGGACGGCCTGAGCCGCTTCCAGGAAATTGAGGACGTTTCCACCAACAATAACTCCAACGTTGCTAATGTCGGACTCGGTCCGAGGTTCAACTTCAACCAGTGCGCGGGATGCCATTCGCAACCGGCCGTCGGCGGCACGGGCGCGGCTGTGAATCCGCAGTTTGCCGCCTTCGGCAGCTGCGCCAACGAGGGGGACCTGTCCGTGACAAATGTCAGCACCGTCACGAGCGGCCAGTCCTTACCCACGCCGGCGCAGAAGGGAACCATCATCTGCAACAACGCCAACAAGGTTCCATCCTTCATCACCGCCAGCGGCCCCACGCGGGAAGCCCGGTTTCCATTCCTTTTGAACGCCAACGGCACGGTTGACACGACCGTTCCCTCGACTGGCGCCCCCGAAGACCTGTTCACCGTTGTGGGCCGCCCGGATGCCGGCACCTGTACCAGCCTTACGCAGCCCAATTTCGCCGCTGCCGAGGCGGCCGGCAACATCATCTTCCGGATTCCCACGCCGCTCTTTGGCGTTGGCCTCATCGAAAACCTGGACGACTCAACCCTGCTGAAGAATCATCAGGCAAATCTCGATAACAACTTTGGCATTGCCGGCTCTTTCAATCACAGCGGCAACGACGGCACAATCACCCGCTTTGGATGGAAGGCGCAGAACAAATCGCTGCACGTCTTTTCTGGCGAGGCCTACAACGTGGAGATGGGCATCACCAACCTCTTGTTCAACAACGAAAAACCACAACCGGAAGAAGAGCTGCTAGGTACTGGGCTGCCGGAAAGCTGCTTGAACCTGAGTGGAACTGGTTATCCGGAAGACGCTTCGAATCCCACTTCGACACCCAACGCCGCCGTTCTCGATGACGTGTCGGCGTTTGCAAACTTCATGCGGTTTTTGGCGCCGCCGCCAACCGGCGTGGTGGTGCTGGATGGAAGATCGGTCATCTCAAGCTCAATCTCCACCGGCAAGTCCGTGTTCAGCTCAATCGGCTGCGCGACCTGTCACAACCCAACACCCGGCACGACGCAGGTCTCGAATTTAGTTCCGGCGTTAAGCAAACAAACGGTCAATGCGTTCTCTGATATTGAGCTGCATGATATGGGAACGAAGCTGGCCGATAACATCTCGCAGGGCAACGCAGGCGGCGATCAGTTCCGTACAGCTCCCCTTTGGGGCCTTGGGCAGCGGATATTCCTGTTGCACGATGGCCGCACGACCAGCCTGCTCACTGCGATCAAGGACCACGCAAGCAGTGGCAGCGAAGCCAACACTGTCATAGGGAATTTCAATAACCTGAGCGGCGCACAGCAGCAGGACTTGCTGAACTTCCTGCGCTCGCTGTAATTGCTGTGCTTGCTGGCGAGACACGAGGATCTGTCTCGCCAGTTTCTAATGGGTATTGAATTGATTCGCAGCCGGTCAAGCCATCACAGCTGCTCTCCAGTTGGTATAGAGCGAAACTACAAGCGCTCTGTGGCTTATTTTTCCGGCCCATCTATCTCGAAAGGTTATGTGAAAGACAGCGGCGCATCTGCCGGGCGGCGAATTGCCCGCTAATGTTTTTGTGAAGATCGTCTGAGGGTGACTGGTGGATTCCGGGTTGGCGTTTCCTGCGCATCGGGAAACTCGCGCAATGATAACGATAACATTTGGGAAATAATTGACATCCCCCGCAATATCGTGCAGTATGTATTCACGCATTCCCCCAAGGAATGCACTCTCCCGATAACTCCCCTCAAGAGGGATGCGCACCTGACCCGGTTGCTCGCTGCCGCGTCTTCCTCTGTCTAGCTGTGATCGTTCAGACATTGGTGGTTCCTCTTCGAGGTTCCGTTGCCTACAAATGTTGTCTGTTCAGCTAGCCGCCTGAATGCTGTTGGGTAATCCCTGTCTTTTGAACGTCTCTGGGCTATTCGAGCTTCGGGTCTACATGAATATTGCGGGGCCGAAACGCCGCTTCACGCGGATGCCAGTCCCCGCGCACTTAAATGGGGGTCCATCCATTGGATCAGCTCACCCTTCCCAGTTGAAACCAACAAGGAGAAATCATGACAAAGACAGCAAAACTCGCTTCCCTACTCGCTTCGGTGTTCTTCCTGGCCGGAGCGGCGTTTGCTCAAACCGATCCAGGGGTGCAAAGCGCCAGCCGCGGTACCGGCGCAACACTTATTCCATCCACTGACACCACAGGCTTCCTCACATTCTTCACTGACGGTCTTAGCCGCTTCCAGGAAGTGGAGACCGTTACCGCCGGACCAAACGTCGGTCTGGGGCCGCGGTTCAACTCAAACCAATGCAGTTCCTGCCACTCGCAGCCTAACATCGGCGGATCAGGCGCGGCCGTCAATCCCCAATTCACTTTCACCACCGTAAGCGATGGGTTCGCGTCCGGAGCGATTGCAGCCGGCAATACCATCCCGTCGTTTATCACCAAGACCGGCCCCACTCGCGAAGCCCGGTTCCCGTTCTTCTTCAACAGCGACGGCTCGGTCAACACCAGCTCTCCCAATGGCGGGGTTGAAGATCTCTTTACCGTTGCCGGCCGCTCAGATCGAGGGACCTGCACCAGCCTGGCGCAGCCCAGCTTCACTGAGGCACAGGAGGCCAACGACATCATCTTCCGCATTCCCACACCGCTCTTTGGCGCGGGCCTCATCGAGAACCTGGACGACTCAACCCTGCTGGCCAATCAGGCGGTCAATCTCAACAACGACTTTGGCATTGCAGGCACCTTCAATCACAATGGCAACGATGACACCATCAGCCGTTTCGGGTGGAAGGCGCAGAACAAGTCGCTGCACATCTTTGCCGGTGAGGCTTACAACGTGGAGATGGGCATCACCAACTTGCTGTTTCCAAACGAAAAACCCCTGCCAGGAGAAGATGGCAATGGCAATACCGGCGATACCGGGCTGGTTGCAACCTGCCTCAACCTGACCGGAACCGGCTACCCTGAAGATGCCTCCAACCCATTAGAGACGACGAACGCGGCGGTTCTAGACGACGTGTCGGCGTTTGCCAACTTCATGCGCTTCCTGGCTCCGCCTCCGTCCGGCGGCGTAGTACTGAATGGCACAGCAGTCTCAGCAAGCTCAATCTCCACCGGCAAATCGCTCTTCACCTCTATCGGATGCGCGACCTGCCACAACCCAACGCCCGGCACGACGCAAGTCTCGAATCTCGTGCCAGCGTTAAGCAAGCAAACCGTCAACGCATTCTCTGACATTGAAATCCATGACATGGGTACAGGCCTGGCGGATAACGTCTCGCAGGGTACCGCGGGCGGCGATCAGTTCCGTACAGCTCCCTTGTGGGGCCTGGGGCAACGGATCTTCCTGTTGCACGATGGCCGCACCACCAGTCTGCTCACGGCGATCGCCGACCACTCAAGCAGTGGTAGCGAGGCCAACACCGTGATTTCGAATTTCGATGACCTCTCTACGACCCAGCAACAAGAAGTATTGGACTTCCTGCGCTCACTGTAGCCATTACAATTGCTGGCGAGACATGAAGTTATGTCTCGCCAGTTTTCTTTTTGGTTATGGAAGATGCAGATATTCTGCCCCAATGCGGCGGAATCACAGAAGTCCGGTAGAGATGCTGCCGCTCAGTCCTTCTTGCCGAGGTTATTGCGCCAGACATGCCCGCCTTTTTCCAGCAGATGGTCGGAACACTCAGGTCCCCAGCTTCCAGCAAAGTAATTCGGGAAGACCTCCGGCTTTTTGTTGGCCCAGGCTTGCAGAATCGGTGTGTACAAGGCCCAGTTGATCTCCACGCCGTCGCGGTGCGAGAAGAGAGTCTGGTCGCCGAGCATTGCGTCGAGCAGCAGCCGCTCGTAGCCGTTGGCGCTGGATTTGCCGAAGGCTGCGGCATAGTCAAAATCCATATTCACCGGGCATACGCTCATACCGGGCGTGGAGGGGACTTTGGCTCCGAAGCGCAGCGCAATTCCCTCATCCGGCTGAATGCGGATAGTGAGCAGGTTGGGCTTGATCTCTCCGCAACCGGAATTGGCGGCCATGCGGTTGAAGAGCAGCAAGGGCGGCTGCTTGAACTGGATGCTGATTTCCGTGGCGCGCTGTTTGAGCCGCTTGCCGGCGCGTAGGTAGAACGGAACCCCGGCCCAGCGCCAGTTCTCGATTTGCAGCCGCACGGCTGCATAGGTCTCGGTGCCGGACTCAGGATTGACCCGCTCCTCGTCGCGATAGCCGATGACGCGCTGGCCCTCGACCACGCCGGGCCCATATTGGCCGCGAACGGTGTTCAGCACTGGGATTGGCGGAATAGCCTGCCAGACCTTGACTTTTTCGCGCCGCACGCTCTCGGCCTCGAAGCTCGCCGGGGGTTCCATCGCGACAAAGCTGAGCAATTCCATCATGTGGTTCTGGACAACATCGCGCAGCGCACCGGCCTTCTCGTAGAACGGGCCGCGGCCTTCCACGCCGAGGGTTTCAGCAGCAGTGATCTGCACGTGATCGATGTAATTGCGGTTCCAGATTGGCTCGAAGATGCCGTTGGCAAAGCGGAAGACCAAAATGTTCTGCACTGTCTCTTTGCCGAGATAGTGGTCGATGCGGAAGACCTGGCTCTCGTGGAAGACGGCGTTGACCTGATGGTTGAGCTCGCGGGCGGACTCGAGGTCGTGGCCAAAAGGCTTTTCAATGACCACGGACGCCTTGCCCTGCTCGGTTTCCGCCATGCCTTGCACGCCCAGGTTTTCGACAATGCCGGCAAAAAATTCCGGCGCAGTGGCAAGATAGAAGAGCCGTTTCGGTCCGATGGATTTTTCAGTGGCGATGCGGTCTAACTCGGTCTTCAAACCGGCGTAGTCCGATGGGTCGTCGAACTTGAGCGGAAAATAACTGATCTTGCCGACGAAGTTATCGAGCTTGGCGTCGCTAGAGTCTACGCCGCCGAACTCGACAATGCCAGCGCGCATGTCAGCGGCAAACTCATTGCCCAGCGGGCGGCGCGCGACGCCGACGATAGCGAAATTCTGGGGCAGCAGTCCTACCTGCTCCAGGTGGAAGAGCGCAGGCAGCAGCTTACGCTTGGTGAGGTCGCCGGAAGCACCGAAGATGACGATGATTCCCGGCTCGGGGATTCGTTCATTGCCCGCAGGAACCTGCGAGAGATCTTCGGGGCGGACGTTCATCTGGATCGTCGTCATATACCCTCCGGGTAGTTTTACTGCTTCGCTTGGCCCCTGACGCTGACTGCCCTTGTGCTCTCCCAGATCCCCAAAGGCGAGGGATCTGGGGCACCCATGCTCTTACTGGACTGAACAGGCAGCGAGCTATTCCTTCTTTACCGCATGGCCGCCAAACTCATTGCGCATAATGGCTAACATGCGGTCGGTAAAGTTATTCTCTTCTCGCGAGCGAATGCGCCGCATTAGCGATTCGGTAATAATCGGCGCGGAGACATTCAGGTCAATCGCCTCGATGACGGTCCAGCGGCCCTCGCCGGAGTCTTCGACAAAGGCTTCCAGGCCGTCAAGAGATGGATTTTTCGCCAACGCATCGGCGGTCAGGTCCAGCAGCCAACTGCGCACCACGCTGCCATAACGCCAGATCTGCGAGATCTGCGGCAGGTCGAGGCCGAGTTCCTTTTTTGTCTCCATGATCGTAAACCCTTCGGCGTAGGCCTGCATCATACCGTACTCGATGCCGTTGTGAATCATCTTCACAAAGTGGCCGGCACCGCCCGGACCCACTCGCCCCCAGCCTTTGTCCGCAGCAGGAGCGAGGGCTTCAAAGATCGGGCGCAGATACTCAACCGGCTCGGCATCGCCGCCAATCATCATGCTGTAGCCTTCCTTCAACCCCCAGATTCCGCCCGAGGTTCCAACGTCCACGAACTGCAAGCCCTTGGTAGCCACTTCCTCTTGGCGGCGCATGGAGTCTTTGTAATTTGAGTTGCCGCCGTCGATCAGGATATCGCCGGGGTTCAGCAGCGGAACCAGCTTGGCGATGGTATCATCCACGGGCTTGCCCTGCGGCACCATGATCCAGATGGCTTTGCGGCCGTTCAGATTCTTCGCCAAATCTTCGAGGGTTGTCACTCCGACATTGCCGCTGGCCGTCAGCCGCGCCACCGCTTCTGCATTGAAGTCGAAACCCACCACTTGATGGCCACGCAGGCGCAACCGCTCCGCCATGTTGCCGCCCATCTTGCCCAGTCCAATCATTCCTAGTTGCATAATGCCTCCAGTCGTAATGCTTATAACACGCTTAAACTTTCAAGTTCTCGTTGCAAGGCAGGGGCGCCTTGAAAGCGAATCGTCTTCATTCCCGCGGCGATTGCGCCGGCGCAGTTCTCTTGCCGGTCGTCGATAAACAGCACCCGCTCGGCAGGTCTACCCAGAATATCCAATGCGGCGCGGTAGATGGCCAGGTCTGGCTTGCGCAGTCCCAGATAGCAGGAACTAAACGCAACCTCGAAGAGTTCGCGCAGGCCAAAGCGGGCAAAGCGGAAGTCATTGGTCTCACGCGCCTCGTTGTTCAAAGCGCCAATCAGACATTTATCAGATGCAACAAGCTGCTGAATGGTTCCGATGGCTCCATCGGGGAGCAGTTTGGATTGGGCTTTGATAGTAGCAAAGAACTCATCTTGCGAGAAGGGGCGCGGCTCGTAGAAGACGGTTGCCGCGAGATATTCATCGACCGTGGTTGCGCCGCGCTCCCAGTCGGGATAGGCGATGGTGTGGCGCTGCTCGAATGCAGGACGGTCGATTTGGAATTGGCCGAGGACGAGTGTTCGCTCCTCGTGATCCCACCCGTTGGTGAGCACAACTCCGCCCACGTCGAAGAGGATTGCGTCAAAGGGGAAATTCGGCGTGGTCGATGGCATGGATTCAGAATCTCATCTTTGGGCGGGGAATGGGCAAGCCAGCAACGTTACAGTTTCATTTTTTCTGTCAATCATCGCGTTCGAGAAGCCGACTTATGAGGATTAGACAAGCTTTCGGTGACGAGAGCGTTGATAGTCATAGGAGGTTAGCCAACTGTTGCACATTTAGGATCTCAACCCCGTACTGTGATTTCAGCCACGCACGATTCCCTGCGTCGAATATTGAAGGGGAAACTGCGGACCCGCCACGATCTTCAGTACAGAGGTAGTCGTTGCCAAATGCAATATGTGCAGCTACCACATCACCATCGGCCGATTCCGCAAATGCCTTTTCGATTTGCTTCTTGTATTTACTGACTCCTGATGTGCACGCGTACTCGTAGACGCCGTAGATGAGGGCACGATCTGATAATCCGGCAGGCTTTGGGCCGTCGAGTTGTTCCGCAAACTCTTTCGCGAGAGCCAGGAGTACGCCCTCACCTACTCCTCTATCAAAGATGGTCCGAACAACATCGCCAAACCGCTCATTGTAGTCAGAGGTCGCGAAAACCTCTTCGGCGTAGATCTGAGGATTGTTTAGGAGGCGATCAGGAACCGCCAAGCCGATGTAGGGCGTTGTGAGCAACTTTATGCCAATCGCCAGAGCTTCATTTAGCTCTTCTTCAAATTCTTCACCGATACCAGGGTGCAAGCTGTGATTGGCCTTGATTTCGATGGTCTTACCGTGGAGGCCACTACCGTAGGATTTGTTGGTCACCTCTACCTTTGGGACACTCTGAGCATAAAACTTTGCCCGGTGCTCTCTCTTAATGGCCTCTACCGTCCCGAACCCTTCGCTGATAAAGCCGCGCACCTGCCCACTCTTGATCGCGTTCTTGATTTTGACCAGCGAAAGGTAATTAGGTCTGTTTACGTCCCGCTCCGGGAAGACCATCCTGTTCCAGACATTGGTATCGAATGTGACCTGCATCGTCGGACCTTCTCTCATCGTATCCACTTCAACTGGATTGTTGTGGGGTATCACACAGGAGCCGGGCCAACACCGGTACTCGCTTCCCCAGAAACCACCTCTGCCGAACCCCTGACGAACGATCTGACTGTGTGAACCGCCCCAGCGAAAAGATGGCTGAAGAGGCGTCTTCGATCGAACCGCGCTAGGATTTTTCCTCGTGCAGTTGGACCTTGCTACCGATTACAGGCTGAGTGGCTTCCAAGGGTCCCCAGGAATCCAGACGAACACTTAACGACGTGCCATCCGTTCCGCTTAGGGTGACGCTTCCTCTGGATCGATCTATGTTTGTCACCGTGTGTACTGGAAGTCGGTTTGAAAACGCTTCTGGATTTGTCTGGATAATCATGGCATATATTCTACGCCTTCTCCGCTCGCACATGTGAGCGATGAGACGGGAGTTCCTTCGCGATTAGTGGGGACGAGTTGCCATTTGCGAAAGCCGAAGGTTCGATAAGGCAAAGGTGAAGTTCAGTCCTTATAAACGCGCTTGTGGTTCCTTATATCTGTAAAGTGGCTGGCCCGGAAACTACACCACCAGCGCGAGGCCGCATCAACTCTCATATCAATCAATATCCCTTTGTGAAGGGCATTTTAGTTATCTACTTCGCCGAAAGAATTTTTGCGCCTTCGCCACATCTTTGAAGATTTGCGCTTTGAGCGCCTCGGGGCTGGGCCAGACAATTTCCGGGCGGAGCCGAAGCAGAAATTCGAGTTCAAGCGGTGTATTTTCGTTCAGGTCGACTGGCTCAAAATCAAGAATGTGCGACTCGACAGCGAAGGAATCTTGCCCGAAGGTGGGGCGGTTGCCGATGTTGGTGACGGCTTGAAAGCGCCTCTCGCCAACCGTCAGGCGGGTGACGTAAACACCGAATGCCGGAAGCAGTCCGTCGTAGGGCGCGAGGTTCACCGTAGGAACCAAGAGACGTGTGCCGATGCCGCGTCCTCGCGCTGGAGTGGAGCGGATGGCAAAGCTGCGGCCCAGCATCTGGCGGGCGCTGGCAAGATTGCCGGCGGCGAGTAGTGCGCGGATTGCGGAGCTGGAAACCTCTCCCGAGCGAACGCTGACCGGCGAATGAATGTGTACCTTGAAATCGAATTCGGAACCGAATTCGCGAAGTTCGTTCACCCCCGCCGCAGCGTGCAGGCCGAAGCGGAAATTGCCGCCCTCGTGGAGACTGCGAACCTGGAGCTTGTCCACCAGTATCTGCTGCACAAACTCGCGCGCGGTGAGGCTGGCCAGGGGCGCATTGAAAGGCAGAACGACGACCGCATCAACCCCTGTGGTTTCCAGCAGGCGCAGGCGCTCATCAATTGGCGTGAGCAGCAACGGAGCTTGCGCCGGGCGCAGGAATTGCTCCGGATGCGGATCGAAGGTAATGGCGATGGCGCGGATGCCAAGCGTGCGGGCTTCCTCGACGGCAACGGAGAGAATCTGCCGATGGCCAACGTGTACGCCGTCGAAGTTGCCGATGGAGGCGACAGCCGGGCCGAGCGCTGCGGGAATCTCCTCGATGGAGCGGTAAGTGGGAATCATGCGGAGGCGGCTGCTCCCGTAGTTCTGGACTCGCGATTTTGTATTGCCAGATTCACTTCGAGGGTGAGGCCGTCGTAGGCCAGCCGGATATTGTCAGGCAGCGTGCGATTGGTCTCTTCGTGGCCCAGCTCGTGCGCGATGTGGGTGAACCATGTTTGCTTTGCGCCGATGTGCCGCGCCCAGCCGGCGGCTTGCTCAACTGTGGCGTGGTTGGGGTGAGGTTTATGGCGCAGGGCGGAGAGAATCAGGTGATCCAACCCTTCAAGCAGTGCAAAGCTGGATTCGGGAATGGCGCTCACGTCAGTCAAATAGGCGGTGCTGCCGAAGCGGAATCCGGAGATCTCCTGCTCGCCATGCAGAACGGGAACGCGAAGAAAATCGACCTCGTGGATCGGAATAATGGGTTCGAGCGGTTCCAGATGCACCCGGGCACGGTTGGCGTAGGTGGAGTTGGGCGAGAATGTGTAATCGAAGACCTGCTCCAGAACCTTCGCTGTTTCCTGCGCGGCATAAAGAGGGATTGGCTGGCCATTGCGAAAAAAGGTGAAGGTGAGCGGGCGCAGATCGTCGAGGCCGAGAATGTGATCGGCATGGCCATGGGTATAAAAAACCGCATCCACCCGGGTGAGCTTTGCCCGCAGTGCCTGTTCGCGGAAGTCGGGACCGGTATCGATGACCACGACCCGCTCTTGTGATTTGGCGGTGCCAGATTCGAGTCCGAAATCGGCGGCGCTGGGGGTGCATTTAACGTTTTTGTCGGAGTCATTCAGGACAGAAGTCTCGGACCCCTGCCAGCGCAGCAATACAGAGGGGCGCAGCCGGCGATCACGCGGGTCAGCTGAGGTGCAGACGGCACAGTCACAACCCAGTGTGGGAACCCCCATTGAGGTTCCTGTGCCGAGAAATGTGAGTTGGCCGTGCATCCGCGCTCTACCGCTTGCCCGGAGGAGGGGGCTGGGGCGGCTGCATGGCCTGGAGAGAGATCATATTGGTCAGTTCCAGGAAGGCCATGCGCGCCTCAAAGAGAACTGTTTGCAGCGCGCGATCTTCGGTAGCGCTGAGGTTGCCTTTGGTTTTATCCGCCAGCACGCCGAGCAGGTCGATGGTCTGGCGCGCGCCGAGAATGTCGATGCGCGGACGCTGACCCTCCTGCCCGCCGGCTCCCATCTGAATCATCGCCGAGACATAGAACTGCTGGACCAAATGCTCAAAGCCAATGAGCGGCTGCGCTCCCATTGCTGGATTCTGCGCGCGGATCAGGTCTTCTAGCCGCTGCGCCGAGGCGTCATAGGCGGTCTTCTGCGCCTGGCTCTCCTGCGCGGTGGGTGCGGGAGGCAACTCCAGAGGCTCTTCGCTGTCGCTGGCCGGCCCAGGGACTGCCAGGGGTGGCTCCTGCTTGGGCTCGGAGACAACCAGCCGTGGCCCGGCCGGCGGACCGGAGGGCGCAGGTTCCGCAGGAGTGGGCGTAGCCTGTACCGGAGCCTGTTCGGAGGGGTTTTCTTCTTGTTCCGCCTTGATCTTGCGGCGGTCAATCACTGTAAATTTGGGGGTGTCGGTCATAGTTCCTAATTTCCAATCGGAGTTTCGATAGCTGTTCGGTCGAGAGCAGGAGCTGCCAGAATACGGGCTGTGCCGGCTTTCTCACCAGCCGAATAGGTCAACGGCTGATCGCGGACTTCCGCGGCGGCAGAGATCATTCCCAGCGCGAAGATGCGTGTTTCAGGGCCTTTGAACAGCTCGGCGGCGCTGGTGATATTTCCCGCTGCTGCTGGCTCCGCATCGCCGGAACCGGCTAATGTCAGCGTAGCACCAACTTCAGGCAGCGGGCCACTCAGTTCCAGCAGCCGCAGATGCCGGTGCACATTTCCGCGGGAGCGGATGCGCTCTACAATTTCCTGGCCCAGATAGCAGCCTTTATTGAAGCTGATGGCGCGCAGTTGCGAGGTCTCCTGCGGCAGGTCGCGTTCGGCAATGTCGATGCCATAGGCGGGAATCCCTTCGGCGATGCGAAAGGCTTCCAGCGCCGCAGTGCCTGCGGAAGTCGCTCCAGGCTGCGTGCAAGGCCTTCCACAGGACCGGAATCGCAGGAGCGTCAACCCAAAGCTCGTAATGCGGAGCTAGCACGCCGTAGCCGCGATGGATGCGCATATCAAAGCCGTTCCACGCTGTGCGCAGTGCTGTCATCGGCTCGGCGGGGGCGGGCAAGCCCAGGCGCGTGAGCACATCGGCGGATTGCGGGCCAATCAGTCCCAGGGCCGTCTCTTCGCTGAGCGCGATGAGTTCCACATCGTCCATGATGATGAAGTGGTCAAAATGGGCGAGGAGCTTCTCCTGCTGATCTGCGGCAATCACCAGTTCCAGCGCATCGCTGTCACGGGAGACAGTCAGGTCGCCCTGAATGCGCCCCTGCGCGTTCAGCACCAGGTTCCATGCATCGGCGTTGCCGCCCAGGTCGTTGACGGTGTTGGTGACCATGCCGCTGAGCCAGCGGAAGCGGTCTTCGCCGCGCACGGCTGTACGTCGGAGCCAACCCAGATCGTGCGCCGCCGCGCCCGTGAGCAGCGCCGCTGTTTCCCGTTCCGGCGCGTCCAATCGAGAAGGGGTCAAAACCCCTCGATAAGCGGAGAGCTGTTTAGCTGATTCCGGCAACGCAGGGTTGGCGGCAAGAGTCGTGGCAAGGCGAGTGGCAAGAACCGGTGCGGCGAGCGTTGTTTCCGTCATAAAAAAATCCGTTACTTCGAACCGATTTCCTGGGGAAGGACGGCGCGAGAGTGCATCCTGATTATAGCCTTGAGAGATGAGAGTTGGGTTGCAGCCGCCGATGCGGAAATTTGCAATTCGTAATAGGGGAATATTCTGGACGCGGAATAGTTTAGGTGGTTGCCAAAAGCGAACGGAGCCAAAGGAGAATGGATGAGCCGACAGCACGAAGAGTCGATGAAGGCGCAGCATAAAATTGGGTCTCTTGCCATGCCGACGGCAATGCTGGCCGCCCTGCTGTCCCTGGCAGGCGCTGCACCAGCCCAGCAAACCGGCGCGGACTCCACGCAGGGCAAAGCCGCCAACGCTGCCCCGGCGGAGACGCACATTACGCCCGCGCAAGCCAAAGAACTCTTCAGCCTTGTCGATGAACTGATCAAATTCTCCTCGCAGGAGTCGGGCCTGCCGATTCGCAGCCAGGTCAAGCGCCAGATCACCGACCGCGCCTCCGTCGAAACCTATCTGAAGCAGAAATTCGATGAAGACGAGGGCGCAAAGCGCCTCCAACGCAGCGAGATTGTGCTAAAAAAATTCGGATTGCTTGATCGCGACTTCAGCCTCAAGCCGTTTCTGCTGGCGCTGCTTAAAGAGCAGATCGAGGCTTATTACGACTCCAAGACCAAGACTGTAACCATGCTGGATTGGGTGAGCATCGACGAGCAAAAGCCAGTGCTGGCCCACGAGCTGACCCACGCCCTGCAGGATCAACATTCGGATCTGGAGAAGTGGAACAACCAGACCCCGGATGATGTTTCGCACACCGCTTCCGAGGACACCGACCACCTGATCAAAGATGAACTGGACTCTGCCCGCGAGGCCGTGGTCGAGGGACAGGCCACAGCGGTGATGATGGATTACATCCTCAAGCCGATGGGCAAAAGCCTCGTCAAAGATCCCGAGATCATGGAGTTGGTCAAGCAGCAGATGAGCGGGGCGGAAAACTCGCCGGTGCTGGCTCGCGCTCCGCTGTTGCTCTCTAAGTCGCTCCTCTTTCCGTATCGCGAAGGGCTGAGTTTTGAGCAGGATGTGTGGATGGACCAGGGGCAGCAGGCGGCCTTTGCCGGGGCAATGGACCGGCCTCCGACCTCGACATGGGAGATCATGAACCCCCGTGAGTATGAAAAGAATCACCTGCCCGCGGTGCCGCTGCTGCCCAACATTCATCCCCTCGTCGACAAGCTTTATAAGCCGTATGACATCGGCCAGGTAGGCCAGTTGGACCTGCAGATTCTGACCGAGCTTTTTGGCGGCGAAGGCGCGGCCCGCGACCTTACCCCGGCCTGGGATGGCGGCATCTACTGGGCCGGCCAGAAGTTGAGCGCCAAGACTGCTGCCGAGCAAGCCGACCCTGCCTCGTTGGTGCTTTTCTATCTTTCCGTGTGGAAGAACGCTGCTTCCGCCGAGAGCTTTGCGCAGCTTTATGCCAAAGAACTGGGGCGCAAATACTCCGGCGTCAAACCGGATCTCGATGCAAAGAAAACCGCGCCGGACGGAGTTCAGGAGCAGGTCTACTCCACTAAAGAGGGTCCGGTGGTGATCACTACCCGCGGCAAGCTGGTATTTGTCGCCGAGAGCTTCGATCTGGATCTGGCCCGGAAGCTCACCACGCTGGTGCTGGATGGGCAAGGCTCCGGCGAGATCCAAACGGCAACTGTGCACCTTGCACACAAACCCGCTGGCGAGGAGCCAGCCGCCCTGGAACCCCTCACCTCGGGATGGGTGCGGTTCTTCGCCGATTGCGGAGTGATGAAAGCTGCGGTTGATGCGGAAATGCGCGGCGCAGCGTACGCGAAGTAGAGCATTTTCACAGACGGCTCAAGGATTGGGTGCCCCACCCTCGCGACGTACTTGTTTTTGTCGCTATGGGGGTCCCTGGCGACAGGTCTTCGTCGCTGGGGTGATCTAGGGTGGGATAGCTGGATTTCGCTTACAGTAACCCTGAAAATGCTCTTACCACGCTTATTCCTTCAGTGTCACAGTAATCTTGCGCGCGTCGCCGCCGGTTGAGGTGATCTCGATCTCACCGGTTGCCAGCTTGCGGATGCTCTTGAACTTATCGCCCCACTCGACCAGTACCAGCGCATCAGGAGTGAGCAGTTCATCCAGGCCCAGCGTCTCCAGCTGGCGTTCGGCCTCGAGACGATAAACGTCCAGATGGAAGAGCTTGACCGTCTTGCCGTCCCGTGTGCCGTCGTACTCGTGCAGCAGTGTAAAGGTGGGACTGGTCACTTCGTCCGCCTCGGCGGCGTCCAGCGCCTCGGCAATGCCTTTAACCAGCGTGGTTTTTCCCGCGCCCAGGTCGCCGCGCAGTAGCAGAAGCTGCGGCGGGTTCAGCAGGCTGGCGAGCTTGCGCCCTACTTCAATAGTCTCCGCGCCGCTGCGGCTGGTGAACTCGTGAATCCTGCCTTCAACGGGAGGGGCTGCTTGGGTCATTCTGGCCTCGAAATGAACTGACGGGTACGCTACGGGCACTGCTCTGCGGCAATCCCTGTAACCAAACATACCTGCTATTGCCTGCCGCGGGAAAGTGAAAATCTGGAAACAGAAAGGCGTGTGCCAAATAAGTCAGCGTGTCGGTGGCCAGCAGGGTGTGCTGGTCCGCGGCGCGAACGGCCAGGTCCGCAGCCAATCCATGCAGATAAACTGCCGCCTCAACGGCGCGGGCCGGTTCATCGGGGTGCTGGGCCAGTAGGCCGGAGATGAGTCCGGTGAGCAGATCGCCGCTGCCGCCTTTGGCCATTCCGGGATTGCCGGTGGTGTTGATGCTCAGCCGGCCATCGGGATGAGCGACAAGGCTGCGCGCACCTTTAAGGACCAACGTAACGCCATGCCGCCGGGCAAAATTGCGAGCAACGCCGAGCCGGTCGGCCTGGACTGCGGAGACGGTGATCCCTGCCAGCCGCGCCATCTCGCCTGGATGCGGTGTGAGGACTACTATTCTGTCCTTTGCCAGTTCAGAGAGGAGCGCAGGCTGAACCGCGAGAATATTCAGCGCGTCGGCATCGATAACCGCCGGGATTCTTGTAGCCGTCAGCAGGCCAAGGGTGAATTTGGCCGTCTCCGGAGATTGGCCGATTCCGGGACCGATGGCCAGAACTGTTTTTCCGGCGATCAGCGCGGCGAACCGCTCTGAGCTAAGATTTTCGTCGGAGATGCAGCCCGCCGGGCTTACAGACAACGCGTGCGTCATCAGTTCAGGCGCAATCGCGGAGACAACGGCCAAGGCCGGCGCGGGCACAGCTGCGGTGACCAGCCCCGCTCCGGCGCGAAGCGCTGCCAGAGCCGCCATTGCCGGCGCGCCAGCTTTGCCGCCCGCTGTGCCGAAGGTGCCGCCTACAACGAGAACGTGGCCGTAATTGCCTTTGTTCGCCGCCGCCAAGCGGGGAATCTGGGTGAGCGCAAGCGCCGAGCCAGTCCAGCTATAGCGCGGGGATTGCGGGTTGAGAGACGCGGCAATCGCCTCCTCCGGCGAGCCGATCTGCGCGACGACGACCGGCTGCTCCCAGCGCCGTGTCAACTGGCCGAAGAGGTGCGCTGGCTTGGGAGCGGTAAAGGTAATCACCGCGTCGGCGGGAAAGACGGGACCGGCTGGCACAGCGCCGGTCTCATCCGCTTCCCATCCCGAGGGCAGGTCGATTGCGAGGATCTTCCCTGGCTTAAATTGGCTCTCGTCCAGCCAGTGAAGTGCCGCCAGCGCCAACCCCTTCATCGGCGGCTTGAATCCTGTGCCGAGAACCGCGTCAATGATCAGATCTACGTTCAGCGCGTCATTGTGGCGGGCCAGGTCTTCTTCCGAAGAGACAATATGAATCCGCCCGCCATCCGGCGCGCCTTCGGAACTGCTCTCACTACTGTTGAGTTCCCGCCAGGCTCGGGCCGCATCGCCTTTCAACGAGTCAGGCGAACCGAGCAGCAGTGTAGTCACCTCGAGTCCGCTCGCAGCCAGCAAACGGGCCGTCATCAGCCCATCACCGCCGTTGTTGCCGCGACCGCAAAGCACCGTCACCCGCCGCGCCTCGGGAAATTGCTGCCGCGCAAATGCTGCAACAGCCGCCGAGGCCGCGCGCATCAACTCAATCGACGACACGGCGAAGCGCTCGGAGGTGATCCGGTCACATGCCTGCATCTCGGCGGCAGAGAGAACGTGCATGGGAGCTATGGTACGACAGTGACTTTACTCTGGCTCATTGCATATGGAAAATAACGGCTATCAAGCGGGTCTCCCCCTTCCAGGCAGATCCTACATATCCAGTGTTTCGTACTACTCCTTAAAGTTGCGGTTTAGACCACCCGTCATCTGGCGGGAGAATACGAAGGTCCGATACCTGCATTCCCGCTTCGCCTTTTGGCAGCGTTTGGCTGCGCTGTCCCCATACCAAGGTGCCATCTTCAGTCGGCCTAGCACAGTCATAGGCTATTACTCTCATTTCTGCGCAATTGCTCACCCCGCGTTCGTGAACTAGGCGTGCGTAATCCACTGTGAGAAAATTAACCTCCAACAGTGCCATCCTCTCGTCAACCTCGAATGGAAGAATAGCGACGTTATCACCCAGGGCCGAGGTGGCGACCGACGGGTAGATGATTCCGGAAATCATTTTCATGTCGTCGCGGACGGGCTGATTGATTGGCCATAGTGCGGCCTCCTTGAGAGCGATGGTGAGCCTGTACAGGTGCTCCTGACCAACTGGGATCCGCTGAGTAAAGACTCTTGCTTGCCACTGTTGGATCATCCAATTTCGCTTAGAGCCATTCGCGGGATTTGAGAAATATGGCAACTCGCGAGAGGCGTTGAAATTTGTGAGTGTCTCAGCGCTGAAGCCCAGATGGTTAAACAGCATTGGCGCGGTCGTGAGCCAAGCAGAAATTGCGAAGAGATCGCCGGATTCCCACGAGAGCTCTTGAATGCAAGAAACAAACTGGTTCAACGCGCCGTAAAACATCACTTCGCCCGCTCGGTTGCAACGACCGAGGGTCCTGACGGCTTCAGGCGGCGGATAACTTATTCTCCGTTTGCTGATCGGACGTTGAGTTACCTTAACAGCGCGAAAGATCAGCTTTTCAACAGGAACGATGGGTGCCTGAATGATTACTCCTTCGTGAATCCGCTTCACCTTGTCTCGCAGATCCTCATCGTTGAGGGAGGCAAAAGATCCGCGTTCGAGTTCATCAAGCTCTTTCTTCAGTTCACCGAGAGGGGCTGTCGATCTTGTAGGACTATTTTCCATCGTGTCGGTTCCCTTTGAGGGAGTGTACCAGTCATAGCACTGCTGCTGCCGCCATGCACGGTTTCGCGTGCGGCTTGTATTCAACCAACCATATATAGGGCTGAATTTCATTTGATATAGATGAGTTGGCCAGTGTCTATCGAACTCCTTTTCCCTGCTTTTATCTCAACATCAGCACCAAAAACCATCCATTCAACCCAGCAATCAGCGCAGCGACAAACCACGACAGCCACTTCAGCCAGGGTGCATTGGCGAACTCGCCCATTTTTTTGCGGCTGTTGGTGAAGAGGACCAGCGGAACAACGGCGAAGCTCAGTTGCAGAGACAAAATCACCTGGCTGAGGATCAGCAGCTTTTCCGTGCCCTGTTCGCCGGTAACCGCGACGACGATGATGGTGGGGATAATGGCCAGCGAGCGGGTGATGAGCCGGCGCAGCCACGGAGAGACCTTGAGGTGGATGAAGCCTTCCATGACCACCTGCCCGGCGAGCGTTCCGGTAATCGACGAGTTCTGGCCGCTGGCCAAGAGCGCGACAGCAAAAAGCGTGCTGGCGCCGGCCGCGCCCAGCAGAGGCGAGAGCAGCTTGTAAGCGTCCTGAATGGCGGCAACTTCATAGTGGCCGCTGCGATAGAAGACCGCCGCTGCGACCACCAGAATCGCCGCGTTGACAAAGAGCGCCATCGTCAGCGCCAGGGCTGAATCGATGTTGGCCATGCGGATGGCTTCGCGCTTGCCGTTGGGCGTGCGCTCGTAGTTGCGGCTCTGCACAATCGAGGAATGCAGGTAAAGATTGTGCGGCATCACCGTTGCGCCGAGAATGCCGATGGCGATGTACAGCATTTCCGGGTTGGTAACGATGGAAGGCGAGGGGACGATCAGGTTCTTCAGCGCCGGCCAGTATTCCGGACGGGATAGAAAGATCTGCACGCCGAATAGCGCAACAATGGTGCCGATCAGCGTAATGACCAGCGCTTCGATATAGCGGAATCCCCAGCGTTGGAGGAGCAGGATCAGCAGCACGTCCAGGCCTGTGATGAGCACGCCGTAGAAGAGCGGAATGTGGAAGAGGAGGTTGAGGGCGATGGCCGAGCCGATGACCTCAGCGAGATCGCAGGCGGCGATGGCGATCTCCGCGCCCACCCACAGGAAGAAGCTGACGCGGCGGCCGTAGTTTTCGTTGCAAAGCTGCGCCAGGTCGCGCCCGGTGGCCACGCCCAGCTTGAGAGAGAGGCTTTGCAGTAGAATCGCCGTCAGGTTCGACAGCATGATCACCGAGAGCAGCGTGTAGCCGTAACGCGCGCCGCCGGCAATGTCCGTGGCCCAGTTGCCGGGGTCCATGTAGCCGACGGAGATGAGAAAGCCGGGACCGAGAAAGCCCAAAAGCCGTCGCCAGTAAAAGGGCGAACGGGAGACGCTGACGCTGGAAAACACCTCCGGTAACGAAGGCTCGGCAAGCGCGGGCTTGGGAAAGATCTCAGTGGCCATAAGACAGGGAATAGGGCTACAGCATTTTCGGAATTTCCGTAGTCCGAAAGTACGCGCTCAAGTGGTTTCTTCATTCCGGGGTCCCCGGCGACAGGCCTTTGTCGCTGGGGTGGAAGAAAAAGCCACCTTTCACGGACGTGAAAAATCTGATAGTATTCCGAAGATGCTTCGGGACAGCCCCTCAAGTAGAGTATGGCACAGGTTCTTAATTGCAGTTAACTATTTTCCTTATTTTTAATTCATCATTCTTTTGGACGAAGCCAGACGGCTTCAGCTGCTGGCCTTCCCAGAATCGAATTCTGCACAGCACCGTCCACAGGTAGCTCAATCGAAACGGTTTGGTCGTAATTCTGGCTGAGAACGAGCAAGCTCTGGCCGGGACCGATGCCGGTACCATGCAGGAACAGCAGCAGCTTGGGGTCGCGCTCTTGAAGGCTGGCGACAGTATAGCGCTGGCCCTCGGCGGCCTCGGAGAGTGGAAGTTCTCCGCGGCGTTTTCGCTCGGCTGGACTCTCCGGCAGCACCGAGTTGCCGTGCGGACAGGCTCCAGCCTCGCCGAGTTTTTCGCGAAGCTTGGCTTCGAAGGCCGGGGAGACGGCATGCTCCAGCCGCTCAGCCTCTTCGTGGATCTCGTACCACTCCATGCCAAAGATCTCGCTCAGCATGCGCTCGATGAGGTGATGGCGCAGCGCGGTGCGGTAGGCGGTTTCGCGGCCCTCTCCAGTCAGGCGAACGATACCGTCACTACCGACTTCCACGTAGCCGTCGCGCTTTAGGCGTTTGATGGCCATGGTCACCGCAGGTGCGGAGACCTCAAGCCAATGGGCCAGCAGCGCCGGGATCACCTGATGGCCCTCGGCCTCGGCTTCAAGAACAGCCTTGAGGTAGTTTTCCTTCGAGACGTGGATGGAGTCCTTCATCGTGGTGTCTTGATAAGTCTAAACGCATCAGCCCCGATGGTCCGCCGAAACGCCTTTATCCGGCAATCCACGCACTCTCGAACTGGTGTAGGATTTAGGCAGAATTTTTTGCTCCCTCAGCACCCCACGGAGTATTGGCATGTCCCCCGCCGAGAAGAGTCCGCGTGTGTTCCTGTCCTACTCCTGGGATGACGAGCAGCACTGTATCTGGGTGCGCCATTTTGCCGAACGGCTGGTGGATTTCGGCTTGGACGTGCGCCTCGATCAATGGCACGCGCGTCCGGGGATTCGGCTGCCTCAGTTTATGGAGCAGGAAGTTGCGAGCGCCGATTTTATTGTGGCTGTCTGCACGCCGAAGTTCGCACATAAGGCAAATGCGCGCACCGGGGGCGCAGGGTACGAGCAGCAGATTGTTACCGGTCAGCTTGTCCGGGGCAAGCTCGAAAATCGGGTCATTCCCGTGCTCCGCTCGGGTGATCTGGACACTTCGATTCCGACTTACCTGGAAGGCACATTAGCTATTGATCTGCGCGATGATGCGCGGCTGACAGAAGCAGTGGAGGAAGTTGCACGGGCTGCACTCGATAGACCGAGATACGCGCCGCCAGCTCCCGCTGCTGTGCCGGATCTCCCCACCCAGACAAGGACCTCAATCTCCTCTCCGCCCTCGCGGCCGGTCGCCTCATCTGTGCGCCGGGAAAATGAAGTGCTAGAGAAGATAATCGATCCCCTTCCCCCTATAGACTAGGTGCAGCAGAAAGCTGCACCCCTTACTTGACCATCACCTTCGGCTCAACCGACAGCCCCGGCCGCAGCACATGATTCGGGTCTTCGCTCTTGAGATCGTCGAAATCGATACGCACAGGCAGCCGTTGCACGACTTTGACGTAGTTGCCGGTGGCGTTCTCTGGCGGGAAGAGCGAGAGGACTGAGCCGGTTGCGCCGCCGATCTGCGTCACGTGTCCGTGGTAGGTTTTGCCGGTCGCGTCCACCTCGATTTCAACGCTCTGGCTGGCAGCCATGTGCTTCAACTGGGTCTCTTTGAAGTTGGCCGTCACCCACAAACCTTCAAGCGAGACCAGCGTGAGCAGGTTCTGGCCAGGGGCGAGGTTCTGGTTGATCTCGACGCTCTTGCGGGTGATGATGCCGGCTTCCGGTGCCACTATTTTCGTGTAGCTGAGGTTGAGTTTGGCTTGGTCGAGCTGGGCCTGAGCCTGCGCCACCTGCGCCTCTGCCTGCTTGGCGCGGGCGGTTTGCGCGGCCACCTGCTGCGGGCCAGTCTCGGCGAATTTTTGTGATGCCTGGGCCTGTGTCTCACGGTCACGTGCGACTTTGACGCCGTCTTCGGCGGCGCGGACACCGGCGTTGGCGTCAGCGAGTGCGGCCTTCGCAGCATCGGCGGCGGCAACGGCGGCATCGTACTGCTGCTTGCTGATCACGTCTTTTTCGACCAGCGGCTTGTAGCGTTCCAGATCGGCCTGTGCCTTGGTGTTGTTGGCCTTGGCCTGGTTGACGCGGTCGTGTGCGGACTCCAACTGATGCTCGGCCTGAGAGACCGCCGCGGAAGCGCCGCTGACATCGGCATTGGCCGAGTTCAGATTGCTGCCGGTGTTGATGGAGGTGATCGGCACATTTACCTGCGCGGCAGCGGCGTTGGCCTGGGCGCTGGCCAGAGCGGCCTCGGCGTTTTCGACCGCAACCTGGTAGTCGCGCGGGTCTAGCTCGGCGATCACGTCGCCGGCCTTGACCACCTGATTTTCTTCGACATCGACCTTGAGCACCTGCCCGCTGATACGCGAGCTTACCTGGATCAGGTGGCCGTTGATCTGGGCGTCGTCGGTGTCTTCGCTGTACGTGGAGCGCCACCACAGCCCGCCTGCTATCAGGGCAAGGATGAGTACGACCACCACAGCAATGCCTCTACGCCGGGAGTTCTGCGGCTCGATCACAGGTGTCGGTTCTGTTGTTGGCGGTGTTGGATCTGGCACGATTACTTTCCTCCCAGAAAATCTTTGTAGTGTGCTTCGGCGCCGAGAGCGCGGGCCAGGCTTAGTTTGGCGACATTGTGCCGGTAAAGGCTGGCGACATATTGATCGTTGGCCTGCGCGACGGACTGCTCGGCCTGACTGACGGCCAGGTTATCGCTGACGCCGTTTTTGTAGCGCAGTTGCGCTTCGCTCAATGCCTCGTTTGAAAGCTCGACGCTGGAGCGGGCGACTTCCACCTGCTGCTGGGCAGAAGCGATGTCCAGCAGCGCATCGCGCACATCGGCATCGATCTGGGCGCTTTTGTCGCTCAGCGTCGCGCGCTGGGTATCAAGCTGCGCCTGTGCCTGTTGAGCCTGCCCGCGCAGAGCGAATTCCTTGAACAGCGGCGCGCTCAGGGTTCCGGTTGCGTCGCCGGTGCTGTGGGATTTATTCACGTTGACGCCGATGTCGCCGTAGTCGCCGTTGAAGCTGAGCGTAGGCAGGCGTTCAGCCGTCGCGGCCTTGCGCTGCTCTTCGGCGGCTTTGGTCTGCTCGGCCTGGGCGGCAAGGTCTTTGCGATTGGCGTGAGCTTCGCGCAGGGCCACGTCGAGGTCCATCTTGTCAAAGGCCGCGTAGGGAGCCTTATCAGTGAGATTGAAGCTCTGGGCTAGAGGTAAACCAATCGTGCGGGCCAGGGCCAGTTTGTCCTTGGCCAAAGCATTCTGCGCAACAATCAATTGCTGCTCAAGGGACTGGTAATCCACGCGGGCGCGCAGTTCGTCGAGCAGCGGGGCGGTTCCTGCCTGGTGGTTGGCAATCGCTTGGTCGAGCGAGACTTTTGCCGTGGCCACCTGCGCGTCAACGCTCGATACGCGGGTTTCATCGGCAAGAACCAGCAGATAGGCGTTGCCGACGGTGAGTACCACCAGCTCTCGCGCGTCCTGAGCCGATAACTCTGCGGCGGCAAAATTATGACGCGCAGTCAGATAGCTGCGCAGCGAGTTGACGTTGATCAACTGCCAGCTCAGCGAGGCACGCAAATCAGTATATCCAAACGGCCCAATGATCGTGGGGAAACCGGTAATGCGAAGACCCTCGGCGGGCAGGTCGGTTTGCGCCACGGTCTCCTTGATGCTGCCGTCAACCTCGGGCAGCAGCGCCTGCAACTGGCTGAGCCGGTCGCCTCTGGCCCCAGCCGCCTGATTGCTGCTCAAAATGACGCCGAGGTTGTTTTTCAGCCCGCGCTGAATCGCGTCGTCAAGCGAGAGATCAAGCGGCTGCGTGGAGGCCTCGCCCTGAACAACGCTGCCCTCGAATGGAGAGGATTGCGCGTGGCAAACGGCTGGCGCGAGGGGGGCAAAACCGATGCACAGCACTGCAAAACCCAGCGGCAGCGCCAATGCGCCTGCCGGTGCCGTCGAAGTACGCGAATTCAATCGAGACATGAAACTCTTTCGAATCAAAGCAGGAAAATCGTTGCAGGTGAAAATGTCTTCTTCTTCAGTAGATGCAAAATGCCGGCCCAAAGGTGCGCAAATGTAGTTTAGCCGGGACGGCCGCCAGCTAGTCTGTGATCTTGGCCCGCGGCTGCTGTTTTGGGAATTCTTCTGGAGTATCTGTGAGGATTTGTACACTCCCAGGTCTTAGCGTCAAGGCTAGATGCACCCAGCAACGCGGCCTGTTCGGCCAGGCGGAAGGCGATTAGCCCCACCGCAGGTGGTCGCTGCTGCGCTTGCGGAAGACAACCTTCAACTCGCGCCTCCAGTGTTCGCTGATTGCGATCAACTCCCACTCGACTTCTGGGGATAGATAGCGCAGCACGGATTCGTTGGCCGGGTGGATGCGCAGCGCCGGTGCAGCCAGCAGGAGTCGCGGCGGAAGCGGAGAAACCTCAGCTCCGGCAAAATATCCCTGCCGCTCGAAGGCCGAAAGGGGGCTTCCGCTGCCGCTGATCCTCTGCCGGTCGGCATTGAGCGCGCGGACGCGAATCCAGTAATCAAGAGCCTGCAAGGGCAGGTGCAGGTCTTCGTCGGCTTTCAGCTCCAGAATCGTCAGGCGTCCACCGCGATCGAGCGTCAGCAGGTCCAACAGAGCGCGGTCACCATTTGAGAGCGCCGGAACCTGCGTATAGAGCAAATCGCCGCGCAGCCCAGGCATCAGCTCCGCGATTCCCGAGCGCAGCTCTGCCTCCAGCCAGCGTTCCGGCTGCAAACGGAAGAGCGGGTCCGTGTGCGCGCCGTCGGGATAGCGGCTGAGAAAGAGCCGGGCAAAGAGATCGCGGCAGAGAGCTTCGGTCTCCGCTGTCAGCTGGGTCTCACTGGCGCCAGCGCCAAAGCTCGCTTCATCCTGCATGGCAAAGGAGTGAGCCGAGGCCCCGTGCCGCACCCGCGCGAACTCCAGCCCATGCAGATGCAGGCCCACTTCCGCAGCCGAGCGCGGGCGAATCTCAACACGTTCTCTGGCCTTGGCGGGAACCAGCGCCAGCAGCCGGTCGAGTCCCGCGCGGCAGCGCTCCACTGCCGCTGTCGGATCGAAGGCATGTATCAGCCGCGATTCGAGGTTCCCGGTATCGCGAAAATCCACCACTGTCAGTTCTTCGCTGCGCTCGTCGAGAGTAAAAAGCTGGAAATCAGCGGCAGCGTGGTTCAGCCAGGCCATCCGTTCCGCAGTTGTCCGCCACGCCCCAACTGGAACAATCACCTTCAACCCGCCAAAGTGCCTACGTCCCTCCGTCTTCTGCCTGCAATGGTCGAGCCACAACACACCCAGTGTCAGAATCCCGTCGACCATCGCGGCGGATTCCGCTTGGCTCACGCCAATCACTGCCTCTGCCGCCGCGCCATGCAGCAACCGCCCCCGCACGTATGCCGGACCGAAGCTATGTTCCAGATCCATTGCCGAGCGCAGGCCGTCCACCTTCGATCCGATAAAGCTCCGCGTCAGCACCCGCTCCAGCAGTCGCTGATAGTTGCGACGTGCGGCGTCGCGGGCCGTCGGAGTACGGCGGTCGCTTGTCGGCACCAACTCCAGGGCAGAGGGTTTTGCCGCGCCCATGCGGCGCGTCATCATCCGCAGGCACTGCGTCCGCTCCTTCACTTCGGAGACAGTACGGACAAGATTGCGCTCCTCGCTCCACAGTTGCAGCAGGCAGCGGCCATGCGACTCAGTTACCGAGTATCGAGCAAAGCGCATGTCAAAAAGCACGCGGCCATCCTCAAGCAGTGCTGCCGCTGGATGGTCAGCCAGATATTCTTCAATGGATTTGGCCAGGGCGGCAGGCGATGCTGCTTCCGCGCCGGCGGCCATGCGGCGTTTACCAGCCCTTGGCGGCGCGCAGGCGTGTTATATGCGCTGTGTGGTGGCGGCAGTGCCAGTCATACAACGAGAGCGCTTTAGCCAGATTCACATGGCCCGATTCGGGATGATTATAGCCCCGATGGAAGTCATCGTCCGAGAGAGAGTCGAGCAGCGCCACCCAGCGGCCATGCAGCGCGGTAATCAGCGCCAGCGATCCATCAATGGGCAGCCACATACTGTCATGCAAAGCGGCCCAGGCAGCTTCGTCATAAGGCTTGATCGTCGGCCACTCTTCAGTCAGCGCCAGCTTGAAGCGGATATAGGCGTTGGCGTGGCTGTCGGCGATGTGATGCACCACTTGCCGGACCGTCCAGCCATCTTCGCGGTAGGGAGTGTCGAGCTGGTGATCGTCGAGGTCTTTAACCGCTGCCTGCAGCCGCTCTGGCAACAGGCGCAACGTCTGTATATTTGCCGTGCGAATTCCGGCCATGCTGCTGGCTGGCGGGCTGAAGCGGCCAATTGGGTAACGGAGATCGTCTAAATCTGTCATCTCACGAACCTTACCATGTCAGCTTGCGGCGATGGAATCGCACACTTCACGTATATGCCCGGCAGCCGTGCAGCATTGGGCCGGAGTCCGTTTTAGGCGCTGTGATGGTGATGGTGGTTGTAGTGGTGATGATGGTGCCTGCCGGCAGCGAACGCCGGGCTGGAGAAGACCATCAACAACAGGGCAAGGGCAAGAATCTTGTTCATGAACCGAATATTAGCACGGCTGCAAATGCCGCGAAAGAGAACGAACGGCGCAGAATCAAAGTAGGAACAGGCCGCTCTACCGGCTCGGTCTCCCGTCTCCTTCGTTTTCGGGGTCATGGGAATGCACAAAACCCATGCGAGCGACGAGCGAGCGGTCACCCGCACCGAAGGTGCCCCCACCGCAGGTGGCGTAAACTGAGAGGTACGATGAGCACACCAGACGCTTCCCCGCGCAGCAGCACGGTCAGCCGTCCCAGCGGCAGCCACAACCGTTATTTTTTTGAGAAGTTTGGCATCACCGAGCGCCTCTTGGAACGCTGCCTGGGCGAGGCCCTTAGTGCAGGCGGCGACTACGCCGACCTCTACTTCGAGTCGGTTACTGCAACGGCTCTCGGCGTCGATGAGCAGATCGTAAAATCGGCCTCGCAAGGCACCAGCGCCGGCTGCGGCATCCGCGTTCTCTCGGGCGAGCGCACCGGATACGCCTACACCGACAATCTCAGCCCCGAACGCCTGCTCCACGCCGCCCGCACCGCCGCGCTCATCGCCTCAGGTCCGGCTAAACAGCCGGTGCAGGGGTTTCTGGAGACGCCGGTTGCCGATCTCTATCCGGTTCCGCTGGGCGGATTCGATCTCGATCTGGCCGCGCGGCTGGAACTGATTCTGCGCGCCGACCGCGCCGCCCGCGCCTTCGATCCGCGCATCGTTCAGGTCCGCGCCAGTTACTCCGAAGAACTGCGCCGCATCCTCATCGCCGCATCCGACGGAGCCTTTGCCAGCGACACCCAGCCCCTTTGCCGGCTCAATGTCTTTGTCATCGCCAAAGAAGAGGCCAACACCACCAAAGGCTCTGCGGGGGGTGGAGGCCGTGCAGGACTCGACCAGTTTGCCGGCTCCAAAAGCCCGGAAGGTTTAGCCCACGAGGCCGCGCGCGGAGCAATCCTGCAACTCGGCGCAGTCCCCGCCCCGGCAGGCGAGATGGAGGTGGTCCTCGGCCCCGGCTGGCCGGGAATTCTCCTCCACGAAGCCGTCGGTCACGGCCTCGAAGCCGACTTCAACCGCAAAAAAACTTCGGCGTTTTCCGGCCTCATCGGCCAATCCGTCGCCAGTTCCAAAGTGACTGTCGTGGACAACGGCACCATCGCCGGCCGCCGCGGCTCGCTCAATGTGGATGACGAAGGCTCGGCCACGCAGGAGACGGTCTCTGATTGAAAACGGCGTCTTGAGAGGCTACCTCACCGACAAACTGTCCGCGCGGCTCACCGGCGCGGCCAACACCGGCTCCGGCCGCCGCGAGAGCTACCAGTGCATCCCCATGCCGCGCATGACCAACACCTACATGCTGGCAGGAGAAGACGACCCCGGCGACATTCTCCGCTCCGTCAAGCGCGGCCTTTACGCAGTCAACTTCGGCGGCGGCCAGGTAGACATCACCAACGGCAAATTCGTCTTTTCGGCCTCCGAGGCGTATCTCATAGAAGACGGCAAAATCACCGCGCCGGTCCGCGACGCCACGCTGATCGGCAACGGACCCGAGGCGCTGAAATACGTCTCGATGGTCGGCCACGACCTCAAGATGGACGAAGGCATCGGCACCTGCGGGAAGGATGGGCAGAGTGTGCCCGTGGGCGTGGGGATGCCGACGATCAAGCTGGATCGGATGACGGTGGGGGGGACGGGAAGATAGCTTACATCGCGCTACCCGGAAAGCTCTCGATGCAGGGCAGAGTACAAGGAAGGCGAAATCTAAAAAATTCTATTTGATTCTAAAATATTTTAATGCGATACTGATTTTGTCGGGTTACCGACTAGGGTCTGGCGGTTAGGCAGCTTGTAGGGCGACACCTCAAGAAGCCGTTAGCATCCGAAAACTTCAAAAGTCGAAGCCGCCTATTCGCAGAAGGAGCCTGAAATGGCATCCATCGAACTTGCTAAGAACGTCCCTACCTCTTTCCCACACACCTATCGGTTCCATCTCAGCCAGGATCTCGTTCGTAAGTTTCAAAACCCCGCTAACGACGCGGTCGCAATCCACCATGCCTACATTCCGGTGATGGAGTTTAAGCGCGAACTCTTGCCCGACGATGTCAATCCCCGCAGCCATGAAGAGATGGGCGGTCGCGTGCCGAAGGCTATTGAAGCCAGCGCTGCGAACAGCCCAGAGGATTTTCATCTTCTAAACCGCGGGATTCTGGTCCTTGCCCAATCCTGCACATACGATAACAACACAAAGATGCTAGAAATCAGGATTGATGACCCTGCCGACGGCGGAATTGCCGACGGCGGGACAACGGATCGTGTTCTCGCACGAATGCTCGATGCAAACGTACTCAAGAATCAGAAAATGACGGCAGAAGAAATGATCCGCAGCCTAAAATCAGCATTCGTCCATGTTGAAGTAATCTCCGGTGCATTCCAGAACAAGCTTGTTGCACTTGCGGGAGCGCGGAATACGAGTAACCAAGTCAAGGAGTTCGCGCTCGACAATCTTGACCACAAGTTTGACTGGCTGAAGGACGTGATCGAAGAGTCCGCGCTTGCGGGCCGAATCCGCTATCGCGAAAATGACCCAGAGCCCGTCGACATTCGCACTGTTCTGGCAATCCTCACAATGTTCCACCCGAAGTGGGACGCTGAGCAGAAGGAGCCCGTTGTTGCTTACTCCGGCAAAGGCGGAATCCTATCATATTTCCGCGACGACGAATGGATACCCGGCTACCTCCAACTCAAGCCTGTTGTAGTGGAAATCCTTGAGCTCTTTGATTATGTCCATGTGCATTTCCAGGAACAGTACATCGCCTTCAATCGCGCTGTGAAGGATGTTGGGGCCAAGTTTGGCAAGCGCCGCGAAGTCGGTAAGGGAAAGGTCCTGCAACTTACGGACACGGAAGTTGGCTATTCAGTTCCCGACGGATGGCTGTACCCTGTGGTAGCTTCTCTTCGAATGCTGCTGAATTTCGGCGATCCGAAAGGAGCAAGTTGGAAGCTCGATCCCTTCACCTATTTCAACAAGTATGGGTATGAACTCGTGGGAGATGTCATGGAGCAGTCGGCAAACTACGGCTACAATCCACAGACGGTCGGGAAATCACGGCCAGTTTGGGGTGGCCTTCGTGGACGCGTCAAGCTGAAGCGCATGGAGCTTGAACAAGCCTAAGACTATTTGGCGGGTGCCCAGGTCCGGATTCTCGGACCTGGGTCGCCTCCGAGTTAGTTGAGAAACGCAATCTGTGGCGCGTGCTGCGCAAAGCGTTCCCGGTTGATGTGGAGGCGATGCCAGCGGCGGATGTGGGCTGGCGGCGAGGACGCCGCCAGGACAGCCGGTCTGGAGACCGGCGCTACCTGTGCAATAGGACGATTTCAAGCAGTCAGAGACTTAGATGCGTTTCGCTGTTTGAACGGAATTGCAGATGGCAGAATATAATGAAATCAGGAGGAACCCGCCATGACGTAGGTACGCAACTGCGACCTGGAGATTGTCATGAGCCGTTCCTTCCGCCGCCCCTATGCGGCGATCACGGGCCTTTCTAGCGCAAAATGGGATAAGCAGATGGCCCACCGGGGTGTTCGCCGGAAACAGAATCTGGCGCTGAAAACCTGCATTGATTACGAAAATCTTCTTCTTCCGCATTGGCTTGAATGCCATTGGAACGATACCTACAACTGGGGCCGCGATGGCGCACAATGCTACCTCGGGTGGATGTGCGATTCCTGCGAACCTTACTTCCGTAGGTGGTACCAAAAGGTGCTTCGCAAATAGCTGCATCCGGAATTCGATAGCTTAAATCCATCCCGCAGCCTACCGGTGGCCTTTGGTCTCGCTTTCGAGACCGGGGACACCGTCGGTTTAGTCGAGAAACGCGATCTGCGGCGCGTGCCGTGCAAAGTGCTCCCGGTTCATGTAGACACAATACCCGCCAGTGGATCAATTAGCGATCGAGCGCACTCCGCCCGCCGTAGTAACATGATTTCAGCCGGAGTTCTCAACTCCTGGCAGGACCGGAACCCCCTCCCAACGCTGACACCGGAAAGATTATCCAATGTTTTTCTTTGCACACCTCTTCTATCCCTGGGGATTGATCCTCCAGGGGCTGGCGGTACTCCACTTTATCAGGAGGCGGCCAGACAACTATTGGCTCTACGTCATCATCTTTCTCGGTCCCATTGGCGCGCTGGTTTATCTTTTTGCCGAGGCGCTGCCCGATATTGGGCTGATGGGCCAGGGATTCAAGGTCTTTCCCCGGCGCAAGCGAATCCGCCAGCTTGAAGTCGCGATTCTTGACAACCCCTCCGGCGGCAATTACGAGGAACTCGGCGACCTGTACATGGACGACGGCAAACTGCCGCAGGCGCGCGCCGCTTTTGACAAAGCCATTGCGGCGCGCGTTGACACGCTCGACGTTTTTTACCGGCGCGGAGCCTGCGCCGTCCTGATGGGGGAGGCGGCATCCGCGCTGCCGGATCTGGAGTGGGTTGTCGGCAAGAAGCCGGATTATGATTTCCGCCGTGCCGCTGGATTGCTGGCCCAGGCCTATGCCCTCTCTGGCCAGAAAGAGAAGGCTGAGGCGCTCTTCCGGAAAACGGTTATCACCTCCACGCTTTCAGAGACTTATCTAAATTTTGCCGATCTACTAGCCGCTGAGGGGCACTACGCTGAAGCGCGTACGTGGGCGCAGATGGTGCTGGCAAAAAAACCGACCATGCCCGGCTACCTGCGCAGACGTGAAAGGCCCTGGTTTCGCCGCGCCGGCAGGCTGCTCAGCCAGTTACCCAAGTGATCAATCCGCCGGTAAAAAGTGATTGAGCATACCCATAGTGGGTTGCCTTGGGGTGTAGGGATAAGGGACACTAAGATATGGCTAAAATTCGTGTATTTGCCTCGTTGCTCTTCTGCCTCCTCTGCGCTTCCCCGTTCTTTTGCTACGGACAATCCTCGAAGAAGAAGGATGTCATGAAGTATCTGAACAAAGGCAATGAGGAAATCGACTTTGCGCTCTTTTCCGGCCAGCCCGTACCTTCAAAAGATTTAATCAACCTCCTTGATCGCCAGGCAAAGTGGGACTATAAGAAACCCGATGCCATGAATCCTACGGGAATGCACCTTGAATTCGAGAAGATCAAAGAGCAGGGAACGCAACCGGAGGGTGCTCCTGCGCGGTATCGGGTTCTTGTGGAGGGTGCCCCTGAACACAAGATCTTTTCTCTGAACTCGTGGCCGGTGGACAAGCCCTCCCTGGATCTCTCCAACGACACAACCGATATTTACGTGAATTCACAGGGATTGTTGATGAAGCACAAGCCGACGCCGGAGCAGGAGTCGAACTTGAAGTCCGAGGATGAGATAGAAGTATCGCCCATGACCGTCATCGGGGAGCCGATGCGGTATGTCTTCTCCAGCCGGGATGGGCAGTTGCAGGTCTACGGCACGCTGATTCCCCATCCTCTCTCCGCACTCGAAGAAGGGTGCCGGATTGAAGTGAGAATCTCGCAGCCGGATGCGACTGCGGTGATCGTCGATCTTGATGGATTTCCCGCAAGAGCCAAGATTCCAGTGGTGATCGAGTCGGAAAATGCCCCATCGGTCAACCAGGTCCTGGTAACCGACGGTGATGGCCACGCCGCTATCGCGGCATTCCCATATGTGCCTGGCAAGACCCAAGGCAAGCTGAAGGCTTCGGCGGAGGGGCCCAATTGCCTGCCGTCAGTGGTCTTGCCGTGGGGTCCGTTGACACCGAAGGCTCCCGCTGCCGATGCGGCGCCCAAGGCAAAGTAAGCAGCGCGGCTGCTTTTGGCTCTATCGAGGCAGATTTAAACTAATCATTGCCCGCAGAGGTATCTGCGGGCAATATTTATTTGCTGATTTTCATTGCTGCCGCAAGCTGCGGCAGCATGCGTCGCGCGCGGCTGCGCAGGGCTGGGGTCTTGTCGTGGCGGGCGGCGTCGAGCAGAACCATTGCTTCGTCGCGCAACTCCGGCTCATGGATGGCGAGGATCGCGAAGGCCTCCAGCGCAATGGCGCGGATGGCGACGCGTTCGTCTTCGAGCAGGGCGCGGACCAGAACAGAGAGGCTCATGCGCTGCTGGCGGGTTGCTGCGTTGTGCGCGGCGGCTAGCGCAAGATAGCCGCGCGCCTGCCATTGATCGAGTGGAATCTCGGCGACGAGATCGATGAGCAGATCTGCGTACTTGCTCAGGATGCCCGGCTCGCGGGCACTGACGCGGCGGGCAAGGTCGGCGGCGCGGCGGCGGGTAAAAGGATCGTGCGAAAGAATCTCTTTCATCAGCTCGAGGATTGCAGCGCGGCGCGGCGGTGGGTTGAGTAAAAACTCCCGCATGGCTGCGTCGCCGTCGGCGTCCTTCCATGTGCGCGGCACGACCATCAATCTTCCTTGTCCGCAAGTATAGACGGCAGGATGAATGGAGATCGGTGATAGGTCAATTTATAGCAGAGGGACGAATTCGCAGCTGAGCCAGGCGAACTTCGTGGAGGGTTCTGATCGCTCATCCAGGCCTCAATTGTGAGACCTGGGTATCCATGCATTTTGATGAAGCGGGAAGCTGCGGTGCTATTTCAGCGCGGTCAGAGCAGCTTTCGCAGCTGTGGGCGATGGCGGATTCACCTGCGCGTTCAGGTAGTCCGTCAGATCGTTGATGTCCTGCTGGGTGCCGACCATCGGCGGCATGAAGTGACGATACGGTGAGTCGGGTTTGTAGTCGTGGAGCATGGTGATGAAGTTGCCGATATTCTGGCGGTCGCGTCCGGCGAGGAGTTCCTTCAAAGGCCGGTAGCCGCTCAGCGTATGGCAGGAGCCGCACTCGCCGCGGAAGATAGCTTCGCCTCGCGAGTAGCTGCTCGGTGTAATGGTGCCGTCGCCGTTCCAGACCCAGTCTGAGTGGGAAGTGGAGCCGCAGGGAATTGAAGGGCAGGCCTTGTCCATGTAGCCGAATTGATTCAGGTAGCCTTCCTGATTTATACGTGCAACGTATGGCACCCGGACGCCATTTGAGTACATCCAGCGGCCGATGACATAGGGTTTGCGCAGCATCTCGCGCGAGTACTCGCCGGCGCCGGTGGCGATAAGCGCGAGCAACAGCACAGCCATTGCGTGCGACGGGTTGAAGTCCAGCGGGCTGCGATAAGCAAGGAAGTAAGCGACGCCGATGATGGTGGCCGAGGTGACGATGATGACCAGAGCCATTCGGGTCACCGCTGAAAAGGTTCCGGCGTTGATGGTGTCAATGCCCAGCGTCAGCAGCGCCTGCTGCGATGCGGGGACCATCAGGTAATACCAGATCATTAGGAAGGGCATGGCGACAAACGAAGGCACCAGCCACTTGACGCTCCACTTCACCAGGCTGGTCTTAAGCTCCGGCTGCTTGTCGCCATCAATGCGGCTGGCGGTGATGAGCGCCCAGACTCCAGCCAGCGAGGCGCAGACGCAGCAGCGCAGCAGCAGGCTCGGCCAGTAGGTGGGGTTGAAGAAGGCATTCCAGAATTTGCTGGCTTCCTGGCCGGTTCCGGCGACCGAAATCCAGGTATCGCCCGGCGTGAGCATGAAGGCGAGAATGCCGTTGATGATGATGAGCGTGAAGGCCGAGGCGCCCGCGTAGACCCATCCGACGGCAAGGTGCAGCTTCTCGTCGATCTTGCCCCAGGTGCTGTAGTAGACCGCGATGGTGCTCAGCTCCACCATGAAGAAGACCCACTCGATAGCCCAGCCGAAGACGAAGTTATGAATCAGCGTGCTGGTCGCCTCGGGATGGGTAAGTCCAATGGCGAACCAGATACCCACGCCGCTCACCGTGCCAAAGACCGCCGTGACAATCAAGAAAAATTTGGAGTGGCTGGCCAGTTGCGCCATCCAGTCGGCGCGCAGTTGGGGGTCGGTCATGCGCATTGCCTTGCGCTCGGCCATCGGCAGATAAAGCCCGCCGCCCACCGCAAACTGCGAGATCATCACATGGTAGATGGCGATCAGGCCGATCACCCAGCCCGACCCAAGATGCGGAATGTCCCAGAATGGATAGTTCATTTGTAACTCCAGTGAACAGTGCACAGTAAACAGTTGATAGCGGTCAACGGACTTCGGTCTTCAAGCCCTTCAGCAGGGTAAAGATCATCTTGCCGACTTCGTGCGAGAGACTCTCCGCATGGTCGAGAAGTTGGGAATTTCCCAAGCCTAATGCGCGGGCAATTGCTAATTGCGTTTGCAACTCACAGTTCGACCCGCGGGCGATACTTAGAAACTGCCTAAACTCACGAGTGCTCGATCTTCCTTGCCCTTCGGCTATGTTGCCCGGAATCGAAACCGACGACCGCCTCAGTTGGCTGGTGAGTCCGAATATCTCCTCGCGCGGAAAGCCTCCGGTGAGCCGGTAGATTGCAACTGTCAATTCCATCGACCTTTGCCAAACCTGAAGATCGCGAAAGGACTGTACTACCGGTTTGCTCACTTGACCACCCGAGACTTGGTTAACTGTTGTTGATCGTTACTGTCCACTGTTCACTGTCAACTGTCCACTGCTATCGGATGACCCAATAGCCGACGACGGTGGTGGACAGGAGCAGAATGACTGCGATCAGTCCGAAATAATGCGCTGCGCGGGCGCGCTGCCCGGATTCCTTTTTGGTGTCGTAGAAGGGAATCAGCAGCCAGAGCGTGATGCCAAGAGTGAAGAGCAGAATGCCGGCTATCTCGCCTATTTCACCGGGTAGAATGCCGCCGAGAACCTTGAGCATCTCAAAGGGACTCATGAAGTACCACTCGGGATGAATGCCGACCGGCGCCGGAGCGAGCGGATCAAAGGCTTTGCCCAGCGACCAGGGAAAGACCGAAGCCAGCAGCGCAAGAATATTGAGCGAGATGAGCCACATCGCCAGATCCTTGCGCAGGAAATTCGGCATGAAAGGCATCGCTCTTGCGCTCTTCCGGCGGCAGGGCTTCAACACTGGGCGGAACGGCATTGCCGTGCCGCTGCACCAGCCATAGATGGAAGCCGAGCAAGGGGAGGAACAACGCCGGAAGGACAACTACGTGCAGAGCGAAGAAGCGCTGGACGGTAAATTCGCTCACTTCCGGTCCGCCGCGCAGCATGTCTGGCAACAAGCGGGCCGATCACAGGGAATCGCATTGGGAATCTCCAGGCCGACCTTGGTGGCAAAGTAGCTCAGCTCGTCCATCGGCAGCAGATAGCCGGAGAAGCCGAAGACCGAGGCGATGCCCAGCAGCGCCATGCCGCTGAGCCAGCCGAACTCACGCGGCTTGCGATAGGCCTTCATGAAGTAGACCGAGAACATGTGGACCAGGATGGCGAAGATCATCAGATTCGCCGACCACGAATGCGCCGAACGGATCAGCCAGCCGAAGTGCATCACAAAGGTGATCTGGCGGACAGACTCATACGCTTCCGCGCCGGGCCGGTAGTAAACCAGCAGCAGCACGCCGGTGAAGCACTGGACCAGGAAGAGAAACAGCGAGATGCCGCCCCAGTAATACCAGAAGGACTGCGCGTGAACGGGAACGGTCTTGTGGCGCGCAAATGCAGCCAGCTCAGTGAGGCCGAGCCGCTCGTCAACCCAATCGTATACGGAGGTATGCTGATGGACTTTGAACGTCATGACAAGTTATCCTTTTGCTTTACGCGCGGGAGACTTCGACGCCGGTGTCGTTGACTGCAACTTTGAAGAGCTTGAGCGGCTTGGGCGGCGGGCCGCTGACGTTGGCGCCGGTGTAGGGGTCGTAGACGCCGCCGTGGCAGGCGCAGTGAATGCGGTCGGCCTGCGGCTCGTATTGCACCGTGCAGCCCAGATGCGTGCAGACGGCCGTCAATGAAACCCAGCGTCCGTCCTCGTGATGGATCAGCATTGCCGGCGAACTGCCGAACTTGAACATCAGCACTGAACCCAGCGGCAGCTTCTGCGCGTCCTTTAGCGTGACCTCGGTGACAGCGGTTGCGTTCATCGCCATCTCTTCCGGCGAGGCCAGATAGCGGTAGATGGGGTAAGCCATTGCAGCGGTATAAGCCAGACCTGCAGCTCCGGCGATGGCCAGGAAGGCGCGCCGCGTGGTCTGCTCTCCGGGCTCTTCCACAATGTTGACTGAAATCACTTTTTCTTCGCTCATGGTATTTGTCCGGCAAATTTACGCCGCGCCCTCCATGGTTTTTTGTGCGCCGCGCTACCACGGAGACCAGCCAGCCGATGACACCCAATCCGGCAACAAAGAGAACCAGGAAGATGCCTACAACGCTCCAGTTGGTGACGACGACGCGATCCCACACGTCGTAGCCTTTGCTCAACAGGGTCAGGTCGCGTACGCCGTCGCGGTAAACGGTGAACATGATCTCTGTGAGCACGGCGACCAATACGCCCGCCCAGCTTAGCCAGCCTGCGGAGATTTTTCCGAATCCCGCAACCAGCCCGAGAATGACGGCGACAGCGACCAGCGCCAGCCAGCCGTAACCGGCCAGGCCGAAGTATTTGTAGAGCGGGTGTGTGGCAAAGCCGGTCTTCACTGCATCCGGCTGAACGCTATTGGCCCACAACCCGGCGGCCAAATAAACCACGCCACAGAATGCGGCCAGCTTGCCGCCCAGTCCGGCAAGGAATTTCTTTCTCCTCCGCTGTGAAGGTTGAACGGCTACTCGAGATACACCAGCCACAGGCCGCCGATGAAGAACCCGCCGGCCAGCATCAGCAGCCAGCGCGGAGTCAGCGTCGGGTCGCCGGTGGGTAGATACGCTCCCGCTGCTGAAGCTGAGTACATCTGCCGCCATACCTCAGGGCGCAGCATCAGCGTCATATTGGTCGAAAGCAGCCGGGCAATGAAGCCCGCCATCACCCACGCCGAAAGCCCCACCCACCAAGCGGATTTTCCGGCTTCGAGCCGTGCCGTGAAGCGGTAAAGCAGCCAGTAAGTGACGGTGAGGATGACAATGATCGAGATCCAGTAGAGGCCGATCAGCACGCTGCTGGTGTACAGCGCGCGGCCGTAAAGCACCTGCGCAAAGAGCAGCGGCGGAACGCCCAGGTTAATCACATAGGTCATTACCACTGTAAGCCGGCGGGCCAGCGCGCGGGCCACAACATGCGACGAGCCGCTAAAGAGGCTCAGGAGAACGGCAAGCAGCAGGCCGCCGAGCAACATTTCAACAGCCACAAAATGCAGCGACAGCGTAACGATATGCAGCAGCTTGAAGAGCCATATCGGAGCCGGCAAAGGAATTGGATCTACAGCAGGAAATGCTTGCATGATGTTTTGCATCTTCCTTTCACTCTCCGCAGAGGGTGCGAACGGCAAAGACCAACAGCCGGGGCAATCATAAATCTTGCACGAAACCGAAACGCGGCAAAATGCGCCGATACAGCGCCGACGAGTATCACATCAGATGTTGGTCCGAATGGCGTCCCATTTTCGCACAACTATTTGTTCAACCAGCAGAGACCTAGCGGGCATTTTGGACCGTTTGTCTCCAATTTCATTTCAAGCCATACCCTACGTTCCCAGGAAACGAGGGTCTGTGACGCCAAACACACAAGTTTGTGACTGCTTCGACTACGCTGCTGACAAGGTTTTTGCGCCGGCTGCACAGAAAGCCCGGGAGCTGGCTTGCGCGCCTTGAGGGATAAGACCTGTGCGACTGGGCGAACGCACGAAGAGAGCCAACTCGTCGATGCAACTGACGCGCGCGGCCGATTATTCTGTGCGCGTGATGGTTCATCTCGCGGCTCTGCCAGCCGATGAGCGAGTTCTACTGCCCGCGCTGGCCGAGGCCACTGGAGCCCCGGAGAGTTTTCTTTCCAAGGTGTTGCAGGCACTGTCACGGGCCAAACTGATCTCATCGCGGCGAGGACATTCCGGAGGCTTCGCCATTCTTCCCAGCGGACGCCAGGCGTCGATGCGCGAGGTTATCGAGGCCATCGACGGCCCGCTCCATCTGAATCTCTGCCTGAACTCTGGAGAATCCTGCGCGCGCGAAGTATCCTGCCCGGCGCACCCGGTTTGGGTGCTGGCGCAGCAGGCCATGCTTGATGTTCTGGACGCCGCTCTGATCGCCGACATGGCTTTCCAGAGATTCGCCCGCCCACCCCGCTCCTCCGCCCCGCTGATTGAACTGAAGAGGATCAATCAATAAGACACTGTTTGCCCGGCCTCTTGTCCTCGAATGATTCGCCGTCAGCGCAGAGGGATTCAGTACTCTTTCCGTTCGAGCACCCAAACAGCCAGAGAAAGCGAAGCGCCTGCCATGAGCACGGATGCCGCTATCGGAGCCCAGGGCATCGGTGACGTGACGGGATAGCAGGCCAGGCTCAAAGCGCGCAGAGGGCTGATACGCGAGACCGCATCGAATCTGGACTGCAACATAAACATCGCGACCCAAATAAAACACCCGCCCATGAACTGCCACATCTCGTCGAGCAGGCAGGCAAGCAGAACAGACAAGGCATAGATCGGCATGGTGCACAGGATCGCTCGCGCAATATACGTAATCGCCTGCAACGCGCTCACCGGTCCCGGAGACAGAAACAGAGTGTAGCCCGCCATGATTGCGACCATGACGCAGGTTAGAACCGCGCCTAGGCCAGCACGCGCAAAGAGCAGCCGCCGGCGTGATACCGGAAGCGACAGCGTGAACAGCATGGAGCCATGAAAGCCTGACGTTGCGCCGTAAGTGGTTTGGCTGTTAATGCCGCAGCCGGCAAGATAAATGGCCGTAAAGATGTAAAGAAGAACCGTGCCTAGGTGAGTTCCCATCCATATGCGCGACGCGATCACTGTCGGCGACAGCCCTGTAGATGGCGTCCAGAGAGGCGCAAGCCACACCAGCAATATCGATCCAGCCAGGAAGCCGAGGCGCCAACGAGTTTCAAGCCAAGCTTTGAACCAGAGCATCACTTCCCCCTCACATGATCCAGAAACAATTCTTTGAGCGTTACAGGCCGTACTTCCACTGAGGATGCACCAAGATCGCGCGCGCGGTTCGCCAGTGCAGCGACATCTCGATGCGCAAGTAGAGATGCCGTCCGGCCATGCTGGCGCAAATGATCTACGTCCGGCAAGGCAGACAACTCCGGTGGAGGCTCCTTCTCGAAAACCAGCAGGATTCGTTTGTATTCCGATTTCAGATCGTCCAGTTCGCCATCGATTACTACTTGCCCCTCATCGAGGATGCAAACGTGATCGCAGATCTGTTCCACTTCCGCCAACTGATGGGATGAAAAGAAAATCGTCGTTCCGTCGGTTGCCGCTAGACTGGCAAGTTCCTTCAGAATCTCTTCCGTCACTGCGGGATCAAGCCCACTGGTTGGCTCGTCCATCAGGAGCAGCTCAGCGCCGCGCGCCATCGCCAGCAGCAGCATGAGCTGAGTACGCATTCCCTTGGAAAGCTTTGGTACGGATTTTTCCAGCGGCAAACTGAACAGCTCAAGATATTTCTCTTCCAGATCCCTCCGCCATCCGGGAAAGAACGGGCGCGTAAACCGGATCATCTGGCCCACCGTCATGTAGTTATAAAGCTCCTTGTCTTCGCTGACAAACGCCAGACGGCGGCGTGACTCTATAGAAGTTGCTTCAGAGGTGATTGCTTTACCAAATAACTCGATCTCACCTGCCTCAGGCCTGCGCATTCCCAACAGCAGCTTCAGCGTCGTTGTCTTTCCGGCTCCGTTGCGTCCCAAGAAGCCATATATTGAGCCGCGCGGCACCGCCAGGTCGAGGCCGTGCAAGGCTGGCTTGCCGCCGTAGCACTTCGTAAGCCCGTGTGTGGCAATCACAATGTCGTTCATGTGCGTCTCCGCTCTGCGGTTGTTTCGTCCATCAACCGCGCAAGTTCGTCTTCGAATGTTCGGCGCAGTTCCGGCTCAGAGAGGCCGAGCGCCTTTACTTTCACCAGTGCAGGCCGAAGAATATCGCCCGCTTTGCGAATCTCCGCGGTCTTCTTGGAATTCGCCTTCGATCCTGCAACGAAGACCCCCGATCCATGCCGCACCTCGACGATGCCCTCCCGCTCCAACTCGCGATAGGCTCGGGCCACCGTGTTGGGATTCATCGCCAGTTCCTCAGCGACTTGCCGGATCGTGGGCAACTGCTCGCCTTCGCGGCTTGCGCCAGTGTCCACGGCATGTTTGATCTGCTCCATCAACTGCTGATAGATCGGAACACCGGAAGCGAAGTTGATCCGCAGGTTCATCTAAGTGTCTAGTCTACTAATACACTGTACTCATGTCAAGAGAAAAAAGCAGGAGAGAATTCCAGGCCATTCCGGAGGTCACCCACCGCACTCTTTCTCCACCTTTCGGTCGATACTTGCCCCCATCTCGCCTCATATACTGGAACGCATGCATCAGGCATTGCGTGCGACCACTTTCCTCGGACTGCTGGCGGTTGGGTTTCCCTGCCTTGTTTCTGCTCAGGCCACAGTCCCCGGCGCTCTCCCCCCTGCGCTAACCCCGGCTTCCCAGACTGCCCAACCGGCAGCGTCACCTGCTCAATCAATGGGCGGCGTCAACACCGGTCCGCCGCACGCCATCCAGCTAGACGAGCACAAGCGGCCCATCACCGCCGGCGGCTTCGTGCCCGCCGGCCCGGTTGTCTTTGAAGACATCTCGGAGAAAGCCGGCCTGACCCACTGGACCCACAAGATGGGAACGGTCGAGAAGAAGTACATCATCGAGACCGACGGCTCCGGTGTGGGCTTGATCGATTACGACAACGACGGCTGGCTCGACATCTATGTCGTCAACGGCTCGACCTTTGATGCCCTCGACGGCAAAGAGACACCGCCCCATGCCGCGCTCTTCCATAACAATCATGACGGGACATTTACTGACGTTGCCGTTAAGGCCGGAGTGACCAACGACCGCTGGGGCTTTGGCGTGGCCATTGCCGACTATGACAACGACGGTTGGCCGGATATCTTCGTTTCTAACTGGGGCAAGAACCGGCTTTACCACAATAATCATGACGGAACCTTTACCGACGTGGCCGAGAAGGCAGGAGTAACTCTCGGCAACTGGTCCAGCGGCGCAACCTGGGGCGATTATGACGGAGACGGACGACTTGACCTCTTTGTTGCCGGCTATGTTCACTTCGATCGCAATAATCTGCCCACTGGTGGCGAAAATGGCGTCTCCTATTCCTTCTGCACCTTCCGTGGCGAGCCGGTCAACTGCGGCCCGCGCGGCCTGAAGGGCGAGCCGGACCATCTCTTCCATAACAACGGCGACGGCACATTTACCGATGTCAGCGAGAAAGCCGGCGTGGCCGATAAGCCCGCTTACTACGGGCTCAGCGCGGTCTTTGTGGACATTAACAACGACGGCAAGCCGGACTTGTTAGTCGCCAATGACTCCACGCCGAATTATCTCTATATCAACAAGGGTGACGGCACTTTCGAGGACGATAGTTATGCCTCCGGCTACGCGCTCAACGAGTCTGGGCGCGAGACGGCGTCAATGGGCATTGCTGTCGGCGACTACCAGAACAACGGCATGGTCGATGTCTTCAACACTACCTTCTCTGACGACTACAAGCCCTTCTATCGCAATGAAGGCGATGCTAACTTGACCGACATCAGCTATGAGCTGGGAATAGCGGAGCTATCTGTTCCATTCCTCGGCTGGGGCGACGCATTTATCGACTACGACAACGATGGATGGAAAGATCTCCTGATGGCCAATGGCCATGTTTATCCGCAGGTCGATAAGCATCCCTGGGGAACAACCTGGGCGCAGCGTCCTCTGCTCTTCCATAACATCGGCGGCAAAAAGTTTGAGAATATCCCAGCGGTCGCAGGATCAGGCCTGGCGGATGTCATCGCAGGCCGTGGCATGGCGGTTGGCGACCTCTTCAACGATGGAAAGCTCGACGCGGTGATCAATGTCGAAGACGGCCATCCTGTACTGCTGCGCAATGTTTCCCCAGACAAGAATCACTGGCTGGAACTGAAGCTGGTCGGCGGGCCAAAATCCCCGCGCGATGCAATCGGGGCGACGGTTTATCTCACCGCCAACGGCATCAAGCAACGCGCCGATGTGGTCAGCGGAGGCAGTTATCTCTCCACCAGCGATCCCCGCCCGCACTTCGGCCTGGGACAAGCGACAACTGTCGATGAGATCGAGATCCACTGGCCCAGCGGCACGGTGGAAAAGTTCACCGTGCCTGGCATCGACCGAATTGTGACCCTCACCGAAGGCACGGGTAAGTAATAATCTCGGATTGCGCTCAGGGCCGGGAATGCGACTGCATCCCGGCCCTTTGGCGAAACCAGAGCAGCAGTATCTAGAAACCGCGGCATTCAAGTCGATGCGACCCCCAGGGAGCGGCGACCTGGCTCGAAACTTAATTGTGCGCACCAGCTCTGGTTTCGCCCTTATTGCGCTGTAAATAATGCTGCGACTCTCATTCACGCATCCCGGTCCGCGCTGTTAGTTTTATCTAATTTTGAATGCAGTTACAGGATCATTGGCACAGCTGCCCGCTTATATACAAAGCAACGATTGCAAGCCAATCATCCCAGCGTCACAATGCCGTGTTCAACCTTCCCACATAAGAACAGTTCCCCAGCGGGAAACTCCCGAGACATTTCAGCATGATTTCGCCTCCTGCGGCGATCTCTTTGTTCATGGCGCAGTCTGTTATCGCCGATGGAAGCAGCGTGATCGGCACTATTCGACTGTTCTGCGTAGTGTGCGGGATGGCCACGCCCCAAGCAGTTCGGTGCCGTATTCGGCGTGGATGGATCGGCCAATGAAATGAGGGTCTGGAGTGCTGTACAGAAATGTGCGCGGAAAATCTCGGAGGAGAGAATCGATGAAGCGATTTTTGATTGGCGCAGTGGCGTTGGCCCTGATGGGGATTCCGGCAATGGCGCAGAGCCTGGACGATCTGAACATCCAGATTCACGGCTATGCAACGCAGGGTTTTTTGTACTCCACGCAAAACAACTGGGACTCGACGAACTCCACCGACGGCAGTCCGGCGTGGACCGAAGCTGTAGTCAATATGACCGCGCAACCTAATCCGAAGCTGCGCGTTGGGGTTCAGGCGCGCTATTTCCTGCTTGGCGAGAGCTTTGGCAATGCAATCACGCTCGATTGGGCGTCGGCCGACTACAAGGTCAACGACAGATTCGGTGTCCGCTTCGGCAAAGTAAAGACTCCCAATGGATTGTTCAACGATATTCAGGACATCGATCCGGCATTTCTTTGGAGTCTGCTACCACAGTCCCTGTATCCAATCGCCAGCCGCAATTCGATCCTAGCTCACTTTGGCGGGGTGGTATACGGAGCCACGCCCCACAACAAACAGTTGGGCAAGCTGGAGTATCAGTTCTATGCGGGTGAGCGCGTAATTCCTGAAGATGACGGGTTCTTTGTGCCGATTCAAGAGTCGGGGGCTTATTTTCCGAACGGCCTCAACGGCCCTACGTGGGGCGGAACTCTGCGTTGGCACGCCCCGGTCGACGGCTTGTTGGTAGGTGTGGCATTGGACCGCGAGAACCCCACGGGACCGATCTCTGTGCCAGGTCCCGGTCTTAGCGGCAACAACGTCAGCTCCCCTTTCCATATTCCATTCTACTTCGCCAAATATGAGCACAAGAAGGCGATGCTGGCCGGCGAGTATAGCCTCGTCCCCGGGGATCATAAGACCATATTCACAGTCGGTCCTCCGGGGGTACAGGCTTCCTATGAGAGCCACCACGAATGGTATGCCATGACCAGTTACAAGCTGACCGAGAAGTTGACGGCTGGGTTGTATTACAGCAGCTATCTCGATAAGGCATTGGCGCTCGGTCCCGGACGGTTCCAGAAAGACTGGGCTATCTCCGGCCGTTACGACTTCAATTCATTCCTTTACCTGAAGGCGGAGCAACACGTCATGGATGGAACAAACTTTGGCTTTCTGACCGTGGACAACGCGGATCTAAAGCCTACCACCAAGCTCACCATTTTGAAAATGGGCGTGAATTTCTAACCTGGACGAAAGGAGAATACTGCAATGAAAAAACTTCTGTATGCATTCCTGCTTGTAGCGTCAGCATCGATCTTCGTCGTCCAGGCCAAGGCCCAGGTGATTGTGATCGCCAACCCGAGCGTGAAGACAACCGAAGTATCCAAGAACGATCTGAAGGACGTGTTTACCGGCGCCTCGACGTCACTCGGTGGCGGCAACGTGGTGCCCATCCTTCTCAAGGCCGGCACTGTTCACGAGGAGTTCTTGCAGGTTTACATCGGCAAAAACGATACCGCCTACCGCGCGGGCTGGCGCAGCCTTGTCTTTTCCGGCCAGGCCACCATGCCCAAGAGCCTGGATGGGGACGCCGCCGTGGTGGAGTTTGTCGCTCACAATGCCGGCGCCATCGGCTACATCGGCAAGGCCAGTCCACATGAGGGTGTGAAAGTTCTTACCGTGAAGTAGCGGCAGAGTGGATGATGACTGCCGCCTGTTGAGCAAATAAAACAACGCAGGTGCTTGTGCTCCGTTCTGAAAGTCCGATGAATGAAAACGGGACAATAATGACAATAATTTCGCCGCGATTAGTGGTGGATTGAGTGTCGGGAAAAGGAGAGCGTGAATGAATCGTTTACTGATTGGCGCAATGACGCTGGCTTTGGGAGGCATTCCAGCTATGGCGCAGAGCCTGGACGATCTGAATATTCAGATCCACGGCTATGCAACGCAGGGATTTCTCTACACCACGCAAAACAATATCTTCACCACCGAATCGAGTAATGGCAGCCCGGCGTGGACCGAGGCGGTGGTGAATGTCGGCGCGCAACCGACCCCCAAGTTGCGCGTCGGAGTGCAGGCCCGCTACTTTCTGCTCGGCAACCTGGGAAACGCGATTACCCTGGACTGGGCTCAGCGCCGACTACAAGGCCAGCGACAAGTTCGGCGTGCGCTTTGGCAAGGTCAAGACGCCCTCCGGCCTGTTAAACGAAATACAAGATATAGATCCGGCGTATATGTGGTCGCTTCTTCCGCAAAGCATCTATCCCCTCGAAAGCCGCAATTCCCTCCTGGCCCACTATGGCGGAGTGGTTTACGGAACGCTCAAACTCGGTGAAAACCTGGGCAAGCTCGAATATCGCGGATGGGGTGGCGAACGGTCGATCGGCAGCAACGACGGCTACTTTGTGAGCTTGCGCGAAGAGGGAATCGACTTCCCCAACGGATTAAACGGAATTGTTAATGGCGCGGCTTTGCACTGGAAAACACCTCTACAGGGTCTCATGCTGGGCGCTTCGATCAACCATGGAGACGACAACAATTCCGCGACGGTCGATACGATTCCTGGTTATGGCACCTTCAACGGCACGCTGGCAGGTCATGCGGCCAATCAGCTACAGTATTTCGGCCGCTATGAGAAGGACAAGCTCATGATAGCCACCGAATATCAGCGAAGTCCGGACATCGTCATCATCACGGTTCCAGGGGTTTTCACTGAGACGGGGAATATTGACTACAGATCCTGGTACGGAATGGCCAGCTACAAATTGACCGGCAAGCTCACCGCCGGGGTCTATGACACGCAGTTTTTCGATCATAAGGCGGCTCTCGGGCCAGCTCGCTACTCCAAGGACTGGGCTATCTCTGGACGCTACGACTTCAATCAGTTCCTCTATGCCAAGGCCGAGCAGCACATCATCGACGGCACGGCGGTTGGTTACGACATGGACCTGAATCCCCCGACAGCCAAGCTTCCGACGGGACTGGAGACCAACGACCAAATTGACCATTCTGAAAATCGGAGTCAGCTTCTAACGCGGACGAAAGGAGAACATCGAAATGAAAAAGCTTTTGTATGCATTCCTGCTTGTAGCGTCCGCGTCGATCTTTGTCGTCCAGGCCAAGGCCCAGGTGATTGTGATCGCCAACCCCAGCGTCAAGACAACCGAAGTATCCAAGAACGATCTGAAGGATGTTTTTACCGGCGCCTCGACATCACTCGGCGGCGGCAACGTGGTGCCCATCCTGCTCAAGGCCGGCACGGTTCACGAGGAGTTCTTGCAGGCTTACATCGGCAAGAACGATACCGCATACCGCGCGGGCTGGCGCAGCCTGGTCTTTTCCGGCCAGGCCACCATGCCCAAGAGCCTGGATAGCGACGCCGCGGTTGTGGAGTTTGTCGCCCACAATGCCGGCGCCATCGGCTACATCGGCAAAGCGACCCCGCATGAGGGCGTAAAGGTACTGACGATCAAGTGAGTTATCCAGAAGGTTATGGAAACCGAGACAAAAGCGCCTATCCGCTCAAGTTCGACCCCGTGGAGCCGATGGAATGAAGTTACGGCAAAAAGCTACGCCCGCATGAAGGCGTAAAAGTCCTGGCGGTCAGGTGAAAGCTATGTTTGCACAGATGAAGATCAAGACGAGAATCCTTGGCATCCTGGCGATTCTATGTGGCGGCTATCTGCTGATGCTGGCGATGGTGCAGATCTCCGCTACATCCACGCACAGCCGGATGTCGCAGATTTCATCTTCCTCTTTCCAGCGGCGTTGCGAATGCAGGAGGCGGAAGCGGCCTTCGAGCGGATGAAGAAGCATTACGGCGATGCAGTTGTGCTTCAGGACGCGCACTCGCTCGCCAGTGCGCGGACAAGGACGCCGACAGCGTACGGGTGCGCTCGACGGCGGTAAAAGAGGCACTTGCCGCGTCGCCGGAACTGGGCCAGCAGGCCGACGCTCAACTCGCGCAGTTCACCGCTCTGCGCGCCCGCGATCACGACACCTATGCGGCAATTCTAGCGCCACGGGCGGACCCAGCGACGATTTGATGGCGCAGGTGGGCGCTCTGGGCAAAGACAATAAGGCGCTGACGGATACGATGAGCCAGTATGAAAAGTCCATAGCCAGCGGCCTCCAATCGCAGCTGGATGCTGTGGATGCGTGACTCTGTCCGCAGCCGCATCGGGGGTGCGGTCATGCTTGCGTTTGCGCTGCTGAGTTGCGCGGCAGCATGGTGGGTTGTTCAGTCCAAGGTTGTGCTTCCGCTGCGTTTGTTAGCACCACATATGCAGGATATTGCCGAAGGCGAAGGCGACCTGACGCGTCGCATCGAGGTTGAAGGAAAAAACGAAATCGACGAAGTCGGCATCTGGTTCAATGTCTTTATTGGTCGTGTCGAAGAAATTGTTCAGCGAGTGGCATCCAATGCCAGGATGCTCGGCCAGGCTACCGAGGAGTTGGCGCAAACCGCACGCGAAACCGCCTCTCAGGCCGCGCAGCAACAGCAGCAGGCCACCCGCATTACTGTCACCATGAATGAAATGTCCGCTGCGGTGCAGGAGATCAGCCAGACCACGCAAAGCGCCGCTGTGGATGCCCGTAAGGCGGAGGAAAGCGCACACTCCGGCGGATTGACCGTGCAAACTACGGTAAGCACTATCGGCCAGCTTCTGAAAGCCAACAAGGAAACTTCGACGAAGATTGAAGAGCTGGGCCGCTCCAGCGACGCCATCGGCAAGATCGTCAGCGTGATTGACGAAATTGCAGGCCAGACAAATCTGCTCGCGCTCAACGCATCGATTGAAGCGGCGCGCGCCGGCGATCATGGTCGCGGATTTGCGGTTGTTGCGGGCGAGGTCCGCCGCCTCGCAGAGCGCACCAGCGAAGCAACCAAGGAGATCGACGAGACCGTGCGCGCCATCCAACAAGGGACCGGAGAAGCGGTTGAGGCGATGCGTGCCAGCATGGGGCATGTGCAGAGCGGAGTTGACTCAGCTCGCTCGGCGGGCGAGGCGTTGACCAGCATTATTCATGGGTCAGAGTCAGTGCAAAAGATGGTGACACAGATTGCCGCCGCGGCAACCGAGCAATCCTATTCGACGCAATCAGTGACTACCAACGTGAACGATATTGCCGTCATCATCGAGCGGACCGCGGCCAGCTCCGAGCACTCGGTGGAGGCCTGTCAGCAACTCGCAAGCCTCGCTAATGAGCTGTCTACACTGGTCGGCTCCTTTAAGGTAAGCCCGCTTGAAGAGTATGGTCAGACTGGCCATATGAGGGGTTGAACTCATCGCTGAACGTGGTATAAGCTCGCTGCCGGAAATTAAGCGCCGCGGCGGGACTTTCCAGCCGCCGCCGATACGTAGTCCGAATGAGGATTTGCAATTTAGTGCCGAAAGTGTTCCAATCTCACTATTGAAACAGGGGTGCTCCACTTGATGGGGCTGAGATATACCCTCGAACCCGATCCGGATAATACCGGCGTGGGAAGTTTCCGAAACGAATTGCACTCTATTCGACAATCGGAGCAAGCGCTCTCCTGTTTCTTTCAGTTTGAAGCAGGGGGAGCATATGCAGGCTTTCAAATTCGCAGCCGCGACAATTCTACATCCATCCAGTGTGCCAGCATTCAGGCTGGCCTCTGTTACAAGGCAACACCACCCTGTCTATATTACGAGAATCATTACATTGCTTGCATTCCTAAGCTGTTCAGTGACCGCTAGCGCGCAAAACGCGGCGCAGCCAGCCACTACTCCAGCCGGCTCCAGCGCTAACCCTCAGACTTCACAGACACCACAAAAGGTGCAGCCTGTCACCACCACAGTTGTAGTGCATGGCGAAGTGAACGACAGCTACCTTCCAGACACCGTAACTGTGGGAACCCTGGACGGCGCAAGCATTCAGGAAACGCCGCTCTCTGCGACCATTGTTACCCGCGAGCTTCTGAATGACCAGGGCGCGCGCCTGCTCAACGACGTGGTGAAAAACGATGCGTCGGTTGGCGAAGACTACGCGCCCGTTGGCTACTTCGGCGACTACCAGATTCGCGGCTACGTCCTTGATCAAAACGCAGGATTCCAGGTCAACGGCCTGACCGTGGTTGGCGCGCAGAATGTGCCGCTTGAAAACAAGCAAAGCGTTGAGATTCTCCAGGGAATCGCTGGCCTGGAAAGCGGTGTGGCTTCAGGCGGCGGGCTAATCGACTATGTGACAAAGCGGCCGGCCCTGGTGCGGGCAGCGGATGTGGCCACTGATCATCGTGGCAGCAGCTACGCGGCGTTCGATCTTGGGCGCTTCTACGGCAGCCAGAAGCAGGTGGGCGCGCGCGTCAACTTCGGCGGTGAAAGGACGGATAGCTATGTACACGGCGCCGACGGTTGGCGGGCAGTGGGCGCTGGAGCGGCGGATTGGAAGATTAGCCCCAAGGGGATTTTGAAGGGCGATTTCGAGTATCAACATGCGGACGGGCGCTCCGTCTGCGGCTACCAGTTACTGGGCGGGACAACAGTGCCGGACCTGAGCCGAATCTCTCCGTCAACAATGCTCGGTGAGCAGTCGTGGCAAAAGCCGAATGTCTTTGATACAACCAACAGCAATGCTCGCTACGATTACGATCTATTGCCCGGATGGAGGGCCTCCGCAGACTGCAAGCTATAGCCATTCGCTGCGGGATGACAACGTCGTGTACGCGTATGGGCCGTCCTACGACGCAAACGGAAACGTTAGCTGCGTCGGCGCGCCGGACGCCCCCGCGTATTTCTATTGCCCTGACGGATCGTACGGAATCTACGACTGGCGCGAACCCGGTGTGTTGCTCATCAATGCACAGGCCGATGCGCTGGTAATCGGCCATTTGAAGACAGGCCCTATCAGCCACGACCTTACCGGCGGAGGTGAACTCTTCTCGCTCAGCGTGCAGCAGCCGGGAGCCCCAGGTGCAAACGCATCTTCGTCTGTGCAGGATGGACCTGTCTACACCTATGTAGGATCGGAGAACATCTACCAGCCGATCGCATCGTTTCCGATGGAGTCTCCGCACCAGTTTGCCGGCCCGCGCAGACTCTATGAAGACAACCATCAGGCTTCCGCGCTGCTTCAAGACCGGATACATCTCCCAGGAAGAGTGCAAGTTTTGATTAGCGGCCGCGAAGATTCCATGCGCGATCATAACTATTCGCCTTATGCAACGGGCGCGGGTCTACCTGTCTTTACAGACAAGCTCTTCTGGCTACCGCAGTACGCGCTGACTTTCACGCCCGTGAACAGCCTGACACTTTATGGGAACTACGGAATGTTGCTTTCTCTAGCTCCCGCAGCATCTTGGTTTACTGACAACGGCAACCAATATCTCAGCCCATATTTCACTCGACAAGCCGAAATAGGCGCTAAGTATGATTTGGACCGCCGCATCCTTCTAACGACTGCATTGTTCCACATGCGCGCGCCGTTCTTTTATCCGAAGGTGGTTCAGGCGCCAGACAGTTTTTGCCCAATCAATTACACCACCGGGGGAAGCGTGATGCCCGGCGATCAATGCTTTGAGTCCGAAGGCAACGATACGCATGATGGCATTGAATTGAATGCAGAAGGCAAGGCTACTAACTGGATGCGGCTGACAGCTTCAGCGGCGGCCACGCGCGCAATCTCCAGCGATACAGGCACGCCGAATTTCGATAACAAACAAGTGCTGAATGCTCCGCATTTGAGGACGGCGTTGTTTGCGGATGTGGCGTTGCCGCACGCAAACGGGTTACACCTGATGCCGGGCTGGAGTTATACCGGCCGCAAAGAGGCAACCAGGGACGATCTGGTCAGTGTCTCCGGCTACAACATCTTCAATTTTGGCGCGCGCTACACGCCCGGCGGTGAAGGTGGGCATGTAACGCTACGGCTCTATGCGGATAACATCCTCGACAAGCGCTATTGGAAAGACACTGGAGCAAGTTATGGAGATACCTTCATCCATCTCGGTGCGCCAACAACAGTGCGCCTCTCAGCTCATTACAATTTCTGAACGATCAGGATGGATAAAATCATGATTGCACCGGAAACAGAAGCAACAACTCACGGAATGGAAAAGAAAAGAGTCAGGCCGGACTGGCCTCCGCTGACTCTTGCGGAGTTGCGCACACTATTTGCAGAGTTTTCCTCTGTAGGCGAGCCGGTTCAGATTCTTTCCGTCAGCCCGCGGCCATTCGCGGCGGCCAGCGTTGTTAGAACAAGCAATGGGCGAGTATTCGTCAAACGCCATTTCTTGGCAGTGCGCGACCGTGAGGGACTCGCCGAAGAACATCGCTTTATGGCCTATCTGCTGTGCAATGGCGCGCAGATTCCGAAGGTCATTGCTACGAGAACAGGTGAGACGGCGGTCGAGATCGGCAATTGGTGTTATGAGATTCATGAGGCTGTCGAGGGACTTGACATCTATCAGGACGCGCACTCGTGGACGCCGTTTCTTTCGACAGCTCACGCGCGCTCGGCTGGCCAGGCACTGGCGCGGCTGCATCTTGCCTCGGCTGGATATGGCGCGCCCCGGCGCAAGCCTCAACCGCTGGTGTCAAGCTTTACGATCTTTGCAGATGAAAACCCCGAAGCACAGTTAGGTCAATACGTAGATGCACGTCCGGCATTGGCGGAATATTTGCGAGGCCGTTCCGACTGTTCTGACGCATTGGAACTGCTCGCGCCATTCCATACAGAGCTGTTTCCGATGCTGCCGGCGATTGAGCCGCTTTGGACGCATAATGATCTTCACGCTTCGAATCTGATCTGGAGCCATTCAGGATGGTATACCCGAGTTGCGTCTGTGATTGATTTTGGATTGTCCGACCGGACAAACGCCGTTCACGACCTTGCGCTGGCAATCGAACGCAATATTATCGAGTGGATCGAACTTGCCGAGAGCGTGGAAACAGTGCCCGTCCATTTCGATCATCTTGAGGCGCTGCTGGCAGGGTATGAGTCTGTGCGAACCCTGCCAGATACTGAAGCTGCCTCGCTGGCGCCGATGCTGGCTCTCTGCCACGCGGAGTATGCTCTCTCTGAAGCGGAGTATCTCTGGGGTATTCTGCACTCTAAAGAGAATGCACAACGAGCCAGCGACGGATACCTCGTTGGACATGCGCGCTGGTTTCGCAGCCCTCCCGGCGAAAAATTCTTAAGTTCGATTAGAGATTGGTCTCAAGTGCGGGCGCGCTAAGCTATGCAATTTACACAACAGAGAGTTGGAGCCGGATGAGTTGGAGCGTGATTGTCATCTACTCGGCGAAGCACTGGCTGGAGATCATAGGTGTGATCACTTACGTGGTGTGCACTTGGCTGACCGCAAAGCGCAAAATCAGTTGCTGGCCGATCGGGCTGATCTCAGACTTCGCATACCTTGCGGTCTTCTATCAGGCAAGATTGTACGCTGACGCGCTGTTGATATTAATCGGCCTGCCGCTTACGTTTTATAGCTGGTGGTATTGGTATCGTGGCTATCGCAAAGAGGGCGAGGTGCGCGTTGTTCGCCAGCCGCGCTCAAGTCTGGTTATCGGGTTGGTGATTGGAGCTATTGTCAGCCTCCCGCTGGGCGTCTGGATGAAGCATATCCATGCCGCGCTGCCGTATCTGGATGCCGCGCTGACCAGCTTCAGTGTGATTGGAGGCTGGTGGGAAATGCGCAAATACATCTCAAACTGGTGGCTATGGATTGCGGTGAATACCGTTTACGTAGGTGAGTTTATCAGCCAGAATTTATGGCCGACCGCCTTGCTCTATATCGGACTGATCATTCTTTCGGTGTTTGGAATACGAGAGTGGCGGCGTGCCGCGCTCACCGTGGAACTAGAATCGACAGAAACGGGCGGTTACAGCATGGCTCAAACTCTTGTCGAGTAGAACAACACTTCCAGGTTTCTAACTGCTGGATTCTGTGCATTGCAATTGAGGTTCGTGCTCTTCCAGGTCAGGTGAAAAAAAGAATCTGCCCAGCCTGGGCGCACAAGATTGGTATCGGTGCACATTCAAGAGATATTCAGATTGCGATATGTACCGCGTTATGCAGTGGCTCACCAGCAATGTAGCGACGCAGCTCTTCTGCTGCGATTTGCAAGGCGCGTTTCGCAAACTGCGGACTTGCTCCGCCGATATGGGGCGTAATCAGCAGATTCGGGCAGCTCCATAATGGATGTCCTTCCGGTAACGGTTCCGGGTCAGTCACATCGAGAGCCGCACGAATTCTGCCTGCCCGAAGTGCACTTACTAGCGCATCTGTATCGACGACCGGTCCTCGTGCGGCATTCACCAGCAGCACCCCTTGCTGCATCAATGAGAACTGATGAATTCCAATCAGATGGTGCGACTCCGGCGTGTACGGCAGGATCAGTATTACTATTTCGGCGTGCGGCAAAAGCCGATCAAGTTCGCTAACTGCGTAAACTTCTGGCTCCGCACGGGCACTGCGAGCGACGCGCGTTAGCTGAACCTCAAACGGAGCGAGCATGCGCTCAATCTCTTTGCCAATAGAGCCGTAGCCAACCAGAATAACATTCTTGCCTGTCAACTCTTCTAACATCACAGGTGGATAGGTTGGGTGCGCGTTCCCGGTAATTGCCGAATAGTGAGCGCTGGCCTCGAAGCGCCTTTTCCATTGGCCGCTGCGTTGAATATCGAGATAGAGCGGAAAATATTTCAGCATCGTCAGAATCGACGAGAGAGTCCATTCTGCAGTTGAAATGTTGTGCGCGCCGCGGGCATTGCAAATTGTTACGTGCGGGCCGACTGCGCCAGGAATCCACTCTGTTCCCGCGAGCAGCGCTAGCACCAGCCGCACCCCGCGCAGTCGCGGCCACTGACGCAAGGCACACGATTGGTAAGGATCTGGAATCCAGACATCTATTTCCACGTCGCGGTCCGGTTGCTCCGGCAGCGCGATGAGTTCAACCTCTTTAGGAAAGCCGTCGAACAATTCGGCGGCCAATGTATCCGGATATCCAACTCGCAGCATATGTGTGTGGCCTGCATAACGCAGGGGCATTGCTTTTATGCTACACGGGCAGCCTTGCAGCAAAGCCCAAGTCAATACTTATTGTGGAAAATCTTCGAATTGACATCCGGCCAGAACTCCTTGATGAGGTCCGAGAAGCCGTCCAGCCCAACCTGCGTCACCCAGCGCTGGCCGGTCTTCGTCCATGTGCGCTCGGGGCTGGGGTAGTAAAGGTCTGCGAGCCCCGATGCGGCGCCGTTGCCCACAATCTCTGAAAAATTCGGCGCCAATCCATCTCGATCCGTGCGGGTAACAAAGAGCCTGGAAACAGAGTACCCGGTCCGCTTAAAGAATCCACTATGACCCAGCGTATAATAACGCGGGTCTTCTCTTGTAGCTATAGGCATCAGGAACTCTGTCATCAGATTTCCGTTCACTGTGTCCGCAAAATTGTGCCAATAGTAGCGCGCGAAAGCCGGAGCGCCGGTATGAAACTCCGGATAGGAGTTCTCGGCCTGCGAAACCCCAGCCAGAAGACCTACATAAATGAAGCTAGAATAATCGAAGCTGTCTTCCATCGTCAGCTTGAACTTTTCGCGCGCCGAGAGCGCTGGCAGTTTTTGGTCTGCACTCACAGAACGGAAGTTAGGAATAATTCCCAGTATGCGTTTGGTCTGTTTCCCTTCATAATCATTGGCCTGAAGGCTATTCTGCTGGTCTGTCGGGGGCGCGTCTGGTAGCACCGCAGATGGTTCTGCGGTCAGGCTTTCTGCCCCCGATGCCGCTGTTTGTGCGAGAGCGCAGGCGGGCAGTGTACCTGCCACCAGCATTAATACAAAAATTAGAGAAGATCGATTCATAGATGTGTCACACTCCAGTTAAAGGTATCCAAAGCTGACCGGCACAATGGCGAAGCAATTGTGCCTGTTCGGTTCCGAAACCGCAGTCAGAAAAAACTGCACCGATTAGCATGGTAAGTACGTACCGTATGAAGTCAGATGCTCCTGTTCAGGATTGGGATTCGAATTTTCTACTGCGGCAAGAAAGAACGGAACCTTATGCACTGGCCGTGGTCATTCGCTATTCTGGCAGACTGCCAGTGCCACGGAGCGTCGAGTTGTTTCATTTGACGAAAACAAACAAAAAACGTGAGGTCGGTCACGGTAAGATCAGTTTGAGATGAGTCATTCTATAGCCATGAGAATCTCCGGCCGCGAAAGGCATTCGTGCGCCTTCTAGCCAATAAGACCTGGTCCCAGCAAAAGCTTGCGGTCAAGCTGCGCGTTGAGCGCAAGCGCGAGGCCGGTCTGCTGACCTGGGAGCGCCAGCGCTTGCTTATTCACGCAGCAAAAACCGCGCTCGCCGCGGCGCTCTGCTGGTGGGTGGCGCAGTGGTTTGGGCTGCATGACGGCTACTGGGGCGCGATCTCTGCCATCATTGTTCTGCAATCGAACTTCGGTTCCACCATCTCTGCCTCGCGGGACCGCTTGCTGGGCACGGTGATCGGCGCGGTCTTCGGCTTCGCCTTTTCATTGTTCGGCGCATTGCCGTGGAATTACATTCTGGCAGTGCTTGCGGCGATGATAGCCTGCGGTCTTCTAGGGCTGCGCAGCAGTTCTCGCCTTGCCGGCGTTACCATCTCGATCCTGATGCTGGTGCAGTCTCCAGGATCGCACTGGACGCTGGCGTTGATCCGCGTCGGCCAGGTATTTTTGGGCATTGGTATAGCCATCGCCGTTTCCACGTTGGTCTTTCCAGACCGCGCACGGCTTCGGCTCCGCGATGGCTTGTCTCAGGAATTCCTGGTGCTGGGCGCGTTTTTCGATGCAATCTTGCAGGGCTTTCGCGGTGCGCCTTCCGGAAATCTACAGTCCCTGCGTGAAGATGCTTTAGCCATGCTGCGCGGGAACAATCAACTCCTTCAGGAATCGCGCAACGAGCCCTCCGGAGGCCCCGGATGGCGCGAGGGCCTTGAGATGCTCTCGCAGTTTGGCCGTTCCCTTTACGATGCCCTGATTGCGTTGGAGTTTTCAGTCAACGACAGCCATGAATCGGCATATGCAAGCCAACTGGAACCAGCACTGGGCCGGCTTGTCGCGGATATTCATACGGCATTTCACTATCTAGGGAATTGCATACATAACTGGCGCTTCCATCTTCCCCCTCTCGGGCTGTTTCTGGAAGAAGACATTGCGCAATTAGAAGCGAGGATGGCTGAACTACGGCCATCGGGACTTGCTTTCCCGCAAGCAGAAATTCTGCGCGCCTATGCCGTGCAACTGCACCTCAAGCAGATCGCGAGGCTGTTGCGCGCAAGCCGCGTTGAGACCAGCCGCACCATCGGCGAGGCGCAAGCGTCGGAGTAATGTGCGGCGTCTAGATTGCTAGGGCGTGTTAACACTAACCATGTTATAATAAGAGTTAATGGAGATCACCGTAGCGCAGTACGAAAAGATCAAGGACAGCCTGCCGATTCAGCGCGGGAATGTGAAGCTACACAACCTTGAAGTACTCAACGCAATTTTGTATGTTGCAGAACAGGGCTGTAAATGGCGGGGTTTACCTACTCGATTCGGCAACTGGCACAGCATTTATACGCGCATGAATCGCTGGGCCAAGAGTGGCGTGCTGGATCGCGTCTTCGAGAAGTTACAGACCGAGCAGATCGTACGCATCAAGATTGAAGCCTTCTCTCTCGACTCGACCTCGATCAAGGTTCACCCCGATGGAACTGGCGCGTTAAAAAAAACGGACCCCAAGCTATCGGCAAATCGCGCGGCGGATGGAACACCAAGATTCATCTGGTTGCCGCGGATGCTCGAACGGCTGTAGTCTTCGCTCTGTCGCCGGGCAACGCGCATGATGCGCCCGAGGGACGGTCGCTGCTGCGCGAGCTTGGCCCCATGCCGGAAGGGCTTCCCATGCTGATGGATAAAGCCTATGAGGGCAACGAGACGCGGCAGTTGGTGCTCGATCTGGGCATGATTCCTGTGGTTCCGCCCAAGTCCAACCGGCTCGATCCCTGGGAATACGACCGCGAACTCTACAAAAAGCGCAACGAAGTGGAACGGCTTTTCCGCAGGCTGAAAGGCTTCCGCCGCATCTTTTCCAGATTCGAGAAACTCGATGTCGTCTTCCTCGCCTTCATCATCTTCGTGCTCATCGTCGATGCCCTCAGATAGTGTTAACACACCCTAGTAAATTTGTATAGACCGCCATGCCAACTACCGCATCCGCGCCCAGTGCGTCTAGCGCATCTACTTCCTGCTGGCTGCGGATGCCGCCGGCGACAATGAGTTGCCGTTGCGTCAGCTTGCGTAGCCGTGCCGCAGTCTCAATCGGAAAACCTTGCAGCATTCCTTCCCCGTCTACATGTGTGTAGAGAAAGGCGCTCGCGTAGTTTTCAAGCTGCGGGATGGCGTCGTCGGGAGTTAGCTCGACCTGCGCCTTCCACCCTTTAACTGCGATGCGTCCATTCTTGGTGTCGATACCTGCGACTACCTGTTCCGCGCCTACATTAGCTGCGAGTTCTGCAGCGAACTCCGTATTTACTGCGCCTTCAGCAGAAAAGAGTGCGGAGCCAATAATGACACGCTTCGCGCCCGCCTCCAGCACTTGCTTTGCGCGCTCGATAGTGTGGATGCCTCCGCCTGCCTGCACGGGAAGGCGCTTGGCGATTTGCGCGACCAACCCAGAGTTGTCACCCTGGCGCATCGCGGCGTCGAGGTCGATCAATTGGACCAGAGGGAAGCGGGAAAACTTCTCGATCCAATATTCAAAATCGTCAAAAGCCAGGCGAAGCTTTTTGCCCTGCACTAACTGAACGATGCGACCGCCCAGCAAATCAATCGAAGGAATCAGCATGGAAGCCTCATGGATACGCCGGCGCGGGCCAGTTCTTCTTTGAGCGTGCGCGCGCTCGATATGCCGAAGTGAAAAATGCTTGCTGCGAGCGCGGCATCGGCCTTGCCTCGGCCGAAAACTTCGACAAAGTGATTCACTGTTCCAGCGCCGCCGCTGGCAATCACCGGAATGCTGACCGCCTCGCTCACCGCTGCGGTCAACTCGCAATCAAAGCCGGCACGAGTGCCATCAGAGTCCATTGAGGTGAGCAGTATCTCTCCTGCGCCCCGCGCCTCTGCCTCGCGCGCCCACTCGACCACGCGACGGCCTGCCAGTTTTCGCCCGCCCTGCACAAAAACCTGCGCATCGCTGACCGGATCAGCAGCCTCCGGATCGCGCCGCGCATCAATAGCGACGACGACGGCCTGCGCGCCAAAGCTGCGGCCAATTGCGTCAATCAACATCGGATCGGCCAGAGCCGCGGAGTTCACGCTGACTTTATCCGCACCAGCTTCAAATACCTGTGCCGCATCGTCTGCCGAGCGAATGCCGCCGCCGACGCAAAAGGGAACAAAAAGCTCCCGCGCGGTTCGGCGCACAGTATCAAGTAGTGTGGCGCGGCCCTCGTGGGTCGCCGTAATGTCCAGCAATACTATCTCGTCCGCGCCTTCGCGGGCATGGCGTGCGGCCTGCGTAGCTGGGTCGCCGGCGTCGACGATGTCAACAAATTTGACGCCTTTGACAACGCGACCGTCATGCACGTCGAGGCAGGCGATGATGCGCTTGGTGATCATTTCGTGCCTTTCGGAAGATGGCGGGCGACGAGGTCGTTGAGTTCGGTGCGCTGGGAAGCAGTCATGGAATGTGTGGGGAAGAACAAGAACTGATTTTTCGCTATGTATAGCAACGCCATTTTATCGTCCTGGGCAAATCCAACGAATTTATCCCACCGAATGATTTCCGAATCTGTCCCGACGATGACTGAAGTTACACCGTCAGCCACAATTGTGATCAGCGCGTCTCGTTGACCAGGAGGAAACTTGCGCTCAAAATGTTTCTTAAACATTGCGGGCTTAGATACGAATGGCAGCAAACAACGCCCCGCAAGCCCAAAAATAAACCCGTACAGGAGTACATATCCTATAGTGTGATTGATCAGAAATGCGCCTTCTACTCGTCCGTACAAGAGTAAAAGAGGAAAAATAGAGGAAGGCAGGAGCCAATACACAAAAAAGCTGATAGCGCGTCGTGATAGGGTCTGTCGCCAATGAAGTCGCTGTGCCGCTTGGTAGTCCGTAAGTGTGAGCGAATAAGTCAGTTGCATGGCTCAACCTCCAAAAAGTTCTTGAGAATCTTCAACCCGGTTGCGCCGGATTTTTCGGGATGAAACTGTACGCCGAAAACATTGCCACGCTCGACGGCTGACGCGAATGGCTCGATATACTGGGTGATAGCCGCTGCATCGGCTGAGACTGGCGCTTTGTAGGAATGTGTAAAGTAAACGAATTCGCCCGGCTCAACACTGGCTAGTAGTCGCGCCCCGCTCTTCACTTCCAGCGAATTCCAGCCGACATGCGGGACTTTCTCCGTGCCCTCGGGGAAGCGGGTGCAGGATTCTTGGAAATGCCCGAGTCCGGGTTGCTCCAGCGCTTCGCTCGACCCTGCATAGAGCCATTGCATCCCTACGCAGATGCCGAGAAACGGCACGCCCCGCGCGATGGCAGCACGAATCGCCGAGGTAAGCCCCGTTTCGTCAAGCCGCTTCGTTGCGGCGAAATGACCAACGCCCGGCAGCACGATGCGTTCAGCGCGCTCAACGAGCGATAAGTCGTTATCCGTAACCTCGACCTCTGCGCCGAGATGGCGCAGCGCCTTGAGAACCGAGGTGAGATTGCCCGCTTTGTAGTCGATGACAGTAACGCGCATCAAAGCAATCCTTTGGTTGAGGGCAGCATATCGCCGAGTTGTTTGTCCTTTGAACATGCCACGCGCAATGCCCGCGCGAAGGCCTTGAAGATGGCTTCGATCTTGTGATGATTGGAGCGGCCATACATCGTCTTCACATGCACATTGGCGCGCGCGCCGCGAGCGAAGCCTTCAAAAAAATCAGTGACCAATTCAGTTTGCAGATCGCCCACCAATCGAGTGCGGACTTTGGTGTCAACGGCGAAGGCCGCGCGGCCACTCAAATCCACAGCGGCGATAGCCAGCGTCTCATCCATTGGCATCAGGAAATATCCGGCGCGCAGAATGCCTCGCTTGTCGCCTAAGGCGCGGTCAAAGGCTTCGCCCAGCGCAATTCCTACGTCTTCAACGGTGTGATGCTGATCCACATCAAGGTCACCGTCGCAGGTAAGTTCCAGGTTGAAGGCGCCGTGACGAGTGAATAACTCCAGCATGTGGTCAAAGAAGCGAATGCCGGTGGAAATCTTGTATTGGCCGCGCCCCTCGATGGTGAGGTTGATCTTGATGCGTGTTTCGGTCGTATTGCGCTCGAAGGCGGCTGTGCGGCTTGTAACAACAGCGGCCCTTGCAATCTTTTTCGTAGTCATTGCGCTCCTGCTTTGATCTGGAGAGTAGCGAGAGTATTGTTCAGCGCCGCAACCGCCAGGCGCATCTGCTCGCGTGTGCCGATGGTGATGCGGACCCTGCCATCGCAACCGGGGTCATTGGAACGGTCGCGAACCAGCACTCCAGCTACGCTCATCAGTCGCACAAACTCCTTGTGCTGTGAGCCTATATCGGCGAGTACAAAGTTCGCGCGCGACGGCCAGCGCCGCACTCCGGCAGCATCGAGTGCCGTCTCGAACTCTATACGTGCAGCCAGCACTTCCCCAACATACCAGTCGAGATAGGCTGTGTCCTCAAGAGCCGGAGGCAGGCAAGCCAGAGCCAGCGAATTAACGCTGTACGGAGAAAGCACGCGGCGCACCCAGCGCATAATCTCGCGCGGGGCAGCGAGCAGGCCCAGGCGTAGACCGGCAAGTCCATATGCTTTGGAAAAGGTCCGCGCAACGACGAGATTCGGCACCGTGCCAATCAAATCAATGACTGTTTCACCACAGAAGTGGAAGTAAGCTTCGTCGATGAGCAGCACGGCGTGAGGCGCTCGGTGGGCAATCTCTAGAATCTGCGCGCGTGTGGACATGCTTCCGGAAGGGCTGTTGGGATTGGCAATGGCGATGATCTTGGTGCGCTGAGTAATAGCTCCCAGGATGCGCTCAAAAGGGAATTCGAGATTGTCCGCAGCCTGCACCGGAACAATACTCGCGTCCGTTGCCGAGGCATAGACCTGATACATGGTGTAAGTCGGCACAGGGAGCAGCAGCTCTTCGCCGTCTTCAAGAAAAGCCTCGAAGAGAACGTGGATAGCTTCATCGACGCCGTTGGTCAGCGCAACCTGCTCAGCGGCGAGGTCAAGATGCGCGGCGACGATGGCCTCTACAGGCTCACGTTCCGGGTAGCGCGTGAGATCTCCGGCAGAGACGCGGCCTAGCACTTCACGCACTTTCGGCGAACAGGCCAGCGTGTTCTCGTTGAAGTCCAGGCGCAACGCATCGCGGCAGCCGAGGGGAGGGTGATACTCCATCATCGCCTGCACACGGGCGCGGGGCTCCACCTGCGGTGGGGCTGTCGTTTCACTTGAACTCGGTTCGATCAAGGATGCCTGTTCTTCTATCACTCGCTCAGTCACGGGTCCTCCTCTTTTGTAAGCGTGCGCGAATGGCTTCGGCGTGACCCGTGAGCCCCTCTGCTTCGGCTAGCAAAATGGCATCTGGTCCAAGCGCGCGTACGGCCTGCGATTTATACTCCTGCACGGTAATGAGCTTGACGAAGTCGTTGACGCTCAATCCACCGCGCACGCGTGCCATTCCGCCGGTGGGCAGTGTGTGATTCGGTCCAGAGATATAATCGCCCATTGGTTGCGCGGACCAGCGGCCAATGAAGACCGAGCCTGCGTTCTGCACCCAATCAAGGTCGCTGGCGCTGTCAACGGTGAGATGTTCGGCGGCAAGGCGGTTGGCAATTGTGCGCGCTTCTTCAACGCTCGATGCAAGAATAACCAGGCCGTTGCGGTCAAGAGCCTGCTTTGCAATCGAGTTATTGTGGCTGCGCACTTTGACTTCGGCAATAACGGCTTTGGCAAGATCAGCGCGCGTAGTGATGAAGATGGCAAGGGCCTCAGGATCGTGCTCTGCCTGCGCGACGAGGTCGGATGCGATACAGTCTGCATCGCCGTTTTCGCTGGAGATGAGAGCCTCGGTCGGACCGGCCAACATATCAATGGCGCAATCAAAAGCAACCAGCCGCTTGGCGGCAGTGACATAGAGATTGCCCGGGCCGACGATCTTGTCAACGCGCGGAAGCATTGATGTTCCATAAGCAAGCGCTGCAACAGCATGCGCGCCGCCGAGCCTGTAGAACTCGGTAATGCCGAGCAGATGCGCGGCGGCAAGAGTTTCAGGTGCAGGTTTGGGCGAGACCACGACGACGCGCTCAACGCCCGCTACCTGCGCAGGGATTGCGGTCATCAGCAGAGTAGAAGGCAGTGGGTGACGGCCGCTGGGGACGTAGCAACCTACTGAGCCAAGCGGACGAACGAGCTGCCCGGTCATCAGGGCTGGAATCGGTTCATCACTCCAAGATGCTGGCAGTTGGTTGACGGCGAAACGGCGAATCTGCTCAGCGGCAGTAGTGAGAGCCACGCGCATCGCGGCAGGAATCGACTCCCATGCCGCGGCCATCTCTTCTGTTGTTATGCGCAGCCTGGATACATCGGCGAGGCCGTCAAACTCAGCGGCATAGCGCAGCAGTGCACGGTCGCCCTGCTTACGCACTGAGGCCACAATGCGCTGAACAGTAGGTAATACACTGTCCAGCGCTGCACCGCCGCGTCGTTCCAATGCGGCAAGCAGTTCCTCTGCCTGTCGCGCTCCCCGGCCTTTGGTCCGGATCGTCTTCATCTTGGTCTCCGGAGTTAAAGAACGACCTTGTTGAGCGGATACTCGACGATACCCGTGGCCTTCGCCGCCTTGAGCTTGGGAATCACATCGCGGGCTACGCGCTCTTCTACGATGGTGTTCACCGCGACCCACTCGGAGTCGCTCAGTTGCGAGATCGTGGGCGAATTCAGTGCGGGCAGCACGGCCAGCACAGTATCTAGATTCGCGCGCTGAACGTTCAGCATCAGGCCGACCTGCGATTGCGCATCGATCGCGCCGCGCAGCATGAGCGCAATCTGGTCAATCTTTTCGCGCTTCCATGCGTCGGCCAGCGTGGCCTTGCCGGCGATGAGATGTGTCTCGCTCTCCATGACTGTATCAATGATTTTGAGATGATTGGCTTTCAGCGAACTGCCTGTCTCAGTGACTTCGACGATTGCGTCGGCCAGCGTGGGCGGCTTCACTTCAGTTGCGCCCCAACTGAACTCGACCTTCACGTTGACGCCCTTGGCGGCGAAGTAGCGCTTTGCTCACTTCGACTAACTCGGTGGCGATGATCTTGCCTTCAAGGTCTTCGGCTTTCTCAAAGCCGCTAGCCTTCAGGAACGGCCAGCACCCAGCGCACCTTGCGGCGGCTCTGCTTGGCATAGGTCAGCGTAGTCACGCTGGTAACATCGAGGCCGCTCTCGACAACCCAGTCGATGCCGGTGAGTCCCGCGTCGAGAACGCCGTGATCGACGTAGCGCGCCATCTCCTGCGCGCGAATCAGCATGCACTCGATCTCAGAGTCGTCGATGGAGGGAAAGTAGGAGCGGCCATCGGCATAGATATTCCAGCCGGCGCGCTTGAAGAGAGCAATGGTTGCATCCTGCAGGCTTCCCTTGGGGATGCCGAGTCTAAGCTTATTAGCCACGGTTCGTCCTCTTTCTCGATGTTAGCCAATTTACTGTCTGAGCCAACGGGGAGCGGCTTGGTGAAGCAACTCACAGTGCCTTCGTGGCAGACCAGTCCGTCGCCCTCAACCACGACGCGAAACAACAGGTATCGTTGTCGCAGTCGGTCGAGGCGGAGACGACGCGCAGGCGGTTGCCGCTGGTTTCGCCCTTCATCCACAGCTTCTGGCGGGTGCGGCTCCAGAAGGTTACGAAGCCGGTCTCCAGTGTTTTTGCATAGCTGACGGGGTTCAGAAAACCCAGCATCAGCACCTCGCCGGTGCGCGCATCCTGCACGATGCCGGGCGCGAGGCCGTCCATCTTTTCAAAGTCAATTGTTGCGGTCGTGTTGGTCATGATGTGCCTTTTCAGGTCGTCTTCCATGCTTTCGTTGAAATGATTGTGGGCGCGAAAAAGCCCGCCGGTTGAGTCGCCGGCGGGCTTGGTGTTTCTTGATCTCTCTGGCCGTTACTTCTTCAGGCCATGGCAGTCCGCCGGCATGGAGGTTCCATGATGGTGGTGTGCCGTGATGGCGGTGGCTCTGCATCTGCTTAAAACCCTAAGGGAAGACCAGGCGGCTGTCAAATTTTTGTTGCGTGGAGGAAGATAAAGAGCGCAGAATGGCCCGATGCGAATGAGTGTGCGATGGGCGGTAATTGCCGGCATTGTACTTGGCACAAGCCTGCTCGGCGGCGCGCAGAATCAGGATACCGACCGTTCCAAAGCCTCCAAAACATCCGCGAATGCGCCTCCGCCCGAAGCGCGCATCGACATCAATCACGCAACAGTGGATGAGTTGATGAAAGCTCCGGGCATGACGCGCAGCTGGGCCGCACGGATTGTCCGCTTCCGGCCTTATCGGACCAAGCAGGATCTGGTGGAGAACGGCATCGTGACTGGCGAGGTCTACGAGCGGATCAAAGACTTTGTGATCGCGCATCGGGAGAAGTAATGACGGCCAGCGCCTCTTCACATCGCTGGTAAGATCGGCATCCTGATCTCCCACCCTGGCCGCAAAAAACAAGTACGACACGAGGGTGGGGGACCCTGTTTCATTTCCAGAACTTAGTGACTCACGACAACTGCAGGCGTCGCTTCTTCCCTGCGGAACCCTGTCAGCAGCCGGCTCAAAATCACATAGAGCACAGGAATGAAGAATAGGTTCAGCACCGTCGAAAGCAACATGCCACCAACGATGGTGGTGCCCACGGAACGGCGTCCCAGAGCGCCCGCGCCGGTCGCAAAGACCAGCGGCAGAATGCCAAGGATGAATGCGAACGAAGTCATCAGAATCGGGCGCAGGCGCAGCTCCGCTGCTTCAATGGCGGCCTCGGCGATAGAGCGGCCCTTGCGCCGCAGTTGCTCGGCAAACTCTACGATCAGGATGGAGTTTTTGGCCGAAAGGCCGATGAGCATCACTAGGCCGATCTGGCAATAAACGTCGTTGGCCATGCCTCGCGCCCAGACCAGCGCCCAGCGCGCCAAGCACCGCCATCGGCACCGCAAGCAAAATGATGAAGGGCAGCGCGAAGCTCTCGTACTGCGCCGAGAGCGTGAGATAGACGACCAAGAGTCCAAGGCCGAAGATGATGAGCGCTTTGCCGCCGGATTCGATTTCGTCGAGGGTCAGTCCGGTCCACTCGAATTTCATTCCCGGCATCATCATTTTCTTTGCCAGCGCTTCCATCGCGGCCAGTCCCTGGCCTGAGCTGAGTCCAGGCGCATGGTCGCCGTCGATTTCAACGGCGCGGAAAAGATTGTAGTGCGTGATGACCGGAGGGCCGGCGCTCTCCGCAACCGTGGTCAGGTTATCCAGCGGGATCATCTGGCCGGTGTCGGAGCGGACATAGAAGTTATGCAGATCCTTTGCCGTCATGCGGAAGGGCTGATCGGCCTGCACGAAGACGCGATAAGTACGGTTGTTGTAGTCGAAGTCGTTGATGTACTCCGAACCCATAAAGACGCTGAGGGTGGTGGTGATCTGCGCGAGCGGAACATTGAGGGCCTTGGCCTTTTCGCGGTCGATGGTGACCAGCATCTGCGGGTCATTGGCGGAGAAGGTTGTTTGCAGGCCGCTCAGTTCCTTGCCGGCGCGGCTTGCGCCCACAATCTGGTGCGCCACGCGGTCAAGATCAGCCAGCGTGTTCGCTCCTGTATCCTGCAGCATGAATTGAAATCCGCCGAAAGCTGCCCACACCGTTGACGGCAGGCGGCTGAAAGAGACCGACAAACGCGCCTTGGGAGCAACATCAGAATCAATTTGGGCGAGAGGTCGGCGACGATGTCCGCCGCGGAGTGGCCTTTGCCGCGGCGTTGATCAGCCGGCTTGGTGGCGAGAAAGATCAAGCCCGCATTCGAGGCATTGCCCGAGAAGCTGAAGCCCATTACGGCGAAGGATCCCTCGACATCACGATTCTGCGCGATGACGGCCTGCGCCCGATCGGCTACTGCGGTTGTATAGGCAAGAGAAGCTCCGGGCGGTGCCTGCACCACGCAGATCAGATAACCCTGATCTTCCTGCGGGATGAAGCCGGTTGGAACGCGGTTATACATCCAACCTGTCGCGCCCAGCCCAGCGAAGAAGAGCAGAAGCACCAGATAGCGCAGTTGCAGAACATGATGAATGGAGCGGGCATAAGTCCCTGCCAGCCATCCGATGCTCCGGTCTGCCCCGTGAATAAATGCGGCAAAGGCGCGGGAGATAAATCCTATGCGCAGAAAGTCCAACTGATGCGGGCGCTCTTCTTCGCCGCGCAGAAACAGGGCGGAGAGCGCCGGTGAAAGTGTGAGCGCGTTGAAGGCCGAGATGGCAATCGCAAACGCAATCGTCATCGAGAACTGCCGGTAGAGAATGCCGGTGGTTCCGGGGAAGAAGGAGACAGGCACGAAGACCGCGATCAGCACCAGCGAAGTGGCGATGACTGCGCTGGTTACTTCGCTCATAGCACGCGATGTAGCCTCGTGCGGGTCTGAGTGCTCGGCAGCGATATGTCGTTGCACGTTTTCGATGACCACGATCGCGTCATCGACCACAAGGCCCGTGGCCAGCGTGATTCCGAAGAGCGTGAGCGAGTTGATCGAGAAGCCAAAGAGCTTGATGAAAGCAAAAGTGCCAATCAGCGAAACCGGGATGGTGACGGCGGGAATGATGGTAGCGCGCCAGTCAAGCAGGAAGAGGAAGATGACCACGATGACGATGACGATGGCTTCGGCCAGCGTGATCAGCACTTCACGGATTGAGTCGCCGACAATGGTCGTCGAGTCGAAGGCCACGGCGTATTCCAGGCCCGGCGGAAAGCTCTTCGAGAGCTCCACCAACGCGGCTTTTGCGGCCCTGTCAACTTCAAGCGCATTTGCGTTCGACAGTTGCTGCACGCCCACGCCCATCGCCGGAAAGCCGCTGTACTTGAGGTTGGAGCTATAGTTTTCCGCGCCGACAACTGAGTGTCCCACATCCTTGAGCAACACCAGTCCATTGGCGGAGTTCTTGATGATGATATTGTCAAACTCTTCCGGCGAGGTCAGGCGGCCCACCACGCGGACCGGTATCTGAAAGACCTGCTTCTCATCGGAGGGCGGCTGGCCCAACTGGCCTGCGGGAATTTCGACATTCTGTTCAACGAGCGCATTGACCACATCGGTTGCGGTCAGTGCGCGCGCCGCCAGCTTCACCGGGTCCAGCCAGACGCGCATTGCATATTTGCGTTCGCCGAAATACGATCACATCGCCCACGCCGGGCACGCGCTTCAGCGCATCCTTGACATAGACATCGAGATAGTTGGAGATGAACTCCGGCGAGTAGCGATTATCGCGCGTAAAGAAGCCGGCTCCGAAAACAAAGTTCTGGTTTGCTTTGGTGATGCTGATGCCGGTCGAATTCACGGCTGAGGGCAGACGGCCCTGCGCGCTGGCTACGCGATTCTGCACGTCTACGGCAGCGATATTCAGGTCGTAGCCTGTCTTGAAGGTGACATTGATCGAGCTACTGCCGTCGTTGCCGCTCGACGACTGAATGTAGCGCATTCCCTCGACGCCGTTGATCGACTCTTCCAGCGGAATGGTGACGGCCTTTTCGACAATGTCCGCGTTCGCGCCTACATAGTTGCTGCTTACCGAGACCTGCGGCGGCGCGAGATTGGGATACAACGCAATGGGCAGGTTGGGGATGCACACCGCCCCGGCAAGAATAATCAGCAGCGCGCACACTGTCGCAAAGACAGGCCGGCGAATAAAGAAATCGACAAACAAGGTATTCTCCCTTTATCTGTGCAACAGGAGTTACAGCATTTTCGATTCTGCTCTCTGCAGAAACCGGGATGCTGAGTGGCGTTTTCCTTAAGAAAAAGCCACCTTCCGATATCTCCAAACGTCCACAAGTTGAATCGAAAATGCTCTAGCCGCCGATGGGAATAATCGGCATGCCGTTAATCAGGAACTGCGTGCCGGAGGTGATTATTTTGTCTCCAGCGCTCAAGCCCGAGGTGACGGAATAGCTGTTGCCGACGGTATCGCCCAGAGTGATCGGTACCTGCACTGCCGCGTAGTGACCGTTCTGCTGCCGTGCCACAAAGACAAAGCTCTGCCCGCCCTGCCGCGTAACCGCCAGCACCGGAATCACCGCCATCGGCGTTGTTGACCAGACGACGCGCGCCTTGATCAGCTGCGCATTGCGCAATAACTCAGGCGCGGTGTGAACCGCTGCTTTGACCAGAATCCCTTGCAGAGTGCTATCCACCTGCGGAGAGAGAAAATCGACCTTGGTCTTCTCCAGCAGCTTGTCGTTGGTATCCAGAAGATCAACATTCAGGCCTAGCCGTGCCTGGGTTGCGCGCTCCGTGGGCAGGTAAATATACGCTTCCAGGTCCTTGTTTTCATCCACTGTGGTCAGCACGTTGGGTGGCGAGTTGAGGGGCGCGACAAAATCCCCAACATGTACCGGAACATCGCCCACCACGCCGTCAAACGGGGCGCGGATGGTGTAGTAAGCCAGTTGTTCTTCCTGCGTTTTGCGCAGATTCACTGCTGACTCGTAATCGGCCTTGGCGTTGTCATGGGCCTGCAGAGCCTGATCGTAAGCATCGCGGCTGGTTACGCCGGCCTCAAAGAGTTTGCGTTGACGCTCGACTTCTACCGTGTTGTAGTCGTAGACGGCTTTCTTCTGGCGCTCGGTGGCGCGCGCCGATTCGACGGAGGCAAGCTGGACCCGCGGATCGATCTCCATCAGCACTTGGCCCGCCTTCACGTGATCGCCGGAATGGACGTGGATCTGGGTCAACATGCCCTGCACCTGCGGCTCCACGGTGGCCGACCGTCGCGATTTGATGGTGGCCACATACTCGCTGGTCTGCTCCACGGGCGCTAGTGTCACTGCTGACGTCTGCACCGGGAATCCCTGCATTCCCGCGGCCGCATCTGGCGCTGCGGCCTTCTTCTGGCAACCAATGGTTGCAAGGCCCATCAGAACTGCAAGGGTGAAACAAAAAGATCGCTTCAACGCGCTGCTCCTCACTCGCTGGCTCCTCTGCTACTGTTTTTTCCGTTTATTCGATGTTTGTAGGTTGAGTCTCGATCGCTTGCCAAGCTGTCGCAAAAGCCAAATCGTTTATGCACAAGCGTTTCCATTTTGATGCACGCGCATTAAGTGGCGGCGCAAAATTCTGTGTAATTCACAAAAAAATGGATAACTATGCAAGGCAGGGCTGCTGATTGCCCTTTGAATTGTGCAAAATCCACCTATCATTTTTACTCCTCGTGCGGCTGGGTATCGGATTCATCTGGCCGTTCCTGTCCCGCCAGTTTGCTCAGTTTGCGCCGCTGTGCTAACCTTGGATTCTGTGCCGTGATGTGTGCGGAGCGGTAGTGTGTCCGCGTGCTTTTCGGGGCGGCTGGAAGACATCCGGATTGGTTTTCCGGTGGATTGGGCTGGCGTAGCTCAGCTGGTAGAGCATCTGATTTGTAATCAGAGGGTCGGGGGTTCAAATCCCTTCGCCAGCTCCACTCAAGGAAGGCCGCAATCCGGGCTTTGGCAATTCCGGACTGATGAAGATTCCGGGCTAAGAGTTTCCGGGCTGATGGAGATTCCAGGATTGACACGGCCATAAGTTTTACCTGCGCGCGCGAGCGATTTCGGCGCAGGATCTGTCCTCCGCGGCGACCCCACAGAGGTGCATGCTCCGACAGGCCGGAGATTTTCCGGGCGGGATTTGATGCGCCGAAGCAGCGTAGAAAGACGCGCTGATGGGTTTGCACGGAGCTTCAGAGCGAGATGTGCACAGGTGGCCGAGTGGTTAATGGCAGCAGACTGTAAATCTGCCACTCAACGAGTTACGGAGGTTCGAATCCTCCCCTGTGCACCATAAGTTTTGAGGGGCGGAGATGGGCGCTGGGTCGAACCGGGATTCCGATCCTGAATCGAGTGGGGGTTCAACGCCGGGTTTGGGCGCGGGATCAGCGGATTCTGCCCTCGACCGCCGCTTTAAGATGGCCCTGGGGCTGTATGCTGTCTTGGGCGCATTAGTTTGGTTTACGCTGGATGTTGCTCCGGTCAGGGTCTTTGGTCAGCCGGTGAGTCTTCGGTTGTTGGTATTGGTTGTGCTGGCTGGTTTTGTGTTGCGTACCGTGATCGCCCGCAAGGCAGAAGAATATCGCCGGGATCGAAAATAGGCCTGCAATGCAGCACCAAGCGGCAGGTGAGTCACTCCGGTAGCCCGATGGAGTGCAGAGTTTGCAAGAAGGGCTGATGTAGCTCAGTTGGTAGAGCACTCCCTTGGTAAGGGAGAGGTCACCAGTTCAATCCTGGTCATCAGCTCCAGAAATTCAAGTGAGCAGTGGGCAGTGGGCAGTGGACAGTCGCTGGATCGCAATCGAACTGTTCACTGATCACTGTTCTCTGTCCACTGTTTTCGCGGGAGTAACTCAGTGGTAGAGTCACAGCCTTCCAAGCTGTTGGTCGCGGGTTCGATCCCCGTCTCCCGCTCCAAAGATTTTAGTGCGCGGGGCGGTTTCTCCGGCGCAATCGAGGGAAACGGAAGATGTTTGAACAGGCGGCAATTGCCGTACAGGATGAGCCGGGGTTCGCAAAGCTGCACACGCTGATCGATGCTGCTTTTAGCGCGCAGGGCGTAGAGGGTTTTCTGGACCGCGTCACTCGAGCCAAGCTCCGGATTCGCGATTACGAAACGGTTCTGAAGCGCGGATTTTTGGGCAAAGATGCCATTGCGCTGTATACGGCGCTTCCGGTTTCCGACCAGGCATTGACGCGGGAGCGGTATCTGCGGCTGGTGGAAGCGGTGCCGGCTCAACTGCGGCAAAGATTTTTCAGGGTGTACGCCTACTATTGAGGCGGAATTTTAGAGGCTTTGGCGCTGCCGGAGCCGGATAAGTCTAAACGGAAGGGAAAGACAGGGTCATGGCGAAGGAAAAATTTGATCGCAGCAAGCCGCACGTGAACGTGGGAACGATCGGACACATCGATCACGGCAAGACGACGTTGACGGCGGCCATCACCAAGGTATTGTCGAAGCACAACCCGAAGAATTCTTTCCGCTCGTTCGATTCGATTGACAACGCGCCGGAAGAGCGGGAGCGCGGCATCACCATTGCCACCGCGCACGTGGAATACGAGACCAAGAATCGCCACTATGCGCACGTTGACTGCCCCGGCCACGCCGATTACATCAAGAACATGATCACCGGCGCGGCGCAGATGGACGGCGGCATTCTGGTCGTCGCGGCCACCGACGGCCCCATGCCCCAGACCAAGGAGCACGTGCTCCTGGCCCGCCAGGTGGGCGTTCCCTCGCTGGTGGTTTTCTTGAACAAGTGTGACGCGGTCGAGGACGAAGAGCTGATCGAGCTGGTCGAGATGGAAGTGCGCGAGCTGCTCTCGAAGTACCAGTTCCCGGGCGACGACGCGCCGGTGATTCGCGGCTCTGCGTTGGGCGCCTTGAACGGCGAAGCCAAGTGGGAGAAGTCGGTTGACGATCTGATGGCGGCCGTGGATAGCTATGTGCCGCAGCCCAACCGCGCCATCGACCTGCCCTTCCTGATGCCGATCGAAGATATTTTCTCGATCTCCGGACGCGGCACTGTTGTCACGGGCCGCATCGAGCGCGGCAAGATCAAGGTGGGCGAGGAAGCCGAGATCGTGGGCTTCCGCGAGACCCGCAAGACGGTGGTCACGGGCGTCGAGATGTTCAAGAAGCAGCTGGACGAGGGGCTGGCCGGCGACAATGCGGGCCTGCTTTTGCGCGGCATTCCAAAGGAAGACGTGGAGCGCGGCATGGTGCTGTCCAAGCCGGGTTCGATCACGCCGCATACCAACTTCAAGGGCGAAGTTTACGTGCTCTCGAAGGAAGAGGGCGGTCGTCACACGCCGTTCTTCAAGGGCTACCGGCCGCAGTTCTACTTCCGGACGACAGACGTGACGGGTGTGGCCGAGCTTCCGGCGGGCGTGGAGATGGTGATGCCGGGCGACAACGTGCAGTTGTCGATCGAGCTGATTACGCCGGTGGCATTGGAAAAGGGCCTCAGGTTTGCCATCCGCGAAGGCGGCCGCACCGTCGGCGCCGGCACGGTCTCGGAGATTACGAAGTAAGTTGGTTGAGGGTGTGGCAATGGAAGTTTTTGTACGAGGGTCGAGGTCAAGCGCGCAGGATTGGTTACGCGCTCAACAAATCCCTGCGAACGAGCTTCCCCCGCTGGACAAGGAGCAAAAGGCCGCTGCCCAGTGCGAGAAGGTTTCTGAAGAGGACTACGCGCGGAGCGCCTATGCTGGAAGCCTTTCGCAGCAGAAACTTCTCCATCGAACGCTTCAATTCGGGCGCTGGCTGAATGCAAGAGTGGAGGAACGGAATGAAGAATGCCATGTGGACTCGGTCACTTTAGATACTTGGCAAGGTAGATACCAGATATCGATTTTAGGAGGCGAAGAGCCCGTTGATTTCGAGATCGATGAAGAAGTGGTTGAACGGTTTTTGACGACAGGATCGGCTGAATTGGAGCAAGCAATCTTTCGCCTTCTTGATGTCTATTTGCCTCGGAAGCGCGTGGCGAGGGCATCGTGAAGCTTGCGGGAAAGCGCGTGACTTTCTTTCTTAGCGACGAAGGCTGGAAGTTTCTTCACGATACAGCTTGGGTCGATGCGCTGAATCCGCTTACGGTTGAGGTGGAAGATTCATCGGACGACATTGGTATCTGGGTGCGAGTGGAGCGGGGATTTAAGCATAATGCTCTTCTTCTTCGGTGGGAGTTCATCCTGGGGATGGAATTGCCGCTGGACACCGGCAAGGTAATAGGATTGAGAGGGTAAGCAAAATGCGGGAAATAGTAACATTGCAGTGCACTGAGTGCAAGGAGCGTAATTACTCAACAACAAAGAACAAGAAGACGACCACTGGCCGTCTGGAGTTCAAGAAGTTCTGTAACCGCTGCCGCAAGCACCAGGCGCACAAGGAAACGAAGTAACGCAGTGGTCAGTGAACAGTAAGTGTCTGTGGAAACCGGCGACGCTTTCTGTTCACTGTCAACTAGCCACTGCTTTTAGGGGCGTAAGCTCAACGGTTAAACTGTCGGTCTCCAAAACCGAACTTGGGGGTTCGAATCCCTCCGCCCCTGCCAGATTGAGTAGTTATGTGGCCGGTAAACTGACCCGGTCGCGAAGGAATAGAAGCATGGCAACAAAAGCAATTACTGTGAACGGCGAACAGCGGCCGGCAAAGAGGCAGGGGGACAATTCCATGTCGAAGTTCGGCGAGAATGCGGCTGGCGTGTGGAATGACTTTACCCGTTTCCTGAGCGATGTCCGCGCCGAGATGCGCAAGGTGGTCACGCCGTCCCGCAAGGAAGTCGAGTCGACTACTGCCGTAGTGCTGATCGCGGTCTTCATCTTCGGCGTCTACTTTTTCGTTGTGGACGGCATCTTCAAATATGGCCTCGACCAGTTGCTGAAACGGCTGGGCGGATTGCAGCAGTAGCCGCGAAAGAGACCCAAATGGCAGAAGAACTGGAACAACCCGTCGTGCCGGAGCAGGCTGAAGCCGCGCCGGTGCGCAATGAGAATTTCAAGTGGTACATCCTGCACGCCTACTCGGGCTTTGAGCGCAAGGTGCGCGAGTCCATTGAGGTTCGTGTGCAGGCTTTCGGGCTGGCTGCTCAGGTGGGCCGCGTCATGATTCCCACCGAGCCGGTGACGGAGATTGTCAACGGCAAAAAACGCACCGTCGAGCGGGTCTTTCTCCCCGGCTATGTGCTGGTCGAGATGGAACTCGACAATCATCTGTGGCACGTTCTGAAAGATACTCCCAAGGTTACGGGCTTTCTGGGCACTGGCGACAAGCCGGTCGCGCTCTCAGAGGAAGAAGTGAGTTCCATCCTCTTCCGCTCCGAAACATCCAAAGACAAGCCGCGGATGAAGATCAAGTTTGAGAAGAATGAGCAGGTCCGCATCAATGACGGACCCTTTGCCAACTTCAACGGCGTGGTGGATGAGATCAATGAAGATCGCGAGACCATGAAGGTGATGGTCACCATCTTCGGACGCTCCACCCCGGTCGAGCTTGAGTTCAGCAAAGTCGAAAAGATTGAGTAGTTGCAGCTTTCAGCTAATAGCTTTCAGCTTCTAGCCGGCTCGGTCACTAGCAGCCGCCGGTTGCAGGCAAACACTGAAGCAGCAACACCAAAATTTGAACAGGAATACACCCGCTGAAAGCTGAGAGCTAGAAGCTGAAAGCTGGTTCCGAAGGAATCGAAACATGGCACCTCCGAAGAAAGTTACCGGCTACGTCAAGCTGCAGATTGTGGCTGGCAAGGCCACCCCGGCACCTCCGGTCGGACCCGCTCTGGGCCAGGCCCAGGTCAACATCATGGAGTTCTGCAAGCAGTTCAACGCGCGCACCTCCACCAAAGAGATGGAAGGCCTGGTCATCCCGGTCGTTATCTCCGTCTACGCCGACCGCAGCTTCAGCTTCATCACCAAGACGCCCCCGGCGCCGGTGCTGCTGCTCAAGGCCGCGGGAATCCCCAAGGGTTCCGGCACGCCCAATAAGGACAAGGTGGGCAAGGTCACCGAAAAGCAGGTGCGCGAGATCGCTACGCAGAAGATGCCCGATCTCAACGCCGCCTCTGTCGAATCGGCCATCAAGAGCATCAAGGGAACCGCGCGCTCGATGGGCATTGAAGTAGTGGCGTAAGTCAGCTCGTTGCGCTTCAAAAATAACAAGGCCCTTCCCGATGGGGAGGGCCTTCTTGCGTCTGATGGCGCTGAAGGGGCAGTAGCTCCCTACTTCGGCGGGGCTGGCGAGAACCCTTCGCGTTTGCGGCCGGGTTCCGGTTTAGGCTTGGGCTTCGGCGCTTTCTTGACTTCTTTCTTGCCTTTGTCTTTGCTTCCCATGCCGATAAGTGTGACACAAAAGGGGTGCATCTGGGAAGGATTACCCGCCGCAATCTCCTGCCGAATCACCAGATTGACGAGGCCTCAGGGGAATCGGCTACGATAGGGATCGGTCAATAAGGAGGCAAACTCGTATGTCGACTATCACGATTGTCAATAACGCTGACAATAATGAAGTAGTGCGGATCGCTATCTATTGGAGCCCTGCGGCTACACCCACCTTGAGCACGATTCCCTGGCGCGTTGTCACTCCGCCGCCCGGCGGGGGACAGACAATCATCACCATCCCGGATGATTTTGGGGTTTATGCGAATGCTCCCTCTCCAGGCAATGATCCAAATGATCCGAACGCCGGAAATCGCACGGATGTTCTAACCTTCAACGAGTACACAGCCCGCTTCGTGATCGGGACCGCCGCCAGCCAGGACAGCCAGGCCTTAACTCCAACCATCACGCAGGTATTTACCGATCTCGTCCTCAATGAAGTGCGAATCGATAATGATTTCAGCAGCGGCGTCTGGACGCATATCACCAAAGACGGCAGTGACATCTATGCGCCGCAGGTGGTGTGGCCGGGTGCGGTGCGCATGGTGGATATTCGGCCCAACCTTCACTTGGCGCTGGTTTCTCAATCCAACTCCAGTGAGAGCCGCGCGGTAGATGAGGTAACCACAGTAGCGCAAACGCTGATCATGGAAGGCCAGACAGCGAGCGTGGTGGGATCAATGTGGAAGGGCTATAGCATTACGGTGACGTAAAGAATGGGCACGCGGCGGTCTCGCCGGCATTTCTCAACCCGGCTGAGGCCGCCGGCTGCGTTACTTGCCGAGAAGCCCGAAGACGGCAACGCCCGTCGGAGTGCCCACGTAGACCTTGCCATTCACAATCAGCGGCGTGATGAACTTGTTGCCATTGCCAAAGCTGTCTCGACTGCTAGTCGCCTGCGTGCTGTTATATAGCTCGTGCGCCAGATTGGTCGCATCGTAGGCATGCAGAACAGCTGCCGATCCAGGGCCAGACTCAAGCGCCCATACAATTCCGTTCTGCGTTCCGTTGGCCGATATGCTGGGTGTCGCTCCAGGGTACGCAAAGCTCACGGCTGAATGGCTTGAAGCTGCGGTCGCCAGCTTCGCACTGGTCATGGGGATAGCTTTCAGGTTATCCCCCACCGCTCCGTAATACAGCACTCCGTTGAAGAATGCGGGCGTAGAAAATACCTGGCCAGAGAGCGCGCCTGTAACTTCCTGATAAATATTTGTGTCCAGCGGTCCTGCGGCGTTAAATTTCCCCATGTTATCGCGGTCCGCCAAATAGATATTGCTGTCTTTCCCCGCGCCAACGATCAGATGACGTACTGTGCCATTCACATCCTTCATATCTGGCAACAGCACTTCTCCACCCGAGCCCAGATCCTCGTCCTCATCGGATTCAGTGACGGTGTTATAGGTCTCAAAGTAATCAGCCACGGCCAGCTTCCCGCTCGTTGTGAGCTTCACCATCGCGTTGCCGAAGTCATTTTGTGATGGAAAGCCGCTTGCGTTGACCGTAGTATCGAAGACTCCATTTGCGTCAAGGAAATAAAGATTACCGCTGCTGTCCGCGGCGATCCCATCGCCGCTCATCCAGACCGAACCCTCGTTACCATTCGGCGTCATGTTCAGTACCTGCGTCTGCTGCAGCGTGGACTCGCTGTAGCCCATCACCCAGCCGGTATAGGGCTGGATATCGCAGTGAGAAGACCATCCGATATAAATGGTTCCATTCAATAGCAGCAACGCGGCGCGCTCCTTATACTGTCCCGGCGCAAAGATCACATTGCCGTTCGACGAGCCCTCCCCCGCTCCCGGATAGCTCGCTGCTATCTCTGTCGGGCTGCCGCTGATCTCAGTTCCAGTCGTGATGTCCAGGGCATGAAGCCGTTGATGGTAGTTGCCGCCGGAATCCTTGCTCATGCCGATGGTAAACAGGGTTCCATTCGTCCCTTGCGTGCGATCAATCACCGGAGTCGAGGTAATTCCAATCTCCGGAGTTACCTGTCCGCACCCACGGTCGTCGCTGGTCGTCTCGCCGCTGGCAAGCACCGAAGTCTTCCAGAGCTGCGTTCCGCTGTCGGCATCAAAAGCGAAAACGCTGCCATGCTCCGTAGCCACATAGATCACGTTATGCAGCTTGCCGCCGATTGTCACATTGGCCAGATACAGCGGTTCCGCATCGACCAGCCCATCCACGGTATCAAAACCGATCTTGCCAAACTGCACGGAGTTCACATTGCTCAGCGTAAAAATCGTCTCCGCCGCATTGAGTCCATCGCGTGCGATGTCGTTGTGGTAGGTCGTCACATCCGGGGCAATAGTCTTGGTTGCGGCCTGTACCGTCAGCGCCAGTGAAGCAGTGTGAGTGAGGCTGCCGGAGGCGCCTGTAAAGCTGACTGTCGGCGCGGAGGCGGCTGCGCTCAACGCCGCGGTGAGTGTCGTACTCAGCGCCGTTCCCGGAGCCAGAGTGAGCGTAGCCGGGCTGGCTGTAACCCCGGAGGGCAACCCGGAGATCGCAACTGCGACCGAGCCGCTGAAGCCATTCGCAGCCGTTGCCAAAACGCTCACCGGAGAACCTGCAGCTCCAGCAGTGATCGTCAGCGATGCCGGGGAGGCACTCAGCGAGAAGTCAGCTGGTGGAGCCGCAGAAGAGACGCTCAGCGCCACTGTAGCCGAGTGGGTAAACGTTCCCGAAGTTCCGGTCAACGTGACCGTGGCGCTGCCTGCTGTGGCGCCTGAAGCAGCAGTGAACGTCACGTTCTGTGCCGTCCCGGACGTCAGCGTAAGCGTGGCTGGGTTGGCTGTAACCCCGGCAGGCAACCCAGTAATTGCTACTGTGACCGTGCCGGTAAGGCCGTTCGCAGCCGTAGCCAAAACACTCACCGGAGAACCAGTTGCCCCAGCGGTGATGCTCAAGGTTACCGGCGATACGGTGAGCGAAAAATCTCCGGCTGGAATGGAATGGGTTTCCCCTCCTCCGCAACTGGCTATGGCGAAGCAAACCAGCAGGCCAGTCACAGCGACCGCAAATTCAACCATCAGCTTGAAGATCCAGCGAGGGGAGTGAAAGCTCATGGGGGACTCCTACGCCAAAATAGTCCATTTCGCCGCTTCCGTCCATGAATATTCCGGCAGCGATCACTTGACCCGTGGCACTGCCATCCATCCATTCAGCGCTTCACAAGACCTGTTCGCTGCCAAATCTCCCCATTCACTGCTCGGGATTTGAGTTGACCGGGGGCAGACGTTACCCTAGTGTTGGGTTTTCAGCTTTCGTTATTCCCGGCTTTTTTCGGGAACCTCGGGATGAAGGCGTGCTTGATCCGCCTCAACCCGCTTCACTTGACCAATATTTTCAAGGAGACGCCAGCATATGTCCAAAGCCGTAAAGTACGCCGAGAAAGTTGCCGTTTACGCGGCCAAGGGAGCCTGGGTTGTTTACGAACGGCTCAACCGCATCAGCCCCAACGCGTCGTTTACCCCGTCGTGGAGCGATAAGCCCCTGCTGAAGAGCTACGAGAAAGAGAAGCCGCCCCTAGGGTGGCCGCGGACAACTGATTCTTTGTGCCCCAAGTGCGTCCCTGAGATTCGCCAGCAGATTCTTGACGGCAAGCTGCCGCACGAAGTGCTGCTCAATGAGAAGGTGGGCGAGATCAAGGCCCAGATCATCGAGCGCGACGGCCAGATCCTGATGGTCAAGGACTGCCCCAAGCACGGCCACTTCGAGGATCTGATGTCTATCGACACGGCCTTCTTCAAGCATCTCGAAGAGAGCTTCCCTGGCCGCGACATCAAGGCCCACGGCGACGGCGACAAGAACCTCCACCACCACGGCACCTCGACCGTCACTCACGGCCGCGGCTCGGTGCTGACCATCGATCTCACCAATCGCTGCAACATGATGTGCGATCCCTGCTTCATGGACGCCAATCAGGTCGGCTTCGTCCACGAGCTCACCTGGGACGAGATCAAGACCATGCTCGACAACGCCATCACCGTCAAGCCCAAGCGGCAGATGAGCGTTCAGTTCTCCGGCGGTGAGCCGACCCTCTCGCCCTACTTCCTTGACGCCGTCGCCTACAGCCGCAAGGTTGGCTACAACAGTGTGCAGGCCGCCTCGAACGGCATCGAATTCGCCAAGTCTAAGGAACTCTGCCGCGCCGCTGCCGAAGCTGGACTCCGTTACGTCTACCTCCAGTTCGACGGCATTGGTAACGCCGCCAACTCGCATCGTAAGGTGGGCAACCTCTTCGACGTCAAGCTGCAGGCCATCAACAACCTGCATGAAGCTGGCGTGGACATCGTTCCGGTCACCACGATCATCAACGGCATCAACAACGAGCAGGTCGGCCACATCATCCAGTTCGCGCTTGATAACCCGAAGAAGATCAGCTTCCTCAGCTTCCAGCCTGTCAGCTTTACCGGCCGCGACGAGGACATCACCGACGAGCGCCGCTTCGCCCAGCGCTACACCCTATCGCACATGGCGCACGACATCAAGAACCAGGTTGGCCTCGGCGAGCCAGCCCGCGACTGGTTCCCCATCAGCTTTATGTCCACCTTCTCCGACTGGGCCGATCTCATTCACGGACCCTCCGCCGAGTGGGGCCAGCTCTCCTGCGGATGCCACCCCAACTGCGGAATCGGCATGGCGCTGATGATCGACAAGGAAACCAAGGAAGCCGCGCCCGTCACCGCCTTCCTCAATATGAACAAGGTGGCCAAGGATCTGGCCAAGGTCAACGATGCGGCCCGCGGCAAGTGGCTCTCGGTCATCGGCTTCGGCCTCGCGCTGATGCGCAACTACGATCCCTTCCAGTCCCCCACCCACTTCAAGATCACTGACATGCTCAAGAAGATGGACAAGACCTTCAACGCCACCGGCAAAGACTACGGCTCCGTCAAGGGCGACCGCACGCTGGCCGACATCGAAAAGCGCCGTTCCGATCGCTGGAACTTCCTCTTCATCGCCGGCATGTGGTTCCAGGACCTGTTCAACTACGACTTCCGCCGCACCGAGCAGTGCATCATCCCCTACGCCACGCAGGAAGGCGAGATCAGCTTCTGCGCCTATAACACCGGCGTCGGCTGGCGCAACATCATCGAGAAGATGCACATGACCTCGACGCTGACCAAGTGGTATGAGGAGCACGGCCGTCACGAGATCTTCGCCGGCGGCAAAAAGGTTGGCATGACCCAGGTCGGCCACACCCTCAACCTCAACATGGAGCACGTTAACGCCGAGGCCAATCACACCCTCGACGAACTGGGCATCGCCAAGAACAGTCGCGAAGAAAAGCTCCGCGCCCGTGCAGCAACGACAGCCGACAAGGTCAAGGAAGACGCCGAGAACGCTCGCATGGCCAAGCTCTACCGCGAGCACGTCCTCGGCGAAAAGCCCGTCGAGGGCCTCGTCCGCCTCGACTCCATCCGCCCGGCCTCAAACAACGCCGCCTCGCCCATCAACCGCGAGTCCCAGGCCGAACCCGTCGCCGGGGACTAGGCATTGCATGCAGCAGTCGCGCCTTCGGCGCAAAACCACAAAGGCCGTTCCCATCGGGAACGGCCTTTCTCATGGAACCCTTGAATCCAAACAAGCAACGTTCGAGAGTGGCTCGCCCGATTATTTCCCTTCGCCCAGAGTTGTTGTCAGAATCCGTTCCAGATCAGAATAATCCTTGCGCAGGAAGCTCAACTGCGACGCGTCAATCATCTCCTGCTGTGTGTGGCTCTTCCAGATCAGACGGTGGCCCCCTGCCAGCGCAAGTTCACGAATAAACTCTCGTTGTGTTCGCCCATTTCCTTCGCGAAAAGGATGAATCGCGTTGATTTCACCCAGAAAATATGCCGCTCTGTGCGCCCAAGCCGAACAAGACAGGTTTTTCAGGCAACCATTCAGCGCCAGTTCGGCAAAGAGCGAATCAAGGCTCGCCTTCAAATATTCCGGTTGTGGAAAGGCCGCTCCCGGCTTTGCAATGCCGACCGCGCGGAACTCTCCAGCCCAATCGTATACATCCTGAAAAAGGTAGCGATGAATTTCCTGCAAATGTCTCGTGTCAAAGCTCCCGGCGATGGGTTTCTGCTGCAAATCGAGCAACCGCCGGAGAGCAAGCGGAGTCTCGCGCCGCTGCAACTCCGCGTGTCTGGTTAAACCGAACTTGTTGTCTGGGACGTCGCTCGGTTGATACTTAGGTCTGGCAGCCATGGCTTTCCGAGACGGCAGGGGAGAACGGTGACTCAGGCAGCGCCTTTGATGGGTACTTCGATCACCATTTGGGCGACGTGGCGTTCAATTGCCAAACCGAGTTCATCAAGCGAGAGGGAACCAGTCTCATACCTCGAAAGCAGCGCCGCCGTCTCGGCATCGGGTACAAGACCTTCCATGCAGAAAGAAGCCAGCACACTGCCAACCGCCGTTGGGCGACTCAAAGCCTCGGCCACGGGATGAACCACTGTCGCCATGCGCAACCAACTCCTGACATAATTTTACAGGCTCGCATGCTCGAAGTCGAAGGGATTCTGGACACGTCCTCGGCGAAAAGCCCATCGAAGGCTCGACTCCATCCGTCCGGCCTCAAACAACGCCGCCTCGCCCATCAACTGCGAATCACAGGCCGAACCCGTCGCCGGGAACTAGGACTGGCCGTCAAGGCAATGTTCAAACGCAATGCACAAAGGCCGTTCCCATCGGGAACGGCCTTTGTCATCGGTGGTGCCGCTTCGTGTTGACCGGCTAAACATTTTAGAGGTAGATCAGGAGCGCAAAAAAATTGACCGCCGTGAAACGCATCCTTCATAAAAACACTATTACAACAGCAGGCGCAGAGTTTATCATTCTGGCCTCGTCGTAGATCGGTAGATGAAGGAGTCAGTGATGAGGGATCTAGCTAGATTTTGTCTGATACTTATGGTGGCGCTGCTGATGGCGCCGGTTCTGATAGCCCAAACTTCGCCACGGGGAATCTATGCCGTGGTCAGTGTGGTGGACGAGATTAGTGCCCTGCAGACAGCTAATCCCTCCGCCACGCAGAATGAGATGGACGCTGGTTTCAGCCAGTTCTACCAAGGCCTGCTCCAGGACTCGGCGATTGCCGGCCTGGCCTTGCAGGTACACTGGGACACAGTCAACCCCAAACCTCCGGGGCAATCTGACTCGTACTTCTGGAACTACGTGGACGAAGCCTTCAAACTGGCCAGAGTGTGGAATCAGCAGAATCCAGCTCAAACTCCAAAAACCATCCAACTCATCCTGATGCCGGGATTTCAATCGCCGCAGTGGCTTCTTGCAGATAAGATTCCGAGTTGCAACGGGTTGTTTCATTCTCCGCATCCCATAGTGCCGCCCAGCGACTGCGGAACCGTAACATTCACCGGCTTTGCCGAGGCAACCGACAGCACCACATTTCCGCTACCCTGGAATCCTGTTTACAAATGCGCGTGGCGAACTTTTTTGAAGGCGGTGGCCGAGCGGTACGGATCGGATCCCCTCTTCGTTTCAATCTCAGTGGCAGGGCCCACCGCGGCGTCGGCGGAAATCATTGTGCCCAACAACGGGAATTCGGATAATCCGCAGAATCCGGACGGGAGTCCAATTTCACCCAGCGATATGTGGGTTGCGCTTCTTCAGTTCCACTTCCCGAATCAGCCGGAATATCAGGGCACCGATCAGGTATTTATAGATGAGTGGGAAGACGCGATCAACACATATGCCAATATTTTCCACGGAGTCACGCTGGTCGTCACCACAGGGGATGGTCTTCCCAACTTCCCCGGCACCGATTTCTCGACGCCTTCCGATCTGTCCGCAGATTGCGCGCCCAACAGGAACCGTGACTGCGCCGCGGAAGCGACAATTCTGGAGTATTTTAAGCAACCTGCGGTGGGAGGGGACAATGCGAAAGCCACACAAACCAGCGGAATGGTTGCGTCGCATGAGGTAGCGAACGCGAACGATATGGGCGTCCCCGGTGTGAAGCAACTGTCGAATCTGACTGAAGATTTGGCATGGCCTTCAGCACAGGCTCTCGGCGGCTCACAATTTAGCACGACTTTTTCAAAGGCCACTTTGAAGGAAGGATGCACCGACTCCTTTCCGCCCAACCCCAATAATCCCAGTTCCCTCCCCGCAACATGTACTGGATCAGTCCTTACCGCCCTCGTGACCTGCCTCCAAGGCCCGTCGAATGACTGCATCCCTGTGGCTTGCATTCCACAGTCATGCCTGACCGTGCCAATGGCGAGTCTTCCGCCGGCCGACACGACTTATGGGAGCTTGGTTAACCGTGACCCCTCCGCTCTGATTCCGCCGGAGCAGGCGCTGTACAACGTGCTGAATTTTTACTTCGACGGAACGACGGCTGCTCCAACGTTCGGCGGAATGACAAGCCCTGCCCCTGCTCCGATGAACTATCTGCAAATCTACTCAGAAGACATCCAATATGCCGAAGCAAATACCAGTGCACCGGCCATGGTAGTAGAGGGCAGCGGAACTGTTCACGTGACAGCGCAGAGTCTGCTCGATCAGGCAAGCGCGCAACTGTTCACAATTGGGGAACCGCCACCATCAATTACTTCGGCTGGAGTAGTTGCTAAGGCCTGCCGCAAAGGAGAGAACATTGAGCATTGCATGTGGATTTCGATTGCTGGGAACAGCCTGGCGATTGCAACCAGTCGCGCGAAGAAAAACTTTCCAACGCAACTGGCAGGGACGAGCGTAACAATCAACGGCATCGCGGCAAATCTCATCTTCGTAAGCCCTACGAAGATCAACGTTCAGGTCCCGAACGGCTTGAAGAGTGGATCGGAAGTGGTAGTGACCACCGAATTCGGAAGCGCCATTGGGAAGATTGAATAATCTGCGCCGCGAGAGTAGACCGGATGGCCTACATCTCGACTTATCTCTGAGCACAGATACCCCAGGTTCGGATTTTCGGACCTGGGATTTCATATCTCACCGCAGCAGAAAAGAAATCCGATCAGCCCACTTCCAATTTCCAGCTTCCTTAATCAGAGCGGCCAATGACGAAACCAACCCGCCAATATCCGCCGAAGAGTGGGATTGCACGCAACCGCGCCTCCGGCCGGGTGCCCCATCCTTCGATTTTTTCTATCGAAGGATGGGAAAGCAACGAACCTCCTGCGAGCGAACCGGGGTCCCCACGGACAGGTCTTCGTCCGTGGGGTGGGAAGAGCGAGCGTCCGCCGCATCGCAGGTGCTTACCAGACTGCCCGCCGGAAATCCCGATAGCTCTGAATCAGCTCGAAGTCCGAGCGGTTGGAGGTAATCAGCCGCGCTCCGTGTGTCCGTGCGGCTCTACGGCGGCTTCGCCCTGGACCTCGAAGCGGTCATTAAGAGCCATATCGAGCCGCCGTACCCCCTGGGCTTGATCGCGTGGGACTGATACCGGACTCCAGCGGAGGGAGCAAGTCAGCTCGCTTCGGCGGCAGGCCTTTTCGCCTGCCACTGTTCAGAACACTCGACGGCGATACGGGTCCTCCAACAGCAAGCAAGTATCTGGTTCCGTATCGCCCGGCTTCAGAAGGATAGTTTGAGCGCCAGTTGCACCAGCCGAGGGTTGTTCACGGTGGAATTTACGGCGCCAAACCCTGAAGCATTCACATCGTTGACCGGCATACCAAACTGCGGATGATTGAAGAGGTTGAAGAACTCGGCGCGGAAGTTCAAACCCATCTCTTTACGCGGCAGCGCAAACTGCTTGATCACCGAGAAATCCGTGTTGACGAAGTCCGGCCCGACGACCGGGACGCGCGACGCATTCCCCAACTCGCCTGAAGCGGGCGCAACAAAGCAGGATGCGTTAATCCACTTGTGCTGGCTGTGGTTGGCGGCGTACGGGTTGCAGTTGGGAACCCGATCGGGCCGGTTGAAGTTGTTGTCGTTGCCGCCGTTTTCGAAGGAATTGAAGCCCTGCCCAGCCTGGTTGTTGCTGTCGATCAGCGGGACCGGGAACCCGGAAGAGATCCTTTCGATCAGCGTGACCTGGTACCCGCCGAGAAGCGTGTTGGTCAGAGGGTTCCAGTTGTTTCCGAAATTCCTGCCCTTGCCGAAAGGCAGATCATAGATGACGCTGCCGGTGAAGCTCTGATCGAGATTGATCTGCGACAGGGACCAGTCGAGATTTTCCCAGTTCGGCAGCGGGAAATATGGGGCGCTCAACACCGAGCCCAGGCCGTCGGACAGACCGTTGTCGTAGGTGCGCGAGTAGGTGTAGGCAACCAGCGCGTAAAGACCGTGCTTGGGCGTTTTGGTCTCCGCCTTTAACTGCATTGAGTTGTAATGCGTTTTGCCCGCGTCGCCCATGAGGAAGATCGCGTTGTCGTCGGGAGTATTGGATTCGTACGGCGGCACATACGGCTGTCCTCCCGGCAAGCAGCCGAGAGTGTAGCCGGAGACCATGCCGCAAGCGGACGGGCTTTGCGTATTCAGGTCGTTGCCGAAGACCAGGATATGGCCGCCGGTTGAACCGGCATAGCCTGCGGTAAGCACAACATTGCCCGGCAACTGGCGTTCGACGTTCACGTTATATTGGTGAACCCGGCCCGGCTGGTTGTTCGTCGGCTCCCAATTGAACGAACCGGTGAAGCAATTGCTGTTGGTGCTACTGCAGGGGGCCACGTTTTGGGGAGTTGGGAGGGGCATAAAGCCGCTCGAGAGACTGACTGGGCCGTTGAAGTTATCGGACTCGCCAAGATTGGGTGGATTCTGCCACAGACCCTGCGCACCCTGGCTCCAGGCCGAATCGTGGTAGATGCCAAAGCCGAGGCGAAGCACCGTCTTGTCGCTGCGGAGAACCTTCCATGTGAGGCCGACGCGGGGTTCGTATGCGGCCCAGTACATGTTGACGCCCGCCGATCTGCTTACTCCGTTTTGCCCCGCAACCAGAAGCTGTCCCGCCTGGAGCGGGTTCGTGGAGGGGATGTAGTCCGCCATCCGGTTATCGGCCTCGGTAATGGGAGTGGTCATGTCCCACGCCAGGCCAAGGTTGAGAGTGAGAGCCGGGGTAACCCTCCAGTCATCCTCGAAGAAAGGCCGGTAGATTTGCCAGCGGCGGCCAGTGATTGCACCGTCGTATGTCTGGTCGTGAATGGCTCCTCCCGCCAAACCGAGCAGCAGGTCGGACTCGGGATTGCCGCTAAAGAATCCTTCGTTGCCGATGAGCCAGAAGCCGTCTTGAAATGCCTCTGTGCCGACGTTCATCTGGTTGTTACGGAAATCGATGCCGGTGCGGATTTCATGCTTGCCGCGGATCAGGTCGACAACCTCCTTGAAGGAGTAAATATTGGTTCCGCCCTGAAAGGGTGAGTAGCCGCGATCTCCGAGGGACCAATAGCCGCCCACGACTTCAACGGAAACCAAGCCTTGACTGTACGAGCCGCCGGGAAGAGGGGTGCCGGTGGGTGAGCAGCCCAGATCGGCGTTGGGAATTCCCAGTTTTGCAGACTCGCAAGTGAAATTATCCTGCGAAGCGATGTAATCGAAGATGCGGTCGTAGCCAAAGCTGGCCTGGTTGACGATGTTCGGGGAGAAGACATGCGTCTCGCCGATGGCGATATTGCGTGCGTGGTTGACGAGGTTCTCATTGCTGCCGAATGGATTGCCTTCGGCGAGGTACGGCGCGGGCGCGCCGCCCGGAGCAAACGACGACGCTTGATCGTAGCTGAAACGGGCAAAGAGATTGTCTGCGGCGGTGAACGCCTGATCGATACGAGCATCGAACTTGGTTTCGTTCAGGCTGCGAACCGGCTCGGTGACGTAGTTGTATCCCGAGGTGGGGCTTCCGGCAGGGAGTTCCTGGGGATTATTGGGGTCAACCGGGGGATACAGGTTCATCAGGCCCTGGCCAATGCTGCTGATCAGGCCGGCTGGAATCTTGTTGCAGTTGACTCCCGGGGTTTGGCTGCCGTCGGGATTGACTGGTTCTGTAGGCCCTGTTGAACTGCCAACGCACTGGAAATAGGGATTCGACGCGCCGGCCACGTTGGGGTTGACGATTTGGGGTACAAAACTGCCGGTTGAAGAGGTAGAGATGTTATTGCCCCAGGGATCGGCTGAAAAGTCGCCACTCGTCATTTCCTTGGTAGGAACCAGACCGGTGAAGGTAATTCCTTCGCGTTGATACTTCTGCTCGCCATCCACGAAGAAGAATGTCTTGTTCTTGCGAAGAGGCCCGCCCACCGAACCACCAAACTGGTTCAGATTGAACTTCGGGGTTGAGGTGTCAAAGTCGCCCTTCGCGTCGAGGTCGGTGTTGCGGACAAACTCGTAGAGCGATCCATGGAAGTCGTTCGATCCCTGTTTTGTCGTGACCAGAACGGTAGGTCCGGCCCGGGTGCCGTATTCAGCGGAGTAGGTGTAGGTCAACACCTTGAATTCCTGAATGTCGTCGATCGATGAGAAAATGCCGATACCGCCTGCCGTCAGCTCGTTATTGTCCACACCGTCCAGCAGCCAGTCGGTGCTGTTGGGGCGCGATCCTCCAACCGACAGAGAGTACGAACCGCGCGCGGCAACTTCGCTGTCGGGGCTGGAGTTGAAAAAGCTGCCGGGATTCGTCTCAGCCGTGGCGCCGGCGGTGAGCGTGGCCAGTTGAACGAAATCGCGGCCATTCAACGGAAGCTGCGACACCTGCTGCGCGGTTATCACCTGGCCCAGCGACGGATTGCTTGTCTCCACAGCAACCGCTTCCCCGGAAACTGCGACAGTCGTCACTACGGTGGCCGGTACCAGCGAAAAATCGAGTTCGCGGGCCTCATCAATCTGGAGGTGCAGATCTTTGGATTCCGCGCTTTGAAAGCCCCCCACATCCACACGTACCGTGTAGCTCCCGACAGGGAGCAAAGGGATCAGATAGTGCCCCGCATTGTCCGTCTTTCCGTCTCGAGTTAGCCCCGTTCCAGCAGAGGTAGCAACGACCGTAGCTCCTGGGATCGCCGATCCGGATTTATCAAGGACATTGCCCGAGAAGCTTCCGGTAGCCTGGCCCAGCATCGCCGCCGGAGAGATCGTCAGAGCGAGGATGCAGAGAACCACGGCAAGGAGTATTTTGTGGTTTTTTGTCTCGGCGAAGGCTTCCACCGGTCTCGGATACTGCGCGTCTGCCATCGTGCGTTTCATAGTCAAACCCCTTTCGAAATATCGGCTGAGGTGGCTTTTGAAGCGATTGCGCCGCATTGGATTACTAGAAAGTATGAATTTGCCGGTAAAATGTCAACGCAAATCGTAGCCGGCTCACAGATTCCACGGCATTTTAATGTGTCTCTACTATAAGCAGCTCGCTGAAGTCGACAGTTGAATCCAGTTGCTGTCTGCGCCAACTCCAGCAGTTGGGCCTGGGATACTTCGAAATCCCAACGCAGGCAAACCGCAAAACCCAATCTAAAGGGGTCCAGAGCTTCCAACCATCGCAAAAGCTCTCCAAGGATTTTTGATAATCAACCAGCACAACGCCAGGTGCCCCACCCTCGCGACGCATTTTTTTCGGAAACGCTACCCCACAGCAGGCGGTTCGTCGCTGGGGCGATCTAAGGGGGTTGCGCCGCACAAGGCTATTCGGCATTCGTGACAGTCTAGCGCGAAACGCCCGGTATTAGTTTGAATCGCGCGTCTCCACGTCACTGTTTTCTACCAAGGATCCAGCCGAGCAAGCCGCCGCCTTTCGACGAGCCATTTGTTTGGCGCAGCATTTGTCCGGTCAGCGCAGGCGGCATGGGTTCTTCTCCGGTCAAGACGATCACGCGTCCGAGGTGCTCCTCGTCCATCAAAGCGCGGTACCACTCCGAAGCTTTACGAAGAAACGGCACACTCGACCGGCGCAACGCGTACGGAGGCGCAAGCCAGTTATCCAGGGCGGCGTTCAACTCGCTTCTCACTTCGGATTTCGAAGCATATCGCTTTGCACCTAGAGCATCTCTATCAAAATGCACAAAGTGCGTTCGGACCAGTGTGTGAGCCCAGAAGAGGCAGGCCGCCATATCGCTGCCGGGAGAAGCATTGCTCATCGCCTTCCGTGCAAAGGCCAGCGCTGCCTCATGACTCCCGCCCCATCGCTTCGAAAATGAAGATACGAGGGAAAAATATGCTGGCACCAGCCCTGGAGCAATCGCCGTGGCCTTAGCAAAAGCTTTTTGCTGAAGATCGACCTGCGTAAAAATTGTCAGCGGCCTCAGAACCAGCGTGTATGCCGTAGGATCTTTGTCGTCCAACTGCGTGCTCTTCGCCATATCGTTCATCGACGCCTTCACGCAGTCAGCGGCGTTCTGGAAACGCGCGCGGCCAACCTGATCGGCAGTTCCGGTACCGCGCATCGTCTTGGCTAGTTCGGCATAGTAGGCGCACCGTATCAACTGCAAATCGGCGGTTTCGGGCTCAGCTGCGCAAGCTGCGCCTAACGCATCAATGGAAGCTTTAGGTGCCACGCGCTCCAGCAAATAAACGCGATCCTGCCAATCGCTGTTTGCGCGGGTGCGTGCAAGATAATCACGCAGCCCTTCGAATCGCCCTCCCTGCACCTCTTGGGTCAGCTGCACTATCTCCGGGTCATTGGAGCCTGATTCATCCGTGCGCAGAGTGATTGGCTGCTGGGGAGTAGTGCTCATATGCTAAAAATTCCTCCGTGATTCTTTGTCCTTGTTTTGAACTCTGCCAACTGCCGCTTTCTTTTACCCGCATCTCACCTGCAAAATCAGCACGCTGCAAGCGATGCAACTGGAGCCGCCAACACCCAGTCGCCAATTCCTCGCTCAGCGCGGAAATCCTTCCATGTCACTACCGTAAGCGTTCCATTTCTGAGTGATCGAATAACAGTCGCCGGATCAACTGACGATGCGCCGTGTTCCAGCGCCAGATCGCCGGGCCGCGTAACCAGCGTCCAGCCATTATCGAGCAGGCAAAGTGCGAATGCGCAAAACAATACATCGTACGCGCGAGCGATGCGCTGCCCTGCACTCAGCAGAACTCTGGGCGGTTCGGGAACCAATCCCGCGAGATGCCGCGGATCAAGAACAAGAAGCGGTAGCTCGTCTATTTTCTTTGTCGAGAGAAAGAAAAGGAAGCTTGCCACCTCCGCGCGCCACGCAGGAATGTAGATATCGGTTCCAGCTGTCTCCCAATTCAGTGGTTTCAAATTCTCAACCGCCACCTCCGGCATAATTTTCTTCAACAGTAGAGCTTCAAGCGGGCCGAGGTTTTCAACCAGTGAGATCATCGGCAGTTCGTTGTTCTCCTCTGCTTCTGCGCCTTCTGGGGCGGGCAAATTGATCTGCCGCGCCTGTTCAACGCGCTTGCTCAGCGGCGGGTGCGAATCAAATGGCGAAGGCTTAGCTATCGCCGCCTGCCTGCTCAGATACTCCGTGGTCGCCTTGGCCACCTGTGGCGTGTGCATGAACTCCTGAAACCCACTTGCCAGATCCGGCTGAAATCCGCCTCGCGCAACTGGCACTACAAATGAGTTCCAGTACATGCCCAGCCCCGCATTGCAGCGGCGAATATTCTCAAGCCCTGTAATCAGCGGCTCAGAACCGGCAATGTAACAAGCGAGCTCATCAGAGCGTAGCTCCTGCCTGCGCGAAATCGCCTGCGTAGCGCGCATGAAGATCTTCCAGTACGCCCGCAACCCGGCCATCAGCAATCGATAGGCAACCGATGCAATCCCCCACTGCCGGATAAAGCGCATCGCTTCTGAATTTTTTCCCAAATTCTCATAGGCGCGCACCAGCGTTCTCCGCGCTTCATAGACCCAAGGTCCCATCCGTGTATCGCCTGCGTAGTAGTGAGCAAACTCGTGCGCCAGCACCGCTCGAAACTGCGCAATCGTCAGCATCTGCAACAGCGGCAGCCCCAGCGCCAGAATCCGTCGCCTGCCCTGCCCCTCTTTCCGTTCGCTGACAAACGCGTTCGCGTCGCCAATCAAATAAACCACTGAGGGCATCGGCTCGCGCAACACCTCCGCAATGGCCTCAATCTCCTTCGCCAGACGCTTCTCGGTTGTAAGGTCGATGGATATACCATTGATCTTCTGCTCGTCGCTTGGCGGCACCAGCGACCAAAGAATCGTCAATCCGGCCACCACGCCGAAGGCCGAAAGCAGCAGCCGATAAACCAGGAAATTCGAAGCATTCTCGGGTGAAAAGCTCCCAAACAGCAGAATAGGCAACGCAACAAAGGCGACCCCAACCACAATGGCCAGCAGGTAAGACACAATCACCAGGCCCATCCCCGCCGAGCCCAAAGCAGCAATCGACCATTTTCTGGAAGGAAGACATTTCACATTAATTGTCATAGATGGCAATGATGTTAGCACGCCTCCAGTAACAAAGGCATTAGACGGCCTCTACGCCGTGAATCCCCAACCGGCCACGCCGAACGCAGGAGCCCGCACTGCAGATGCCAATTTAACGTCAAAAAACACGCGAAAACACATGAAAAATAGCCTATTTTGAGGCTGTTTTTCACCTTTTGCTCCGCGTCAGCATAGACATACCCGCAAAATATCTCCGCCTGCGTAAGGAGTTTTTGCCCTCATCGGCCTTGCTCTGTCAAAAACTCCGGCTGGGAGGCGAGGAAATCTCCATTTTTGTAGGCATATATGCGCAGCACAGAAACACAAACGCATCGTCTGTCCAAAAGCAAAGAACAGCGCCAGCCCGGCCGAAACCGTGACCTGCATCGCTAGCTCCTATATGCTTTTGCGACGATCTGCCAGGCTTTCGGACAGCTTCTTAAGAAAGGAAAGGAGGAGATGCCGGCAACGCCATTACGCGAAAAGATTCTGCAATTTGCGGGTGAAATGCAGGCAAGCAGCGCGGAAGGTGGTCTTCTAAAAAATTGATTTATTTTGGTGGACCTGATCGGGATCGAACCGATGACCTCTTCCATGCCATGGAATGCTTCAAAGGCCAAATTATAGACGGCACAGGACTTATGAGTCGGTACAGTCGGCAAAACCGGCACAATCGGCGATATTTGCTGCCAAAATGCTGCCAAATTTGCAACCAGCGGGCCACGGGCTGATCGTGTGGGATCAGCCCAAGTTCTCTTTGCAGAAATCAGCACCAATCCCGGATTTGAACTCGGAAGACATCTACTTCCGAGTTGCTTCGGAGCTCTCCAAGCCAACTTGCAAGTTGGCATGATCATGAACTGCAAAATGTGAAAATCGTGAGGAGCATGCAGTATCCTCGTCTTTGCCCACCCTCGCGTGAAGTCGACAACGCGGGGGCCCCAGGGTTGGATAAAGCCTGCTTCGGGGGCTCATCTCCGGTACAATCCCTCGCACACATGACTCGAGTTTCGATGAGCACCAGGCAACCGCCTAACCGGCCAGTTGAGGATCAAAAGCAAGTGTCTGACAAGCCGACTATTCAGCCAGGTGGAGTTTTGGCTGCTCCCGTGGCAGGGAATGGGCAATCCAAAAGGAGTACCGATACCGAAATGTCGGCCAGTGTTTGCTGATCTTTCTTGGTGCGAACAGGCCTATGTCACCGAGATTACCTCGTGTACTCATCTCTCCCAAGCGCGGTAAGAATTGCCGACTACAAAAGACCTTATCGTGGGTAAACAGTGCCAAATTGGAGCTTTCAATGGCTCTCATTGTGCGATTGCCCCAACCAGCCAACCGATGCCTGCGGTCATCGCCATCGCCAAACCGCCCCAGAACGTCACGCGAATTGCGCCCATCATCACCCTTGCGCCACCCGCGCGCGCGGCCAGTCCGCCCATTAGAGCGAGAACAGCCAGCGACGATAGAGAGACGATAGGAATTAATCGCTCCTCTGGTGCGATCGCACTGACTATGAGTGGCATAAAGGCTCCAACTGCAAAGCTGCATGCAGCCGAAAGGGAAGCCTGCAATGGGCGCGCGCGGAATTTTTCGGAGATACCGAGTTCGTCACGGGCATATGCGCCCAATTCATCATAGGCAATCAACTGCTGCGCGACTTGATTTGCGAGTAGCGGCTCGAGTCCGCGGGCCACATAAATTGCCGTTAGTGCCTGGCGTTCGCTCTTGTTGTCCTGCTTGAGTTTTGTACGCTCGAGGGCCAGTTCTGCTTCTTCGGTGTCGGCCTGCGAGTGCACGGAAACGTACTCGCTTGCGGCCATGGACATTCCTCCGGACACCAGGCCGGCGATCCCTGCGACCAGGATGCTGCGGTGAGTTCCGTGCGCCGCCGCAACGCCGATCAGCAGACTGGATGTCGATACTATGCCGTCGTTCGCGCCTAACACTGCAGCCCTGAGAAGCCCGATGCCGCCGGCGCGATACAGCCTTCTGCTCCGCACTGGCATCTTGAAGCGCTTCATGGCGAGGAACTTCTGAAAACGCCGAAACGCGCTCTTGTTGATCCACGGCCCATGGGATTCCATGGAACTGCCTAAAGGCGTGACTGATTTGCTCTTTCCTAGATCCATTTCATCCTCAACAGCCAGACTTTGACGCCCTGCGTAAGGCCCGTGTAGGCAAGGAGCGTCAGCAGGAGGATAGGCCAATACATCGGAGGCAGATGGGTGAGGCCCAGCGAGGAGGCCAACGGAGAATAGGGCAGCCACGCTCCGAATGCCATGATCGTGAAAGTAGTGATTAGCAACGGCCAGCTTGCGCGGCTCTGGAAGAAAGGAATCTTATTCGTGCGAATGATATGGATAACGAGAGTCTGGGTCATGATGGACTCAACGAACCAGCCCGTTTGAAACAGCGGAGCGCGGGTTGGATCCCAGCACTTGAACAGATAGAGCATGACGAAGAAGGTTGTGTAGTCGAAGATCGAGCTGATAGGCCCGATGCAGAGAATGAACCGCTTGATCTCGCCGATGTTCCAGGGCCGCGGATGCGCGACCAATTCGTCGTCCACCGCGTCGTTGGGGATCGGGACCTGAGAGAAGTCGTAAAGCATGTTGTTGGTCAGAATTTGAATTGGGGCCATTGGCAGGAATGGCAGAAAGGCACTTGCTCCCAACACACTGAACATATTTCCAAAGTTGGAACTGGCTCCCATCCGGATGTACTTGAGGATGTTGGCAAAGACTTTTCGGCCCTCGATGACGCCACCTTCGAGCACCATCAGATCCTTCTGCAACAGAATCAGGTCGGCCGACTCCTTCGCGATGTCGGCTCCGGTATCGACCGAGATGCCAATGTCTGCGGCGCGCAGTGCCGGAGAATCGTTGATTCCATCGCCCATGAATCCCACAACGTGACCTTTGCTGCGCAGAACACGAACGATTCGCTGCTTGTGCGCCGGAGAGAGGCGGGCGAAAAGCGTCGTCTTCTCTGACGC
>CAVQMQ010000023.1:0-47411 GCA_963713645.1 uncultured Acidobacteriaceae bacterium | reverse complement strand
AGATTCTACAGGCCGAAATAAGCCAGTCGCGGCCCTACATCGACGTAATGCACGGGCAGATTGACGGTTCGATCAAGCAATCCGAGTCGGAGATCGGTATCGTTATTGAGCAACTAGGTTTACTTTATGAGCGTAGTAACCAGCAAAGGCTACGGCTGGGCGAGTCCATCCACAGCGGCAAGCAGGTGGCCGAGAGTATCGACCAGCGCGTAGCCTGTAACCAAAAAATTGTGGCAATGGTCGGCGAAGAACTGGCAACGCAGAGCCGCGAACTGGATCGCGAGTTTGAACGCCTACAGTCTCTCCGGCGAGGTCGTCGCGCTGACACCGCTCATCAAAGTGATTACCGCCATCGCCAAGCAGGTGAGCCTGCTGGCCCTGAATGCCGAGATCGAAGCCGCCAGGGCCGGCTCCGCCGGACGCGGCTTTGCCGTGGTCGCCTTCGAGGTAAGAAAGCTTTCCGTCCGCACCACCCAGGCCGCCGCCGACATCTCGAAAAAGATTAAATCAACCTGCGAACGCGTGAATAAAGAGATGGAGCAGGCACGGTCCGCGGTCGAGTTAACCCGTTCTGCCAGTTCGCTGGCGCAATTGACCGCTGACCTGGAGCAGATGCAACAGGAGTTTAGCCGGAACAGCAAATTGCTGCTGGATGTTGTCAGTGAGGTTGATGGCAATTACGAACAGAATGTATGCGGCTCCCGAGGCGCTAGGCCACATTCAATTCCAGGATGTGCTGCGGCAGCGCCTGGAGCATGTGCAAAGTTCACTCGGCGATATGAAGGAGCACATGGTGCTCCTCTCGGCGCGAATGGACGACCCCGCCTGGGACGGCGAACTCGGTCAGAGCTTCGAGACAATCCTTGCCAGCCATCTGGACGCGTACAAAATGGCCAGCCAGACGATGACGCATGTGGCCGTAGCAGGCGGCAGCGCGGAAGGCACACACAGCGACCAGGCAATCGAACTCTTCTAAACTCCAAAACAGAGTAGGATGAGTGTTTGGAGCTGAAGATGCCGAGAATTCTGGATGGCGCGGCGATTGCCGCCCAGATCAAGGAAGAAGTCGCCGCCGAGGTCCGCGCGCTGGCAGCAAAGGACATTCGCCCCGGCCTGGCAGTAGTGCTGGTGGGCCACGTCCCCGCCTCAGAGATTTATGTCCGCGGCAAAGTGCAAGCCTGCGCCGAGCTTGGCCTCTACAGCGAGCTCATCACCCCGCCCGAGACGGTCACCACCGAAAAGATGCTGGCGCTTGTGACCCAACTCAACGCCCGCGCAGAGATTGACGGATTCCTGATCCAGTTGCCTCTACCCCCACAGGTGGATACGAAAGCTCTGCTCGACGCCGTCTCGCCAGCCAAGGACGTGGACGGCTTTCACCCGATTAATGCAGGCCGCTTGCAGGCGGGACGGCGGCGCTGGCGCCCTGCACCCCAGCGGGAGTCATCGAGATTCTCAAGCGCAGCCAGATTCCCATCAGCGGCCAGCGCGCCGTTGTAGTGGGCCGCAGCGATATTGTCGGCAAACCGGTTGCGCTGCTGCTGCTGCACGAAAATGCCACCGTCACCCTCTGCCATTCGAAAACCCGCGACCTGGCTTCCATCACTCGCCAGGCGGACATCATGGTCGCCGCCATCGGCCGCCCCGGCTTCATCACTCCGGAGATGGTCAAGCCGGGAGCGACCATCATTGATGTCGGCATGAATCGCATCACCGACCGCGCCGAGTTCGACCGCTTCTTTGCCGGCAATGAAAAACGCGAGGCCGCCTTCGCCAAGCGCGGCTCGGTGGTCATCGGCGATGTCGATCCCAGAGCCTTCGAGCTGTCCGGCGCTTACACGCCTGTTCCCGGCGGCGTCGGGCTGCTGACCATCGCCATGCTGATGTCCAACACCGTTCGCGCGGCAAAACTGCGGCGGGGGCTATAAGTGCTGCGCGTCGGCCTCACCGGCGGCCTGAACAGCGGCAAAAGCACTGTCGCGCGTACGCTTCGCTCACTGGGTGCTGAGGTCATCGAGGCCGACTCCCTGGGCCGCGCGCTGATGGAGCCGGGGCATGCCGTCTACGCCGAGATCATCCGTGTCTTTGGTCCCGAAGTCGTCAGCCCCGACGGCAAATTGAATCGTCCGCGTCTGGCCGAGCTCGCCTTCAAGGAAGGCCGTCTGCAAGACCTCAACGCCATCGTGCACCCGGCGGTGATTGATGCGCAGCGGCGGTGGATGGAAGAGGTTTTTCAGCGTGACCCGTCGGCCATCGCCGTCGTCGAGTCGGCTCTGATCTTCGAGGTCGAACGCGACGCCCGCGCCCGTGGCGAGCAAGAAGGCGTGCTCGCCGACTGGCGACGCCGCTTCGACTTTATCGTCGTCGTTACTGTTCCAGATGAGGTGAAGATCACCCGCTACGCGGAGCGCGCCGCCCGCGAGGGTCTTGATCGCGCAGCCGCCGAGGCTGATGCTCGCGCTCGCCTTGCCCTACAGCTTTCCGATGCTGAAAAAGCAGCCCGCGCCAATTACAGGATCGAGAACACCGGTGATACGGTTCAATTGCGCGCGCAGGTGGAGAGCCTGTGGAAGCAGCTTATCGCTGTGAACAAGAGCTCTTCCTCTAGCTAAGCAGACAAGGCCAACTGTGCCTACTGCCTAGGCCACAGGCCTTGGAATAGCGCGAGAGAGTCTGCCGAATGCGATGGCGGATTAGGTCGCGAGGATCGTTAACAATCTCGCTGCGGCGTATCGCTTCGGCCTGGTGGGGCAGATACTGCGCCAGCAGCGGCAACGGCGCTGGATGCTGAGCGAGATTTTCAATTAGCACTGAAAGAGCCGAAGAGACCTCGGCGTTGGGCCAGTAATAGCGGATCCGATCGCTCAGACTGTAGGCGCGGGCAAGCTGGAGGTGATGCGCGTCGCCTTGGTAATAGCCTTGCCAGTTGATCGGGTTGTCTATCATTGCCTGGTCGAGCGTAGCGCGAATGCTGGACTTAGTTGTGCCGGCGATCCATTCTGCCTCAACGTGCGCCAGGCCGAAGACAACTTCGCGCAGTGCGAATGTAAGTTCGGGTCCGACTTTGAGAATGGCGAAGTGGTCGCGTACCAGGTGGCCAAGTGAATCGCCTGTCTGGTAGTCAGTTGAGTGCGCCTCAAAGATAATCCCTTCGGTACTCAGAATCCATTGCGATAGCTCGGCCGCCTTCTCAGGGATGTAGTCGGCAATGGTTTCGTCGCCGAATTCAACGCCGGGTTGCACAACAACGCCAACCACCCGCTCCCACGCGGAGACGAGCCCGCGGCGCTCGAAGGCGTCGCGATGGACATCGAGAGTCTTCTGCACGCTGGAGGTGCCGGTGACGGCGATTTCCAATTCTCCCTGCGCGCCGCCGGGGGTCGGCACCTCAGTGCCAACAATGTAGACAGGACGGATAGCGAAGTGGGCTGTAGCCTTCTCTGCAACTTCGCAGAGGCGAGCGGCGCGCTCGGCAATCTCGGCGTCGTTCAACACAGCAGGGTCGTCGGCGCAGCGCATGCTTGCATCGAGATGAATCTTTGTGAAGCCTGCCGAGGCATATGCATGGACCATCGCCAGGGCTTTCTCCATCGCCGTGGCGGCAGGCAATGAACGCCAGGGGTTCGGGCCGAGGTGGTCACCGCCGAGAATCAGTCGTTCAACCGGAAATCCCGCAGCCGCCGCAAGCGAGTGTACATAGTCGCGAAAGCCAGCCGGAGTATAGCCAGTGTAGCCGCCGTCCTGATTGACCTGATTGCAGGTTGCTTCAATCAGCAACAGGCTCTTGTCAGCTGAAGCTTGAGCGAACGCTGCCTCAAGAACAAGTCGGTGTGCTGAGCACACTGCGTAAATGCCGCGGGTTTGTCCGGCGCGATTCTCCTGGAAAAGCTGGCGCATTGCGCTTGTCGGGTTTTCAGCTGTAGCGGCGCTGCCACTTGGGTGCGTCTGGGTCGTCATGGTCACTCACCTTGTTTCCGATCCCTTAGGCCTTGGATCTTTGCAGCTTCTGCGCTATGGTTACTGGGATTTGCACCTTTCAAGCGCAAGAATCCCCAAGCGAACCAAGCGGTTCGTTTTCTCGCCACGAGCCGAAATATTTCAGGCTCAAGACTTAGTGAAAGGTTTGTTTCTGGGGTTGAATCTCTAAGGCGCTAACACGCCTTCCTGCCAGTGGCGTTCAAAGAAGCTCTGGCGGTGGGCCTGATCGCGAAAGGCCGTTGTGCCGCCGGCGCGTGTGACGGAAAGCCCGCCCGCAAGAGTGCCGTACGCAAGGCACTCATCTAGCGGTGCTCTACGCAGCCATTGATGCAGAAAGCCCGCGTCAAATGTGTCGCCTGCTCCGACAGCATCGACTGCGTCAAGCCGCAGCGCGGACGCGTCATAACGGCGGCCCGCGGAGAAGACTGAAGCGCCGCGGGCGCCGCGCTTAACTGCGAGCACAGGCACGCGCGGAGCAAGGAATGCTTCTGCCTGCTCCACTCCTGCTATCTTGCGCAGATCTTCTTCTGTGCCGAAGAACACATCAACGTAAGGGAGAATGCGGTCAACCACTCCCTCCCAACGGTCATCGGGATCGTCATTCGTGTCGAGCGAAGTGGTGAGCCCGCGCAGCTTCATCTGTTCAAAGAGCCAGGGAATATCGGGGAAGAGCTTGCGATGAAGAAAGAGCGAGGAGAGATGAAAGTGCGAGGCGCTGGCAATGAAGTCCAGATCCAGATCTTCGAGGCTCAGCTCAGACATCGCGCCGGGAAAGGTGAGGATACGGCGGGTTTCGGCAAGTGGGAGGATCAGTGTGACTCCAGTGCCGCTGCCAGTGGATGCGCGGACTACGCGATCTACATTGACGCCGGCGGTGACCAGTTCGCGCAGGCACATGTCGGCAAAATGGTCGTCGCCCACCCGCGCGCTGAAGGTGACAGTAGTGCCCAGCAAAGCAAGGTTGTGCGCCAGGATCGACGACGATCCGCCCAGAGTGAGTGTGCAACCGCTGGCGAGCATCTCGCGATCTTCAGCAAGCTCACGTGGCAGACCTTCCAGGATGATATCCGGATTGATTTCACCGACAATGGCAACGTCGGGCCGCTTGAGTAAGTCAGGCGACCGGTTGCCATCGTGATTTGGTTTTAATTCCATTCCTGCTCCTGAATTGGCTGTGCGTCGTTACTCGGGACGCCGCTTTTGTTCCAGCGTGAAGCGAGTATCAATTGCGCCTGATACGTTGATCGCGAGAGTCTTCGAATCATCAAGACCGTCGATACCAGTCGCCGTAACTTTGACCTGGTATTGGCCTACGTGCGTATATGCGTGATGTGCGTCCGCGCCATCTGCCTCAACGCCGTCGCCGAAATCCCAGTGGTATGTGAGAATGGGCGCGGAGGTGGAGGCGGTGACCGCACTGACGCTGAGACTTTCACCCGCCTTGGCACTCTCCGGCACGCGGAAAGAGAACAGCGGAGTGGATGCAGGGATGGAAGCATCAACTAACTTGAGCACCGCAACGGAATGAGGTGCGAGTTTGATCGCAATCGATCCAGTCGAAAGCGTGCAGCAACTTTGATTGCCCAGCACTTCGGTAGCCTCGTATGTGTGCTCTTGTTGCAGCCCGAGAGAAGCACGCGAGATCGAGCGTGTGCTCTCTTTATCTGACCAGTTGAAGACCGTCAGTATCTTTTGCCGCGGACTCTCCTTCAGAAGGAACTCACTGGGCTGTGCGTCGTCTGCTGAGTAAGTCATCAGGTCCAGCGGCGTGGATGCCTTACCGATGCGCGCCATGTTAAGCAGGTCCTGATTCTTGACCAGCGCCATCCTCTCCGCCGATTCACCAAGCGTAGGAAGATCGTCGCCGATCTCGTACATGCCGCCTGAAACTGCGGAGAGGGCGATTGAGACCTTCGCTTCATCCAGCGTCAGCGGCCTGGGTCCGTTGTGCCATGATTGGTCGTCGACCGTCTGCGTAGAAACGGTAAATGCATCAGGATCGGCGATGAAGAAGTTGCGGTTCATATAGTAGCGAGCTGCGATGCCGGATGCAGCGTCCCGGCTTGCTTCAAAGGTGTGTCCGGTATCCTGCGAGATGCGCCCCGCATCAACAAAGCCAACTGGATTCAGCATCGGACTGCCGTCCTTGTCGAGCACCACGTCTTCGCCCACAGCCTCGCGGATAATGCCGAGGCCGATGCGCTGTGCTTCCAGCCCCGTGGCGCCGGGGCGATAGTACGCGCCCTCGACGGCCGAGTCATCCATGAAGTCCATCTTGATAAACCGCACGCCCCACTCGCGCAGAGTGCTGTAGGTTTGGCGCAGATAAGCCGCCGCGCCGGGGTTCGTCACATCCAGGACATACAGCGGGTCCTTGTTGTCCGTGACGTAGCCGATGTGAATCAGCTGGCCCGCGGCATTGTGCAAAAGCCAATCCTTATGATCGCGGTAAATGGAGGCTCGCTCTGAAACCTCGAAGGGCGCGGTCCAAACTCCGAAGGTGAGACCGTTCCTGCGCGCCAGCGATGCGGTCTCTTTCAGGCCGAGCGGAAAGAGATTGGCATCGGGAGTCAGGTATTCGCCGCGCGCATACTGATACCCTTCGTCGATATGAAAGTAGGTGTAGCCGAGCGCTTTCAGGTTTTGTGCAAGCCATTCGATGTTCGTGCCCGCCGTCGCCTGGCTCAGGCCAAAGTAATACGCGGTCCAACTCCACCAGCCGATGGGAGTCCGCGCGCCAACGCGGCCATGATGCAGGCTGCGAATCACCGCGCCGTACTGCTCCAGCTGTGCGTGGTAATCGCTGCCTGCGGCAATCATCAAACGCTCGGAAGAAAGGCTCTGCCCTGGATTGACAGTGAGCGCCAGATCCACCTGCTCGGCAGCAGGAGATTCACGCAGGGATTCTCCGCGTAGAATCTCAGTTGTTCCCTCTGCAACGGCTTCAAAAGAAGCAATTGCAGCCGAGCCGCCGGCGGATCGTTCCTTGAGATGAAAGACCGTGAGAAATCTCTCCGAAGTCAATGCCGCGACAAACAAGCTCTGTCCGCTTTGGCGGTTGAAGATGAGCTGGCTGCCGACGGCGCGGTGCACACCGCCGGGCGCGCTGCCCAGATCGCGGATGGCAAGCTGCGGACGGTCTTCACTGTAGCTGTCAGAGAGGATGCGGTCTGCGCTCACCGGGCCACCGAGATTGATCATCGAAGCATCTTCAGCGCGGATCGCACGGATGGCAGTGACAGTTATAGGATGCTGCGTGGTATTGGCAACACGGACTTCGATCTCTCCCCATTCCTGATCGTTATAGAGTCGGAATACGCAAACGAGATCAGGTTGGCCAGCAAGTCCGGTATGGCTGACTGTAAGCGTTGTCCCGGCTCCAAACGAATCGGTAAACTGCGATTGCGCAACGGTGTGGCTAGGATACGCAGTGGAACGAAGCGCCTTCGCATCAACATCGGCTTCGACGGTGGAGCGCAGCACTGGAATCGAGGAAGCTGAACGGAGAACCGCGTAATAGCCGTCAGAATCCGCCGTGATGGTAAGGCTCTTGGCCGTGATCGAGGCCAGATCCTGAGCGGCCTTGCGCGGGGCCGCGTGGGCCTGACCTACAGCCGTGCAGAGCAGCGCCAGAGAGGTCAGCAATGCAGCCAGACGGTTTTTCCGCGTTGCAACCACAAGCTTCGTCCTCCCGTTCATCGCTGTCTTTCCTTTACCGACGCCGCCCAGCGATAGAACCTGTTGCGCGGCACCGATCTTCATCTGCTTAATAGACGAGCTTCAAAGCAAGCTGCAGTTGCCTTGGAGCGAGAGCCCCGGTCAGGTAACCAAATTGCGATGTGCCCATGATTGTAGAGCTGATCGAGTTTTGCGGTCCAGGCGCGGCAAACTGGAAGTTGGGATGATTGAAGGAATTGAAAGCTTCCGCACGGAACTCGATATGGCGCGCCTCGCCCAGCGGAATGGTCTTCACAAGAGAGAAATCGATGTTCTTGTCGCCAGGACCTTCAACGGTGTTCATGCCCAGGTTGCCTAGCGATCCGGGCTGCGGATTCTGAAAGGCGCAGGTGTTAAAGAACGTTGGCGCTGCGCCTGGGCCGACTGAACAAGGTTTGTCGGTTGCCTTGACGCCGGGCACGACATCGGGGCGTTGATTCTCGGTATCCGAGTTGGCGAAGTTCGCATTCCCGTCGGTGATGGTGAACCATGTACCGCTCGATAGGGTGAGGATTCCAGACCAATTCCAGTGGCCGATGGCCGCATCGATGGGGCGCAAGTTAGTGGAAAACCGTTGTCCGGCGCCAAAGGGAAGATCATAGACGTAGCTGGCGACAAAGCGGTTGCGTACGTCGAAATCCAGCGGCCCATATTCCTGGTTGGGATAACGGCTGTTGCGGAAACCGTCGTTGTTCTGCGAACCGAGATCGGCGTTGCTGGCGTTTCCGAGCGACTTGCTGTAGGTGTAGTTGACAACAAACTCCAGGCCTGCGCTCAATCGCTGCTGCAGCGAAGTCTGTAACCCATTGTAGTTCGACGAGCCGGCAGACTTCAGATAGCCGATCGATGCATCGACATAGGGGAATTCGCGGCGCGGCGCCGTGGGCGCGGATGCGTCGGCGGTCGGTTGCGCCTGGTTGAGGTTCAGATAGATGTACGAGCGGTCGCTCTTCGATCCGATGTACGCAACCTCAAGCATGGTCTTCGCGGTAAATTGGTACTGCGTGGCCAGATGCCATTGAAGAACATATGGCATTTTGAGATTGGTATCGAGCGAAAACAGCGTCGGCGTGTTGGGGTCGGTCAGTGCGTTGGCGGGGAATCCATTGGCCAGCGTGCTGATGCCCGGCACCGAGCAATCGCTCGCGGCAGCGGAGTAGGAGGGCAGCGAACAGCCCTCGGCAAATGTTTCACTGATGAAGTAGGGCGGATTGAAGCCGGGACTGGGATTGCTGTACGGCCCGGCCTCGTCGCCATTGAAGAAGACTCCGAAGGCGCTATGGATGACAACGCGCTTGGTCGGGCTGTAGGAAAGTCCGACGCGCGGCGAGAAGTCCTTGTAGTCGGCTCCGATAAGCGCGCGGGAGGCGTTGTGATTCACCGGCAAGATGGTCGCCAACGTCGGCGTCAGGCTGACATTGCTGTCCTTCGGTATATCCAGATCTCCGGCGACGGGATTGAAATTAGCCTGGGCGTCGTTCGCGGAGTAAACTGGCGAGAAGAACTCATACCGAAGGCCGATATTGAGTGTCAGGTTGTGCAGGGCACGCCAATCGTCCTGCACAAACAACGCATAGGTGTGGCGATAGTAATCGATGTTGTTGAGGTTGTTGATCCCGCCGCTCTCAGGCTGCCCGGTGAGCAGGGTTGCCAGGCTGTTGCCGCCCGTGCCGATAGCGCCGGCATTGTCAGTGAACTGGTGCGTGAAGCTCATCGTGCCGCGAGGGTTTGCCGGCTCATAGATTGAAAAATGCTCGGGACGAACTTCGCCGCCGAACTTCCATGTATTGCTGCCGGCAATTAAAGTGAAAGTGTCAGAGAACTGGAGTGTCTTCTGCTTCTCAATGGCCGGAAGAAACGTCGGGCTGCCCAGGTTTGAGGCGTCAGAGAATGTGAGCTGCGGCAATCCGCCATTGTCGGTGCCCGGTACATAGGGCACGCCGGGAAAGCCCACTTCGGCGGAAACATTTGTGTTGTAATTCGCTTGATACCTGCTGGTCTTGAGCCAGTTGAAGCCGGCGCGGAATTCGTTGATCTTGTGCGGCGAGAAGATATGCACCTCGCTCGCCGCGGCGCTATAGGCTGTGATCTGCTGAATGCCGTCAAAGAAGCCGCCGCCGTCGGCAAGGCCAGTGAACGGCGACCCGATAGTTTCAGGGCTGCTACTCTCGCTGAAACGGTAGAAAGCATTGTCGGATTTAGTGAGAACCTGATCGACGCGAACATCGCCCTGATCGGCAGACTGCTTGGTCACCGGATCGGATGTGTAGTTGTATCCGGCCGCATTGACATTGGGCTCAGGAAAGAGATTGATCAGCGTCTTGCCGAGCGAATCCATGCTTGTGGACGGAATCACGTTGCTCGGTGCGCCATTTACATAGCCGAAGGGAACGCCGCAGTAGCTGTTCGGGCCGGTCAGTTGCGTTTGGCGCGTGTCGAAGATTTCGCCCGCGTAAGTGGCCACGCCGTTGCAATCGTTCACACCCGTCGGCGTGGTGAAATCAAGCTGGCTCGAGAAGTCGCCCGCGCGTTGGGCGTCGGTGGGCACAACAGAGTTGGTGTTCTGCGCCTGGCTGTTCCTTAAGCCCTGATAGTCGACGAAAAACAGAAGCTTGTCGCGAATGATTCTCCCTCCCAGCGTCGCCCCGAACTGGTTCTGATGATAAGGCTGTTGGGCGGAATCAAAGTAATTCAACGCATCGAAATCCTGGTTGCGCAGGAACTCGTAAAGCGAGCCATGGAATTGGTTGGATCCGGACTTGGTTGTCGCGTTGATCACGGCGCCTGTGGCGCGGCCAAACTCGGCGTCGTAGTTGCCGGTTTCGATCTTGAATTCCTCTAGAGCATCGGGAGGAGGCATCACAACATAATTAGCTTCATTCAGCAGGTCGGGCAAATTGGAATTGTTATCGACGCCATCGAGCAGGAAGTTATTGTCCAGTGAACGCGCTCCGCTAGCGCTGAAGCCGTAGCCGCCCGAATCACGAGCGCCGGGTTCGCTGGTCGTTACACCCACCGTGAGCTGCGCCAACTGAACCGGATTGCGGCCATTCAGAGGAAAGGCAACCATCGATTCGCTGTCGATTACCTGGCCGCTCTCAGAGGAGTCGGTCTCCAGAAGCGGAGCGCTGTCCTTCACTTCCACATGCTCATGCACGTCGCCTATTTCGAGGCTCACATCAACGCGCTGCCGCTGCTGCACATCAAGGGTGATGGGACCCGCAACCGCCTCTTTGAAGCCCTGCGCAGAAATGCTGACCTTATATGTACCAATGCGCACCGGGCTGATCACCCAGGCCCCTGAGCTGTCACTATGCGCCTTATATTGGAGGTTGGTTGCTGTGTTGGTCGCTGTGACCGTTGCGCCAGCGACCAGGGCGCCGCTCAAATCCACCACACGCCCCTCCAGGGAGGCGGCGTCGCGCTGAGCAAATACCGGGCAGGATGCAGCAACCGCGATTGCCAAACACGACAGCTTCAGTTTTAACGAATTGAATGACATATCGTCGCCTCCTCAGATTTGGTTCCCACCCGGTTCATGCAGCCCAACGGATAATAGTGTTCGTGCCCCCGCCTGAAAGCTGATGCAATGCAGTGTTCCCGAGAAGCTTTGACCTTCACATGATTACGATGATTTGACATTTGCGGAATATCCGCGCTTATGATGTTTCGTATTATTACGACGTGTATCAGTTAATGTCAATAGTGAAAATTAGAAAAATCAATATGGAGATGAAATGAAACCTTATGGCCGAGAACATGGTTCCCAAAGTAACCAGTCGAAGCCGTAACCCGGCGCTTCGTCGTCTTAAGTGAAAGCTGAAATATCGCTGCTGTATATCTTTATATTGAACATATCTAATAGCTTATGTTGCACTCTTCTGAAGAGGTTCCAGACCACGCTGTAACCTATTCCGACATTCCAGTTGACGGCGGCTCATCGAACCTTTATAGTTTCATTTTGTTTCGTTTCTTACTTCTAATGAAAGAGACTTCCCGGCGCGATAGGTCGAGACCGGCGAAAGGGACCCGATATGCCACTGGACTCGCAGACTTCTGCCGTTGAAAACCCGAGCCGCAATCCCTCCTATACCCGGCAGGAGATATTCGCGCAGACGCGGCTTTGGCCAGGCACGGCGCGAACCATTGTGGACGAAGTCGAACGGCTGGGGCTGGCTGACAGGCTGCACAACGCACGGATCGTGCTCACAGGCGCAGGAACCTCCGCCTACGCGGCAGAAGCGATTGCCGCCGCATGGCCGGGAGCCAGAGCCGTACCGACCACCGATCTCCTCGTGGATGCGGAACGCTCGCTGGCTAACGCGGATCTTCTGATTTCGCTGGCTCGCTCTGGCGATAGCCCGGAGAGTGCCGCAGTAGTGCAGGTAGCGCGTTTGCTGCACCCCGGCCTGTTTCAGTTAGCGATTATCTGCAACGCCAACGGAGCGCTGGCGCAAAGCGGCGTTGACCATGTGCTGAAGCTGGACCCGCGCACCGACGACCACAGCCTGGTGATGACAGGTTCTTACTCCAACCTGGTAATTGCCGGACTGGCTCTCGCGCGGCCAAATGAGATATCGCCGGTGATTGATTCCCTGAGTGAGCGTGCCGAGTCCCTGCTCGCCGAACTGGCTCTGACCAGCCTGTGCGCGGCTCGCCGTGTCATCGACAGGGTAGTCGTGCTCTCCTCTTCCCCATTGGCCGGCTGGCGTCAGGAGGCAGCGCTCAAAATTCTGGAGATGACGGCAGGGCGCTTTCCAGTGCTGGCCGAAAGCTACCTCGGACTTCGTCACGGGCCGATGGTTTTTGTCACGCCGGAGACGCTGGTCTTGTGTCTTCTGTCCAGTGATCCGCAGCGCCGGGCCTACGAGCTGGACCTGGTGGCGGAGTTGCGGGAAAAACGCATCGGCTACCTGGCAGGAATCGCGGAAATCGAAGATGCGGAGCGGTACTTCGACGCGGTGTTTCCACCGGTTGCGCCCCGCCTTGACGATGCGCTGCGCACCCCCTTCGAGATTGCCGCGGCGCAGCTGCTGGGATATAACCTGAGCGTGCTCTCTGGGTTGAATCCGGACAATCCCAGCCCTGACGGAATCATCAACCGGGTTGTGCAGGGAGTGCGTATTCACGCGCTTGATCGAGCGGCTCTCGGCCAGCAGCCATAGGTCCCGAGCAGGGCAACAGATCAAAGAGCATTGCAATACATTTTGGTGGGCTTCTGCCGTGCGGGAAAAGTTGTAACTCAACGAGGCTCCTTGATGGCTCTCACAGAAACATCCCAGGCCCCGCAGGCGCGCCTTCATCGCACGCTGGGGCTGTGGAACCTGATCATCATCGGCATGGTGATCATCCAGCCCACCGCGCCGATGGGCATTTACGGAGTCATCAGCAACAAGGCGCATGGGCATGTGGTCACCACCATTCTCATCGCCATGGTGGCCATGCTCTTCACCGCCATCAGCTATGGGCGCATGGCGCGCATCTATCCCAGCGCCGGTTCTGCCTACACCTACGTAGGCCAGGAGATGCACTCAGGCCTGGGCTACGTGGTCGGCTGGGGCATGGTGATGGATTACCTGATCAACCCGCTCATCTGCACGGCATTCTGCGCGCAGGCAGCGATGAACATCCTCCCCGGCCTGTCGTTCTATATCTGGATTCTCTTCTTCGCAGCCTTCTTCACCTGGACCAATCTGCGCGGCATCAAGGCATCGGCGCGCATGAACGAGGCTCTATGCGCGGGGATGGTCGTTGTGGTGGCGCTGTTTCTCGCCGCCGTTGTGCGCGCCATGTGGGGCATCCATCACGATCCCGGTTTCTTCACGCATCCCTTTTACGAACAAGCCAGCTTTCAGCCGTCCAGCATCTTTGCCGGTACCTCGGTCGCCGTGCTTACCTATATCGGCTTCGACGCGGTTTCGACACTCTCCGAAGAGGTTGAGAATCCACGCCGCAACATCATGCTGGCAACGGCGCTGGTGTGCTTGATTACAGGCGTTCTGTCCGGCCTTGAGGTCTATGCCGCGCAACTGATCTGAGGATCGAAGCCCTTCGCAGGCGACGATGTAGTTTCGGCGTTTGCGGTGGTCTCACGCCAGGCAGGAGGTGCGATTCTCTTTCAGGTCATCAACTTCACGCTGCTGATTGCGAATATGGGCTCAGGGATGGGTTCACAGCTTGCTGCTGGCCGGCTGCTCTACGGCATGGGGCACGGCAATGCGCTGCCCCGAAGCTTCTTTGGGGCAATCGAACCCAAGCGGCGCATTCCGCGGAACAATATTATCGCCGTCGGCGGCTTTGCGCTGGTCGGGGCAGCGCTCTTGCAGTTCTTCTCTGACCGCCTCGGCGGAGGCGCGTACGAGATCGGTGCCGAGTGCTTGAACTTTGGCGCGTTTGTGGCCTTCATGGGCGTCAACGCGGCGGCTTTTGTCCATCATCTGCGCAGCGAGAACAGAAACAGCATCGGCGGTTACGTCATACCCGCGCTCGGCTTTCTTATCTGCGGATTCATCTGGGCGCACTTGAGCATGCCCGCTCTGGTGCTGGGCTTTGTATGGATGGGCGCGGGCATCGCCTACGGCGCGGTGCGCACGCGGGGCTTTCGTTCCGAGCTGGTGACCTTTGAAGTTCCGTCCGATGAGTCGTAAAGATGAGCTGCGATTATGCGAGCAGAAGACTGCATCCAAGCGAGCGCAGCCCAGCCTGAATATCCTCGCCAAGGCTTGAGTCGCTGATCACAATATCGATCTCGCTGAAAGGCGCGATGCGCGCCATGCTGCGGCGAGAGAACTTGCTCGAATCGGCAACCAGAATAATCTCGCGCGATATGCTCAGCATCGCGCGGTTGACCATCGTCTCTTCAAGGTTGCCGCCGCTCACGCCGAATTCAATATCGCAGCCCGCGCCGCTGAGGAACATCTTATCTGCCGAGAACTCGCCCAGCATTGCCTCGGTAAAATGGCCGCTGATCGAGGCCGATTCTCGCCGTACCGTGCCGCCGACAACGAACAATTGCACGCCCGGCGCGTCCAGCAGTTCCGCTGCAATATTCACTCCGTTAGTGATGATATGCAGCCCCTGCTTGTTCTTGATCTGCCGTGCAATTTCAAGCGTCGTCGTTCCGGAATCAAGAATGATTGTCTCACCGTCGTTGATCAGCGTAGCAGCCAGCGCGCCAATGCGCCGCTTCTCGACGGCGTGCGCCTTCAGGCGTTCATCCACCGGAGATTCGCGATGAATCGTATCGGGCAGAACCGCTCCGCCGTGGGAGCGCAGCACCAAGCCTCGCTGATGCAGTTCGTTCAGATCGTTGCGAATGGTGACGGCAGAGGTGCTGAAGTGAGCAGCAAGCTCGTTGACCTTGACGCGACCCGCGCTGCGCACCTGCTGAAGAATCTGAGTCCGCCGTTCCTCGGCCATCATGGTGTCGGGCGAGGCTTCGGCTGCCGGCTCGGGAGCGGTGGAACGTGGACTTTGGTTAGAGCTTGCCATCTTGCTATTCATCAAGTGTAAAGCATGAAACGAAACCAAACGAAAAAATGCCTCCGAACCCTCTCCTCTTAGAAGACGAAAACAGAAGAGTCCAGCGGATTTCAATCGAAGTATGTCATGTGAATTCTTTCGCAGCGAAAGTGCGACCGCGACAGTCTGACTATCCATCGGAGCACGCAGAGTGCGAATCAGCGGACCCGGTGAGTGGATCGCGGCCATATCTTCGTCTATTACAGTTCTCCAATTGCTACACCCCAATACCATTGCCACTGAGTGGTTTTGATCATGGGACACTTCGAGAACTGTCCCAATTGCTCACCAGCCCATGTGCCTTCACGCTATGGTGAATACCATGTTCAGGATCGAGTGGATGCAACTACTTGGCCAATTATCAAAGGACTCTTCCAAGTGCGTAAAATAGCCATTCCCGGAGTCGCCCTGTAGACTGTTGCCATTACCGAGCAATTCAGCATACGCAAGATTGTTGTCGTGCCGGAAGTGGAGCAGCATGCAACGAGGCAGATAGTAATGACACTATCTGCCAGAATCGAACTTTCCAGGTAGAAAGGCCGGGCATGGCAAGCAACGAAGACAGAGTGGGGAAATTTCTGCGCCGCCTGTTGCAGCGCCGGTCGGCGTTGGAGATCGCCCAAACGCTGGCTTGGGAGGACAAAGCCGCGCCAGCACGCATTCCTGGCGGCAGCTCTGCGTCCGCTGCGTCGCTTGAGCAGCGGTGGAAGTTGCTCGACATTCCTGAAGGCAGCCGCCGGGCGATTTATGACACATCCGCCAGTCTCGCGCACTACGAAAAGAACATTGAGAACTGCATTGGAACGGTCCAAGTGCCAGTGGGGCTGGCCGGGCCGTTGCGGGTGCGAGGGATGTTTGCAGCGGGAGACTTTTATGTGCCGCTGGCCACCACGGAAGCAGCTCTTGTAGCCTCTTATTCGCGCGGCGCGCAAATGATTACAGAGGCCGGTGGTTGCGTAAGCATCCTGCTCCAGGAGGGCGTGCGCCGCACGCCGGGCTTTGCCTTCAAGTCCATCATCGATGCCGGCTTGTTCTCCATCTGGTGCATGGAGAACCGCGACGCATTGCACGCTGCCGCCGGGGCCACCACGCAGCACGGGGAGTTGACCGATCTTGGCATCGCAATCGAGGGCAACCATGTCTACCTGATCCTGGAGTTTGTCACCGGCGACGCATCGGGGCAAAATATGGTGACCATCGCTACCCAGGCCATCTGTGAATATATTGTGGCTAACTCGCTGATAACTCCGAAATACCACTTTGTGGAGGCGAATCTCTCCGGCGATAAAAAGGCCACCGCGCATTCGTTTGTTACGGTTCGCGGAAAGAAGGTTTCAGCCGAAGTTACGCTGCCTGCCTCGCTTGTGCAGGCTCGCCTGCACACCGCGCCTCAACAATTGGAGCGGTATTGGAAGATGTCGGCAATCGGTGCGATTCAGAGCGGCAGCATCGGTGTGCAAGGGCATTATGCCAATGCGCTGGCGGCGTTCTACATTGCTTGCGGACAAGACCCGGCATGCGTAGCCGAGTCCGCGGTGGGCATCACGCGCTTTGAGGTAACGGACGAAGGCGATCTCTACGCAGCAGTGACGTTACCCAGCATCGTGGTAGGTACAGTGGGCGGAGGCACGGCCCTGCCCAGCCAACGCGCGTGCCTGGAGATATTGGGCTTGGCCGGGGAGGGCAAGGCGCAGGCGCTTGCCGAGGTATGCGGCGCTCTGGCTTTGGCGGGCGAACTCTCGATTACCGGCGCGCTCTGCTCGGGCGATTTTACGCGCGCCCACCAGAAACTGGCGCGAGGCAAGCGAGCCGGCAACGGAGAGAAACATGTCTAATCGCTGGTGGATCTACCAGCGCGAGCGATTTCCTCTGCTTGCGCATGCCCCTATCATCCTCGCGTTCAGCCTCTCCGCGATCAGCTTTTCTGCGTTGTTGCGCGGGGCCACATCGCTGCCCGGCTGGCAGCCTTGCGCGGTCGCCTTCGCCACCTCGCTGCTTACCTTCCTGCAACTCCGGCTTGCCGATGAATTCAAGGACTTCGATGAGGACTCGCAGTTCCGGCCTTACCGGCCCGTGCCGCGCGGGCTGATTCAACTTCGGGAACTGGGCTGGCTATGGGCCTGCTGCATGGCCGCGCAACTGGCGCTGGCTTTGTGGCTCGCTCCCCGGCTGATTTTTCTGCTGGCCACCACCTGGATCTATCTGGGCTTGATGAGCAAGGAGTTTTTCGTTAAGCGCTGGCTCAAGGCCAGGCCGATCCTTTACATGGTCTCGCACATGGCCATCATGCCGCTGGTGGATCTGTACGCGACCGCGTGTGACTGGACGCCGCTGGGCAATGCGCGGCCTCCGCGCGGCTTGATATGGTTCCTGGTGGTGAGCTTGTTCAACGGCATGGTGGTTGAGATCGGACGCAAGATCCGCTCCCCGCAGGATGAAGAGAAGGGCGTGGAGACATACAGTTATTTGTGGGGGCGCGGCAGGGCCGTTGCGGTTTGGATTGCAATGATGACTGTAACCGCGATCTTTGCCGGGATGGCTGCGCGGCAGATTGCGTTTCAAATGCAAGCAGCAATCACGCTGGGCGCATGGATTGTTTTGTCGGCGGCGCTGGGTATCGCGTTTCTGCGGCAGCAAAAGACCGCCGGCGGCAAGGCAATTGAAACCATGGCTGGCGTTTGGAGTCTGGTTCTGTATCTGAGCCTGGGAATTATTCCGTTGGCGCTCAACGCGTGGAGGAGCCGATGAGTTGCGTGGCGCGTAGCGGACCGATTAGCGCTCTGGGAGGCAAGGCCTTCGCGTTGGCGCGCCTTGATGCGGCGGAGTTGCCCATCCCTGAGTGGTTTGCCGTAACGCCAGAGGCCTTCACGCGCAGCCTCACAGTGCACAGCAATCCGCGCTTGCAGCGGGAGAGATTGCGCAGGTACGCGATGCGCTGGCCTGCATGCATGCTGCAACCGATGTCGATGCGGAGATTGCCGCGGCAGTGCGCGAACTGGCTGACCAGAAAGATCGATTCGCCGTGCGCTCTTCCGCCGTAGATGAGGACGGCGCGGAGAGTTCCTTCGCTGGGCAGCTTGCCAGCTATCTGTTTGTCGATGCGAAATCTGTGGTCGATCGTGTCGCGGATGTCTGGCGTTCGGGTTTCAGCGAGCGCATTCTCGAGTATCGCCGGCAGCGGGGAATGACGGTTCTGCCGCCAAGCGCTCCGGCTGTGCTGGTGCAACGAATGATCGACGCCGATGCCTCCGGGGTTGCCTTCAGCGCCGATCCGGTCAGCGGACGCCGCAGCTTGGCCATTGTCTCTGCCGTTCATGGCATTGGAACCGCGCTGGTGGGCGGTGAAGCCGATGCCGATGTCTATGAAGTTAATCGCGCGGGCGGCATCGAACGGCAGAACATCGCGCACAAGCGTCTTCGCCACGGCTTTGATGCCGGCGCGGAAGAAGGCGTGAGCGCGCAACCAGTGAAGGCCGAGGAAATGGACCGGCCTGCGCTTACTGCCGTGCAAACCTCTGCCGTTGCCGCGTTGGCGCGAAGGGCGGAAGAGGAGTTCGGCCAGCCGCAGGATATTGAATGGGCGGCGAAGGACGACAAGATATATCTTCTCCAGTCGCGGCCTATTACCACGCTGCGCAACCTTGCCGATCCGGATGGCGAACTGAACATCTGGGACAACAGCAATATTACCGAGAGTTATAACGGAGTTACAACGCCGCTGACGTTTTCGTTTGCGCGCTCCGTCTATGAAGGAGTATACCGGCAGTTCTGCCGGATACTGCGCGTACCCAAGCACAAGATTGAGGCCAATGACCGTACCTTTCAATGCATGTTGGGGCTGATTCAGGGGCGCATCTATTACAACCTGCTCAACTGGTACCGGGTGCTGGCCTTGCTGCCTGGATTCACGTTGAATCGCCGATTCATGGAACAGATGATGGGGGTTCGCGAAAGCCTGCCGGACGAGATTGCCGCCCGGCTCGACAAGGCAACCGCGCGGCAACGCTTCGCCGACATGCTTGGCCTGGCGGGGATGCTGCTGGCTCTGTTGAGGAATCTACTGACTCTGGATAGCCAGATCGAGCGATTCTACGCGCGCCTGAAAGAAGCCTTGCGCGAACCCGATCCGCCGCTCAAAGAGATGCGCCTCGACGAATTGACGGCGCATTTCTCAGCGCTTGAAGAAAAACTGCTCACCCATTGGGACGCGCCGCTGGTCAACGACTTCTTCGCCATGATCTTTCACGGCACGCTGCGCAAGCTGACGCTGAAATGGTGTGGAGACGCGAACGGCATGCTTGCAAATGACGCAATCCGCGGCCAGGGCGGCATGATCAGCGCCGAACCCGCGCTGCGCGTCGGCGAACTGGCTTCCATCGCCGCCAGGGATGCGGCCCTGACCGAGGCGCTGTATCAGGCTCCCCTGGAAGAGGCGTTGCGCGCGGTGCGGAGCCATCCAGAGTTCCGGGCAAAATACGAAGAGTATCTGGAGAAATTTGGCGACCGCTGCCTGGAAGAGTTGAAACTCGAAAGTGAGACGCTGCATGAAAATCCCCTGGTGCTGCTGCGCAGCGTAGGAGAGCTGGCGCGCGCTCCAATGTCTGCACAGCGCAGTCCGGGCAACGCCAATGTTGCGCAGGATGCAGTCAAGCAGATGCGGTTGAGCCTGCGCGGATCGCCTCTGCGGCGCTGGTTATTGCTCTGGGTGCTGGGCAAGGCGAGCGCAATGGTACGGCAGCGGGAGAATCTCCGCTTCGAGCGCACTCGGCTCTTCGGACGCGTGCGCAGGATCTTTCGCGAGGCGGGCAAACGGCTTCATGCGATAGGCGTGTTGGAGAACGCAGACGATGTCTTTTATCTGCAAGTTGAAGAGGTGCGGAGTTATGTAGACGGCAACGCTGTAAGCGCGGATTTGAAATTGCTGACGGCGCTGCGTCGGGCAGAGTTTGACCGGTATCGTGAGTCCAGCCTGCACAACCCTCCGGCAGCGCGGTTTGAAACGCACGGGGCCGTCTATCATGCGCAGAGTTATCGCGCGAAGACAGCTGACGCGGTCAGCGAGGGGGACGCAGATGAGCGCAGCGGGCTCGGCTGCTGCCCCGGCACAGTGCGCGGCATTGTGCGCGTGGTTCGCGACCCACGCAATGCGCAATTGCCCGCAGGTTCTATCCTGGTTGCGGACCACACCGACCCCGGCTGGATCATGCTCTTCCCCTCGGCCAAGGGCCTGCTCGTGGAGCGCGGAAGCCTGCTCTCGCATTCGGCAATTGTTGCGCGAGAGCTGGGCATACCCGCGGTTGTATCCATTCCCGGCCTCACCAGTTGGCTCGAAGACGGGGATGAAGTCGAGTTAGACGGAGCGCGCGGCACGGTAAGGCGTATTCGAGCAGAGGAGGCACATGCCTAGCGAGGTATCAGAGCGTGCGGACTTCTCGGCGATTCGCTACGCGCAGTGCTGGGAAGATGCCGACGTGCTTGTCGCGGCCCTCGAACCCGCGCCGGGCAAGAGATGCCTTTCAATTGTCAGCGCCGGAGACAACACCCTGGCGCTGCTGGCAGGCGCGCCCGAATATGTTCTGGCCGTCGATCTCAGCTCCGCTCAACTAGCCTGCCTGGATCTGCGTGTCGCGGCGTATCGCGCGCTTCAGCATCGGGAACTACTTGCGTTGGTTGGCTCGGTTCCGTGTCAGCATCGCGCCAAGCTCTACTGCCAGTGCCGCCAGTATCTTTCAGCGGACGCGCTGGAATTCTGGGATGCGCGCAGTGCGCTGATTGACCGGGGTATTGGTGCAGTCGGAAAATTTGAAGAGTACTTTCGCTTATTCCGTTCGCGCGTGTTGCCGCTTATCCATTCATCAAAGCGCGTTTCCAAACTGCTGCAAGCCAAGCCGCGAGAGCAGCGGATCGCGTTCTATAAGCAGGAATGGAATAACTGGCGCTGGCAGGCGCTCTTCCGCATCTTCTTTTCGCGGCGGCTGATGGGGGCGCTGGGCCGTTCGCCGGCATTCTTTCAATATGTCGAGGGCAGCGTCGCAGCGCGCATTCTGGAGCGCGCGAGGTATGCGCTCACTGAGTTGGAGCCGGCAGAGAACCCCTACATGCAATGGATATTGAAGGGCGCGCATAACGGGGTGCTTCCGTTTGCGCTGCGGGAAGAGAATTTTGAGCCGATTCGGCGCAACCTCGACAAGCTGGAATGGAGATGCACTTCCATTGAGGACGCATTGGACCGTGGCGGAAGCTTCGATTGTTTCAACCTCAGCGATATCTTTGAGTACATGTCCGAGGAGAGCTACAAGCAATTATTGCAGCGCATTGCTGCGCACGCTACGCATGGGGCGCGGCTTGCCTATTGGAACATGCTCGCGCCGCGCGGCCGTCCAGCGGAGTTGGCTGGGATCCTTGAGCCGCTCGAGGAACTGAGCAAAGCTCTCTTTGCCCAGGACAAAGCGTTTTTTTATAGCGCCCTGGTTGTGGAGCGTGTGCGATGAAGCTCTCCGATCTGCTCTGGATGGCCGCCGTGCTAGGCGCAGCTATAGTGATGCTGCTGCTGTTGAAGGTTTACAAAGGCCAGATGCCATCAAATTCGGAATGGGTCCGCAAAATGGCTCACCTGTCAACCGGCGCGCTGGCTATCTTGTTCCCATGGATATTTTCTTCGCCGCTGCCGGTATTTCTGGTTTGCGCGCTGTCGGTGCTGTTGCTGGTGAGCATTCGCATTGTCCAGCCTATGCGCGCGCGCTTCTCCGGAGTGCTCGATGGCGTTGATCGAAACTCCTGGGGCGAGTTTTATTTTCCGGTCTCAGCCGCAATATTATTCGGCCTTGCGCGCGGAGACAAACTGCTTTATATCATTCCCATTCTCGTACTTACTTTTGCCGATGCTGTTGGAGCGTTGCTGGGCACGCTCTACGGAAGAACCGGCTACCGGGGGATAGGTGGCGCTAAAACCCTCGAAGGCTCAGTGGCATTCTTTACCGTGGCGTTCTTCGCGGTGCATGTTCCATTGCTGCTCTTCACCGGAATGGGAAGGCCGCAAACCCTGCTGGTGGCAATCGACATCGCGTTGATCGTGACACTACTTGAAGCTGTTGCGTGGCGCGGCCTGGACAATTTATTTATCCCGCTCGGCGTCTTTCTGCTGCTCCATATTTATTCGGATATGTCGATTGAGAAGCTCGTCTATCGTCTTGTGGCGGCAGCTCTGCTGCTTATTTTTGTTCTTCTGTACCGCTCTCGAACCACGCTGGAAGGAAGCGCGCTGCTAGCCTCGGTGCTGGTGCTCTACGCCTCATGGGCGCTGGGAGGATGGCGCTGGCTGATCGCGCCCGCTGTGCTGTTTGGCACCTACACATGGTTTCTTCCAGGCAAAGCGGCTGAGATGGAACAAAAGCACAATATATATGCGGTCGCCAGCGTTTCCTTTGCCGGACTGTTATGGATTTTCCTTGCCACAGTCAACAGCAAGCCTGAACTGCTATTCCCATATACTGCCGGTTATGCCATGCACCTGACCATGCTGGGCTGGTCTCTGATCTGCTTTCGCAGCCCTCAAAAGAAACCCTGGAGCGCAGGACCGCCGCTGGTTTTGAAATGCTGGTTGCTGCTCTTCGTACCCTACCTGCTTGCCACGGGAATCACCCTGCGCCCACTTGAGCAGTCGGCAATTGCGCTGGTATTCTGCGCGTTGTCCTTGGCCATATTCTGTTTAATCGAATCGCGCACCGATGGCGGATACTCAATCAAGCCAGGCCGCTGGATTCGGCAAGCGACTATTGTTCTGGTTCTCACCGCGCTGATCGCCGGGGCGCAGGAGTTTCGATGAGAGTCGTAGCGTTAGCAACTTCCGCGGAGCGGCAACAATTCGTCGAAGCGCGCAAATTACCACCCTTTGATGCAAGCCAGATTGAAGATCAGCTCGCGGACCTTCATCTTTGCGCTCTAACTGAATCCGGAGAAGTTCATGCGCGCTGCTCACTCTGGTGGAATGAAGTTCCGCCCCACGCAGCGCAGAGAATTGGCGTGATTGGCCATTACGCCAGCGCCGACGATGCCTCCGCATCTCTGCTGCTTGAAGCCGCGATCGGGCATCTGCGCCAGCATGGTTGCAGCCTGGCGGTTGGACCCATGGATGGCAACACCTGGCGCAGCTATCGGTTTGTGACGCAGGTGGGCGCGGAGCCAGACACCGAACCGGCCTTCTTTCTGGAACCCAAGAATCCGCCCGAATGGCCGCTGCAATTTGAGCGTGCCGGGTTTACGCGGATGGCCGAATATTTTTCCGCAATCAACGGAAACCTAGCGCAGAAAGATGAGCGGAGCGCGCGGCACGCGGCACGGCTCGCGGAACACGGTGTCAGGATTCGCACCGCGGAAGGCGAGGATATCGAAGAGTTACTGGGACGCATCTACAACCTCAGCTGCATTGCGTTTACGCAGAACTTTCTTTATACAGAGATTTCCGAGCGCGCCTTTCGCGCGCAGTATGCGAAGATTCTCCCTCACGTTCGACCCGAACTTCTGCTGCTTGCCGAGCGCGGTTCGGAATTGGCCGGTTATCTGTTCGCAATTCCCGACCTTGCTCAGGCTGCCCGTGACGCGGAGGTCGACACTTTTCTCATCAAGACGGTCGCCATTCTTCCCCAGGCGGAGTTGCGCGGATTAGGTAGTGTGCTCGTGGCGCAGGCGCATGAACAGGGGCAGCGTTGCGGCTTTCGCCGCGCTATTCATGCGCTGATGCATGAGAACAATGTATCGCGCAACATCAGCGGCCATACTGCTGTAACCATGCGCAAGTACGCGCTCTATAGCCGGGAGATTTTATTATGAATATTGCCCTCCTGCTATCAGAACGAGCGCGCCAGCTGGGAGAAGCCACCGCGCTGATCGACGCAAGGCACGGCCAGGATCGTGTGGTCAGTTTTCTCGCTTTGGATGCGATCACAGCCCGCGTTGCGGACGAGGTCACGGCATGCGGAATCCGCAAGGGAGACGGCGTGTTGATCCTTCATCCCATGGCGATAGAGCTGTACATCTTTCTGATCGCGCTCTTCCGCATCGGCGCGGTGGGCATGTTTCTTGACCCTTCCGCGGGGCGAAAGTACATCGATCACTGCATGAGCATTTACGCCCCTCGCGCCTTCTTTGGCAGTTGGAAGGCGCAGATGCTGCGGCTATGGACGCCCTCGCTTCGACAGGTCTCACTCTCCTTCTGCACGTCACGGTTTCCCGCAACGCATCTCGTTTCGATTGACGGAGGTGCGAAGCAGAAACAGAATCACGCGATTACGGATCTTGAAAACGTGGCACCTGCGTTGATTACGTTTACCAGCGGCAGTACCGGTCAGCCCAAAGCGGCGCTGCGCACGCATGGATTTCTTATCGCACAGCACGATGCTTTGCAGCGAAGCTTGAATCTTCGGCAGGGTTCCCGCGATCTGACTACCCTGCCAATCTTTGTGCTGGCCAACCTTGCATCCGGTGTAACCAGCGTGCTTCCAGACGCCGACATGAGAGCGCCGGGAAAGATCGATGCGCTCCCCGTCCTCAATCAGATCGAGCGCCATGCCGTTGCAACCACTGCCGCACCTCCGGCATTTATCGCACGCCTGGCCGCCGAGTGCAAACGAACGAAGAAACAGATTCCGCAATTGAAGCATCTTTTCATGGGCGGCGCGCCGGTCTTTCCGTCCGATCTGCGGCAGGCTAGCGAGCTTTTTCCGAATGCCGAAATTACAGCGGTTTATGGTTCCACTGAAGCCGAGCCGATGGCGGAGGTTGATCTATCGCAGATCGCTGAAGAAGATTTTGCCGCAATGGAGCAGGGCAAGGGGTTGCTCGCTGGAATTCCAGTCCCGGCGATTGCCTTGCGCATCCTTCGCGACCAATGGGGAACACCCATGGGTGCGATGACCAACCAGGAATTCAACTCACTTTGCCTCGATCAGCAAAAGATAGGCGAGATCGTCGTCTCCGGAAGCCATGTGTTGCCAGGCTATCTGAATGGCGCCGGTGATGCCGAGACCAAGTTCGATGTGGACGGAGTGCGATGGCACAGAACCGGCGATCTTGGCTGGCTGGATGCGCGGGGGCGGCTGTGGTTGATGGGACGAGCCTCGGCAGCTATCCACGACCGTCATGGCATTCTTTACCCGTTCACAGCCGAATGCGCGGCCATGCAGGTGCAAGGTGTGAGTCGCGCAGCCGTGCTTCAGGTCGCGGGCCGCAGGGTGCTCGCTATCGAAGCCGATCATGCGGACGTATCCAGCGAAGTGGCGCGCGACCTGGCCTGGACGCATCTGGACGAGGTGCGAGTGCTTACTTCTATCCCCATGGACAAACGTCATAACTCGAAGATTGATTATGGCTCGCTGGCCGCGATCTTATCGAAATCCCAGCGAAGTTGATCGCCGCACCACTCACTGTCTCCGTAACTCTGAATAAAATCGCAGGAAGCGCTTCGCTGTACACCGCCATCGATCCATACGACAGGGACCGGAAATGGGCCGGGCCATAGGGTAAAGTGAGTAGTAAGGCAGCTCGATGGCTTTGAGTTTGGAGAATGTGGAAGCGCTGGCGCCGGATCAGTCCTCCCTGGATGCGGCGCGGAAGTTATTGAAGCCAGCAAGCTGGCCGGCCTTGGCTTCCAATGGAAGCGGCCTGATCTGGGGGGAGTGTCAGGGCTCTGGATCAACGCCTTACCGCGTAGCCGTCTCCGAGACCGATACCGGTTACAAGTGCAGTTGCCCCAGCCGCAAATTTCCTTGCAAACACTCTCTGGCGTTGATGTGGCTGCGCGCCGACGGCAAACTGGTTTTTGCCACGGCTCCTGTTCCCGCCTGGGTGAATGATTGGGTCTCTCGTAGGCGAGGTCCGTCCGCAGCTCAATTGTTGGCGTCGGACGAGAGCGGACCCAAAGCTTCCATCCAGGCGACCGGCGCAGCAACTGCCGAAGCCGCGCCTGATCCCAAAGCAGAGGCGCGCGCAGCGGCGGCACGGGAGCGCAACCGCCAGGAGCGGGAAGAGGCGGTGCTGGCTGGGTTGGACGACTTGGACCTATGGATCTCGGATCAGATGGATCGAGGTCTGGTCGGCTTTGCTGCGCAATCCACGCAGGCCTGCCGCTTGATCGCGAAACGTTTGGTGGACGCCAAAGCCCCCGGCCTCGCGGTTCGCCTGGAAGGCCTGCCGGTGCGGCTGTTCAACCTGCCGGAAGCAGTGAGGCCCGCTGTGGCGATCCAGGAACTTGGCCAGATTCACCTGCTTTCTGCTGCGTATCGGCGTCAGAATGAGGCGCAGGAAGTATTGCCCGATGGACTCAAGGCCGATGTGCGTCAGGCGATTGGATGGTCGCTCACCCGCGAGGCTCTTTTAGCGGACCCCGACGCAGTGCGGGCGAAGGCAAGATGGCGCGTGGTTGCAACGCTGAGTGAGGTGCAGCCAGACCGCTTGCGACGCCTTGAGACCTGGCTGTGGCGCGAGGCGGAGCAGGAAGCGCCGCGCTTTGCAGTGCTCATCGATTTCGTTCCGGTTGCAACCGGTGCGGCTTCAAGCGGCTATAGCGTGGGTGATCGCGTTGAGGCCGAACTGGTCTTCTATCCCTCCGCCGTGCCTTTGCGCGCGCTCGTCGCGCAGTCATCCTCGGGCGCGCAGTTTTCGCAGGATGGGCTGGAACTTCCCGCTCAAAGCCTGCGCGAAGCCTATCAAAGCTATGAACGTGCTCTGCTTCAACAGCCTTGGCTCAATGTGTGGCCCTTCTACACCACCAATGCGCGAGTGCGGCGGCAGGGTTCGCAGCTCTTCCTTTGTGACAGCGACGAGCAGGCCGCGCCGCTTGCGCTTGCCCTGCAGCCTGCGCAGTTTTCTCCGGCGAGTCCACTGCTGAATCTTGCGAAACTGGATGCAATCGGAGTGTGGGATGGCTACTACCTGAACTTGTGCTGGGCGCAAACCGGGCTGGGCCGATGGGTGAGCGCATGAACGTAAGAACACTCAAGAAGCAGGCGCTTCCCGCATTACTGGCCGGCACGGGCCGCCAGCCAATCAACTTTACAAACGGCCTTGCAGAGCTTGCGTCAAGCGATACCGCAAACGCCGCGCTGAATGTGCTGAGCCTGACTGCAATGGCGCTGCGCTTCGATCGTCCGCTGCCTCCAGAGCAGTTCAACGCAGAGACAGAAATTCACGATGATCGCCCCATTCTTCCCAATCCGATGAGAAGAATCTTGATCCGGCTCTTGCGGGACAACAAATCCGGCGACGATCTGCAACTGGCGTTGGCATGGGCATTCGCGCGGTGCCGGGTGCGGCCGCATCCATTCGATTTGCCAAGGATCGACGGGTTTGTGCGGGCTCATGCCGAGCAGCTTGGCTTGACCGCGCAGCATTGGGCAGCGCAGCGCGAGGATGCCAATACCGCACCGCAAAACTACTTCGATGCCGAAGCCCCGGACGACACAACCTGGTCCAAAGCTCCTTTGGCGCAACGCGCCCGCTTCATCGCCAATCGACGCAGAGTGGACGCGCAGACGGCGAGAGCTTTGGTTGAAGCGGTCTGGAACCAGGAGAACGCCGATGCCCGCGTGCGGCTGGTGATGGCTCTGGAGACTGGCTTGAACGCGAGCGATCAGCCGTTCCTCGAAGGATTGGCGAAGGATCGCGCGCCGCGGGTTCGTTCGCTGGCGCAGAGATTATTAGCTCGCATTTCCGGCGTTGGAACGGACAATCCAGCCCTGAAGGAATGTTTAGAAAGAATTCACCGTTCGACAACCGGGCTGCTGAAGAAGCGCACCAACCTGGCGCTTGAACTGCCCGCTACCGTGAAAGAACATGAAGCCAGGGGATGGATTCGCAAAGCCTTTTCAGAAGTCAGTTGCGATGAATTGGCGCGCGCACTTGAAATGACCGAAAAGACGATGATCGAAGCTGCCGAGAAGGACGAGAACTTGCTGCTGGCTCTGGCGTTGATGGCCACAGAAGACAGGCGGCTTGACCTGCTTGAACAAATTGTCAGCGACCGGCTGATGGATGCATGGGAGCAATTGAGCCAGTGCGGTTCTCAAGACCTGAGCATGATGCCTGCGGCGGAACGCCTGCGCTGGGCGGAGATTCTGATTCGTCCCTACGCAGGCAAGCTCCCGGAATCGATCTTTGCGTGGATCTGGCTGCATCGTTCGCTCGAAGGACCCGCGCCAGAGCTGTTGTTCGAACCGCTGCTGCGCTCCTCCCGCTGGCTTGACGACCTTATTGAAGAAAAGAAAAATGGGCCTGAGTGGTTTGAACTGCTTGGTGCGCTGTGTCCCCGCTCGCTGCGCGACCGCCTGCGAATCCGTCTGACGCCGCTTGATGCACCCCTAACCATGACTGCACTGCCCTTGCTGGAGATTCTGGATTCACTGGAGAAAGTTAAACACCATGAGCAATGAGAGACTGCACCAAGGCGCCGAAGAGATCTACGCAGACGAACTGAAGGCCCTCAGCAAGAACGATGACGGGCCGCGCCCTGCCAACTGGCGCCTCTCGCCTCAAGCCGTTGTCACTTACATCCTGGGTGGAAAAGCCGCGGACGGAACGCCGGTGAGTGCAAAGTATGTGGGCAACCGCAGGCTGATTGAAACCGCCGTGGCCACGCTGGCGACTGACCGGGCGCTGCTGCTGCTCGGCCTGCCCGGCACAGCGAAGTCATGGGTCTCGGAGCATCTGGCGGCAGCCATCTCCGGCTCTTCGCAGCGCATGATTCAATGCACCGCCGGCACCGATGAAAATCAGATCCGCTATGGGTGGAACTATGCGCTGCTGCTGGCCAAAGGGCCTTCTCTCGAAGCGCTGGTGAAAACCCCGCTGACGCGCGCCATGGAAGAGGGAACGCTGGTGCGCTTTGAAGAGCTGACCCGCATGGGCTCGGATGTGCAGGATACGCTCATCACGGTTTTGTCGGAGAAGACGCTGCCCATCCCCGAGTTGAACACTGCCGTTGACGCCCGGCGCGGCTTCAACGTCATTGCTACGGCCAACAACCGCGACAAGGGAGTCAACGATCTATCTTCCGCGCTCAAGCGTCGCTTCAATGTCGTCGTGCTGCCCTCGCCGGCAACGCTCGAAGAAGAGACAGGAATCGTGTTGAAGCGGGTGCGCGAGATCGGAACCAATTTAAGCCTGCCGCCGATTCGCCCGGCTGATCAGGAGATTGTTCGCATCGTAACGCTCTTTCGCGAATTGCGAGAAGGCAAGACGCTCAACGGCAAGACCAAACTCAAGACCTCGACGGGTTCGCTCTCGACAGCCGAGGCAATCTCGGTGGGCGTCAGCGCGTGGGCCTCGGCAGCGCATTTCGGCGCAGGTGAAATGGACGCTACAAGTTTAGCCAGTAACCTAGTCGGAGCAGTGGTCAAAGATCCCGTGCAGGATACCGTCGCGCTCCAGGAGTATCTGGAAAGCGTGGTGCGTACCCGCGATGGATGGAGCGATCTGTACACCGCCATCCGTGAGGTTCTCTAGGCTTCCATGGACGACCGCCTCCATCTGCTAGGTATCAGGCATCACGGCCCGGGCTCCGCTGCGCTGTTGCGGCGCGCGCTCGACGCTCTGGACCCTGCCTGCATCCTGGTTGAAGGACCGCCGGAAGCCGATGAGTTGATTCCTTATATTGCTAAGGCGGGTATGTCGCCGCCGATAGCGCTGCTTCTGTACGCAACCGAGGATTCAAATGCCGCATCCTTCTTTCCTTTCGCCGAGTTCTCGCCGGAATGGCAGGCCTTGCGTTGGGCTTTGGATCGGAGTCGCCCGGCACGATTTATTGACTGGCCTGCGGGCGTCTCGCTTGCCTGGTCCAAACAGCAGGCGGAAGAGCAGACGAACCCGGCGCTAGGCTCCGATCCCTTGGACCTTCTCGCCGAAGCCGCCGGATACGAGGATGGAGAGGCCTTCTGGAATGCGCTTGTCGAGCAATCCGGCGGTCAAACGGAAGAATCCGGCAGGCACGCACTCTCTGTCTTCGCCGCCATCGAAGAAGCGATGACCGCAACTCGCGCGCATGAGTCTGAATGCGGTGCGCAGGACGAAGCTGAAAGCATGCGCCACGCACGGCGCGAGGCATTCATGCGCCAGCACATCCGGCAGGCCCTCAAAGAGCAGGAAGGCAACGTCGTTGTGGTCTGCGGTGCCTGGCACCTGAGCGCGCTGCGCGCGCCGTCAAAAGCCGGGGATGATAAGGCGCTGATCAAAGATCTGCCCCGGCTCAAGGTGGAAGCAACCTGGGTGCCCTGGACCGATAGCCGCTTGAGCTTTCGCTCTGGCTACGGAGCTGGTGTCGTCTCGCCGGGATGGTATCGCCACTTGTGGTCTCTCTACGCCGCAAATGAGACGCCGGGGCCCGAGCACTTTGCGGCTGTCTGGCAGGCGAAGACCGCTGCGATGCTGCGCGGCGAAGGCTATCCTGCGCCTGCTGCGTCCGCAATTGAAGGCGCACGGCTGGCCCTGGCGCTTGCCGCGCTTCGCGGTATCCAGGTTCCCGGCCTCGCTGAGATGCGCGAGGCCTCGCTGGCCACGCTCTGTTCCGGAGACGCCATCGCCCTGTCGTTGATCGAGCGCAAGCTCTACATCGGCGAGCGCGTCGGCGAGATCGATGACAGCGTGCCGCAGATGGCGCTGGCTCGCGACTTGGCGCTCTGGCAAAAGAAGACGCGGCTCAAGCCCGAAGACATCGATCAGGAGCTGCGTGTCGATCTGCGCACCGATGCGGGCCTGCTCAAGTCCACTCTGCTCCATCGGCTGGCGTTGATTCGCGTTCCCTGGGGACGGCTGGTCGATGCCGAGACCGGGCGCGGAACCTTCCGCGAAGTCTGGACGCTGCGCTGGATTCCGGAGCTCTCCGTCGCTCTTGCCGAAGCTCTCATTCATGGAGTCACCATCGAGCAGGCCGCCGGCAACTGGCTGCTCGAGCGCGCGCAGGGTTCCAGCTCTGTCACCGAACTCGCCGAGATGATCCGCGCTGCTCTGGTCGCCGATCTTCCTGACGCTGCCACTCGATGCATTGAACGCTTGCAGGCGGCAGCCATCAATGCCAGCGATATTACCGACCTGATGAACGCTGTCGCGCCGCTGGTGCGCGTGCTCCGCTATGGGGCCGCGCGCAAACTGCCTGAAGAAGCTCTGCGCGCGCTGATCCTGGCCATGAGCATCGAAATCAACGCCGGAGTCCGCGTCGGTTCGCACGGCCTTGATCGCGAAGTCGCGTCGGCCCGCGTCGAGGCCATGCGCGGCTATGACGAGGCGCTCACTCTCTTTGGCGATGAGACGTTGTCGCACACCTGGCGTCATCAACTCGCCCTGATGGTCGAGGACGACAACGTTGCCGATTCCATCGCCGGCTTGAGCCTACGGCGGCTGCATGACCTCCAGGCTTGGGAACCTCCCGCAGTGACCGCAGCTTTCTCCCGCCACACCCGGGGCCAGGAGCTGCAGCGCGCCGGAGCCTTCCTGGAAAGCTTCCTCTGCGGAGGCTCTGAAATCATCCTTCAGGATCATCTGCTCCTGCAGCTCATCGACGAATGGCTGTGCGAACTTCGAGAGGAAGAATTTATCGAGTCCCTTCCCTTGCTACGCCGCAGCTTTGGCGGATTCGATGCTGTCGCGCGCCGCCGCTTGATGGAGACCATCGCCAAAGGTCCGCAGCAGGATTCCGGAGTCTCAGCGGCAACCGTTACCGAGGATGAAGGCCCCTTTGCCGAGGCATTGCCGTTGCTCTATCGGATTCTGGGTATCGGAGGCCAGCCATGAACCCGCAGGAACGCAAACGCCGCTGGAACCTCGCTCTCGGCGATGACGACCAGTCCGGTCTTTGTGAATCGGATCGACGGCTCAGCGCCGCGCTCTCGGCTCTCTACAACGCACCGGCACAAGCTAAATCCCGCGGAGGTTTGGGCGCTTCTTCACCGCGCGTGGCACGTTGGCTTGGCGACATTCGCGAGTTCTTCCCGACCTCTGTTGTGCAGATCATTCAGAGAGACGCTTTTGAACGGCTGAATCTGAAATCCCTGATGTTGGAGCCGGAGTTTCTGGCCACGCTCGAAGCCGACATACATCTCGTCGCCGACCTCATCTCCCTGCGTTCCGCCATTCCTGAAAAGACCAGGGAAACCGCGCGCGTGGTTGTCCGCAAAGTGGTCGATGAACTGATGGCCCGGCTTGAGCAGAAAACCGTTGAGACGTTGCGCGGGGCATTGAACCGCTCTCAACGCACGCGCAGACCGCGATCTAGCGACATCGATTGGGGCCGCACCATCTCTGCCAACCTGCGCCACTACCAGGCAGAACACAAGAGCATCGTTCCGGAGACACTCATCGGATACTCGCGCAAGTCCAAGACTCGGGCAAATCTCGACCATGTAATGCTCTGTGTCGATCAGTCAGGGTCGATGGCGTCTTCAGTGGTCTACTCGTCGATCTTTGCCGCGGTGATGGCCTCGGTGCCGGGCATTGACACCAAACTTGTCTGCTTCGATACAGCCATCTTCGATCTCACCGGGCAATTGGCCGATCCCGTTGAAATTCTCTTTGGCGTGCAGCTTGGCGGAGGCACTGACATCAACGCCGCGCTGGCCTACTGCGAACAAAAGATCGAACACCCTGCCAAGACGCACCTGGTTCTGATCACTGACCTTTACGAAGGCGGCGACGCCAAATCGATGCTGGCCCGCGTGGCGTCTTTGAAGCAAAGCGGCGTGAACATCGTTGTCCTGCTTGCTCTCTCCGATGACGGTCACCCCGGCTACAACTCCAGCCATGCCGAGCAGATTGCAGCCATGGGCTGCCCGGTCTTCGCCTGCACGCCCGACCAGTTCCCCGACCTGATGGCAACCGCTCTGACCCGCCAGGATATCCAGCAGTGGGCCGCCGGACAGGATATTGCGCTCATTCGAGGAGCATGAATCCGCTTAATCTCAGTCAGGTCATACCCGCGCATTACTGGATTTGCTGCTTGAAACGCCGCAGTGAGCAACAGACTGGGACGGCGATCAGGATCATACTCATTGCCACATCGAATGGATGCCGTGTAGGTGGCAACCTTCACAGCCGCTATCTCCGCGCGGGCGCCCAAGCGCTACTCTTCGTCCGGGGTGAACTCCACAGTCCCATCTTCAGAGGTCTCGCCTTTGGGGTAAGTCTTGCTCACGCCGATATCGCTCAGATCGAACGTCGCCCGGTGGAGACCGGACGCCTCTCCGGTGCGAACGGTGAATGTACCGCCTGGACAGACCCAAGCGCCGCGGTAGCCTTCTTCGCCCGGTTTCTGCGGCAGTGCTGGAACCCAACTCTGAGCCAGCAACGAAAAGTCGCGTACCGGGTTGGGATCGAAATTGGCAGGAGCGGAAGAGCCAAATTCCAATTCATATACGGTGTGTCCCGCCGGAACTTCCGGTTCACCATTACTTTCCGTACATCGATTCCCCTCCGAATCAATTGCGATCAGGTAGACCGGCGGCAAAGTGAGCGGAGCAGCGCATTCGGGTCCTACAGCAAAGGTTCGGAGTGGGTTCTCCTCGTTTTCCACGTTCTCCACGCTCGGTCCCACGCGACATTTGCCGATGCCCGGCACTGCGAATGCGACACCGTAAGCGCCGGCCCGAGCATGTACTGCCGGATTGAATCGATAGGATTCCCAGGCCAACTCAACTCGCGCGGTAGCATGTCCCTGTTTGACCTTCGTGTAGACCCAATTGGGCAGATGTACGTCTAGATCGAAGTCGGGATCAAAAAACGCTAGATTGTGCCCCGAGTTTTGCCACTCCGACTCCCATTGCCAACCGGAGCCTTCAAGATGTAGCCGATAGCCCTGTATCTGAATCGCTTCTTCGCTCCCGAGAGCCGGATCAATCACCGGGATTTTGATCTCGTCTCCGTCTGACCAGCCGAACTCGCGAACCCCGTTTTCTCCTGGTCTGATCGCGAGTCGCATCGAGCTGCCAGATCCCGCCCCTGGATAAGCCAACCGGAAGACCTGAGGTGTCGAGGCGAAGAAGATACCCAATGGAATCAACGCCAGCGCCGCGGCCAGTACGATTCGCGCGGGCCACTCGCGCCGCCGTGCGTACTGCCAAACCAGCGCGACGATCATTGCGGGAAGCAGCGCCAGCGCCATTGCCCAGGTTGACAGTTGTTCCTGTCCGGCCAGCGTTGGCGGCAACTTGCCCCATGGCAACCAGGTGGCGACCACAATCGCAAGAATGATCCCCACAATGGACATGACCCACTGCACTACCGATGCCGTCACCGATGCGAGAACTGCGGTGGGAAAGGTCACGAATAAGACAAACATGCCATTCAAGAAGATCAGCCCTGGAACAAGCGGCCACGCTATTGGAATCTCAGCATGGCTGAGTAGACACAATTGCGCGATGAGAAGCGGTCCATTCAGCACCATCACGAGTAATAGCGCTTTGGCCGCAAGTAACTGCCCCCAGCGATAAGGCCTGGTCGGCCACCACTCCCTGTCGCCCATCAGGCTCTCGCCTTGAACCGCGCGGATGGTGACCAGAATCCACAGACAGAACATCAAAATCGGCAGCAGGTCACGCTGCCTGAACCACTCAAAGGCATCCGGATGCGCCGTTCGCAATGCCCAGGCCACCACCGCCACGCAGTAACCCAGGATCTCCAGCCGCTGCCGCCGCAGGTCTTTTCGCAGAATATGCAGGATCAGGCTCATCGCGCGCCGCCTTTCGCCTTGCGCTCGGCGTAGGCCATAACCAGAAATACTTCGCGCAGGGTCAATGATTTTGCGGTTATCTCTGCCCCTGGAAAAATCGCAGCGGCTCTTCGCATGCTCGGTTCTTCGTCGTATTCCCGCTCTACCCAGCAGGCTCCTGTCGCCGTCGGCGCAAAGCTCGCCCACTCAGCCGGCATCGCCGCTGGTATCTCGGCCGGTCGGCCAATGGTCGCCTCAACGCGTCGAAACCTCTGTCGCAGATCCTCCATCGTCGTCGATAACAACAACCGCCCGCCATCCAGGTAGCCAACGTGACTGGCAAAGCTGTCTACCTCCGCCAGATCGTGCGACGACAACAGGACGGTCGTTTCGTGCTTCAATTCGTTCAGCCCTCCGAGCAACTCATCTCGAACAAGCGGGTCGAGCCCGCTCAACGGTTCGTCGAGAATCAAAAGCCGTGGCCGAAAAGCCAGCGCGCTTGCCAGTGCTGCCTTCATCCGCATGCCGCGTGACAGGCGCTTCAGCCGCTGGTCTGGCTTCAGTTCAAAGCGAGAGACTAACCGCTGTTCAAGCTCCCGGTCCCAATTAGGGTAGAACGGCCGGCAGTAGCTCAGATACTGCTTAACAGTCATCCACTCCGGAAGCTTCTGGTTCTCCGAAACGTAGCCGATCTGCTCCAGCCGCTGTCCGCCTAGCCTCCTGGACTCCATCCCCAAAAGCCGCGCGGCGCCGCTTGACGGAGAGATCAGGTTCATCAGCAGTTTGATCAAAGTGCTCTTGCCCGCGCCATTTGGGCCCATCAGGGCGTAGACGGAGCCTTCCTCAATCGCCAGATCTAACTCGCGTAAGGCCTGAAGACGCCCAAAGCTGCGCGTCAGCGCCCGCGTTTCCACAGAAAGCATCTTTGGCTACCCACACCGCATCAGCCCCACAAAAAATTTATGCGGCTCTTCAATTCGACTGCAAGATGTCTGAAGCTTATCACTCTGCCCTGACTGACACGGCAGCCACCTCGCCTAACGCTGTGGTCCGCTAGAGATACCTGCGCCTATGCAAATCGCATTTGCAGAATCACGGTCCACCTAGCCGTCTTCGCTTGTACTTTGGGTTGCCACGATTGGATTCGAACCAACGACCTCTTCCGTGTCAAGGTTTCTAGGTTAAGTAAACCAACAACTTACAAGACCCCGATGGCAATCTAAGTCCTTGTAAGAACATACCGCCCCCTCTTTCGGCGTATCGCAAAACGTATCGCGTTTGTAGCGGTCCAATGGCATTTAATTCGTGCAATCTGAAATGATTCCCGCTCGAAGCGATCAGAGGCTGCAGTTCGCCAAGGATCACGCTGGCGGTCTGCTAGCAGGTTTCGAGTGATTCGGCTGGCGGTGAAGCGTTGCCGTGGCAAAGTCGGAAATCCGCACTTTGAAAGATAGGTGGCTTCATCGACATCAATTGTTAGATTGGCCCAATATTAAACGGTATCAGAGCCATAAAGATCAGCCCCGTGGCGAGCAGGAGCCACGGCCAGTACTTCAAATCTATTCCCCATAGGTTGTCCTCATACGCTGCATATATTTTCCCTCCCGTGATCGGATTGTCGAGGACTCTGCGCTGCGTTCTTCGACGGCACACCATCAGCCAGCTCGTGAAGGACGTGAGAAGTGCCGGTACGCCAAGTGCAACATCAGATGATTGTTTATCGGTTAGCCATCGCTGAACGACTTTTCCCTGTTGTGTATCCCAACGTGGAGTCAAAAACGCCAAGAGGGGCAGTCCTACAATCAGGAACGCGCTGATGAACTGGACGAAGACCCAGCCACCCCATCCGCGGAATTTTACAAAGTCCATGGAGTTCCCTCATTATCTCGATATATCTGTCAATGAGCCGCCATGATATCCAAGGGCCGCGAATTGCTGATTGACCAGGTAATAGGTGCCGAATCCAATGATGAGCATTACTATGACCAGCACCCAGCCGTATAAGCTGAGCGAATCCTTGCTCTTCAGGAGGAAGGTCTTATCAGTGGTCATGCTTGGGAAGATAGTTGCCAGAATGCCAAGGATGATGAACGGGGGCGAGAGGAATGCAAAATTGCTCAGCCAAGCAATTTGATCCACCCTCGAATTAGCCGCGAGTAAAGGCTGAACAATCGAAAAATAACCTAACACCAAACCCAAAAGCGTGATGACGATTCCTTGAAGACGTGAACCTGGTTTCATTGCTTTCTCCTATCTCTGGCTTTTCGTGCGTGTTTTACGAGCATTCACTTCATCGATCACATCTTGGCGCGACTTCATGAGCAACTCCTGAAGCCCCTCGTGGTATCCGGAAAATATCCAAGGGCGACTTTGTGAAAGTACATCAACTGCCTGTTCCACAATTTTCTCCTTCCCTGAGAGCTTCACCGCTCCAGTGATAAATTCGAGCTGCACATCATAATCCTTGCCGATGGGTATCAAATTGACGCTTTTCTTGGTCACCAGCTTATAGGCGCAGATGAGTTCATCAAGGCGATGGATATTGAATAGGAACAAGGCGTTTTGGACAACATACTCCGGCGTGATCGTCCAGGTTTTTCCCTTCAGGGTAGGTTGGTTGATGTATTGGCTTTCAATCACTGCAGACACGAGCGACGGATCTCCCCACTCCCTGATCTTTGTTACTACTTTGAATTCTTTCCAGCCCAAGAGACGAACTGCGTAGACGTATGCAATCAGCACCAATGGCACATTGATGATGGCGACCCAGAATATGGCGACCCATCCATCTGACGTGTAATCGGTGTTGAGAACCAGTGGGTAAGTTTGATTTAGCAGAGTCGTGTCCGTGCCATCCGGAAAGAGCTTGCCCTTCAGCTCCTCAGAGAGCCCACTCAACGTACCCGAGACGGTGGTTCCAGGCGGGTTTTTCTTTGAATCCCCCACGATGAGAATTCTGTCCTGCGTTTTCAGGAAATAGTATTTCGTCGTAGTTGTTTTCAGGATTTCGCTCTTCGTGGAATAGACGCCAGTATCTTCGATGGCATCCCCACCGATTGCCAAGTAAGGGTCTGGGAGACTTTGGTAAGCGGCCCCAGCCGCTGCATCACGGCTCAATGCCTCAGCATTACCCTGCGGTGGACCATGGAAAAACACCCGCCAATAATCCGCATTGAGATAGAGCAAGAAGCCGGTTATTCCAAAACCCATCAAACATAGAACGATGTAGTTTTTAGCTTTTTTCCTGGCCTGACATTCAACCCAAGTTTGCATATGGTCACCTTTTGACATGGGAATAATTGGATGGCGATTCGGATTCCACATCAAGCACCTGCTTGAACATCGAAGCTGGCACACCGCCGCGGAACGCTTTCGCCGCGCCCCGCAACAGAATTCGCATCGGCACAAATTTCGTCACATCCTGCAAGTTGTTCTGCCTTGCATCGAACATCTCTGTCTCTCCTTTTCGCACAAATCGGTTCATCGATCTGCATCGGACACATTTCACGGTTCGTCGTGTCCGATCAGACGGTGTCTCATCGCAGCAAGCGCGCAACCCGGAAGCCCAGGTCGTTCGATTTCACATTCGCTTCGACAGCGCGGCGAAATGCCGAACGGCAGATAGGTGAGGCGTCCCGATAGGAGCATCCGCGGATTCTACGCTTAGGGCAATCCTCATTCCACCAACTGGAGCCGTCCGCTGGAGAATTGACATAGCTGGGATGACTATCTCCCGAGCAGTCCTCGACCCACTGCTCCACGTCCCCATTCATGTCATAAAGTCCCCAGGGATTGGCAGCGATTGAGCCGGCCTGAGCCAAAGGCGGATAGCCTATTTGATCGCTGCATCCATAACACACTGCGTACTTGTTGCTGTCGCCGTCGGCCCAGGGGTAGGGCGTCGTGGTGCCTGCACGGGCGGCGTATTCGTATTCCGCTTCGGTGAGAAGCCGATAGTGCTCTTTGGTCGTCTTTGAAAGCCATGCGGCGAACTGCTCCGCCTGGTACCAACTGACATTTACAACCGGGTCGCTGCCAACGGGATCGTTGGAATCCGGTGCGTTGCAGCCGTGGTCCGCTACGCAGGCATTCCACTGCGCTACTGTGATCGGATATTTGCTGACGGCAATCGCGTTTTCAAACGTCACCTTGTACTGCGGCCCCTCATCGCTGGACCTGTCGCTTTCGCTCTCGGGCGAACCCATTTGGAATTCGCCGGGGGGAATAACGACCATCTCCGGCATCGAGGCCGTGCTGCCATCGGCACTGCTATCGCGGAAGACAGTTCCTGCCGAGGGCGGAAACATCTCTTTGGCGGCATTCACATAAGGTTCGACCTGCTTGGCCCATTCCGCTTTCTCCGCCTCAGTCATAAACAGCGAATATCCCGCGCAGTAGTTCTCTGCGCGCTGATAGGCGCCGCCAAGCAGATACAGCGTGCAGAGGTTTTTGTAATACGCGGGCACCCACGGCGCCAGGCGCACGGCCTGCTGATACTCCTCCGCCGCCGCCAATATGCCGCTGCGCGTGGTGGTCTTCTCGTAAGCGGCGCTTCCGGCAGCCTCGTGTTCGAGCGCCGCGGCCGGAACCGGTGGCACATCGGTCAAGCCCTGGGCCAGCTCGAGCACTTCGAGTTGCAGAGGCGCATCCGAAGGCGACTCCGACTGAAGCTGCAGTGCAGAGTGAAACATCTCGGCCGATACGCTACCCTTCGGAATGAGTTGCACCTTGTCGATTTTTGCGCTGATCTCCGGCCCTAGAGACTTGTAAAGCGCAGCATTCTTTACCTGCACTAACGTCCAGTTGTCTTGCAGCATTTGACGCATAGTGTCATCGGGGACTTCTTTCTTTGCCTCCGCGCTTGAGAAGCCTTCGGTAGGGTCCGCATTCAGGTTGGCGTTGGCTCCAGCGTCGAGCAGAACGCGCACCATTTCGAGGCTTTTGCTGAGCACCGCATTCCGCAGAGCATTGCCATTGTAGCCGTCGTCAGGGTCCGCTCCGAGCGAAAGCAGAAGTTTAACCCCGTCGAGATCGTTGTCCTTGGCCGCGTGAGCCAACGCAGTTACACCGCTGTAATCTCGCCAGTCGATCTCTGCGCCGTTGTCGATCAGGATTCTTGCCACATCGGCACGATCCAGAATGAGAGTCAACAGCAAAGGTTGACGTTGATCCAATCTGGCTCCGGATGCGAGCAGCAGTCCGAGCAGGTCGTTGTTCTTGGTTTGTTCCGCTGCGTCCAGCGTTGCCCAACCTATGGCTGAGGCCGATCGATTGGGATCGGCCCCGGCTGCGAGCAATCTGCGAACGATAGCCAGCCAGGCGGCGTGAGTCTCCGGTTTGTCCGTCGATTGAGCGGCATACCTGACAGCAAGACCGAGCGGTGTTGTGCCGTCCAGACTCCGGTCGTGGCTTTGCAAGTTTGCATCGGCGTGAGCATCGAGCAAAAGCTGCACCATCTGCAAATTCTGCAGTTGTACAGCATAGTAGAGAGCTGTGTAGCCCTCGTCGTTCTGAATATTCACATCGGCGCCGGCTTCAATCAGAGCTGCGGCCACGGTGGCATTGTTATGATTTACAGCCTGCGCTAGAGGCCGGTCGTAGTACGGTGTCATCGGCTTGCCGGGAAGCTCGGCAAGATTCGGATCGGCATGGTTCTGCAACAGGAGAAGAGCGGCATCGGTCTGGTTCCATGCGATGGCTAGCTCCAGCGGCGTGGTTCCTGAGTCGTTGCGCTCATCGACGTTGTTGCAATGCGCCAGCTTTTGAGCGAGCACATCGAAGTTGCCCGCTGCGGCATCGGCCCACATGGAGCAATCCTGAGACTGTGCAGGCGCGTACGGCCCACAGAAAGCAAAAGCCGCCAGCGCGCAAAAGAGCGCGGCGTTTCGCGGCAAGACGCGGCGGAATACGAAACGTTCAATGCAGGGAGCTGGCTTGGCGTGCAGCACGGCCATCTTGATCGTCTTTCGCTATCTGGGCCTAGCGGCTGCCCGAGTTGGCTTTGTAGACCGCCATATCGTGACAGTCGAGGTCGGGGAAGCCGCTCCCGCAAGCATGTGTGCGTACGGTTAAGCGGGGGCTGGTCTCTTCGATTACATCCGCGAGCGTGGGCGTCTTGAACAGGGCAAGCGACGCGATAACCGTGGCATTCACCGCGCCGCCGCCAATGGCGAGCGAAAATGGCGGCACAGGGTCGCTCGTGTTGATGTTGATTTCGACCGACTTCACCTGGCCGGAGCGCACCAACTGATCCCACATCTGGAGGCTCTCGACGGTGATTTGCGGGCCGTAAAGGACGACATGGTCCACCTGGATGTCCTTGTTCTCAAGCGCGGCGAGGCAGATCATGGCGCCGTTGCTGTGGCAGCCCAATTCGTCGAACTGCCGCCCTTTGAGCGAGGCGTATCCCGCCTGCTCCCGCGCCGAAAATTGTCCATTGGAGTATTCGTCGAAGACCACGCGCGACGACAGATCCTGATAGACGTCCGTCGAGGCAGCAATGCCCAGCACAAAGTTGTATTTATTAAAGTCCACGCCGTCGGCATAGCGCAGGCCCGCCAGCTTCATCTGCTGGTCCATCATCTCATGTGCTTTGGCAATGATCCTGGGGTCTGCGTTCTGTACGTTGTAGCCCGTGATCCAGAGCGTGCCTCCGATCATTGCATTGCCGGAGGGAGTATAGGTCCGTTCTTTCGGTTGAGTCCCGGTCTCCTCGCACACGGGATGATGAATGACGACATTCGGTGACGGGTGCTCGTCTTGCACGCCCACCTGCACCGTGCCCGCAGGGCAGCGTTGCGGCTGCGCCCCCGCAGCCGGCGCCATAAAGAAAAATCCTGCCAGGAGGCAGGAGCCGCCCAGACTTTTCATTGCGGCACCTGCTTGTAGCTGTCCGGGGCGGCCGGAGGCGGTACGACAACCTGCTTCTTCTTGATGATGGGCGCTCCGTTGTACTCCTGCACAATGGACTGTTCCTGCGCATTGGCTGAATCAATCGCGCCCGCCGTGCGATCGACCACCTGCTTTTGGTTCGAGTAGTCAATCAGCAGCTTTTGCTTTTCGTCACCGGACGCAGTGCCGAGTTTCGTCTCGAGATCCCTGAGCTTCTGTTGTTCGCCGGGAAGCTGCTTCAGCGCTTCCTGCTTCTTTTGCTCCTGTTCGATGTAGTGCGGATCGTTCAGCACTTTTGCGCGCTTTTCCGGGCTCAGCGTGTCGAGCAGCGACCGCGTGCCGTAATTGGGGTCCGGTTGCTTTGTTTTTACTCCGGCGCTATCGAACCCCTCACTTGCCGCTCCAATAGCGCCCTCGGGCGAGCGACTCTCTGTGGCCTGGCGGCCGCTGGCTGCCCCGCTGTTGGCCTGGTGTATGGGGTTCTTATCGCTTCCCTCGGCCGCGGTGCTGCGCCCCGGCCCAATTTCGGGATTATCCGGATTCGCCTGGACGCCAAATGCACCTGAGGACACCATCTGTCCCGCCGTGGCCTTCTGCGCGCTCAATCCAGGGCTCGGAGCGGTTCCATCCGCAAGCTGACGGGCCCGTGCTTCTTGAGCCGGCGGCAAGGGGCTGGACGAATCCGGCAGACCTGCAAGTCGTGCATTGACCCGCTGCTTCATCGCGTCAACATTTGCCCTTCCGTTCGATATGGCGGCTGCTGCCTGCTGCTGCGCCGCCACCTGCTGGTTATGTTGCGCTGCCACAGCCGCATCCAGCTTCGAGATATAATCCCGCAGTCTGGAAATGTAGCCGTCGTTCCCCCAACAGCTCTTACAGAGTTTTTCGGAGGCTTCGAAATGAGCAAGTGCGCCGCGCCAATCTTTGGCATTGATCGCCAGATTGCCTCTCATCCGCTGGATTTCGGATCGCACGTATTTCGTATCGTCCTTCTGCTGGGCCTGCAGATAAAGCTGCAATGCCAGCGCAGCGTCGCCATTCTTATTGGCATTCCACGCCTGTGTCGTCAGATTGTTATAGGCTTCGATCCGGTAGTAGTATGCATCGTGAGTTACGGGCCCTGCTGGGTGGTGCTGCGTCGTGCTGCCGCAGCCGCTCACCGGGCACGCAGGTGGTGTTGGCGGACAGGGGAGGTCGCTGAACACGCATTGCGCCTTCAGTCCACAGCAGAAAACCATCCACAGCAGCACCGTGGCTGAAAGACAATGACCCATCCACATCCCTCCACGGATTACAGGCCGGGAGAGCCTTCGGAACCCTGCTTCTGGATTCAACATGAACCACCTCTGCACTAGGAACGGGCCATGAGACGGCTGTTGCAAGATTTTTTGGGGGAGGGCTGTGCGCATGGCAAGCATTCCCGAAATTCTCCGGGTGCCGTAGAAAAACTGTCTGCCGTCAAGACTCCGTATTGCGGTAATTATTAGCTTTGCGAACAAGAAAAGCAACTCGTTCGGAAAGGCGCGCTGGCAGCGCTGTCGATCTGCTCACCGGTTCGGGGATGCCGGTCGCCAAGTCTGCCCGCGATCAAGGCTCATCCAGCGCTCCCCGTCCGCACAGAAGGCCATCACCACGTTGTAGGCGGGCGCCGATGGAGTTTTACCGGACTGTGCCGCAGCGCTGCTTTGCCCGTCTGTGCCGCCTGCCGCCGGAGCCACCAGCGGTGGAAAGCCAACCAGTTCATGGGCCCTGCCCAACCAGGGAGTTTTCATCTTGCGCCAGTGCTGCCCGCGATCGTCAGAGGCAAAGAGCGCGCCGGCAGTATCGAGAACCAGAATCCGCCCTCGGATCTCGATGCGGGATGACGCTGCAAGTCCACTGGGCAGGTGCAGTTCCGGTTCAGCGGCTGCTTGAGGTCGCATAGATACGGCAGGCGAAGTGCTTTGCGAAGCGTTATCGGGCGACGCGTTCGGTACTTTTACCTGTCCGGTGGAGGACACAGCCGGCACGCCGGTAAGTACGGGCTCGGCGACTGGGGCGCCGGGCGCCTGAGAGGAACTGTTCGCTTGCTCTGGTTTTTGAACAAGCGCCTGTTCGGCAGCTCGCTCTCGCAACCACATTCTTCTCTGCGCTTCGGCTTGCTCCGGAGAGATTCGCGCTTCTGGGGGTGGGGGTTGATTCTCCATTTCGCGCGCCGATATCTGAGGAATTGAGATTCCTGTATCGTAGTTCGCTCCTCCTGAAGGGATCGACGGATAGCGTGGAACGATCTCTGCCGGGATAGGGAGTGGCGGCTTGCGATGCGTGCTTTCTGGCGGTCTTGTGATTGCTGGAGGAGAAGCCACAACAGGAGACGGAGCCGGAAGCGGCTGCAAAGCGGCCGTCTCGGAGCCGGGCGAGCGATTGCCGTGAAGATGCATCCTGGCGATCGTGCCAATAACCAGTAAGCATGCGGCAAGGCCTGCCGTGACCAGCGTGAAGATTGAGCGCTTTTGCCAGACATGTGGGGTAACCGATTTTTCCGGCTCCGCGGACAGGGCAGATCGCTGAGCCAGAAACACGACATCGCGGCAGCGCGCACACTCTCCCAAATGGATCAATAGCGATGCCCGCTCCTCTGCTGTGAGAGCGCGATTCGCAAAGGCTGCGAGCAGGCCGGTCTCGGGATGGTTCATCGCAGCCGATTCGTCACGCATCGCTGCCTCCTTCCGCTCCAATGGCTTCACTGAGAGGGAACGTCTGGCTTGAAGACAATTGCAGAATCTTTTTCAACGGAATATCCAGATCGCGCACATCGATACTCAACATTTCCCGGGCCTGCCTCCGGTCGACTCCTGCCCGTCGCAGACTTTTGAGGACGTGCTTGCGCAGTTGCGCCGTCAAACGCTCCAGACGGCGATGAACCGTGGATGAATGCGCCATCAGCAGCGGCGCCAACTCGCGGAGAGTTCTTCCATCGAGATAATATGCCGTCAGCAGAAAGCGCTCTTCCGGGTTGAGCTCATGGAGAGCGTCTTCAACGGCTCTACGCAAGATTGCCCCACCGGCGCTGGGATCTCCGGCCGTGGCCGTCTGCATGTTGGATGCGGCGACCGGTTCCTCATGCTCGTCGAGAGGGGTTTCGCGGCGATGGCGGCGATAGTGGTCCACGTAGCGTTGTGCGAGCACGCTGCGCAGCCATGCGCCAAGTGGGCCGCGGCCATGATAGTGGCGCAGGGGGGACTGCCGCTCGCCATCTCTTTCGCACAGGCCAAAAAGATCGGAATACAGCGAGTCGGCCAGTTCGCGGCCGAGCGAGTCCGACCCTGCAATGCTGTATCCGGCCCGATACAGGGTTTCGCGATAGAGCAGAAGGAACCGCTCCCATGCGATCTCACTGCCCTGTGCGCAGGCGTAGGCAAGTAGCAGGTCTTCAAGTCGCAGCCCGCGCAGAAAACGAATCTGCTCTCCAGCCTGCGTCGTCCGCTTCTCGGGATGGCCGAAGTTATAGTGCCTTCCTATCCCAAGCAGCACTCGCTCAAAATCTTCCTCTCCGATTCCCAGTTCTCCTGCAGAAGAGGATTGCCGCAACTCGGCCAACATGCGCAGCGTCGCCTCGGAAACTTCTACGTCTTCACGAAGATTGACGGCGGATTCCATGCACGCGTCCTTGCTGGTTGGCTATGTCACGAGACTAGCTGCCGAAAAAAAATAATGCAACACGGTGGATTCAAGGTGCAAGCGCAACAGGACTCGACAGGAGATAGTTGCGTATGGGAAGGAACTACCGTCATCTTTGTTTCGAGGAGCGTGCGCTGATTGAGACACAGTTGCGCATGGGACTCAGTCCGGCGGCGATAGCGGTTGGCTTAATGCGCGCCCGGTCCACCGTTCTGCGCGAGATGCGCCGTAATGGGTGGCAGTCTGATTTCGAGTTGGCACGGTTATCCAGGCACAGAATCGCCGGTGGCTACCGCTCCATCGTTGCGGATCGGCGCGCTCGTCATTGGCCGTCAAGCCGCGCATCGTACGCAAACTCGCCGCCGAGAGCCAGCTCTGGGTCCTTGTGATCGATTATCTCCGACAGGGCTTGAGTCCGGCGCAGATAGCGAGCACCTAGCTCGTATGCCGGAGCCTGTGCAGCTATCGTATGAAACCATCTACACTGCGCTCTACACCATGCCGCGTGGCGAACTGCGCTCCTTGCTGATGCCGCACCTGCGCCGCAAGCACCGTGCTCGGAGAGCGCAGCACAAAACCGATGGACGCAGAAAGCCCTCGATTCCAGAGTATGGTTTGAATTGATCAGCGGCCTGTTGAGATACAAATGCGGGCTCATCCCCGGCCACTGGAGGTGATCTTATTATCGGCAAAGGGAATCTGTCGCAGGTTGGAACGCTGGTAGAACGCACCACGCTTTTTGTCGCCCTGGTGCAGTTAGACAGCACCAAAGCCGATGTGACGGCCAGGCCTTCACCAAAATACTCAACCGATTCGACAGCCAACTGCGGCGCTCGATGACGATGATTAGGGATCGGAAATGCGGCATCACAAGTTGCTCACCGCCCACACCGGAGTCGATGTATATTTTGCGCATCCGCATGCGCCTTGGGAACGGGGCATCAGTGAAAACACCAACGGCCTGATCCGCCAATACCTTCCCAAGGGGACTGATCTGTCGGTGTTCTCGCAAGAGCAACTCGATGACATCGCATGGCGTCTCGAATACCCGGCCAAGAAAAACGCTGGGATGGAAAGCACCTGCCGAACTCTTCCTGCCAGAAGGCGCCTTCGACTTCGTCCAGCACTGGTCAGCTAAAATCGATCCTGTTGCACTTGCACCTTGAATCCACCTACCCGCTCCATGATTCGATCTTCCAGTGAAGGCGGACGTTACGTTTCCCAATTTCAAGATGGCCGCGCAGCTCGATTAAGACCGCGCTGGCCGCGTTGGGAATGAAGCTGGTGTTTCAACAGAGCACTACTGACTTTGCCGGCATGACGGCGGCCGCGATCTCTGGATTTCGCGGCTATCCACAGGACATACATCCGAGTCGATGAAAAAGGAACCGAGGCCGCGGCAACAGGGTTCACTGTTGTGGCCACGGCGATGCCCAACGAACCGCCTCCGACTGTCTTCACAGCCGATCATCCCTTTCTGTTTCTCATTCGCGACAATCGATCGGGGGCATTCTCTTCATCGTTCGCGTGATCGACCGGAAGTAAATAATGCCCGCTGTGTGGTTCGGACTGGAAACATGTCGGCGCCTCCTGTTCCAGCGGGCGCCACCGCGTTTGCCCGCAGTGTTGCAGTTGGTTCCAGCGCTACCAATACCTCTGATCAATGAGCGCCGCATCACCGAAGCACGACCCCTCCCAGGAAAAGAAACAAGCGTTCGTATGCCAAATGAATGCATTCAAAGCAGCGAGGACACAAACCGGCTATCGTACGGTCATCATTTCCAGGGCACAACAAATAGGTCGTTCTGCCAATCTGTTGTCTTTTCGGATACTGATAACGTGTCAACGTTTCTTGATGCGATTCGTTCACGATACGTTGAAATATCGAAATACCTAGTGCATCAGTGAAAATCACAAGAAAGAATCTCAGTTCATATGCTTGATTATAAATAAGTTAAGT
>CAVQMQ010000022.1:0-7543 GCA_963713645.1 uncultured Acidobacteriaceae bacterium | reverse complement strand
TATCTTCGACGCTGAATCAGATGCTGGAGCGGATCGATCATGCCTTTGCCAGCGTGCGTACCTTCACCGGTAATGCATCCCATGAGTTACGTACACCGATCTCGATCCTGCGCATGGAAATTGAGGTTGCGCTTCTTCGCCCGCGCGATGGCGATGAGTACCGCGCGATTCTTGCCCGCCTATATGAAGAGACCGTGCGCATGACCAGCTTGGTGGAAAACCTTCTCTCACTAGCGCGGGCCGATGGCGGCGCAGAGGCTATTGTGTTAGCTCCAATTTCGGTTGATCTTCTCATTCATCAGCTTTTCGAGACGTGGAAAACCGCCATGCAACAGGCTCTGCTCGACTTCAGCGTGGAGATGCCGGAAGAGAATCTAACTGCATTGGGAGATTCGCATGGAATTACGCGCCTGCTCTCGATTCTGCTTGAGAATGCAAGCAAGTACACACCGCCCGGCGGAGCGGTAACGATGAGCGTCATGGCCGACCAGGCGCGCGTCGTCTTTTCGGTAAGTGACACCGGGATAGGAATCGCGCCCGAGCACCGGCTGCGCATATTTGACCGTTTCTACCGTGCGACTCAGGCGGACGAAAGTGTTCCTGCGGGCTCCGGCCTGGGGCTTGCCCTTGCCAAGTGGATTGCGGACCGGCATGACGCGGAACTGCGTGTTGAGAGCGAGCCTCGGCGCGGAAGCTGTTTTTCATTTTCGCTGGTGAGAGCGGATGCACCGGTTTCTACTACCGAGTCATGCAGCCTGTCGGGCACCGCTGTAACCGCAATTCCTGGCTAAAAGAGTTAGAACAATTCTCGGACAAAAAAAAGCCCGCTGCGTGAGTGGGCTTTTACGGATGCTGGGTACTAGCGATAACGGGAATCGAAAATTCAGATTAAGCTGTCGATTTAAATACATATTCAATTTGTATTCGAAAAAGTTGCCCCCATTGTTGCCCCCAAATCGGAAAAATTCGAGACTGCTTTCCCCGCGTGCCTTCTTAGATTATTCAGGATCACTTCAAGCACTTGAGGCTCGTTTCATTTGCTTTGATTACTTGCGTATGCAATGAATACACGCAGCCGGTAAAACCGAATGGATTCGCACGACGGGTGCAAGGCTTCGCTTGTTGGTAATAGTAGAAAACGATCTGGCTCTCTCTTTCAAAGTTGGGAAACATTAGCTGATCCCACCGACGAGGTGTTTATTGGCATCATGCTTAAATAGGTGTGGAATCATGCCAATCTGATTGAGGCGCATCAATGATGCGTACAGATTGGAAGAGAATGTTAAGGTCGATACCGCCTGGATTGCCCGGCAACTTTTGTACCAGCAGCAATGCGAGAAACTGGTATGAGAGGAGCCTTGAATGGGGCAGAGAAGGAAGCATGCGCCGGAGCAGATAGTGAGCCTTCTTCGGCAGGTTAAGATTGCTATATCGAGCGGCAAGAAAACAGCACAGGCAAGCAAAGAGGCGTCGATTACCGAGCAGACATATTACCGTTGGCGCAAGGAGTTTGACGGCTTACAGGCGGATCAGGCGCGGTGGCGGACTCGTGTGTCTCGATATGCGCGGTAAGCCGCTTATGCCGGTTGGCAATGAGATCGATTGCGACTCCAGGAGCCGCGGCATCAGCCATGAGCACGGAATAGAGTTATAGCGCGGCGGCTAATTTAGGAAAAAATCTGAAGTATGCGACAATTTTCACAGAAATAGTATCCAAAGATACATTAATTAAATATAGACACAAATGAGCCAAAGATTAAAATGCCTTTTGATAGGTGAAGACGGATATCGTATTCGTTTTATGGTTCAGATTTTTTCTGAGCAGTTCTAGCGAAACCGCGACACATCCCGGCGCTTCGACCGGGGCGGTACGCGAATAGGCACTGGCGTACTGTAGCACTGCATCTGCGTTATACAATTTACTCCCCTGTGCGTCCAACAGGTTTCTGCGCACAGAACCTGCGGGTAGATGAGCTGCCTTCATCTCTCCTCCCCTAATCATTTCCAGTAACTCAAAAATCTAGCTTCTCCAGGCACAGGAAATCCCTGTCGCTCAAGCCGTTCGCGAGAACGGCACAGGAGATTCTTGCGCCTGCGGCCCCGTTGTCACCGAGCCAACCCGCGTAGCCAGGCACTGCCTGCCTGAAACAGAATCGAAAAGGAGCAAGTCAATGAATTTCAAAAAATGGTGGTCGCTTCCATTCTGCCGGGCAGCGCTGTGCATCCTGGCAATGTCGTCAAATCCTGCTTGCGCGCAGTTGCTCAAATACCAGGTAATGGGCGTCGTTTATGCCCCGCCCGGATCAGCGAGCAACGTCACCTACGGCAAGAGCACTTCGGTTGGGTCCACAAATACGTTTACCAACACAAACACCAACGACAACGTTCTAACAACTTCGATTTCCTTGGGTGCAGGCCTTTTTGGGACTGGCGCAGACCTCACATTAGGCTTTACCAACGAATACACCTATAGCAGCCAAACCAGCAATTCCGTTCAAATTCAAGCAACGCAAGGAAACTCGATTTCCACCATGGGTCCGATCAGCTCCTCGCTGGGTGTCGACCACGACAACGATATCATCTACATTTGGCTCAACCCGGTGGTATCGGCGTCTCTCTCTGGCTCGACTCTGGATTGGACCGGAATCTCCTCGAATTCTTGCGATCCGAATTTTGGCCCATCCTCTGCTTACCAAGGAGTGGACGGGTGCGATCCCAATCAGTATCCCTATCCAGACGTTGTCGGGATTCCTGTCTGGTGCCTGAAGAACCCCTATTACCCTAGCGCAGGCTGCTCGCAATGGCTCCCGTATACCTCGCGCTCCTGGGATCAGACAAACTGGGGAACCGACCCGAATACGGGACTCCCGCTTGGCCCTGGGCTGACTATGCGCGACTATGCGGACATTCTCCAGGCAGATCCGTTTGTTGTTCTGAATGGCAGTGAGGTCAATGTCTGCCACCCAACCTACGGCACGATCCTGGATCCAAACCTTCCGGAGACCATCAATCCGCCACTTTCACCATCCGCCGTGGCCAGCCTGGATGCAAAAATCTCTGCGTCGGAAGAAGCCGCTATCGGCGGGATAGGATTCGTTGATTACGCAAGCTATACCCCGTCGGCATACAAGTCCGGGGCAACAAGCACCGCAATCCCCGCTGGAGACGCCAACGCATGCAGCAGCAACCTTAATGCTACCTCCGGCATGAGTAGTGCGACTCTGTATGGCACATCGAATGTCTACAGGTTCTCACCGTCTGGGACTGTTGAGTATCCCGTTCCTGGGCCGAATGGCTTACCTTCAACCTACACAGGAACTTTTCAGTCTTCTACCCAAGAAACCGACGGATCGGTCACGACCGACACGCATGCCGTGGGTACAAGCGTAACTTTTGGTGCCTCGTGGTCGCCGAAGGTTTTGGGGAGCTGCTTTATTGCGTGCGGCAGCTTCAGCGCCGGAGATAGCAACACATACACGGTGCAGCACCAGAGCTCCACCTCGAATACAGCCTCCAAGACGTATACTGCCGCGTATACGGTCGTCGGACCGCAGTTGAGCGACAATTACATTGGGCCGGCAACATTCAATGTCTACCTGGACAAAATCTACGGAACCTTCGCCTTCTATTCCGACATTGAACCGCTGGTGACCCCGGCCACCTTGGGAAATATTGGCATCAATATCAACGGTACTCTGGTCAACGGGGTGGTGACGGGCGGTACGAACTGCAATGTAACCAGTACCACGCCTTGCCTATCGATGTCGGTCCCTGCCGGGAAAAGCAGTAGCGGACTGTATCCCATCATCCTTACGAATGATTCGCCAAACCCGATGACCATGGTCGGCCCGGCTATCACCTTCAGCGATCCGGGATTTCAGTTGGACGAAACAGACGGAACCGACACTTGCTCAAATACGCAGTTGCAACCCGGCCAGACATGCACAGCCAATTTCTCGTTTGTCCCTGCTCCTTCCGATGCGCCGATCGCAATCTATGCGACAAGCGCGACAGTGAATGCGGACATTATCGCCGCTGGAACCGTGAACATTGCCTCAACCAGCCAAGTCGCCGCGGAGCAGAACATTCTCGTCACCAACTATGGACTCGTTCGAGGCACCGTAACGGGTTCAAGCCAGGGAGGAGTATTGGTTCCTGTTGAAACTCCCGCAATTGTACTGTCAGCGTCGAACCCGCCACCTTATCTGTTCACTTTTACGTCTTCCAGTTCGACGGTGTCGCAACAATTCCAATTCACAAATAACTATCCTTTGACGGCAACGATCGGCAAGATCACCTACAGCGATCCAACGGACTTTACCACTACTACGGACGGCTGCTCCGGGACTCAAGTCCCCGCAGGTGGAATCTGCAATTTTACAGTGACGTACAATCCCGTGCAGAATCTCACATCCTACCTCACTTCAATATCCGTTGTCGGCACGGTTCCTGGCTGGTACGGAGGCGAAACGTTTCAACTGGCGTCTGCGGGTGCAGCGGGTAACTCCGGCGTTACCTTCACCTGGGTGGGTGGGGACAACGATGAGAATAGTTATGACTTTGAATTCGCTGAATATTTGGGTGATTGCGGGGAAAACGACAATTGACCTTGCCCTCAGAATGCGTATCTCTTAACCGGCTGGTTTTGAGGATATTGATTCATCCCCGCCGTCGTCGCGGCGGTGGGAATGTGGGAATCGGCATCATCGATTTCCATCATTTCCACGGCCTGCCTCTGTCGCCGCAAATCTTCAGGCCGCTATCTTCATCGTTGCATCTGTCCAGTCCTGCTCGAACTGTATCGGGCTGACATAGTTCAATGTCGAGTGCATCCGTGTCTGGTTATACCAGAGCAGCCATGCGATGGTTTCATCCTTGGCCTGTCTGATCGTTTCAAAGCGTTGCCCATGCAGCCGCTCCACCTTCAGCGAGCCGAACAGCGTCTCCGCGCAGGCGTTATCCCAGCAGTTGCCCTTGCGACTCATCGATGGCGTGATGGAGCAGTGTTCAAGCACCTTTGCGAAATCCTCGCTCGCATATTGACTGCCGCGGTCACTGTGAAAGATCAGCCTTGCCTTCTTGCCAGGATTGCGCTTGAACCAAGCCATCTCCAGCGCATCGATCACCAAGTTGCGTTGCATGTCGGGCCGCATCGACCAGCCCACCACTTTACGGCTGAACAGATCAATCACGACAGCCAGAAACAACCAGCCTTCCTCGGTGGCGATATAAGTGAAGTCCCCCACCCACGCCTGGTTAGGCGCGGCCACGATGAACTTGCGATCAAGCACGTTCGGCGCAATCGGCAAGTTATGTTTGCTGTCGGTGGTTGTAACTCGGAACTGGCGCTTTCCGCGCGCCTGAATGCCATGCGCTTGCATCAGTCGTTGCACGCGCTGCTTGCCCACGCGAATGCCTTGAGCCAGCAGTTCGCGCCAAATGCGCGGCCATCCGTAGGCGCTGCGATTCGCCGCAAAAACAGCACTGATATGAACGAGCAACGCTTCATTGCTGAGATGGCGGCGCTGGGCAATATTCATACGCCGCGCCCAGTGTTCATGGTAGCCGGAGACACTCACAAGCAGCACCCGGCATTGCACCCGGATGGGCCAGACCCGTTTGTGCCGTTCAATAAAGGCGTACTTCATCGCTGGCCCTTTGCGAAGAACGCCGTCGCTTTTCCCAAGATGTCGCGCTCCATCGTGACTCGTGCCAACTCCGCCCGCAGTCGGCTAATCTCCATCTGCTCGGCAGTCACCTGGTGCTTACCAGAGGCACCCTTCAACCTTCCAGCACGGTGCAGTTTGATCCAGTTGCCCAAGGTCTGCTCGACCACTCCCAAACTCCGCGCCGCACCTGCCATCGTCTGGCCCGACTCCACCAGCCGAACGGCCTCTTGCTTGAACTCTAGCGTGTAACGTCCACGCGCTGCCTTCGTCATCTTCGTTTCCCTTTCGCTATTAAAACAGCTTGCTAAGGGATACGTTTTGCAGGGGCAAGGTCAAATCATGCATGCGGGTGGTTTGATGGCGAGGACAATTATTTGCCTAGTGGTCCCCCAGTCGCCCTCCTTACTTTTGTCAACAGCACCCCATATAACGCAACCATTACATACAGTGGAAATATTACAACCTGTGGAACCGCTACACTCGACGGGGGAACTTGTGGCGCATCACCGGCTACGCTTGGTAAAAACGGCGGAACGTGCGTTGAGGTTGCCTTTTTTGAAGCTGTAACCAACGCTGCCCCGTGTACTGATATCAACGCATTCACGGCGACCGCAGTATTACAGGGTACGGGATCGGCAAGTCCGCCGACTTACACAACTGCAATTTCCGCTTATGGGTACTTTGATATAACTACTTTTCCTGACTCCAATGTTGTTCCCATCACCATCCAAGGCGCGGAGCAGAGCACTACAACTACCGTACCGGCGAAGGCTGCCACTGCCAGCCTCACCGTTCAGCAGGGGATCATCAGCGCCCAACCGGAGACAATAACCCCAGGGCGAGAGGCCGTCGCAGTTCATCCTGAATTCGATCCTATTCGTTCAGAACTCGATCCTGCTCATCTAAAACTCAACCCCATTCATTCGGAACTTGATCCCGTTCATCCGAACCCAATCACCATCCGGCCCACCGGCAAGGGAAGCGTTACCGTCGTGGTTGGCTCTTATAAGGCAACCGCGGTCTATCCTGCCGAAGCCACACCGGCTATTGTGGCGCGGGAGATAGCAGCGGCCTTGAATGTCAGCGGTTCGCATGTGAAGGCCACTGCCAGCGGCGCTGTTGTGACCATCACCAGCATTGCAACCGGCAGCGGAGCCAACCTTGCCTTCTCCGCAACCGGGAACAGATACTTCAAGGTTCTGCCCTCCGGCAGCGCCTTAGCGGGCGGCGCGGACGCAACCACCACAACAAAGTACGACACTGGACTCGTGAACCTCACCACTAATGGAGTTACCGCTTCCGCTCAATGGGGAGAAGGCGCTACAGCTGCGACAGTGGCAGCCGCGCTTGCGGCATCCGTCAACCAGGTGGCTTCGGCGTACTGGACGGCGTCGGCAAGCGGAGATGTGGTCACGCTGACCAGCGTTTCCAGCTTACCGACTGTCAAGGGCAAGTCTGCCCTAGCGCGGGCGACGCCAGCCAGGTCCCCGGTGCGCAAAACAGCGGACACGACGACATCGTCACCCGTTTCTTTAACGGTCTCCGATACCGCCGGCTTTACCCCGGCCTCCTTTAACGCGGCAACGAACTAGCAAATAAACATGCGCGAGAGATACACGGTCAGGCGAATGAGCCTGACCGTGCATCCCTCGGTGAGTGCGGTGGCTGTTTCTAAACATTGAACTTTATTTGTCATGAGCCGGGAGAAAAAGGGGAGCCAATGAATACGAAGATCAACTCTGTCGAACTCCAAATGCAGTCGTTATCCATTCTTCGCGCAGTTGCTTCTCTTTCTTCGTTAGTATCGCGTGCTCTGGTTTTGCCTGCAATTCTTGCGCTCTCTTGCAGCGCCGCTCGCGCGCAGGCCGATTTCG
>CAVQMQ010000021.1:0-62486 GCA_963713645.1 uncultured Acidobacteriaceae bacterium | reverse complement strand
CAAGTGTTTGCAAGCTTACGAACCAGGCGGCGAAGGTTGTGTTCTCCGTTTACGAACCTCAATTGCCGACGCACCTTCCGTTTCCCTATTCAGTTTCTTCATGTAGCCCGACAATGCAGTTGCGGTGATTCTCAGGCCGTTCTCCTCAAAAAGACGGACCAGCATATTGAGCGTGTATCCCCGTTTCCTCAGCAAACACAGTTGAGGGAATACCGCCCGTACAATCCCGCCCATCCTGTACGAAGCAGGTTGCGGTGCGGGTTCATTCGCTTTTTCCTTCAAAAACGCACGAAACTCCTCGATATTGTGCGACGAGAGTACCTGCGCTCTACGACGAGCCTCATTCTCCATACACAATACTATACCATAATGACCGTCTATGATGTCAGTTGTATAATAATATGTTGAAGAGGATGAAAAAGCGGGTAATCGTGAAGGCAAGGTAGGCGCTGGATATACCGAAACTCCCTGCGGTCGTTTTGGCATATCCACCGGCCCCAACCCAATCCGCTTCGCTACTCGGGTTTGGGCCTGCGCACCTTGCTCAGGGCTTCGCCCCGAGACCCCATAGGAGCACCGAAATGGCAAGGCCAAAGCAGACAGAACATCGCCGAGGGTTGCTCATCAAACTCTTGTCCCAAGAGAAGGAAATCATTCGCCAACAGGCTCATCTCGCCGGCCTGACGGTCAGCGAGTTCATTCGTAAATGCGCGCTCAACCGGCCAATACGTTCTCAAGTAAGCCGCGAAGTTGCCGCCGAACTCAGCAAGCTGTTCGGATTGCAAAAGCATCTCCTGATGGAGATAAAAGGCCTGCCCTACGAGGAAGAACTGCGCAGTGAACTCAACTCGGTTTTATCAGAGCTGCACACGGCACTTGCCACCTTCAACAAGAACACAGCGGAGTAAACATGATTGCCAAAGTGCAACCAACTCGGCAACACGCGAGCAGCTTCAGGCGGCTATGCAAGTACCTAACTACGGAACGTGACGCCGATACAGGGGAACCTCTTTCGCGAGGAGACGTGGTGTTGTCGGACAACCTTGCCGGTTTGGACACGGTCGCAATTCAGATGGAGGGGATTGCATTTTTGAACCCACGCTGCAAGGATGCGCTCTGCCACTATGAACTGTCATGGCCACCGGGAGAACGTCCGACTCGACCACAATGGACGGATTGCGCGTTGCACACGTCTCCATGCACTCGGATACCAGGACCATCAATATATGGTTGTTGCGCACGATGACAAGAAGCACTTCCACATTCACATCATGGTGAACAAGGTTCATCCAGAGACCTTCAAAGCGCATACACCTTATCGGAACTGGTTGACGCTTGATGCCGCAATGCGCGTCCTCGAAGCGAAATATGGCTGGACACATACGGCAGGTCCAACGCGATGGGATGAGGAATCAAAACAGGCAGTACGCGCATCACTATTCGGAACGTAACGCGCTTCGTACTGCTCGACAACAGCCGACAGGTGCGGCGGCAAAGTTTGAACATTATCACGATGAAGAATCCTTGCAAACCTATGTGCGCCGTGAAGTTGCTCCGCGTGTACGAACGCTGCTAACCCGCCAGAATGTCCGATGGGAAGCCCTTCACACATTTCTTGCAAAGTATCATCTTCGCATTGAGAAGGGGGAATCGGGCGGATATACGGTCCTTGCTGTTGACCACAACATTCGCGTGAAAGCATCCGACGTATTCCGCAACAACTTCGCAGGGAGGGTCAATCGTCAGGCGACAGAATCCGCTCTTGGCCCGTGGACACCAGCCTCAACATCCATTCAACATTCCGCACCACATCTGGCACAACATAGCGAACGTAATGCCGCACAGAGAGAGGAACGTAAAGCGCAACGACGGGCTGAACGTTCCGCTCTGATGGATGAATATAACCAGTATCGCAATCGGCAACGGGAAGTGTGCAAGGCCTTCACTACAGATGGCAGGGAGTGCACGCAATACCTCCGTGAAGTTTTGCGGCAACAAAAGAAGGAGATTCGTGCATCCGCTCTGTCATGGCCGGACAAGAAGGTTCTGCTCTCCCAGGCTGCGGCGCAATCCGTTCTCGAAGTACGCGCCCTGAAGCTGTCCATTCAACAGCGGCGGCAAGAGGCATTTCCGAAGAACCTCCGCACATGGGTAGCGGACAGGGCCGCGAGGGAGATGCGCGGGCGGCCGCACAGCTTCGAGGATGGCGATATGCAGATCAACGCAATCAGCGGCGGCTCGATGCAAGGCTGGAAGCGAACGCGATGCACATCGGCCCACCGCCCGATCCTGACGGCAGCACCGACTGGGCCGACCTCGCGCAACAGCGGCTTGCAGCCCAACAGGAGCAGCAGGCGCTCGCCAATCAGATCGCCGCGACACGCATCTGGAAAATTGACCGCAAAACCGGCGACGTTTCGTACACACTCAACGGGCAAGTTTCCGTCATCGACCGTGGGCGCATCGTCACCGTGCTCAACCAGGATAAAGCCGCCGTCCTCTTCGGATTGGAGATGGCCATCCAGAAATACGGATCGCGCATCGCGTGTACCGGCACCGTGGAGTGGAAGCGGATGGTCACGAAGGTTGCGGCGCAACAAGGCATCTCCGTCCAATTCACGGACGCGGAGATGCAACACGCCCTGCGCCTTCTACAACGTCTGGCGAATCCGCGCCAACGCCAGCAGGAAAGAGGCGGCAGGTAGCCCGTTGCTGAAGAAGCCACCCGTCAGCGCCCACGAAGAGCACGAGCGATGTGCCATTGCCGTCGGCAGCGGGCCATCCACGATCATCGCAGATGTGTGGTCGCCGCCATCAATATGTACTGACCGTGACTACACGGATGTGGTGCGGGCTGGCGTCTTGAGCTTGTGGACGGCAGCAAAGTAGGCCACCATCACGCGAAACGTCTTGGATTTGTTCACGCCGCCGAGAACTTCCCCGCCAACTCGCTCCAATTCGTCGGCAATATCGTGGGTCAGCGGGAAGACGAACGATGTGTCAATGGTCTGAAACGGAATGTCCAGCCACGGGCCGTTATAGAACGCCACAATCTGCGCCTGAGCTGCCTTGGTTTTGAAATTCATGATGATGTGCTCGGCGAGCGCGTTCTTTCTGCGGATTTTGAGCACAGCAAAAAGCTGGCTGAAATGGCTCTTGGTGAATTTTGAATCCACCGTGAGCCGGATCTGTGTGCGCTTCTCTGCGGGTGCAACGATTCTGCGTTTTGGGCGGGCAGTGGCTTTCTTTGCAGCGGGCATGTGGTTTCCTTGTTCGGATATATCTTACATTATATGTATATGCTTTCGGAAGACCATACTACAACCGATTGTGGCCAAAGAAGTTCGCTTGAAAGAATCACCAAGGGAAAATGGTGGATTCATTGCATGGAAGTAAGGGAAGCGAATGAACTGCTACAAGTCTAACCGTGGGAGAAGCGGAGAGAAAAAAAGGCCGGCAAGGGCTTAGCTGCGGCGATCTCAGGTTGCGGCAAGGCAATTACGTGGACACGACTCATTCCAGCCAGGACAGACCGCCGACCGTGTGCCGATCCACGCCGATACCGAGCTGGGGGCCAAAGACCTGCTCAACAACCGCATGGCCTGCGTTGCCGTCTCGCGCGGCGCATACAACGCGCAAATCTTCACTAACGACCGCGAGAAGCTGGGAGCCGCGCAGGGGGCATGATGTTTCGCACAGCAGCGCCCATGCGCCGGAGATGAAGCCAGAACAAAAGCAGGAGCAGGCAGTCACGCCGCAGCGGGAGATCGGCCGCAGCAGGATCAGAGGTTCGATATTGGCTTGGGCCTCTAGTCAAAAAGTTGGGGTTTGGAACCCCAGCCTTGGCGTACGATTTTCCCCGTTTTGTGAGCTGACCCCTATTACGCGGCTATTCTTTATGAGGCAGTATTGAATGCTGGATTTAAGCCACCGCGGATGCAGAATTCAGCTTTCTGTTCTTCAGAATTTGAACTAGCTCATCCCAAGTGGTGGCCAGCGGAGGCATTCGGAATGCGACAGCCCCTTCGTCGATAGACTCGTCACGGTCATCGAATTGGTCTTGAGTGTGACCCACAGGGGATATAGTCCATCTGCCCTTGATAATCCGGTTATTTGTCTCGATGACGATCTTACCCCGATAGACCCAGCAGTAGTGCAGGTGACTACTAATGTGCCTAGGTTGGGTGCGCATCAGCAAGTTCGTGAAGTCGTCTCCTATTGAAGTGCCCATCCCGCCTTCGGTTCCAACGCCAGCCTGCATATGAAACACTCTTCTGTCGATGCCTTCAGAGAATTCCTCGATGATTTCCCGACACTCATTGTATGCAGAGCCAATGCCAATAGATCCGATTTGGTGAACTGTGATTTCTTCCGGTTCGAAATTCGGAGACTTAAAGATGTGCACATAGCTTAGCGGCCAGCTGGGATTACCGTTGTCTTCTTGCGGATCGGTCGATATTAGCATGAGAGTTGAGGTAAGCTGGCGTTCAATTTCAGGAAAGCGCTCAAATACTTTACGTGCGTATGACGGCCATTCGCGCGCCAGGACCGCTGGAACGATGGCGTATGGTTCCTCGATTGCGTTACCCCATTTACTCAGTTTGTCGATCATCGCAAATCCGATCTGAACGGAGCCAGCGAACCCAGCCGCGACCCATCGTGCCACAGGATAGATCTTCTGTAGACAGTCCACTTCAGAGCCGTCGCCAAGCGTAACCCGGATATCAGAGATTCCGAAACCATAGCCGAACATTGTCGGCGTTCCTACAACCCAAGTCACAAATCACCTCGAATGTTGAGATAAAGACTACGCTACCGGACAAAGCTTGGTGCCCCTGGTCTCAGGAGCGAGACGGATGCGCATTGCCCTTCCACTCGTGTTTGATCTGGCCATTTTCATCGCTCCGCTTAAGGGCCATGAACTGACTCACACACTTCTCAGCTAGTTCAGCCACTGAGAGAAAAAGCCGCGCGGCCCTGCCTTTCTCTCGCCAGCCAAAAGTGCAGCCAGAAGGCCAATCTGGAACGAAACAGACCCTGCTGAGTGCCTCTCGCGAGAAATGGAACCCCGATATTGACTCGCCTGGAATATGGACGCGATAGTCCCATTCGCTTACCGAAAGCTCCACATTAGAAGCGTTCAACTCTACGGTCAAACTGACACGATCATCGGTGATCGTGAAGTTTGTCCCGTCCGAACCAGCGCTGACTCCGTGTGTTTCCTGTGCTGAGCAGATCTTTCGAATTTCAGCAAAGAGTTCGGAGGTTTTCTGTTTTGCCATTTCCGTTGTAGCCGTGTCGAACCTCATATTTCCTCCTCGCCGCCCCTTCTGGATTGGCGTTCAAAGAGTACCACATGGTCGAATTGGAGCTGCGCGGGGCACGACCTGGCATTTGCACACGGCGGATTCAGGTGGCACAATCGTAGCCATGGTTCTTCGAAAGATTGGCTCCAGCCTCGCCGCTCTGATGCTGCTGTCCTGTTGTCTGGCAAGAACGGCTCCAGCGCAGGTTGCAAAGAAGAATCCACAAAACCTCGTCCTCACAACCAGCGAAATCGCAGCCCGCGTTAAAAAATCTTTGGTTGTTGTCGTCACGCAAGATCATGAAGGAAACGCGGTAGCCCAGGGAAGCGGGTTCTTCATCGCCCCCAACTTGGTGGTGACCAACCTGCATGTGATGAAGAAGGCGTCACAGGGCTATGTGAAGTCGGTATCAGAGGATGTAACTTACAAAATCACCGAGGTACAAGCATTTAGCTTGAAACGCGATATATGCGTGCTTTACCTTGCTGATGCCAAGGGTAGACCGCTCCCGAGTAGCAAAGATGATGCCGTCGTTGGCGAGGATATTCTCGTGGCAGGTAACCCTGAGGGCCTTGAGGCTACATTTTCGAAGGGTATTGTTAGCGCGATCCGGTCCCAGGCTGGGTTGCTCCAGATCGACGCTCCGATTTCTCCTGGTTCAAGCGGTGGCCCTGTAGTCAATAAACACGGGGAGGTCATAGGGCTAGCGGTTTCCAGCTTAACTGAGGGGCAGAATCTGAATTTTGCGGTACCGATTCGTGTCTCTGGGGGTCACGTGGTGGGCCGGATGGCCGAGGGAAACATTCCTGTGGAAACAGCAGGTCACCTTGCAGTCACAGATCGAGAGAACGAAGGGTTTCATGGAATTGTAAAGGCATTCAATGAAAGCGAGGCCAACTACACCTACGACGAGGCATCCCATAAATATGTGAGGGGACCAGCCCTCGTTGATCACTCTCAGAAGTTCAATCAGGACGGGCGTGTGGAAGATTCTCAATCTTTTTATAATGGGCAATGTGTGGGGGGATATAAAGGGGAATATACGGAATATGGACTACAGAATTCGTGGATTTCCATTGCGTGTGACGGAAAGCGCGAGGTGCATGAACTGACGCTTGATGAAGGAATTTTTTATATGACTTCGAGAATCCACTATAACGAGATAGTGGAAGGGGGACCAAAGGGTACAAACTACTACTCTATCTCGAAATATGATAGCCGTGGGCTTGAAGTTGAAGATTCGCATCCGGGGCAAAACTATAAATCCGTAATGAAATATGATGATAGAGGAAGAGAGACGGAAAAGCAGGAGTATAAGGATGGTAAGTTGACAACGGCTACTCATTCGACATACGAAGTCAACGCGAAAGGCGATTGGATTAGGAGGCATGAGACTCAGTGGGACGCAAGATGGCCGAGTTTGGGCTTCACGCCGTTGGTAGAACAATATCGAGAGATCACTTACTACAGCGAGTAGCGGCACCTCCAGAAAGCCAACGTCGGACGACGGTCGAATCTGTCACTTTGGATGTTGTCTTGTTAACAAGGTACAGACCGCCGCACATGTGTGCACGACAAATTCCGCTTCCGCTACGGTAGGCTCGGTACCCTCTTTGCCGTGCCGTGCTCCTTCGTCTGATGCATAACCGTAAATTCCGTGGAAACCCTTCGCGAGCGTCGGATGAATGAGGCTGCGGTTCTTGTTGAGATATTCCCCGAGCGTCATTGGTTTGCCTGTGAGTTCGCCCATCACGCACTCGACCGAACTAGTTGCATTTGCGACCGCGCCGCTAGTGTTGGCTTTGGGTCGTGCGGAAAGAGCAGCTAAGGCAAATGCTATATGCCCGGCAGCGGTCGGCTTTGCGTCATCTTTCAGTACGGCGATGGCAGTCTTTACCGTGTCCTCAAACGCCTCGTCGCCCCGCGTGACGATTTCGCCATCGACGAGCTGCCATGGGATACCCTGATCGACCAGATACTCGTTAATGTCCTTTTCAAATCCTAATGCCCCTGGAGGAGCGGGAACCCGGTAATCATTATCGAATTCGGCATACATCGCTTCGACGATGTCGTAGACGGAAAACCAGGCAACCTCCCAAATGGACCGACGGAAATTGATCCAAGTTTCCGTTTTCACCTCGCCAATGTCATCTTTTAGAATACGCCAAGCGATACTGCGAAGAGCCACGGACGAGAAGTCCCAGCGCTTGGCGGAGTCCACGATCAAGTTGCGCATGGCAAGGGACACTTCGCTGCGGCTTTCCGGTCTAATTTTGGCGGACCGGATATAACCGAGGCGGTGAGAGAAGGAGTCCATCCTCACAAGCTAACAAACTGCGGCAAATGGTACAACAAATCCTAATTCATGTCAGGCATGAGAAATTGCCGGGCGTACAAATCAAACCCCTCACGTTAGGAACTTTAAGTAGCTCCATGAGCGATTTCCGCCACTGGGTATCGAATTGGGTACAAATGGGTATGAATGGATATTTTCTTGCATTTGGCTATGAATCGGGTAAAATTGGGTGAAAATGGATATTGCCCATGCGCGACATCAAGAACATCACCATCACGCCGGAAATCCTCAAGCTCATCGCTGATATCGACGAGTTCAAGGGACGCTGGAAGGTTATTGAAACCCTTGCACCCGAAAAGCTGACGAGCCTACGGCGAATTGCCACGATTGAAAGCGTGGGATCGTCTACGCGCATTGAGGGTTCCAAACTCAGCGATGTAGAGGTGGAGAAGCTGCTGTCCGGGCTACAGACCAAGTCCTTTGCCAGCCGCGACGAGGAGGAAGTTGCGGGCTATGCCGATGCAATGGACATGATTTTCGAGGGCTACGAAGCCATCACCGCCACTGAAAATCACATCAAGCAACTGCACGGCGTGTTGCTCAAATTCAGTTCCAAGGATCAGGACCATCGCGGAGAGTACAAGAAGGTAACTAACCACGTCGAGGCCTTCGGACCTGACGGCAAGAGCCTCGGCGTGGTATTTGAGACCGCCACGCCATTTGAAACGCCCGGATGGATGAAAGAAATCGTCGATTGGTTCAATCAATCTGTACAGCAGGAAAGCCACCACCCTCTAATACTGGTAGGGATTTTCATTGTCGTATTCCTGGCAATCCACCCGTTCAAGGACGGAAACGGCAGGATCTCGCGCATACTGACGACATTGCTTCTGCTGCGTGCCGGATATGGCTATGTTCCCTACAGCTCAATGGAAGGCGTGATCGAACAGAATAAGGACAGCTATTACCTCGCACTGCGCCGCACCCAGCAAACCATCCGCAAGGAGGAGCAGAACTGGGAAGCGTGGATGGTGTTTTTCCTGAAAACAATGGTCAAGCAGAAAGACAACCTGGCCGCAAAGGTGAAACAGGAACAGGCTCTTCGCGCCTCATTGCCCGCACTTTCTCGCCAGATACTTGAACTGGCGAAAACGCGCGGCGAGATCACTGTCAAGGAAATCGAAGATTCGACCGGCGCCAACCGCAACACCATCAAGGTGCATATGAAACGTCTCGCCGAGCAGCACTACCTTGCGCAGGTCGGTAAAGGACGTGGCGCGCGCTACACGGTTAAATAGCGGCACCACTTTCCGATGCCTCAATGGGGTGATAAGCCCCAGTCAATTCTTGAAGGGGGTACTTTGGGGGGTATTTTGCTGATGCGATTTCTTATCTCTTTACTTTCCAATGATTTATCTATCGATGTGAATCCCTCCCTCCACGTAAAATCCTCCACTTCCGCCTCATTTATGGCGTCAGCGAACCAGTGCCGAAGCGCATCCGGTCCGAACGGTTTACCAGCTCCCGTGATGAACACCTTGGGCGACCCTCTTGAAATCACCTTTTGTCGCTCGAAAGCGGCAACAGCAGTCGAGTTGAGCGGAATCATTCGTATTTCTCCATTCTTCGTCTTGAGCAAGTTGAGGCGCCGTTCCTTCAGATCTACCTGCTTCCAATCCAGGCTAAACTGTTCCGACTTTCGCATCCCCGTGTGCAGCGCAATCTCGAATTCATCGAGATATTGCTCAGATTGCTTCATAGTCTTAATCACATCCCGTAACCGGTTCTCCTCGTCATCCGACAGGAACCTGATTCTGGCATTGTTCTCCTTCTTGGCCTCAATCAACCGCGCCGGGTTCCGCTCCGTCCAACCCATCCGGATGGCCTCGCGGTAGATCATTGATAGAGTCGCCCGGTAGCGGTTGAAGGTGGCCGGACTCCCGCCTCGGCTCTCCAGAAACTTGGCGAGTTCCTGTTGCGTCAGGGATGCTGCTGCCCGATCACCGAACTCCGCCACGAGAATAGCTATCTTCGTCGGATCGTCATTTCCGCTAGCCTTGTGCTTGCCCGAGAACACCAAGGCGTTCTCGGCGAATTCCTTGAAGGACAGTTCTCGCTCGCGAATAGGTCGCTCAATCTTCTTCCCCGCGATCGCAGCTGCTTTACGCTGCGTGTAGGCGGCAATCGCGTCACTCTTTCTGCCAATCTTCTCCCGCCTGCGTTTCCGTTCTGCGTCGTAGTAAATAATCCACCAGACCCCGCTCCCTGGCACTCGCTCCCAGACACCCCTCGTTTTCTCGTCTCTCACCATTTGGCTTTTCCTTCCTGACTTAAATCAGACATAGTTATTGTTTTGCAAGGAAACTGTATCATGCAGTGGCTGTTTTTGACAGCCGCTGCCACTGTATCGCAATGATGCGTGGCAAAGGATCGATGCTCACTCTACAAGAGCGTACGCAGTGCGCAGAGTGTGGACGAGAATCTTTGATACCTAAAAGATGTCCTCCTCTGTAACCTTCGAGTATCTATTCGACAGAGGAATAAAACCATCCACCGGATGTGAAAGGCGGCGTAAAGGCAAGCAGAATGCAGGATTATGGCTCGCCACATCCCATCAGAGACAGAGAAAGCCGTGAGATTACGACAGAACACGGGGAAGTGATTCGGGTGTTCAATCCAAGACAACTTCGAGGGATGCTGCGAGTTATCGAGAAGGCGCTGTGCAAGCAGACTCAACTTCACAATAGCATTAAACGAAAGGGCGGTGGGTGTTCTAAAAAGACTGCAAACTGACGGACTAAAATCCTCCAAGAAATCATGCGGAAAGGCGGCGGACAGCTTTCGAGACTATCGACTACCGAGGCTATGCCCGACGGAAGTCATGATGAAGCGTTAAGGGATACACTTGCATCGCTAGGCTCTCGCGCGTGTAGGCGTCGATCACGTTGAGCACGCGGATCGAGTGGCCAGACTGCACCACTTGGTGCACAAAGTCGAGAGTCCACACTTGGTTCACCGCCGTGTCCACGCCCAGCGGCCGGCTCACACGCACGCAGTGTTTCCGCTTCTTAGGTCGCAATGCGAGGCCTGCCTCGCGATAGATGCGATGTACCCGCTTGTGGTCGACTTCTTCGCCCGTGCGCTGCAACAGCACATGCAGCCGCCGGTAGCCAAAGCGCGTCTTCTCGCGCACCAGCGCAATAAGACGCTCGCGCAGATCGCCATCGCGGCGGCGCGTCTGGTAGCTATAGCTCGATACCGGAACCGACAAGAGACGGCAGGCGCGGCGCTCGGGAAAGGCGTACTTGGCTCGAATGTGCTCGACGGCGGACTTCATCGCTGTGAGACGGGGTCCCCTCGGACAGGTCTTTGTCCGTGGGGTGAGAACTCCATCCGTTTTTTTCTATCACCGATTGCAGAGCCTCTTTATCCAGGCCCAAGTCCGCGACCAGCTTGCGCAGACGGGAGTTTTCATCGCGCAACCGCTTGGCCTCCTGCGCCTCGGTCGCATCCATGCCGCCGTACTTCGCCTTCCAGGCATAAATCGTGTGCTTCGAAACTCCATACTCCTGGGCCAAATCATCGGTCCGTTGACCGGCTTCCATCTTCTTCTGAGCCGTGATGATCTGCGCTTCGCTGTGATTGCTCTTGGACATATCCGCTCCCCTTGCAAAATACGACTTCGTGCTTCGGTCTGTGTGGATTTTTGGGGGGTAGGTCAAACCCGCGCCCAACCGCCCCGCGCCGGGAGGGTACTCCGAAGCTACGCGCCCGGTTTTCCTCAAAGCGCGCTCCCCGCCTCAGCCTGTAAAATCAACTGAATCCCGCCTCATGCCGGCTCTGGAGGCCACTTGCTTTACTGGCTGCTCTACCAAAAGCTCTATCCGTTCTTTCATCCCTTTCGCATCTTTCGCTATCTCACCTTTCGTACCGCCTTTGCCTCGCTGACGGCGCTGCTGATCGCGCTTTTCATTGGCCCGTACGTCATCCAAAAGCTGCGCGAGTTCCAGATCGGCCAGCACATCCGGGAAGACGGGCCGCAGTCGCACCAGAAAAAATCAGGCACGCCGACGATGGGCGGCGTACTGATCGCGATTGCCATCCTGTTGCCCACGGTTTTGTGGTCCGATCCCTCGAATCCCTTTGTCTGGATCACGGTTTTCGCCACGCTGGCCTTTGGCGCGGTGGGCTTTGCCGACGATTACATCAAAGTCGTCAAACGGCGCAGCCTGGGCCTTACCGCGCGCGCCAAGCTGCTGGGCCAGGGGCTGGCTGCAGGCGGCGTCGCCGTTGCGTTGGTCGTTCTTTCCGAGTTCAAGCTCTTCTCGACCAATCTCTCCGTACCGTTCATCAAGCAGTTGCGCCCGGATATGCAGTGGCACTGGCTGGGGGGCATTCCCCATCTCGGATTTCTCGTCTTTCTGCCCTTTGTCGCCTGGGTCATCCTGGTGCTGATGGGTTCAACCAACGCCGTCAACCTGACCGACGGACTGGACGGCCTTGCCATCGGCTGCACCATCATTGCCGCCGGTGCGCTCACGGTTCTTACCTACGTCAGCGGCCACGTCGTCTTTGCAGATTACCTTGAATTGCAGCGCATGCCGTTGGTCAGTGAACTGACGGTCTTTTGCGGAGCGATGGTCGGCGCGTCGATCGGCTTTCTCTGGTATAACGCGCACCCGGCAGAGATATTCATGGGCGATGTGGGTTCTTTGGCGCTGGGCGGGGCCATCGGGACCGTCGCGCTGATTATTCGCCAGGAACTGCTGCTGCCCTTTATCGGCGGCATCTTCGTGCTTGAGACGCTCTCGGTGATGCTGCAAGTGGGTAGTTACAAACTGCGCAAAAAGCGTATCTTCAAGATGGCCCCGCTGCACCATCACTTCGAGCAGTTGGGCTGGCATGAGTCCAAAGTGATTGCCCGCTTCTGGATCGGCGCGTTGGTCTTTGCCTTATTTGCGTTGACGACGCTGAAGCTGCGTTGAGACAACGACAATTCCATCACCTGCCCGCTGGAATGAGGCAAAATGGAACCATACACAATTTGAGGCGCTGATTACATGATGGAACTGAAGGGCAAGAAAGTCTTGGTTGTCGGACTGGGGAAATCCGGATTGGCTGCGGCATTGTTTCTGCGTCATCGCGGCGCGCAGGTTACGGTCTCAGACGTGCGCAGCGCCGACCAGTTGACCAAAGAAATTCCTGCGCTGCTTGAAGCGGGCATCATGGTTGAGGCCGGCGGGCATGGCCTCTTGACTTTTCGCCGCCAGGATCTGATTGTCGTCAGTCCTGGTGTGCCGCTGGATACGCCGGAGCTGGTGCAAGTGCGCAGCTTCGGATTGCCGGTGATTGGCGAACTGGAACTGGCTGCCCGCTTTCTGAAGGGCAATATCCTCGCGATTACCGGCTCGAACGGCAAGACGACGACCACCTCTCTGGTTGGCGAGATTCTGGAGCGCGCCGGCCTGCCGACGCTGGTCGGCGGCAATATCGGCCTGCCCGTGGTTTCGCTAATCGACGCCAGCACCGACACAAGCTGGTCGGTACTTGAGGTTTCGAGCTTTCAGTTGGAGAGCACCGAGCAGTTCCATCCCAAGATTGCCGTGATCCTGAATATCACCCCCGATCATCTCGACCGGCACGGCAGTTTTGAGAATTATGCTCAGGCCAAGGAGCGGATTCTTGCAGCGCAGACCGAGCAGGATTTTGTCGTGCTAAATGCAGACAATACCCGTGCCGCGGCCTCTGCAGTGCGTGCAAAGGCACAGATATACAGGTTTTCCATCGAACACGCGGTCGAAAAAGGTGCGTGGTTAGAGGCCGGTTGGGTCGTTTTTCGCAACAGCCCGAACCAGGCCCCGGAGCGAATTATGCTGCTGAGCGGCATCCCCCTCAAGGGCGCGCACAATGTTGAGAATGTGCTGGCTGCGGTCGTTGCCGCGCGGCTGGCAGGCGCTCCTGTAGACGCAATCCGTGCCGCAATTGAAGCATTTCATGCCGTGGAACATCGGCTGGAGTTCGTTGCCACCATTGACGGCGTCGCGTTTTATAACGACTCCAAAGCAACTAACGTGGACGCCGCCGCCAAAGCCATCGCCGCTTTTCCCGGCGGAATTCACCTGATCCTCGGCGGCAAAGACAAGGGCACCGATTACACGCAACTGGCGCAACTGCTGCGGGAGCGGGTGAGCGCGGTGTATACCATCGGCGCGGCAGCCAGTAAGATTGAGTCGCAGTTGCGCGGCGTGGTCTCTTTACTCAGTTGCGAAACGCTGGATCGCGCGGTCTCTTCCGCTGCCGCTGCTGCCCGGCCCGGCGAGATCATTCTGCTCGCCCCGGCCTGCTCCAGCTTTGACCAGTTCGAGAATTACGAGCAGCGCGGCAGCATCTTCAAGCAACTGGTCGGCAAGCGGCGAGGATAACAGATGGCCAAGCGCGTCGGCGTGGATAAATGGATATTCTTCACCACCCTGCTGCTGGTTGTGCTGGGCCTGGCGATGGTCTTTTCCGCCTCAGCGATCATGGCCAAGGAGCGTTTCCACTCGCCGTATACCTTTGTCGGCAAACAGGCCGGATGGGCGCTAGCCGGCGTGTTGGCCATGTTGGTGTTGATGCGCGTGGATTACCGGCGCTATAACTCGCCGCGTTTTGTCTATCCGGCGCTTTGCACCAGCATACTGCTGCTGATTCTTGTTTTTTTCTTCCATGACTCCCACCACACTCACCGCTGGATTCGTTTCGGTGACTTTTTCACTTTTCAACCTTCGGAGATTGCCAAGCCGGTGCTGGTGCTGTTTCTGGCCTGGTTTCTGCATAACCGGATGGATGCAATCCGCGACTGGAAGCGCACCCTGCTGCCTGCCGTGATCCTCTCCGGGGTGTTTATCGTGCTGGTGGCTGCTCAGCCTGATCTGGGAACCGCTTTGGTGCTTTTCGGCGTGGCCGTCTTGATGTTGTTGCTGGCCGGAATGGAGTGGAAATATCTGGGGCTGATCCTGGTCCCGGTCATCCCCGCACTGGGGGCGCTGCTTTTCATGGTTCCCTGGCGGCGGCAGCGGATGCTGGTTTTTCTCAATCCAGACTCCGATTTGCAGGGTGCAGGATTTCACATCAACCAGTCATTGATCGCCGTCGGAGCCGGCGGGCTGACCGGTCGTGGCTATATGGAAGGGATGCAGAAGCTTTTCTTTCTGCCCGAGGCGCATACCGACTTTATCTTTGCCAATATTGCCGAAGAGCTAGGCTTTCTAGGAGCCATTTTCATTGTGCTGCTGTTCGCGGTGCTGGGCGCGCGCGGTCTGCGAACGGCGCTGCGTTCCCGTGATCCCTTTGCGAGGCTGGCGGCTTTCGGTATTACCACGACGATTCTCCTTCAGGCATTCTTCAATATCAGTGTGGTGCTATCGCTGCTGCCCACCAAAGGCATCCCGCTGCCGTTCATTTCGTCTGGCGGGACCTCGCTCTTTTGTACGTTGGCTTCTATTGGTGTTTTGCTGAATATGACGCGCGAGATCGATTGAAAAACCAGCACTTTTCCGCTGGCATCTCTGGTTGCGGTGACTGGTGAAGCCGGAAAGATAAATTCATCCAACTCATAGCTCTTGTAGGATTCGATTATCGGAACTAGAATTCTCCGCATGATGTCAAAAAATAGCTCCCCCACCAAGCTGTTCGCCGCCGGATTGATTTTTTCCCTGACTGCACTCACCGCGCAAGCGCAGGACTGGGCCAAAACCCGGCTCGATGCCTCTCCCCGTCACCATGAATACGTTGCGCTCAAACATGGTAGCCGGACGGTTCAGGCCTTTGTCGTTTACCCGGAAATCAAAGAGAAAGCTCCGGTCGTCGTCCTCATTCACGAAATCTTCGGCTTGACCGACTGGGCTAAGGAAATGGCCGATGAACTTGCCGGCCAGGGGTTCATCGTCGTCGCACCTGACCTGCTCTCCGGCTTCGGTCCCAACGGTGGCGGTTCCAGTGAGTTTCCCAGCCAGGACGCTGCTGTCAAAGCTGTCTCCGCCCTCGATCCGGACGGGGTCAGCGCAGATCTGGATGCCGCTGCAGATTATGCAGAGCACCTTCCCGCAGCCAACGGCAAGGTTGCCACAGTTGGATTCTGCTGGGGTGGGGGCAAGTCCTTCGCCTTCGCGGCCCATCGCAAAGACCTCTCGGCCGCATTTGTTTTTTACGGCCCTGGGCCCGCAGATGTTTCCACGATTGCAGCTCCCGTTTACGCTTTCTATGCCGGCAACGATGCTCGCATCGGCGCAACCGTTCCGGCCACTGAGGCAGCGATGAAGGCCGCCGACAAGAAGTATGAGCCTGTAACTTACGACGGAGCCGGTCACGGATTCATGCGCGCCGGAGAAGATCCTGGCAACACCGTTCCTGGCAATAAAGCCGCCCGCGAACAGGGTTTTTCCCGCCTTACGACCCTGCTTAATGGCTTGAAGGGCGCGCCCAAAGCCAAACGGCACGTCAACGAATGAACACTTCAATCCGGGCAATTCTGCGTGTCGGGTGGGAAATGGAGTGCTCTCCCGTTGATGAACTGCGTATAATTCGAGTTTCCCCCTTTTGTGCCGGCAATTCGGCAAGAACGATCTGGTATGGCATTGAAGAATAACCCGCAGCGCAAACCTACGATGATCGACGTGGCCCGGCTGGCGGGCGTGGGTTCAATGACTGTTTCCCGCGTCCTGAACGGCACGGCCAACGTCTCCGAGGAAGCAGCGCAGCGGGTTCACAACGCGATCGCGCAACTGAACTACAGGCCTAACGAACTGGCTCGCGCCCTGCGAGGCCAGCGTAGCCGAAGCATTGGTTTCATTCTGCCTTATCTCTACGACCCATTTTTTGCTGTGTGCGCTCATGCTGTAATCACGGCGGCCCGGCAGCGCGGCTACTCGGTTGCGATGACCACCTCGAATGAAGACCCGGAGATTGAATTCGCCGAAGCCTCGCAGATGATGCAGCGCCACGTGGAGGGCTTGATTCTGATTCCCGCCAACCGCGGGCAATCGCGCATCAACCGGGCCTTGCTGGGTAAAACTCCTATGGTTGCCTTTGACCGCCCCCTGGCCGACCCGGCCTTTGATACGGTGCTGGTGCAGAACCAGTCCGGAGCGCGGCGCATGGTGCAGCACCTGCTGGAACACGGGCACACCGCGATCACCTTCATGGGACTCGGCCGCAATCTGTTTACAATCAATGCGCGTTATCAGGGCTACCGCCGCGCGATGATGGATGCAGGCCTGAAGACGGATGCATTTTTTGAATGCGATACGATGGAGTCCACGGTGAGAGCTATTGAAGAGCGTCTCCGCTTGAAGGCTCCACCGACTGCCTTCTTTACCTCCAATACGCTGGCTACGCGGTATGTTTTTGCTGCTCTGCTGCAACTCGGAGTGCATATTCCATCGGATGCGGCACTGGCGGGCTTTGACGATTTTGATTTGGCCGATGTAACCGCGCCGCCACTGACCGTAGTCCGCCAGCCGGCGCAGGAGATGGGCCGCGTAGCCGCTGGCCAGCTCTTCGAGCGGCTGGAGCGGGGCGAGACACCGCAGACCGGCAATCGTATCGTATTGCCCGTGGAGATGGTACTGCGCCGTTCCTGCGGCTGCAAACATAAGACGCCGGTGGTGATGCAGTAAGAGTCAATTTGACGTTTGAGTAGATTTGAGCACGGACCGGTAAAGCGCCTCCCATTCGAGAGCCTTGGCATCAATACTAAAGTGTGCCGCGATGCGTTCTCGTGCGGACTGACCAAGGTTCAGCCTCGCTTCTATAGAAGAATGCATCAGTTCCAGCATTGCGGCAGCTAACTGCCGTGGATCTTTCGCGGGAACGATTCGCCCCATATCACCGACTAACTCCCGCACGCCGCCCACATCGGTCGCAGCCACGGGCTTGGCCATCGCCATTGCTTCGCCCAAGGCCAAAGGCATCCCCTCCCAGGCCGATCCGAGTACAAATCCATCTGACGCATCAATCAGAGTGGGTAGATCGCGGCGTAAACCAAGCCAACGAACAGATTCGGTCAGGCCAAGTTTCTGCGTCAGGCTGCGCATGGCGGCTATTGCCGCGTCTTCACCTTCGCCGGCAACCCATAATTGCGTGGATGCAAAACCCGCCTGCGCAATAGCAAAGGCCCGCAGCAAATTGGGATAGTCCTTGGCTTCCGCGATCCGTCCTGCGGCGAGCCAGATAAAATTTTCCCCGGCACTCATCGCGGTTCGCGTCTGTGCTCGCCGCTCCGTGTCAGGCGCAAACCCGGCGAGATCAATTCCGTTTACTACGACGCAGCATTTAGATCGTGGCACGGCTTTCAGTTGCACATAACGTTCCGCCGCAGCCGCGCTCACTGCGGTCGTCAAGCAGCTCAGCGGATCACTTAGCCGGTAGGCGAGCATCCTTACCCAGCCGCCTTCATAAACATTATGAATCGTAGAGATCAGAGCGGCGTGAGGTGAGAAAAACTTGAGCAGCCGCGCAACCATGTTGCCCGGATAGGTGTGGCTGTGAATCAGGTCAGGCTGGAATTTATTAAGAAATTTTCGTCCGCGCAACAGGCCTTCCGTTAGGCTCAATGGTCTCTTGCGCATTTCGAGATAACGCACTTCGAGATCGGTCGACCACTCCTCGGCAAGCCTGGGCCGCAGAACAAGAAGAAGCACCGAGTGCCCGCGATCCTCCATGCGCTGGGCCAGCGCCAGCACCTGCCGCTCCGCGCCGCCCATGCCCAGCGAAGTCAACACATAGATGATCCGCACGATGCCTTCGCTCCCCGTAGAATTTCAGTGGAACGATAATACCGCGCCGGATCGGGTGGTGTTCTTTAGAACAAATGCACCCGCCCATGTAATCCTGCGAATGCTCAGCAAGGCTGACCGCTGGCAGAGAAGTTACGAGGGATGTCCCAACAGCTTCCCGGCATCCAATCCGCCCGGTTGCCGAGGAGTGTTTGGGAGGAGCATCGGCTGCCCGGCTGCGTTCCCGTAGCTTTGGGGCGAATCATCAACACGGAATTGGTTGACAAGCTGATGCAAATCAGATGCAAGAGTGGAGAGTTGAACACACGCTTCAGCAGTCTGGTTGGCGTTGACTGAGGATTGCTTGGTCAAATCCGAAATCTGGGCGACGCTGAAGTTGATCTGTTCGGTGGCGCTCTCCTGTTGCGAGGCAGCCGTAGCAATCTGCGTGATCATTCCGCCAACAGCTTCCGACATACTGATAATTTCTGTTAGCGCCCTGCCTGAATCTCCTGTCTTTTGCACCCCCAGATCGACCTCCTCGTGACCTTGTTCGATAGCCTGGACGGCTACTTTGGTCTCGGCCTGGATCGTCTGAATCATGTTGGAGATCTCTTTGGTTGCCGTGCCAGTGCGTTCCGCGAGCCGGCGAACCTCGCCTGCAACGACAGCAAAGCCGCGTCCCTGTTCTCCGGCACGCGCAGCCTCAATGGCTGCATTCAACGCCAGCAGGTTGGTTTGACCAGCGATATCGGTGATGACTGCAATGATATTTCCAATCTTTTCGGAGCTTTTGCCCAGTTCGAGAATACGAGCAGCGGCATTATTAATCGATGCCGCAATGCTGCTCATGGCAGCCAGGGTTTCTTCAGCCACTTTGCCGCCCTTGCGCGCCGATTGAGCCGACTGCGCGGATGCCTCCGAGGCCCGATGGGCGTGATTGGCAACCTCGCGTACAGTTGCGGACATCTCATGCATGGCGGTTGCGGCCTGTCCTGCCTGCTCAGCCTCGCTGTGCGCGCTGCCCGATGCCTGCCTAGCCCCCTGAGCGATTTCCTCAGTGGCCGAGGCCAGTTGCTCGGCTGATTGTGAGATAGACCGCACCAACTCCGAGAGATTTGCCTTCATCGAATTCAGTGCGAGTCCCGCCTGACCCAGTTCATCATTGGTCGTCACTTCCACATCCGGAATGGAGAGATTGTGGTTGGCTATTTCCTGCATTGCATTCATAATTGGCGTGATCGAAGCAATTAGGGAACGAACGATCACAACAGCCAAGGTGCAGCCGACCAGCAGACCGAGAACCGAGAAAGCCAGGATCAAGCTTGATGCTCTTTTACTCGACACTACCTGCTCGGCCTCGGCATCGTCAGCGATCTTGCCGTACCATTCGACCAGATCGGTTGTGGTTTTCTTTAGATCCGCTCTCGTTTGCTGTGCGGCTGGGCCATAGAAAATTTCAAGCGCTCCGGCATTGTCGCCGGATTGATACTTCTGGAGTGCAGAATCGACATAACGGCAATAGGCGTCATTGGCATCCCGAATCTGCTTGAACAACTGATGACTCGTCGGGGTTGATAGCAAGGGTTCAAGAATCGCCATCTGCTGACGAAATTGGGCGCGGGCGTCTTCAACGTTTTTGGTGCCCTGTCCTAAGATCGCGTCGCGGCCGCCTACTTTTTCCTTCTCGACGGCGAGCGCGACGGCAGCGGTCAGGTTCCGCTTGTGTACGTTGAACTGAACGGTGTGAACCAGAGTGTCCGTAGTCAGGGCTGACCTGTATCCGATGCCTCCGACTACAAACAGAATTGTGAGTAAGCTACCGCAGCACAGCCATAGCTTTGCCTTCAAGCTCATGCGCTTCATGGGTGATCCTTTCGCGTTGCCAATGCCGGGTTCAGATTCGCAAGCAGAAGTCCCATGAAAAACAGAACATTCAATTTTACCATCTCAAAGAACCGGACAGATGGTAGGGAAGGGGCCCGTGTTTGAACCTGCGATTACTTGATCGGCCTCCGGGAAGGAATCTTTAATCAATCAATCACGATCTATTGCGGCGCGAGAGCTGGCGTTCAATTAGGGAATCCAGTGCAAAATATCCTGGCCCAAAGACAAGGATTAGCAATGCAACAAACCAAAAGGTGAACGGATCTGCTGCGTAGAACTTGTCTGGCGCTGAAAAAACGCCCAGAAAGGCATCGCGATCCGCTGTCCAGTATGCGACCGTCATGTTGACGAACAGGACTAGGGAAACAAGCCGCGACCCCACACCCAACGCCAGCAGAATGCCGCCGATAAGCTCGACCAATGCCACGAATAACGCCGTCTGGGCCGGAGCCGGAAGGCCCAGCGAGGCAAAAAACTCGGTAACATGGGCCAGATTATGCAGCTTGCCCAAGCCAGTCTCGGCAAACTGCCATCCCCAGAAGAGGCGGACCAACAGCAGAACCGGACTCTGCGCGCCATTGGCTAAGCGCACAAAACTGCTGTACGCGGTTTTGATCAGATCGACGATTTTTTGCATTGTTGTTTTCTCTTTCTATTTGTCGATGAGTGAATCGAGCGCCAGCGGGCAAAGCCAGCCCAGCTCGGCCCAGTCGGCAAACCATTGGCACAGCTTCTGCGGTCGTTTCGCTGTGGGGACCTTTGAATCAGAGAAGCCAGCTTCAAGCGCCTCTCCCAGCGGCAAACCGCTACGAAGCGCGGTGAGGGTTTGAAACTCCTCCTGCCCTAGTCGCCGATAGTAAACCCGCAGGTTAACGCGATGAGAGGCAAGCCAGGTGGGTTTGTGGCGGAGCCGGGGCAAGTTGACCGGCGGGGGCTGGACCTCATCGTGCTTGTGGCCGGCCTCGCTGGCCTCGCGCTTTTGCCGATCATGCAGATTTAGCACCAGATCGTCAACGGGGTAATCGAGGGCCATCAGTTGCAGGTGAGGTTGCAGTGCGATGAGCGAATCACCATCAAGAGTAGCAACCTGATCGGGAGTCAGCGGAGTACCTTCCGCGTTGTCAAAGGACTCTACGAAAGCCCACTCGATTCGCGCCACATCAACCGCGAGGCGATGACGTCGACCGGCTAGCGTTGGGTTTGCAGCCAGCCAGCCGGGCAGCTTCGACCCCAGATTGCGCAGTGTGAACGAGCGGCTGGGGTGAGCCGTGAGATAAGCGACGGAGATTGCGTCAAATGCTGCTGCCGCCAACAACTGCGCGCAGGGCAGGGAAGTCTTCGATCAGCGCGCCAAGTAAGCGAAACCAGTACTGGCGGTTGTAAATCTCCAGCCGCTCAAAGGAGTTGAGCTGGCTGTTGGGCGCGATGAAGCTTTCGGCAAGGACTTGCATCCTGCGGCCATCGGGCGCGACAGGGCGCATATCATCGTCGGTCGTGAGGGGCTGCATGATTGTTGCTGCCATCTCGCGTTGCAAGGTTTCGAGATTCATCCCGCTACCTCCGCAAGCTGACCGGCATTTTGATTCACGCGCTGATGCAGATAGCGTTCCGCCTTCTTTGCCTCCGTGTGAACCTCATCGAAGCTGGGAATGTGGTCATCCCACTCAAGCAGCGTGGGCGTGGGTCCACAGCGTTCGATGGCCCGCGCGTAGAGCTCCCAAACCGGATCGATCACCGGATGGTCGTGCGTGTCCAGAATGTATTTTTCGTAGCGCGAGTGGCCGGCGATATGAATCTGCGCTACGCGATCAGCGGGCACCGCGTTGACGTAATCCATCGGCGCGAATTCATGATTCACCGAAGAAACATAGATGTTGTTCACGTCGAGCAGGATGCCGCAATCGGCGCGCTCGACCACTTCGGTGAGGAACTCCCATTCGGTCATCTGAGAGCAGGTAAAAGCCGCATAGCTGCTGACGTTTTCGACCGCAACCGGAATCTCCAGAAAGTCCTGCACCATGCGCACGCGCTCGACAGTGCGCTCGACGGCTTCCCATGTGTAGGGCAGGGGAAGCAGATCGTGGGTGTAGGTTCCGTCCACGCTGCCCCAGCAGAGATGGTCGCTGAGCCACGGAGTCTTGGTGCGCCGTACGAGCTGCTTGAGGCGGCGCAGATGCTCGGGATCGGGTGCGGTCACCGAGCCGAAGTACATCGAGACGCCATGCTGCACGACGCGATACTGCTCCAGGATGCTGGTCGAGCATATGCAGCGGGCGGCCGGCGTCGATCATGAAGTTTTCCGAGATGATCTCGAACCAGTCCACCACCGGCTTACGCGAGAAGATGTGATCGTAGTGCGGAATGCGCAGGCCGATTCCGACGCCGTGATCTTGAAACGCATTGAAGCGATTGCCGGGCATAGGTGTCCTTGTACAGAGAGAAATGATTTCCGTGGATGAAAGTGCGGAACAGGCCAAAGTTGAAATGCGGCAGGAGGCGGGTTGGTCCTTCCTGCCGCAGGTAGGAGAAGAAATGCTTAGACGGTCTTCGGAGCCTTGGAGCCATCGGTGGCGCATCCGCCCTTGCCCTTGCAGGTGTTCTTGCCTTTGCAGCCCTGGTCGCCGGTCTTGCAGCCGCCGGTGCCCTTGCAATCGTTCTTGCCTTTACAGGAGTGCTTGGCGGGAGGGGTATCCTGGCCGGTGAGCATTACTCCAGCGTTGATGGCCTTGGCCGACGTGCCGCTGGTTCCGGGGGTGGAAGCTTTGGCGGACTGGATGGAGCCGCCCATCATGCCGGTGAGAGCCGCGGAGAGAAGAAGTGCATTCATTTGATTCTTTGTCATGGTATGACCTCGCTTGGGAAGTTGTTGCGAAGATAGCTTCGACGGTTGATGTCCCGCAAGGCTTGCCATCGGCTTGCCCCGCAAATCTGTGGCACGCTTCTTAGGAGTACGAAGCTATCTGAAAGGTTACGAGAAAAATTTGCGGCGGGAGAAATTTTATTTTGCCTGCAGTACGTCCAATTGGCTATGGGATAGGGAGTGCGCTAGTCTTGACTCTGCGTGGTCGGGAAATGAACTTTTGTTCATTTGACGGGAAAATTTCGGAGGCTTTGATAGTGAAGAGTAGAGGACTGGGTGCACTGAGCGGGGCCAGCCTGCTGGTGGTATTGTTGCAGAGCGCCTGCACCGCTGTGTTGACCATCAGCGGTATCCGCGTGGCCATTGGACTCTCTGCACTGGCCGCGGCCAGCGGCATCTACGCCCCGGCGCGAGGATTCCATCAGGATGCGATCCGCATTCCCATGCTGACACTAGCCGCTGCGGGTGCTGTTGTGAATCTTGCCGTGCTGGCCTGGATATGGAAGCTCCGTACTGCTCCGGCGGCGCAGTGGCGCAAGCGGGAGATCAGCGCCAAGGAGCGGCGCTCAGAGGTGTTGCAAGTGGCGCTGGCGATTGTGACGCTAATCCTGGTGGGTTTGGAGGTGTGGACGCATTCGATGGTTCATCGCACCGGGCCACCGCCGGCCGCGCCTACAAGCAATCACTCGTCCCGTTCGATCTCTTTTTCCAGCTCTTCATCCAGCCGGGCATGAAGCCGCTGGCTGAACCCGGTGGGCAGCTCGAAGACGCGGTCGTCGGCCATTAGAACCACCACATTGCGCGTTGAATCCAGTACCGCTGAGCAGATTTCGCAGGTCTCCAGATGGCGGTCGATCTCGGCGCGCAATACGGGGTCAACCTCGCCGTCGATATAGGCGGAGATGTGTTCCCAGACGTGTTTGCAGTCGATCCTCATACGCGCCTCCCAAACAGACCTTTGCGTTTGGGCGCAAATCCTTTCAGTTGCGGAGCCAGCTCCCGTTGCAGCAATGCGCGGGCGCGATGCAGCCGGACCTTGACCGCTGCCTCGCTGATGCCCAGCGCCACCGCCGTTTCTTTGATATCCATCTCTTCGATGTCCCTGAGCAACACAATGTTACGGTAAATCTCCGGCAGGCCATCGATGGCCTTGCGCAAAATTGTACCTAACTCCTTGTGCTCCAGCGCTTCAGAGGGGATTTCCCGCCAACTGGTGAGGATCGCCGGAGTGTAATCGCCGGTCTGCTCGTCAGTGTCGGCTTCTAGCGAGTCTTCGCGGCGTGTGGCCTGCTTGCGCAGCCGGCCCAACCCCTCGTTGCGGGCGATCGAGAGTACCCAGGTGCGGAACTGCGAATCGCCGCGAAAGAGATGGAGGTTGAGATAGACCTTGATGGTCGTCTCCTGTGCCGCGTCCTCGGCCTCGGTCTCATTGCGCAGCAGCCCGAAGAGGATAAAGTAGATGCCGCGCTCGCAGGGGCGGATCAGATCGTGGAAGAGATGTTTCTCGCCAGCCAGGATGCGGCGTATCAGATCTGCTTCGATTTGTGGGTCGGCTGCGATCAGTACTCTCCGGTGGCCGCGGGAACTCTCAATACCACTTTAGCGCCATAGCCCGGCTATGAGAAAATAGCCAGCGTGAAACTCCGATTGAAGTCCTACTGTTTTATTCTTCCCTGCGCGGTTTTGTTATTGGCAGGCTTCTCTGCAACCGCTTTTGCCAGCGCGAAGACCAAGGCGGCGGAGCAGGCGGGGGCTGCGCTCTTTCGCGACAAGGATTGTGCCCACTGTCACGGTGTGGACCTGATGGGCACCAAGAAGGCGCCCGCGCTGCCAACTACGCTGCGCAAGGACAAACAGTGGACTCCGCAAGCAATGACTACGCAGATTCTCGATGGTGGCAAGAAGATGCCACCGTTTCGCGACTCGCTGACCGATGAGGAAGTTGCGCAGATTGTGGCGTTTTTGCGGGCAAAACACCGGCCCGTTGCGCCTGCGAAGTAGTTTTTCTTGATTTTCGCGGTTCAGGTCAAAGTTTATTGCACGTCGGCTGGACTCAGACAAGCAAAATGTTTTCCGCAAAGGAAAAGGGCGCAGGTCAGAGAGGGAATCTGACCTGCGCCCTTGTTATTTGTTGCGGAGTTATTTTTCCTTCGGACTGAAGCCCAACTGGAAGGTTACCATGACGCTGCGGCCGGGTACCGTAGTCAGCATGTCATTGCCGTTGGCGACAAAGGGAACTGCGGCTGTGCCCGTGTTAAACGCTGTCACGCCGACGATGTTGTTGTCGTTGAATAGATTATTAAAGCTCAGCTTGATCTTCGACTGATCCCACTTGGAGCCGTTGCGGACCGTGTAGTTGAGGAAGACGTTGCTCTCGGTGAAAGAGTTAATGGGGATGGCCTGATGCAGCAGGTTCCCGGCTGCATCAGTGTTGTCGTTCCACTGCTGGCCGACGGTCTTGTTGATGAAGCCCAGGTCCCAGTTCTTGTCCTGGTAGGTGACACCCTCTGTTGCTGTGTCCTTAGGCGCGCTCGCCACCCAGAGCGAGGGTGTGGTCGCGGTCGAGACATACTTAGCCGAAGCATAGGTACCGTTGAGGAAGGCGCTTAGCTTGCGCGTAATCGCGATATTGCCCTCCGCTTCAACTCCCGTGGTATTCGACGGCGGAGTAGTGTTGTAGGTGTAGCTGTTTGCCACCGGCGTTGAAATGTACGAATTCTCAAAGTGAATGTAGTAGTAATCTGCATCCACGCTAACCCTGTTAAACTTCAGCACCGATCCGCCCTGATAGGTTGAAGCCACCTGCGGCTTAGGCAGCACAGTAACGCCTGTATTCGGGTTCTTTGCTGTCGGTGTTTCGTTCACGTCGAAAACGGAGCTGGGCGGAATGACACTGCCCATGCCGTATTGTACATAGGCAGACCAGTTCGGCTTGATCCGATAGTTGGCTTCAAACGAGGGCAGCCAGCTGTTGTAGCCCGCATCGTTGGTGACATAGGGCACGCAGACTGGCGGAACTGCCGTGTTGCAGAGACTGCCTACAATATGTCCGTTGTCGGCAAACTGCTTCAGGCTCATATTGTAGTAGGCATCCTTGACACCCAGCGTGATGGTCCACTTGGGAATTCCGACATACTGGTACTCGGCAAAGGGCTGCGCCGAATTTGTCCAGAAATTCTCGTGGAATTTGATACCGGCTATTTCGCCGAGTATGGGATTGGTCGGCGTGGATGTGGTGTACTGCACCCAGGTGAGCGGGTCAGTTTCAATTTGATAGCGATTGGTGCTGGCATATTCAAACCACAGGCCGGTGCGGAAGACTCCATACTTTGAGGTGGCGCTGACGGAGAGGATGTCGCCGTCGTGGACGTACTGATTCATCTTGTTGATGGCGCCTTTTTCGGGGACGATGGTCCCGTAGTAGGTAGGGGTTCCAAAATAGTTCGTGGCAAAAGTGTCGAGGATATTCGAAGGAGCAACGCTGTTGTTGTAATGCTCGTGGTTGGAATATGCGTAGCTGTAAATCTTGTTCTCCAGCTTCCATCCGCGGCCCAATTCCTTGTTCAGCCCGGCGTAGTTGAAGAAAGTCGGCACATGATAGTTGGCAAACTTGTACCACTGTGCATCGACAGTCACGCCATCTGAGAGGAATTGCGTTCCGTCCAGATAATAGTTTGCGCCATACTCAGCAAGCTGCTCACGCGTCGGCGAGTTGCCGGAATTATTGGCATCCAGAATCACTTCGTCGCTATCGATGGTGAGGAAGGTCTTGTCAGAGAATTTATAGGTGAACTTCAAGGCTCCAGCGGTGCGTTGCTGGTAATCGAAGGTCTCGTAGCCATCCGACTGCATGTTATGGCCGTCGAACCAGAGATTGGCCTTGGGGTTCTTGCTGCCAAACAAGCCCGAGTTGTATTCGCCGTCAATCAGATTTGAGTTGTAAGAGCCATAGGATTCAGAGACTCTGAAGAGTTGGCTGACGGGCAGTTGCGGAGATAGCAGGTGGATGGACCCGCCATAATTGGCCGGGCCAATGTCGGATGCCGCTCCAGGACTGCGGTCAAAGTCAACGCCGCCGATGGTTGGCGCTGGGAAGAAGGCCCAGGAGTGGTGGGTTGGATTGTTGGTGTCCTCAAAGGGAATGCCGTCGTAAGTGATAGTAAAGTCGCCGTCAATAAAGCCGCGGAACGAGGTATTGCTCTGGCCCAGGCCAACACCATTGGGGCTGACACTGAACGTACCCGGTGCGGCCTGCATGATCTCAGTAAAATCGGTCATCGGCGAGGTGAAATCGCGGATATAAGTATTGGTGATCTCGGAGCGCGCCGAGCCTTCGTCGAGCAGCGCCTTCACCGGCGCGAGCTGCGAGGCCACTGAGATGCTGTCATCGGCGGAGACGGTAATCTCTTCATTGATGCTGGCTACTGCCAGGTTGACGGCCAACTCGTTGGAGCCGGAGGTGGAAACTTTCACGCCAGTGCGGCTGAATTGCTGAAAGCCCGGAAAAGTGACCTCGACAGTGTATGAACCTTGCGGCAAACCGGAGACGGAGAATCGGCCATCGGTTCCGCTGGTGGTCTTGCGCGTCAGGTTGCCGGACTCGCTCTTGACGGTCACCGGAGCGTTGGGGATGGCGCTGCCACGCGCGTCCAGAACAGCGCCGCTCAGCGTGGCGGTTGACTCACTCTGCGCGTTGAGCAGTTGGTAGTGTCCAAACGCCAGCGCAAGCGCACAAACTAACGTGAACACACTTCGGCTAAGCCCGAATAGACTCTTCATTGCGAAAATCCTCCAAAGATTTGCAGTTGGGAAATGGATTGAGTGCTCCCAGAACGCCGGATTGCTGTCGTGTGACTGCGGGGAAGATTCGCAGCACGGCTTCGATGAGCAGCTCCTGTTGTAGGAGCCGTTTGTAGAATTAAAAGAATTCAATGAACAGAGGATTACGAAAGAGTTTCATTTGTATGAATTCGCGACAGATTGTGGAAAAATAGTACATTGCTGGTGATGCGATGATTTCGTCAGGTACGGAGCGTGGTGAGCGTCAACCCGCAAACGTTTCCGAGAGAAGTGCTTGTTATTGTTTGATTTTCCACGGCGCAGGAAGAGAGAATGCGAAAAGGCCCCGCTTTGTACGAGGCCTTTTCTTTTGAAATCAGATTTTGATTAGCGCGGTCGCATGGCTTTGATCGCTGCTGGTAAATGCTCTTCGATGCGCTTGGCGCGCTCGGCGGCGATTCCACCCAGATAGGTTGGCACTGGGGTTGCCATCAGCACCAGCAGCAGCGCAACCAGCGAGAAGCCCAGTCCGGCAACGCCGGCTGAAATAAGCATGTGATAGATGTCCGGGGTATCCAGGCCGAAGACGTTGAAAGCTACATGCTCCAGCGGTTTCACATGAATCAGCACCGCCAGCGCGAAAAGAAAAAAGAATGCTGAGAGTGATGTCAACACAGTGAGCGAAACATCGATTGTGCGATGGAATTTTTGCCGCGAGCGGCAACGGCTGCACTCGGCAAAATGCTGCTCGTAATCCTTGCGCATCTCCGGGTAAATCCCAGAGATGTCATATCGCCAGTTCGCCAGGATCGCGCCTATCACTCTATCGGTGCAAGGATTTCTTTCCATATGCTTAAAGACCCACTTTGCAAAGAATTTTTGAGCCGCGCCTTAAAATCTGCGGCATGTTTGGCTGTGGAACAATTCGGAGCAGGCATTGGGCCGTCCGTTCAGGATCAGCATTGCCCGTCTCCATTCAGTCTCGCAGGGTCGCTTGATGCCGCAGCGTGCCTTCCGTTGCCAATCAATTTCCAATATTCCCGCTTCAGAGTGATGCCCTTCTTACCATTGTAATCGGAATCGGGCTAAAAATAAATCGAAGAGAGGGGCTGGTGTTGCTCGGCCAGCAACAGCCGGTTGGCCATCAGGCTGGCGCGGTCATTCAAGGCCCGCTCTGCCGCAACCCTCGCCAGGTCAGGAAGATTATTACTTTCAGAGAGATGCGCCAGAATTACATATGCAGCCTGGCCGTCGTAGTCGTTGGTGAGAAACTGGCTTGCAGCGTCGTTCGACAGGTGACCGACGCGGGAAAGCACCCTTTGCTTCACAGCCCAAGGGTAAGGTCCGTCGCGCAGCATCTCTATGTCGTGGTTGGATTCTAGCAGCAGCAGATCGAGCTTCTTGAGTTGCGCCTTCACGTTGGGTGGAATGTAGCCCAGGTCGGTAGCCACGCCCAGCCGCACTCCCTCAGCCTGGAAGACAAAGCCCACCGGATCGGCGGCATCATGGGGTATCGTGAATGGGCTGACTGAGATATCGCCGATTTCAAAGGGCTGGCCAGCCTGGAAATACTCGACGCAAGGCAGCCACGCGGGATCTTTTTTCTCTTTGTCTGCTCTATTTTCTTCAGATTCTGCTTCAGATTCTGCTGCAATCTTCAGCATTTCAGGCGAAACCGGTCCCGTCTCCGACGGTGCAGAGCCAGGCGCGGCCAGCTCATCCACCAAATCGCTCTCATCGGGCTCACCTTCCAGGGAGATTGAGGCCTCCTCGGCTTGGCGGGCTGCAGCCTGCTGGCGGCATTGTTCCAGCCACTGGCTGTAGCTCATCTGGCGGCGAGGAGAAACGAAGCGCGTCCAGGCCCGGTGCGTCCCTTCAGTGAAGTACACCGGAACCCCCAGCTTGCGCGCTGTCACCGCAACGCCGTTGATGTGATCCTGGTGTTCGTGAGTAATCACAATTGCGTCCAGTGTCTCCGGCTCCTCACCGGCCAGCCGCATCCGGCGGAAGAGTTCGCGGCAGCTCAGGCCGGCATCGACGAGAATTCGCGTACGCCCGCCGGACACAACTGTACTGTTGCCTTTGGAGCCGGACGAGAGAACCGTGAAGCGCACCATAGTATGAGCATAGCGCGAAAGATGGCGAAGATTTGTTCTTTGACTTGTGGATCGGAAGCACTTCGTATCGTTCGGCGAAGGTGTAATTTGATTTCGCTTCTGGGTTTGCTATCGGCGCTGATCTGCCGCAGCTCTGGCGCGCGCCACAAACTCGCGAACTTTGGCCGCATCTTTGCGGCTTGGTGCGAGTTCAACGCCGGAGACAACATCGACGCCCCAGGGGCAGAGAGTTGCGATTGCTTCTGCCACGTTTGCTGGATTCAGTCCGCCTGCGGCAATGAGGTGCTTGCGCACACCCGTATTTTGAAAGAGGATTTCACGCGCCGCAGCCCAATCAAAGGCTACCCCAGTGCCGCCGACTGCTGTTGCTGTGCGCGAGTCCACCAGTACGGCATCTACGCTTGTATCCTGCGCAATGTTTACGGCCTCGCCTGCTGCCCTCTCACCAAAGTGGACTACACGCAGAATCCGCAGGCTTGCCCCCAGTTCGCGCCTTAGCGCAGCCGTCAGCTCCGGCCCAGCGGTGGAATGAAGTTGCACGCCAGTAAGACCGCAAGAGCGCACTGTATTCAGAATCTCTTTTAGCGATGCATCGACAAAAACGCCTATCTTCTCAACCGTGTCCGGCAGCTTGGTCGCAATTTCCGCAACCTGTTTCACTGTCACTCGGCGTGGGCTGGGCGCAAAAACAAAGCCCACAGCGTCGGCACCGGCATCGACAGCCAGCAGCGTGTCTTCAAGTGAAGTATTACCACAGATTTTGATCCAGATCGGCATGAGGCTCACCGTGTCGCAACAACCCCGGCCAGCAGCTCTGCAAATGCGGCTCCAGGGTCCGGTTGGCGCATCAGGCTTTCGCCAATGAGGAAAGCATCGAATCCGGCTGCCCGCAGCCTCGCAATGTCCTCCGCAGAGGAAATGCCGCTTTCAGCCACGCGAACCGCCTGCGAGGGAATGCGTCCGGCAAGCTCGATGGATCGATCCAGGCTTACCCCAAAGGTTTTCAGGTCGCGATTGTTCACGCCGATGGCGTCCGCGCCGGTCGCACCCAACGATTGAAGCACCCGGTCGAGTTCGTCCGCAGTATGCACTTCGACCAACACATCAAGTTCGATGTCATGTGCCGCTGCAGCAAAGCGTTTCATCTCATCGCCGGTCAACGCCGCGGCAATCAGCAGAATTGCATCGGCGCAATGAGCGCGGGCCTCTATGATCTGGTACTCATCGACCATGAAGTCCTTGCGCAGGCAGGGAAGCGGGACCGCAGCCGATGCGAGTTCGAGATTCCGCAAACTGCCCTGGAAGAACGGTTCGTCGGTGAGGATAGAAAGCGCCGCTGCGCCGCCTGCCTGATAACGTTCCGCGAGCCACGTTACATCGAAATCGGCGCGAATCAGTCCTTTCGAGGGCGAGGCCTTCTTAATCTCTGCGATCACCGCTGGGCCGGCAACAGCATGCCTGCGCAACGCCACGGCCCAGCCGCGCGGCTGGTGCAGCGAGGCGCGCCGCTCCAATTCAGCCACCGGAGTCTGCGTCTTGGCTGCGGCCACAGTCATTCTGGTTGCAGCTAGAATTTTGTCGAGATGCGTTGACATAGGCTTGCTTGAGTATAAGGGGAGAGAGGGTACGGCTGCGGCAGCCTGCCAAAAAATGCGCCCGCTGAGTGGCTTTTCGCTAGGAAAAGCCACTCAGCGGGCGCGGTCACGGAGCAACGCAATTCAAGAACCGCAATAGTTGGGGATTACGGCGTGTAGTTCACCTGCGTCGCTGCCTGGTTGCCGTTGCTATCCTGCAACTCAATCTGCCAAGTGTAAGTGGTGCCGGTGGTCAGGCTGCCTACCGACGGCGTATTGCTTGAGTCGCCGGTTGGATCCGTTCCCCAGACGATGGAAGTGATGGTGCTGGCAAAGCCGTTCGAGTTGGAGTTGTTGCCCGGTATCTGCCAGATCGTGTTCCCGTTGTTATCCGAGATATAGAACTGGTAGGTATAGTTGCTGGCGTTGGCCGGGTCCGTCCAGGTGAAGGTCGGCGTGGTGCTGGTGCTGCTCGTCCCGCTGGCAGCGAGGCTGGTGGGAGCGTTGCTGGAGGTGAGCACGGCAGTTACCGTTCCTGTCACGGTGCCGGTGGTTGCGTCGCTGTAGGTCACGTCGAAGGTATACGTATCACCCACTTGCGGCACATCGCTGCCAATCCCCGTGTAGTACTGGTATTGGGAATCGCCGCAGTTGCTGCCACATACGCCGATATCCACTGGAGTTACAACGTTGGGATTGCTGGCCAATGCGAGCGTCACAGAGACCGGCAACTTATTGGCTCCGCGCACATCAAAGGCAAGAGTGTAGTTGCTGGAAGTTCCGCCTGAGGAAATGGACTGCTGGTACTGAGTTGTAACCGCGACGGTACTATCAGCCGAAGGCAAAGTGATATCCTGGCCGGTCAGATTTCCAGAGATGGTCACGGTGGTTAGCCCGCCGTTGTTTTTGGTATTGGAAACGTCTCCGGCGTCGATCAGCCCGTCGTTGTTCTGGTCGAGGATGCCGAAGAGGAAGTAACCGCTGCCGCTTGGAACTGAGACGGTGAATGCATTGGCCGTTGAGTTGGATGGACTGGCGATAGCTGTGGCATACACCTGGCCATTATTCGAGTTGTAGAAGCCTACATACAGCGGTCCGGTCGGTGTGATGGCAGTGGGAATGGTGACCGTTCCTGTGATCGTGTTGTAGCCCGATGTTGCGCCAACTGTCACTGCCGTAGGTGTGCCGCCTCCATAGACCGTCCACGGTGTGTGTATGGTTCCGTTAGAGAGATTGCCACGGGCGCGGAAGTAGTAGGCAGTGCCGTTGGCGAAGCTGCCAGTCATGTTCACGAGCCCATTGTTCAGTATCCAGATATTGGCATTTGTCCCTACGGCTGTATACGAGTAACTTGACGTAGTGCTGAAACCGGAGTCAGTGCTCCACTCCACCGTATAACTGCCAACCGTTTCCACTCCGTTCGAGTTCGTCAGTGCCCCGTAGCTGATGACCACGCCGAGATTGCCGGGAGTAATTGCGTTGATCGAAGGGCCGGAAGTTGGAGTTGTCACACTCTGATCGGTGATTGTTACGTCAGCTCCGGTTACGTTGGCGGTGGAAACCGTCACGCTGGCGCTGCCGGTTGGGTCGGTGGCATTTGCCGCGCCGTTGCCCAGGTGGTCCATCAGCCCCTGAAGTGTGTAGCTTCCCGGAGGAACGTTGCGAACGGTGTAGGCTCCTCCCGATGTGAGCGTGGCATTGGTAATGCTGGTACCATTCGGGCTGTTGCCGCCGCAGTTGCTGTTGTTCAGAGTGATGTACACCTGCCCGGTCTTGGTCCCGGCATAGGTAACAACACCAGAGACCGTGTAACCAAGCGACGTGTTGAAGTTTTCTCCGTTCAGATTGCTGTTGTTGACCACCACATTCGTCAGCGTGGCGGGATAGAAGACCGAACTCGGCCCGTTGATTGACGGCGTAATGGTGTAGGTTCCGTTCGGCACGCTGGCGAAAGAGTAATTGCCATTGCTGTCCGTGGTGGTGTTTTGCACCGGGCTGGTATTGATGCTCACGTTGAAGGTGGGCAGCGTGGAGAGGCCGCAGCTATTTGCCAGGCTGATTTGGCCATTTACCTGTGAGTTCGTGTAGACGGTGACGCTGAATGTGATGGTCGCGGTATGGCTGGCAGAATCGGTAACGGTGGCCGCGAATGTTGCGCTGCCTGCGCCCGAAGGTGTACCCGAGACTAGGCCGCTCGCGTTGAGCGTGAGGTTCACACTCGCGAGGCTGGTTGTTCCGGCATTATTGGTTGCCCAGCTATAGCCGCCCGAGCCGCCGGTTGCAGCCAGCGTTTGCGCGTACACGACGTTCACTACGCCACTGGGCAGTGTAGCGGCTGTAGCGACGACCAGCGTGGCTTCGATGGTTACCGAGAAGTTGGCCGAGCCGGTATTGCCCACCGAATCCTTCGCAGTAATCACCACATTGGAGACAACGTTGGAAGAAGTCGCGTTGGTAGGCGTTCCGGTAATTACGCCCGCCGCGGAGAGGCTCAGACCAGCAGGCAGTGTTGATCCATTCGCTGCGGCCCAGCTCCATGTATAGCCTGTGCCGGTGCCGCCGATGGCCGCGAGCGTGGTCGATGGATAGGCTGTTCCCGGATAACCAACCGGCAGCACCGCCGGGGTAACAGTCACTCCCGCGTCGATTGTCAGGCTGAATGTTGCGCTGGCGGTACTCTGCGCCGAATCCGTCACCGTGACGCTGAAGCTGGGAGTTCCGGTTAGCGTTGGCGTGCCGCTGAGCAAGCCGCTTGAGGAGAGCGTCAGGCCGCCGGGCAGAGTTGACCCGTTGGAAACTGCCCAGGTATAGCCTGTCCCAGTACCACCGGTTGCCGCCAACTGCTTGGAATAGCTTGTTCCCACATAGCCGGTGGGCAATGTGCTAGAGGTTGTAATGCTCACGCCTGCATCTACGATGATGGAAAAGGAGCCGTTGCCAGTGTTTTGCGCGGAGTCGGTGACCGTGACCGAGAAATTCGTCGTCCCCGGCGTTCCTGTCGGCGTGCCGGTAATTACGCCGCCAGTTGAAAGGCTCAAGCCCACAGGCAATGAAGAACCATTAGCCAGCGCCCAGGTGTAGCCGGTGCCAGAGCCGCCGGTTGCGGCCAGGGTTGTTTGCGTATAAATCGATCCCACATAGCCGGTCGGCAGAGTGGTCGCGGTTACTTTGACTGGCGGATAGCTGACCGCGACAGAATAGGCCTGCGTTGCCGAGTCGCCATAAGCGTCGGCAGCCTTGATAGTAAAGCCGAATGTGCCGGCCGCAGTGGGAGTGCCGGTAATTGCGCCTGCGGGGGTAAGGCTCAAGCCCGTGGGCAGAGCGCCGGCGGATACGCTGTAGGTCAGCGTTCCCGCGCCGCCGGTTGCCGCGACCGTTCCTGTATACGCCTGGTTATAAGTTCCGGCCACAAGGGTTGCCGGAGCAGGAAGAACAATGGCTGGAGCAGCGGCAATCACCAGATTCAACGATCCGGAAACTGCCGTCAGCGCCGTCGCCGTGCCGGAATCGGTAACCTTGAAGGTCAGGCTGGCGCTTCCTGCGCAGGAGGCCGTAGGCGTGCCGGAGATGAGGCCACCTGCCGTAATCGTCAGGCACGAGGGCAGGGTGCCGCTGTTCACGCTGAAGGTGTAGGGAGGAATTCCGCCGCTGGCCGCCAGTTGCACTGAGTAGGCCGTTCCTACTGCGCCCGCAGCAAGCGAGCTGTTTGTAATCGCCGGCGCAGTAGGGACGGTCAGCGTCGCCGATGCTGTCTTGGTCGTATCCGCTATTGAGGTAGCAGTCACCGTGACCGTGAGCGCGGTACTGGAAGCAGCCGGTGCGGTGTATGTTGCCCCGGTCGTTGTCTGGCTCGATAACGTGCCGCCGCCGCTGACGGTCCAGCTCACTCCGGCGCTGTTCTTGTCGTTGGTTACCGCCGCCGTCAGTGTAACGGAGTCGGTTGCGTCCACCGTTGTTGCCGACGCAGTAACCGCTACGCTGGCGGGGTTTAAGCCGCCGCCGCAACCAACCAGCAACGCAAATAAGATTCCCGATAAAGCGAATCCTGCCAAGGAGAAAGCGGATGTATGCACCCGCAGCCGGAATATCCTGTGACGCATGGAAGAGCCTCCTCAAAGTGCGGCGTGCGCCCAGTCCAATGCGGAGAGCTGGAGCCATCGGTGCACAACCGTCTACTGACTAACGCGAGATATAACTGACATGTCCGCTACGCTGGAGGAGAATATTTTTATCGCGGCACCGAAAATATCCATTCCGGCCCAGGCGCGCCGCCAATTCCCATTTGACCGGCCGCTAACCGTTGCATATTGTTGATCTAAATCCCCGTTGCGGGTTGCGATGGAATTCAAAACCGAGAAATGGAGCCAGATCAAGGAGTTATTTGAAGCCGCGCTCGACGTCGAGCCGTCTTCTCGCCGCGCCTTCCTCGAAAAGGAATCCGGCTCAGTGGAGTTGCGCAACGCCGTCGAAGAGCTGCTGAACGCAAACGAAGACGCCAGTTCCTTTTTGCAGAGCCGGGACGCCTTTGCCGAAGATTCTCCGGTCGATTTCGCGCCTCATCGCCTCGAACCCGGCACCTTGCTAGTAGACCGCTTTCAGATGCGCCGATTTATCTCGCGAGGCGGCGGCCAAGCCGTCCTGCAAGGCAGCATCGCAAGCAACGTCAAAGGCTACATCGTGACTCTACGCGCCGTGCAGTGCCACTCCGGAGAGCTGATTGCCGAGAAGCAGATCCCGGTGGAGTTCCGCGATTCAGTACTGGGTGCGCTCGACCAGAATGCCGATGACCTGCGCCCCAGCCTGGGCGAGTCAGCTGCTTCCATCCGCAAATACAATGTCGCACTCGGCGAAGCTACTACCAGCTCAATTGAGGCGCTTGTCGCATTTTCACAAGGCAATTTGGTATGAAACTTGCCGACCACACCTTGCAGCCCACCGCCCTGGTGCATGAAGCTTATCTGAAGCTTGTGGAGCAGCGGGGGGCGAATTTCCGGAACCGCGCGAATTTCTTTGCCGCGGTCGCGAAGACAATGCGCCGAAGTTCTGGCGTCTCTACACGCACCATTGAGCGAGTGGGCAATGTCCCGCGCCTGGCTTTACGCGCAGTTGAAAAGAAGAGATCGTCCCTCCGTCTACTCTATCGACCCAGGCCGGCAGCATTTCATAACCTTTGGAACAATGCGAAGCATTTTAATCGCACAATCAACATCCGGGCTTACAATGATTACAATTGCAGAAATTTAATTGAGATATTTTGCTTTGGTGAGTGGAGCATGCATATGAGCGCAATGGATATTCGTGTGTCTAAGCGTATGCTGAACTGCATCGCAAGCCGCACCCTGCTGGTCTTGGCAGCCATCGCAATCCCTGCCAGCCTTTGGAGCCAGGCTCCCGCTGCACCTACCGGTTTGTCCGCCGGCGCGGGCGACATGCAGATACCGCTCTCCTGGAATGCTGTTTCTGGAGCCACTTCCTACAATGTTTATCAGGGGACGGCATCGGGCACGGAAAGCACGACGCCAATTGCTACAGGGGTTACAGCGGCCTCTTATATTGCCACGGGCTTGACCGACGGTACGCCTTATTTCTTCACTGTGGCGGCTGTCAATTCATCGGGCACAAGTGCCTTCTCGAATGAAGCAAGCGCTACTCCAGCGGTGCAGCCCGTCGGAACCAACTCCGCGGCCAGTTTCAGCATCTTTCCGCCGGTGCAGGCAGCCAATCCGGTTCCTGCCGGATTCAACATGCAGCCCGCGGCAGGCAGCAACATCACGGAAAATGTGTGGTTGGTGGACGGGGGATTTTCTCCTCTTGATACCCGCTTCAGCTTTACTGCCCTGAGCGGCTCGGCGACCACCTTTGTTGTCACTTATCCGAATCCCGGCTCCGACTTTTTCCAAAGCATTGCCACGGGATATTTCGTTGGCGCAACGGCGCTCACTTATCGCTATAGCAGCGGCGCATGGTCTTTGCTGCGCACAGACACAGTAACTGGCTATACGGCCGACGGCGAAGACGAGACGGCTGCCAACAACACAATTACTTTTGCCGACTCCGGGCCTGCGGTTCAGGCGGGAGACATCATCTGGCTCGATATGGACGATCAAGTAGTGGTGCCGGGCGTTACTCTGCTCGACCCGCGGTTCACCGTCTATTGCCCAAACTGGAGCACCGAAACGCTGGGCTGCGACACGCGCACGGCGACCATGCCCTACACCTTATCCACCGACGTTCCGGCATCTGATGCAGGCGGACTTAGTCTGGAAATCACCGACACCAATGCCGAGACCAATGGCATCTGGCAATATATGCAGTACGCCTTTGTTGGGCCATCCTACGAACAATTCCAGCCGGGTGACACCTATGAAGTGGATGTATGGCTCAAGCAGTCCGGCATCAGCAACGGAGACGTTACTTTCACCATCAGCGGAATCGGCGTCTCGCATACTTTTTCCGGCATTACGAGCACCTGGCAGCACTTTACCTGGACATTTCCTGCTGTTCCGGGCCTTCCCGCGAACTCGGTTCAGCCCAGCGCTCACCTTGACTTCGTCGCGCCAGGTACGCTGTGGGTAGATAACTTGCAGCTTTACGATGCCGCATGGTCACCTAACTCAGTTAGCCCGAGGGTTCTGCAAGCCTGGGAGAACTATCATCCGGGAACGGTACGCATCTGGAGTAACTTCGGAAACGCCGCCGAGAACTACTCCTACTTCAGTCTGGATAGCTGGCTGACGCCGGAGATCAAGACGCGCAATACCCCCGGCATCGGCAACGAATATGAACTGCCAGGACAGTTGGAACATCTGCCCGATGCATTGGCCAACGTGAAAGCCATCGGCGCAAATCCCTGGCTGATTATTAACATGGCGTTGTCACCAACCGAGTGGGGCGAGTTGATCGATTATCTGGCCACTCCGGCGGGGACAGGTTATGCTTCCAAACGGCCTGCCAGCCATCCCGGCCCGTACACCGCGGATTTCGGCACGATCTATCTCGAAGTCGGCAATGAAGAGTGGGGAACGCAGCAGGTCCCTGCCGATGCCGCATACGGCCAGTGGGCGCACTTCGTTCTCAGCCAGGCCATCGCGGGCAAGAGCTACTTCAACCCGAGCCAGATCCGGTTCATCGCGGATGGCTTTGACCTGATCCCATCCTTCGGCTCGAACGCTGCCGCTGCCGCGCCGGAAATATCAGTTGTCGATGCGGCTCTTTACACGCAGGGCAACACCGCGCTTGCCGGCGACGCCTATTTCCAATCGGATCTGGTGCAGGTGCCGGTTAGCAACGGCCCGATCATCAATTCCATCGCCGCTCAGCAGAAGGCCGATGCTGGCAACGGACTCATCTATAGCCTGGCATCGTATGAACAGGGCCCGGGAGCGGATACACCTACACACACTGGAGATACAACACTGGCCGCTGCGATTGGCGCAATCGATGTGAACCTGTATGCCTCGCTGAATGGCTTCGGGCCGCAGAACCTCTTCGAGTATGGGCTGGGCACCGGGCCGTATACGTCGCACACCAATTTCGCCAACGGTTTCCGTCCGCATCCTGTATGGGAAGCTCTGCAGATGCGCAATAACTATTGCTCCGGGCCGATAGTTCTGACGGTTGCAAACAGCGTTCCCACGTATACCGATCCGGTTATCACCAACGGACAGGCCGTTCCACTGATCGCAGTTTATACATTCGCGGACGCGAATGTAGCCAATCAGGCAGATGTCGTGGTGATCTCCCGCGACCTCAATAACCAGACCCCAGTCGCGCTCAATTTCCCTGCTACGCCTAGTGGGACTGCCCAACTCTACACGCTCACCGGTGACCCGCGCCAAACCAATGACAGCGCAATGAATATTCCCATCGGCAGCCAGTCGTTGACCGGTGTTACCAAGAGCTATACCTTCACGATGCCGCCCGGATCGATGTATATCTTCCAGGTTCCTTTGAATGGAACATGGTCCGGTGTTGGTGAACCGATTCCTCCCGCTCCAACCTTTCTGACGGCCACGGGTGGGAACGGACAAGTAGTGCTGAATTGGACGGCCTCCTCTGGAGCCACCTCGTACAACGTCTACCAGGGGACGGTTTCCGGGGGCGAAAGTGCAACGCCGATTGCTACCGGAGTTACATCCGCCACTTATACCGTGACTGGCCTGACCAATGAACACGCCTACTTTTTTGAAGTCACTGCGCTCGATGCCGGCGGAATGAGCGGATACTCCAATGAAGCAACAGCCACTCCGCTTCTTCCAGGCTCCGGCACGATTCTGGCCTATGAACCCTTTGCCGAAGTTGCCGGTCCGTTAAACGGTGCCACCGGCGGCGGCGACTTTGGCTGGGGTGGCGCGTGGCAGGAACAGGGAAGCTCGACCGCAGTGCCCGGCTACAACATTGTCTCGGCAACCCCGCTGACTTATAGCGGCTTGCTTACCAGCGGGAACTACTTGATTGGCGGCTTTGAGTATCAGGATTCAGGAAGACTGCTCGATCAAGATCCAAATGGCCCGTTCAGCTCGTATCTGTCCGGGGGCCTGATCAGTTCGCCTGGCAAGGCGGTATGGGTCAGCTTCCTCTTGCGCAGAGATGCAAGCAACACCCAGACCAGCGCCGTGTATCTTAACCCCAGCGGTGTTCCCTGGTATGCCGGATCGCCAAATAGCATCGCAGCCGGCTACTTCGGCACAAGCTCAAACGATGCAGGCGGCAATCCATTCTGGAGCCTGCAGTACAACAACGGCACGCCTGTCCTCACCGATGTGCCTATTGTTGTGGGTCAGCCAGTGCTCATGGTTTTGGAGTTAACTTTCGGCACCACCAATACCGTCAATCTCTATGTGAATCCAACTGCGCTTGGCACAACGGCGCCCACCTCGCCAAGCGCGACAATCTCTACAGCAAGCAGCGTGGGCTTTGACGCCATTGCTTACTACGGTGGCGACGGCACGAACGAGAGCTCTCTGGATGAGATCCGAGTCGGCACCAGCTTTGCGTCAGTCACTCCATCAGTCACTCCAGTGTCGGGGAAGCTCAGTCAAACCATCACCTTCCCCTATGTTGCCCTTACGTCTTATCAGTATGCTGCAACGTCGCCGATATTGACAGCGACTGCCAGCTCCGGCCTTCCAGTCACTTATATCAGCCAGACACCTACGGTTTGCACTGTGTCAGAGTCGAGCACCAGTGTCTGGACCATCTCCTTGCTGATCTCGGGCAGTTGCAGCCTTGTTGCCTATCAGGGCGGCAATTCAGTTTATTCAGAAGCGCCATCCATCGGCCAGACCTTCTGGGTCTATCATGCGTCGCAAACCATTACCTTTCCCTATGTTGCTCTAACTTCGTATCAGTACGCTGCAACCGCGCCGATATTGACAGCAACTGCAAGCTCCGGCCTACCGGTCACCTACATCAGCCAAACGCCTACGGTTTGCACTGTGTCAGTGTCGAGCACTGGTGTCTGGTCCGTCTCCTTGCTGATCTCGGGCAGTTGCAGCCTTGGAGCAGAACAGGCCGGCAATGCAACTTATGCCGCAGCGCCATTCTCGGGCCAGACTTTCTGGGTCTATCATGCGGCGCAGATGATCACCTTCCCCTATGTTGCCCTCACTTCGTATCAGTACGCGGCAACCGCGCCGATATTGACGGCAACGGCAAGCTCCGGGTTGCCGGTCACCTACATCAGTCAGACACCGACTGTCTGCACGGTCTCTGAGTCGGGCACCGGTGTCTGGACGGTTTCACTGCTGATCTCTGGCAGTTGCAGTCTAGAAGCCGAACAGGCAGGCAATTCAACCTATGCCGCGGCATGGGCAGGCCAGACCTTCTGGGTCTATCATGCTGCGCAGACCATCACCTTCCCGGCGATTGCCCCTCAGACTGCTGGAACGACAGTTACGTTGGGCGCTACCGCGAGCTCCAGCCTGGCGGTGAGCTACGCTTCGACAACCACGGCCGTTTGCACAGTCAGCGGCGCGACGGCATCACTGCTTACGGCTGGTACATGCACGATCCAGGCCGCGCAGTCCGGCAATGCAACTTACAGCGCCGCGGCTACTGTTAAGCAGAGCTTTAAGGTTACGGCGGCTGCAACCAAGAGCGCGAAGCGAGGCGTTGCTTATGATCTTGCCGCTCCGGCAGATTTAGCAGCGCTCTCTCCCGGCGTGAGTTGGTGGTATAACTGGAGTTCAACCCCGAATTCGGCTGTGCCCGCGAATTATTCCAGCGGTTATCAGATGCTTTTTTATCCGATGCTGTGGAACGGAAACTTTAATACTAGCTCGGTGGTAGCGTATCTGCAGGCAAATCCCAGCATTAAGTACATGCTGGTTATGAACGAACCGAACTGCACGGATCAATCTGACCTGACGCCCACGCAGGCGGCGGCTGTGTGGCCGCAGTATGAGGCGGTCGCGGCTCAAACCGGCGTGAAGATCGTGGGGCCGGCCATAACCTGGTGCGACATGACGAATTACACAAATCCGGTGACCTGGCTGGATGCTTTCTATGCGGCGTATGAAGCGGCAAACAACGGCAACCAGCCGCAAATCGATTACCTTGCCTTCCATTGGTACGATTACGGACTCGCAGACCAATTGAATGCGCTTGACAAGTACGGCAAGCAAATCTGGGTGACCGAGTTCGCAAACTGGCACAGCGCCGACGACGGCTCCCAGATCGATACGCTGGCCCTGCAAGAAGCACAGATGACGGATATGGTCTCGACCTGCGAGACGCGCTCCGATGTCTTCCGGTACGCCTGGTTCACAGGGCGCCTGAGTCCCGATCCTCATTACACTAGCCTGCTGGGAGCGTCCGGCCAGCTAACCGGACTCGGCACAACGTATCTTTCACTCCCTTTCTGACAACCCAGACAGTGGCTGAGATAGATCAATTTGCTGGCAGACCAAGCCTGGAAAAGAGGCGGCGGAGGCGGTTGCGGGTAACAATTATGGGGCGCGCTCAAAAAACATCTGGAATGTAGTGTGAGCTTCCACTTGGATTCGAAGTTTCTCACACGTGCTAATATCCAAAAGTTGAAAAATTCGATCCCGGAAGGCTTTTCTTAGGAAGCTACTCTAATCCATTTATTTTATACACTTGGTGCCGAAGAAGGGACTCGAACCCCCACACCCTTGCGAGTACGTGGACCTGAACCACGCGCGTCTGCCAATTCCGCCACTTCGGCACGGTAGATACTGCTGGCGGTCAGCGCCAGAGGCAACTCTTCAAGTTTCGCAAATGCGGGCGGCGGTGTCAAATCGCAAGCTTGGCTTCACCGTGCGAGTCGGAAACGATTGAACCTGCGTGAGTTGCAATTTATTAACGGATGAATCGAGAAAAATCGTTGACACCTTTCATTGGAGAAGACTAGTGTGCCTCTGCTGTCTATCTCACTCCCCAAGAGGTATGTCAACATGAAGACCCGAATCATTCTTGCGGCAGCAATCGCGCTGCTGCTCACTGCTCCAGTTTTTGCCCAAGTTGCCGTCCCGCCGCCCCCTTGCCAGACGCAGTCATTGGCTGACTATATCCTGCTCGGCTCTACAGGATGCGTCTATGACAACGTCCTTTATAACGATTTCAGCTATGCGACCCCGGGACTGACTGGCCTTACCGCAGCTCAGATCACAGTTACGCCGGTTCCGCTTCCAATTGCCGTCGGGGTTCCAATTTCGGAGCTAACTTTCTCTGCAAACTGGGTTGTTGCAGCTGGCCAAGCGGAGCAATCATCTATTGGATACGAAGTTGCTCCCTATATTTCAGTGGCCAACCCAGTGGCAACCAGCGCGACGCTCACTCTTGAGCTTGGGCCATCGCAGGTTTCAGGGATAATCGGCAACGTAATCGTAAAGGAACAGGTAACTGCCCCCACCAGCGTCACCGGAACGACTCTCGAAGTGTTTGACACCTGCGCCGATGCCTGCGCTCTCAAGCAAACCGACACGGTGACCATTACTTCTGTTTCCTCGCTGCAAACCACCATCAACGTGGCGCTTTCGGGCGGCACGGGCGGGGCGACGCTGAGCAGCTTTTCGGTTTTGGATGATTTTTAGAGCATCTTCGGAATACGCGTAGACTTGTTCGCGGCTATGCAAGGTGGCTTTGCCCGCAAGGAAAAAGCTACCTTGCACAAACCGGCAATTACTTTGCCTGAAAACCGGTGTGCCAGGCGCTGATCTCTTAAGATAATCAACACTGAAGATTCGTGGCCCTCAGTGCACCAATTGCGGCTTTTCTCTATCCGGGTGTCTTAACCTTTCGCTTGAGCATATCGATGGACTTTTCTACACGCCGCAGACGTGTCTCTTCCTTCTTCGCTTCGCTGATCCAGCGGCAGTATTCCTTGCGATGGGTGTAGCTGAGCTTCTCAAAGAAGGAAAGCACACCTTCCTGCTTCATCAACTTAGCAAACTCTGGAGGCACCTCGACGGTTCTCTCCGCTTCGTCTTTCCAGAGAACGACTTCTATCATGTCCCCGGGGCCTTTGCCGATCTGCTCACGGATGCCCTTGAGCACACCCAGCATGTGGTTTGTCCCGCCGCACTTGATCAGCGAGCCGGTGTAAGGAACGCCATCGACGGTCGATTTGACTGGGATTTTGGAGCGGGTGCCGAACTCCTGCTCGACATCATAAGGGAAGGGGACGGCAGCGCCGCCACCAATGCCGGACTCGATTCTGGCCTTGAATTTGTATTTTTTCATTGCCGCAGCAACTCCTCGGCGCGGGCAGAAGAGAAGCCGCGCACGGGAATGCCAACATTTTGCCCCCTTCTGTAGAGGAATGCAAGAGGGATTTGAATACTTGAAGCCGAAAGGGAAGTGACTTTGCACGGCAAAAAGCCACCCAACCTTTGGCTGCTCTGCCGGTCGGCGAGAGAGAGCGGGGGACTGGGTGGCTTGACGTGGTTCTGCTGCCGGAATCTATTAAACCAGCTTGGCGTCCAGAATAATTTCGGTGTTGTTGGCGAAGAGCTTGGAGATCGGGCAGCCGGCCTTGGCATTGGCGGCAGCCTTGTCAAAGGCCTCCTGGGTTGCGCCTGGAACCTTGGCCGTGGCGGTCAGCGTGATCTTGGTAATCGCGAAGCCTTCCGCAACCTTGGCCAGCGTGACGGCCACGTGGGTCTCGATCTTCTCCGGGGTAAATCCCGCGCCGCCTAACTCCGCACCGAGAGCCATTGAGAAGCAGCTCGCATGAGCCGCGGCAATCAGCTCTTCGGGAGTGGTGCCCGAGTCAGCGCCCTCAAATCGCGTGGCGAAAGAGTAGTTGGCGTTGCTCAGAACGCCGGTTGCTGTCGAGATGGAGCCTTTGCCTTCCTTGAGTGAACCTGTCCAAACCGCACTTGCCTTGCTTGCCATGAATCCCTCCTTGGGGGTTGTTGGGGTTATTTGATTTGTCACGTTTGCGAATGGTTGCGGGGTGAGGTGAGCGCCGCGGGGGAATTCCGGGTGCGCTCCGTGCTGATCAGGCGGGCGGCGCAAAACAAGCAGCGCAGGCAGCCGTCTCTTCTATGCTAATCTCTCCCCATGCTGCCCGAACTGCCGTGCGCCTTGAATCCCGATTTTGATCCGGATTTTTCTGCGGAAATCTCACATACCGGGGCGGTTGCAGAGACCAAGCCGCTGGAACACGCCTGCCAGATCTGCCCCAATTGCAGCCAGCGGCTCACCGGCCACCATTGCAAGCTGGTTTGCACCCAGTGCGGCTACTACCTGAGCTGCGCGGACTACTACTAGCACCTGCGGTGCGGCAGACGCTCGCTTTCCGCTCGCAAGAGATTTGTGCTTTCCAGCTGCTGAGCCGGGAAAAGGCGCAAGGATGGGGCACGGTGGATTCAAGGTGCAAGTGCAACAGGATCGATTTTAGCTGACCAGTGCTGGACGAAGTCGAAGGCGCCTTCTGGCAGGAAGAGTTCGGCAGGTGCTTTCCATCCCAGCGTTTTTCTTGGCCGGGTATTGAGACGCCATGCGATGTCATCGAGTTGCTCTTGCGAGAACACCGACAGATCAGTCCCCTTGGGAAGGTATTGGCGGATCAGGCCGTTGGTGTTTTCACTGATGCCCCGTTCCCAAGGCGCATGCGGATGCGCAAAATATACATCGACTCCGGTGTGGGCGGTCAGCAACTTGTGATGCCGCATTTCCGAGCCCTGATCATACGTCATCGAGCGCCGCAGTTGGCTGTCGAATCGGTTGAGTATTTTGGTGAAGGCCTCGGCCGTCACATCGGCTTTGGTGCTGTCTAACTGCACCAGGGCAACAAAAAGCGTGGTGCGTTCTACCAGCGTTCCAACCTGCGACAGATTCCCTTTGCCGATAATAAGATCACCTTCCCAGTGGCCGGGGATGAGCCGCATTTGTATCTCAACAGGCCGCTGATCAATTAAAACCATCTCTGGAATCGAGGGCTTTCTGCGTCCATCGGTTTTGTGCTGCGCTCTCCGAGCACGGTGCTTGCGGCGCAGGTGCGGCATCAGCAAGGAGCGCAGTTCGCCACGCGGCATGGTGTAGAGCGCAGTGTAGATGGTTTCATACGATAGCTGCACAGGCTCCGGCATACGAGCTAGTGTGCTCGCTATCTGCGCCGGACTCAAGCCCTGTCGGAGATAATCCATCACAAGGACCCAGAGCTGGCTCTCGGCGGCGAGTTTGCGTACGATGCGCGGCTTGACGGCCAAATGACGAGCGCGCCGATCCGCAACGATGGAGCGGTAGCCACCGGCGATTCTGTGCCTGGATAACCGTGCCAACTCGAAATCAGACTGCCACCCATTACGGCGCATCTCGCGCAGAACGGTGGACCGGGCGCGCATTAAGCCAACCGCTATCGCCGCCGGACTGAGTCCCATGCGCAACTGTGTCTCAATCAGCGCACGCTCCTCGAAACAAAGATGACGGTAGTTCCTTCCCATACGCAACTATCTCCTGTCGAGATCCTGTTGCGCTTGCACCTTGAATCCACCCACCCGGCACTTGGGGCTTGAATTTGCCGAGGAGAAAAGGGAGGGTATCCGGTTCGCAACCGGAAGACGGACAGTTCTATTGCCGATTAAAAAGTCTAGTACCGCGACGATGCACACCTGAGACCATCGAAAGTTAAAATTCTGCATTGTTGCGGCGTCTAGCCAAAGGTGGTCCGGCCCCTTGAATTGACGCCACTGCGCGGCTTGCCCGCAGCTTGCCGGGACTGTCTGTTAGAAAGAGAGTCCCGGCAAGCCAAGGGTCAAGGAGGGTCTATGCACACGTTATCTGCCGCGATTCAAGACTTAGAACGCTGTCCCGCCCGCATAATCCGCGGCCATCGTGTTGTTGAGCGTCTGAACAGTGGCCGCATTGGAAATGAACAGACCCAGTTCCCGATTCTCGGTCATTGAGGCGGTCGAGAAATTGATCGATCCCATGTAGACGCTTTGTGTGGATAAGCCTAAATCGGCAACGATAGCCTTGGCGTGGATATAGAATCCAGTGGTGGTATCTGGATACGTGTTGACGCCGCAGCCCGCTGATACCAGAGCCGAGAACTCGCTGGCGTAAGTGCTCTGATCCACCATCGCTATATGGACAGTCACGCCGCGCTCGCACGCGCTCTCTAGTGCGCTCACAATGTTGCTTGCGCCCATCTCCTCGTTTTCGACCAGCAGCGTGGACTTGGCATTGTTGATGATGGCCAGTAGATCTGCCTGGGCCGTGGTCGGACTCCAGATCAGATCGTCTCCAGCTCCCGGCGAGTAGCTGAAATCGCTTGCCCCGGAAGAACCCGAACTCGTCGTGCCCGCCGCATAATCCTCGTTGAACGTCGCCTCGACGGCGGCAATATCGTTGGGATCGTTTGACACCAGAGCAAAGTCGCGCGTGGTGGAGTAGTACTGCGATTGCAGGTTGAGAGACATGATCGCGACCTGAGCGTCGTCGATCGTAATGGTCTTCTGGTGTGTGGCCTGGAAGGCGGTGTTTGCCCAAACCGCACTGCAGTTGGTCGCCGCATTCAGTTGATTGAAGGCTGGCGTGTTGCCGGATTTTCTCGAGGTTTACGTCGAGGATCACGCGAACCTTGACGCCTCGGTTGCAAGCCGCGACCAGATCGCCGGAGAAGGTGGTGTCTTCCAGCGCGTACATGGTCATGTCGATCGTGTTCTTCGCGTTGTTGACGAGTGTATAAAGCGGCGTAACGCTGTCGTCCGACTCGGGGAAGACAAAAAACGTCTGCGTGATGGTGGAAGTAGTGCCAGTGCCGCTGAGTGCAATGGTCTGCGGCGAGCCGCTGGCGTTGTCGGTTAGGGTGATGGTCGCGCTGAAGCTGGAGGCCGTGGCGGGCGTGAAGGTGGCGGAGATAGTGCAGGAAGCGTTGATGGCCAGAGTCGAGCCGCAGGTGGTTGTCTCGGCAAACTCGCTGGCGTTGGTCCCGCCCAGAGTGATGCTCGTGATGTTCAGCGTGGCTGTGCCGGTATTGGTGAGCGTGACGCTGGTGGCCGCGTTGGTTGAGCCCACAGCGGTGTTGGGGAAGGCGATGCTGGTCGCCGAGAGGGTTGCCTTGGGCGCGGTGCTGCTTCCCGTGCCGCTCAGCGCAATGGTCTGCGGCGAGCCGCTGGCGTTGTCGGTTAGGGTGATGGTTGCGCTGTAGCTGGAGGCTGCGGCGGGGGTGAAGGTGGCCGAGATGGCGCAGCTTGCGCCGGACGCCAACGTCGAGCCGCAGGTGGTCGTCTCGGCGAAGTCGCTGGGGTTGGTCCCGCCCAGAACGATGCTCGCGATGTTGAGTGTAGCTGTGCCGCTGTTGGTGAGCGTGACGCTAGTGGCCGCGCTGGTTGTGCCCACCGCGGTGTTGGCAAAGGTGATGCTGGTTGCCGAGAGCGCCGCCGTGGGCGTAGCTGCCGCGCTGACGGTCAGCGCGAGGGTCGTGGTCTCGGCGGTGCCGCTGGCCGGGGTTCCGGTCACGGTGACGGTGTAAGTTCCCGGCGTGACGGCGGAGGACGCGGCGAAGGTCAGCGTCGAGGTGCCGGCGCCGGTGATCGATGTGGGATTGAAGGCAGCGGTGACGCCTGTAGGCAGGCCGCTGGCGGACAGCGTTACGGGGGAGCTAAAGCCGTTGGTAATCGCCTCGGTAACGGTGGAAGTCCCGGTGCCGCCATCTGTAACAGAGGCGGTCGCGGCGCTCAGCGAGAAGCTCGGTGTCCCGGCGGTCCCCACCGCGAAGATCAGATCGTCGTGATCGTCGTATTTGCCCGTGGTGCAGACGGCGGCCGATCCCCCAGAGCGGAAGTTGGCCCGCACCGCCTGCAAGCTGCCGGCGGGCAGGGTGTAGGTGGTGGACAAGGTCTGCGCTCCGGTCGTCGTGGGCGCAATGGTCGCCACGAATACCCATGAGGGGCTGTTGGCGTTGGCCGCGTAGTAAATATCCAGATAGTCTTTGGAGGAACCACTGGTGGCATAGGTCCACACTGTAGCCGTGACTGTGACCGTGTTGCCTGCAGTCAGCGCTCCGCCGTTGGTCGATGCCACCACGATGCGGTCGTTGGACTCGGCGGAGTGAAAGGTTCCCGACGTGCCATCGGCGCAGGAGTTGTTGATGGTGTTGGGTTCATTGGGTTCAGCGCCGCCCGACATATGGTCGCGTCCCAGCAGCAAGCTCGGACCGGAGTCGCAGGAGGTGCCGACGGTGGCGCACTCAGGAGCCGTCAGTGTTGAGTTGTAGACGGCGGTATTCTGAGCGGAAAGGCTGGCAACGCCGGCAAATGCGAAGATCGCTGCGGCGATACAGGTTGGCAAGGTTCTATGAACTTTCACAGTCTTCTCCTTTGGTGCGGAAACGGTTGAGGTTCAACTGGGGTACCGGTGAATCCGGCGGGGAGGGCTTTTTATCGGAGTTGTAGTGCGGCAATCGCTTCCAAACGAACATTTGGAAGTTTAGAGCGCCGCTGACCACCTCTGTGGACGGTCTTTACAATGCTAAATATCCGCTCCCGGCGGGCTGTAAAAATAGAATCAAATTGAGATGAATTCTCAAAGCTGCATCCCCTGCGTAAACCTTCTACATGGGATGAAGATCGGAGATCTCAAAGCGCGACCTGCGCAGGTAACCCGCCCTTTCGCTAGGGAAAAGCGCAAGAATGGGCATACTGCGCTTTTTATGTTTTCTCCGCAAGATTTACGCTTATCATCGTTCATTGGGTAGAGGAGCTAGCTTATGCGTGTAATACCCAGCTTTGTATTTGCGGCGTTGTGCATCGCAGCATCTATCCCGATTTTTAGCCAGTCGTTGCTTCGGTCAGCTCAGCTTGAGAGCAGCCTGCAGACTTCGTTATTGAGCGCCGCTGCAACTCAGCAACTGCCCCAGGCAAACGGAACTCCTGCGGGATCACCGCCATTACAAGGACAGCCGAAACCCTCAGAACCGCCGACATATGGAACGATGCTTAAGAAGAGCGTGGCTTTTCTGTCAGTTTCTTAGCAGAATGGCGATCGGGTTGCAACGATTTATGGCACAGCATTTTTCGTGTTCTATGAGAGGCGAGATTCCGGAAGTTCAGGATTGGTTTACCTTATTACAACCGGCATATGGCTGACCCGCGAGTTAACGGTCAGACGGCTAAAATCATTCGCGCTACGATACGAGTCAACACTAGGGAACCTCTGAAAATCTCCCCAATCCACAGCCATCGCGGTTAATGTGGATTGAGGAGATTGATCGCGGATGAAGCAGCTTACTTTGGCCCAGCAGGTGGAGTTTCAACGCTACTCGAAGAAGACACGGCGCGAGCAGTTTCTGGAAGAAATGGACGCCGTCATGCCCTGGGCCGAGTTATTCGCGCTCATCGCGCCGCATTACTCGAAGGGCGAAGCGGGGCGCAAGCCGGTGGGACTTGAGATCATGCTGCGCGTCTATTTTTTGCAGCAGTGGTTCGCGCTCTCCGATCCGGCGGCCGAAGATGCGCTGTACGAATCACCCGTGCTGCGGCGCTTTGCGGGCGTGGACCTTGGCCGCGCGCCGGCGCCGGATGAGACGACCATCTTGAACTTCCGCCACTTGCTTGAAGAGCACGATCTATGCGGTCAAATGCTTGTCGCGGTCAACTTGTATCTGGCCACGCGCGGCATCCGCATCACCACCGGCACCATCGTCGATGCGACGATCATCCACGCGCCTTCATCGGCCAAGAACGAGAAGAAGGAGCGCGACCCGGAGATGCATCAAACGCGCAAGGGCAACCAGTGGTACTTCGGCATGAAAGCGCACATCGGCGTGGATTCAAAAGAAGGCGTGGTGCATTCGGTCTGCTCGACAGCGGCCAGCGTCAGCGATGTGCATATGCTACCCGAGTTACTGCACGGCGAGGAGAAGAAAGTCTGGGGCGATGGTGGCTATCAAGGACAAACCGAAGCTATCCATGAAGCCGCGCCTCATGCGCAGGATATGACTTCGCGCCGTGTAAAAACCAAGGCCGGAGTGGATGAGCAACAAAGCGCAAGAACCGCGTGAAGGCGCGGGTGCGTGCCAAGGTGGAGTGGCCTTTCCGCATTCTGAAGCGCGTCTTTGGACATACGAAGGTGCGCTATCGCGGCTTGAAGAAGAATCACGAGTGGCTGTGCGCGGCCTTTGCAGCGGTCAATATTTATCAGCATCGGCGCAGGCTGGCGAAGATCAATTTACGGCTGGCCCTTCAAGGGGCGTAGTGTGTCTGCCGGAGGCAGCAAAAGCCTCCGGTAGGCAAAATGAACGCAGGATCACTGCGAAACAGAACGATTTTGAACGGATGCAGACAAACGTGGGTCGAGAAACTTTATAACTCGGCGATTTTCAGAAGTTCCCTAGGGAACCTCTGCGCAGGTTTGTGATTTTGCAGCGTGGGGGCGACCGGCGATCATTTTTCTCCTTTTGCTGCGGTTTACAAGGGAATGCGGCGAGGTTCAGTTCGTCTCTTTGATCTCCGCAGGCGGTTTTTCCGGCCTCCAGAGACACTACGCCGCTTGTGAGGCCAGCCGGTTGCGGTGTTGGTACAGGTTCACCAGCGCAAAGGCCGCGCAAATCCATTGGTGGTTTTTGAAGATGCCCCGGTAGCGCAGCCGGGTAAATCCAAAGACGCGCTTCAGGATGCGGAAAGGGTGCTCGACTTTGGCTCTAACTCGCGACTTAGCCGTGTTCTTGCGTCTGGCTTCTTCATCCACATAATTCTTGTATTTTGTCCGCCGGCAAGTCATATCCTGCGCCCGCGGCGCGGCGCGGATGGTTTCGCTCTGGCCCTGATAACCGCCATCGCCCCACACCTTGCGCTCCTCGCCGTGCAATAACTCGGGCAGCATATGTTTGTCGGCCACGCTGGCCGCGGTGGTCGCCACCGAATGCACCACCGTCTCCTTGCTATCCACGCCGATGTGCGCCTTGGCTCCGAAGTACCATTGGTTGCCTTTCCTGGTCTGATGCATCTCCGGATCGCGCTTGCCGCTGGAGTTCTTGGTCGACGAGGGCGCGCTGATAATGGTCGCGTCCACCATGGTGCCCGTCGTGATGCGGATGCCCTTCGACTCCAGATAGCGATTCACCGTGTCCAGCATCTGGCCGCATAACTCGTTGCGCTCAAGCAGGTGTCGGAAGCGAAGGATCGTGGTTTCATCCGGCGCCGCGGCCAGGCCCAGATCGACCCCGGCAAAACGGCGCAGCACGGGCGACTCGTAAAAGGCCTCTTCCATGCCGGGGTCGGAGAGGCTGAACCACTGCTGAAGAAAATATGTCCGCAGCATGATCCCCAGGCCCACAGGCTGACGACCGTTGCCCGCCCTGGGATAAGCGGGCTCGACCAACGCCTGTAACTCGGCCCACGGAACCACCTGGTTCATCTGGTCAAGAAACAGCTCCCGCTTGCTTTTGCGCCCATGCTTCTCAAAACTCGCCTGCGAGGCAAACGTCTGCTGAAAACGCGCCATCTGCTTCATGCCTATAGTTTATCCAAGAATCACGCGGCTTGCAGACTTGTGCAGAGGTTCCCTAAGCAGCGTGCCAAAGAATTTACTGGCGTACCATACGAATAACTTCAAACGGAAGGCGGGTAGCCCGGATATCATACCGAGCATTATCAAGTTGAGGGTGCCCCCGGTCCCTCGCCTTTGGGGACCGGGGAGGGAGAATCGAACTGCCCGTCGCGCATCCAATCAGGCCAGTTGAAACCCATGCAGCTGTTTTGCGGCATCTTCATCAAAGGTCAAGGTCGCCGAACATCCTCTCCAGAGGCCGAGGGAGCCGATCAAGGCGTCTTCAAACGTTCCGATTCCATTGCGGAGCGCGACAACGGCGGAATAGACTTCTTGCTCATTCTGAATATCGAGCGTATCCGCCGCTAACAGCATTTCGATATCGTTCGCGATCTGCTGCCGGGAACGCTTGAAAAGGCTTTTGAGAACCCATGCAACTTCAAGGATGCACACGAGGCTGACGAAGCCCGGTTCTTCTTCGGTCAAGCGCTCTTCGATGATCTCCGTTGCACAGGCGGAGTGCGTTGGATCGTCTTGCGCGAGGTAGCGCAGCAGGACGTTCGTATCGAGACCGATCATTTTCTTCGCCGAAATCTTTCCGTTGCGCCTTTCGCAATCGCCCGGTCAATCTCTTCAAGAGATACCGGTTGTGCCGGTTTTGGAATCATGCCCTTGAGCCGGGCAGTTGAAATCTTGGGTAGAATGATCACTCCGTCCGGATGGAAGAAGAACTTGAGCCTGTCTCCCGATTTTATTTGCAGCCGATCACGAACCGCTTTGGGGATAGTTGCCTGCCCTTTACTGCTGAGCGTAGCTTCCATGAGACGACACTCTCCTTTCTTTACATTCTATCAAAAGTAAAGAAATGGGGCGCCCGGCAATTCCGAAAGATGAATATCAATCTTGATCCGGCAAACGGGATTCCGGTTTCAAAAGCGGAGGCTGAGAGGATCAAACGGCCCGCAGGGGCTAAAGCCCTTTTTCATTTGCGGGCTTTTTGCGGCACGACTGAAGTCATGCCCTGATACAAAGCAAGTACCCGGCTGTACAACAAAACCAAACCATGTGCGGAAATTCACAGGGATGCCGATGCTACCTTGATATTCATCTTCCGAAAATGCTACAGTCCCACTGCGAAAAGAGCCATCGACAAACCGAAACCAATGCGGCATAGTCTTATCCATGACGAGTTTCTCTCTGAGTATTCGTTCGATGTTCTGGGTATCTCTCGCGTCTGGATTCGCCGTAGCTTTGCCGGGTGCCAGCGTCTCTGACGCGCAGCAGCCAACGATTCCCGCATCGATTCCCGCAGCAAGCCCGATTGTGCTCCACGCTGCCCGCCTTCTCCAGGTTGACACTGGCGCTCTGCTGGAGCCCGGCGAGATTCTTGTCGAGGGCGACCGCATTGGCGCGGTTGGCACATCCGTGGATCATCCGCCGGGCGCGAGAATAATCAACCTTGGCGACGCCACACTGCTGCCAGGATTGATAGATGCTCACGTTCATCTTTTCCTGCATCCCGGCGCTGAAGACCTGCAGACAGTCGAGGAGTCCGTTCCCTGGCGCATCATTCTCGCTGAGCAAGCCGCGAAGGCCGACCTTCTGGCCGGATTCACCGCCGAGCGCGACATGGGGACGGAGGGCGCAGGCTCGGCCGATAGCGCGGTTCGCGACGCCATCGACCAGGGACTGATCCTGGGACCGCGCCTTCGCGTGAGCGGCAACGCCATCGACATCCTCGGTGGCCACGAAGATGCTATTCACTTCAATCCCGCTCAGCACGTCCTTTCGAACGCTGACTACGCCAACTCCGCCGGCCAACTGGTCGAAGTGATGCGAGCCCAGCACAAGGAGGGTTCCGACTTTGCCAAAATCTACGAGACCGGGCCGGACCGTATGATCGGCGGAGAGTTGAACACTCCCTACCAGTACACTGAGGCGCAACTGGCTGCCGCTGTGGAGGAAGCCCACCGCCTGGGTACAGGCGTTGCGGTCCACGCCATGGGCGAACCCGGCACACTCTACGCTGCCCAGGCCGGCGTCGCTTCCATCGACCACGCGACCCAGCTTGGCGATGAGACGATGCGCCTGATGCGCGAGAAGCAGATCCCAGCCGTGCCCACCTTCGCCATCTTCGAGTATTTTGCGCAGCACGCCCCATCACCTGCCGCAGCCACGCGCGAGAAGGCCCTGCTCGACTACAAGATTCGCGAGTTCAAGCGGCAGGTTGCCGCCGGCATTCCCTTCGCGGTGGGTTCGGATGTGGGTCCCTTCCCGCACGGCACCCAGGCTCGGGAGCTGGAACTGATGGTCCGCTACGGCATGAAGCCTTTGGCCGTTCTTCAGGCTGACATGATTCATGGAGCAAAACTCCTCGGCTGGGAGGAACAGATCGGCCAACTCAAGCCGGGATATCTGGCTGACGTTATAGCTGTCCCCGGCAACCCGCTGGAAGATATTTCAGCGGTAGAACACGTCAGTTTCGTCATGAAGGGCGGCGTAGTTGTGCGCCAGTAAAAGCGTGTTATAGGTGAGAGGGGCTATGAGAATCAGATTGATGAGGAACGCATTGCCGGTGTTGGTGTTGGCGGGGATGGTAGTTGGAGCCTCGGGTTCCTTGCTGGCCCAGCAGTCGGCGCAGCAGCCGTCAAGACCGGAGGCTAGGCACTGGGTGATCGAGGTGCACGGCGGAGCGGGAGTCATCAAACGCTCGTCAATGAGTCCTGAAGCGGAAGCCGCTTATCGCGCCTCGATGGCACAGGCCACGGAAGCGGGCGCGAAGGTGCTCGACCAGGGCGGTTCTTCGCTCGATGCGGTGGACGCGGCAATCCGGATTCTCGAGGACGATCCGCTCTTCAATGCCGGCCGGGGCGCGGTCTTTACCGCAGAAGGGAAGAACGAACTGGATGCGGCAATTATGGACGGCTCGAACCTGAAAGCCGGCGCAGTGGCCGGAGTAACACGTACTCGCCACCCCATCAGCCTGGCGCGCGCCGTAATGGAGAAGTCGCCTCACGTGATGCTGATCGGCACGGGGGCGGACGCTTTTTCCGCTCAAGTCGGTCTGGAGCAAGTGGACCCCAGTTTCTTCTTCACGGAGAAGCGCTGGCAATCCCTCGTCAATCAACTCAAGATGGAGGGCCACCCGGTGCCGCCGAGACCGGCAGGCGCGCCTCCGGAAGGACCAGCCGTGCCGGTTGCTCAGATCGAGGAATCGCCGAATGCGCACCGGTACGGCACCGTGGGAGTAGTCGCGCTCGACAGGTTGGGCAATGTCGCCGCAGGCACTTCCACCGGCGGCCTGCAGGGCAAGATGCCCGGCCGCGTGGGCGACTCGCCCATCATTGGCGCGGGCACCTACGCATCCAACCAATCCTGCGCCGTCTCCGGCACCGGCGCAGGGGAGTATTTCATCCGCCTTGGCGTTGCCCGCGAGGTCTGCAACCTGGTGGCGTTCAAGGGACTCTCGTTGCAACAGGCTGCCGATCAAGTCATCCACAAAGAGCTGGAAGCGATGCACGGCGACGGCGGCGTTATCGCCCTCACCCCGGATGGCCAGTTGGCCTGGAGTTTCAATACCCCCGGCATGTTCCGCGCCCGTCTGAGAGAGGGCAGCAAACTGGAGATTGGCATTTACAACGACGAGCCGTAACGGTGCGGGCGGCCCGCTCACCGATCCAGCCACCTGCCTGAGCTTAGCAAATGGGTAAGTCTGTGCCCCATTCATCGCAGTTTCATCGCGATGAGTGGGCCGCGCGTACTTGCCGTCCACTCCGATTCGATTTCGACGACTCCTCGAATTCCTGTAGCGTAGTGGTTGAAGCTGCTCCATCGGTACTGCTCGGGCGATGCGGCCAGCCCTCTTTTTACCGACTTCCACCCCAGCGACGAAGACCTGTCGCCGGGGACCCCGGAGGTTCCGGTGGATATATCGGATGACTTCGGACCGGGCTGCTTCGCCATGGATGTTCGAATCAAAATAACGGTCCTGCCAGAACTGCGGGCGATTGCCTCGCAGTTTGCGCGAAGTGATCTGTTTGAGCGCCTTCAGAAACTGAGCCAACAAAATCTGCGGCGGCTCGTTGATCAGCAGGTGGACATGCTCAGGCATCAGGACATAAGCGTACACCCTGGCCTGGTGACGCGCGCGGGTCTGCTCCAGAACGGTTTCGAAGGTTTCCTTGGGTTCTTCCATTTCAAGAAACGGAAGACGGCGGTAGCAACTGAAGGTGATGAAGTGAAGTGCTTCGGCTTTCTGGAACCGCTTCAGGCCGTAGGGCATGGTGCTATCGTAACTCCGATGCGGCCTTGTCCGAAGACCCGCTCATTGCGATAGGGCTGCAATGAACGGGGCACAGCTCTGATTCCGGGGTGAGTGGGCCACCTGCCTCGAATACGACTCGACCATGAAGCTATTGAAGACTTTCAACCAGTTCCGGTAATCGGCTGTAAGCGGGTGGCCCATGTCTCGATCCGGCCCATCCCCGACCCGCGACGAATCGAGACACGGGAAACCTCGGCTAATTCGCGCGATGCGCGAACCCTAATTCTCGATCCTTAACCATAGATATCTGTTTTTAATTGATCAATACGCGCTGATTCGGACGATCAAGCGAGAATGTCGGTATCTCAATATCAAAACGCTCACCGCTCTCAGTTTCCATCTGGTAAGCCCCGCCCATCATCCCCGACGGCGTGTTGAGAGGCACGCCGCTTGTATATTCAAAGCTCTCTCCCGGCTTGAGGACCGGTTGCTCTCCGACGACACCCGGTCCCTTGACCTCGGTCAATTCGCCAAGCGCATTCGTGATCATCCAGTGCCGGGTCAGCAACTGCACCGTTTCCCGTCCTTGATTCTCGATGATCACTCGATAAGCCCAAAAATACTGCGAACTGTGCGGCGATGATCTCGTCTCAAGGTAAGCCGGCTCAACGTTCACCGCTATCTCTCGCGTGGTTGCCATATACGGTGCCCAATTTGTCATAGAGAAAGCTTAGAACAAACTCGCGGGCTTAGCCAGCCCCGCAAAATTTCCAGGATGATTTGTAGAATTCCCGTCCGGTCGTTCGTCGAGAGAGTGAAGGCAAGAATGGGCTGAGCCCACTCTCAGGAGGAGAACGATGATGAAAAAGAAGGCTGGCGCAATCGCAATCAAAAGCTTCGCACTGCGCTTCGCAATGTATGCCGTGCTCGGTACGGCGTTCCCGGCGACGGCACAGGATGCGACGACAACATATCAGAGCATGGCCCCGGTCGACCAATACCTCATGGCGGATCAGGGTGCGGAGATAGCCCTGGCGCGCAGTGCGGCGCCGGAGTCCATTGCAGGCGATGCAGAGGTACTGGTTCTTCGGCGTCATGGTTTCGAGACAGCGGTCAAAGGCAAAAATGGTTTCGTATGTATCGTGGCGCGTTCGTGGACCTCAGCATCTGATTCTGACTTTTGGGATCCAAAAGTGCGGGTCCCGATGTGTTTGAATGCGGCAGCTGCGCGCGCCTACCTTCCACGCATCACCAAAATAACCGGCTTGATCCTGGCAGGAGACACGCAAGCTCAGAGGTCCGAGACCATCGCCGCTACCGTCGACAAGAAAGAACTGCCGGCGACGGAATCCCGGGAGATGTGCTACATCTACATGAGGTTGAAGCAGGGATACGCCGGCGACAGAACTGAACGCTGGCCTCACCAGCTCATGTTTTCCGATTCGCAGACCGGCCCCGCAACCTGGGGAGCGAATCTGCCGGGTTCTCCCCATCTTTGGTTCTGACGACGCATCGGAATCGAGACAGGTGGCACTCGGCTCCGAGTCAAACGATTGACAATCGCAAAATTATGTTGTAAGTTTTCTCTGCCCGTCCGGACGATTGTCAGAGAGCACTGCACCAATTTTTCAATCCCTAAAAGTAAGCGTAAAACATACCAACGAACCAGCCGGTTATGCGAGTCAGACTCATAACCCCGATTTTTGCGGATGGGCGACTAGAGCATTTTCGGAATACATGTAGACCTTATGAAAGCAGTGAAAGGTAGCTTTTACTTCCACCCCAGCGACAGTTTTTGTCGCTAGGGGCCCAGGAACGGAACAAGCTACTTGAGCATGTGCTTTCGGACTACAGCAATTCCTAAAAATGAATATCAATCTTGATCCGGCAAATGGGATTCTGGCTGTACAAACGGAGATAGAGAGGATCAGACGGCCCGCAGGGGCTAAAGCCCTCCCTCATTTTGCGGCTTTTGCGGCACGACTGAAGTCGTGCCCTGATACAAGACCGGCCCCAGCGCAGGAATTCAAGGATGCCGGAGCTATGTTGATATTCATCTTCCTAAAATGCTATAACCCACAACAGTAGATCCGAGATCAAAACACAGGAGGGAATGATGTTCAGAAAACAGCACAGTCTCGTTGGACTGGCAATTCTGGTGGTTGCTGCATCCCCGCTGACCACCAACGCCCAAACAGTGATTGCCAACAGACAACTGCCCGCCAGCACTCTGCTCAAGATGAAGCCCCAACACGCCGGCCAGAATTTGAAAACATTTGGCGCCACGAAAAACGCCAGCATCCAATCCGCCGTGACTTCCGGAACCCCCGGCATCGACAGCATCCTCACCTTTAGCGATCAATTTACTTCTCCCGGATTTGACGGGAACGGCAACCCGCAGTCGGTTTGGCCGTACACGATGGTCGGGAACTCACCGCAATCCGGACGAGGCGCGTCGATTACGGCTCCGGTTATACCGGTTACGGTAGAGCTGCTTGGACCCGATGGCAGTGTGGCGTTTACCTTCGGTCCAGACGGGAAAATCATCAAGGCTGCCCTTGAGTCGCCCGAGTTTGTCCCGAACGCCTTTACTAACGGTGTAGGTCAATTGAACGACCAGATCATGCGTGCGGAGTTTGCCAACCTTCTGCATGGCGATGCCGGCGAAGATTGGCACACCATCCTACTTCCCAAGCTCCGGACTGCGAGAACCATCAAGGTTCCATTCCTTACCGCGAGCGGCGGGTCTGCCTGGTTTGTCTTTACCAATGCAGCCGGGCAGCCGGTGTTGACGGCGATTGATGACCAAACCTTCGGGAACCTGCTTTTCCCCGCGACCTTCCCTGTCGACAACAGCACCTCCATCGGAGCCGCCGAACTGGCGGGCGATATCACCACCCACGATATGTCCACATTCCTCTTCAACAACACGGTGTTGTTCGCCGGGGGAAACATTAACAATTGCTGCATCCTCGGCTTCCACACCTTTGACTCTGAACCCGGAACCGCGAAGAACGGAAATCTTCCTCGGCTCTAGGTGCTGAACTACGCCACGTGGATCTCGCCGGGGCTTTTCCTCTTCGGGTTCCAGGACATGACTCCGTGGAGCCATGAGATGGCCGAGACCTTCAATGATCCTTTCGGAAACAACGCGACACCCTGGTGGTTGAGTGTCGATCCCTTTACCGGCGGTGGAAATTGTCAAAATAACCTCGAAGTGGGCGATGTGGTTGAGGTCCTTGACTCATTGAACCCGGTCTCTACGATTCCGGGCAATGGGTTAACTTATCACCCGCAAAACGTCGCCCTGTTTCCGTGGTTCGCGTTCGAGTCGCCTTCACCGGCAAACCTGGGATCTTACAGCTTCCCGGACGAAACGACGCTGATGTCGCTTTCTCCCGGGCCGCTGCTTCCTGGCTGTGTGCCCGCGTCTTAGCGGACCACTGCGCTGGGCGGGCTGTAGATGCACGCTGAACCCGAAGCGTAACTATGACCAGTCGGCGAGGAAAACCTGCATGCCTGGCCGGTTCTCAATTCGTCGGGAATCTGGGGTCGGGGGCATCCCAGGTCTGAAGATCCAGACCTGGGGCACCCGGCTTCATTAATAGATGGAGATTTGGGCCACCTGCCAGGTGATTCACAAACCTCTGCTCTTATTCAACCACTCTCGATGGTTCCAGCTTGCTGCGACCCCTCCGAGCCGTGCAAACCGGATTTTGGGGTCGTCTGACTGCACAAGAATCAACAGCCTTCTGCCGAAAAGCATGTGGTACCGCACGGCTTTTGCGAAGATGCTAAGCACGACCTCTGCGGTGCTGCTCTGATCCGGGCCGGGATTCTGAACAGGTTTGAAGAAACGGTCGTAATGATTCAGCACGAGCACCAGTCCGCCCGAATCGGGGACGATGAGGTCATCCAACACGCATTCGTCGAGCGCATCCAAGTTCTTCCCGTAATACTCTGGAAATGACAACTGAGCCTTGAGCGACTCATGCATCAGGCGCTCAGAATCCCAATCTCTCGCAGACTGCCACTCAGCAGCCTCAAAGAAAATGATCCTGTATCCGTTCGATTTGAGCCAGTCCACATCATTCGCAAGGATTTCCTGTCGCCAATAGAGGTACACGCCACCGTCCCGGAGAATGACCCAATCTAGTTTCTCGTCGTTTACTTCATCCGCTTTGAAATTCGCCATGACCAAGGGATTATACCGTGGATTCGGCTATGAACAGCTTTGATGGATGTATTGTTATCAACTCGGAAATTACTACCCAGTAAAAGCCCGCCACACCTAAACACCGGACGAGTCAAAATTTTCTGGCCGATTTGTAGAATTCGGGTCAGCCCATTCGTCGTTATAGTGAAGGCAGGGCAAGCGGCCCGGCCAAAGATCAGCACAGGATAAAGGAGAACTCATGCCACAGTATTTGGTTGCTAATTACCTCCCCGACGACTTCGACCCGTCCACTGTAACCGAAGCGATGATCGAAGAGATCCACGCGCTCAACCGCGAACTAGATGCTGCCGGCGTGACGAAGTTCGCCTGCGGCATTGCCCCGCCCGGCAGCGCGAAGACACTGCGGGGGCAGCCCGATGGCACAGTGCTCGTCACCGACGGACCGTTCACCGAGGCCAAGGAGCACATGGGCGGATTTTGGATATTGGAATGCGCCGATATGGATGAGGCACTCGCGTGGGCACGCAAGGGCGCCATCTCCCCCGATGCGGTGGGCGAGGTGCGCGAGCTGCTTTTCTTCCCGGCTCCGGAACAAGAACTTAGCGGAAGCAAGTAAACACCCTGGCTACAGCGGCCTGGAAAGATGTGCCCTAGTGACAAGATGAACGAGCCGGCGCAACGCTCTGCTGCCGGTTCGTTCAATCCGCTATTACGTTACTGGGAGCGCAAATCTGGTTCGGACGCTTCTCAAGCATGATCTGGTCGATGGGTTCCGGCTGATGATATTGCCGATCACGCTGGGCGGTGGGAAACGGTTGTTTGCAGATGGCACGATCCAGGTAGCATCCAAAGGTGGCGGAAAACACAGTCACCTCGAAAACTTGAATCATGCCTTGCGGCGTTAGTAATTGTTACGACAACTCAACCCTCGGGTACGTACAGATCCACGTACTCATTTACGGGCATCGATTCAAGCCGTTGCGAGTCAAGGGAGACGGCGAGAATTTGTTCAACGCGCTGATCGGTGAAGCGCCGGAGCAGGTTCGTCCTGAACTTTTCAACCAGTAAAGGCATCCCCTCGGCGCGGCGGCGGCGATGGCCGATCGGATACTCGACCGTCTCTTCAAGCACATTCCCGTCGTTCAGCTCGACGCGCAACGAGTTCGCAATCGACCGTTTCTCCGGGTTGTGGTAGTCCTCGGAGTATGCAGGTTCTTCCGCGCACTCGATTTTGGCGCGCAGCGCGTCGATGCGCGGGCCAAACGCCGGATTTTCGGCAATGCCATCTTCGTAGTCCGCAGCCGTGAGCCTGCCGAAGAGAAGCGGTATCGCGATCATGTACTGAACGCAGTGATCGCGGTCGGCCGGGTTCGTGAGCGGTCCTTTCTTGTCGATGATGCGCAGACAGGCTTTGTGGGTACGCAGTGTAATACCGCGAATATCTTCGGCTGTTTTGCCAAGCTCGATGAGCCCAGCAATACGCTAACTGTCAGGTTAAACAGGCAACAAAA
>CAVQMQ010000020.1:0-8055 GCA_963713645.1 uncultured Acidobacteriaceae bacterium | reverse complement strand
CCTTTCCAATGAGGCGGAACTTCCACCCTCAACTTAGGGACGCTCCTTTTTGAATGTTCGATAGTTTCCTGTGTATCGGCGCATACGACGATGCCGCCAGAGCATTTGAACCCCGCTAGAATAGTCACAGCTTTTCTCCTGACGAGCCGGGAAAGAATTGGCTTAGGCATCATTGGACACCCCTACCGCAACCTTCGTACAGTGAATAATCTTGACTAAAGTCGTGCCCTGACACAAAACCTAGGCGAATTGGATTTTTCCGCGCTGACGAATCGGCAACGCATTTATATGGAATGAGAGTGGTCGGCAGATTGTGGTCGCGGCCTCCCACCCTAGCGACAAATACAAGAACGTCGCGAGGGTGGGGCACCCCGACGATTAATCGGGTTGCTGTGTCGCTGGGTGATTTATCGGGGCATCCCGGCACACGCCGAAAATTGAGGTTGAGGTTTCCCTGGTCCCCAAAAGCGAGGGACCAGGGGCGCCCGGCAATTGGTTTCGACTCGTGATAAAGCGGGATATCCTTCCCAGTGATCGAGAGTTAGTAGTCCAGCTTCGACAAGCTCTTGTCACTTCTCACGCTTCGTCTACCATCAGAGAAGTCTATGCCCATCACACCGAAGCTCGGACAGAATTTTTTGAATGATACGGAGGCGATTCAGCGGATTGCCGCGTCGCTGGGGGATTTGACGGGGCGGACCGTGGTGGAGATTGGGCCGGGGCGCGGGCGGGAATAATTGCCAGCAGGAATCCGGAGGAACGCCCCTCAGGGGCTAAAGCCCAGGATGAATCGTGCATTTGCGGCACGACTGAAGTCGTGCCTGACACAAAACCTAGGCGAATTGGATTTTTCCGCGCTGACGAATCGGCAACGCATTTATATGGAATGAGAGTGGTCGGCAGATTGTGGTCGCGGCCTCCCACCCTAGCGACAAAAACAAGAACGTCGCGAGGGTGGGGCACCCCGACGATTAATCGGGTTGCTGTGTCGCTGGGTGATTTATCGGGGCATCCCGGCACACGCCGAAAATTGAGGTTCTCCCAGGTCCCCAAAAGCGAGGGACCTGGGGCACCCGGCACCCGGCAGTCAGACAACTATATAGTTTCCAGTGCAAGTTGTTGATACCACGCGAAAACGGTTTTGAGGCGGACTTCGTTCCGTCCCTACGGGACGGGGGCCTTTTGCTCAACGCTCACCCAGGACTGCGCTGCGCTTGTCCTGGGCTATTCTCGATTTCTCCCTCCGGGAGAATCATCAGAGGCTGTTTCATTCCCCGTGGATTGGTAAAGCCGATGGACGACTGATACAAAACCTATGCGAAGTGGATTTTTTCGCGCTGACAAATCGGCAACGCATTTGTGTGAATTGCGGGTGGTCAGCAGATTGTGGTCGTGGCTTCCCACCCTAGCGACCTGTCTCTAAAGTACGTTGTAGAACCCACGAAAGGCAAAAGCAGATTCTTCGACTCACCACCCCCGAACTGAAAAACGTCCGGGGCCCCGTTCGCTCAGAATGACAGTATCTGTTTTGTTATGAACTTTAGAGACAGGACCCTAGCGACAAATACAAGAACGTCGCGAGGGTGGGGCACCCCGGCACTCGTCGAAAATTGAGGTTGAGGTTTCCCAGGTCCCCAAAAGCGAGGGACCTGGGGCACCCGGCAGGGGGCCGAGTGGCTGGACGAAACTTTGCCGGGCTCGCAGGGCATCCGCAAGGTGGAAGATGCAAAACTCTTCTTCCCGGAAGAGATGCCAGATTTGATTGCAGAAGAAGCGGTGAAGCTGTGGGATGCGCGGGTGTAGCGTTCCAGATACGCCTAGGAGCTTGTTGAAAAAGGGTTCTTGATCCCGGAATATAACAAGAATCGGCATGCCAAAGCCATCTCCGATGTCGCTCCGATCGTTCTACGGGCATTCTGGCGCGGTTCCATTTTTCACGTGCGGGAACACTTCACGTTTTTCAACAAGCTCCTAGAACACCTGCATGGGGCGCCGGGCAGGCTCAATCAGCGCACAGGCACAAATCGGGGTAGCTTTCTTCAATCGCGGACTGGCACTCTTCAATCCATTTCACTTCATCGGTGATGATGGGTCCGACGGATAAACTGGCTAACTGCCGGAAGACATCCTCCGGGAAGGCCTTTACACGTTCTGTCAGATCCTTCAACAGATCTTCGATATACTCCTGATCGCGATCAGAAATTTGCTGCCTGAGAGAACTGTGGGCGTACAGCTTGAGGCCCGCGCCGTCTTTGAGGGCGAGCAGGATCACAACCCCCTCTGTCGAATCGATCATCGCCTCCGGACGTCGATATTTGACCGTGCAAAGCTGCACGTTCGAACCGGTGGTTGTCTCTTGCCAAGTGCCGGTCATGGGGGCCTCAGCGCCGAGCTCAATGTGCAGGATGAAATTGACGGCGCTTCTCAACAGAATAGGGTCTGAGATTCGGCTCGTAAAGGACTCAAAGCTCAAACGCCCAGCTTCAGTAACCCATTCCTCCGGCAAACTGCTGATGACTTTGGAAAGCCGCGCCAGATCCAGGGACTGAATTCTATTCACAATATCATCCGCATCGCGTGTGCTGGCAAGTGCATAGATGCGGGGATCAAGGTATCGGGAGGCCAGAAAGTCTGGGCAATCCATTCCGCGAGCACCGCCGAAGAGATGGCCATGATCGATGAAATACGCGCCGAGCTGATGTGTTTTTCGTTGCAGGAAAAGCGTCTGGCGGTTATCTGTATGCCCGCAGAGTGCGTCCAGAACCCAGGCGATCCAGAAATCCTGGCGGTTAACTATACGGTTGAGGCGCTGCCCAGGCAGCAGCTCAAAAAGGTCGGCATTTTTCGTGCCGAGAAACCGTGAGCCAAAACACCATCCAGTCTGCGGTTTACGCCGCCCATTCTCCGTTTCCATCCAGCAGGAAGGATTGCGCTCTATAAACTCCTCCGAGACGTAGACAGGACGCCACGGAGGAGTAGGCAGGCCGGCGAGGCTGAACAACTCGGTTCCGACGGCCTCGTTGAAGAGCACGTTTGGGCCTTGCAGGTTGTTGAGAAATTTGACGATGTAAAAAAATCCATCGTTCGCGCGCACCAGGATCGGCTGTGATCCTCCGCGTAATTTTCGCATGTGCAGCAGAGCTTCAACATTCTTGCCCAGTTCCATCGTCCCCCCCCCGATGTCTCAAGACAGATCGTCAACAGACGTGTAGCGCTTGGGACCCAGGGGCGAAAAAGCCAAGGTGACCATTACAACATTCAAGACAGATTGCGGCTCCAACATAAAGATCGTCGGATTCCGCTAATTCAGAGTTTCGTTTTCTTTTGTTGATTGGATTGTCTTAATTGAGAGGAAACACTGTCAACACTTTTCTGTTATTTTAAGCAACAGCTTGTTGAAAAATGTGAAATAACTTGTGGAAAACTTCCAGACGCAGAGAAATGACTCTCTTATCGTTCAAAATTGGCGAGAAATTGTGTGAGGGGTATTCAACTTTGCCAGAGGGAGCCGTTGTTCGCCGGGATCAAATGAAGCTTTATCCCAGGGGCTCACGCGCCGCTTCGGTGCGATACCACTCGACGGTGCGGCGGAGGCCTTCGCGGAAATCTACCATCGGCTGGTAGCCGAGGAGTTCACGGGCAAGAGTGATGTCGGCGAGGGAATCGCGGATATCGCCTTTGCGTTCTTCAGCATAGACGGGTTTGCCTGGGTAGCCGGTGAGTTCTTTGAGGATTGAGAAGGTCTCATTGAGCGTGATACGCGTGCCGGTGGCGGTATTCATCATCTGGCCGGAGACTTTTTCTGCCGGGGCCGAGGCAGCCAGCAGGTTGGCGTGGACGACGTTATCTATATAGGTGAAGTCGCGGCTCTGCTCACCGTCGCCGTAGATGGTGGGCGGTTGCGAGTTAGGAGATTGGTTCGCAGCGAGCATTCTGCGGCAGAAGATGGCCAGCACGCCGGAGTAGTGCGATGTGGGGTCCTGGTAGGGGCCGAAGACGTTGAAATAGCGCAGGACGACGGTCTCGATTCCGTAGACACGGGTGAAGGCGCGCATGTAGTGCTCGCCGGCCAGCTTGGCGACGGCGTAGGGCGAGATGGGATTGGGCAGCATCTGCTCATGCTTGGGCAGGGTGGGCGATTCGCCGTAAGCGGAGGAGGAGCCTGCGTAGATGACACGGCGGACGCCGGTTGCATGGGCGGCGACGAGCAGATTGAGGGTGGCATCGACGCAGTTGACGTTGGTGCCGACGGGATCGGCAACAGAGCGGGGAACTGAGGCGAGAGCTGCCTCGTGAAAGATGATCTCTACGCCCGCGCAGGCCTGGGCACAGGCGGCTGGATCGGCCAGATCGCCTTCGATGAACTCCATTGCTTCGAGTCCGATGAGGTTGGCGCGCTTGCCGGTGATGAAACTGTCAATGCCGCGCACGCTCTCGCCGCGTGCCAGCAAGGCGGCGGCAATGGAGCGGCCAATGAATCCTGCTACGCCGGTAACCAGATACTTTGCCAAGGCTCACTCCGTTCAGTACATTTTGCGGGATTCAACAAGCCCACGGGTTAGGATACTAGAGCTGCGTAGATATGCCATCAGCGACGGGCACCGATTACACTGGAGCAGTGAAAGCCTCGACCGATTTCGCCCAGCCCAGCCGCAAGGAGTTTCTCTCGCTTGCGAAAGAACACACGCTTGTTCCCGTCTGCCGCACGTTGACTGCCGATCTGGAGACTCCCGTCTCGGCGTTTTTGCGCGCAGCCTGGCCGGAGCGGGAGTGTTTTCTGCTGGAGTCGGTAGAAAACGGGGAACAGGTGGGTCGGTACACCTTCATCGGGCTCGCTCCGTCAAAGCGGATTGTGGCTCGCGGGCGGCAGATCGCGATTACTGAAGGCCAGAAAACTGTTCGCATCGACGATGACATTTTTGATGTGCTGCGGCGCGCATTGAGCGGGCACAAGCCAGCGCGCTTGAAAGGGTTGCCTCCATTTACCGCCGGAGCGGTGGGCTTTTTTGCATACGATGCCGTGCGTCAGATCGAGCGGTTGCAGGAATTGGCCGCGGACGAATTGGGCGTCCCCGATGCTTGTCTGCTGTTTTTTGACGAGGTGCTGGCCTTTGATCATGTGCGCAAGGAGATCTGGCTGGTGGTGACTGCCGATGTGACGCATGCCAAGCCCGCGGAAGCCTACGCAAAGGCTGTGCAGAGGCTGAACAAGCTGGAGAAGCGTCTCTCGCAGCCGCTGCCCAAATTGCCCAGGCTCAAAGACAAGGGCAAGCTCAAGGTGACGCATCGCAGCTCTAAGAAACAGTATCTGGCGACGGTGGCTCGGACGAAGGAGTATATTGCCGCCGGGGATATTTTTCAGGCGGTGCTCTCGCAGCGCTTTGACGTGGAGCCGGGAGTTGATTCCTTCCAGGTTTATCGCGCATTGCGCACGGTAAACCCCAGCCCGTATATGTTTTTCCTGCGATTCACTCCTGATGGACCGCTGGGCGGGCCGCCTGCGAAGTCGAAGACCGCATCGAAAAAGTTAAGAGGGTCGGAGACCCCTCTTGAGTTGGCGGGGTCGTCGCCGGAGTTGCTGGTGCGCGTACATCAGGGCAAGGTGGAGTATCGTCCCATTGCAGGTACGCGGCAGCGCGGGGCGACCGAGGCGGAAGATCAACGGCTCGCCGACGAAATGATGGCCGACGAAAAGGAACGCGCCGAGCATGTGATGCTGGTGGACCTGGGCCGCAATGACGTGGGCCGGGTGAGCGAGTTTGGCAGCGTCAAGGTGGATAAGCTGATGTTCGTCGAACGCTACTCGCATGTAATGCATATTGTGAGCAGCATCGAAGGCAAGCTCAAGCCGGAGTTGTCTGCGGTGGACGCGCTGCGCGCCTGCTTCCCGGCGGGCACGCTGAGCGGCGCGCCCAAGGTGCGGGCGATGGAGATTATCGAGGAACTGGAGCCGGCGCGGCGCGGCACCTACGGCGGGGCAGTTCTGTACGCGGATTACTCGGGCAATCTCGACTCCTGCATTGCGATTCGGTCGATGCTGGCCTCGGGGGGCAAAGGAAGCGTGCAAGCAGGGGCGGGGATTGTGGCGGATTCCGTGCCGGAGTTGGAGTATCAGGAGTCGATTAACAAGGCCAGCGCGGTGATTCGCGCCATTGAGCGAGCGCGGGAGATGCGATAGCAGTGGACAGTGGTCAGTGAACAGTGGACAGCCTTTTCGCGATGAGTCTTAATTTCGAAACAAGATAAACACATCAGTTGTAGTACGGCTTGATCTCATTGGTGCTGGGCGTACCGTAGAGCAGCACCGCTACGCGATAGGTGGTGAAGGAGCCGTTCACGTCCTTTGGCGCGCAACTGCCGACGGATGCCTGTTTGTACTCGCCCGAGGCCAGCGTGTCGATAAGTTCCTGCGGCAAGTGGGCCACATCCGCCTGCTGCCAGCGGAGCACAAAACGCGGCTGGGGACCGGAGAGCGAACGGGGCAGCCCGTGGTCCAGTTCACAGGCGGCACGTGCGCCCGCAGGATTGCTCAGGACGGAAATTCCGTGACTGCGCAGGTTGCGGGTGACGGCGGATTCGATCTGCTCCCGCGTCAGCACTGCAACCACGCGGGAGTAATCGGCGACGGCGTAGAGCGTGTTGCGGCCAGCCACCAGAGCGATGCCAACGCGGTTTACCTCGGGGTTCAGCAGGTTGGCGCGGTGGCCGGGCGAATGCATCCATGCATCATGAATCGTTGGCGCATCCCAGGCGCTGGCTACATTTTCCTCGACCAGACTAAAGCGCGCCCCTGCGGCTCCGGCGCGTTCAGTCAAGTCGGGCTCGTCCGCGTAGCGGTGGGAGATGTTTCCCGCGGCGGCCATGCGCAGGCAGTGCTTGCGCGCAGCCTCGGCCAGTGCCGGGTCCCACTCGAGCGGCCCGGCGCCGGCAGCAGCCCGAGCCTGGTTGGCAAGCCGCAAAAGCATCTGCGCGTCCGGTTGCACCGGCCTCTCGGATCGACCACCTTGCGCAAAACCGTTCGCCGTTAAAGCCAACAGAAGACCTGCAAACACCGCCGCCGAACGCGCGCTAAAAATGCACATATCTGATTCAACACCGCACCGCCGCCCGAGTCGCGGTATTCTTCAATTGCCGATGGGATTTTTCAATTCCAGTTTCATCCACAGTGCCGGGAAGGGAATCCGTAACCAGCCGTTGGCCGTTGCTGGCGTGGTGCTGCTAGCCGGCTTTCTGCTGGCCGGGCTGACTGCACCGTGGCTTGCTCCGCAGAATCCCGCCGCTATCGACCTACTCCATCGTCTGCAATCGCCATCACCCGCCCACTGGGCCGGAACCGACGAACTCGGACGCGATATTCTCTCGCGTCTGCTTTGGGGCGCGCGGCTGTCGCTGGCAGTTTCAGCCAGCGTAGTTGCTGTTTCGCTTGCGCTGGGGATCGCTATCGGAGGACTTGCTGGCTATCTGGGCGGCTGGATCGATATTGCTCTGACCACCTTTGCGATGAATACATTTCTCGCGCTGCCGGGGATTCTGTTGGCAATTGCGTTTGCCGCATTTCTCGGTCCCGGCTTTGCCAACCTGGTGCTGGCCCTGGCCGTCGGCGGCTGGGCGGGATATGCGCGGCTGGTTCGCGCGCAGGTGATGAATGTCCGCGACCGCGAATATGTGGACGCGGCCCGCGCGCTGGGAGCAGGGGGCTTGCGCATCTTCTTTCGCCATATTCTGCCCAATATTCTGCAGCCGATCCTGGTGCAGGCGGCTATTGGCATGGCCGGGGTGATTCTGGCCGAGGCGACGCTCTCGTTTCTTGGACTAAGCATTCCTGCTCCTGCGCCCAGTTGGGGCGGAATGTTGAACGACGCTCGCGCACATCTATTTGACTCGCCGCATCTGGTACTCTTTCCCGCGTTGGCTGTAGCCGGAGCGGTGCTGGGCTTCAATTTCCTGGGCGATGCGCTGCGCGACCAGCTTGACCCGCGGACACGGCTGGAGATGGGACTCTAAGAAGTTCTTATCGTTTGAGACGACGCGTTGCAGGAAGTGCAAACACCAGGT
>CAVQMQ010000019.1:0-8988 GCA_963713645.1 uncultured Acidobacteriaceae bacterium | reverse complement strand
CAGCGTAATCACTACCGTTCGCACCACTAACAGCCGGGCATGCCGAGTCGATCGAAACCGCGGCTCATGCACATTGGCAGGATGAGAGATATTTCAGTAAAGGGGAATGTAAAGGTAGGTCACGCCATAACTACAAGCGATTTAAGATGCCGTTATAACGCCATCGAGCCTTTCCTGCGCAAGGCTCGATCCCCGGCAATAAAGACTCCGAGGCAGATCATCACCACGACTTGTCTGCTTTTAGCTATCGCCGAAATAGCGGCAGAAGAAGGAAATGCCGCGCAGCTCCAGGCCCGCGCCAGCAATCAGCGCAGCCTTGTCGAGCGGACGGAAATAAGAGCGCGCAAACTACCTCAAATACAGAAACGCCACCAGCCCGGCGTTCACTCCACCCCCGCGAAAGCTTCGCGCAGGACGGCAGCGCATGGGTTGTTTATGCTCTCGTGCTTGTGTGAATGTAAGCCATTAGATCTCCAGTGATGCAATGCCACCCATGAACAATCGAACGAGGTCTCCCTGGCGCGAAGTGTGTGTCTTGGCAAAAATCGCCTGTAATTGCTTTCGGACGGTATCTTTTTTTACGCGTAAAAGTACCGCCGCTTCGTGAAGGCTCTTGCCTTGCATTAGGAGAGCCGAAAGCTGGGCTTCTGCCGGAGTAAGTCGATATAGACTCGCGAGAAGCTCCTTGGCCGAAGAAGTGTTTCGATCAGGATCACAAATAAAAGCAATTGCGGCCATTTGGCGCGGGTTACCTGACGAAATAAAAGGTGTAGTTTTAAATACCACTTCGAGCTCCCGGTCTGACGAGGTTCTCGGAATTTGGAAAACCACCGCCGGCATGGAGTTGCGTCCAGACGCCATGGCCTGCGTCCAGCGCTTCAGCGTCTTCATCATCATGTTGGTGTGAAATGCAGAAGAGGCGCGAAGGTGACCGTTATACTGATGAAGCCCGTCGCCGCAATGAAGAAATGTCTTGGCGAAACTGTTGCACCTTAAAATGTAAAGTTCCGGAGCGAGAGTTAGAACTCCGATTGGAATACAGTTCAATATCGTATTCCACAATAGGTCCTCTTCTGTTCCGCTCGTCGATAGATTCTCTTCTGTTCCACTCGTCCTGTTCAAGGCATGGGTAAGTGTTTTTGGACTCTGAGTTTCATGTAGATCCATTGAATGCGTTTTTGCCGTCATCGCCCCTCTCCCTATCGCGCTGCGCCGTCATCCTCCCTCTCCCTGTCACGCTGCGCAGAAATGTTACCAAGCCGCACGGCGGTAACATGGACATTACAATAAAGCGACCTTAAAAGATGTTACCCATATGGGGAAGAGGCGTTAGCTGCTCTGATTTCTTAGACTCGCCCCCCTTGGCAGGACAGCCTTTTTAGGCGGGGCTATGACTGAGCTCGCGTCCTCGCTACAGTTGAGGAACATGCGTTACTGCGGTTCTAACTGCGATCTATCTCAATACCCGTAGGGGAGAAGTAGTGCGTCGCATACCGCGGCAATTGTCTCTGAAATGTCATCGCAATGTTAATTGTGTACATATATTTATTTAGTGATAAATACATCTATATCGCATTGCCTTCGAACGGTCTTGTGAATGTTGAATTGCGTGCAGTCGATTTGCCGGCTGCCGATCACCTGATGGTTCATAACCTTGCGGCAGCCTTTCGCCGCCTGTGCTGCCGGTTGTCCCTTGGTCGATGTCTTCGCCGTCACTGTTATCGCGAAAGGAGAGGTAGGCTTTGTTGCTCGATTTGGGCACCTTGGACGCTTCAGCGATGTGGGCCGCTATTCATGGAGGTGCGACGCCGGTTGCACGATGCTAAAGGTCTTCGGAGACGTCCCTACAAAGAGCCGGATCTTTTCTGTCGTGGACTTCTCCACTCTGATATCCCGATTGTTTGGTTTGATCGGGGATTACCCGGTACGAAGTATCGTTGCCAATCTGAGGGAAATCGTCGTTGGTCCATCCGGCTGGCTGAATGCCAATCACCATAGGTGGTTTGTGAGTAGACGTTTTCTCTCAATTCGCCCATCGACCAAAAAGCTACGTGGAAATGCGTACGGCTGACCAAGTTCCGACTGCGCCGAACCATCGCGTTCAACTGCGGCTAAATTTCCTGGAAGATTTGATCGTTTTGAAGCGGGGCCCGATGCCGGGAAACTTTCAGGGCACACATAAGTTTAATCGAACTCCGTATTTAGGTCAAGGAAAGTTTTTCTGGCTTTGGCCTGCTTATTCCTCGCACGGGCGTCCGTCTATGAAGAACTCTTCTAAAGATAGAGGAGCCGGCGAAACACACATTCCTGCATTCTTTTAGTAAACAGTGTCATTGTGCTGAGCGCCGACAACAAGATCATGGGACAAGCGACCGGTGATTTCATAGTTTCAAATATCTTCATCTAGGAGCTTGTTGAAAAAGGGTTCTTGATCCCGGAATATGGCAAGAATCGGCATGCCAAAGCCATCTCCGATGTCGCTCCGATCGTTCTACGGGCATTCTGGCGCGGTTCCATTTTTCACGTGCGGGAACACTTCACGTTTTTCAACAAGCTCCTAGATGTGAAATTTCAACAGGTTGTCCATCACCAGGAGATCGCCGGGCTGCAAGGTGGCACACAACACCTACTCCACATCAGCGCGAAACACATCGCCATCGGTGGCCGAAGCCACGGTTATGACCGCGTCCATGCCGCGCTCACTCATGGTTCCCAACGTGGTCAGTACCTGCCGGCGGCTGTACGGAGTAGCCTCGTTAGAATGTGAATCTCTCGATTCGCTCCAACCATTTGAGGAGAATCGGTTCCGTGAAGCTCGTCGTTAACTGTTGGGATGTTTGACTGTACAATTCACGGAATCTGGCCCAGCTATAGCAATTTTCGCTATTGCAGCTATCCTCCGGCAACATACAGCCAAGCTCAAGCCGGCGGAGTCTTTTGAACCACTCGCGAGCGACTGCCGGTTGTCCCGCTGCAACAGCCAGAAACAGCATGGCGATGCGGAACTCCTGCTTGCCGCCATCGTCGCCGCGAAAACTATCCCACTCTTGCGGAGAGAGTTCGGCCCGTACCAGACGATAGGTATTCAGGAAACGGATCGCGCCGCGAGGGCTGTGAATGACGGAATGGAACTCGCGCAGAGCCGTTCGCTCCCAAGAATATAAAGGTACGCTGCCGATGCTTTGGACAACGGCCCTCTTTGGAGCATCATTATTAGCCGCAGAAGGCGCAGTGGGTTTTTCTTCCACTCCGATTCCATTCTCATGTTGAGAGATGGCCGGCGTACCGCTTGGCGCCCCGTCGAATTCCGCAAGTGGTTTTCCGGTAAGAGCAGGTTCGTCCATCCCCCTTGAGGAGCTGACGACATCGCTCAGCTGAGGCCGCCTGGGAACCATCGGTTCGGTTAGCTTTTCCATCAGGCTGCCAAATCCTTGAGCGCTCATGGGAGGGAGTTGGACCACGACATGGAATATCTTCTCCAGGTAGTCGAGTGGTGTGGCCGGAAGCTCATAGGGATCGGCGGCAGAGTCTTCTTGCCCTGCTTGCCCCGTGTCGTCTTCGCGCTGCGGTGTCAATAAGCCCTTGAATCGAGTGCGCAGGCTTTGCTTAAGACATCTCTGATCGACTCCGACGACAACCGCAAACAGCGGATAGGCCAGAAGAAGATGAACTGCCTGCAAAACGTCGACCACTTTTTCCGGATCACATCTGTCCAAGTCGTCGATAAAGAGTACAACGCGGTCAATCGATGAGCTTAGACTTTTCAGATCAGCATCTTCATTGGTTGATAGTCCGCTGTTCGCCGACAGAGCTTCGGCATCGGTAAAGATATCACTGAGCTTCTCGAAATCGCGGCGGGCAAGACTGACAAGACCCAACTGTCCTCTGTAGTCGGAAGATTGAGTCCTAGCTTCAATGAAGTTACTCAAGCGCCGCTCCGGCCGCAACTCATTCACTGCCTCTGCTAGTTTCTGTTCTCGCAAACGGGCTGTTTCCAGAGTAGTCTCGGCCGCGCGGGCCCGTGCTTCGGCGTTAAAAATCGCGTTTTTTGCCTCCCGCACCCGGACGTCTTCGGAAAGTGCCGCCTGTGCAGCTTCTGCCTTTCGTTCCCACTTTTTAAGTTGCAGCAGGCTGTCTCGAACCTGGCGGGCAGCAGGAAGCATCCAGCCCGCGGCACCCCCTGCAAAAACAAGCAGCCCCTTTATCCATGGGGCGACTTGCATAAGTGAGATTCGAAGGTGCGAAGACAGTAGAGGAAGCAGGACGAGAAAGAGTAATATAGCTAGGATCACACAGGTAAATCCTGTAATCCTTCCGGCTATTCCTTTCCGCCTCGTTGTTCTTTGCCACATTTCCCGCGCCCAGCCTGCGAGGGAACTCAATTCCTTTCTCCTCGCAACCAGATCGGACAATGTTGCGGCTTCCGCCTCAACACCCAGGAGAGCGATAACACGTTCGCAATTCCGCGGTGACTCCAATTCCGGGACGAGGGAACGTAGGCCATCGACAAGTCCTGCGAGAAACTGCTTGGCATGATTGCTTTGGTGGTGTGCCTCCTCAAGAGCTTCTGTTGCCTTTCGCACGTGCTCTTCGGCGTTCTTGACTTCCTCCGCGGCAAGGGCCGCCACGCCTCCGGCCTCCTGAAGCTGAGCATGCAGAAGCTGAAGTTCGTTCGCCTGGGGGCGAAGATGAGCAAAAAGCTTGTCGAAGATTCCACTGACCAGGCTTGCCCAGAGATTACAGTCGCTATAATGCCAGGCATTGAAGTAAATGGGAACGATCTGCTTACACCATTTTCCGTTTGGATAAGCCTCCGTGTAAGCAGACTCGTCGGAGTCGTTCGCATGAGTTGCCAGCCATTTCATATGCCGATCCATCAGGTTCATAAAATGGCTTTTACCGCTTCCCCAGTTGCCAAACAGCCCTACGGCAAGCGGAAGCTTCGTTTCCCGGAGCACAATGAGTTCTGCGAGCAGCTTGGCCAATTTTTCGACTCCCAGCTCGTCCGATACGGGGTTGTCTCCGCCGACGCCACAAAATTCCGTGCTGTATCCCGGTGACCCGGAAACAAAGGCATCGGCGACCTTGGCCTTTGGTTCTTCTTCGGGGAAAGAGCTTCGTCCGGGCGCCCCAGAAGCTGCCGAAATAGGGCGAGGCGATTGGCAGCCTAGTATCTCCTGCCACTCCTTTCGATCATCGGTTTGAGCATTTACCCTTACAAACTGAAGAAACTCAAGCGACACCTTAGTTAAATCCAAGCCGGAATGTTGCAGTCGTTGCCGGGCCGTCGGTGGATGTCCAGTCCATGGAGCAACCAATAGACCGGCAAACAGGTGCCTGCCGCTGACCACGTCAGGAGATTCCTTGCTGACTCGTGACGCAATCTCAGCGGCGTAATCGATTGCATTGCGTGCATTGGCGCTGAACTTTCCGGATAGTCCCTGAACTGCATCTTCTTCGTAGGCCTCTCGTGCATCTATAAGAAATTGATGGTAAGCCTCTCGATACTCCTCTTTCCGATTTAAAATGTCGCGCACAAACCGTGCGGTATTTCGTTCTTCATCTGCCAATTCGGCGAAGGCCAAAAGCAGACAACTCGTGGTGATAATCGGCCTTCGGCTCTCCATTGCCAGGGATCGAGCCTTGCGTAGAATAGGTTCGGTGGCGTTGTAGAGGCATCTTAAATCGCTTGTAGTCATGGTGAGTACCCTTACATTACGCTTTACCGGAATAACTCTCACCCTTCAAATGAGTATGAGCAGCGGCTTCGATCGACTCGGCGTGGCCGGATAGTAGGAGCGCGGACGGTAATGATTACATCGGAGAACTAGAAATTGATTGCGCTGTCCCCATTTGCGGAATGCTCCAGGTGCTCCGTCGACTTAATGTATCTTCATTGAATTCGCAAAGTCCTAGAAATAGGAGCTACCGAGGTGGTATTTTGACTACTCAGAACTCACGTATGGTGATTGGCATCCAACCGACTGGTTGGACTAACGACGATTTGCCGGAGATCGGGAACGATATCCCTTATCAAGTAATACTCGACCAAACCAAGCAGGCCGGATACCAGGGCGGAAGCACCGGACACAATTACCCGACGCATCTACCGTCGTTGCTCCACGCGTTGCAGAGCCGGAAACTTGGGGTCGCAAGTACTTGGTTCGGAACGACGTTCACAACCGGCGTCAACTTCGACGCTGCCATTACGGCCTTCAAACAACAGATAGAGTTCCTGAAGGCTGTGAATGCGAAGGACGTAGTAGTGGCTGAACTGGCAGGCGCAGTAAACCAGGTTCGCACAAAGTCTGTTCTTACTGACCGGCCGATCTTAAATACTGCTGAGTGGTATCTGCTAACCACGTCGCTCAACATTGCGGGCAAGATCGCTCAGGACAACGGAATGCAATTAAGCTACCACCCGCACGTCGGCACAGTCTGTTATGACCATCGACGAGACTGATCGCCTTCTGGAATCAACCAATCCAAATTACGTCGCTCTCTGCCTCGATACAGGCCATCTTCGCTACGGCGGGGCGACACAATCGGATCTGGAGCAGCTCACCGATACTTATGTGAATCGCATTGGACACGTTCACCTCAAAAATGTGCGGACGGATATACTCCCTGTCGCGGTCAACAACAATTACAGCTTCTATCAGGCGATTGAAGACGGTATCTTCACAGTTCCGGGAGACCCTGCCGGCGATCTCAACCTGGACCCGATCCTGGATTCGCTTCAATCCATCGGCTACGACCGCTGGCTGGTCGTCGAGGCGGAACAAGATCCGCTCCACGCAAATCCCCTCGCCTGTGCGCAGACTGCTCGGGCATACATCAAGAGCCGAATCGGATACTGAGGAGTCAAGCGATGAAAATAGGAATGAATCTTTTTCTATGGACGACGAATGTAACCAAGGAGCACTTCGGCCTTTTTCCCAAACTCAAGGCGGCCGGCTACGAAGGCATCGAGGTTCCGATAGCACGGGCCAACGATCCTGTGTACGGCGAGATACGGAAACGTTTCGACGATCTTGGGTTGGCATGCACCACGATGTTTAACCTCGGGGCAGATCGAAATCCGGTCTCGCCGGATAAGTCGGTGCGCAGCAAAGCCCTCGACGAGTTAAAGTGGGCTGTTGACACGAGCCAGTCTCTGCGCAGTGAGGTGTTGAATGGGCCGTATTTTGCCGCGTACGCGGTTTTTTCCGGCAAAGGGCCAACTGCGGACGAATTGAAATGGTCGGCGGAAGTGATGCGCGAAGCCTCTATCTATGCGGGAGATCTGCTGATGAGCATCGAGTGGCTGAACCGCTTCGAAACCTATCTGCTGAATAACACAGCGCAATCCGTGACCTTTGTGGATCAGGTGAATTGCCCTAACTTCGGTATCCTTTACGATACCCACCAGGCGAATCACGAAGAAAACAATATCTCGGATGCAATTATTTCCGCAGCGTACCGGATCAATCATGTCCATTTCAGCGAGAGCCAGCGCGGCACGCTGGGAACCGGAAAGGTCGATTGGATCGAAACCGTGAAAGCTCTGAAGAAAATCGACTACCAAAACTGGATTATGGTGGAGTCGTTTGCGACCGACGCACCGCCATTGTCGCAATTGGCGCACGTGTGGCGCGATTGCTTCAACTCCAAGGAAGAAGTCTACGAAAAGGGTTTCGGCTTCGTGCGCAATCTTTGGGATAGCGTCACCGCTGGCTGAGAAAACAGTCAGCGGCACGCGCCGACGATAAGTGCCTTTCTACTTCAGGGCAGGACAAACACAGAGGTTCACCGTTCGAAAGGAGTCGATCGATGTCAGCTCAATTACCAGATCCCATAGTGCTAGTCGCGAAACAAGCAGGAGATGTTCGTATCCATACCTTTATTTCGTCTTTTGCATATGACAATATTGCGAATGCTACGCATATTATTGAAAGTAAAAACACTCTCGTTCTTGTTGACGGACAATTTCTCGCTCCTTATGCAAGAAAATTCAGAGACTACGCAGATAGTCTCGGAAAGCCAATAGAAAGACTGTATCTTTCACACAGGCACCCCGACCACTGGTTTGGATTGGGAACTGCATTTAGCGATATTGCCATTTATGCATTGCCTGAAGTTATAAGCTTTGTCGAGGAGCATGGAGAAGATTCAAGAAAAGATCATTTGGAAAAACTGGGTGACCTCGCTCCGGACAAGATAGTAGTTCCCCAGAATGTCGCCGGGCCAGGTGTAGAAACTATCGATGAGGTAAAATATGTTTTTAGCAGAGTAACAGATACAGAAATAGATTTTCTTCTTACCATAAGACTTCCTGAGATAGGAGTTTATATCACCCAGGACTTAATCTATAGCGGCACGCATCTTTATCTGACGAAAGATATGGAACATTGGATTCGGGTTCTGGAAGAGATGTTAGTATCCGATTACGAGTTGTTCATACCGGGCCACGGTCTGCCGGCTGATAAAAATGAAGTTGCCAGAAATATTGAATACCTTTCCGCGGCCGGACAGGCAATTGGTAACGGATTAACGAACGACGCCTTTAAAACTTTCATGCTTCAAAGATACCCCGAACGCAGATGCCCGGGAATATTTGACATATATCTGCCGCGGTTATTCGACGCTGCGAGCCAGTTTTAATGTCTTGTCACTTACGATAGACAACGGACATTTCCCGATCATCAGCTCCACGTTGAGACGCCTCTTCCGCATTCACGCCTTTGGTTCAGGAATACCGAGGCTGATCAATGCGGGAGATGCGTCGCTGCGCGGTGGTATTTCGGTTGGAGTAAGGGCTGGGCGTCTGGCGCTTCTCTGTGCGGCTTGGTGCGGGCAAGACATATTCCTCTCTGCGCGCTTCCTTTTCCGCCCACTGGACAGGAATGCAACGATCTGCTTCGGCGCATGCTTTTTCGCCGGTGCGATTCCGCGCTTGCGTCCTATTAATTTTTCAACTACTACAAATTCGCAGGGCAGTTCTGTGGG
>CAVQMQ010000018.1:0-372966 GCA_963713645.1 uncultured Acidobacteriaceae bacterium | reverse complement strand
CCACCTGCACCGTGCCCGCAGGGCAGCGTTGCGGCTGCGCCCCCGCAGCCGGCGCCATAAAGAAAAATCCTGCCAGGAGGCAGGAGCCGCCCAGACTTTTCATTGCGGCACCTGCTTGTAGCTGTCCGGCTCGGCCGGAGGCGGTACGACAACCTGCTTCTTCTTGATGATGGGCGCTCCGTTGTACTCCTGCACAATGGACTGTTCCTGCGCATTGGCTGAATCAATCGCGCCCGCCGTGCAATAGACCACCTGCTTTTGGTTCGGTTCGTCAATCAGCAGCTTTTGCTTTTCGTCACCGGACGCAGTGCCGAGTTTAATTTTATCGAGATCCCTGAGCTTCTGTTGTTCGCCGGGAAGCTGCTTCAGCGCTTCCTGCTTCTTTTGCTCCTGTTCGATGTAGTGCGGATCGTTCAGCACTTTTGCGCGCTTTTCCGGGCTCAGCGTGTCGAGCAGCGACCGCGTGCCGTAATTGGGGTCCGGTTGCTTTTGTTTTTACTCCGGCGCTATCGAACCCCTCACTTGCCGCTCCAATAGCGCCCTCGGGCGAGCGACTCTCTGTGGCCTGGGGCCGCTGGCTGCCCCGCTGTTGGCCTGGTGTATGGGGTTCTTATCGCTTCCCTCGGCCGCGGTGCTGCGCCCCGGCCCAATTTCGGGATTATCCGGATTCGCCTGGACGCCAAATGCACCTGAGGACACCATCTGTCCCGCCGTGGCCTTCTGCGCGCTCAATCCAGGGCTCGGAGCGGTTCCATCCGCAAGCTGACGGGCCCGTGCTTCTTGAGCCGGCGGCAAGGGGCTGGACGAATCCGGCAGACCTGCAAGTCGTGCATTGACCCGCTGCTTCATCGCGTCAACATTTGCCCTTCCGTTCGATATGGCGGCTGCTGCCTGCTGCTGCGCCGCCACCTGCTGGTTATGTTGCGCTGCCACAGCCGCATCCAGCTTCGAGATATAATCCCGCAGTCTGGAAATGTAGCCGTCGTTCCCCCAACAGCTCTTACAGAGTTTTTCGGAGGCTTCGAAATGAGCAAGTGCGCCGCGCCAATCTTTGGCATTGATCGCCAGATTGCCTCTCATCCGCTGGATTTCGGATCGCACGTATTTCGTATCGTCCTTCTGCTGGGCCTGCAGATAAAGCTGCAATGCCAGCGCAGCGTCGCCATTCTTATTGGCATTCCACGCCTGTGTCGTCAGATTGTTATAGGCTTCGATCCGGTAGTAGTATGCATCGTGAGTTACGGGCCCTGCTGGGTGGTGCTGCGTCGTGCTGCCGCAGCCGCTCACCGGGCACGCAGGTGGTGTTGGCGGACAGGGGAGGTCGCTGAACACGCATTGCGCCTTCAGTCCACAGCAGAAAACCATCCACAGCAGCACCGTGGCTGAAAGACAATGACCCATCCACATCCCTCCACGGATTACAGGCCGGGAGAGCCTTCGGAACCCTGCTTCTGGATTCAACATGAACCACCTCTGCACTAGGAACGGGCCATGAGACGGCTGTTGCAAGATTTTTTGGGGGAGGGCTGTGCGCATGGCAAGCATTCCCGAAATTCTCCGGGTGCCGTAGAAAAACTGTCTGCCGTCAAGACTCCGTATTGCGGTAATTATTAGCTTTGCGAACAAGAAAAGCAACTCGTTCGGAAAGGCGCGCTGGCAGCGCTGTCGATCTGCTCACCGGTTCGGGGATGCCGGTCGCCAAGTCTGCCCGCGATCAAGGCTCATCCAGCGCTCCCCGTCCGCACAGAAGGCCATCACCACGTTGTAGGCGGGCGCCGATGGAGTTTTACCGGACTGTGCCGCAGCGCTGCTTTGCCCGTCTGTGCCGCCTGCCGCCGGAGCCACCAGCGGTGGAAAGCCAACCAGTTCATGGGCCCTGCCCAACCAGGGAGTTTTCATCTTGCGCCAGTGCTGCCCGCGATCGTCAGAGGCAAAGAGCGCGCCGGCAGTATCGAGAACCAGAATCCGCCCTCGGATCTCGATGCGGGATGACGCTGCAAGTCCACTGGGCAGGTGCAGTTCCGGTTCAGCGGCTGCTTGAGGTCGCATAGATACGGCAGGCGAAGTGCTTTGCGAAGCGTTATCGGGCGACGCGTTCGGTACTTTTACCTGTCCGGTGGAGGACACAGCCGGCACGCCGGTAAGTACGGGCTCGGCGACTGGGGCGCCGGGCGCCTGAGAGGAACTGTTCGCTTGCTCTGGTTTTTGAACAAGCGCCTGTTCGGCAGCTCGCTCTCGCAACCACATTCTTCTCTGCGCTTCGGCTTGCTCCGGAGAGATTCGCGCTTCTGGGGGTGGGGGTTGATTCTCCATTTCGCGCGCCGATATCTGAGGAATTGAGATTCCTGTATCGTAGTTCGCTCCTCCTGAAGGGATCGACGGATAGCGTGGAACGATCTCTGCCGGGATAGGGAGTGGCGGCTTGCGATGCGTGCTTTCTGGCGGTCTTGTGATTGCTGGAGGAGAAGCCACAACAGGAGACGGAGCCGGAAGCGGCTGCAAAGCGGCCGTCTCGGAGCCGGGCGAGCGATTGCCGTGAAGATGCATCCTGGCGATCGTGCCAATAACCAGTAAGCATGCGGCAAGGCCTGCCGTGACCAGCGTGAAGATTGAGCGCTTTTGCCAGACATGTGGGGTAACAGATTTTTCCGGCTCCGCGGACAGGGCAGATCGCTGAGCCAGAAACACGACATCGCGGCAGCGCGCACACTCTCCCAAATGGATCAATAGCGATGCCCGCTCCTCTGCTGTGAGAGCGCGATTCGCAAAGGCTGCGAGCAGGCCGGTCTCGGGATGGTTCATCGCAGCCGATTCGTCACGCATCGCTGCCTCCTTCCGCTCCAATGGCTTCACTGAGAGGGAACGTCTGGCTTGAAGACAATTGCAGAATCTTTTTCAACGGAATATCCAGATCGCGCACATCGATACTCAACATTTCCCGGGCCTGCCTCCGGTCGACTCCTGCCCGTCGCAGACTTTTGAGGACGTGCTTGCGCAGTTGCGCCGTCAAACGCTCCAGACGGCGATGAACCGTGGATGAATGCGCCATCAGCAGCGGCGCCAACTCGCGGAGAGTTCTTCCATCGAGATAATATGCCGTCAGCAGAAAGCGCTCTTCCGGGTTGAGCTCATGGAGAGCGTCTTCAACGGCTCTACGCAAGATTGCCCCACCGGCGCTGGGATCTCCGGCCGTGGCCGTCTGCATGTTGGATGCGGCGACCGGTTCCTCATGCTCGTCGAGAGGGGTTTCGCGGCGATGGCGGCGATAGTGGTCCACGTAGCGTTGTGCGAGCACGCTGCGCAGCCATGCGCCAAGTGGGCCGCGGCCATGATAGTGGCGCAGGGGGGACTGCCGCTCGCCATCTCTTTCGCACAGGCCAAAAAGATCGGAATACAGCGAGTCGGCCAGTTCGCGGCCGAGCGAGTCCGACCCTGCAATGCTGTATCCGGCCCGATACAGGGTTTCGCGATAGAGCAGAAGGAACCGCTCCCATGCGATCTCACTGCCCTGTGCGCAGGCGTAGGCAAGTAGCAGGTCTTCAAGTCTGAGCCCGCGCAGAAAACGAATCTGCTCTCCAGCCTGCGTCGTCCGCTTCTCGGGATGGCCGAAGTTATAGTGCCTTCCTATCCCAAGCAGCACTCGCTCAAAATCTTCCTCTCCGATTCCCAGTTCTCCTGCAGAAGAGGATTGCCGCAACTCGGCCAACATGCGCAGCGTCGCCTCGGAAACTTCTACGTCTTCACGAAGATTGACGGCGGATTCCATGCACGCGTCCTTGCTGGTTGGCTATGTCACGAGACTAGCTGCCGAAAAAAAATAATGCAACACGGTGGATTCAAGGTGCAAGCGCAACAGGATCTCGACAGGAGATAGTTGCGTATGGGAAGGAACTACCGTCATCTTTGTTTCGAGGAGCGTGCGCTGATTGAGACACAGTTGCGCATGGGACTCAGTCCGGCGGCGATAGCGGTTGGCTTAATGCGCGCCCGGTCCACCGTTCTGCGCGAGATGCGCCGTAATGGGTGGCAGTCTGATTTCGAGTTGGCACGGTTATCCAGGCACAGAATCGCCGGTGGCTACCGCTCCATCGTTGCGGATCGGCGCGCTCGTCATTTGGCCGTCAAGCCGCGCATCGTACGCAAACTCGCCGCCGAGAGCCAGCTCTGGGTCCTTGTGATGGATTATCTCCGACAGGGCTTGAGTCCGGCGCAGATAGCGAGCACACTAGCTCGTATGCCGGAGCCTGTGCAGCTATCGTATGAAACCATCTACACTGCGCTCTACACCATGCCGCGTGGCGAACTGCGCTCCTTGCTGATGCCGCACCTGCGCCGCAAGCACCGTGCTCGGAGAGCGCAGCACAAAACCGATGGACGCAGAAAGCCCTCGATTCCAGAGATGGTTTTAATTGATCAGCGGCCTGTTGAGATACAAATGCGGCTCATCCCCGGCCACTGGGAAGGTGATCTTATTATCGGCAAAGGGAATCTGTCGCAGGTTGGAACGCTGGTAGAACGCACCACGCTTTTTGTTGCCCTGGTGCAGTTAGACAGCACCAAAGCCGATGTGACGGCCGAGGCCTTCACCAAAATACTCAACCGATTCGACAGCCAACTGCGGCGCTCGATGACGTATGATCAGGGCTCGGAAATGCGGCATCACAAGTTGCTGACCGCCCACACCGGAGTCGATGTATATTTTGCGCATCCGCATGCGCCTTGGGAACGGGGCATCAGTGAAAACACCAACGGCCTGATCCGCCAATACCTTCCCAAGGGGACTGATCTGTCGGTGTTCTCGCAAGAGCAACTCGATGACATCGCATGGCGTCTCAATACCCGGCCAAGAAAAACGCTGGGATGGAAAGCACCTGCCGAACTCTTCCTGCCAGAAGGCGCCTTCGACTTCGTCCAGCACTGGTCAGCTAAAATCGATCCTGTTGCACTTGCACCTTGAATCCACCCACCCGCTCCATGATTCGATCTTCCAGTGAAGGCGGATGTTACGTTTCCCAAATTCAAGATGGCCGCGCAGCTCGAGCTCGAAGACCGCGCTGGCCGCGTTGGGAATGAAGCTGGCGTTTCAACAGAGCACTACTGACTTTGCCGGCATGACAGGCGGCCGCGATCTCTGGATTTCGGCGGCTATCCACAGGACATACATCCGAGTCGATGAAAAAGGAACCGAGGCCGCGGCAACAGGGTTGACCGTTGTGGCCACGGCGATGCCCAACGAACCGCCTCCGACTGTCTTCACAGCCGATCATCCCTTTCTGTTTCTCATTCGCGACAATCGATCGGGGGCATTCTCTTCATCGTTCGCGTGATCGACCCAAGTAAATAATGCCCGCTGCGTGGGTCGGACTGGAAACATGTCGGCGCCTCCTGTTCCAGCGGCGCCACCGTGTTTGCCCAGCAGTGTCGCACTGGTTTCAGCGCGACCAATACCGACGACGAGAGCGCCGCATCACCGAAGCACGACCTCTTCCTAGGAAAAGAAACAAGCGTTCGATGCCAAATCAATGCATTCAAAGCAGCGAGGACACAAACCGGCTATCGTACGCTGATTATTTCCAATGGCATATAGGTCGTTCTGCCAATCTGTTGTCTTTTCGGATATGTGAGAAACGCGTGAACGTTTCTTGATGCGATTCGTTCACGATACGTTGAAATATCGAAATACCTAGTGCATCAGTGAAAATCACAAGAAAGAATCTCAGTTCATATGCTTGATTATAAATAAGTTAAGTGGTAGGCACGACTGGATTCGAACCAGCGACCTCTTCCGTGTCAAGGAAGCGCTCTAACCAACTGAGCTACGCGCCTGCGCCCTAATATTTTTATTCTATCAGCAGATTGGCAGCGGAGAAAATCTGCCTTTTATTCTGACACTTCCGTGCTGTACCATCGGGGACGAGCAAAAACTGACGGTTTTCCCCAGTTGATAGTCCAGACTGGCAATTTGCGCAATTACCAGCTCTGATTCCTTCCGCTGCCATGATCAGATGCCAGAGAGAGACAGGATTGAAGACAGCCCAGAATCCATTTCGTGCCGCGCCAAACCTGCTGACGCTGCTGCGCATCTGCTTGGCGCCGTTTCTGGTAACAGCGATTCTGGAAGGCCGCTATGCAATCAGCTTTTGGCTTTTTATGGTGGCGGGACTGACGGATTTGCTGGATGGGACCCTCGCTCGCCTGCTGCGGCAAAAAACCGTGCTGGGCCAGTATCTTGACCCTGTGGCGGACAAGCTGCTGTTGAGCACGCTCTTCGTTGTCCTGACGCACAAGGGACTGATACCAGCACGAGTGACAGTGCTGGTATTTGGCCGCGATGTAGGGATTCTGGTTGTAGCTGCCATTCTCTATGCCGCCGTGGGCCGGCGCGACTTCCATCCCAGCCTCTTCGGCAAAGCCAACACTCTCGCGCAGGTGGCTGCCGTGGCCGCCGTTCTGCTGCATCAGCTTACAAATGTGCTGTGGGTGGTGGTATTCCGGAGGTTTTCGCTTTACGCCACTATTGCTCTGACAATTGCCTCGGGGCTGCACTACACATGGGTTGCGGCGCGGCGCGTGGGCCCTGCCCCTCCTGGACCCAATGGAGCAGCTACAAAGTGAATCCTGATTGACGGCAACGGAAGATCCTCGTCCAGGCCGTGAAAATACTCACAGCGCCAACACCGCGACACCCAGCACCAGCGCCCCAATCCCCAGGCTGATCCGGTCGCGGATAGCGAAGATCACGGGGTCGTCATCGAGTTCACCGCGCGAGGCCAGCAACCAGACTCGATTGATCCAATAGAGAAGCAGCGGCACAATCAGCCACAGGCGACTAGCATGTTTGTAGAGCTGAACGACATCGGGCCGCGCAATATAGATAGCGAAAACCAGGACAGCAGCATAGGCGCTGGCCGTGCCAAAGGAGCGAATCTGCTCAAGGTCGCTGACCAGATAGCCACGCCCGTGGCTGGAAGAAGCGCCGCGCTCACGCAGGTTTTCCAGCTCGCTGAATCGCTTGACCATCGCCAGCGAGAGAAAGAAGAAGCTGGAGAAGCCGGCCAGCCAGGGGGAGATTTCCGTACCCGTGGCCGCCCCGCCAGCCAGCATACGCAGCGTATACAAGCCGGAGAGCACCAAAACATCGAGCAATGCAACCTGCTTGAGATAGATCGAATAGGCAGCGGTAGAAGCGATATAGAGAAGCAGCCACAGCGCGAATTCATGCGGAAGAAGCGGAAGAAGCGCCGCGGAGGCCACGATCAGCAACAAAGCCAAGCCGATCCCTGCTGAGACAGAAAGATCGCCCGCGGCAAAGGGCCGGAAGCGCTTGGCCGGATGGTGGCGGTCGCTCTCGATGTCCAGCATGTCGTTGATCAGGTAGTTGGCCGAGGCCATAAAGCTGAAGCAGAAGAATGCGGCAATAGCCGCGCCCACCGAGGCAGGGCGCAAATTATGAGAGAGCAGCAAAGGCAAGAGTAAAAGAATATTCTTTGCCCACTGATGAATCCGGATTGCTCTGAAGAGCGTACGCGCTGATGAGCGCGTGTCGGCGAATGTCCGTGCGATGGCTAGATGCCGCATTCGCACGGACAGCAGCAGCCCGCGCGTGGGGTTGGCCAGCATAGCCTCGCGTGCGTGGGTCAGCATTGGAAGGTCGGCATTGGAGTTGCCGATATAGTCGAATTCGCCGAACCGGGCCTTCAAGCGCTCCAGCTTGTTGCCGCTGGTCAGGTTGGTTTTGCCGTCAGAGGCCAAGATTCCGTCAAAGATTCCCAGATGTGTCGCGACTCGCTTGGCCAGCCCATCATCCGCGCCGGTCGCCAGGTAGATTTCTCTTCCCGCACGGCGCTGGACCTGCAGATAGCTGAGCAATTCTGCGTTGTAGGGCAAACGCGCAACGTCCAGCGGAGCGCGGCGGGCAACTTCCTGCTTGAGCCGGGCGCGCCCACCGCTCAACCAGATCGGAAGACGCCAGAATTGCAGAGGGTGGCTGCGCAAAAAGAGAAAAAGCGCGTCGTGCAGGGAGTCGGACTTGATCAGAGTACCGTCCAGGTCCACGCATAACGGAACGCTCGCGGCTTCCACTGGTTCAGATTTAGCGGTCTGGCTCAGGCGATTCTCCTTGCGATCTCAACACCGGCGCCGGGTCCGACGCGCAATCAGCGGCTATTGCTGTTCTCCAGTTGGTGTAGAGCGAAACCACAATCGCTAAGTGGCTTTTCCATAACAAAAAGCCACCTTGCACGATACCAGAAACTCCACGAAAACTGGAGAACAGCTCTAACGCAACCTCCAGCCGCGCCGAATCAATGCACAACTGGCTGGTTAGAGTTTAATTGGTTCCGGAAGGTAAAAAGAGTATCGCGCCTGATACGCTCCTCTACGTTCCGGGCGCAAAGAAGTCCGCCAACCCTGCGCGATGCGCGTGCGCTTCCATCGATGCCTGAATCTCCAGCGCCTGAGCCAGCGCCGCGCGGCCCTGTTGAGCCGTTACCTGCGGCGTGCGGCGGGTGCGGACAGATTCGAGGAAAGAAAGAATCTCCAGCCGCAACGGCTCACCCAGTGTCACTTCAGGCTTCGAGAACGAAAGTCCCGGCGCAGGGCCAGAGGCTTGGCCAGCGAGTTGTGCCAGCATTGCCGGATTGATTGCGGAAAGGTCGATCTTCGACTGGTCAATTCCTGACAAATTGATTTTAGAGAGATCCAGTCGCGAGAGATCAATCTTGCTGAGATCGATTTTTCCCGATGCCAGCGCTGATGCAATCTCTGGCGGAATTTCCCCCGCACCGGAGGTGCTGCCGACGCGAATCACCAGCAGATCCTGCCGCGCGTAGTCGATGGAAACATACTGGCGCGGCTCAAAGAAGCGCAGCTTGCGGACGCGCTCGGTGGAAACCCGCGAAGCGGTGAAGTTGGCCACGCAGCCGGATTCAAACTCCACGCGCACGTTGGCGATATCCACTTTCGGCGAGAGAATCGGCAACCCTACGGCCCGCATCTCGCGCACAGGCGAGTTGGCGAAGGTCAGCACAATGTCCAGATCGTGGATCATCAGGTCCAGCACCACGTCCACATCCAGCGAGCGCGGCGTAAAGACCGAGAGCCGGTGCGCCTCAAAGAACATCGGCCTGCGCAGTTGTGGCTGAATGGCGAGCACAGCCGGATTGAAGCGCTCCAGATGGCCGGGCTGCAGGATGCGCCCGCCCTTTTCAGCGCGCGCAATCAGATCGTCGGCCTCTGCAAGGTTGGCAGCCAACGGCTTTTCCACCAGCAGGTCGAGACCGGCATCAAGCAGCGCGGAGGCCACTGCATGGTGATAGACCGTGGGAACAGCAACGGTTGCCGCGTCGATCTTCAAGTCGGCGCGGAGCAGTTCCTCCGGGGTTGCAAAGACAGGAATCGCGTACTTGGCGGCAGCCTCGGCGGCCCGTACCGGGTCCGGCTCAATCGCCGCGACCAGCGCAACAGACTGTCCCGCCAGCTCCAGTTCACGATAGACACGCAGGTGGTTGCGGCCAAAGGCTCCGGCCCCGGCAACGGCAACTCTCAGGTTGGGCGAGCCGGCTATAGCGCAGCCTCCTTGCAAACCTCAACAACCTTTGCGTTGTGCAGGCTCACAGGTCGGCAACCAGTCGTTTCTGGCTGCTGGTCTCCGGCTTGGCTTCCACCACTTGCAAACAGCGGGTGTAAAGTTCAAGCAGTTGCGTCACGTGCTCTTCCGGCTTGGGAGCCGCTGCACCGCTAAAGCCAGCCGAAGGCGCAGTTGGGCGGCCCACTCCGGCCGTGCCAGCCACAAACTTGAGCAGATCGAGAGCGATATCTTCTTTTCTGCGAGCGCCGAGGCTCGCTCCATTTTGAGCGTCCATACCGTAAAAGTCTCCAAAAGGGATGCTACCAGAAAGCGGCCCTCTCTATCTCGCACCGCCAGCACAAGAGGATCAGGGTTCGGCTACCTGTCCCTTCTGCCTGCCTGTTTTAGGCGAGATCGAAATACAGGATTACCTGTTGCACCTGCGCCAGTGTAAGCTGTTCGTATCAATGGCAAAGTCTTCTTCTCTACTCGATACACGCGTTGTCTATTGCGGCGACAACCTGGAGCAGCTGAAAAAGCTGCCTGATGCCTGTGTTGACCTGATTTATATTGATCCGCCCTTCAATTCCAATCGAACCTATGAGATTTTCTGGGGGGAAACGAAGGAAAAGCGCGCCTTTGAAGATCGTCACGAATCCACCCGAGCCTATATCGAATTCATGCGGCCCAGATGCGTCGAGTTGGCGCGTGTTCTAAAGAAGACCGGCAGCTTTTACTATCACGCCGATTGGCACGCGAGCCACTATGTCAAGATAATGCTGGACCAGATATTCGGGGAAAATAACTTCCAGACGGAGATTATCTGGCACCGGACACTTTCAAAGGGCCTTGCTTTCAAACGGCTTCCCAATAATCACGACACGCTGTTTCTATACGGAGGCGGAGATGAGATTGTCTTCAACCGTCCGTACAATCCGTACGATCCAGAGAATCTTGACGCGAAAACTGTCGGCAAGTACAGCCATCGCGACCCGGATGGGCGGATCTATCGACTGGACAATCTGACAAATCCAAATCCGGACCGTCCCAACCTGACTTACGAGTTTCTGGGACACAAGAAAGTTTGGCGATGGACGCGACAACGGATGCAGGAGGGCTATGAAACCGGAATTGTTGTTCAAACAACTCCCGGAGCAATCCCTCAAATGAAACGCTACCTTGATGAGCAAGAAGGAAGGCCCATCGACTCGGTCTGGACGGACATTCCGCCGATCAATTCTCAGGCCAAAGAACGATTGGGATACCCGACGCAGAAGCCGTTGAAGCTGCTGGAACGCATTCTGGACATCTCCTCGAATCCAAATGACATTGTGCTGGATGCTTTTTGCGGATGCGGCACCACCTTGGTCGCTGCACAAAACCTCGGACGTCAATGGGTCGGAATCGATATTTCTCCCACTGCTTGCCGGGTAATGGCCAAACGGCTGCGCGATGTTTGCAAACTGCGCGAGGACGAAAACTACTGGCTGAATGGGAAAGGGTTTGTGGTCCGCGACCTGCCATGGACCGAAAAGCAGCTACGCGCTATTCCTCCCTTCGAGTTCGAGAACTGGGCGGTTATCGCTCTGGGTGGCATTCCGAACAAAACCAAGGTTGGAGACATGGGGATTGACGGGCGCATTTATCCCGTCGGGTCGGAGCCGGCAGTAGCCGGGAAAGAAGCCGGGCAGCTCGATTTCATGGACGATTGGTATCCCATTCAGATAAAGCAGACGGATAAGGTAGGTCGCCCGGACATCGACAGCTTTGAAGCAGCCATGATCCGGACCAAGCGAAAAAAAGGCTTCGTGGTAGGCTTCGACTTCAGCGGCGACGCCCTGCGAGAGATCGACCAGTTCTTCCGCCGCGAGCATATTGTGATTGTTCCATTGACAGTGCGCGAGATTCTAGACGAAACCATTGCGCAACGGCTGGCTTGAGCGACATTATTGCTCTACTGATCAGTGCGTAGAGGCCGTGATCTTCAAACGGTCGAAATCGAGGGTAAATTTGGGGTCTTCTCGGGTGCCTTCAATGCGAATCGGCAGCTCGACTCCTGCTCCGTTTTTCTTGAAGAACCGGTCGGCGGGCTTGAGCAGCATTCCCTTCCACCCGCCCACCATCTGCGAGACAGTCGCCTGCGTCTTCGCGGTTCCGCTGAAATTGAGTGCGCCGCCCTCCAGCCCATACGTCCCTGCAAGCTGAATCGTAGCGCCGGGAACATTGTACTCAAAGCCGGGCAGCGTGATTATGCCTGCCGCAAGATGAAAATCGCCTTTCATGCCGGACCGAACACTTGCTGGGTCGGTATCCTTTACCTCCTCTGGCCGCCCCTGGCCGCGCAGGCTCAGTTGCTCAATGCCATCCTGGATTTTCTTGCTGGTAAAGCTGGCCTGGTCCAGCGTGAATTTTCCGTCGAGCGTCATCCGCTCAAGCACCGGAACTGGTCCCGGAGGAATATGCAGCTTGGCCGGAACCACCACCCCACCCGTCAGCAGTGGCGTTGCCGAGTGGCTCGCCAGGCGTAGAAAATCTTCGATGCGGCCGCGGTCCACGTCGATGTCCAGAGCAATATCGTGGCCGGTTACGGTCTGCGCAGCCGCAGTATGAATCGATGTGCGGACAATCTGCCCCTTGGCGGTAAAGTGCGAATGGCCCAGAGTCGCATCGACCGCATCAAGCCGGGTGTCGCCGTTGGTTGCATCCACCTTAGCATGAAAACGCGTATGCAGCGGCAGCGGATTGCCGAAGTGCGTCAGCCGGAAATCCAGCGTCTCCGTCTCGCCATCGACGGTGAGATCGCGCAGCGTTCCTTGGTAGTGTCCCGTGGAGGAAAGAATTCCCGCGATGCCTCTGAATGTTGCCAGATCAGCGTGGTCAAAGGTGTAATCACCTGTGATTGCGCTTTCGCCGGGGTCAGCCGGCTGCCAGGGGCCAAATGTTCCACTGGTGTGGATCGTGCCCACTGGGCGCGGGTTGGTCAGATCGGCCTCATATCCCATTGGCCCGCCGGTGTTGATGCCCGTCAGCGTAAGATGTGCGATCGCAAAGTCCAGGGGTAGCTTGCCGGGCTTGTCGGTCTCCAGCGTCAGATGCGCGTCAGTGCACTCAATGGTATCCAAATTGACACGCAGCAGTGCTGTGCTCGTTGCGGGTTTGGCTTGGGTAGAAGTGCCCTCCTGCCCGGCCGTCAACGGCCCCAAATGCAGCTTTGGAGGCAGATGAACCTGAAGCCCTTTGAGCTGCACGACAGAGATATGCAGCGGCTTGCCCGGAGACAGGCGCAGCGGCGTATGAAAGCGAAACTCATCAAGCTGGATAAGCGGCTGCGCTGCTTCTGCTTGCGCAAGCGGCCAGATGCGCAGGCCATGACCCTCGGCCCATAAGCCGTGCAGCAATGACAGATGAAAGCTGTCCAGTTCGACGCGTGCATGAAAATGCTCTTCCAGTTCCGCGACAATACGCGCGCGCAGATACGGCTCCGCCTGATGCAGCAACAAGGCCGCTACCCCAGCCAGCACCGCTAGAGCCGCGAACACGCTGCCTGCAATCCAAAGGAGCCACCGATTCTTGCGCATATACGATAGACGAATCTCTGCCAAGCCTGTTTCTCTGTCGAAATCTATCTGTGATAGAGGCGCGGGCTACGCTTTCGCCACTTCCACCAGCGTGGAATAAAAGGTAGCTCCAGCGCCAATGTCGGTGAGCCGCTCACTGGTCAGGGCGTTCACATTGCCCCCTCCGAGGCTGAGCTTGGCCCAGTCCAGTTGCGCCGCAACAACGCCCTGCGGCACACGGCCCTCTTTCACCAGCGCGGTCAGTTCAATGGAGCCGCGGTCATTCCAAACGCGCACCGGATCGCCGTCCGCGATGCCGCGCACCTCGGCGTCCTGTTGATGCATTTCCAGCCGCTGGCTGGTGCGCGCCTCCATCTTGCGATGTCCGTCGAGGTTGGCGAAGGTCGAGTTCATGTAGTTGTCGGCCTTGCGCGCCAGCAGCTCCAACGGCAGGCGTTTCGCGTCCGCCCCCCACCGTGACTCCGTAGGAGGGGTAAAGGCCGGGACGGCGTCCAGACCTACTGAAGCCAAAGCCTCGGAATGAAACTCGATCTTGCCCGATGGCGTGGGCACAGCGCCAGAAGTGTACGGCAGAAATGGCTGAGTCTCCGGCTGGCGATGAAAGCTGAGCGGGATATGTCCCTGCTCTTCCAGGTCTTCAAGGGTGATGTGCTCCATGCTGGGGTTGGTCGAATGGCCATCCGCACCCACTGCCAGCGCCTGGCGAATGATCTCTTCTGGCGTATCGCGGAAGCACGCTTCCTCAAAGCCCATTCGCTGGGCGAGCTGGCTGAAGAGCCAGACATTCGACCGCGCCTCTCCCGGCGGCTCAATGGCCTGCTTCGAGAGCTGTACAAAGTAATGCCCGTAAGCGCCCTGGATATCCGTATGCTCCAGAAACGTCGTCGCAGGCAGAATGTAATCGGCGTAGTCCGTCGTGTCGGTAAAAAACAGCTCGTGGACAACGGTGAAGAGGTCCGGTCGCACGAGGCCGCGTCGAACAGCATTCTGGTTCGGCGCAACCGCTCCGGGATTTGAGTTGTAGACAAAGAGCGCGTGAACCGCCGGACCATCGTTCGGCTTCTGGCCAAGTTCCGTCAGCGCCTGCCCCAGCGTGGACATATTCACCACCCGCGCCAGCCGCCCAATCGGTGAGGCCAGCGCCAGATCAGGCCGTTCCACGGCTTGTTTGTTCCACTGGAAGGCGCCAGAGGTCGAGATCACAGCCCCGCCGCCGCGATACTTCCATGCGCCGGTCAACGCAGGCAGCATGGCAATAGCGCGCACCGCTGTGCCGCCGTTCTCGCATCGTTGCAGCCCGTAGTTCATGCGCAGCGCAGCAGGCCTTGTAGTGGCGTACTCACGGGCCAGTTGCTCTACTTCGCCGGCGCTCATGCCCGTCCAGGCAGCTACGCGCTCCGGCGTGTATTCGCGGGCGCGTTCGGCAAGCGCCGCAAATCCGTGGGTCATCGAATCGATGTATTCGCTGTCCTCCAGCCCATCGCGCAGGATCACATGCATCAAGCCCAGGGCCAGAGCCGCGTCGGTTCCCGGTCGAATCGCGATGTGCCAGTCCGCCAGCGCAGCGGTGCGGGTTCGGTAAGGGTCGATCACGATCAACCGCGCTCCATTGCGCCGCGCCTGTTCGATCATTGGCCACAGGTGGATGTTGTTCCCGTGGATATTCGCGCCCCAGGCCACGATCAGCTTCGCCAGCCGGAAATCCTCTGTAGGGATTCCGAGCTTTTTGCCGTAGACCAGATTCCAGGCGACACCGCCTGCTTCGGCACAGATCGTGCGATCAAGCTGGCTTGCGCCAAGGCGATGAAAGAAGCGCCGGTCCATCGACCCGTAGCCCAGCACGCCAATCGTGCCTGCATAGCTGTACGGTAGAATCGACTCCGGCCCGTACCTGTCGCTAACTTCCTGCAGCCGTCTCGTAATCGCCTCCAGTGCCTCGTCCCAACTGATGCGCTCGAAGGCTTCGTGCTCACGCCCGCGGGGCTGCGGACCCTTTTGTGCTCCCGGCTTTCGCCGCAACGGGAAAAGAATCCGATCCGGCGCGTAGACGCGATCCAGATACTTGGCGACCTTGCCGCAGAGAAACCCCTGCGTCACCGGCTGCGACGGGTCGCCCTGGACCTTGACGGCCTTGCCGGAACCGTCGACAGTAACCAGCACTGCGCAGTCTGTCCGGGCAGTCATGAGAGCAGACTGTATGAACAATGCGAAAAGGCTCGGCTGACGCTGTCATGCTGTCATTGTAAGCTGAACGCGGAGGGACGCGAATGAGAAGACTTTTTCTGTTGCTCGCAGTGATTTGCTGCGCTATGGCTGTTCAGGCTCAATCCGGCAGCGGCGACGAGGCCGCAATCAGCGCGGCATTGACCGCACAAGTTACCGCCTGGAATCAGGGCGATATTCCCAGCTTCATGCAGACCTACGAAAACTCGCCTGAGACAACCTTTGTTGGCAGCGCGGTGCGCAAGGGCTACCAGCCGATCCTGGAGCACTATCTGAAGGCCTACGCAACCCGTGAGCAGATGGGGACGCTGAGCTTCACAAATCTCGCAGTGCGCCTGTTGCCAGGTTCTTCCGGGGTAGTCGAATTCGCCACCGTAACCGGTAATTTCCACCTGGAGCGCACCGCAAAGGGCGAGGCAAAGAAGGACGACGGCATCTTCTCGCTGGTGTGGCGGAAAGGTCCGCAGGGTTGGAAGATCATTTTGGACCACACCAGCTAAATATTTCCAAACGCGAGGGCTTGACGTTTTCAAATCCTGTACACTTGTTTCGCTATGGGTTGCATATTCTGCAAGATCGTAGACGGCTCAATTCCGTCCGAGGCCGTCTACAAAGACGACAAGTGCTACGCCTTTGCCGACCTGCATCCGCAGTCTCCAGTGCATCTGCTGGTGGTGCCGCGCGAGCATATCGGCTCACTGGCCGACACTGACAAAGAGGATCGGGCGACCCTCGGTCATCTGCTCTGGGCCGCGGGTGAAATAGCCCGGCAGAAGGGGCTGTCCAAAGGCTACCGCGTGGTTGTGAATGCCGGCGAAGACGGCGGCCAAACTGTGGATCATCTCCACCTGCACCTTCTCGGTGGCCGCGCACATGGCTGGCCTCCGGGATAGGTTGCCGTGATACGCAGTGCGATCTGAGGCGATGCAGATCCTGCTAGTCAGCTTTTCAGAAGTTTGCGATACACAACAAATCCGGACTTCTCCGCGACTTTGTCATATAGCTTCATTGCGGTCCCATTGGTCTCGTGGGTGTGCCAATAGACCCGGGCTGAGCCAGCCTCTTCCGCGCACTTATAAACGCGTTCGATGAGGGCGCGCCCGACGCCCTTGCCCCGCGCGGCTTCGAGAGTGATCAAGTCCTGGAGATAGCAGGTTGGCGCAATTGCAATCGTGCTGCGATGAAAGATAAAATGCGCCAGCCCCAGCAATTGTCCTTGCTGCTCGGCCACCAGCGCATGCACTGGCTCATGCGTGCTGAAAAAGCGGGACCATGTGGTGTTTGTAACTAAGTCTGGCAGCGCTGTCTCGCCTTGGCGTCCATAGAACGCATTGTAGCTATCCCAAAGCGCTTTCCATTGCTCAAAGTCGCCCCGTTCGATAGCTCGGACCAGGACATTCCCATTCAACATCGAGTGCCTTTGGCAGACGGTTTGATCGAAAGATTCTTGTTTCAGTCCGATTGTTCCGAATAGCCTACATCGGCTGCTGCGCGTGCTCTTCTTCTTCTTCGAGTCCGTAGCGGCGAAGCAGGTTGGGCAGTGTCTGCGAGAAGGCCGAGCGCGGCATCACCGAGTCGCATCCGGCTTCAACGGCCTTCAGCTTGAGGTCGCCTTGCAGGTGCGATAGAAAACCGACAATCGATGTCGCCTTCTTGAACTTCGCTTTGAATTTGGGAATCAGCGTCAGCGGCTTGGCGTTGGTGTTGTTCAGGTCAAAGACCAGAAGAGCGGGCCGCTCTTCTTCCGATGCGCCGGTCAGTTGGGCCACCGCTTCTTTATCGCCCTTCACAAACTCGACCTTTACGCCCAGCTTTCGCGCTGTTTCCTGAATCTTGGCCATAAAGAAGAGATCTTCAATAAAGCAGAAGATGCGCGTGGGTGAGTCGGCGCGGATCGGCGCGGGCGGCGCAGGAGCATAAACATCCTGGAAGTGGCTCCCGTGCCCATTGGTAGTGATCTGAATCGTCGAAGCCGGCCCATCCGCGACATTGCCGTTGGCCACGCGGTAGCTGTGGTCCATCGGACCGACAAACTCCCTCGGGCCTTTCTGCTTGCCCCGGCGCTTGCCCTGCGTCGAGGGATTGCTCCCGTTGCCTGGCTGCGGCGCGGGTGCAGAAGCCTTGCGGAAGGTCCCTTTACGCTTGCGTCCCTGGCCCTTTGGAGGAGATGTGGCAGCTCTGGTTGGTGCGGGACGGGGTGCTGGAGGGGGCTGAGGCAGTTGCGCTTGCTGAGCTTGGATCGCCTGCGGCGCTGCCTGCTGGCTGCTTTTGTTCTTGCGGCGGCGCCGGCGGCGCCGATGCTGCTGCCCCGAGCCATTGGCTGGTGCTGGCCCCGCTTCAGGCTGAGGCTGAGTCGAATCTGTCGTCATGCGTGTACTTCCTGGCACATTGCTTTTTGGCGGTTTGCGGTTTGCCGCATTGCCAATTTTGATCAGCGTTTTCAAGTGAGCCGCTGAGCTTTCCATGTTCTGCCGCGCGTCCATCGCTGGACTGGGAAACGCGGCGTGGAGCGGTTCTGCAATTAGAACCCGCGGCCAGTTAACGTAGAGCAGCGCCCTACGCCAAACCCCAGCCGATTCCCAAGGTTTCTATAACCCTGCACACAAGAGCCTTGTCCTGGCTCCATCCAGATGTCGATATCGATACGGTGCGACAGGCGATTTCCTCGGGTAATGCCTTCCTATGGGAACTCGTCGCCGGTATTGCCCGGAATAAATAAGCCGGTTGGCGATGGTTCCTTGCTCGGCGGCGATGCTGCTCTTCCCGGCACCGGGTGGCTCGCGTCAGCCGCTTGATAGGCAAGTTAGATACTACAGCGTGACGGCAGCGCTGGCAAGTGACCTTATGCCCTAAAGAATAGTCTTGGGGGGGTGCAAGAGAAGATTCACCAGCAGGCAACGAGGAACTCGCGGTTCCCAAAACGTACAAAACGCCACTCCATCTGGGGTGGCGTTTCATGATTCTACTCTGGCCACTGGCCTCCCAAGTCCCTCAGGGCGGTAGATATATCCTTACCGTCCTGTTCGCAGTTTGTCCTGGCTGGCTGTCCCTTTTCGGGCCGCTCTTGGGCGATTGCTCTTGCCGGGCATCTGCTGTTCTAAGGGCTTGCCGGAGTACATCCAGCAGCCGGTACATCACTGGCGCTTTCTATATAGCAATCCGTGTACCAATCAGTTGATTGATTGATTTCAATGCTTTGAGAGGATTTCTTTGCGACACTACTCCCTATTCCAGAAGAATTCCGATGTGGTAATTCAAAAAATCATAGAAATTCACAATTACCGCTGGCAATTCGGGCAAAAATGCGTTCCCCGTCCAGCAAGCAGAATCCGCTGGATCGGCGTTTCGCAGCGTCGGCACGGTTCGCCGGTCCGCAAATAGACACAGTGCTCCAGTTGGAAGAAGCCACGCACCCCATTCGCGTCTACATAGTCCGAGACCGATGATCCACCCAGACGAATCGCGTGTTCCAATACCGCGCGCAAGGCCAGCCTTAGCCGCTCCAGCTCAGCCCGCGTCAGCCGTCCGGCCTGTCTCCGTGGCCGGATGCCCGCGCGAAAGAGGCTCTCATCGGCATAGATATTGCCCACGCCAGCCAGCAACGTCTGATTCAGAAGCGCTGCCTTGATGGCCAGCTTGCGCCCCCGGAAGAGTGCAGCAAATTCCTCGGCTTCAATAGTCAGCGGTTCGCTGCCGGGGCTGGCAAAACCAGCCGTCTTGCTCAGATCGCGCCACTCCAGCCGCCCAAACCGCCGCGGATCGACAAAGCGCAGCTCTCGTCCGCTGGCCAGCGTCAGCCGCGCGTGGGTATGCGGTGCAACCGGCGCATCCGGCGTGGTCACCAGCAGACGCCCGGTCATGCCCAGATGCACAATCCACTGCGCTTCAGCCGTATCTTGCTGTCCCTCCGTCACTGTTGTCATCCTGAGCGCGACCGGGGTCCCCAGCGACAGGTCTTTGTCGATGGGGTGGGGAGCGAAGGACCTGCTTTTTGAAATATTGCCCGGGTGCCCCACCCTCGCCGCGTTTTTGTTTTTGCGGCTAGGGTGGGATGGCGATTCATTATCAGCGCCACCCAGCTCACAAACAATATGCTTCCCGGTACGATGCACGGCCAGGATCGTTCGCCCTTCCAGCCCCGCAGCCTGCCGCGCCGGCGGAGTCTTGAACGGCTCGCGATGGCTACCGAACCAGGCCTGGACAATCACGTCCCCGCGCACACGCTCGTGTACGCCGCGCGCAATTGTCTCCACTTCTGGCAGCTCAGGCATTCGTCAATTGTATTGGAATCCAGTATCGGTACAGCTTGCATTTGTCTGTCATTCCATCGCGTTCGAGAAGGCGACTTCCGGGAACCTACCCGGACGAGAATCCGACGTCAGGTATCCAGCTAGGCTAAATGGCTCCGCAGTTCGTCAGCCCGCCTCTTCCACGACGCGCTCGAACTCATCCACGTGATCGTATACGGGCCAATGCATATAATTGGTTTTGGATAAAAGCAGTCCAATGAACGTTCCGAAGTTACATCACTATGTGCCGCAGTTTTATCTGCGGAGGTTCACCGACGCTGCTGGCCAGCTGTGGCTATGGGATCGCGACCGGGACCGCGTCTTTCGCACACGGCCGAATGGGGTGGCAGCGGAGAATTATTTCTATTGGCATGAAGAATTGGCGGCACTTGGACATGATCCGACCGAAATGGAAAAACAATTTTTCCGCTTGAGGGCGAGGTAGCCAAAATCACCGGGCAATGGCTGGAATGGCTCCGGGAAATGAAGCCGATGGAGAAGGTCGAGGTTCCTGATATCAACCGCGAAATGGTGTCGCTCTACATCGCCTTGCAATTCCTGCGGACTGCGGACACCCGGGACACTCTTGCCGCTTTCGTAGAAGAGAAGGTGACTGGCAAGCCCGCGTCTGAGGCCGAGAAGCGACTGCTGCATCTAAGCATGCTATGGGAAGACAGCATCTACGAGGAACTGGCTGCGCGGATTAGGAACGCGACTTGGCTTTTCGGGCACAACATGACTGCGACGCCGTTCATCACCTCCGACAATCCAGTTGCATTCCGTTCCGGCGACAACGCGATGTGGCTTAAGGTAGGTATGTACAGCGAAGGCACCTACTCTGTCTTTCCCATGGCTCCTGACATAGTGATGTATTGCCATCCGAGAGAGTCCCGGTGGGAAAAGCTGGACCGGTTTGACTGCCACATGTCTCCTGTGACCTTTACCGAAGGGATGGTCGAGAGCGAAAATAGCGGCCAAGTTTTCATGGCGTCGCGCTTCGTGATTTCGTCGCGGGACAGTTTTGATCGCGAGCGCGAATTCGCCAAGAGCATTGGCACCGACCCTTACAAACCGCTGGGGAAATCCAAGGAATAGCACCCCCCTTCATGGAACGGTCCCAGTACGGATTTTTTCGCTCTATCGCAGATATCTGTGAGATTTTCTGGGAGATGAATTAGGTATCCGATGAACTGTATATTCTGCAAGTCCGACTCAAGAGAATCTCGTTCCGTAGAGCATGTGATACCTGAGTCCCTTGGTAACACGGAGCACATACTGCAGCAGGGCGTCGTCTGCGACAAGTGCAACAACTACTTTGCCTGTAAGGTCGAGGGTCCGTTACTTGCCGACCCATACTTCAGAGATATTTGCTTTAGGGCTGCAATCATCAGCAAGAAGGGCAGGGCTCCTCGCGTACGAGGCATCCACATGCCAAGCAGGCTAGAGGTTGAACTGTCGCGGGATCCGGACGGTTCAGGCGTGGGCGTCGGTGCTGCTTTTGAGAAGGATGAGAGAATTTGGATTGAATCTGTCCGAAGCTCTACGACCGGAAAGTTGTTCATTCCAATACCGACGGCCCCTGACCAGCGTCTCATGTCCCGGTTCTTAGCGAAGGTTGCGCTGGAATGTCTTGCGCTACGCTTATCCGATATCGAGGGCGGGATCAACGAAATCGTCACGAAAAGCGCTCTCGACCCCATCCGCGATTACGCACGCAGAGGTAGCACCAAGCTTATTTGGCCGTTCCACACCCGTGTGCTCTATCCTCCAGATTTCACCTTCGGAGAATCGGGGCAAGACTCCTACCAGGTCCTTCACGAGTGGACCCTCTTGTACCCGAGGGAGACCATGCTCTATCTGGTCATTGCCATATCCGGGGTTGAATACGCTTTGAATTTGGGAGAGCCAGAGGTCGAAACTTACGAGTCATGGCTCGTCGAAAACACACATCAAAGTCCTTTGTACCCGGGTGTCTTCGGCAGTTCGTGACCCAACTCACTGATCCAGCTCAACAGATTGAAGCCAGCATCGGTGGCATACGATTGATAACGCCAAACGCCGTTGTGGCTCCCCATTCCAAGGATTCGGTAGTCGGGAAAATGCTCTGCCACCGGAATAAGAGCGATTCGTGCTACTTCCGCTCACCCGGCTCTCTCACCCGGCTGGCCTCGAAGTTCACAATCCGCCACTTGCCCTTGGCGTCGCGCGTATAAACATGCGTATAGCGATAATTGCCGTCAATATTATTTCCTTCAGAGTTTGTTCCGCTGATCTCCGCAAGAACCGTCACCAGAGCCGTGCCGCCATAAAACCGGAACTTGCGGTCAGTGAAATTCAAGGCCGTAAGATGCACCTTACCCGCGCGCACGTTGGCCAGCATCTGCTCTTTGGTTTGCAGCGTTCCAGAGGGGGTAATGGCCATAAAATCGTCGGCCAGCAGCGGCTCCAATGCAGTGGCGTTCCCTTGCACGAGCGCATTCCGCCAGGCCTCTTCCAGCCGCTCAATCTCGTGCCGGCTCTCGTGCTTTTGCCCGCGCGGCATCTGCGGCTGTCCGTTCGGCGGCTGAGCTTGCTTTGCATATACCGGGAGCGAGAACGTCACCGCCGCGCAGAAAAGCGCCAGTACAAATTCTTTACTCCGGCGCCCAGCGGGATTGGCAAAAATCCTCATCGCGTATCGGATACTAGCCCGGCCCGGCCCACGCGGTCAATGCACAAAAGGGGGATGCCTTATGTAGCGGATAAACTTCATTACATCGCCGGGCACAAGCCGGTCATCAGCCCTCGCTGCATTGGACGGGAGTTCGCCTCAAATGACAGCGATCAGGTTCTCCACGCTGCGGTCCCGCATCTTCTGGTACAGCCCGCCGACTGCATGATCGTTGAAGTGTTTCGACGCCCGGTGCGCCGCCAGCGCCTTTTCATCCTTGTACTGCTCGTAGATCAGCACGGTGTCCGGGTCGTCCTCGGCCTGATGCGGAATGTAGCTCACGCATCCCGGCTCTTGGCGCGAGGCAGCGGCCAGCAGGCGCAGGCTTTCGGCAACGTCCGCGCGGTCCTCGGGGGCAAACTTCAGTCGGACAAGAAAACTAACCATCGTGACAATAATCCTCATGAAACGATTCTGCGATCTGCGCCAATCCAGGAGCTGTGCAAATCCTCAAATTTAACAATTCAAGCGCCACTTTGGAGCGGCGGCGCTTGCGACTCCCGTTGATGAACTGAGCTGGTATCATGGGTGCCCCACCCTCGCCACGTTCTTGTATTTGTGGCTAGGGTGGGACTCCAAAATGTTCCCGCGAAACCTGCTCTACGACCTCAGCTCATCCAGCGCCGCCTCAAACTCCGGCAGTACCGTCGTTTGATTCCGATCCGGCCCGGTAGACACCATTCCGATCTTCGCTCCGCTCTCCCGCTCCTGAAAGCGCAGATACTCCTGCGCCGCCCGCGGCAGCTTGTCGAACTCGGTAATCCCCTCCGTCGAGCTTTGCCAGCCCTTCATCGTCGTGTACACCGGCTTGATCGACTCCAGCCCCTGCACATCCGCCGGAACCTCGTCCGTCAGCTTGCCGTTGATCTCGTAGCCCGTGCAAATCGGAATCTCCGCCAGCTCGTCCAGCACATCGAGCTTGGTAATCACCAGCCACTCCGCGCCGTTCACCTGGTTGGAGTAGCGCAGCATCGGCAGATCCAGCCAGCCGCACCGCCGCGACCGCCCCGTTACCGCGCCGTACTCGTTGCCGCGCGCCCGCAGATGCTCACCCACCGCATCGTGAATCTCCGTCGGGAACGGCCCGCCGCCGACGCGCGTCACATACGCTTTTGTAACCGAGATTACCGTACCAATCGCCGTTGGTCCCACACCCGTTCCGGTCGCCGCGCCGCCCGCCGTAGCCGACGACGACGTCACAAACGGATACGTCCCGTGGTCGATATCCAGCATCGTCCCCTGCGCGCCTTCAAACATCACGCTGCCGCCCTCACGCAGAATCTTGTTCAGCATCCGGCCCGTGTCCGCGACAAACGGCCTAACCTGCTCTGCCGCCGCCGCGTACTCGTCATACATCTTCGCCGGGTCCAGCGGCTGGGCGCCAAACAACGCGCGTACAATCGCGTTCTTCTCCGCGCAGGCTGCCTCAATATGCGTCTTCAGCAGGTCGGGACGCAGCAGGTCCACAATCCGCAGCCCGCTGCGCGCCATCTTGTCCTCGTATGCCGGACCGATCCCGCGACTGGTCGTGCCAATCTTCTTCCGGCCCGGCGCGCTCTCCGCGGCCAGCTCAATCATGCGGTGGTAGGGCAAAATCACCTGCGCGCGGTTCGAGACAAAAAGCTGCTCGTCCACCTTCACGCCAAACTCGCGAATCCGGGCAACTTCTTTGAGGAAGGCAATCGGATCCAGCACCACGCCGTTGCCAATCACGCCCTTGCACCCCGGCCGCAGCACCCCGCAGGGAATCAGTTGCAGCACAAACTTTTGCCCGCCAATAATGACCGTGTGCCCGGCGTTGTGCCCGCCCGCGTAGCGCGCCACCGCGCTGAACCGCTCGCTCAGCACGTCCACAATCTTGCCCTTGCCCTCGTCGCCCCACTGAGCGCCCAACACCACAGCCGTCTTTGCTCGCATTGCCGTCCTGTCTCTTTCAATTTTTCTGGAGTTTCCCGCGTCTTCCAGAATCTGTGCGCTGTTCGGAATTCGCCCCTGCGTGTTTCCGGAACCCGCCAGGGAAATTGAAATCTGTCACCTTGAGCGAAGCGAAGGACCCGCGTTCCCAGCTCCTCTTATACCTACCCGCCAACCCCGGCGCACCATATCGATGATAAACCCTGGGTAAGATTTGTAACTGGAGGTAGTTTCGCTGATCGCGTTGAGCTCGGATGGGCAGGTCGATTGCGCGCCAGGGAAAGGCATACGCGCGCTTTGGCGTGGCCTATCTTAGTTCTGGAAAGGGACCGGATGGTTTATGCCAGTGCATCCAAGACGAGACCACACTTGAATGCACCAGGAAACCCCGAAATAATCCCTATATTACAGCGAACCGTTTTGGTGTCTGCACCTGCATTAGCTCGGTGTAGAGTGCCTTGGCATTCTGTAGCCACTTTGCAGCTTTTTCCGGTTTTCGCCGCTCTGTCTCTGCCCAAGGATCACGTTCTCCTTCATTAGCCAGAAACGCCGCAGTTGCAGCCAATTCGAGAGAAATCGGGTTCGCCGTCATACCCAAAGCGAGAATCTTCTTGCGAGCAGTTTGGACTTCTGCCTCCGGAGCTTTTGAAACAGCCTTGAAAACCGAGTAGGTGCCCCCCCACTTGGCTGTATGCTCCTCCTCGATCAGCAGATTCGAGAATTGTGCATTCTCCAATCCATCCGCAAGTTCCTCGCTATACGGCCCGTAATGCCTGTATTCAAAGGCAAAACCGCACCCAAGCCCAGAAATTTCAAGCAAATAGGCCATCTTTTGCAGCCGCGTCTTTCCTACAACTTCCCCCCCGGCATCGCGGATGATGTCGGTTGCTTTATCCGCATTGGACTTGTTCGAATTCAATACCGGCATCTCTTAGCCTCCTCTTCAATGATCCGATCAATTTCTATCTTCGCCTTTTCATCGCCATTCTTAATGTATACACGAAGTACCTTTAAAGGTGCAATGGCTTTGATAACTTGCGAGATCGATGAGAGGTCCACTGGATCACCGATTCCCAAAGCGGGTTTCATCATGATTTGGTCCAGCGGCCCATTGGACTCCTCTAATCTGTTGTAAAGTTTGCGCTCTACGTCATCCACAAGAATTGTTGGAATTTCGTTGTTGTTCTCCTTTGCAAGCTCGTCAAGACGTTTTTTCGCTGAGTGGCAGGCGATATCCAGTGCATCGAACTTCCTCTTTTCATTTCTTGCGCTATCCCCGCGCTTCATTGTGCCCACGTTCGGATCTGATGGGACGACCTTCTTCTGGCGATTTGACTTAGGTGACTTCTTCGCGTTCAGTTTCTGATCGAGGCTTTCACGAACATCGATGCATTTGAACAATTTGCGATCTCGCAGACGCTTTGCGAAGTCCGAGATGAGAGTATCCTCAGCTTCCGTCATCATCGAGAGCGCACCGCCGATCACGGAATCATCAAGCGCTAATGTGCATCTTAGATCCTCAGGATTCTTTGCAAAATCAAGAAGAGGATGATTCTCTCCCAGCCCCGTCCTGCCCGATGATTCATCGCGTGCCAACTCGAATACCCGCACAAGCAATTCAGTAAAAAGCTTTTCTGCACCACGAGTAGCCTTGTGAAAATACACTGTTGCGTAAAGTTGAAACAGACCCAGAAGATAAGACTCCGCCGCATAAAGCGCCTTTGGCCCCAGTACAAATGTTTCGATCTTTCCTACGCCTTCGTCGTCGGCCCCATACGGAACCTCACCAACCTCCAGATTCGACAAAAGCCAGTCGAAATCGATTGCGCCATGGTGAGTACCGGTCATTAACCGGTCCCGCTGTATGTAGTCGAGTCGATCGGCATCAAACTGGCTTGATACAACTGCCCCGTAGATATTCGAAGGACCAGATTTCTTGATTACATCAGCCACATTCGACGCAAAACCGACATAGTATCCGTTGAGCACTGTGCAGATTTCACTGTCTCGGATCAGAAGATCAGTAACCGTTTCATGTTTTGCCATCTTCAGGTTGAGGCGTTTGCCAACCTTCTCGAATGCGTGGCTGTACGGTCCGTGTCCAAGATCGTGAACAAGCGCGGCAGCAAGGGCCGTATTCGCTTTGGTCTCTTTATATTCGTTACATGCGCTTTTGTCCAAACGGTCTTTGATGACCAACACCAGTTTGCGCGCGGTATGGAAAACACCCACACTGTGTGCAAACCGAGTATGCGTGGCGCCCGGATATACGAGATCTGAAAAGCCCAACTGCTTTATTCGGCGCAATCTTTGAAATTGGGGTGATTGAATCACCTTCCACATTGCGTCATGGAACTCATCGCCAGGAAATTGAATCACATTATGCAGTGGATCGCGGATTCGCTGCGGTTTGTAGCTCATCCTTCTCGCCGAATCCTTCCTGCTTGGCTTGCACCCTGACAAGAGCGCTTGCGATTATCCATTTTGCAGATATGGGTTTATAGCACATCAATATGCACCTTTTCTATTGCAAAATACAGATCATTGTGGCTAGGTGTGCATTTATAGACATTCGCAGGAAACGCCGATGGGGAGTCTTCAACCTTACCCCAGTTCGGAAACCCGTCGTGCAACATGCCTCACTCCGCCCGCGCAAAAGTATAAGGTCCCTCCGGCACCAGCGCAACACGAGAGCCGCCTGGCAGGCCCTCAAGAAGCGCCGCAACGGCCTCGTCTACGCTCTCATACGCACGCTCACCCAGCCCGCCGAGTTGGTGCTTTGGCACGCCGGGCGTGTAGAAGAACAGCTCCTGCTGCAGGCCGGTCAACGCCAGCTTCTCCAGTTGCCATTGGTCCACCACAACCGGAGAGTTGCGGATTGCGTCCAAAAAACTCTGAGAATCGCGAAAGCTCGCAAGCATCTTCACAAACTCCGGCGAACCGGCTCCCTCAGCGCATTCGGCCACAATCAGGATGCGCCCGCCCGGCCTGACCAGGTGCGCAGCCGCCGTGACTCCCTTGATGATCTGGTAGAAGGTCAAGTCCAGCGGGTAGCCGGCGGCGCTGGTGATCACCGCGTCGGCGGGCTGCTGCAACCGCTCCAGCGAGGTCGCCTCCAGAAACTCAACCCCGGCCCGGTGCGCCTTGACCGGGTCGCCTGCGAAGATGCCGCTGATTTGCCTGTCCTGGGTCAGCGTCACATCAAGCAGAAAATCATGCCGGGCCATCGCCGCAATCTCCAACAGCTCGGCATGGAGGGGATTTTCGGCGATGGAGCCTTCGGTCGCCAGCGGCTCACGCATGAAGCGCGGCGAGTGAATCACCTTGATCGTCTCCTGCGCAGCAAGCCCCGGAGCAATCAGCTTGCGGCCGCCTGAGAAGCCGAGCATCAGGTGCTGCTCAATAAAGCCAAGCGTGATATGCAGGTCGGCTGCCATGAACCGCTCGTCGATGTACACCGGCACACCGTGGCTCGATGTGCCGAGGAAGCGATGCTCGCTGAGCGCTCGCGCATCGTGGCTCACCACACGGTATTTCGCAGCAATCTCCGCCCCGAGAATCGTCTTTATCTCCGCCTCCGTCGCGGCCCGGTGCAGCCCGGTAGCGATCAGGATAGTCACCGCTTCTGGCGGAATTCCGGCTTGGTGCAGCCGAGCCAGCACAGGCGGAAGTGTAACGCTGTTTGGCGCGGGCCGCGTGATATCGCAGACGGAGATCGCGGCGGAGCGCTTGCCCGCTGCGAACTGAGCGAGTGGAGCGCAACCAATCGGCTGGTCGAGAGCCTGTTCAAGCGCGCCTGCGGGATCAGCGATTGCCTGTGACGACCGGCTATGGATGAGCTGATACTCAAAGCCGTCAGGGACCGTGACATCGATCCCGTTTTTGCCAAAAGAAAAGTGTGTCTTCATAGTGCGACCAGTTTAGATGATAGCCTGTTTTGCATGACAGATTGCCTCACTACTGAGCGGCTTTTGTTGCGCCGCTGGTGCGATTCCGACAAGGAGCCGTTTCGCCGGTTGAACGCTGATCCGCGCGTAATGGAGTTCATGCCCGGGTTGCTGTCGGTCGAAGCATCGGATGCGCTCGTCACCCGGATTGAGGAGCACTTCGAGCAACACGGCTTTGGCCCTTTCGCTGTGGAACTGCGAGAAGGCACGAATCTCGCGGAAGGGCAGTTCATCGGATACATCGGGTTATATACCCCGGCCTTCGACGCGCCATTCCAACCGGCTGTTGAGATCGCCTGGCGACTCGCAGCCGACTATTGGGAGCTGGGCCTGGCGACCGAGGGAGCGCAAGCAGTGGCTCGTTACGCTTTCGAGAAAGTGGGTCTATCCGGCCTTGTTTCCTTTACCGTCCCCGGTAATCTGCGCTCACGCCGTGTTATGGAGAAGCTCGGTATGCGCCATTGCCCCAGCGAAGATTTTGACCACCCAAAACTCCCTGTTGGCCATCCCTTGCAACGCCATGTACTGTATCGGCTCAGCAAGACAGAGTGGCAGCAGAAACAGATCAGCGCGTAATTGCTTCTTCTGCTACCGTTGACGGGGCAACGTCTGGTGACCGGGTTGGACTCCCGGCACCGGTTGCTTTCTCTACGCGCAGCGCCTTGAATGCCCGGTAAACGAAGGAACCGAGATACCAGCCGTCGATGAATTTGTAAGGTGTCTCGCCGGTTGTGTAGTGCCCGCAGGGCAGCACCCGCGGCTCAAAATCGAGTTGGTAGCGGCGGAATGCGTTGACCACTTGCAGCGAATATTCTCTCGGAAAAGTCAAGTCGTAGTTGGCATAGACCAGCAGGACTTTCTTCTCCGGCCCGCCCGCTTCGGCGCTGGCGAATTTCTCATAGTAATTGCAAGGGCTAGCCGCGGCCCAAAGCGCGCGCAAGCGCTCCTGCGTTAGTCCCGCAGCGTCGATCGCCTGCTTGATGTGACGCGTGCTCTGCCCTGCCCAGACCACGTCTCCAAACGACGTAGACGCATGGTTGAATGCGTTCACGCGGATGCGCGGATCGTGTGCGCTGGCCAGATAGGCGTAACAGGATCCGAGACTGGTGCCGAGAACCCCGAAATGTTCGTATCCCTGCGCTTCGAGCCAGTCGAGGCAGCAGCGGATATCTACCACCGCCTGACGGCAGGCCGAGAGCGTTCGGCCGATATTGGCGCTAACGGCGTAGTCTGAGCGCTCCAGCTCCGTCGGGCGGCGAATATCGTGGTAGGGCTTGGAGAGCCTTAAGGCCGAAATTCCCATCTTGTTAAAGATGGCGCAGAGCGAGTTGTGCCCGAATGCGTCGGAGTTCCACTGCGGCAGAACGACGATAGCTTGCTTGGGTCGATTGGGGTCCTTATGTGCAGGGGCAGGAAACCAGCGAGCGTTGACCAGGTCGTTTTCGGGGTAGGGGGTGCGCTCAGGTGAGGTAAAGCGCAGGAATTGCGCTGGAGCCAGCTTGCCCTCGGCTGCGCGCTGTTTCAGCTCCGCATCCTGGGCCAATGTCTCAGGCCGGACATTTGTCGGAAAGAGCTGTGGATGGCGCTCCTCCAGACGGTAGTCCGTGGGACGCTCGTAGCTGAAGAACTGATCGCTGTTGCGGATAAGAAGCTGATTGATGCTTACCATTAACGCTTCAGCAGCCGTCGCATCCAGTGTATCCGCGGCTTTCAGGCTCTCGCTTGGAAGCCCGCAGCGGTCAAGCAGCGGTTGAATCCAGTCGAAACCCCATTCCAGCGGCCGGACAACGCGATTTTCATCGCGTGTGGTCAGCCGGGTCTCCCATTTGTACATCCAGCGCGCGTACCAATTGCCAGTCATTGCTCTGGTTCAATTTTAGCAGCGTGGCCGGGGCTCAGCTTGAAGCCCTGATGAAGTTATGCCTTAACGTTCGCGCGCTTCAAGATGTAATACTCCGTCGCCAGCCAGCCCAGGCTGAGCAGCGTCATTAGCGCGATCACTGTCTGGGAGATGACACAGTAAAGGCACCAAGTGTCCAACACGTACTCCTCGAGGAAAGTAAGCCGCAGGGCGAAGCCGAGGCCGCCGAACACCGCCAGCAGGAGTGGAAACCGCTGCCTCGCCAGCGCCAGTCCGGCCAGCGCCAGATAACCTGCTATGCCAATGACGGCAATGGGAACGGGGCCGAGCATCGCATAGGGGCTGTGGTTAACAATGCCGCAATCCCACTTTTCATTGATAGAGCAAGGTTCTGAGCCGTTGTCGTAGTGTACGCGCAATGCCAGCACGGAAACCACCACGCCGACCAGGGCCAGAAGAGCAATCAAGTATCGCATCGTTATCGACCCAATGGTATCAGATGGATCGAGGAGTTACGATCATTCAATGCAGCATTCGGCCAATTCCGGCAAACGCATCGCTTTTTTCGGCGGAAGTTTTGATCCGCCGCATCTAGGCCATCTGGCTGTTGCGCGGGCAGCTCGGGCGGCGCTGGGCTTGGACCGTATGCTGTTTGCTCCTGTGGGTGCGCAGCCTCTGAAGCCAGCGGGATTGAGGGCATCCTTTGAAGATCGGCTGGCGATGACCGAGTTGGCCATTGCCGGAGAGCGGGAATTCGAGGTTTCTCTTGCAGACGCACCCCGGCCGGATGGCGCGCCCAATTACACGCTGACGACCTTGCTTGGCCTTCGCGCCGGCTTGTCGTCGGCGGATGTTCTGTACTTTCTCATCGGCGCGGATTCATTCATGAACCTTCGCCACTGGTTTCGCGCAGCAGAGATTCCTTTTACCGCGCGATTGGTTGTCGCCTCGCGCCCCGGAGAGCCTTTGAGCAATCTGGCCGAGGCTCTGCCAGATGGAATTTACTTGGAAGCAGAGCCGGTGTCAGATTCCTATTCTCAGGGTGTGCGGATTGTACAGTTCCGCTTACACAACATGGCCGAGCAATCAACATTCCTGTCGTTGCTGCCAGGTCTGCACTACGAAGTGAGCGCCTCACTGATCCGCGAAAGATCCCGCATTGATGAGACGGGGCCAGACGATTTGCTTACTTTTGTGCCGCAGCCTGTGGCGGATTACATCCGTTTACATCGCCTGTACGGTTCGCTTGCCCCAACTGCCACATCGGACTAGGATTAACAGGGGAGAACCTAGTTACCGAATGGCAACCGCCGCAGAGCAGCAAACCCGCATTCTCGTCCAGGCCGCAGCACAGGCCTGCGAAGACAAAAAGGCCGAAGACACCCGCATTCTAGAGCTGGACCCGATCGACGCCGCACTAGCTGATTTTTTCCTGGTCACCTCGGCTACGAATGACAGGCAGTGCGTCGCGATTGCCGACGAGATCGAAATTCGCCTTAAAAAACAGTTTGGAGTTTATCCGAACTCCGTCGAGGGCCGCCGCCAAGGCGAGTGGATTCTACTCGATTATGTGGATTTCGTTGTCCATGTCTTCCTTACCGAGCGCCGCGCCTTCTATGACATTGAACGGCTGCGAAAATCAGCGCGCCCGCTTACTCCGGCCGAATTCGATGCGGAGTTGAAAGCTGCACTGGCGGAGAGGACACGGTCCGCCCGCCAGAAAGCGCCGGCCAAAACGACTGCGAAAAAGATCGCCACAAAGAAAGCAGTTGGCGGAACCAACGCCTCATTACCGAAGCCTAAGACCCCCGCAAAGAAGCGCGCTGCTTCTGTTCCGAAGGCCAAACCAGGCGTGAAGAAGTTGGAAGCCAAAACCATTGTGAAAACGAAGGCAGTCAAGAAGCCCGCCGCAAAGAAGATGGTTGCGAGAAAGTCTCCCAAATAAGTTTGATCGTTGCGGGAGTGAATCACAGCCGCTGAACGCTATCCTCGTTTTGATAAACAGAAAGGGCACCCACTCGGGTGCCCTTTCTGTTGGATTCCAGAAAATACTGGAGGTTAGAAGGTGATCTTGCCATGAACCTGCAGAATGCGTTGCGTAACAGCTGCGCCCTGGAAGGAGCCGTAGGGGCTGGTGGGCGGCGCGACTGCATTCTGAATCTGGCCAAATGCGCTACCGTTATTCACATCGTTGACCGGCGGCGCAAAGTTCACGTTATTGAAAGACGTTGTAGGCATTTGCGCCGATCTGCAGCGTGAAGCCTTCGGTTTTGACGATCTTCTTCATGATGCTAAGGTCGGTGTTTTTGTAATGCGGGCCAAAGAAGGAGTTGCGGCGCAGCGTGCCAAAAGTAGTCTGTGAGGTGAGCCGCGACAAAATTGCTTTCAACTATGCAATCCGTATCGACGCAGGAATGTGGATCAATGGCCGTTGGGTTGCCGAAGCTCGTGCGACTTACGCCCGGCGCAAGTTGCGCCACCAGTGCGGGTCCGATAGGTGACGTTCCGAGATTCGTGTAGCCGCCGAGGACACCGCCATTCATGATGCTGAAAGGTTGACCGGTGCGCAGGTACGTCTTCGCGCCGATCACCCAACCACCGGCAAGATTGTTTAGAATTTTGTTAGAAGACTTGAACGGCTCCTCATAAACAGCGTCGCCAACAAGACTATTGCGGATGTCGTAGTCGGCGTTGGAGTAGTTCAGGTTGAGAACCTGGAGGTTCGGCGTCACTTGGTTAACAATCGATTCTGAGTTGTAGTACTCGCCTTCGCCGCCGTCAGAGACCATATCCAGAGCGTGGCTATAGGTATAGCTCACCTGTCCAGTCAATCCGTTGCCGGAGTGCTTAAAGCTGATCATGCCGCCGTTGTAGTTGGAATGCGCAGCGTTGGTGTACGCGGTTACACGGCCAAAACGCGGATCAGGAGGGGTATTGTTGAACATACCCGCGCCAAAGCCTCCACCCGCACCCCAACCACCGACGGAAGCGGCACCGTTAAAGCCACCATCGTTGTAGACGCCATTTCCAGCGTTCTGGTAGGGATTCTCAAGCACCTCGTTATAGCCGTAGTTGCCGGCGTAGGTGAGAATGATCGCGTCGGTTTTTGAGAGCTGGCGCTGAATTTGCAGGCTGTACTCCACATACTCCGGCACCTTGAAAGTGGTCGGGAAATAGGCATTGATATTCGGTGGGGCAAATGGGATGTTGCTGTTGTAGAGCGTATTCGCAACAGTATCAGGTCCCTGGCCGGTGCGGAATCCGCTCTGAACCGCAGCATTTGCATCTTGGGCAAACTGTCCTACGGTCGAACCGCCTGTGGCCCCAAGATCACCGAAGTAGACGGTCTCAAGGTTGTAGTTCGGGAAGTTCTGAATCACTCCATCGATAAATCCAGCAGGGTAGAGATCGGAGAAAAGGCCCGCGCCACCACGGACTTCGGTATTTTCGTCTATAGCGTAGTTGAAACCTACACGAGGCTGGATATTTGCCTTTTCAACCTTGCCGAATGCACTCCAGTTCGCCGGACGTGACGGTTGAATTCCAGCCTGTCCCTGTTCCAGGGAAGGCTCCGTTGTACTCGCTGAAGCAGCCGCCATGGCAGAGTGGATTTCCGGTGCGGTCAACACGAATGCCGAGGGTAAGTTTGAACTTGGGCAGATACCTGATACTCGTCCTGGATGTATGCGCCTACGTTATAGAGAGCAAGATGTGCTGTTTGAGTGGCCGTGAAAGCCTGGCCCCAGTTGTTGCTTCCAGCATATGGCGAATTCGGAGACAGTGTTCCAGATGCGAAATCGCCGAGCGAGTAGAGATAAACCCACGGGAAGACTTCCTGTATCTGCGAATCGTAGTCGGAGACCAGGTCGCGGCGGAAGTTTTCGCCGAACTTGATGGTGTGCTTGCCCTTGATCCAGCTGAAATCGTCTTCGATTTGATACTGGGTAACGTTGCGGCCCTGGGTCAGATAGAACGGAACGCCTTCCGCAGGAAGACCAGGAGCGCTGTTCACGCCGCTGCCGTCAACGCCGAGTTCCGCTCCAACACCGAATGCCTGAGCGCCAAAGCTGGCCGGCAGTTCCGCGTACGATGCAGCCTGGTTCTGGGGGCCAAAGTAGGCCGAATACCAGTTAGCAGCCGCAACAAAAACATTAGTCTTCGTGGGGCTGATCACAAAGCTATCGTTGAACTGGCCTTCATACTCCGGCTGGATCGAAAGCGTGCTGAAGAGCGGATTGATGAAGCTGGTAAAGGTCGGCTGGGAGCCGCGGTCCATCTTGTAGCGGCCATAGATCTTCTGCTTGTCGCTGACGTTCCAGTCACCGCGACCGGTAAAGAGCCACTCCTTGTTGACGTTGTTGGCCGCGCCGACGCCAACCACCATGCAGGGCGTGTCGACACCGAAGGTACCGCCGCCGGGTAGCCGGGGTTCCTTACAGGCCACCTATTTGGGTTTCCCTGTACTCTCTGTTCCGCCAAACCGCAACCGAGTGCGCCGATTCTCCAGACCATCTTGCCATCTTGATTGGGCGCGGTGCCATTGGCAACCGGAATGGCACTAGCATAAGCCGAAGAACTCTTGTAGCCGTCGAGCGCCTGTGCCATAAACGATTGTGCATCAGCCGGGGCATTGGCAAGGGTATAGGCCTGCAGCGCAGGCGATGGGAAGGTCAGATAGCCGCTGGAACCCGGCAACACGTAGCGCAGGCCTTCAAAGTCTCCAAAGAAGAAGACCTTGTCCTTGATAATTGGGCCGCCGACATTCGCCGCCCATTCATTGGACACCGCATGTGGACGTGCTTCGCGCCTTGAAATTGGTTAAACCAGCCGTTTGCGTTGAGGACAGTTCCGTTGTAGTTGTAATCGGTTGCGCCGTGAAACTGGTTGCCGCCCGACTTGGTTGTGTAGCTGATGATGGCGCCGGCGGCACGGCCATACTGCGAATTGTATGCATTCTGAATAACAGTTGCCTCCTGCAGTTCGCCTTGACCAAGTGTCAAGTTGGAGCTGCCGGAGTTATTCAGGTTGAGGAAGGGGTCCTGGTTGTCAAAGCCGTTCAGAACGAAGAGGTTCGAGATGCCGGGCAAACCGTCAGAACTGAAGTTGCCGTAGGAACCGCCGGCGTTCACCACGATACCGGGAGCGGTGAAGGCCACGGTCGTCACGTCGCCGCCGGGGGTAGGCAATTCCTGAATCTGGGCATCGTTGAAGGTGGTCGCCAGTGCGATATTCTGCGTATCAACGAGTGGCAGGGTATTCGAGGTTACCTCAATGGTTTCCTTGTCGCCCGAGGCCGTCACCTTGATATCGGCAGTCGCTGTTACGCCCAGGAAAACCGAGGTCTGAACTGTGGACGATTGCAGGCCGGTAGCGGAGGCGGAGATTTTATAGAGGCCGGGCTTCAAGTTTGCCACGGTATATTTGCCTTCCGCGTTCGTGACCACTGTCTGTTTGGAGTCAGTGGCTGTGTCAGTCACGATGACCTTCGCGCCCGGAACCACCGCGCCCGTTGAATCGGCAACGGCGCCACTCAATGCACCTGTCGTGCCCGTTTGAGCTTGAGCCACCGGCGCCGAAATATTTGCCACAAACCCGGCAACGGCCAGCAGGCTCAGCGCAAGAGCCGCACTCTGCAACCTGATAAATCGCATCGAAACTCCTCCAAGATGTATCTGTGGGGACCGGAAGTCCTTGGTGTCTTCCGAATCCGCTTATTTTGCTACTGCGATTCGGCGAGGGGTGACGCCGCTTCGCGGTTGAACTGCGCAAGACACATAAAACGTAAGAATGAAGAGAGAGTACTGGACCTCATCTCCGAGGATGCGAAATAAGCAGCTTCCCGGATACGAGGGATGGGTTATCAGGCTAATGCATGCACGAACTGTGCCATTCGATTCTTCCTGCGTCACGATTTGTTGTTCTTTGAAAAAAAAGGAGTTACCGGGCAGTCAATTCAGCATGATCCCGCGAAGAATATGAAAATCAGTAGGCTGCCTCTTGAATATCCTATAAATAGCACATGTGGTGCCGCAAAGTGCGTTTGCGGAGTGCGCATAGCCGTTGACACAATAAAGGCGGGGAGCGTTCACGCTCCCCGTTTTTATTGGCCTGTGTTTTGCCAGAGTTAGAAGTTGATCTTCAGTGCGAACTGGCCAAAGCGGCGCTCGTCGTTCGCTCCACCGTTGTTCCCGATGCCGCCCTTGGAAGCAAGTACGAGCGGCTGCAAATTCCCCAAGGAGTCCGGAATAGGATTGCCGCTGGAGTCGGTCAAAAAGTTGCTGGAGGCGTCATTTGTTGCCTCTTGCAAGAACAAATTGTGATGGTTTAGCACGTTGAAGCCTTCCGCGCGGAATTCAGCATTGATCTTTTCGTGGATCGGAAAGGTCTTGGATAAAGCAAGATCAACGTTCCACAGGCCCGGCCCGCGGAATGAGTTACGCGCGGACATGGTGGATGGCCACGGACCCCAGTCAGAGATTCCCAAGAGATTCGGGTTGCTGAAGGGGACGTTTCCTGGAAGAGTGCCGAGCACATAAGAGTTGTTGACGACGCCAGCCGAAGCTCCGCTCGGAATCGATTTGAATGTGTGCTTTGAAATCGGCCCGTCTGGGTTATATCGCGCGACGTTGTAGCCCGTTGCGTTATTCGTAAAGTCGAAATAGGTAAATGGGGCGCCCGAATGGACCTGATAGATCCCTGTAAGCTCCCATCCCCCCAGAGTTTCGCCGAGTACATTGTGGCTACCCTTGAAGAAGGGCTCCGCATAGATCGGAGCAATCACCAGGCGATGACGGACATCCAGGTCGCCATTGCCAAAATCCAGTGCTGGGTTGAACGGATTGGTATATCCAAGGCTAAAGGCATTGTTTGACTCGGAGAACGTGGTGCTTAGATCGTCCAGCGAGTGCGAAAAGGTATAATTCGCCACCAGGCCCAAGCCTGTTTGATGCAGATTGGTCGACTGGAACTGGACATTTGCGCCCTCGTAATAGGAATCGCCACCAGAGCCGCGGTTATTGGCGTTGGAATACTGGTTATTGAGCCGAGTCAAGGCTGATTTTGCCGCTCCCGCCAGGATCCAGGACCGGATCACCGAGCAGCGCATTGCCGCTGCCCAGGCCGTTGTAGTTCTTGATGTCGTAAAGGTGAATGCCGCGCGCGGCGACATACTGCATTGACATGACGGTGCTCTTTGCCAACTCCTGCTCGAACGCAAGGCTCCAGAACTGCGTTTGCGCCGTGCGGATGTTCTGATCGACGTGACGCAGGCTTGTTGGCGGCAAAGGGACACTTCCGGATGAACCTGCAAGGGGTCCAGCATTGGAGTTCGTGACCGTGATGTTGTTGAGTACGACCACTGCATAGTTCGGCGGGTTCTGAATCAGGTTGAAGGTCACGTTGCCGAAGTTGCGCTCATAGGCGATGCCATAGCCGCCACGAATCGAACTCGCGCCCGTTGCCGAAGAGATCATAGGCAAAGCCCACACGCGGCGAAATTGTGCCGTACTGCGGATTCCACAGCTTGTGAATGGGGCTGTTAGGCACGGTGAACACCTGCCCGTTCCGCTCCTGCTCAGGCAGGCTCGATCCAGAGCCATAGTAATAATTCGAGTCCAGATTCGGATTATTGTTGTGCTGTACGCCGTAGTACTCGTAACGCACCCCGTAATCTCCAGTGAATCTCGGTGTGAACTTCCAGGAATCCTGCGCGTAAAAGGCGGAGTCCTTGAAACGTTCGCTGCGCGCGAAGCTCGGTGAGGTTGCAGGCAGCGTGATGGAGCATGCGGCAGTCTGAGTGTAAGTCCCTGTATAAGGATTCTTGACGCAGGGCAAAGCGCCATTAGGGCTCACAGCTGCCTCAAACTGGAAGAGATCTCCGCTATAGAGAGCTTGGAGACCAGTGGCGCGGGAATTGCCCAATTGCTCTTCGGCCTGCGCGTATGCGCCGTAGGCCTGGTTATCCTGGATGTAGATTAGTTGCGTGCCGAATTGGAAGGAATGCTTGCCCTTTATCCAATTGAAGTCTTGGTTGATTTGCGGGGTATTCTGCGGACCGCCGAAGGGCAGGCCGCCGTTTGCCGGATTAGTGTCGTAGAAACCGGGCAACTGAATTGGTGTGTTTGCGCCTGGGATGGTTGCATTGGCGGATACCACCAGTGTGGGCACGTTTTGAAGCGTGCCGTCGTAGGACTGGAAGGTGTCGAAGCGGCTGAAACTCAACTTCGTGCTGCTGGAAAGATACGAGGTGAATTCGTGAGAGATGCTGAGCAGGTAGGCCTGATTGTCCAGCGTCTGGCCGACGTTGTACTGGGAATAGGGCGATCCGAATACGCCGCCGGCTGTGTCCACTTCCTTGTAATCCACATAGCGGAAGAACATCTGCGTTCTGTCGCTCAGGTTGTAGTCTCCGCGGGCAACAATATTGTAGGTATTGTTGGGAACGCCGCCGCCGGCATTCTGAGGGGAGTTAAAGGCCGCAACGCCAAACATGGGAGTGCTTCCAGGCAACGCTGCCGGCAGCGCCGATCCATAGACCTGGCTGGCTGTATATGTTTGTGCGAAGTTGAAGGTCTGGCTGCCGCCGTAAGTGCTGAAGTAGCTTTGTATGTTGGGCTGTGCCAGGGCTAGAAACTGGGGTGTCGGCACACCGGCTGTCAGAACCGCTGAACTGCGCACACGGGTCCACTCCGTGCTGCCGAAGAGGAAGAGCTTATCCTTTATTGCGGGTCCGCCAACTGCAAAACCAAACTGATTCCGAGTATAAATTCCCTTAGGTGCACCCTCTTGATCGTTGGTCTCAGTGTTCGCAGTATAGGCCGACAAGCGGTTGAATTCCCATGCATTGCCATGAATCGCATTGGAGCCTGACTTGGTGGTCACGTTGACAACGCCGCCCGACGCGCGGCCGAACTGCGGCTCGAAGTTGCTGGTTGAAACACGGAATTCCTGCATGGAGTCGAGGGGTACAAAGATTCCAACTCCATCTCCAAAGACGCTGATGTTCTCGACGCCGTCGAGTAATATCTCCGTGCCGGTGGAGCGCTGGCCATTGATGTTGAAACCAACGCCGCGCGTTGTAGAGTTCTGCGAATTTGATGTGCTGCCGGTAGAACTCCCGGTTCCACCGGCATCGCCATTGGAGATATTGCCTGAGAGCATGACAAAGTCGTAGGGGTCGCGGGTAAGGCTGGGCAGTTGCGAAACCTGCTCGGCGCTAATAATCTGCGAAATCTCCTGGTTCTGGGTGTTAACCTGTGCTCCGCCCTCGGCGATCACCTCTACTTCAGTAGTGCCCGCGCTGACCGAGAGCTTGGCGTCGAGCGTTACACGGCTGCCCACTGTCACTTCCGCCTTGGCTGTATAGGGCTTAAAGCTGCCGGATTCGACCGTGACCTGGTAGACAGCAGGCTCAAGGCCGACGACGGTGTAAGAACCGACTGCCGACGTATGTGCCGTCCGTTGGCTATTGGTGGAAAGATTCTTGACCGTGACGGTAGCACCGGTCACCACTGCTCCCGACTGGTCGGTTACGATTCCGGAAATCTGTCCGGTCTCAACCTGTGCAGAAGCAACAGAGCAGAAGAGAAAGAGGGCTGGGAGGATACTTGCTAGAGTGCGCAATAGTGTCTTCAAAACTGAACCCCTCCGTGGGTTAAAGTGTTGGTTCCAGCTAAAAGCCAAGTTGGTTAAATTGCCGTTTCACCGATCAAGTTCGTGCAAGGTGAACAACAGAGCAGAAGGGAAACTGATACATTCGCACGGGACCCCCCAAGAATTACCTGTGGGGACTGAAAGCTCTGGAGCCTTCCTGTCCGCTTATTTGCTACAGCGTCTCGGCGGGGGGGAAGCACCGATTCGCGGTCCAAGCGCGCAAACACGTAAAAAGTAAGAATGAAGAGAGGACTGGGCCTCATCCTCGGGTGGCGGAGATACACCGCTTCCCCGGTCTGAGGGGATGGATTGTCAGACTGGGTATGCAAGAATTGTGCCATTTCGTGTCCGGAACCGGTTGTTTTGTTTATTATTGATAATAAATGGGTTATTTTTGAGCACACTTTTGGCTCTGATACGTTATATATGAAAATCTGTAGGCTCTCCGTCCAATATCCCAAAAATGGACAGCGCTGTCTGATTTCGGGGCAGCACACACACCGGCGTGCGACTGCCGGTTCGGATATTCTGCATCTTATGCAATTGTCTCTTGTGCATATCGGCGGGCGCTCTGCGCTGGATGGGGTTGATGCCCAGGTAACGGTTTATCTAAAGCGCTGCGAATCCTTTGCGCACTGCCGGTGCGAGGCTTTCAAAACTGAAGCTGCGATGTTGGAGTGGTTGAGCCGCCAGCAGGGCAGGACGATGCCGGTGGTCGTATTGCTGGACGGTAGCGGCCGCCAGATGGCGTCTGAGGCCTTTGCCTCCTGGCTGGGTGCGAAGAGGGACGACGGAGCGCAGCAGATTATCTTTGCGGTTGGGCCAGCCAGTGGATGGTCAGATGCCGCGCGGAGCAGGGCGCAGTTGCTGCTCTCACTCGGACCGATGACCCTGGCCCACGCTTTGGCGCGCCTGGTAATCGCCGAGCAGCTCTACCGGGCTTTTACAATCCTTACCGGACACCCCTATCACGGCGGGCATTAGCCGCTTGCGGTCAGGAGCGTCAGAGGTAGCCTGTTCGCAACACAAAGGCGGCCTCTGCCTATTGATACAGCTAAACTGCGCTTGGTAACGTGCAAGCCAATCTGAAACCCCCACGGCCCATTTACAATTGGCAAAGATATTATGTCCTGGTTCAAGCGAGAGAACGGCGAATACGAGCCTGGCGACGGCGCTGAAAAGCGCGTTCGTACCGAAGGCCTTTGGATCAAGTGCCTGGGCTGCCGGCAGACTATTTGGAAAGCCGATCTTGAGGCCAACCTGAATGTCTGCCCCAAGTGCCAGCACCACTTCAAGGTGAGTGCCCGCAGGCGCATTGAGCTGCTGCTTGAGCCTGGCTTCGAGCTGGTAGACCGCGGCCTGCGCTCCACCGATCCGCTGAATTTTACCGATGTAAAGCCGTACAAGAAGCGGCTCGAAGCAGCCCAGAAAGCCACAGGACTCGACGACGCGATTCTTAACGCTGTCGGTCAGTTGGGATCTCATTCTGTTGTCGTCAGCGCAATGGAATACGGCTTCATCGGCGGCTCGATGGGGGCCGTTGTCGGCGAGACCATCGCCCGCGCCGCGGACCGCGCACGTATCGGCAGGAAGCCGTTGATCGTGGTCACCGCCTCTGGCGGAGCACGCATGATGGAAGGCGTTGTAAGCCTGATGCAGATGGCCAAGATCGCAACGGCTCTGGCGCAACTGGACGATGCCAAGGTGCCTTACATCTGTGTTCTTACTGATCCAACCACCGGCGGCGTTACGGCCAGTTTTGCCATGCTCGGCGACCTGAACATCGCCGAACCCGGTGCGCTGATCGGCTTCGCCGGCCCACGTGTCATTGAGCAAACCATCCGGCAAAAACTCCCTGAAGGATTCCAACGCAGCGAGTTCCTGCTCGAAAAAGGCTTCCTCGACGCCGTCGTTCACCGCCGCGATTTGAAATCGTATCTGGTGCGCGCCCTTGAGTTTCTTGGCGTCTAAATCATTCTGCGACAAGCGATGAACCCGATATCCCTCAAAAGATATGATTAATCATATCTTTTGCCTCTTATGCTATGGCGGATGGTTAGCTGCGCGCCAAGGCTGCCTCGCGATTCTTGCGACATTCCTTTGACCGATTGAGAACGTCTTTGAAATGAATGCCTTAGAATTTCTTTCGGTGTGCATTTAAAGTGGTATCTAAATTGCCTACAGCACCACACAAGCTGTAATGGTCGGTCTCGACCCCATACTACTGTATTTTTTCAATCCTGGGTTTAACCGGCACATCTTGCGCCGAATCTTTCAACACAATTTTCAACTTCGGAAGGAACAGACTCATGCTCTCTAAAACAAAGCATCTGCGGACGCTGCTTCTGGGCGCTACTCTCGGTGCCAGCCTAGTGACCCTCGCTGTCGTCCCTCCCACTGCCTTTGCTCAGACGTCAAATGGCACCGTGATTGGTGCAATTACCGACCCAACCGGGGGCGCAATAGTCGGTGCCACCGTATCCATCAAGTCGGTCGATACCGGGGCGGTCAGAACCACGACGACCAATCAGGAGGGAACCTATCGCATCGAGTCGGTTTTGCCTGGTACCTACGATGTATCTGCGACTGCCTCAGGCTTTCAGACCACGATTAATCAGGGACTGATCGTTCCCGGAACAGCGATTGTTAGCTCAAGCTTTGTGCTCAAGGTGGGCCAGGCTGCCGATAAAGTTGAGGTCTCCGCCGACAACGCAGGTCTGAACACGGAGAATGGTCAGATTGACGGCACCATCAGCGAACAGGAAATCAGCAGCCTGCCACTCGCCAGCCTGAATCCTTACGAACTCGCGCTCACCCTTCCTGGTGTCTTGAACACCCAGGTCGGCAGCTTCTCCAACGGGGTAAACTTCAACGTGGGCGGTGGCCGCCCGCGCGCCAACAACTTCCTCATTGAAGGCCAGGACAATAACGACGCAGGCATCCAAGGCCAGGGACTTCAGCCCGGGAACACCGAGGCAGTCAAGGAAGTCGTCATCATCGAAAACGCCTACACGGCAGAGTATGGACATGGCGCCGGCTCTGTTTCCAATCTGATTTTCAAAAGCGGCACCAACCAGTTCCATGGATCTGTCTACGAGCGGCTGGAGAATTCTTCGCTCGATACAGAGGACACGAACAATATCTTCAATGCGGTCACCCCCAATAAATACCGCGAAAATCTGCCCGGCTTCACCATCGGCGGACCCATCCTTCACAACAAACTGTTTGGTTTCGCATCGTATCAGTGGGATTACCATCGCGCCACGGCGAACCTCTCGACTCTCGATATTCCGACGGTCAACGGCATTGCCACGCTAGAGTCTTTTACAGGGAATACGCGTGTGAGCAACCTGATTGAGGCCTTCGGCGGTCTTGTCGGCACAATTAATCCGCAGAATGGGCTCCCTCCGATAGCGCTCGGGCCTGATCCGACTACGGGCGTTGACCGCGGATCGGTCGAGATGGGAACCGTAGAGCGCGACATCGGCGGTGATTTTGATTCTCCAGAGATCGACCTCAAGGGTGACTACATCGCCAGCGCAAAGGACACGCTGACTCTGCGCTTCATCCGCACTCGCTTTATCGCGCCGATTGACGTGTTCAATGCACCTGGCCAGCTTCCCGGCTTTGACTCAGACCAGGACGGCACTTCATACAACACCGGCCTCGTTGAGACGCACGTCTTCTCATCTACACTGGTGAATGAAGCGCGCCTTTCCTATGGCCGCATCGGCTTCTCCTTCGGTTTGCCCGCCAGCACTCTTGCCAATCCGCTCTACAATCAGCCTGCGGTCAGTATTTCCAATATGACCGGCTACGGCATTCCTGGAAACATCCCGCAGGGCCGCTTCCACAATACCTACCAGTTACAGGACACGATAAGCTGGACGCACGGCAAGCATTTCATCAAGATCGGTGAAGACATCGCAGATATTCGCGTCAAGGATCAGATCCCATTCAACTTCTACGGAGCCGTCGGTTTTGCAAACGATTCGAGTGCAACTCCGGTGACCGGCGGCGGAACTTTCAAATACACGGGATTGGCTAACCTTGTTGACGACTACGGCGGCCCCGGCACCGACACCGTAACTCAGAACTTTGGCAGCCCCATCGCTCAGCCCAGGCTCTTTAGCCAGAACTATTTCGCGACGGATACCTATCGTCCCATCCCGGCACTTAGCATCGACTTCGGATTCCGTTACGAGTACAACGGCGCGCCGTTCAACGCCACAGGCACTCCGTACCCCGCCGCCGATGAGGCAGATCCTTCCTGCTTCCCGCTGACGCCCGGCGCAACCTGCAACACCAGGCAACAGGCCGACGGCAGCCAGTGGGGACCGCGCGCCGGCTTCGCCTGGAGTCCAACTCTATTTGGACAGAACAAGACGGTCGTCCGCTCCGGCTTTGGCGTTTTTTACGATGTGGTCTTCACCAACATCATCGACAACATTCAGGCCAGCGCGCCCAACGCTGCTTCGCCGCAAATTACCAGCAGCGCCACTGCCAACGGGAACCGTGGCACCAGCACTTGGTATGAGCAGTTCGCAAACCTGAATAAGAGTCCTCTTGCCACCAACACCGCTGAGCCGATTGCCAACCATCTGCTCTCGCCCCGCACATTGCACTGGAATCTCAACATCGAGCAGGAACTCCCTTGGGCGACGACATTCCAGGTTGGCTATGTGGGTGAGCGCGGGGAGCACCTCTACGGTAACACAAACCGTAACCCGTACGTGAACGACTTCTTCTCCGGTGCGCGTGTCATCCCCACCCGCGGTGCAATCATATTCCGGGACAACTCAGACGACTCCGAGTACGCAGGCCTGTGGACGGAACTCGATCATAAGATCAATCACAACTTCCTTTTCCGAGCCTCCTACACACTGGGGCACGCATTTGATGACGGTTCAGAGATTTTCACCACCGCCAATGAGTCCTCGTATCAGTTCAGCCGTTATCCCACGCCGCGCGGAACCACCGATTGGGGTCCGTCGGAGTACGACCATCGTCAACGCCTGGTTTTGGCCTATATCTGGAGTCCCGCTATCTGGCACACAGAAGGCGGAATGAAGGTTGTCGGCAATATCGTTAATCGCTGGGCTTTGTCAGGAATTACCCAGTTCCAGTCTGGATCCACACACAACGTCGAAGTCGGCTACGATGTCGATGGGGATGGCATCGGCAATGATCGACCGGTCCTAGGGAACCCTAAAGCTCCGATGGCTACTTACGCCTTCGACGACTCCTGGTTCTATGGTACTTCTATGGGTACTTTGTGCTCAGGTCCGAGTCTTTGGTACACCAATAATCCATGTGAGGTGGTCACCGCCAGCCAGGTACATTGGATCGTTCCTGCGTATGGCACTCACCCTGCAAATCCGATCAGCCGTAACTCCTACTATGGCCCCGGCTACCAACAGTGGGATGTGGACATTCAGCGCTCTTTTAAACTGCATGAGAGGCTCACGATGGACTTCCGCGGAGAGCTTTTGAACATATTCAACCACGGACAAGTCGACACCAACGGCTACTTGGAAAACACCACACTCATCACCGGTATTCCCACCGATGCATACACCGGCTACAACGGAGCCAATACCTTCGCCTCTCCCTACCCGGCGACGAACGGCCACCGCCACGTTCGCCTGTTCATTCGCTTCCAGTTCTAACCAAACAATCCCAGCGCGCAAAAAGGGCGACCCGATGAAGGGTCGCCCTTTTTGCGTTGGGACTGAATTGATCTACTTCGGCTCTCCGATTGTACTCCCGGTATGCTGCGCTTCAGATTCGCATCGGCATCAGCACGTAGCGGTACTTGTACTCTGCGTCGGGGTCTTCGGGGCGCATCTGGCCGGCGGATTGTGAATCCTTGAACTCCAGCCGCACTTCGCCCTCGTTGCCGATAGCTTTGAGGAAGTCGAGGATATAGCCGGAGTTGAAACCCACCAGGATCGGTTCGCCGGAGTAGGGCGTATCGATCGTGTCTTCGCTCTCGCCGGACTCGGTGGAACTGGAACTGATCTTCAGTTCGTTCTGCTCCAGGCGCAGCCGAATCGCCCCCGAGCGCTCGTCGGCAAACTGGGCCACGCGCTGGATGGCCGCAGCCAGCTCACTGGAACGCACCACCGCAAAGCGGCTGTTGTCGCGCGGCATCACAGCTTCAAAGTTGGGGAATTGCCCGGTCAGTTTACGGGTGCTCAGTGTGCGATGGCCGACGCGGAAGTAGAGTGTATGCTCGTCATCGGCAAATTCCACCTCATCCGCATCCGAGACGTTGAGCAACTGCTGCAATTCCTGCAGAGCCTTGCGCGGGATCAGCACTCGCTTTTCTCCGCTGATTCCGCCGAGGGTCTCATTCGGCTTTTCGACATAAGAAAGCCGGTGACCATCGGTCGCGACCATTGCCAGCGACTCGGCCTTAAGCACCAGCAGCGCGCCGTTGAGCGTGTAGCGGGACTCCTCGTTCGAGATGGCGAAGATGGTGCGATTGATCAGGGTCTTCAACGCCACTGCGGGGATACTGGTCGCCGAGACGGCAGGGAACTCTGGCACCTGAGGATAATTTGCGCGCGCCATGCCAACCATCTTCGTGTTCGAGCGCCCCGAGCGAATCTGCACCCAGTGATTGTCGAGCAGCTTGATGGAGATTTCGCCGTCGGGCAGCAGCTTGATGTAGTCGTACAGCTTGCGCGCGGGGATCGTGCAGGCGCCGGGCTTTTTCACTTTGACGGCGGCGCTGGTGCGGATGGCCTGGTCGAGATCGGTGGCCGTGATGGTCAGCCGGTCGCCCTCCGCTTCAATGAGAAAATTCGACAGGATCGGAATCGTGGTCTTGCGCTCGACGACACTCTGGGTCGCCGTGAGTTCCTTCACCAGATCCTGGCGGCTTACGGTAATTTCCATCGCTGCCCCCTGCGCTGCCGGCTTTTCCACTTCAGTTTCCACGGGCGACATAGGCCTACTCCTGAGGTTCGAGCGTGTTAGCGCGCTGGCCACACTCTACAACACTTTGCGGCTCAACGGAAACGGCTCTCTTTGCTTCTTCTTGATTGTATTCACGTTTAGCTTGGTTTGCGCGTGGAAAACAAGGCGATTCTCTGAATTACGGTGTGCCTACCGGATTGTCGGCAGATTGGGTGCTGCTCCTACACACAGCACGCGCTGACTGCAGAAGGCGGCAGTTTCGATCTGCAGTTGGAAACTGCCTGATTGAGCAACGGGAAGGAGGAAAAGGATAAGTAATAAATAGAAAGACTAGTATTCACCGTAGTTGTTGAAGGAAAAGTGGAAATCGGTATGAACTAGATGAAGCGAAAGGAGTTGAGTGTAGACCAAGTTTTCTAAATCATGCCTGTGGATTTGAGGAGGGTAGGAAATCAGGCAAAAGAGCACAGGTTTGGAGGTCTCTTTCCCGAAAATCCCACAGGTGCGGCTTAAGCCCTTGTGGATAGTTGAAGCGTTCTGTGTAAACCAGGTCTAAAGACCTCTACAGTAAGGGTTCTGAGCGTACTGCTCCTCCACAGATGCAGGTTTGTGTAGTGTACATAGGTTGGCTATCGCGCTTGGAGGAATCGGTGCGGGTTTAATTTAAGCATATTGCCGCATATCATCCGATTCCCAGTGATAGAGGATTTCTTAAGCGCTTCCCATTCCCGCACTTAGGCGATCAGTCCGATGCATTTTGCCGTAGATTCGCTGCGCTTCCGCCATAAACTTTCTGGCAGGGGAGCTGCGGCGATGTCGATTCATATTGGGCGTCTTGAAGACCAGCTTCTCCAGATGTCGTTTGAAGGGGCTCCAGGAAGGGATTTTTGCGACGCAATCTCCGAGTTGGCGCGTACGGGCCGGTTCGCGCAGTTGAGGAATGTTCTACCAGCCATTGTCTATGACGAGATGTGGGCGCGCTACCAACAGGACCCAGAAGCGTTCGTCGCCGGATGGCGGATGCTGGCGCACGATATGCGTCAGGGCTTCATTCAACATGCACGCCAGCGGCTGACGTCGCTCACCCGCCTGCAACAAGAAGGGAATGGCGGAGCGACGCCAGCTTGGCAGGAGATTCAGCGAGCCTTGGACGGTCAGCAGAATGATTTGCTGCGCGCGGCCTTCGCGTTGGAGTTGCTGGAGCTGGTTGAGCCGGCGGTGCTGCGCGCCACCCATCTGCGCGAATGCGTAGTCGCCTCGGCGAGTTCGGAGGAGGCCGACCGATACCTGGATGAAGCCACACGCTGCTACTTCTACGGCCTTTTTACCGCCTGCGCTGTTATGTGCCGCTCGGTGCTTGAAGAGGCGATCAAGCAGAAGCTGCCCGCTCAACTGACCAAGCTGATCCGCACCCGGTATCGCAACGCCGCCACGCTGGGGAATCTGCTGCACGAGGTGAACAACAACCTGCTGCTAACCGGCATCGATGGGGACTTCCCGCGCGTAGCCAACAAGGTGAACGATGCAGGCAAGAAAGCCGTTCATCAGGGACTGCTCTCTGAAGATGAAGCCCGAGCCTGCCTTCAGGATGCCCGCGAGGCGCTGCAATTGCTGCTGCGGCAGTGAATACGGCCCCGTTTGAAGGCGTACGGACTGGGCGAATCATCCTCAACCCTCTCCCGGCTTTTATACTTGAGATTCATGTCCTACGCCGAAGCTATCCGACAACTCAACGCGCTTGTCCCCGAGCTGTACACTCAGCCTGGCAAGCCGCGGCGCAAGTTCTCGCTTGAAGAGATTCGCGTGTTGCTCGAAGCACTAGGGAATCCGCAGAAGAAATTTCCCTCGGTGCTCATCGCCGGAACCAACGGGAAGGGATCGACTGCTGCTGCGTTAGCCGGGATTCTACGCGAGTCAAAGCTGAGGGTCGGCCTATACACATCGCCGCACCTGGAGAGCGTGAACGAGCGGATTCGAGTTGGCGAAGATCTGATCGCGAACGATGATTTCGCCCGCCGGTATTTTCAAGTTCATGATGCCGCTGAGCAGCTTGTAGCAGCAGGCAAGCTCGCCCAGATGCCCAGCTTTTTCGAGACGCTGACGGCAATGGCTTTTTTGCATTTCGCCGAGGAGCGTATCGAGATCGCCGTGATCGAAGTTGGAATGGGCGGTCGGCTGGACGCGACCAACATTGTCGATCCTCTGCTCTCCATCATTACCGATATATCTCTCGACCACACGGAGTGGCTCGGCTCTACAATTACCGCAATCGCTCGCGAGAAGGCGGGAATCTTGCGTCTGCAGGGAACGCTGGTGACTCTGCCTCAGCATCCTGAGGCCAACCAGGCGCTTGGTGAAGCGGCGGTAGAGTTGGGCGTTCGCGGCGTAAGCGCCACACCGTATATGCCGCCGATCACTGCAGGTGTAAAGAGCCGCTACGCAGTAGAGGCGTTTGGAGAACGGATTGAGCTGGACCAGCCGCTGGCAGGTTCACATCAGCAGCGGAATCTAGCTTTGGCAATTGCCGCAGCAGTCGAGCTGGCCGAGCGGCATGGTTTTCCAGTGACGCCGTCGGCAATTTCCGCTGGCATCAGCCGTGGAACAGTTTGGCCGGGCAGGCTGGAGCTGATCTCCGAAACCGGCAGTTCCGCATCGGGCCGCGACTGGCTTTTGGACGTGGCGCACAACCCGGCCGGAGTCTGGGCACTGCGTGCGGCGCTCAACGGCGACTGGAAGATTCCAACCCCGCGCACACTAATCTTTAGTTGCCTGCGTGACAAGCCACTCACCGAGCTGGCGCAGATTCTCTTTCCGCTCTTTGAAGAAGTAATCTTTGCGCCGATCAACTCCGCGCGCGCAACACCGGTAGACGAGCTGTTGGCTGCGGCACGGTTGACCGGTACGAGTGCCGTCGCTACGGCTTCAATAGCGGATGCCATCGAGCGCGCTGCCGCGGATACGGGCGATGGCGCCATTGTTATTTCAGGTTCGGTCTATCTAGTCGGTGAGGCTCGGCCTTTAGTTCTGCAGCGTGTCCATGCACATGCCGGAGGGTTGGCGTGACCCCAAGGCCGAATCCGCTCCCGCGCCTCAACCGTTGGCGCACAAACGTGATCCAGGTGCCGCCAATGACTCTGGCGACCGCGCTCTTTGGATCAATCTCCTTGCTGACCTCATTCTTTGACAAGACAGGTCGCACGCAGCACCGCATCGCCCGGCTCTGGGCTACTTCTTTGATTAAGCTCTCGGGCTGCCGGCAGCAGATCATCGGCGCAGAAAACCTGCGCAAACATCCTGCAGCTGTCTACGCCGCGAATCACACTTCGTACATGGACACGCCGGTGATTTTTTCCGCGCTGCCCTTTCAGTTCCGCATCCTCGCCAAAAAGGAGCTTTGGTCGATTCCATTCATCGGCTGGTATCTGGACCGCTCCGGCCAGATTCCAATTGACACCAACAATCCGCGCGCCTCACTGGCCAGTCTCGGCGCGGGCGTCAAGGCTCTCCGCGGAGGAATGCCGCTCTTTGTTTTCCCTGAAGGCGCGCGCACCCCAGACGGCACAACGCAGGAGTTTCTCTCCGGCGCGGCATACCTTGCCATCCGTTCTCAGGTTCCACTAGTTCCCATCGCGCTCAGCGGAGTTTACGATCTGCTGCCGATCCACACCCGTCATCTCTACCCCGGCCCGTTGACCCTCGCCGTAGGTGAACCTATCTCTACCGAAGGCATGACCCTCCGCCAGACCGACGAGCTAACCGCCCAACTGCGTGCATCTATCGAGTCACTTCTCAAGCCTGCAACCGCGCCGGAGCCAGAATTAACTGCTCCTGAGCCAATTCGTGCTTGATTTACGCAGATCTGAGTGTAAATCCACTACCGCAGAACTTATCTTTCCCTTACACTAATTCCTGCCATGTCCGTACGCATCGCCATTCCTGAACCCACCAGCAGCGACCCAGCTTACAATCAGCGGTCGTTTACCTCATATCTCGTCGCTCTTCACGCCGCCGGCGCTGTGCCCATCGTCGTTCCCTTGCATGAGCGCCAGGACCGCGTCGCCCGCCTGCTTGCCGGAGCGCATGGGGTTCTCCTTCCCGGCAGCCGTTACGATGTCGATCCCCAGCGCTATGGCGAAGACCAGGCACCCGAGTGCGAAGAGTCTGACCCGATCCGCGCCGCCGTTGATGAGCTGCTGCTTCAGGATGCCTTCAATCTCCACAAGCCGGTTCTCGCCATCTGCGCCGGAATGCAGACGCTCAATGTCTGGCTCAACGGCAAGCTGATTCAGGATCTGAAGACTGAAGTCAACCACCAGCCCGGACGCGAGGTCGTCGAGGCTCATCCCGTGCGTATTCCGATGGGTTCTCGCCTTTCTGCGCTACTCCCCGCCGGCGAACGCCGCGAGCCGCTGGTCAACTCCAGCCACCATCAGGCGGTTTGCGTCGTGGGAGACAATCTTGTCGTCACTGCCGCCTCTCCAGCCGATCGCGTCATCGAAGCAGTAGAGCTTGATTGCGACGACCATTTTGTCATCGGCGTTCAGTGGCACCCCGAGCGCACCTACATGGAAAGCGCCTTCTCCCGCGCCATCTTCGCCGCCCTGGTCCGTGCTGCAGAAACCTGGGAGCCGCGCCATATTGAAGAGTCGGTCGTCGCGGGATGACCCTTGCGCCGGATGAGGCAACTCTGCGGCTTCAGGAGCTGCTCGCAGAGGCCTCTCTGCCGCCATTGTCCGCCGGGCAGACAACCGGCTTTGCAGCCTATCTCGCTCTGCTCCTTCGCTGGAATGCCCGCGTCAACCTCACCGCCATCCGCGACGAAGAAGGCATCCTCACCCGCCACTTCATCGAATCCATCGCCTGCGCCCACGCTCTGCCGGCGAGCATACAAACACTGCTCGACTTCGGCTCCGGCGCCGGCTTTCCGGGAATCCCCATTGCTCTCTGCCGTCCAGAGATCGCCGTCACCCTCGCCGAGTCGCAGGGCAAAAAAGCCGCGTTCTTGAGCGAAGCCGTCCGCTCTCTCGGCCTCTCCGCCAAAGTCCACGCAGCTCGCGCCGAGGTGCTTCGCACCGTTTTTGACTGCGTGATTTTGAGGGCGGTCGATAAGATGGAACTGGCTGTTCAGGCAGCGGTTTTTCTGGTTCGAGCAGCGGGCTGGCTTGCGCTGCTCACCACCCGCGCAGATCTCGACAAGCTCAAGGCCGCTTCGGGTGCCGGGTTTTCCTGGCTTTCGCTCGTTCCGCTGCCCGGCAGCGACGAGCGCATTTTGGCACTCGGGCAGCGAGTCGCCTGAGCTACGCTCCCGAATTTTCTCGCCCCGAGACCGAAAAATCATTCTGTACCATTTGGCACTGTTCGCAGCAATCACAAATGGGCTATAGTGGCATACATTCTCAATGGGCTCCGGTTGGGTGGCTTCTCAGCACTCTTTGACAACTCCGGCTTTGTATCAGGGCATGGCTGGCAGGTCTGGGCTTTAGCCCTGACTGCAGAAATATCAGCAGAGCGAGTAGGGCTTTAGCCCCTGAGGGTTTGAAGCTGAGCCGAAACGGATTGATGCGGAGCATTTTGTAGATGAGGATTCAGGAGGGCCGGATGAAAATCACCGACGCAATTTCTTTGGTGCTCAAAGGCAAAGAGAGCAGCCATATCCTCTCCATTGCGCCCGAGCAGTCGGTCTACGAGGCCATCGAGATGATGGCCGAGTACGACATCGGCGCGCTGGTCGTGCTCTCGAACCAGCGGCTCGTTGGCATCCTCACCGAGCGCGACTACGCCCGCAAAGGCATCCTGATGGGCCACCCCTCGCAGCAAACCCTGGTCCGCGAGATCATGACCACCCCGGTTCACTTCGTTACCCCGCTGCACACGGTAGATGAGTGCATGGTGCTGATGACCCAGCACCGCGTCCGGCATCTCCCTGTGCTGCGCGACGACACGGTCATCGGACTCGTCTCCATCGGCGACTTGGTGAAGTGGGTCATCTCCGGCCAGGCCCAGACCATCCAGGCCCTCGAAGGCTACATCACCGGCGCGTATCCGGGGTGATGCCGCGTACAGGTTTACTCGATCTGTTTTTCTGTGAGGAGACGCTTCGCAAGTTATTGATTCTGAGTAATTTAGATGGTAGTCCACGGTTTTATGCGATATGTGTGACTGCGAGATAGGCGCTTGGAAACCGTTGATTCTATGTTATTTATCATTGACGCCACAGTTTCGCAGCCAAAACCGGTGTTTTTGTCTTTTCGCTGCTGTTTTTCTGTATCTCATAGATAATAAATATGATATTAGAATTCTCGTCGTTTATTTGTGAGCAAATGGGCGCAATTTGTCGCTGAAAACGGCCTGTTTTCAGAGTTGAGCCGAGGTATTTCCGGTGTTTTTCGGGAGAGATTCGGCCAGTCTGTTTTCCAGCACGAATCTGTTGTGCGCTTGCGACGAGCTATCTTCGGCAAACGGCCATTCGGATATGCTGTTTGCTCCTCCGGCCGACTCGGCCCTTTGCTCATGTTCCGTTTGGATTTGTGGCCCTTATCGGCGCAAGTATGAGAAGGCTGTGGAGGACACGGTTTGCCACATACTCGTTGAATCCCTCAAGTGGAATCAGGCCGTGCGCCAGATCGTTTCGCAGGTTTATTCCTCGGCGGTCTATGTAAAGCATCGTTAAATAGCGCCAAACGTCTTCCGGAAGCACTTGCCTTACTCTCTCCTCCTCAAGGATGTTGTTCATGCTCTTCACGTCATTGATGCCAGGATGACGACTCACAGTTTTTACAGGTGGAATGCTTAAGAGGACCAGGAAATTGCGCAGTGCCTCCTCGACCTGTGGCACCAGTACATGAATTGCCTTGAGAAAATCTCGCTGCAAATAGGCGACCAGACCCTCCCGGAGAATAGGCTTACGAGATTCAAGGAAGATCGGTGATTCGTATAAGTACGAAACGAGGTTGTCGGCGTTCAGCGCGAACTGCCCTTTGATCTTCTCAAGGATGAGGTGCAGAAGAAGTTCATCGAAGCTCATGGTTTGGCACAACTCATAATACAGACGCCCTTCTTCATCTTCATCGGTTCCTATTCTTGCCTTCGGGAGACCAGTATGATCGATAATTTCTACCGGGATAATACTCATCAAGGGAGCGATCGCGTTTTTATCCCCGATTGTCTTTCGTGCCTGGTTGACCTTGGGCAGAAAATAGACTGCAGTGCGATTGAGAGTAAGGCGCAAATCGTCTTCAGCGATCAAGAGGTTAGCCAAGTCGTCCAGTTCCTCCTTCGTGATCTCTATAGTGAAGGAATGTGTGTGCATTTCATTCTGTGCCCGCGCATAGAGACCCTCCAGTTTGTTCAGTAGTCCTTCAGCCTCTGTCTTCAACCCTTCTTGCTCATATCTTTCTACCACCGGCTGGAGCCATCCTGATGCCTGCATCGCACTTCCACCATCAGCCATCTTCTCGAACGCACTTCCAAATGTCTTCACAACGCGAACTACACTGTCATTGTCGCCAACCTTCTTGTGGTGGCGGACTAGCGTCTCCCCAATAGACTGCGCATTGAATGCACTGAACTCGTTGTTTTCATCTTGGACTGTGAACCTGCGCAACATTGTCTCCAAATCTGAGATCAATATTTGAAGCGAACCCTGTGGCAGGAGGTCCCTTGCTTCATATAGGTGATCGGCTAGTCTCAACCAAACCCCGAACAGCTTCGGAGACAGATTCGCCTTATAAAGAGAGAACATGGCACCTGTGACCCTCTTCGCTTTGTCGTCGTCTCTAATGCTTCGGGAAAGCTCGAGAGCCCTCACTAGCCAATCGACGGCGAAGAATGGAATTGAGCAGAGTTGTCTATCCGCAGCAGATATGTAAGAGTCGATGGCTAGTCGTGCCATTTCATGATTTGGCTTTAGGTCGGCAATCGCCCTTGCTAAGTCCCATGAAGCGTCAGCGTACCGAGCAGCCATTAGTGGGTTATTGGACTCTTGAGCGCGAGTCTGCCAGTGGTGCACTGTTTCCGCGTCCAGCAATTTAATGTCAGGAAGTACATCAGCATTCGACCAGACCCACTTTGGCCCGAAATACGTTCCCCAATGGCTTTCCGTATTCTTCAGGGCCTTCACCAGCATAAAGGCTGAATATTCAGCTAAATATGCTTTCTTGTCTTCCTCGTTCGGGTCTCCGTGGGCCTTTGCGGCGGCTTCGAGCGCTCCAGCTACATCATCCTCGCTGTGCGGTTCTGTCTTGCTGTCAAACGCCGTTAGAACGCCTTTCATCCAATCTGGGACTATCATCTCTTTTCGGTCTCCCTAACCGCATGGCATCTATGATTCGGATTATAGTGTTGTGGTCCATGTTCCACGTGGAACAAGAGTGGGAATACGCGGTGGAACCCTTCCCAAACAGAAATTGTTCCACGTGAAACATTCCAAACCCCCTCCCAGTTTAGAACCGGAACCAGAATGGAACCAACCCCCAAACGGCGATTTTCTCTGCCGGAAAGTGCAGCAAAATCTGGAATATTTACCAAAGTTTTCCACTGCTCCGCGATTTTGAGCCTCGCAAAACGCGATCCTCGCGAGTGCGCGAAAACCCTTGTCTTGTAAGAGGTTGACGCTAGGGAGTGAAAAGCGCCCACGGCGCCTTTCCACAGGTTGGCGGTTTTCTCCACAGGCGGATTCTGCTTTCGTGAATCGACGCTTCCCGATAGTCTTAGTGAAGTTCCGAATGAGCCAGAGATTAAGCGGAATACCGCCGGGGATGGACGGTTGGGCAAAGACCCAAACCTCCAGCTCAGGCACAGGCCATTGATTTTTTTGTCGGGGATCATCCCCCCTACCTCCCTCCGGACCGATTATCCCGCCGGGGTTTTGCCCAGGTTCATCTTGGTTCGTTTTTGGTGCGGCTAAGGCCGCGCCCTGGCACAGCGCCGAGTGACGATTCGGTTTTGCAGGGCTAAAGCCCTCGTCGATTTTGAAGGATTCGCGGTTGGACTAAAGTCCAGCCCTGCTACAAAGCTGATTGCAAGATGCAGGTCCTTCGACTTCGCTACGCTGCGCTCAGGACGATATCAGATAGAGGTTGGTGAAGAAAGATGGGCAAGATACTCGGGGTGGTCAACCAAAAGGGCGGAGTTGGGAAGACCACTACGGCCATCAACCTTGCAGCCTGTCTGGCGTTGGAAGGATTAAAGACTCTGCTCGTCGATTGCGATCCGCAGGCCAACTGCTCCTCGGGCCTAGGTTTTCAGCGCGACGACAACCGCCGCTCAATTTATGACGTGCTGATGGGAGACGCTCCGGCCGACCAGGTGATTCTGCCCACGGAGATTGAGAACCTGTGGATGCTGCCAGGATCGAAGAATCTGACGGGCGCGAATATCGAACTGGCCAGCGTGGACGACCGGGCGCTCTATCTGCGGCGGGCCCTGCAACCGGTGCGCGGCGACTACGATCTGGTGATTCTGGATTGCCCTCCGGCATTGGACCTGCTCACGCTGAATGCGCTGGCGGCCGCCGACTCGCTGGTTGTCCCGATGCAGGCCGAGTACTTTGCGCTGGAAGGGGTAAGCGAGCTGATCTCGACGCTGGAGCGGGTACGGGCGGCGTACAACCCCGAGCTGATGATTGAGGGCGTGCTGCTGACAATGTATGACGACCGCACGAATCTGGCGCAGCAGGTTACCGAAACCCTGCGGACCTATTTCAAGGAGCGGCTGTTTCTGACGGTGATTCCGCGCAATGTGCGGCTGGCCGAGGCGCCGAGCCACGGCAAACCTGTTGCCCTCTACGACGCGCGGTCGCGGGGCACCGAGGCCTACTTCGAGTTGGCCGGAGAGTTTTTGGAGCGCAACCACATCGAGAGTCCGCGGGCCAAGGCACGGGACCAGGCGATGGCCGAAGCTCACTCGGCAGACCCGCGATTGCAGTCTTAGGGTGCTTGCGCACCTTGTGCCTTGGATTTGTTTGTTCGGCTGCCTTTTGCGGCCCATTTTACGGCACTTTTCGATCATTTTGGAGGTTTTGAAACGGAGTGTTGCGCGGAATGCACTATCCATTCTGGATAGAACTTGTATTGAATGAAGAGTTCGGCTTTCTCCGTGCAGTGCTTCTCGTAGCTCAAGACTGAAAATATTGATCAAGTGCTTTTGATTGAGGAATTTAGAATGACAATTGTTGCTGACCCGAAACGCCGCGCCCTGGGCAAAGGACTGGATTCTCTGCTGCCGCGGGTGCAAGCCCCTGCCGCACCAGCCGCCAACCCCGCAGAGAATGAGGGCGGCAAGCCCCGTGAAATTCCTATCGAATTGATCGACCGCAACCCCTTCCAGACGCGCTCGCAAATGAATGAGGAGCAGCTCTCGGAGCTGGCCGCATCAATTACCGCGAACGGTGTTGTGCAGCCAATCCTGGTGCGTCCCCAGGTCAATGGCCGCTTCCAGTTGATTGCTGGCGAGCGGCGTTGGCAGGCCTCAAAGCAGGCCGGCAAGACGACGATCCCGGCGATCCTGCGCCAGGTGAGCGATGAGCAGGCGATGGAGATCACCATCGTCGAAAACCTGCAACGGGCGGACCTGAATCCTATGGAGCAGGCGCGAGCCTTTGAGCGCCTAGGCCGCGAGTTCCACATGACCCAGGAGCAGATGGCAGTGCGTACCGGCAAGGACCGGGCAAGCGTTGCTAACTTCTTGCGTTTGTTAAGGTTGCCAGCAACTGTGCAGACCCGCGTGGAGGCCGGCGAACTGAGCTTTGGCCACGCCCGCGCACTGCTTGCGCTGGATAGCGCGGAAGCGATTGAGAAGGCAGCGCAGAAGGTGGGCGCACTTTCGTTTAATGTTCGCCAAACCGAAAATTATGTGGCAGGGATTCTGCACCCGGAGCGGGTGGCCAAGAAAGAACCCAAGCAGGAACCAACAGTTGATCCGAATGTGCTGGAGGCGCAGAACCGGCTGCAACGCGCTCTGGGATTGAAAGTGCGGATTGAAGACAACAACGGCCGCGGCAAAGTGATTATTGAGTATGCGCGGCTGGAGGATTTTGATACCTTGCTTGAGCAGTTGGCGGGAGATTAGAAGGCGGGGACTGCGTATAACCCTAGGCAACCGTCGTCCATTGGCTGTGCTGGCAACGCTCAAGGCGAGGATCGGAAAACGCTGAATGACAACTGGGCAAGAGGATGATGCGCAGCAGAAGGCCGGAGAGCGCAGTGGAATCATCCCGCGGCAATGGCCGATGAACCACCGGCAGCTTGGCTTGGCAGCGCTGCTAGTTGCGTTGCCGCCCATGTTCTTCTACACCATTCTCTTTCGTACAGCGGTGAACCTGCCGGTTATCGACGACTACGGAGCGGTCCTTGGCTTCGTCAATCAGTCGATGCAACATAAAGGCATTCTGGGCCAGCTCGGGTATCTCCTCACATCCCAGCACAACGAGTACAAGCTCTACGTTATGCAAGGCGTCGTGTGGTTACAGTACGGACTCTGCGGGCATATCGACTTTCGGATACTCTCAGCGATTGGAAATTCATTTGTGCTCTTGCTCGGGATTCTGCTATGGAAGCTGTTTTTGCCGGGGCACAAGGATCTGGTATCCAGACTGATGTATTTCGTTCCCGTTTCCTTGCTTCTGTTTCAACTGCAGGATGCGGAAAATCTAAACTGGGCAGCTTCCTCGCTCCAGCATGTTGCCGTTTTATTCTTCGCGTTCAGTGCAATTACTCTTTTGGCAAAAGGTGGGTGGGGCAGGCTTGTTGCCGCAATCGCGTTTCTGGCGCTGGCCATTTTTTCAGACGGAAATGGCGTGCTGCTGATTCCCATCGGCCTGCTGATTCTGGGGATTGGCCGACGCTGGACGGGCGCGGCCTGCTGGCTGGCTGCCTCTGGCGGATCGCTGCTGCTGTATGCGTATCACTACAATGTGCAGTCCTCGCAGTCGCGCATGCACGACTCTGTTTTCGCAACGGTGCTGCGGCTCAATCCGCTCTTTGGCATCTCAGTGATTGGTAGTGCTGGTGGGGTTCCATTTGCGGCAGGCAGCATTGTGCTGGGTGCGGCTCTGTGCATCTTCTTTCTCTATATGGCGCGCCGCGGATACTGCCGGCGAAACCCAACCGTCTCTTACTGCGTTTTGTTTCTGCTGCTCACAGCAGCCGGCGTGGCCGCATTGCGTTCGGATTTTGGCGTAGCGTACAGCCTGCACACGCGCTACATGATTTATTCGGCATTGCTGCTGATCTTCGCGTGGTTTGCAGTTGTCGAAGAGTTCCTTCAAGATCGCCCCGCCGAACTATTGCGCAATGATCTCTTTCTCTGCGCGGTCCTTGCCGCGTTTGTCTTCTCTGCGTTCATGGATATTTACGGCTGGACGCAGATCAACACGCGCAACCGGAAATTGGAGCATTCCATGGCGGCATTTGAAGATAAATCCGCGCCGCAGGATGACGGTGCGCCGGGACCCCGAAGTTTATTGACGGACGACCGCGCGGTAGCAGACGCATACAATCAGCAGGCGCGCGCATACCTTTCGGAGGCAATTCACAATGGCGTTTACCAGCCGCCAGCGTGCAACGGCGACAATACACACTGATAGCTCTAAGCTGCACGTCCCACCAGGGCGGAGGCTAGCATGGCGCTGGCGACGGATTGCGGGGGCAGGTGCTTCCATCTACTTTGGATGAATTCTCGTGCAGGTGTATGCTCAAGCTGCCATCTTGATCCGGAACCTCAGATAGTAGCTATCTCCCTCACGACCAACGACTTCTGCCTCGATCTGATTCTTCGAGAGTTTGTCGAGCAAGTCGAATAATCCAGGCTCGGGCAATTCTTCTTGTCTTTCTCTGGTTTTCGTGTCTTGCGCAAATGCGTCGCCGGTAAATAGAAATCCTTTGATCGAAAGTGAGAGATTCCATTCGTCACAGGCCTTTTTGATCACCTCGCCCCCGGGTGTAGCCGCTCCCTTGAGGTAAAGGCGAAGCATCTGTCTTGAAATGCCCAATTTATCGGCAGCGAGTTTCCTGCTTATGTCCTTAGTCGCAGCCGAAAGCTTCCGTGCAAATTCAACTCGGAGTTCATCGGTATTTGAATGCTTCTTCTTCGGCATTGATTTTCACTACCACCAGATCATAAAAGGGTAAATATATTGCACAAGAAAGACAAGTTTATTTTTCTTGACAAATTTATTTTACATAATAAAATTGTGGCGTAGACGGAATCTCTCCTGTCTAATGGGAGGACAGCCGATGACACCAGTTACGAGTCTTGATCGGCGGGGATCTATGCGCGGAGCGACACAGGGGAACGGTTCAAGATATCTATCCATGGCGCTTGCCTCGAGAAAGCTAATGATTCGCCTTGATTCGTTCGCTCAGACGGGCGAAGTGACTGATCCGATGGTCGAGGCTTTGAGGAATCTGCTCACAATAATGGACACGGGCTGGGAAACAAGCAATTCGTTTGCGCCGATTCCCGGAAGATCTCCTTTTGGGCGCTATGAGCAGGCCTTGGTTGTTAATGAGGTAGCCGAGCCCTTCAACTCACGCGATGTTCGGGGCAAGCTCGGACGCATTGCGGATGGGACGATTCAGGGTGCTGATAGGGGTGAAATAGTCCGCGAAATCAACGAGTTTTTGTACGACTTGGAGAACAGGGCGCTTTACAAATACAGCGAAGAGTCCTCTGAACGTGCATGGTGAGGAACGGTCACGGGCTCTTCTGCATGACACAGCGGCCTGCTATCGCTTTGTGAAGTCCACCGCCGCTGCTTGCAAGTTGAGCAGCGGCTTCCCGTCTTATCTGGAACCAACAATAAAGCTGCTTGCGCACATACATCAGCTTTCTGTCGCAACCCAGGAATTCCTCGCAGGCTATCCATCAGCTAATCTAAATGATCCCGCCGAGCACCGCAGCCGCAGACAACTGCTGTCTCTTATCCGAAATACCTGGAAAAGCCTCCACGTCTACGTGCAGCCCGCGGTAGATGCGGATACGCTTAATGTACCCACTGCATTAGTGGAGCTGTTAACAAAACGGGTTCGTTTAATCGGCGATTGCGAATTGCTGGAATTTGCCCTTATCCACACTGACAAGCTGAATTACTTTCAGTTTCCCCCCGGCGACTTTGAAAAGAATGTGATCGACCTTGGCGACGTTGTAGCCCCTAGCTTAAAGTTTCCGCCCAATCTAGGGCTCGTTGCACTGCCGCATTCTCAAGCGCAGCATCTGTTTCTAAATGGTCTCCTAGCTCACGAGATCGGCCATATTGTTTTCGCGAGATTGAATTGCCTCGATCAGATTTCGGGAGCGATCTCGGCGGGGTTCCAAGTGGTCTTTGATCCAACAGCGCCGGTCGATCTCACCGCCCGCGAACTCAAGTTGTTTCCCGAAGTTCTCCAAAATTGGTCGGAGGAACTGTTCTGCGATCTCTTTGGCGTATATTTGCTGGGTCCGTCTTTCGTTTTAGCTTCTATCGAATTCTTCGATCTCTCAAGCATTCTCGCGGCAGACGGCACCATAGATGAAAAGGCTGCGAGGTCGCATTTCAAGTTCGAATGGGACCACCCCGCCCACCTCTTTAGGCTTTGGCGACAGGCTGCCCTGTTGGAAAAGATTGGATGGTGGAAGGAAATCAACAAATGCAAGTCTCACCACATTGGGCTCATTGAGAAGTGCCTTGAATTGAGGCCGAGCTTGTTTTCCTTCAACACGCAGTGGGGAAACGAGGTCATTGACGCATTTTGTCGCACCATCGACAGCATTGAGGGCGAAGTTGCGAGGGTCACAAAGAACGTAAGAAATCGCAAGGGGCGTGCGAGAGAAATCACAGAGTTCGCAAAGCTGAAAGACCTCATTGATATCTACCTTTCCCGCGCAATCGTTCCTTCGACACTCTATGTCGGCAAGAGATTCGAGAAACCTTCTGATATAGTGCTCCTCAACGCTGCCCACCTGTTCTACTTAAGCGGCATCGAGGATCTGATGGGCAACAGCGACGAGACAGACGCGACCAAAATGGATAAGCGCGATATCTGGATGGAGCGAGTAGAGAACTGGACTACGAAGGGCCTTGAGGATATTTCTCTGCCTGACGAAGGAGGTGCATGAGTGGGCGTTCTGTCGCGAGAGAATATCCTGGGTCGAATGAAACGAGTTGTCTCCGACAGAGCAGGGGTTGTCATCACACCTTTGCCGTCAGATGAGGATTGGTCGGGAGATGCTGTGAATTTGCGGCTCGGTAACCACTTTCTCCTTCCTCAAACCCCGCCGCCGCCCTTTATTGTCCTGGACAATTTAACGCTAAGCCAGACCAGAGTTCATGTGCCTTGGGGAGAGTATTTGGTTCTACCTCCGCATCACACAGTTCTCGGATCAACCTTGGAGTTTATCAAGTTGCCACTCGATCTTTCGGGACAGATCCTCACGCGTTCCTCAATCGCGCGAACCTTCATCATTATTGAGACTGCTCCCTGGATTCACCCCGGATATAGGGGCTGCCTTACTCTTGAAATCGCAAACGTATCAAATACGCCTGTCCTCCTTCATCCAGGTATACCTATTGGCCAACTCCTCCTCTTAACTGTCGATCTAACGGACGCTGAAAAGCGAAAACCAGAAATATTGCGTGGCAGCTATATTGGGCCAACGTTCCCAGAGGCTCCAACATTTAAGACTCTTCGCGAACAACTGCAGAAAGTCGGCGCGCACCATCCTAAAGTACCGACGCTTCGATGACGACCCCAAAATAAACTTCATTCTCTTACCTCTCTACCGCGCATAAGGCCAGCATCGTGTTTGCAACGGACTGGAGCGGGAGGATTTTGTCGACGCCGCCGGCTTTGATGGCCTCCTTAGGCATGCCGAAGACGATGCTGGTGGCTTCGTCCTGGGCGATGGTTTTCGCGCCGGCCTGCTTCATCTCCAGCATTCCGCGCGCGCCGTCGTCGCCCATGCCGGTGAGGATGACTCCGACAGCGTTTTGCCCGGCGTAGCGGGCGGCGGAGCGGAATAAGACATCGACGGACGGGCGATGGCGGCAGACCAGCGGGCCGTCCTTAACCTCGACATAATAGCGCGCGCCGCTGCGCTTGAGCAGCAGGTGATGGTTGCCTGGAGCAATCAGCGCGCGGCCGCGCAGGACGGTATCGTTGTTCTCGGCCTCTTTGACAGTGATCTGGCAAAGCCCGTCGAGGCGGTTGGCGAAGGCGCGGGTGAAGAGCTCCGGCATGTGCTGCACGATGACGATGCCGGGAGTGTCGGGCGGAAGAGTTTCGAGGACCGTCTTAAGCGCTTCCGTTCCGCCGGTGGACGCGCCGATCATTACAACCTTCTCAGTGGTTTCGATCATCGCATGAGTCGCTGGGGAGAGAATTGCGTCGGCGGTGAGCTTGGGTTCGACGGTGTGGCTGGGGCGCGGCCCGCCGAGCCGGGCCGAGGCGGCTGCTTTCACCACATCGCAGATGGTGCTGCGGGCTTCTTCAAGGAACTGCTTGGTGCCCAGCTTGGGCTTGGTGATTATGTCCACAGCACCGTAGTCCAGCGCGCGCAGGGTGCTTTGCGCGCCCTCTTCGGCGAGCGAGGAGCAGATGACCACCGGGATGGGATGCTGGCTCATGATCTTTTTGAGAAAGGTGAGTCCATCCATGCGCGGCATCTCGATGTCCAGAGTGATGACGTCTGGGACATCCTCCGCCATGCGATCGGCGGCGACGAAGGGATCGCCGGCTGTGCCGATGACCTCGATCTCGGGGTCGCTGGAGAGAACATCGCGCAGCGTCTGGCGGACCACGGCGGAGTCGTCGACGATGAGAACTCGAACTCTAGGCTTAGCCATATACTTCTTGACTCCATGATGGTTATCGGCGGTGAGTGCCCGAAGAATCAAAATTGCCGCGTACGCTGGGTGCAAATTCCAGAACAGAAAACCGCGGTCTCATCGCAAGCGGCGCAAAAGCACCTCACCACTGAGCGTGTTGAATTGAATGTGATAGCCAGTGTTGCCGCCCACGCAGGAGGCGGAAATGCAGAAACCCTCTTCACGAAGAACCTTGACCGCCATCTCCAGATTCATCCGCCCAACAGTGGGGCGAGATTCATCTGGATTGTTGACAATGAGAACATCGGCGCCTCCAAAGAGCTTGACTTCAATTTCGGGCCGGTGCGCGCCGAGCTGGTCAAACTGCTCAATCAGGTCTTTTAGGGTGAAATCAACATATCGGCGCATATCGGCCAGGTTGGGCTTGATATGCTCAGGGATCTTCGGGGCGCGGGGCAGCATGGGATGACAGAGCGCGCCAATTCCCAGACGCGAACAACGAAATGTAACGCCGACACAGGAGCCGAGCAGCGTCCGGATGACAGTCGGCTGATAAACCAGGTGCGACTCGCCGGGAAGGACGTACAGCTCTGCCAGCTCTTCGTCATAGACGGGCATCGACTCTCCTGTAAGTCGCCGGCGCCACAGGCGTCAAAGGGAGATTCATATCGTGAAGAGTCTCGGAGTGGCCGACGAACATATAGCCGTTGGGGACCAGATTACTTGCGAGCCGGCCGAGAATGCGCTGCTGCGTCGGCCGGTCGAAGTAGATGATCACGTTGCGGCAGAAGATGGCATCGGCCCTGGAAGTCAGACCGTAGTCATTGTCCATGAAATTGAGGCGGCGGAACTCGATCGCCTCGCGCAGCTCGGGAACCACGCGCATCCGGTTGGAGTTGCGGTCGCGGCTGCGCATAAAGTACTTAGTGCGCAGCGAGGGCGGCACAGGTGCAACCGTATGCTGCTGCGGAGCCCTTGCGGGTAATCGCGGCCTGTGGAAAATTATTTGCCAATTTTAACGAAAGAGTACATCGATTCGTGTTATACGTTGACTCCACATCGATAGCGGTGCTTCCCAGTGAACAGAGGTTGTGCGGGAAGCGTCTCGTCGGCGAATGCGGGAACTCCACCTTTCCCAGGGCGCTTGGCCTTCTGCGTCCGAATGACGAGGGGCCAGTGTAAATCTGGCCGCAGCCTGGTCGGAAATCGACCCGGAGGTGTTCCGGTGAAGCAGGTTCCAGTAGGCCGGTTGCAGGGTGGTGCGCGGGGGATCCTCGTCGCAACAATTCTTGTCTTCACGCAGACAGCAGTTGGGCCCGCCGACGCACTAATGGCACAGACGAGTGCGAGCGAACCTCCTCCTCGCTGGCTCGTCGCGGAGACTGAAAACAAGAAATCGGACGTGGAAGCGGCAGTGGTCAAACCCTGCAAAGCAAAAAACGAAGAGTTGATCGCCCCAACACGGGTAGCAGCAAAACCATGTGACAAATGCAGCGCCCAGCTGGCAATCATCGAGAAACAGGCCCTAGCCCGCTGCGATATTGCAGGACTCAACGAGCGCATCGCAGATGTCGATGAGCGCAAGGATGCAGTAATCGCGCGGTTTGAAACTCTGGCTAGGCAATTCCAGCAGCAAGCGCAATCGAACGGAGTGCTGAGCGACGAAATCAAGGACGGCGAAACCGAAGCTGAAGCTACGTTCACTGAAGCGGCGGTCGGCCAAGTGACGGACAAATTGCTGAACTGGGCTCCCGACAAGCAGATAGAACTGATTAAGGCCGCTGAAGGCAGGTTGAGCGAAGTCAGAGCTCCGAGTCGCGTGGTCAAAGGTGAACTAGGGGCCTTCGTTGCCGAGATGAAGTCGGAGCTTGCCGGTAAGTCCAAGGCTGAGGCCCGGGCCATTATTGTGGCCAGGCTGGAAAAGGTGAAGCTGCTGGTAGCCGGGGTCGGAACCGTGAACCTCGCACAAGCGCAAATTGCAAGCCACAACCTCGATAAGGTCATGGGGGTCAAGCCCGATGTGACGGGCGAAATGCTTGACACGGCTTACGCGAGCCTGATAACTGGCCTGCAAATCGCGGAGGATCAATCCGCAAAGAGAGTGGCGAGCATCGTAAAGTTGAACCCCGTCCTTGGGTACGCGCAGGACACCATTAAGATCAGTGAAGTGTTCGGCAACCTTTATCAGCTTCATCAGAATGTTGAGGGTCTCTCAAGCCTGGCTGCGGCAGGCTGAGAGCCAACGTAAGACCGCGAAGTGGGAACTCGACTATCTCGTCAAGGTGCACGGAAAGCTTGTAAAGGAGCGCGACGAGGCGCAGCAAATCGCAGGCCCCTAGATCGCATTCAAGGAGGTAATGCCATGAAACTCAAACTCGACAGACTGTCCATCGTTCTCGCCTTCAGCCTTACTTGCGTCGTCACACGGGCTGTTGCTCAGGATGACGGCGGTAAGAAGAAGATGATGGCGAATCTGGCGAAAACCATGGCGGGTTTGGATAACATCGCTAAATGCATTAAACAGTATCAAGCGCAGAACAAACAGCGGGTACAGGAACTGGAGGCCGCAAAGGCCAACGCATCTCTGCCTCCGCAAGAAATGCAGCAAGTGGAGCAGGAGATCCAGGTCCTGAAGGCGGCAAATGTGAAAACGGATGCGCTCCTTGCGGAGCCTCTACCAACTACAAGGGAAGCGCATAAGGTTTACCTGAGCAAAGCTTTGGGCGAGATAGCCAAAACGCGGGAGTTCGAAAGCAGCGTCGCGAAGGACCTTGGCGTTGATCCCGCATCACGCATGGGACTGGTGCTGTCGAACTTGAACTTGAGCGTAAAAGAGTTTGAGACCCAATTCGGCGCTTTCGACCAGCAGAAGCCAGCGGGCAATGCGGATCCCAACGCTCCAGTTCCCCAGGAGGGAAAAAATAGCCATTTTTTTGGGCTTTCGGGTCAGCTACCGCCGAGTGCGGTTCCCACAATCCAAGTTTCGAGCGCGTATACGGCGACAACGGTTAAGGACGCAGCCAGAATTTCAGGGGAAGAGCACGGCGTGGGTGGAGGCATCCTGCTTAAGGGCAAGGCGGGCGGTCTCGATACTGTCTCCAGTGTCAAATATGACGGGTCAGTCAACGCATTGGTTCTTGAACGACGACCTCGTCTATTTCGTGAAGATTCCGCCTTGGTCTTTGGCAACTATGTGTCGCGAGATCGGGGCGGACCGAAACATGCTGCTCGGCGTCTCCGAAACGATGACGGAAGGTCTCGTTTTCGGCGATAAACCTGAGATCACTGCTGTCCGGTTAAAAGTCGAACAGAATGAGTTGGTTGGAGTTTGGAGTTAGTTGACTGGTGTAGTGCTTCTGCTGAAGTGCCTGTGAAATGGGCATTTTCTCGAACAGAGTTACCGAGAGTACTTGCAGCAAAGTGTAGAGCGAGCCGGGCAGTTCGAGCTTTTTCTTGACGATGGCGACCAGCAGGTAGACCGAGACGGCTATCCAGATCTGGGTCTTGACGGCGTTCTCGCTGCTTCCGAAGAAGGCCTTGATGCGCAGGTGTTGCTTGATCCACTTGAAGAACAGCTCGACTTGCCAACGGCTCTTGTAGAGGGCACAGATGGTAGCAGCGGGCAGCATGAACTGGTTAGTCAGGAAGACCAGATCCTTGCCGGTGTCCGAGTCGCGATAGCGAATGCGACGCAAATGGCCAGGGTAATCCTTGCGGCTGTCGTAGCCGTTGAGGGCAATAGATTGGTCAGCAAGAATGCCGGTCTGCTTGTCCACCTGTTGGGAGTAGATGCGGCTGGCATCGAGGTTACGCTTTGCGCGTGTGACAAAGAACGCTGAGGACAAATGGATGCGATAGAGTCGGGCGTAATCGAGATAACCGCGATCCATGACGTAGTAAGCGCCGGGTTGCGGGATGATTTCGTCGAGGATGTTGACGTCGTGCACATCGCCAGTGGTGACGCGGATAAACGTTGGTATGTTGCCGCGCAGATCGAGCAGCGTATGCATCTTGACTGCGGATTTGGTGGAGCGGAAATGCGCCCAGGGGAACAGGCTCAGGCACAGGTCGATGGTGGTCGAGTCCAATGCGTAAGCGGCGGCGTCGAGGTCCATGCCGAGATCTTCCTTGGCGTAGAGCTTGCGCGCCTGAAGCATCAATCGTTGCGCCAACTCCGCGTAAATACGCCAATCGCGGCTCTCGTTGGCCTCTGCCAAAGTGGAACGCCGAACGGGAGAACGAAAGCCCATGGGGTAGAGCTTAGCGGGCTGTGCGCTGAGACAAGCCTCGATGTCGCGCAGGCTCTCGCGATAGGTCAACTGGGCAAAAGCCATGGCACGGAACTGCTCGGCGCAGTTGAGGCTGCGCACCCGACGGTCGCCGCCATAACGGGCTACGCTGCGGGCAAACGACGTCCAGGGAAGGAAATCCATCAACTGAGCAAACAGCACCTTGCCAGCGTTCACCGCCGCCTCCAGAAAACATCTCTGGAATCAGCATCGCGGCAATTTCAAATCGACACCACCCGAAAACGCTCGCAACCATCCGCACATCAGGCGGTTGCGGCCAGCAAGCTAGTCGTTAACCGGACAGCAGTGACCTGAGATATATAAGGATTCTGACATAGCCTACGAATTGATGCTGGCGGACAAGTTTCTGGGCGACGTGGTTTTTGCGCGCTACAAAGGCTGGACGCAGGGTTACAAATTCCCCACCACGCAACCGACCGAGGGCAGAATCAAATCGGATATGCTCGTGCACTTTGAGTTCAACAATTTCCAATTTGCAAGAAACGATGGCCAGCTATCCGTAGTTAGCTCGTCGCTGGAGGTCCGCATGATGCCGGTATCGAAGGCCGCGTCGCCGACAGGGCAAATGCTGCCGAACTACAACCTCCTAGCAAAAGACTGGTCGCCCCCCGACGCCTTTATCGACAATTCCAACATTCTCACCCAACATATGGATTATTTCCGTCGCGAACCGCTGATCGAAGACGTGTTCGCGTATGGCGAGGCTGCGGCGATACTCCGGTCACTTAAAGAATCGAACCAAGACCTCAACGCGCTGGCAGACCAAATTGAAACGGGGGAGACAAGATGAATAGAGTTCGCCTTGTATGTGCAATCGGGGTGTTTTTCGCATGCACGGTTCTCGCAACGATGCACGCGAACGCTGATTCCTTGCAAGACTGTAAAGACAGTGTCCAGGCCCTACAGGATAAGCGTTCCAAAGATCCTGATTTGGCGATCGAAGTATGCACGAAATTTCTAGCCACCGCGCAAGGCGATCAAGCGATCCTGGGAAATTACTATCTCGCGATCGCCTACTTTGACAAACACGAATACTATCTCGCGATCGAACCCTTTACGGCCGTTATCGACATCAGACCATTTCAGCTCGCCTACATCGATCGCGGCCTCGCTTATGAAAACCAGATGGCCGACGATCCGGCGTTTGCAGATCTGGCCATCGCCGACCTGACTGAGGCTGACAAGCTGCGGCCGGCCCCCAATCAGCCGCCGGGTGTCGACGACAAGACCAGAGCGCAATTCTGGCCGGCCTACCTGACCCGTGCCATCGAAAACGTGAAGAAAGGCCAAGATGCGCAAGCCCAGGCTGACGAGGACCTGGCCATCCGGCTAAACCGGTATAGCGTGAAAGTGAAGAAAGGCGAAGATGCACAAGCCCTGGAAGACGAGAAAATGGCAACTCAGCTGAGTCTGGACAAAGCTGTGGCTATTAAAGCGGACCTTGCTCAAGCCTATAAACAACGCGCATGGCAAAATCTCGCCGGCGGCCAATACGATAGGGCTGTCAGCGATCTTCAACAGGCAATCCAACTCGACCCAACGACTGCCGACAAACTGACCCCATATCTCAAGGAAGCCCAATCAGGGCAACCTGGCCCGTATTCCGCCATCGCTAGAGGGACTCGGCACGATGAAGACCAGGATTATGAACTGGCTCTCAACGATTACACTGGGGCTATTAGGGCAAACCCGAAATTGGCTGATGCGCATCTGGATCGCGGATACGCGTACGAAGCACTAGGTCGTTTTAAGGAGGCGCGCGGGGATTTCAACGAAGCCATCCGGCTCGATCCGAATGGGTGGCGCGGATATTATGCGAGCGGAAAACTTTATCAGTCCACCGAACAGTTCGACAAAGCGGGCGCGGAATTCGATAGAGCGTCGGCCATTATCGAACGAGTCCACGATTTGGGATACGAGTATCAGAAAGGGCGGATCGAGGATGCGCGCAAATCGCTCGAATTCAGCAGCACGATTCAGGATCGCTGGATTTCCTATCTGAAGGAAATTCAAACGGCGAACAACTATCGGAATTGGGTAGGCCCACCGTGGGATCTCTACGTGAAGAACCATCAGCCTCCGACGCCCAGGCCGCGCTCGCCAATGACGCCGCATATCTCATCAGCCATCCTGAAATGAATATCCTGATCGGCGGGCAATGCGATTTCTGCTCCTCAGCTTTGGCCGGCTGCAACACCGGCAAAATTTGAATAGGCTTTCGCCCGCGCGCCGGCATTGGCGCGGCTGTTTTCTCCAGCTGGCGGCGCGGCGCGACTGCGCTGGCTCTCCGTCTGCTGGCGAAGAACATCCTGGACCACGCGGTGCGGATCGACGATCAAAGCGACGATGCCGTTGCCGAGAATGGTGGCTCCGCTGACGACCTGCACATGACGGTAGAAGCGACCCAGGCTCTTGATCACCGTCTGGTAGTCGCCCAGCACCTCATCGACGACGAAGCCGTAGCGGCCCTCCTCGGTCTCGGCGATCATGATCTGCTCGATCTCCGGACGCGGAGTGCGGATATTGAAGTGATCGCGCAGGCGGATATAGGGCACGATCTCGCCGCGCACAATCGAAACATGTTTGCCGTTGGCGTTTTTGATATCCTCGCCGGTCAGCTCAATGCATTCGAGAATGTTGGAGAGCGGCAAGACGAAGTAAGAGTCGCCAACCCGCACCAGCAGGCCGTCAATGATGGCCAGCGTGAGCGGCAGGCGCAGACCGACCTTGGTGCCGTGGCCGCGCTTGCTGCTGATGTCGATGGTGCCGCGCAGAGCTTCGACCCGCTGCCGCACTACATCCATCCCCACGCCGCGGCCGGAGATATCTGTGACTTGCTCTGCGGTGGAGAAGCCGGCCTCGAAGATAAGCCCATAGGTGTCGTTTTCGCTCAACTGCGCGTCTGTGGAGATCAGCCCGCGCTCGACTGCGCGCGCGCGAACCGCGTCGGCGTTGATGCCGCCGCCATCGTCGGCTACCGTGACCAGAACGCTGGCTCCGGCATGGCGTGCGGAGAGATGAATCGTCGCCGAGGGCCGCTTGCCCGCGGCACGGCGCACTTCGGGCGGCTCTATTCCATGATCCATGCTGTTGCGGATCAGATGCATCAGAGGATCGGCGAGTTGATCAATGACGGTCTTGTCCAGCTCGGTATCCGCGCCTTCCATAGTCAGCTCGACGTCCTTACCCAGATCGCGGGCCAGGTCGTGCACCAGGCGGCGGAAGCGCTCAAAAGTGCCGCGAATCGGCATCATGCGGATATTCATCGAGTTCTCACGCAGCGCCGAGGTCAGCCGCTCGATCTCTTCGGAGACCGACCCGACATCGAGATCGCCGAGGCGGGCTGCGATTTCACTCAATCGCGCCTGTACCGTAACCAGTTCGCCCACCAGATCGACAAACTGATCGAGCTTGGCCGCGGGAACTCGCAGGCTAGTGACATTGTCTGGCTTATCGTAGGTGCGGCGTCCCGCGCTGAAGCGCGGCTCATCGAGCTTCCTGGCCGTCAGATCGGCAGCACAGACGGACGTGCTCCCATCCGTTCCCGAAGAAGCGCCTTCAGAAGTGTCGCTCGATTCCGGATTGGCTCCAGGCATCGGATCAATCGAGAGATCGCAGCAATCTTCAACAAAGATGAAAACGTCGCGGATGGCGTCGCGCTCTGCGGTGGTCGCCAGCTCCATCTCCCAGCCGACGTAACAGCGTTCCGGGTCAAGTTCCTGCAACGGAGGAACCGCAGCCATGCTGGCCTTGGTACGCAGGTCCCCTAACTGCCGCAACTCGCGCAGCAGCAGATGAGGATTGCCGCCGTTGGTCATCAGCGTAGGTCCGGGATTGAAGTGAATCTGCCAGTTAGGACGCTTGGCCCCATTCACTATTTCAGAACTGCCGGTCAAGGCCGTTGTCGCTGGAACAGCAGCGCCGGCAGCGACCGCGACAGAGTCTTCTGTCTCCGCTGCGGACGTGGCTCCGGTCAACTGCTCCAGGCGGAAGAGAATCTCTTCCGCTTCTGCGCTATTGGCGGTAGTGACTCCTGCGGGTTCTTCCAGCATCGACTTGATCTGATCGAGAGCAGCGAGGCTCAGATCGACCAGTTCATCAGAGGCGGAAAGCCGTCCGCAACGGACTTCATCAAAGGCAGTCTCAAGTCGATGGGTAAAAGCGGCCAGCTTCTCAAAGCCGAACATCGCTCCCGAACCCTTGATGGTATGCATGCCACGAAAGACGCGCCCCACCAGCTCCTGGTTCTCGGGAGCGTCGCTCAGCTCAAGGAGAGCCGACTCGAGATCGACGAGAATCTCGCGAGCCTCCTCGCGAAAAGCAACCCTGTATGTCTCAATTCCTGGCTCATCCGCCACAACAGTACCTCATTCGTTCACTGGCTCGCTTTGCCTGCCGGATCATTCGCCGGCCTGTCTCCAGCGAGACCAGGGACGGTGCATCTCCAAAGCACCTCTGTCGAGTTGACGCGACCATCAGGGAGCGGCAACCTTGCACAATACTCGATAGGACACCGCAATCCTGGTTTCGCTCTACTGAACTGCCGCATGCAGCTCTGCGGGTACCGGAAATTCCTCAAAACCGTCCTCGCGCAACTGCGCCAGAATCTTATCCGGAACAGGAGCAGTCAGAACGAATTCCACGCCTGCCGCCGCCGCTGCGCGCTGCGCCGCCCAGAGCAGCTGAATCGCAGTCACGTCCATGCCCCCGGCCTGCTCTGCGTCCACGCAAATCTCCTTGCCGGAGACCAGCGCCTGCACCAGCAATTGCTTCAGTTCCGCGGCGCATGCAATGTCCACCGTCTCAGCGAAGCGAATCAGATTCCGATCCTCGTCTTGTTCCAAAGTGACTGCCACGTCGGGCCTCTTTCAGACATTCCTGGTCCCGCACTCTCAACATCGGTTCAGCGGCCTGTTGTCCCGCGGAAATGTTAACCACCGCCGCTCGTAGATTCCCGGCCTGCGACAAGCCCGCCGAAGCGGGAAACTGTGATCAACACCGAAGACTCCGCTGAACCTGAGCCTCCGCCGGACTAACTTCCGCCGACGCACACAGACATTGATCGAATGCAGAGGGCTAAAAAAGCTCTGGCCCGGCCCTCAGGTGAAATTGTCTGCACATGCCGCTACGCTCTGCACATGCCGCTACGCAGGGTGCAACAGATTCATCGGCATCGGAGAGCGGCGCATGAGGCGCGCTTCCGCGTGTTCTGGTTGGATTGCTCTCACGAATGGAAGGAGATACACCGATACACCGTGCAGAGAACCGATAGTGATGAGTCAAATCCAATTGAGAGAACAGAAAAGGATTCCGCGCGCCGAACAAATGGTTCGAAACTGGTCAGAATTCTGCATTTCGCGCTCGCGGCAAACTAAAGCAAGCAGGGTTAACGCCGATACAGTTGCCAGGATTCATCGCCGCATTGCGGGTTGCTTTAGCTGTGCCGCCTGGGGTGTGACTGGGTCCGTCTCTTGCAGGCGCGGAGCCTCGGCTACTCGTGAGGTAGAGCAGCCAAAAAGAGTCGCGAAACCGAAAAACATTCAGAGGAGCCAGTATGGCGAAGACAATCCTGGTGGTGGACGACTCGCCCACGATGGTGATGAGCGTAAAGAGCACGCTGAACATCAACGGCTATCAGGTGGAAACAGCCGGCAACGGCCAATTGGCGCTGGATATTCTGAAAAGAGGACTCAAGCCGAACCTGATCATCACCGACATTAATATGCCTGTAATGGGAGGCATGGACCTGATCAAGAACGTGCGCGCCTTGGCAGATATGCGCTTTGTTCCTATCCTGACTCTGACCACTGAGAGCGACACCGCCAAACGCGACGAGAGCAAGCGGCTAGGCGCTACCGGATGGATTGTCAAGCCTGTCTCCGGCAACGACCTCATTAAGGTGATTCAAAAGGTTCTGCCCAACTAAGGTTGGGCTACTTACCAATGCAGAAGGTGGAAAAAATCAAATTCAGGATGTCGTCCGAGGTGGTTTGTCCGGTAAGTGAGTCAAAGGCCCAGAGCGCACGATACAGGTCCAGCAGGATCATCTCATGGGGTATCGCATTTGTGTTTGCCTGTGCCGCGTCGTTAAGGGCTTGCATCGCAGTGGTAATCGCCTGATGGTGGCGCAGGCTGGTCAACATCCCCGGCTCCGAAGCGGCGCCTCCTGTCGCCAACGCGAGAATCTCTTCGCGCAGCGTGGCAATCCCTTCTCCGGTGAGCGCCGATGTGCACAGCAATGGCAGATTTCTGCTCCTCACTTCTGTGATTGAATTTGCATCTGCGTTTGCGGCGTTCGTCAGATCGCATTTATTCAGGACGACTAATACAGGGCGATTTTGAATCGCTTCGAGCAGGCCGCGTTCTTCCTCGTTCAGCGGCTGAGTTGCATCCAGCACGACAATCACCAGCGCCGCGTCGGCCAGCGCCTCCCGGCTGCGGGCGATGCCTAACAGTTCCGCCTCTTCCAGGCCCTCCCGCAGGCCAGCCGTATCCACCAGTTCCAGCGGAATTCCGTCGAGTGAAATCCGCTCTGTCACCAGATCGCGAGTAGTTCCGGGGGACGCAGTGACGATAGCCCGGTCGCGCTCAACGAGCCGGTTGAAGAGCGAGCTCTTGCCCGCGTTGGGACGCCCCACGATGGCCAGTGTCAACCCGTCATGCACAATGCGGCCGCGCGCGAAGCTAGCTTCAAGGGCGGCAAGCGGAGGAAGCAATTCATCAATGCGGCGGGCAATCTCCGCTGCCTGGGTTATATCTACATCGTCTTCGGCAAAATCAATGCCTGCTTCGAGCAGCGCGATCAACTCGACCAGGGCGAGCTTCACCGGCTGCACGCGCCGGCTGAGTGCCCCTCCCATCTGGCTCGCGGCCTGGCGGGCCTGGGCGAGAGTCTGCGCTTCAATCAAATCCCGCACAGCTTCGGCCTGGGTGAGATCCAGGCGGCCCGCAAGAAAGGCGCGCTGCGTGAATTCCCCCGGAACAGCCAATCGTGCGCCGAGAGCCAAAGCGCGTTCGAGCAACAGGCCAAGAACCACAGGAGACCCGTGCGCCGCAATCTCAACGAGGTCTTCCGATGTATAGGAATTCGGTCCAGCAAAATAAGTGATCAGCGCCTCGTCAATGCGCGCACTTTCGCCATTTGAGGCGTCGTCAAGAACATCCGCCAGGCGCGCACGCGCGTGTTCGAGCGGTTGGCGCAGGTGAACTAACTGCGCGGCTATCGACGCGGCCTGTGGACCGCTGAGGCGTACGATGCCGATGCCGCCGCGGCCCGGCGGCGTGGAGATGGCCGCGATGGTGTCAGCGGCATCGCTGGAGATTGCATCGGATGTCAGTTCAGGTTCTGTCATGCGCGTGATTCTATTGTAGGGAATCACGCGGTATGGAGATCCATCCCGAAGCTTCGAGTCACTCTCAGCGCGGTACGCCGCAGGTCACAGATTGATTGAAAAGAGCGGCGACGTGTTGGCAGAGTCCTACCTGGCCCTGGACGGTGGGGTGCAGGCCACTTGCCACCAACTCGCTCTGTGGCACCCAGGGGGTCATATCGACGAAGTGCACCCAGGTGGCTTTGTTGGTTTCTGCGTAGTTCTCGACAGTCGATTCAATGCCGCTGCGCCATTCCGACAAATGCAGCTCCGGAGTGCATCCATCCGTATAGTTTTCCAAAGCTGCGGACGTGAGAGTATCGGAGCCTACATAAAGCGGCACGCCGGGAAACTCCGCCGACCACGCGATGAAGAGATGCTGCATGGTTCGTTCATACTGCGGCAGGCACTCGCCGTATGCCGCTCGTCCATGGAAAAAATCGTTGAGCAGTTGCGCTACAAATCCCACTTTGATATTCGGCTGAGCAGCCTTCACTGTGGCAATGTATGCCGTACAGGCGGCTTGCGTCCAGCAATTATTGGCCATCAGCAGGCTAGCAACGCTTTCATCCACTACGCTTGCTGTACCAAAGGCGCCAGCAGCGCGCGCCTGTACCGGCCAGGCCACTGAGCTTTGCGCCCCCTGATCCTCATAGGGCGCCGAAGGTGCTTCATCCGCGTTCGCAACCGAATGAGAAAGAACAACTGCAACCGATTCAGGAACCGGATGATTAATATGCACGGCGTAACCCTTGGGTACTGCGACCGCATCAATGAATCCGCCGCCGCCGAAGGTTCCAGTTGTGGGAGCAGCGTAGTTCCCATTCGCTCTGGCAAATCCGTTGCGCAGATCCAGCGTGTGGCTCTTTCCATCCTGCGGAAGAGGGATCGCGCGGTAATTTGTTCCGTCCCGCCAGGGCTGGTCGTAGCCCATATACTGCCCATCCAACAAAAAACTCACTGAATAGGAATTCGGCGTTTGCACGGAGTTCCCCAACTGATAGCGAACAGCCACAAACGGCGTTCCCGGTGCCGTAGTGATCGAGTAATGTGCAAAGGCTGTTGTGCGCACAAACGACGCATAAGCAGTTGCCCACACATTATCCTGCGCATCGCCGCCACGCGCGATGGGTTGGGGATTGAGCGTAGTTATGGACAAGCTGCTCCAGGCCGGAGTCTGGAATCTAGAGGTAACTGACGAGTGCAGGCCGCCGTTCCAATAAGCCGCGCGGATAGTTTGGTGAAACAGACTTTCCGCCGCTGCGCCCTGCCAGATAAACAAGGTTCCAAGATCTTCGCCGAGTTGGCCAAATACTACATCCAGCGGGCTGGAGCTGGCAGTGACAGTGCTCGTCAGGCTGTGTGCGGCGTCTGCAGATCCGCCCAGCACGACAGGTGTGCTCATAGGGCCATCCCCGTAAGCTGTGCTGATTTGCGGCTTGCTCGTTGATCCATCAACCGAGGTGTCGTAAAACGCCCAGAGGCAAACCTGAGTATTCGAGTTAGGAACCGGGTATTCCGTCAGAGCGCCAAAAGGCAAATAATTCTCCGGCGGTGCGGGATCGTTGGCATAGGCCACCGTGCCATTCACGGTTACTCCAAAGACTCCGACGGAGGAGAGAAGCCGCAAACCCCACTCCTTTGGCTTTTCGACATTCCACATTGGACTCCAGCCCACGCGTGGCTCCGGCAGAAGCAGGCCGCTACCCGGAGCTTTGAGCCAGTAGTCGGGTCTGCCGCAGAGTAGAAACACGGTTGTTCCCGCAGAGAGAGAGGCCAGAAGGGGATTTTGCAAACCGTAGCTATGGACCATCGGGCTGCTCGTATTCGATCCCAGCAACGCCGGCCCATCAATGTTTCCAGCGCCATCCATCAGCTGCGAGGGCATCAGCCCCGAACCGATCTCCGTCAGCGATGCCGAGCCGAAGACTGGCGGAATCGTCTCAGCGCTTCGATCCAACACCCACCCCAGCACGGGCGCGGGCGGAATGGGCAGTGCGGCTTCAGCCTGCGCGGCAATTGGGGTTGAAGTCGCATCCTGAACCTGGGCAACCGCCATCACCGGAACACCCAGCAAAACTATTGCAAGCCATCGCATGGAAAAACCCCGCTCAGATAAAAAGATGTGCGCTACCCGGGATACTCGTCACTTGGTATCCTCAGAATTCGCTCAACTAGCAACGCAGCTCACAGACCGGGGGGATATTTCTACAATATTCCATCTTGACAGCGCACCACGTCAACTTGCAGTCCATACCTTATCGGTAGCCTCAGCGGAATCGCCAGTGACGCCGGTGATAAGCTCCCCTTAAAGGAATAATCAAGGATGAAAGCAAGCGCGTTGGAGTTTCGCCTGCGGACAGGCATAATGATCGTGATCCTGGCAGTAGGCATGTCGGCGCCGTGGGTTGACGCAGCTAAACGTATCCCGCTTCTGGAATGGCTGGCCCTGGAGCTGAGCCGGCTGGGATTGCTTACTTTTGCCGCCGCCACGCCATCCGTCATTGTTCTGGCCACGCTGATCGCCGCCAACGGAGCGATCCTGCGGGTGTGGGGCACAGCATGGCTTGGCCCCTCAACGGTCCTCAGTTTTGAAATGACCGGTGGCACGGTGATGGCCGACGGACCCTATCGTTACGTGCGTAACCCCCTCTATCTCGGCCTCTGGTCAATGACCGTCGCACTCACATTCATCATGCCGCCTACAGGAGCGCTGCTTGTCCTGATCGCAGTTCCGGTCTTTCTGCTGCGCCTGATTTTCGGCGAGGAGGCTTTTTTGGCCGGTAAGCTTGGCGAGCCGTATCTGGCCTATAAACGAGCAGTCCCGCGAATCTTTCCCCGATTGCGCACGAATCTGTCGCCCAGCGGCCGCAAGCCGCGCTGGCTCCGCAGCGCGCTTTCTGAGTTGACCCCGATCGGCGTATTTCTCACCTTCGCCACCCTCTCCTGGAGCTACAACAACCAGTGGATGCTGAGGGCGATTCTCATCAGCTTTGGCGTCTCGTCAGTGGCGCGGGCTTTTGTACTGGGCAATAAGCCTGAACCCGGCTTGCCACAGTAGAGACCGACTCAAGCGAACTATATTCACCGGGGTGGCGTGTAATCGTAAACTGTCACCTCGATACCTTGGCCGACCAACGATTCGGCGATGATTTGCTCAACTGTTGTCCATTCCCCGCCGGCGAGACCGCATCCAATGCGCGGCATGTGCACCGACATCCCTTCCGCTTTTGCCTGCGCAGCTACTTTCATCAAGCCGGTGCGAATTGCCTCATAGCGAACCGGCGGCAGCCCGCCTGCGCGGGCCGTAATGCCGTGCTGGCCAATCAGATTGGCAATGGTAACAGTACCCGAAACCCGGACAAACTGGACATCTCCCAATGCCAGCGGCGAAGGCTCTTTGAATGCCTCTCGATAAACCCGCTCCGGCTCCTTCCAGCGGCGGCTGACAGCAAGTACAAAGCCCTTGCCCCACTTGCCGATGTCGTTGCAGATATGCAAGATCATTTTCCGGCCGCCGCCAGCCGGTTCTGTCGCGTCCCCTTCGATGTAATTGATTGTCATTGCGCCGTCGCGCGTTTCCATACAGCCTCGAACTCTCTGGCGTCGATCGGTTTCACTTCAAACTCGGCCTGGCTTGCAATCTCCGCTAGCCAGGGAATGGGAACAATGGCCAGGCGGGTATAGGGGGCTTTCGCAATACCATTTTTCACAAAATAGATGCTACTATGCATTGGAGAAAAGGCTATGATCTTCGATCTTGACGAATGGCGGGCGCGTTTCATCCTTGAAGCTCTTGGTGACTTAGAAGATAAATGGACCGGCATAGCCCAAGGCACCGATGACGAGGATATTCAATGCGACTATGGCAACGACATTGCAATCCTTCAAATGTTGCGAGAGCAATTTGAACGGGAAGCTGTCGAAACATTTGGCTCCAAGGTGAAAGACTTTTCGCGGCAACCTTATAAGCAGTAACATATACGAAGCCTATGAGCATGACGATGACCTTCGACCGCTGGCACGCTCAACTTTTGCTTGAAGCCCTTCGAGTGTGCGAGCAGCAATGGACGGCCACGATTGACGGCAGCGACGACGAGGATGTACAGGCCGACTATGCGAATGACCGGATGCGGTTACAAATCCTGCAAGAGGCAATTGAGAACGCAGCAGTTGAAGCTTTTGGTCCAGGCGTGAAGGAATTTTCGCGTGAGGCGATCAAGCCATAAGGTCAATGCAGTCCAGATGCCGATATCTTTGCGCGTCTGCGTAGCTGCTTTACAGATATTGGACCATGCATTGAGTCTTGCGCCGCCGGCTCCCGTTGAAACGCGAAAACGGGGAAGAGCCATCGGCTCTTCCCCGTCCTTCCGCCAGTCCGTCCAACGGGTCGCCAATTGCTCTACTCCGAAGCCGCGCTGCCGAGTGGTTTTTTACCTTTAGTAAAAAACCACTCGGCAAACAATCAGCAACCGCACGTTTATTGGCGAACCGCTAAAAACAACTACTTCTTTACTGGGGCAATCACGTCCTTGGCGGCCTTGGCCACGCGGAACTTGACCACGGTCTTGGCCTTGATCTTGATCGCCGCGCCGGTCTGCGGGTTGCGGCCGATGCGCGCCTTGCGCTCCGCCTTGACTAGGCGGCCGATGCCGGGGATCACGAAGACGCCGTTCTTCTTGGTTTCCTTGATGGCGGTCTCTGCCAGCAGGTCCAGAAAGCCCGCGACTTGCTTGTTGGTCAGTTGAAGCTTCTCAGCCAGAAGCCGTGTCAGGGCGGTCTTTGTCAGTCCAGTAGCCATGTTTCTTTTTCTCCTCTGGGCCTGCCCTCAGGGCAGCCGTTGTTGCCAGGGTTCCACCGCTTGCGCGTACCGCATGAAGGCCGGCGAGCAAATAAACTTTGGCCCAAATCGCCTTTGTTCATGCGGGTCCGGAGTACCCGTCGTTGGATACCATGCAGCTTTTAATAGGGTAATGTCAACCGTAAAAGCCCATTTTCCACAAGTTTTTCGGGGTTTTTCCGATATTTCTTGGTTTTTCACCCATTTTCGCCTGAAACAAGCGAATTTCCACCAAGATTATCGACGGCGGAATGAATGGGCCGAAATCGCTGGGTACCGTCAATCATGCCGATCTGTACCCACCAATCACTCTGGCTTTGTGTCAGGGCATGACTTCAGTCATGCCGAATTGCAGCAAAATAATTACTGGGCTTTAGCCCCTGAGGGCGGCTCACCAAAATCCACATCCCGATTCCAGCAACAAAGATTGAACGGCGGAGCCGCCGTCACTTCAAGCCGAATAGCACTTTTCTTCCTGGCGCAACCGAGGCGGCAATCGGCGTATTCAGCGCATCCACCACCGGTGCCGCCAGCCGGAAATGCTTGATCACCGTCGCGGCAATGTTGGCTTCAAGAGCAGCCGCTGCGGGCAGCGTCGCACTCAGCCCCCACTGCTTGAATTTGATCAAGTCCATTGCCGGATGATCGACAGGAAACCCCTTCGGCGGCCGTGTCAGCGCCTCGCCTTCAAACTCCGTGAAGGCCTTGCGGACTGTGGGCTTGTTGAGCAGTTTCCTGAACTCGGCATGATGATCGACGAGCCAATGCCGGATCGCTGCCAGTTGATCTTTCTCCGGCATGTAGGCTCCGGCGGCAATCACCACTTCTTTGGCGCTCACATGAAAGTAGTACCCCGCGCCCGAAGTCTTCTCCAGGCCCCGCAACGACCACCACGCGGCGACATGCGTCTTATAAGGCTTTTTATCGGCGCTGAAGCGCGTATCGCGATAGATACGGAAGAGCGATTTCTCCGCGGGCCGCACATGCCCCGGCGCAAACTCCAGCATCGCGTCGGTGACTTTGCGGATAATCGCCAGCATCGGCTCCTTCAGCTCAGCTTCAAAGACAGCCTTGCGCGGCGTGAACCACTCGCGGTCATTGTGTTTGGCAAGATTGCGCAGAAAGGCGATGCCTTCGGGGCGGAAGTAAGGGAGGGCGGTGGGGAGGTCAGCGGATTCGGGCGCGGCCTTTTTGGAAGGAAGAGATTTTTGAGCAGTCATGACAAGGAAAGTGTAATCAATCCGCCTCATGATCGTCGCGGAATTCGATATGATGCCATCGGGGTTCTCTTTAGGAGGATGCTTGACAGACTTGAGCAAGCCATTCGCAACCGAGCGTACAAAATATCTGCGCACAACGATACTCAGCAAAATGGATGCATGGGCGGTCGAGAAGATCGAGGATTTCGGCTGCGCCATCATCACGGTCGGTAGTGAGTGCAAAGATGATTTCGGTTGGACATATTCCCTCGGTATTTACGACACTTGCCAACAGCCTGAACTGATAACGGTTGGCTTGCCTACGGAAGTTGCAAAGTCTTGCATAAATGAGGTAGCTCGACGTATGCGTGCAGGAGCCGACCTGACGAAGCAGCGTCAAAAGGAACTAATTGGGAATGTGGATTGCGAACTACGGCTGGTTGCCCCAAAGTGGGTAGCGCGCTTGATGAACTTCGCCAACTGGTATAACAACGGTGCGGAGTATCCAGTCCTTCAGGTCATCTATCCAGACCTTCAGAACCAATTCCAGTGGGAAGAGGGCTTTAACACACGCTTTGTCCAACCACTCCTGCAACCTGGTACACCCATCACGGCGGTAGATCATCAGTTCTGGAACTCAATCGGGAAGGATGAAGAGCGCTTCCCAGGCTGGGTGTTTCCTGACAAGCCTCACACCAAGGTCTTTGTCTCAAGCGCGATTCGTGAAATCAAGGAATGGATCACGCTTGTGACTCATGACCTCTCCGATGGCGCATGGCAAATGGTTGGTGATACCGGGACAGAAAGCGGCGGGCCGGAGTTAGCCTGCCTGCACCACATGATTGAAAAGGATCCGACGCTTTTGGAAATCGCCGATCTTCCCAAGGGCTGGGGTGCAGAGCGATCTGTGCCTGGTCAACCGTGGCATCGCTTTGAGTGCCCAGATGAGGAAGAGGCTGCAGAAAGCAAAGATTCCGAAACGGGGAACTGAGACTCCTGAGAAAGGCGCGAACTCACGCTTCAATGCGGCTAGCCACATTCCACACATGCCCCTGCGGATCGACGATCCGCCCGACGCGATCTCCCCAGAACTGGTCTTCAGCCGGCAGCAGAATCCTCGCTCCTGCCGCGACTGCGCGCTCGATTGTCGCGTCCACGTCTTCGAGATAAATGTAGATCACCACCGGCGAACTGCCATCTCCCAGCGGCGCCTGGCTCGCCAAATGCCCAGTTTCGCCATGGACCATCAGCAGCAATGCGCCAATCGCCAATGTGGCATGAAGCACGTTGCCATTCTCGGCGGGCCGCCGATGCAACTCGACCGCACCAAACGCGGCTTTCAGGAACTCAATCTCCGCCGCGCCATCGCGACAGGTCAGCATCGGAATGATGGCTTTTACATACTGTGGCATCGGGCTCCTCGCGTTGGATCGATTCTAAATGGATGGCGAATCGAAATGACCATACCTGCTTTGTATCAGGGCGCGACTTCAGTCGCGCCGAAGAAAGTCCAATAAGAAGAGGGGCTTTAGCCCCTGTGGGTTCCCGACCATCAAACGCAAAATCCTAGATTGAGCAAGTATCCCCGCAGGGGCTAAAGCCCGGCAATTTATTTGGCTTGTTTGCGGCATGGCTTAAGCCAAGCCCTGATACAGTGCCGACGACGTGCGCGAAAGGTCCGCGGCTAAAGCCGGTATCAATGCTGGCAGCTATTTAGAGACCTGAAGGCCTCTGCTCCCTCCGGCTATCTGATCACTTTTAGCGCCGCTCTGAACAACCCGTCGAAATCGGCTGCCAGTCCAACATCTTTGGCCACCGATTGCTGAATCGCCTTCTCCGCGGCGGGCCGCTGGTAGCCCAGATTTACCAGCGCCGACAAAACATCCTCCGCCGCTGGGCCTTGCACGGCGGAGTGCGCGGGCGGGGCAGCAAAGTCGTCGAGCTTGTCTTTCAGCTCAACCACCAGCCGCTCGGCCAGCTTTTTGCCCACGCCAGGAATCAGCGTCAGTTGTGCGTGATCCTGCCCGCGAATCGCCTGAACCGTTCTTTCAGGGGACAGCCCACTGAGCATCTTGACGGCCAGCTTCGGCCCGACGCCGCTCACGGTAATCAGCCGCTCGAAGAGCCGCTTTTCCTCGCGCTCAAGAAAGCCGAAGAGAGCAATCTGGTCTTCGCTGACCTGGGTGTGGATGTGCAGTGCCGCCTCCTGACCAACGGAGGGCAGCGCGGTAAAAGTGGGCACTGAGATGGTCACGTCGTAGCCCACACCTGCGGCCTCGACAATGGCCTGGCCTGGCTGTTTGTAGATAAGTTTTCCGCGCAGGTGAGCGATCATGAGTGACTTTCTCTGGGGTAAATAGGCTGGACTTGATTTTGCACCTTGGGGGCGAGGAACGCAATTCCGTCCGCTGCGCACGAGACGCAGTCGCCGTTGCGTGGTTCTGTTTCAGCCGAACGAACGACCTTCGAGGGGCAATTGCGTCCAAAGAGCAGGGCACAATAGCTGGGACCACCCCGCGCCGGATACAATGGGATTTACGGCCCGATGGCGGGGCGGCCTACATTTTTTGTGAGATTTGGAGCAGGTGCACGTGAGAGGCATTTTCTGCCGCGGTCTGCGGCTTGAAGGGTTTTCGGCAAAGGCGTTGATTGCAGGACTGGGCGTTGCGCTGGCGGTTCCCGCGCTGGCGATGGGTGCAGAGACTGCTCCAGCCGTGGCTACGTATACGACTCTCTCCGCGCAGACCCGCGTTCAGGACGGCCATTCGATTGCCTCCGCCTCTGTGGTTGTGACCGGCGAGGATGGCTTGCCTGCATCTGGCGCTGTCGCGATTGAAGAGCGCGGCAAGCAGTTGGCTAGCGCGGCCCTCGATGCCAAGGGCAAGGCCACGTTTACGATTACGCTGCCCGCCGGCTATCACGCGCTGCGCGCGGTTTACTTTGGCGACAGCGATCATCAAGTATCTACCTCTGATCCAGCCGAAGTGCAGACGGAGGCGACAACCACCGGCACGCCGAGTTTTTCAGTGAGCGTGGCTCCGGTTCCTCCGACGACATTCCCGTTGACCCTCACGCCGGGCCAGTCCGGCACTGTCGCGGTGACTGTAACACCGGTCAATAACGCGGCGCTGACTGGACCAATGTTTGTCACGCTCTCCTGCTCCGGTCTTCCTGACTTTTCTTCGTGCACATTTACCCCTGAAAATGTTGAGATTTCCGCCACCTCCACTGCCGTTACCAGCTCCATGGTTATTGGAACGCAGGCGGAATCTGGCAGCCTCTCCAAGCCGGCAATGGCTCCCAAAGCGAATCCGGTTGCCTGGGCGTTTCTGCTGCCCGGCGCATTGGCGCTAGCCGGCTTTGGCTGGCGGCGTCGCACTGTGCTCGGCCGGCTATCTTTGCTGGTTCTGGTGGCGCTGGTTTCTGTACTGGGCACAACGGCCTGCGCTCCCCGGTATAACTACTTCCATCACGGCCCGGAGCCGAACCTGCCAACTCCGGCCGGCACCTACACGGTTACTGTCACCGGCCAATCCAGCAACGGAATTACCGCTATTACGCAAAATACAACGATGACGCTGACTGTGCAGTAGACAGATAAGCGCATGAACCGCTGGCATTCTCTTCCTCCGGGGGTCTATACGCTGGTGGAGCAGACGCCGGCGACGGTGCTCCTCGATTCTGCGAAGCCAGGGAGCGGCGAGCAATTTAGCCGGCTCTTTCTTGCGCCGGTGCGGGTTTGCGTTGCTCGTAATACCGCCGAGATTCCTGCACTCTTTGCTGAGATTGAGAGTGCTGTAGCTGCCGGATGTTACGCCGCTGGCTATTTCGCCTATGAGTGCGGCGGATTCTTTGAACCCTCAGTGACGCAGTCATCGCACCTATCGCACCAGCCGCTGGCATGGTTCGGAATTTACGAGCATTGCTTCCTCTTCGACCACAGAGCCGGAAAATTCGTAGGTGGCGATCCACCGGGGTTGGAACGGTCGCGAGAGAATTTAGCCGCAACAAATCCCGAACAATCAGGATTCAAAGCACGTTTTACGCTGACCGAAGAAGAATATCGAGAGAAAATAGAAAAAATTCACGAGCTGATTCGCGCCGGCGATATATATCAACTCAACTTCACCGTGCCTATCAGAATTCAGGCCGCAGGCAGCAAAGCCGCGCTCTATGCGGCGCTGCGCAAGCGCCAACCGGTTGCTTACGGCGCCTTTCTGCATGCGGAGCCAGAACAGCGCATCCTGAGTTTCTCTCCGGAGCTGTTTTTCGACATCCAGACGGACGGTACCACGCGGCGTATTACCACGCGCCCGATGAAAGGCACCGCGCCACGCGGGCGGACGACGAAGGAAGACAGTGAGATCGCGGCCTGGCTTTCGAATGACGAAAAGAATCGCGCAGAGAATCTGATGATTGTTGATCTGCTGCGCAACGATCTGGGCCGTCTTTGCGAATTCGGAAGTGTGTGCGTAGATAACCTCTTCACCACTGAGCGCTACCAGACTCTTTGGCAGATGACTTCGAGTGTGAGCGGCGAACTGCGCCCTGATGTCAGCTATCAGCAAATCTTCCGCGCGCTCTTCCCTTGCGGCTCCATTACCGGCGCGCCCAAGGTGCGGGCAATGCAGCTCATCACGAGTCTTGAAGAGCAACCACGCGGCGTCACAACCGGAGCGATTGGATTCTTCTCTCCTGAGCGGACGATTTTCAATGTCGCGATCCGCACTCTGGCGCTTGATGGAGATGCAGGCTCAATGGGCGTGGGCAGCGGAATCGTGATTGATTCGAACGCGGAAGATGAATACCGTGAATGCCTGCTTAAAGCGGAGTTTCTGCTCAAGCCTGCCGCGCAAGCAAAGGAAGAAGAGCAAGAGAAATTCTCGTTGATTGAAACCCTGCTCTGGCAGAACGGCTATCCACTGATCGAACTGCATCTTGACAGGCTGGAGGATTCTGCTGCCTACTTCGATTTTCCGTGTGATAGAGCGGCCATCAAATCCGAACTAGAATCCCTGGCAAGCGGGTTTGCGGACACCAAGCAGCGCAAAGTGCGCTTGTTGCTTGATAGTGATGGGGGATTGCATCTCGAGTACGAGGTGCTAATTCAAAATACGCCGCCGGCTCGCGCCTATATCGCACCGGAGCGAACCGATCCGCGCGACCGGATGTTTTTTCACAAGACAGCCAACAGAGCGGTTTACGCGAAGGCCCACAAAGAGGCAACGCACGCTGGCTTTGACGATGCAATCTTTCAAAACGACGGTGGCGAAGTCACCGAGGGAGCCATCAGTAATCTCTTCATCGAGAAGGACGGTCTGTGGTTTACGCCGCAAGTCGCATCCGGCCTGCTGGCTGGAGTTTACCGTCGCCATCTTCTGGAAACACGGCCGGATATAGAAGAGCGTGTGATCTATCTTGACGACCTGCGAAAAGCCGACGCGATTTATCTCACCAATGCCGTGCGCGGCCTGCGGCGAGTAACAATCGATTGGGAATTCAGCGGCCAATCTTTTGCGGATTACTCGTAACGCAACGCCTCAATCGGATCCAGATTGGCGGCCTTCCAAGCCGGGTAAATGCCAAAAACCAGTCCTATAAGGCACGAAACGCTGATAGCCACTATCACCCAGGTTGGCGAAAGCGCTGCATGTAAGAACGAAACCGCATAATGAAGAATCAGCGTAAACAAAGCGCCGGCAAGAATGCCGATCAGCCCGCCCACCAGGCAAAGAGTGATGGCTTCCACCGTGAACTGCAGAAGGATATTCTTCTTGGTCGCGCCGATTGCCTTGCGCACGCCGATCTCCCGGGTGCGCTCCGTTACCGAGACCAGCATGATATTCATCACGCCCACGCCACCGACCATCAATCCTACGGATGAGACGGCGACCATGAAGGAAAAAAGCCCGACAGTCAAAGAGTTCCACAGGCGCGTCAGCGAGTCAGGGCCAAAGATCGCAAAATTATCATCCTGTTCGAGGCGCACCGCGCGTCGCACGCGGAGCAACTCCCGAACTTCTTCGGTAACAATATCCTTGTTTTTCGGATCGTCATATTTCACGACAATCCAGAAATCCTTCTGCTCCGGATGCAGTTGACGAAATGTTTGTAGCGGAAAATAAACTGAGTTATCCTGCGTATTGCGTCCGCTGCCAAAGGGCTGCGGCTGCACATCGAGCACACCAATTACGGTAAAAATACTTCCGCCGCAATCGATTTCGTGTCCCACTGCTGATTGATCGGGGAAGAGATCTTCGGCGGCATCATGGCCCAGCACGGCGACCTTTGCGCGCCGTTCGTCTTCAGCGTCGGTCCACATGCGCCCATCCAGCAATTCAATATCTGCCGTTTCTTTCACGGCTGCGGAGTTTCCATTGAGAATAGTGTTCGAAATCTTGTGCGTCCCTGCCTTGACGGAAACGCTGCCCAGACCAGTCTGAAAATTTTGAATGGTTAGTTCAGGGTCAACGGCCACCACATGCGGCAGACTGCGCATGGCCAGGGCGTCCTCATAGGTCATTTTCTTTCGATTAAGTTCTTCGGTGGTAGGCCGTTTGCCGAAAGGTTCGAACTGAAAAATCCAAAGATCGTTGGTGCCCAGCGTGTTGACGAATTGAGCGATATTTGAATTCAGTCCGTTGATTGCTGAAGAGATCAGAATCACCATGGAGATTCCAATCGAGATACCGAGCACTGTCAAGCCGGAACGCAATTTGTTCTTGCGCAGAGTCTCCAGCGCCATGCGAACAGATTCTCTTGTGCCTCTCAGCCTCATGGTTATAACTCCGCTCTCAGCGCGGCAATTGGATCAAGGCGTGCCGCCTTATATGCTGGGTAAACCCCGAAGAACAGTCCAACCGCTGTCGCAACGAACAAACTGAGCGGAATCACCCAGAACCCGACGACGGAGGGGAAAGAAATGGCCAGAGTAATAATTTTGGCAACTAAAATGCCCGCAACCACTCCGATCACGCCTCCCAGCAGCGCCATGGTTGCCGATTCAATCAGAAACTGAAGAAGAATATCCTTCTGCTTGGCGCCGAGAGCCTTGCGAACGCCGATCTCCCGCGTGCGCTCGGTGACCGAAACCAGCATGATGTTCATGATGACGATGCCTCCGATGACCAACGCAACGCTGGCCAGCGCAATCACCACAGCACCGAAATTGTTCAGTACATTTCCCAGCAAATTCTGAAAAGTAGCGCTGGTCTCAATGGTAAAAGCGTCTTTTGCAGCCGGCGCCAGATGACGGCGCGCGCGCATGATAACGCGCAATTCGTCTGAAACCGAATCCATCACTTCGCCCCCTCCGCCGGTATTCACAAAAATCGTCATCGTGGCTTGCGAGCCGTAGGCCTGAAGAAAAGATGTGAGCGGAATGGCGACCCAGTTATCCATGCTCATGCCCAGCATCTTGCCTTGCCGCTCTCCAACGCCGATCACCGTATAGGGCGCGCCATCGACACGAATCTCTTTGCCCAGCGGGTCGCCGGGTCCAAGAACGTTATCGACAATGTCATAGCCGATGATGGCCACATGGCTGCTGTGCTGGTCTTCCGTCTCGGTAAATGAACGCCCTGTGTCAATATTCAGATTCGAGATCGGAGGCATCATCCAGGTCCAGCCCCGAATGCTTGTATCGGTGGTTGACTTGGTCTGATAAACAACCTTACCGGTGGTAGTGCGCTGGCCGCCAATTGACATGCAGGATTTGCATTCGGCAACAACGGCCTTGAAATCGTCGTAGGAAATAAATTTGCGCTTCTGAAACTCCAGATATTCGTCAATGGTGATGAAGGTCTGCGGCATCCTGCTGATAGTCACAACGCTGGCGCCGTAGGTGTTCACCTTGGTGGTAACAAACTCCTTGGCGCCGTTGGTCAGCGTGACGACCATGATCACCGACGCAACTGCAATCACCATTCCAAGCAGCGTCAAGATAGAACGCATCTTGTTGGCCCACAGGGATTGCAGCGCGAGTTTGATGGCCTGAGTGAATTGCATGATCCTGTATCCTTGTGCGGCATGATCGTTGCTGCATGATCACAAAATCTTCCGCTACCCAGGGAATGCAGCGGCGGGATAATTTTTTTGCGGTGGTAAAAGCAAAAGTGTCAGAGCCGAAGTTTAGAACACCGCCAGCGCATCAAATCCTTGCCCATCCAGTGTACGAAATCTTAGGCGGAACACATCATTGAACGCCGGAAAACACCCTGACCAGCACGCTGTACGCATCCCGAATCTATTTTCCTGTCGTTCACAGATTTTGGATACGAAAAAAACTCCTCAGTGGTTCCTTTGTATCGAAGGACGCACTGAAACCAGTGCAAGAGGCTGTACTTCTCAGAATCCTTTATTGCCCGGAACTGCCAAATCCCTTTTCCGCCCTCGCCGAGTCTTCCAGACTTTCAACTTTTTCTACAACTCCAGTCAGGACGGGCACGGGGATCATCTGCGCAATCTTTTCGCCGGCCTTCAACTCCACGGCATTCTCGCCGAGGTTGGCCATCAGCACCAGAATCTCGCCCCGGTAGCCTGCGTCAATCACGCCGCCGGTTGTGATAATTCCTCGAGCGGCCATCGATGAGCGATCCCGCACCAGCAGTCCTAGCGCTGCGCCGGTCGCTGGGTGACGCGCCTCGACGGCAATCCCAGTGCGCGCTTTTACGGTAGCGCGTGGAGTCAGCACTACAGACTCCAGCGAAAAAAGATCGTAGCCCAGGTCTTCGCCGGGATGCGCAACAACGGGCAGCCGCGCGCCGGGTTCCAGCAATTTCACTCGCAACATTCTTCTATCGTATAGCGGAAGAGCGAGTCAGCAACACCGCAAGTTAGCGAGTCAGCCCGCAGGCGATCCACGCAACTCATGTCGAAGGGAGTTGAGAGAACAATGTAAGAGTGGAGGGAGTAAGCTGCCCGACCAAAGCACCCGCTGACTCGCTCAAAAAATGGCCAGCCCCGGCAGGGATCTACCCGGCCAGGGCTGATTTGTTCGGCAGAATCTCTGGCAAGCGGACCTGTAAGCCGAATTCTGTCGTGTGCGGTCATTCCTCTAGACGCCGCGTCGCCGCGGACGTTCATCAGCGACCTACCCGGAGGTTTCGGCAATGGCTCAAGCCGCCTGGGCGCACCGGGCCGGTGCGCAGCAATGCCCGGCTCTTGGGCATTTGCTTCCCTCCCTATTTGGTCTTGCTCCGTGTGGGGTTTACCATGCCTCCGGCATTACTGCCGGAGCGGTGCGCTCTTACCGCACCTTTTCACCCTTACTCCAGTTGGGTGCCCCAGGTCTCGATTTTGAGACCTGGGAAAACACAGCCGAAGCGGTATTTTCTCTGTGGCACTGGCCGTCTACGGGTCTTGAAACCCGCATCCCGGACGTTATCCGGCACACTGCCCTGCGGAGTTCGGACTTTCCTCCCCCGGACGCCCCGCGTTTTCACGCAAAATGCCCGGCAGCGACCGCCCGGTCCTCCTGCCAGTATCTAGTCTATCTCGAATCCAACATCTACGGTGCTGTATGGTCTTCTGGATGAGAAGCTTTGTATTCACGAAGCGCATCTGAGAGTTCTGCTTTGTGCCTCTCAGCAATATCTTGGATGACTTGTTTCTGTTTCAGACTATATGCTGCTGCAAACTCCTGAACGATCTGGCCTGAAAGAGAATTCAGTCTTTGCCATTCTGCGGATCGTGCAAACGCTTCCACTTCGCGATGTTCATTTGGAGTCATGGAATTGAGCATGGCATGCACTTCCGCACCTTCCTGATCTCGTTGCGCGGCAAGCGCCTTCCGTCGCGCCTCCATTGCACTATCTCCTTCTGACTCGTGCTGTATGGAGTCGTCAAAAACCTTCTTGATCATCGCCTGTCCTTGCGGGGTTACAAATAAACGAATGATCTTCTGCGCATCTTCCTCGGAGAAGTACTTCTGGTAAACCGGCAAAGCGATATCAACTACATCGATATCTTCCACCGACTTTACTGTCACATTCCATACATCCTTTGGGTACCATGCAGGTAAATCTCTCTCCTGTCCCTCAAACTGAACCTCAAGCGCCTCGCGATTCCGTAGCGAGAAATGGCAAGACGCAAAATATCGCCTGAGAGTAGCTTCGGTAACGGGATGCTCCGGCGGAACTATCGTGGCAGGAGCGATGGTCCCAGATTGCTGCGCGGTAGATGAAATGCCGAACAAGAACCAACAGAAACTAAGCCACAATAAGCTGACGGCTTTCAAAGGTCCCTCCACACATGCAGCGATCTCAATTCAGGCAACTCACATTTGCCGCCCGAAACGAATTCATCTCTGACCTGGACAAAGGTTCATGTAGAACAATCAGTGCGTCAGAACAAACCCTTTTCCGGAGCGCCGCCTGAATCAATGATCAGCTTTTTCAGCGCCTTGGTCATCTTGTCCTGAAAGCCGGAAATCTGCTCCACCTTTGCCAATGAAAAAAGCAGACGTACACGGTTGGTTGTCACTTCTGCATCCACTTTTCCCTTCTTGTCATAGCAGGTGCGGGCTGTCTTTCCGCTCACCGAAGGAATAGTGACTCGTGCCATCTCCGGACGCGAGTTATGAGAGTCGCTCGGATCGAAGATATCCCATGAGATGCTGTTGACATTCAGCGCGCTGAGAAATTCATCGCATCTTCCACTGGGTTGAGTAATCGTCATCACCGTGCCTGCCGCATTGAGGCTAACTTCAACATTGTCATTAATGCCATCATCCGGACTGAGCGTGATCAGCTTGCCGCGAATATACTCAAACAGCTCCGCCTGGGTCGGCTCCGGCTTTGGTTCAGCTTTCTTTCCCTTGTGAACAGGCTTCGCCGGTGGAGGCGGCGGGGGTGGAGGCTGCGTTGGTTGCTGGTTCGCTGACGGCTGTATAGACTGTACAGCCTGACCAACCAACGCCTGCACCTTGGAGCAGCCGGGGAGTAATACAAGAATCGCACCGACACTGAGGAAAGTAAACAATCTCATAAAATCTTCTCTCTCTTTGACTTCAAACCTGACCGCTTCACAACCGGTTCTTACTTCTGTCCGCCGAACAACCACTCCTTAGTTACTCTATACCTGCTGACGTGAACCCGGCACTGCCCGCAGCCCGATTCAGCATTGCCAAAGGCTGGTCGCGGTTCGTGCGCAGTGTAGGAACCGCAGCCAGCAGGCTGCGCGTGTATTCATGCTCGGGTGCAGTCAGCAGGCGCGTGCTTGGCCCCGACTCTACAACAAACCCCAAGCGCATCACCGCCATGCGGCTGGCTACCTGGCCGACAACCGCCAGATCGTGCGAGATAAACAGCATAGCTAGTCCATGCTCACGCTGCAACTCGCGGAGCAAGTTAAGCACCTGCGCCTGCACGGTAACATCTAGAGCCGTCGTCGGTTCATCGGCAATCAACAGTCGCGGTTGGTTGAGAATCGCCATCGCGATCAGAATCCGCTGCCGTTGCCCGCCGGAAAACTGATGCGGGTAATCGCTGTACCGCCGTGTAGCCTCCGGGATCGCAACGGCTTCCAGTGCCACAATGGCTTTGCGCTTCGCTTCTCTTCCCGTCCAACTCGGAAAATGCGCCTCCGCAGCTTCGGCCACTTGGCGGCCAACCGGCATCACCGGATTCAGCGCCGTCATCGGCTCCTGAAAGATCATCGCAATCTCGCGCCCACGCAAACGCCGCAGCGCCGGAGCATCCAGACGCAACAGATCAGCGCCGCGCCAAATAATCTCACCGCTGATCTGCGCCGCCGGGCCAAGCAGCCTCAGAATCGCCAGCGCCGTCGCGCTCTTGCCCGATCCCGACTCGCCTACCAGCCCCAGCACCTCGCCTTCGCCGAGTTGCAGGCTCACGCCGCGCACCGCCTCAACTGCTCCAAAACGGATGCGCAGATCGCGGATCTCCAGCAGCGGCGGCATAAGGCAATCCTAGGCAACACGGGGGCAAGTTGCAAGATAACCAGCCAGCGCAGGACACTCAACCGTCAACAAATTCCCTGCACGGTTTTGCACATCTCCGCCGGGCGCCTGCTCACTGATTGCATGTACCATAGGCAAGGAAACTATGAAAAACACCGACTCCCTCGCTCCTGAAATTCTCCTCCATATTGCTCAAACACTGAATATCCCCATGCGCGGCCTGGTCGCCGTTATCGAGTTGCTCGACGATGGAGGCACGGTCCCCTTCATCGCCCGCTACCGCAAAGAGGCGACCGGCAACCTCGACGAAGTGCAGATTCGCGACATCGAGGAAAAGCTTGCGTACTTCCGCGATCTTACCGAACGGCGAGCGACTATTCTCGCCTCCATCGCGGAACAGGGAAAGCTTACCGACGAACTCAAGTCACGTATCGAGGCCACACTGGATAAGAACGAGTTAGAAGATCTCTATCTTCCCTACCGCCCCAAGCGCCGTACCAAGGCAACCATTGCGCGCGAAAAAGGCCTGGAGCCGCTGGCTCAATATCTCTGGGCGCAAGAGCCGTCCCAGCAGCCACTGGAGATATTTGCGCCCACTTTTGTAAATGCGGAACTGGGCGTCGCGACGGTAGACGAAGCGCTCGAAGGTGCGCGCCACATCGTTGCTGAGTGGATCAGCGAAGATGCGGACCTGCGCAAAAAGCTGCGCCAGCTTCTCTTCGATGAGGGTATCGTTATTTGCCGCAAAGTTACCGACGCGGTTGATGAGCAGGATAAATTCAAGATGTATTACGAGTACAAAGAGCCGGTAAAGACGATTCCATCGCATCGCATGTTGGCCATCCGCCGCGGCGAGAGCGAAAATATTCTCTATTTCCTTATTGAAGTCGAGCCGGAGCGCGCAGTTGGCATTTTACGCAGCCAGATTCTGCGCGCGCGTGGCGACTGGACTCATCAGCTCGAACTGGCTATCGAAGACGCATGGAAGCGACTGCTCAACTCATCAATCCAGGCTGAGACTCGCATGGAGCTAAAGCGGCGCTCGGATACGGAAGCGATTCAGGTCTTCCAAGATAACTTATATAACTTGCTCCTTGCTCCGCCCGCGGGGCCGATCTCTGTTCTGGGCATCGATCCCGGCCTGCGTACGGGCTGCAAGGTCGCCGTTGTCGATAACACCGGTAAGCTGCTAGCCCATGATGTCCTGTATCTTCATACTTCAAAGCATGGCAATGCCGAAGCCGCTCCAAAGTTGGAGTCGCTACTGCGCAAACACAATGTTCGCGCCATCGCCATCGGCAACGGAACCGCTTCGCGCGAGACAGATGCATTTGTCCGTGAATTTCTGCGCGAGAAGGGCATTCAGGATATTTTTTCAGTAACGGTCAGTGAGTCCGGAGCCAGTGTTTATTCGGCCTCTGCGGTCGCACGGCAGGAGTTTCCCGATCTTGACCTGACTGTGCGTGGGGCTATCTCCATCGCCCGCCGTTTGCAAGACCCGCTCTCCGAGTTAGTCAAGGTAGATCCTAAGTCTATCGGTGTGGGTCAGTACCAGCACGATGTCGACCAGCGTCAGTTGCAGGAGTCACTGGAAAACGTGATCGAAAGCTGCGTCAACCGTGTCGGTGTTGATCTGAACACATCGTCATGGACGTTGCTCCGATTTGTTGCCGGTATTACCGAGCGCACCGCGCTAAATATTGTCAGTTATCGCAATGAGAAGGGCAGCTTCCGCTCGCGCGCGCAGGTGCTCGAGGTAGCCGGCGTCGGCCCAAAGACATTCGAGCAGGCCGCCGGCTTCCTTCGTATCCGCGACGGAGACAATCCACTGGATAAGACTGCAGTTCACCCGGAATCGTACCCGGTCGTCGAACAGATTGCAGTCTCGCTGAAGACAACCGTGAATGCGCTGATACAGTCGCCGCAGCTATTGGAACAGGTTGATCGTAGCCAACTTTCCGCGGGTACTTATACGCTGAATGACATTCTTGCCGAGCTGCGCAAGCCGGGCCGCGATCCGCGCGATACCTTCGTTGCTCCCAGTTTTCACGAAGGAGTTCGCGAGCTATCTGACGTTCAAGAGGGCATGGTTCTTGAAGGCGTCGTAACAAATGTGACCAAGTTCGGTGCGTTTGTAGACATCGGTGTTCATCAAGATGGGTTGGTACATATCAGCGAGTTAAGCAACAAATTCATCAAAGATCCGTCGGAAGCAGTAAAGGCTGGTCAGATCGTCAAGGTAAAAGTATTGAGTGTAGACGCCAAGGCCAAGCGCATTGCGTTATCGATGAAAGCATTAATGGAACCGGCAGCACGGCAGGCGCAGAAGCAGACAAAAGCTGCGCCAAAGCCTGCGCCGACAATGGATGAAAAATTGGTGGCGCTCACTGCTGTCCGGTTAAAAGTCGAACAGAATGAGTTGGTTGGAGTTTGGAGTTAGTTGACTGGTGTAGTGCTTCTGCTGAAGTGCCTGTGAAATGGGCATTTTCTCGAACAGAGTTACCGAGAGTACTTGCAGCAAAGTGTAGAGCGAGCCGGGCAGTTCGAGCTTTTTCTTGACGATGGCGACCAGCAGGTAGACCGAGACGGCTATCCAGATCTGGGTCTTGACGGCGTTCTCGCTGCTTCCGAAGAAGGCCTTGATGCGCAGGTGTTGCTTGATCCACTTGAAGAACAGCTCGACTTGCCAACGGCTCTTGTAGAGGGCACAGATGGTAGCAGCGGGCAGCATGAACTGGTTAGTCAGGAAGACCAGATCCTTGCCGGTGTCCGAGTCGCGATAGCGAATGCGACGCAAATGGCCAGGGTAATCCTTGCGGCTGTCGTAGCCGTTGAGGGCAATAGATTGGTCAGCAAGAATGCCGGTCTGCTTGTCCACCTGTTGGGAGTAGATGCGGCTGGCATCGAGGTTACGCTTTGCGCGTGTGACAAAGAACGCTGAGGACAAATGGATGCGATAGAGTCGGGCGTAATCGAGATAACCGCGATCCATGACGTAGTAAGCGCCGGGTTGCGGGATGATTTCGTCGAGGATGTTGACGTCGTGCACATCGCCAGTGGTGACGCGGATAAACGTTGGTATGTTGCCGCGCAGATCGAGCAGCGTATGCATCTTGACTGCGGATTTGGTGGAGCGGAAATGCGCCCAGGGGAACAGGCTCAGGCACAGGTCGATGGTGGTCGAGTCCAATGCGTAAGCGGCGGCGTCGAGGTCCATGCCGAGATCTTCCTTGGCGTAGAGCTTGCGCGCCTGAAGCATCAATCGTTGCGCCAACTCCGCGTAAATACGCCAATCGCGGCTCTCGTTGGCCTCTGCCAAAGTGGAACGCCGAACGGGAGAACGAAAGCCCATGGGGTAGAGCTTAGCGGGCTGTGCGCTGAGACAAGCCTCGATGTCGCGCAGGCTCTCGCGATAGGTCAACTGGGCAAAAGCCATGGCACGGAACTGCTCGGCGCAGTTGAGGCTGCGCACCCGACGGTCGCCGCCATAACGGGCTACGCTGCGGGCAAACGACGTCCAGGGAAGGAAATCCATCAACTGAGCAAACAGCACCTTGCCAGCGTTCACCGCCGCCTCCAGAAAACATCTCTGGAATCAGCATCGCGGCAATTTCAAATCGACACCACCCGAAAACGCTCGCAACCATCCGCACATCAGGCGGTTGCGGCCAGCAAGCTAGTCGTTAACCGGACAGCAGTGGGTGGCGCTGTCAAATAAATGGAAAACTCGCTAAAAGCAAAGCGGCCACGGCCACCTAGCATGCCGTTGCCGCGCTATGAGTCTTAATCTACTTTGCAGCCGGTGTGAGCCGAAGCGCATAAGCGTACTTACAAGCGGCGCCGGTCGGCAAGGTAACCTCCAAAGCATTTGCGTTCTGCGACCACGTCACTTTTTCCGCCGATCCAAGCAATTCAACTTTGCCGATTGGCAGCGTGCTTCCCTCATGTGCCCAACCCAGGGAGTGGATCGTTGCTTTCCCGTCCGCAGGGCAACTCATGCCGATCACATAGACGGTTGCGCCCTTGACGGTGAAGCGAAAATCTTCAGTCGTGTAGGGCTTGGTATCTGTGTCGTGAAATGCACCGGCCTTGATCTGCGTCGGACCCTCGCCGTATGTCTTCCAAGGCGTTGTCGCATAAATCGCCTCGCCGTTGACTTTTAGCCAGCCGCCAATCTCCAGCAATGTCGAGCGCACTTCGTCGGGGATGGTTCCGTCTGCCCGAGGCCCAAAGTTCAAAAGAAGATTCCCGTTCTTGCTTACAATGTCGACCAGCTGTCGGACGAGAAATTCCGGAGATTTGTAAGTATCGTGCTCGATATATCCCCAACTGGCGTTGCTGATCGAGGTATCCGTCTGCCAGTGATCGGCAATGATATGATCCTGCTGTCCGCGCTCAAAGTCGCGTGCGCCGGCTTTCCAGTTCAAATCATTATCTTTAATATCGATGACGCCGGTATAACCATGTGCAACTGCAAAATTGTAATAATAAGCGGTAAACTCGGTGACGTTGCGCCGGTAATTCGGCTGTCCCGCCCACCAATCAAAGTAAACTAGCTCTGGCTTGTATTTTTCCACTAACTCCGTAGCGCGCGCCAGCCAGTCATTGGCGAATTCCGAACTTACATAGGTCCAGTCGTCCTGCATCTGTTGCGTCGGTGAAGAAATCCATTCATGCGCCGGTCCGTATAACGAGGCATACTTCGGATCGTTGACATCGGAGCGGATGGTGCGCCCGCCGTCAAAGAAGAAGTCATGCTCGGCGCGATGAGAGCTGAGTCCAAAGTGTAATCCCTGCGCCCGAATCGCGGCAGCCAGCTCACCCAATGTGTCGCGCTTCGGTCCCATCTTTACGACTGTCCAGTCCGATAGGCCGGAGTTATACATTGAAAATCCGTCGTGATGCTCGGCCACCGGGACAACATATTGCGCGCCGGAGTCTTTGAACAGCGCGGCCCAGGCAGCGGCGTCAAAATGCTCGGCGCGAAACTTCGGAATCAGATCTTTGTAGCCGAGAGTGTCTTTCTGCGCTGGGTCCTTCGAGGCAAAATGCTCCTGGAAGTTCTTGTAAGCGCCTTCGTTGGGCCGGTACATGTTGCGCGGATACCACTCGTTCTCCGCAGCCGGAACAGAGTAGATGCCCCAATGGATAAAGATGCCGAATTTCGCGTCCTTGTACCATTGCGGCTGCTGATACTTGACCAGCGTAGCCCAGTCAGCGCGATATGGCCCGTCGTTAGCCTGCCTGTCGGCCACGGCCGACAGGCGGGCGCGCTCAGCATCGTACTTGGCGACAGACTGCTGCCATTCGCGATCAATTTCAACGGCAGATTTGGTATCGCGCGTAGGTGCCAGCGGATCAGTCGCGCCAGCAGGAGACTGCGCAAAGACAAAGGTACCTGCAAGAAGAAGAACCACCAGCAGTAGATCGATTCGGTTTTTCATACGTTGGCATCGTAATTGGATTCACCAGTTGGCTGCAAACGCTTTCAACGCTCCGGCACTCTCTCTGAAAAACTCCGCCCCTGCGGCCAGCAGTTTTCTTAAAGCCCGGTGAATGACGTAGACTTCTTGTCACAGATGCAAGCGCAGATTGAAAACCTCGTAAAGCTGCAGGAAGTGGAGCTGGAACGCGCCCGGCTGGCGAAGAATGCCGCCGCGCTACCTGCGGAGCGTGCCCAGGCCGAGGCCGCTCTTGCGCAGGCGCAGCGCCAGGCCGCTGAGGCCAATGGCACACTCAGTCGCGAGGAATCGCTTCGCACCAAATTAGAGCGCGAGATCGACGGTCACCGCCAAAAAGCCAAGCGTTACCGCGCCCAGCAGGATTCCGTGACCACCCCCGCCCAGGCTGCGGCCATTGAGCACGAGGTCCAATTCGCCGACCGTGAGGTCGAACGCCTTGAGACGGAAGGATTCGCCAGCTTGGAGCGCACCGAAGCCGCTGAAGTTGAACTCGCTGCCGCCCGCGCCAGCGTCGAAACCCTCTCCGGCGCGTTGGAGAAGACGCGCGAGCGTGTCACCCAGACCCAGCAGGAGATCGGCCGCGAGCAGGCAGTTCTCAGCGCGCAGCGAGAGACCCTCCGCGCAGCCATTGAACCCGAGTGGCTCGCCCGTTTTGACCGCGCAGCCGGCGCTCGCATCACCGGTCTGGCCCGCGCTGAGCAGCAGCAGTGCAATGGCTGCCGCATGGGCATCCGTCCGCAGATGTGGAACAACCTCCGCGAAGGCCAGTTGCTCATCTGCGAGAGCTGCAGCCGCCTGCTCTACTGGGACCCGGCCTTTGCACCAGCGCCCAAAGTCCCACTCCCCGCGTCCGCTCCAGCCACAGGCGCATCCATCCGCAAAAGGCAGGCAGGGGAGTAGCCGTGGCGCGCATCTGTGTGGATATGGACGAGGTCATGGCCGACACACTGGCCGAGCACCTGCGCCGCTACAACCAGACCTTCGACGAAGACGTCACTCCAGACGACCTCGCCGGCAAAGGACTCTGGGAGGTCGCTCCCATCGACCGCCAGCAGCAGCTCCGCGCATTCCTCGATGCTGAGGACTTCTTCGAGGATCTGCCCCTCATTCCCCACGCCCAGCAGGTGCTCAAAGACCTCTCCGCGCGCTTTGAAATCTTCATTGCCACCCAGGCCATGACCGTTCCCAACTCCCTCGGCCCCAAATATCGCTGGCTGCAGCGGCATTTCGCCTTCATTCCGCCCACCAACTACGTTTTTTGCGGTAACAAGAGCATCCTCCGCGCCGAGTACCTCATCGACGACCTGCCCCGCAACCTCCAGCGCTTCGAGGGCCAGGGACTCCTCTACACCGCGCCGCACAACCTCACCGCTACCGGTTTCACCCGCGTAAACGACTGGTTGGAAGTGGCGGAGTATTTTGCGGGGGTTCCGGGTTGAATCCGCAGCCGATGTCGCTCCTTAGTGTGCTAACTTCTTAAAATCAAAGACATTAAGATGAGCTATCAAACAGATTCCCTGGCTTGCCCGGGAGAAGGGGATCGGGTTCGGATCGCTTTTCGTCGTCAGATGGTGGCGACTGTGGATTGGAAGATTCTTGGTCTGGGGAAGTTGTCGCCGGTACAACCACGTTCGTGCTCTCCGGGGCGGTGTAGCCTGGAGGTAATCGCAACTTCGCAATATGGCTGTCAGCACGTTTGCGAATATTGACAAAAAACGGACCTCGGTTCCCGTCAATTATCTCTTGCATTTTGTAGTGTCCGACGATGACTGCCGCGGCCCACTCTTCTGGATAACTGTTGCTATCGTTTACCAGGAAGACCTTTGCTCGTGCGTCGATAACAGCCTGTCGGTTTTCAGGTACCGACTCTATTCGCTTATCGCCAGTAACAACAATCCAGTTCTTCTCTCCACATAGCCTAATCCACTCAGGGTCAGCCACAAACTGGTGCTTGGGGCTAGGCCATACTTCGTAGATCGGGTGGACCACAAAGCCGGCTTTGCGAAGCATTCCTACCATACGTACACCATGTGTACGATCAAGGAATATTTCTTGGTCGAGTTTAGGCTGCCCTCTGGTCAATGTATTCAAGCGCTCGCTGAATTCTCGGCGTCGGGATGTCAAAGTCTGCCGCTATGGAATCTGGTTCTTCACCCGCAATGAAGCGATCATGAATCAGCCATACCGGAACCCCGAATCCATCCACCGCAGGTTGGCTAGACGATATTCCATAAGTGATCGAGATGACTTTGTCATCTGGCTGTCCAGCAATCAGAGGGAAGATTTTGCTAATGAGGTTATCCTCGTCAGGAATAACATGTTCAAGGAACATATCCATAATGTTCTTGAAGTTCAACTGCATGGGGCGAGACAAATTTTCGTTTTCACCTACGCTCTGAAGAAAGAGGTCCCTCCCATCGGTCAGGAAATCACGTGAAATTAAGGGGTGCTCAGAGGGAAATCGATCTTGGATTGTGTCTACTGCGGCGCGGACGGACTTAAAGCTAACCCGGTGCTTGTATCTGGTTGCCGCCAAAACGTGGAGTTCAGCAAGATTGAAGAAGGAAAGAAGCTTATTCTCCTGATCGGCAGGCTTAATCAAGGGAGAGAAGAACCTGTCTCCAGATGTCGTGGGATAGGTCCGACCCCAGAGCCATGTCCCGAGAGTTTGGGGGTTTATACCCAAATAGCATGCGGCGTCAGCCGGCGTATACAGGGCCAGATCTCGTGGATCAACCTCGGAGTTAAAACGCCCTTTGTATAGCTTGCCCATAGCCCTTCACTTTTCGAGAAGCCCTCGACGGGCAGTTCATCATCCGCAAAATCGCTTGAAGGCCTGCACTATTATTGTTGCAGCGATATCGGAATTCGTCTACCTTTCGAGGCAATTGTAAGCCGGAGCATCAACTCTGTATACGGTGGATTCCAGAAACCGGTTTAACATTCAGACTAATTGGAACGCATGCCTGCATCCCTGCGCCAATTCGACGTGATCGTCCTCGGCGCGGGAGCGGCGGGGCTGATGTGCGCGGCAGTCGCCGGCCAGCGCGGGCGGCGTGTGGCCTTGCTCGACCACAATCCCCAGCCAGGGCGCAAGATTCTCATCTCCGGCGGAGGCCGCGCCAACTTCACCAACCTTCACTGCGGGCCAAATAATTTCCTCTCGGAAAATCCGCACTTTGCCAAGTCGGCGTTGGCTCTCTACCAGCCGCGTCACTTCATTGAACTAGTGGAGCGCTACGGCATCCCGTGGCACGAGAAGACCCTCGGCCAGCTCTTCTGCGACCGATCCGCTCACGACCTGCTCAACATGCTGCTGGCTGAGTGCGAGCTGGGCAAGGTCGAAATTATCCTGAACGCCCGCGAGATCGAGGTGGATCGCGCGGCGGATTCAGCATCGGGCGCAGGTTTTCGTATCAGCTCATTGCAGGGAGAATTCGTATCTGGGACATTGGTCGTCGCCACCGGCGGACTTTCAATTCCAAAGATCGGCGCAACCGGCTTCGGCTACGAACTTGCCCGTCAATTCGGACTGCGCGTCGTCGAGCCGCGCCCCGCACTGGTTCCTCTGCTGCTCGGAGGCGAAGAGGCTGCATGGACCGAACTCGCTGGAGTGTCAACCGAGGTTGTCGCTCAGGCCGGCCCAACAAAATCCGTAAAAGAAAAAAGTACGCAGCCCTTCCAAGAAAAAATGCTCTTTACCCACCGAGGACTCAGCGGCCCGGCAATCTTGCAGGCCTCATCTTATTGGCGACCGGGCGAGCCGCTGCTTCTCGATCTCGCTCCGGATCGAACCCACCTTCTCGACGCGCTGCGACCGCCCACCGCACGGCGCGATCAGGCTTCCTTAAAACAAATCCTGCGCGAGCAGCTTCCTCAGCGCCTCGCTAACCACCTCGCCGAAACAGCCGCGATGAATCAAGGCTGGACCAACGCCGAACTCGACGTCCGCGAACGCGCGCTGCACCGCTGGGAGTTGCACCCGGTCGGCACCGAGGGCTTCGCCAAGGCCGAAGTCACCGCCGGAGGCGTCAACACCGACGACCTTCACGCGCGCACAATGGAAGCCCGCGCAGTTTCCGGACTCTTCTTCATCGGCGAAGTGGTGGATGTAACCGGCTGGCTCGGCGGCTTCAACTTCCAGTGGGCCTGGGCCTCGGCCGTCGCGGCAGGCAGAGCGGTTTAGGGACTGGCTACAGCCGATTATCTGGTCCGCATTACCCTACTGATAGAATAGAAACTGCCGCAGTGTGCGGTGAAATGCTCTCCCATACTCCCTCAACGCCAATGGTTGCTCCGGGCAACCGAACCCAAGAGAAGGAAAACCGCACCTGTGAGCCAGACGATACGCAATATCGCCATCATCGCCCATGTTGACCACGGCAAGACAACCCTTGTAGACGCCATGCTGCGGCAGTCGGGAACCTTTCGCGCCAACGAGCAAGTGGCAGACCGGGTGATGGATTCCAATGAGCTGGAGCGCGAGCGCGGCATCACCATTCTGGCCAAAAATACGGCCATCAACTTCGAAGGCGGCAAAATCAACATCGTCGATACCCCCGGCCACGCTGACTTCGGTGGCGAGGTCGAACGCGCGCTCAAGATGGTCGACGGTGTGATGCTGCTCGTCGATGCAGCCGAAGGCCCGTTGCCGCAGACGCGCTATGTCTTGTCGAAGGCTCTCGAAGCCAAGCTGCCGCCCATCGTCGTCATCAACAAAATTGACCGCCCCGACGCCCGCCCGCAGGAAGTGCTGAACGAAATTTACGATCTTTTCATTGATCTCGATGCTGAAGAAGATCAGTTGAATTTCCCTGTGCTGTACGCAGTGGCCAAGCTCGGCCAGGCGACCACCGATCCTTCTGTTCCAGGCGAGAATTTGCAGCCGCTTTTTGAAGCGATTGTGAACACAATTCCCGCAGCCACAGGTGATGCCGATGGCGCGTTGCAGATTCTGGTCACCAATCTCGACTACTCCGACTACTTTGGCCGCATCGCTATCTGCCGTGTCTTTCAAGGCACACTGCACGCCGGCGACGACGTGAATATCTCCAAGCGCGACGGCAGCCTCTTCAAAACGCGCATTACAAAGCTCTTCACATTTAATGGCCTCAAGCGTACCGAGACCACCGAGACCACGCTGGGCGATATTGTCGCCGTGGCCGGAATTGAAGGCATCACCATCGGTGAAACAATTACCGGCATTGAGAATCCTGCGCCTTTACCGTTGATTGTCATCGACGAGCCGACCATCGCCATTCAGTTCAGCGTGAACAACTCGCCCTTTGCCGGGCGCGAAGGCCAGTATGTCACCAGCCGCAATCTGCGCGAGCGCCTCGCAAAAGAGCTGCTCACCAACGTATCGATTCGTGTAGAAGAGCTGGACTCACCGGATACTTTCAAGGTGCTCGGCCGCGGCGAATTGCAGTTGGCCATTTTGATTGAAATGATGCGCCGCGAGGGCTACGAGCTGATGGTTGGCCGTCCAGAGATTGTCACCAAGATGGTTGACGGTGTGCGCATGGAGCCGGTCGAGCATCTCACCATCGACGTGCCCGAAGAGCACACTGGCGTGGTGATCGAGAAGCTCGGGCCGCGCAAAGGCGAGATGACCAAGATGCACAATCATGGCTCGGGCCGCGTGCGCATGGAGTTCCGAGTACCCAGCCGCGGCATCATCGGCCTGCGCAGCGAAATGCTCACCGAGACGCGCGGAACTATCGTGATGAACGCGCTCTTCGACGGCTACATTCCCTATCAGGGCGAAATTCCGCAGCGGCCCACCGGCGCGTTAATCGCTGACCGCCAGGGACCGACCACCACCTACGCACTCAACGGATTGCAGGAGCGCGGCATTCTCTTCATGGGCTCCGGTATTGAGGTTTACGAGGGAATGATCGTCGGCGAGCACTCACGCGACAACGACCTCGACGTCAACGTCGTCCGCGAAAAGAAGCTGACCAACATGCGCGCATCAAGCGCCGACGACGCGCTGCGCCTGGTTCCGTACCGCAGCATGAATCTGGAGCAGGCAATCGAGTTCATCGCTGAAGACGAGCTGGTCGAGGTAACGCCCAAGTCGCTGCGATTGCGCAAGAAGATTCTGCAAGCCAATCGCCGGCCCAAGAAGTACGCTAACGCGGAGTAATGAGAGCGAGTTAGCAAGTCAGCTTCCACGTGAGCAATAAAATGGGTGCCCCACCCTCGCGACGTAGTTGTTTTTGTCGCTAGGGTGGGATAGCACGATCCCTGAGTCGCAGAAGCTCAAAACCACTCTAACTCGTCGGCGAGTGAATCAACGCCTGGCGAATATGCGCAATCTCCTCCGAGCTGAAACGCGAATTCGTCACGGCGCGCACATTGGCGCGGATATGCTCGACCCGCATCATCGCTGGAATCACGACATGAATTCCGGTGTCGCGCAGGATCGAGTTCAACACCACATCGCCCAGCAGCGTTTCATCCTTTGCGGCCAGCTTTTCGCGCAGTGCCGCGTCCAGCTCCGGTTTCTGCGACAGGCTGCGCAATATCGCGGCACACTCGCGCACCCGGGCCACACCGCCAAAGGGATGATTCGCCACTAGCACGGCATCGTTGCTGCGCTGAGCAATTGTCGCGGCAACCGATAGGTCAAAGACATTACACGGGAACTGCATCGCTGCGAGTGGTTTGGTCCGCCGTTCCAGCGCAAGCGCAACCACCTCCGGATCGCCGGAAAGACCAGCAACCCGCACCTTGCCCGCCTCGACCAACCGCCCAAGTGTCTCTAGCAAATCCTCCTGCTCCAGAACGCTCGCCGGGGCGGAGTGCATCAACAAAAAATCAACGTAATCGGTGCCGAGCTTGCGCAGGCTCTCGTCAATGCTCCGCTGCAACACTGCAACAGTGAACTCGTTGTGGCTGAACTGCCCGGCAGCACCCCTGCGCACGATGGCCCGCGCCCACGGCGCCACAGCGAGAGCCTGCCGCACCACAACTTTAGCCGCCTGCTTCCACTTCGCCGGCGGCGCGGGCAGAATGCCGAACTTGGTTGCAATGATGGCCTGCTCACGCCGACCGCGCAGAAACTCGCCGAGCAATGCTTCTGACTCGCCGTAACCATACGACCGCGCCGTATCGAAAAAGCGGATGCCTTCATCCCACGCTGCGGCAAGCGCCCGCAGCGATTCGCTCCGTCCCGAGCGTCCCAGTAGCGCCGCGCAGCCAAAGCCCAGTTGCGGCGCGCGCAGGCCCGATTTGCCCAGTTCAATCGCTTGCATTCTTCCCTTCCAAAACTTCCTGCTTGATGCTACGTCTACACCAGCCCCAACGCTCCGTAAACAGCCTGCGCGGCATTGGCCAGCGAGTACCGCCGCTCATAGCAGGCGCGGGCGCGCAGGCGCATCTTCGTGCGCTCCTCGGCTGAAGTCGCGCAGAATCGCTCGATCAACCTCACCGTTCCATCAACGGTGTCGCTCTCAACAAATGCCGCGCCGTACGCCGCGACATCGGCGGCAATATTCACTTTGTCCGAGATCAGCGGAATCGTTCCGCAAGAGAGCGCGTCGGCCACGGTGATGCCAAAATTCTCCTGGTGCGATGGCAGGATAAAGGCCTCGGCCCCGTAGTACGCGCCCCACTTGGCATCCCCGCGCAAACTGCCGGTCCAGTGAACGCGCCCGGCAATGCCCAACCTCGCCGCCTGCGCCTCAATATCCGCGCGCCAGCCCGCATCATCCGGCCCAGCCATCACCAGGTTTAACTCCGGCGGCGCGACGCGGGCGAACGCTTCAAAAAGGAGATCGCATCCCTTTTTGGGATGCAGCCTTCCAAGAAATAGCAAATAACCCTTTTCCGCGGCAGCCGGACTGGCCTCCCGAAATGCTTGCTTCAACGCAGCAGGATCGCCGCTTGGCCCAATCGTCCCGTAAGGAACCACCACTCGCTTGAAGTCTCGAAAGGGAAAACCCTCTCCGGCAATCCGTTTCTCCTCTTCGCTGGTAAAGCAGACCGCCTCAGCCAGGCTCAGGTTCTTGTGCTCGCAGAGCAACCAATAGGCCAGCTTCTTGATATGCTTCAGCGGATAGGCGCGGCGAAAATACGGGTCCAGCATTCCATGCGCAAAGACCACATACGGCCTGCGCCCGGCGACAGCTTTCCGTGCAGCAAGAGCGTTATATTGCCAGACACCGTTCACAATCACGCCGTCAAATCGCTGGCAATTTGCGCGCAGCCAGCGCTCCAGTTCCGGCTGGTAATAGTAATTGCCGCGGCAGGGGCCGAAGGCGTGAATCTCCCCTTCGGGCATCTTGCTATACGGAGCTTCAGGGCTGTCCAGCGTGGCGACTTCGACCTCGTTGCCAGCGCGGAGATGCGCGGCGGCAAACATGCGTACCGAGTCAGGCGGCCCGCCATTTTCTGGGTTTAATGTCCGGATCACATGAAGCAAGCGCACGGTTCTTTCACCTTATCAGAAGGCTGCGCTGGTGCAGAACCATGGAAACTATGCGGTAATGGGACTCTCGAATCACATTTAGACCACCGGAGAAAAGGTTGCACTACTGGAGACGCGTTCGCTTCTGGATGGACTAAAACAGATTGTCTTATTTGGTACCGCATTGTACACAATTTTCCCTGCAAAACGGTGGAAAAGTCGGCATCAAAGTGATAGACTGAGTACAGCGGATTCGCTAAGTATTCGCCTAATGGTGATTCAGTGCCTCTTGATGCCAAGATCGTAGCGAATGAATTCCTCAATAGGGGGCAGAGGGATGGCGTCTCAATTCAGCCAATGAAGCTCCAAAAGCTCATTTATCTAGCGCATGGATGGCATCTTTTGTTTTTGAAAGAGCCGTTCATTTCGCAAGATGTTGAGGCGTGGAAGTATGGTCCTGTAATTCCAGAAGTGTACCAAGAATTCAAGGAATTTAAGGACAGCCCCATTACAAGATTAGCTAAAGTGGGAGAAAGTTTCCTGCGCCCTGTAGATGCACAAAATAGGCTCCTTGAAAATGTATGGAACACCTACAGAGACAAGAGCAGCATTTATCTGTCAATGCTTACTCATGAATCTGGTTCGGCGTGGGATATTACCTGGAGAGAATGTACCGGATGGCATGGAGCGGTGATTCCAAATAATCTAATCCGTGCCGAGTTTGCCAGAAGAAAGCAAAAGGCAGGAGAAAACTAGTGGACGAGGGGAACGGGGAAAAGACCGGCGATTTCATTATTCCCCCGCCTCCGTCAATGGATGCCGAAGAGTCTAACCTCTCTTCGCTGTTCCGAGCCATCGAAGAAGAGCGCAGGAATAAAAAGGGCGATCTCGAAAAGGCCCGACGCGCAGGGATGGATTGGGGACTCAAGTTTTGGCTCAAGATTCTGCTGTTCGCTTTTGTTCTAATACTCAACGGATGCTGGGATTATCAGGTCATTCGATGGGTATGGTATAGCGGCACTTTAGGTGGATATTTCCATCTGAGCGATCCGGTGCTGATAGCTCTAGCAACAACTTCGACAGCAAACTTCTTAGCTCTCATCTTTATAGTCGCTAAACATCTATTTCCATCTGACGAAAAATAGCTATATGGAAAACATCTAACCAACTACCAATCAGTTAGATAGGACAGGCGCTGAATCCAGATACGCCGCCAGCCGCAGCCCGAAGGCGATCGCCAGCAACGTCGAGTTCGCTTGCCCCGTCGTCGGAAAGACACTTGACGAAGCAACGTAGAGATTCGCGAGGCCATGCACTTTCAGGTTGGCGTCGACCACACTCTCGGCAGGGTCAGTTCCCATGCGCGTTGTCCCTACCTGATGCAGCCCGTCGGAGGCGTGCTCATTCACCCGCTCCAGTAACTCCCCCGCCGGATAGCGATATTGCAGCCGGCCCATCTTATTGGCGCGCAGCGCCTCATCCAGCACTCGATGCGAATCAATGACGCTCTGAAAATCCTGCTCGGTGTAACGCAGATCGATCCGTGCTCGCGCCAGCCCAAAGGCGTCTTTTTCCGCGCTGAGCTGGATGCGGCTCTCCGGGTTGGGAACCTGCTCGGAGTGGTAGTGCAAGGCGTATTGACCGCCCCGGTTGCGAACCAGAAATCCCGGCTTGCGCGGCTTGCCAAAAAACCGGTCGTACAAAATTCCGTAAATATCCCTAGCTCCGCGTGGCGCACCCAGGACCGCATTTTTAAGATGCGCAGCCAGCTTGTAGGGCCGTGGGCCGGTGTGCGCCAGGCGGATTGCCTCTGAAAGTAGCCGCCTGCCCGTCGGCGGAAAAGCCAACGCAAGAAACACCGAAGAAAGCACACCGCTGCCGTGACTGGGATCGTAAAACGGCGGATTGTCCGGCCAGAAAGTCGTGTTCAGCAGCCGATGCTCTAGTTGCGTCTCTACAGTCAGCATCAAGCGCCGACGGTAATACGCGCCGTCCTCGCCCAGCTTGAAATCCAGATCGCCGATCGTCGCCGGGTCACCGAAGATGATATTCGCGATCTTGCCTGAGAGATGGCCCATGTAGTAGCGGCCCAGCGGCCCGTCCGTGCCACCAAAGTGGTGCGGATACTGCTGCTGCGCGTTGAGCAGCAGCCGCGTAGTCTCCACGCCGCCCATCGCCAGAATGGCGCTCCGCGCTTTTACGTTCCGAAGGCCCTCCGGCGTAGAAACCGTCAGGCTCTCCACCCGGCCGCCATCCTCGCTCAGTCCAAATCCCGTCACTGTCGAATTCAGGCTGATCTTGATCTTCTCGGAGGCGAGCAGCCGCTCGCGATGCTCCAGAATCACCCGCGTATTGCGTGACCAGCGTTCCAGTCCATCCAGCCTGAGTCCGGCGGTCAGCGGCTTGGCAAAGGGCAGAACAAACGGCCCGGTTCCGCAAAGCAGATATTCCGCCGCCCGGCTGTACCAAGGGCGAATTTCGTCATGCAGCATCGTCCAATGGATTCCCGGCACATACTCCCGGTCCATCCAATCAATGTCGTCATAGGCAACGCACCGCCCGCCCCAGGTCCATGAAGTTCCTCCCAGTGCGCGGCAGACTGAGATCTCCATTGCGGCGTGGCGGTTCGGGTCAACAATCTCAGCCCGCGAGGCATCTGCCAGAGCCGAATCCGTTTCCATTCCACCGGACTCAAGCACCAGCACTTCCCGGCCCAGACGCTCAAACTCCAGCGCCAGCGCCATGCCCACAGGTCCCGTCCCGACGATGCAAAGATCCCATATTCGATCTTCGATAGGCAACGGCGCGATCATATGGATTCTGTCCCCGGAGACCAAAAATGTGGAGGAGTAGGCGCAGGCTTCGACAGACGGTAAGATCAAGCCGCCGGCCATTGCAACCAGAAAGCGGTATGCTGACCGGCACTCGGCTTTTTATATCACAGGCTATGTGGCAGTGCCATGATCAACTAGGGCGGCTCTCCAATAGGTATACCCTTGCAGGCTAAGTGCAACACGGCGTTTCTTAAGGGGAAGAACCACTCAGCGGTAGTCGTTCCGGTGTAAAGCAATTGGAAAACCGCTCTAGCCGCGCGACTCGCGACAATGTCCCAAATCGGCCCTAATCCAGCGCAATCGGAAATCGTCTAAAAAGAACAGATACAGACCAACCCAGTTGAACACGGAGCCAAAATAGACTGATCAACGCGCTGCTACAATCAAAGAACAGTCAAGATTGGCGAAGTTATGATCACAGGCCTGGCGGCATCGGCTTGCATATCCGCCAGTACCAGATCGCACCTCAGCCGCTGAGATCGCGCTGCTGTGGAGTGCGGCAGAAGCGTTTGCATCTCTATCCCCAGAGGGTTTGCGCCGAATCCCAGCCAGAGATGAGCCTCGCAGGCCGGAAGTTCGTGTCACAAAGCCCCCGTCGGGCCGGTTGCGGGTACACTGAGAAGCCCTTAAAGGCCGTCTTTTGCTGTACTTTTGCTTCGGCGATGGGAATAAATCCTGCTGATATGATGTCAACCACTGGTGTTTTCAACAAGAGACATAGCAAATGGACAGGGGAATGGTGAGAATTTACCGGCAAATTGCATTGATGGTGCTTTTGGCGGCGCTGCCCGCCGCACAGGGTCAGCAGACGGACGCAAAGGCTGATACTGCGACGGATTTCTCGGTCGGCCTCGCCCCTGGAGATACGCTCGAAGCGCATTTTCTGGATTTTCCGGAAGCCTCTGACCTGCATCTGACGGTTTCGCCGGCCGGGACAATCTTTGTTCCCTATGCCGGGCAGGTCAAGGTTGCCGGCCTGATGCCGGATCAGGCCGAAGCGGCGGTGATTCAGGCTCTGAAAGACAAGCAAGTGGTGTCTTCCCCGCAAGTCTCGTTGAACGTCGTCAGCTCCCGCAATCTCGTCGTGATCGTGCTGGGCGCGGTGAGCCTTCCGCATCCGATTCCACTTTTCGCTCCGGCCCCACTTTCTATGGTACTCGGCCAGGTAGGCGGTATCTCCTCGACAGCCAGCTACCACGTGCTGATTGCGCACCGCGACGGCGCGCCGCCCGAGGATGTAGATCTGGACCGGACCCTGACTGATCTGCGCAGCCTGAATGTGATGGTCCGGCCAGGAGATGTGGTTACCGTGGGGCAGGCGGGCAGCTTTTTCGCGCTCGGCGAGTTCAATCGTCCGGGTTTTTTCCCGATTGTCGGCACGCAGCATATGACCCTAATGCAGGCCGTCGCGGTGGCCGGCGGTCCGGATTCGAACGCCGCGCTGTCGCACGCGAGAATTCTTCGCCTGGTCGGCGGACATCGCGAGGAGATTGATGTGGACCTTGCCAAACTGCACGACGGCAAGATCGCTGATCCGCTGATCCAGACCGACGACATTCTCTTTGTCCCTAAGAGCTTCGGGAAGGTTTTGATCAACAGCTGGCTGAACCAGTCGCTCTATGCGTTGTCGATTTCGCACTCCACCCTAGGCGTTAACTATTAGCAAGCCCGCAGAAGAGAGAAGGAAGGATTCGTCGCGTCATTGGCAACCCTTGTCCAGAGAGCACCAAAAGCCCGGAAAGTATGGCGAAAGCCAGATAGCAGGACCCTGTTGGCCTGGATGTTTATGGCGGGGTGGATCTGTGTCCTGTTGCAGGGAGCGCTCCGCAAGTGGGCTTTCCCCGCGGCAGCCAAACCGCTCTATCTGGTGCAGGATGTGCCGCTGATTATCGCGTATGTCTATGCCATCCTCAAGGGGCATATCTGGGCGGGCAAGGTTGCCCTGGGGTGCTGTCTGATCGCGCTCCTGCTTTCCATTGAGACGCTAGCGCAACTGATCTTTGTTGACCTGCAGCTAAAAACCGCCATAATCGGCCTGCATCAGTACATTTTTTATCTGCCGATCCTGTTCTTGTTTCCGGTATGCCTGAACCACCAGCAGATGCGCCGGTTCATCCGCTGGAACCTGCTGATCATAATTCCCATGGGCATACTGGGGACCGTGCAATCGAGGGCGGGAAAATCTGCCTGGATCAATCGCACCGCTGCCGGCGACGAAACCGCATTCTCCATTGCTGGCTCTACGGCCATCCGCGCCACGGGTACCTTCAATTTCACCCTCAGCTATTCCATCTGGTGCGGCATCGCGGCGGCGCTGGTAGTCGGCGAGTGGATCTTGCCTCCAGAGAAGCGCTCCTTCAAATCCAGGTTGCTGCTAATTCTATGTAGTATCTGCGTGTCGATGGCGACAATGGTCAGCGGATCTCGCACAGCAATTGTCCTCGCCGCCGCCGCCTTCATTGGAGGAGCGGTTGCAGCGCTTCTGCAGCGCAATCAGAGGCTGATTCTGCGCTTTGCCGGAATCATTTTCGCTATGCCGCTGATGGCTGGCCTTGCCTACTTGCTGGCTCCCGATGCCTTCACCGGGAATCTCAACCGCCTCAGCCATTCGGAAAATCAGACGGAGATGAGCGTGCGCGTCATGCAAATGACGGTTGGATTCCTCAGCGAACCGGGCTTCAGCGTTCTTGGCAAGGGGATCGGAACGGGCATTCAGGCTGCCAGCGTCAGCAGTGCAGATCCATATGCCGTCAAGCTTTCGGAGTGGGACAACATCCGAGGCGTGCAGGAGTTGGGGACATTCGGAGGCATCCTGCTGGTGCTGACGCGCTATCTTGCGGCGCTCCTGGTTATTGGGGCCGGTCTCAGGGCTCAAATGCAAAGGCCTGGATTTGCCTACGCGCTGCCCATCGCCTTTACTGTCGCGCCCACCCTCGCGATCGGAGATATGTGGCGCACCGCGCCGATGGTGGCAACCCAGGTTTTTTATTTCATGGCGCTCATATGCGGGGCAATGTTGTTCCGCCGGCAATCGCAGAAGATCGCGCTCTTGAATCAAGCAGGATGAGGTGAAAGTGAACACAAACGCTTCAGAAATTATGAACGAGGCCGGTGACGACAAGAGGGTAATGCTCACGGATTTCATCCGGACATTCCGGAAGTATCTCTGGCTCTTCACGGTGATGAGCATTGGCTTAGCCATCGCTGCCTATCTCTGGTCCAGGTCCCAGCCCAAGCAGTACGATGCGATCGCTACCGTAGAGGTGGATCAGCACGGATCACTTTCCCTGTCCTCGTCGATGAGTGGCCTTTCGGATGATTACGAGCTCAAGATCTCCACACAGATATTTGCACTGCAATCGCGCGATGTGGCAATTGCCACGATCAAAACTCTGAACCTTCAGAACGACAAGTACTTCAATCCTCTGGCTCCGAATTTCACGGATATGGATAAGCCGGAGACGCGCGATTATCTCGCCAAGAAATTCGCGGGCGCATTGGACGTCGAGCGCCTGCCCAAGACCGAACTGGTTACGATCAGCTTTCGCAGTCTGAAGCCGGAGCTTTCCGCTTTGGTCGTCAACCAGCTCGTCGACACCTATATGGAATTGAATTTCCAGCATCGCTACCAGGGATCCAAAGAGATCTCCGGGTGGTTGACCAAAGAGCTGGGCGATCTGAAGTCCCGCGTGGAGAGCGAGCAGCACGACCTGTTGGATCTGTCCATCAAAACAGGCATCTTCAGCCAGGGCGCGAACAGCGAGACCAGCGTCTATCAAACGCAGTTGAATGATCTGGTCGAAGAGATCACCCATGCGCAGACACAGCGATTTCTGGCCGATGAGCAGTATCACACCCTTGCCGAGGGCGACAGCAGCGCGTTTCCCGCGACGGCCATGCCGGGAGCTCAGGTGCTCGCCCCGCTGAACACCCAACTGGCGCAATTGGAAGGCCAGAGAGCGGCGCTTGCGTCGCGCTATGGACCAGGATATGAACCCCTGAAACAACTCGATCAGCAGATTGATACCCTGAAGAAGAATCTTGCCGATCAGCGCCAGAAGATCATTGCCGGAGCCAACGAGACCGCGGAAACCCAAGCCAAGACATTGGCCGATCTCCAGGCGAAACTGGACGCATTAAAGGCCGACGCCAAGGCAAAGGATCCGGAGGCAGTCAAATACGAGATCCTCAAATCCGCATACATGGCAGATCAGGCTCTCTATAACGGGCTTCTTGCCTTGGTGAGCGCCGGAGGCATTGAGGCTGGCCTCAAGGCCCAGGAAGTGAACCGGCTCTCCGTTGCTGATATTCCAGTGCATCCCTCCCGCCCGCGCGTAGCGCTGAATACAGCGGCTGGATTCGGCATTGGCTTGCTGCTTTCACTGCTGATTGTCGGTATCACTATTGCTGTCAGTGATACAGTCGAGACCGTTGAGCAGGTTGAGGAATCGCTTTCGTTGCCTGTACTGGCGGCCGTTCCGGTCTACAAGCTGGAACAGGTAGATGTACCTGGATTAATGGTTCCAATGGCGACGTTGAGTGCGCCCCGGTCCGCCGGAGCAGAAGCTTACCGGATACTGCGCACCGCCATCAATTTGATGCCCAGCACAGAAAACTGCCGGGTTATCGGCATCACCAGCTGCGGTCCTGGTGAAGGAAAATCCACCACCATCCTCAATCTTGCCTTGTCCTTTGCGCAGCAGAACAAGAAAGTGCTGCTCATCGACGCGGATTTGCGCAAACCGGTTTTGTCGCAACGCATCAAGCTCGCTCATCCCTCGGCGCCAGGACTCACCCGCTATTTGAGCACTCCCGGCCTAAGGCCGGAAGAGTGCATCCAACTGGCCGATGCCATGTCCGGATTGAGTGTGATGCCCGTGCAGGAGATTCCCCCTTTTCCTTCCGAATTGCTTGGGCAGGGCAGGCTCGATGAACTGATGGTCTGGGCGAGGAAGAATTTTGACGTCGTGCTCTTTGACACACCGCCTCTGCTGCTGGTGACCGATGCACTGATTGTGGCCCCGTCCCTGGACATCATTCTGGTGATTGCGCGCGTAGGCCACGCCCAACGCCGTGCTTTGCGGCGGGTACGCGAAGAGCTGCGCCGCTTTGCCGGCAAGCAGATTGCCGTGGTGGTCAACGCGGTCCCGCAATCGCAGACCTACTACGGCGGCTACGGCGGGTATCATGGCTACTATGAAACCAAGGACGGCAAGTAGGCTCTTCACGGGACTTAGGGAGGGCGCGGATGCGCGGACACCTCCAGGTGAGCCGAAAACATTCGCCCGGAGCAAATTCCGGGCACCCACCCCCACCCGGTGCGGAGCCTGTTATGACAGCTGATGGCCCGCCGGGCTTGAGAAAAATGCCCCGGCGGCTCATCCAGATCATCCCCCGCTTTCGACCGGATGCGGATGGCCTGGGAGAATTTGCTTTGTGCCTGGGCGATGCTCTCTGGCGGCAGTGCAAAGTTCCCAGCGACTTTGTCGTCTGGTCTCCGCCCCGCCCCAGTCCGGAGCTGCCTGTTCCCGGCAGCGATCAGTTTCCCCATTCAATACTTCGCGGAACCAATGGTCAAAAAAGCGATTTTGTGCGTGCTCTTCGCCAGGCGGCTGCCGCATCTGAGCGGCCAGTTGCTCTGCTCCACTTCACGCCGTATGCCTACTCGCGGGAGGGGATCGCATGGTGGCTTCCCGGCATGCTGCGGCAATTCGTGAACTCCGGGCTGCGCCTGGTCTGCTTTTTTCACGAGTCCTATGCGGCTTCAATCTTTCCCACCAAGACTTGGCTGACCTCCGGCTGGCAAAGGCGTATCTTTCGCGACGTGCTCAACCTGAGCGCCGCGGCTGTCAGCTCCAACACCAACTATCTGCGTCAGATGGCGCAGGAAAACCGCATGGGCAGGCCGCTGGCCCTGGCCGGCATCTGCTCCAATGTTGGCGAAGCTGCTGCTCTGCCCGCGCCCGCCGACCGTAGCCAACGTCTGGTGATCTTCGGACAGCATCCCAGCCGCGAAAGGCTCTATGAGCAGCATCTCCCGCTGCTGCTCCGTGTGGCGGCGCATCTGCAGATTGAGGAAGTGGCCGACATTGGGCCTGCGGGCGATTGGCTGCCGTTGCGCCGCCAAGTCAGTGAAGCCCTGGCCCGGCAGGGGATCTCTTTTCATGCGCACGGCCCCCTGCCCCCGTCCGCCGTGGGAGAAATCCTCGGGCACAGCTTTGCCGGAGCCGTGAACTATACCGCAGGGCTGGAGTACAAATCAGGGATTGTCGGCGCTTATCAGGCTTATGGTCTGCCGGTAGTTCGCTTTTCCCCAGCGGGCGAAGCGGAAACCTCCCCTGGCGATCCGGCCTGCCTCACACCCCATCTGTTGCTGTCCTGCCCCGCGCGCAGTGAGGCGCTCACCGCGCTGCTTGCCACATCAGCACAGGCAGGCTTCGACTTTTATCGCGAAAACCGCTCTTACGACACCGTTCTGCGGCAGTTGATGCCCTGGATCGCCGAACCCTGAGCGGACTCATTGCTGTTCCAGAGAGGAACAACATTCTCCGATCACCGCCAGCATCTTCTGCCGGTAGACCTCCCACGAGTTTTCTGAAGCAATCTGCAGGGCAGCCTCGCTCATGGCCGCCAACAGAGCGTCATCTTCGGCAAGGCGGGTAATGGCCGCGGCTATTGCTTCCGGTGAGCGGATCGGGACAATAAATCCGGAGATGCCGTCTCGCACCACATCCTCAGTTCCGGAGTTGAGCGTTGTAATCACCGGCAAACCCTGCGACAGTGCCTCCAGGACCACCAGGGTGCGGCCCTCGAAGAGCGTCGGCAAAACCAGCACATCATGAGCTCGCATTGCCTCGAGCACTTTGGCATGGGGCAGCGACGGTATCCAACGATGCGCGCTCAGTTGCGCCACCAGCTCCGGAACCGGATGTGGGAACCGCCCGATCAGTGAGAGTTCCGCCACGCCGCGCAGTTGCTCCATCGCCCGCAGCAGGTAGCCGATTCCTTTGCGCTGGCCGATAGAACCGACATACAGGACGCGCAGCGGACCCGGCGCGCGTGTCTCCCGCGGTTTCTCCTGCCACATCGCCGGGCAGCCGTACGGGACGATCACGACGTTTTGCGCCAAAGTTCCCTGAAGCGAGTCCGCGACAAACCGGCTGGGTACGATCACACGGTCCGCAGCGGCAATCTCCTCGTCCTTCCTGTCCAGCTTCGCCTCCGAATCAATCGCTCCGGAAAGCGATCGGCCCCACAACGGCTCCCGCTGAATCTCTTCATCGCGAATCAGACGCCACTGGCGGAGATAGCCGATGGGCAGTTCGTAGATGCAGGCGGCTCCATGCTCCCGGGCGGTGCGGAAGCTCTGCAACGCGCAATCGTCGTAGGCGTAAACGGCGTTCACCTCGAGCTTCCGGGCCGGGCCGCGCGACACCTGCAGATCGAGGCTTGCGCAAACGGCGTCCATGCAGAATCTGCCGGTTTCATGTCGAATGAGTCCGCTCCAACCCCTGCGGATCGCCAGAAGCCGCACCATCTCCTTCCAGGGATGGGCATGAACCAGGCGGTCAGGGATTGCTTCATAGCTGCGGCGGTTCAGTTCCGCCGCCAGCCCCCCAGGCAACAGGCGATTCACGATTGATTTGCTCGGCCAGGCGATGCTGGTGTGAAGTCCCGCAAGCCAACCCGCGCCCGCAAGCGCCTTCGCCGTCTGACGTACAAAGACATTGCCGGTCGGGTGCATCAAAAGAACAGAAGGACGAGTGTGCATGGTCATTGTTCCAGGCGTCCTGGAAAGAGTTTGAGGCGCAAGCAAGTGTTTCGGTTCACGATCAAAGACTACCATTAGAGCGAAACCAGTGTTACCGTGTCCTATTGAACTTTGTGCAGGGACGCCGACCGCTAATGGTCCCGTCAACCTGACGGACGTGCTTTCGGGATACACCATCCTCGGCTTGCTCTATAAAAGACATGAAACGGGCCTGACCTATGATATGAATGGATGCAGAGATCCGATGAGAACGGCACGGGCTTCAGAAGTTTTCACAACCCATGCACTGTGAAGCGGAACAACCCTCTTGTCGATGCGCAAGCCGTCACCCCTTCCGGTCATCCAGAAAGGCCCTGCGCCGCCTGTTCCCATGCATACATTGAAAACCCTCAAGTCCTTTCTCCTTCCCAAGCTCAAGCGTGTATCGGAGTTTCTCGCCGCCCAGGGCATTACGATGGCAGGCAACCTCCTTTATGGATTGCTCTGCGTCCGTTGGCTGCCCATCGCGGGATATGCTAAATTCGTCGTCGTCTTTGGCGTCTTCGGTTCAGTAGGCCTTCTGCTGAATGCCGGCATCTCCAACACCCTCGTGCCGCTGGTTGGCGAGCAGATCGATGACAAGCAACTGATTGCCGATTACGTCGCCTCGCTGCGCACCGTTGCGCTCTGGCTCTTTGCCCTGGTTGCGCCGGCGCTGATTCTTGTCTTCCCGTTCCTGGTGCATCGCCAGCAGTGGAGCTGGCAGGTTGTCATTGCAATGGAAGCGCTGATCCTGGTGGCTGCCTGGTTTGCGCGCATCAACTCGGCCTACGGAGCGGTCCTGCTGATACGCCGCTATCGCAAGCCCTGGTACCGCGCTCAGATGATTTCTAGCCTCGCAACCCTGGCGCTCCTGCTCGTCTTCGCGGCCTGCGGACGATTGAACGAGTGGGTCGCCATCTTGCTCAATATCGCGGGAATTGTCTATGTAGGCGCAAGTTATTATTTTCGCGCACGGAAACTGCTCGGCGTCACCGGAATCTCCTCTCCGGAAAAGCGCAAGGCAATCATTCATCTGGCCATGCCCAACGCGCCCAGCACTATCTACTATGCCGTGCAGGCGCAGGTATCGCTCATGCTGATCACCTACTTCGGCCATGCCGCCGGAGTTGCCAGCGTGGGCGCGCTCACCCGCCTCGCGCAGATCTTCACAATTTTCGGCCAAATGAACCCGGTGCTGATCGAGCCATATTTTGCAAAGCTTGCCAGAGCGCGCCTCAAACGCAATTATGTCGGTACAATCCTTGCCGTCAGCAGCCTTTGCATGTGCCTGATCGCTCTCGCCTATTTTTTCCCGGAGTTATTCCTTTGGGTTCTTGGACCAAAATATGCAGCCCTGCGCTTTGAAGTCTTTCTGGTCATCGCCAGCGCATCCATCAGCTATGTAAACGGCGTCATGTGGATCATCCACTCCGCGCGCCGGTTCGTATACTGGTGGAATAATTTGCTCACGATTGTGGTCACGCTCTTTGTGCAGGCGCTCTATTTGTGGAAGTTCGACTTGAGCACCGTTCGGGCTGTCCTGTTCTTCAATATGTCAACCTCCAGCTCCTTTTTCTTTATCTGCATCTTCTGCGGCATCTACGGATTCACGCGGGGTCCGCGCCAATTGCATAAGATGTAGAAAAGCTCTGCCTTTCGGAGAAGAAAATGAATCAGGCCTCTAGTCCGGCTCCAAAAACCCTCCGCCGCCAGGATGTCTGCACCCTCTACGAGGGCGATTATCACTACGGCGTCGGCGCGCTGGTCAACTCGCTGGTGCGGGTCGGCTATAAAGGCACCGTATGGGCAGGCTATCGCGGCTCGCTGCCGCCCTGGGTAAGCCAGCTCAAGCCGTTGCAGGAACCGGGCCAGTACATGGTTGCCGGCCAACTCCGCCTTGCGTTTATTCCTCTGAATGTCACCTTCCATTTTGCCAACTACAAGCCGGATTTCATGCTCGATCTGCTGGCCAATCAGGCTAGCGAAGCGGATTACCTCTGGTACTTCGATCCCGATATCTGCATCCGCTGCAACTGGTCGTTTTTTGAAAAGTGGGCGCGGCACGGTGTTGCAATCTGCCAGGATTCGACCAATAACATCGTCCCGGAGAATGATCCTCTCTGTTATCAATGGCTGGAGATGGGCGAAAAGGAAGGCCTGGGCAAAGGCCGTCCTCTCGGCCATTACTTCAACAGCGGCATGGTTGGCCTCGAGCCTGCTCACAAAAGCTTTCTTGAACTTTGGAAGCGAATGATCGCCGTCGGCGTTGCCTATGGTTGCGACATCCAGTGCATTACTTCTCTCAGCCGCGATCAGCCCTTCCATATCCTCGACCAGGATGCGATGGTGATTGCCATGATGTTTACCGAGCATCCGCTGACCACCATGGCCGCCGATGCAATGGGATTCGTGCCCGGCGGATATGCGATGTACCACGTGCGCGGACCAAAACCGTGGCGAGGGTCGTTTCTGCGGCGGGCGCTCGGCGGAACTCCTCCTTGCTCAGCATCCAAGTTCTATTTCACGCAGGTATCCAGCCCGATCCGGCTTTACTCCCCGTCGGACTTTAGCTTCAAGAAGCTTGCGTGCGATCTCGCCGCCGGTATCGGCCGTTTCTATCATCGAAGCAGGTAGCAGCTTCTCCGACCGACTCGCAGAGGGAACAATAGATGCCGGACCAGATCGAGTTACAACCCGCGCTGCCCAGCCACAACCAGGTCGTCTGCACACTCATTGAAGGCGATTATCACCTCGGCCTCGCAGCTCTGGTCAATTCGATCCTGCGCGGCGGTTTCCGAGGGTTGTTCTGGATCGGTTATCGCGGCCCGCTGCCGCCGTGGACGACACAGTTAAGTCGCGACACAGACGGACTCTTCGAAGTCGGCGATGCGCGCCTGGGCTTTGAAGTGCAGAAGACTCAAATCCACTTTGGCCAATACAAGTCCGAGTTTCTCTCCAGCATTCTTGATCGCGGCATAACAGCCAAAAACCTCTGGTACTTTGACCCAGACATCACGGTCCTATGCGGCTGGAATTTCTTTGAGCAGTGGGTTCGTCATGGCGTCTGCCTCTGCCAAGACGATGGTTACGGCTTCATGCCCGCGCGCCATCCTCTGCGCTGCGCCTGGATGGACCTTGCCCGCGAGGCAGGCTGGGGCGAGCCGAAGACGGAGCTGAACCAGTACTTCAATAGCGGATTCGTTGGACTCGAAATCGCCAATCGCGACTTCCTCGCCCGTTGGCTGGATGCGGTCCGGCTGGCGCGCGCGAACGGCGTCAAGCCCGATCAGTTCCAGAAGGGCAGCCGCACCCAGGCCTTCTATACCGTCGATCAGGACGCAATGAATATCGCGGCAATGTATGCCGATGCGCCGCTCACCCCCATGGGTCCGGAGGGAATGAATTTCTTTCACGGCGGCTACGTGATGCACCACTCGATTACTGCGCCAAAGCCCTGGCGAAAGAACTTTCTGCGTTGGGCGTTGCGGGGCGCGGCGCCCACCAAAGCCGACTTACATTTCCTGGACTGCGCCGATGGACCCATATATCCTTATCCTGCCGGTGTGCTCCGCGCCAAGCGGCGCGCGGCTAGGATCGTAGCCCTTCTGCACCGGTTCTACGGCATATAAAGCAAAGTTCTGATCGGTGCCTGAGTGAACCTGGATGCAGACAGGATCAGTCAAGGCGTGAAACTTTTCAGTCACAAGGACCCGCACACAAGGATCCGCATGAGATTTGCATGCCTGCACCACGGCGACCAATACTCCGAGGCACTCTGGTCTGCAATTCCCTTGAATATCATTCGCGCGCTTGGCGGGTTAGGGCACGAAGTCGTGGTGATCAATGGGCTGCAACCGCAGGTCCCGGTTTTCAGCCGGATAAAAACGGCTGTTTACAAGTATCTCCTGCACAAGACATATGCTCTCAATCGTGACCCCCGTGTCTTCCGTGCGCGCGCAAAGGATGCGAACCGCCGGCTTGCCGAACTGGGAGCGGTCGATGCTGTGCTGATCACTTATCTGGCCGATGCCGTTTACCTCGAGACGGATCATCCCGTGATTCTCATTCATGATGCGACCTGGGCGCAGATGCTCGATTACTACCCTTGCTATGAGAGCAAAGGCATGGCCGGGGAGACGATCCGCGGAGGCCTGGATCTGGATAAACAAGCGCTCGAACGCTGTGATCATGCCGTCTACAGTTCCCGGTGGGCTGCCGAAAGTGTCGTGCGCGACTACGGAGTGCCGTCGGCCAAAGTCAGCGTGGCGCCGCTGGGAGCAAGCATCGTAAATGAACCCACGCGTGAAGATCTGGCGCGCTATCTTTCCCGCCGCGGACAACAACCTATGAAGCTCCTGTTTCTGGGCAAGGAGTGGTATCGCAAGGGCGGAGACATCGCGATGCGGGTAGGCTCCGCGATCGAAGCAATGGGCGTGCCGGTCGAGCTGCATGTCGCCGGCTGCGATCCCGAGGGTGAGCAGGCCCCGTTTGTACGCAGGCATGGGCTGCTGCGCAAAGACGTGCCCAGCGAGGCGGAAGAATTACGCGGACTTCTCGAGTCCTGCGACTACTTCATCCTGCCCACTCGGGCAGAAGCCTTTGGAATTGTCTTTGCCGAAGCTGCGGCCTACGGACTCCCTGTCCTGGCCGCGGAGACGGGAGGCGTCAAAGATGCGGTGCGCGGAGAATGGGGCTTCACGCAACCCCAGGAGAGTTCTCCCGCCAGGTATGCGGAGTGGGCAGTCAAAAACTATCGCGACCGAAAGGAATATGAACGCTTGAGCTGGCTGGCCCGGCGCTCGTATGAGGAGGAGCTGAACTGGCTGGCTTTTTGCCGCCATGTTGCGCAAAAAGCGGCTGATTGCATCAGCTCCAGGGGATTGTAAACATTGCTGGAAAATGAGCCAGCCGGTGGTTTCTTGCTCCACTAGGGTATGCCGGGCCTGATACACTCTGGTGCAGAACCTGGAATGTGCTTTTGCGGATGCTGTTTGGATAATTGTTCCTCCCGAGCGTTCATGGGCGCAATTACGTCCTTAAAGAGCGGCCAAAATCGAATTTTCGATCCGGACCCGTTCCGGAACTGTAGAAACTCAAGAAGAAAGCGAACCAGTTGGAGCCCCCAAAAACTATGAAGACGAATGCATTGATTCTACTGATGGCGGCAAGCACTCTTGCCGCAACTGCCCAAACCGCCGCCAAGCCGGCTGCTCCGTCAGCTGCCACAGCCAAGCCAGCCGCCACGGCGACGAAATCCGCAACCGCAACCACAGGCACCAGCCTGCCTCCAGGCATTCCTAAGGTCAGAGGCATTGTAAAGACGGCCTTTACTGCGAGCCTACGCTACCAGGATTACGTGATCGGCACCGGTGCTGACGCCTTGCCGAACAAGCTTTACAAAGTGCAATACACGGGCTATCGCGCTGCCGACGGCGTCAAGTTCGACTCCTCCTATGACCACCCCCGCCCACCGGTCAAGGACAAGGACGGCAAGCCGGTGCTCGGCGATGACGGCAAGCCGAAGCTCGGCGATCCGCAGCCCATGCCGTTTGCGCAGGGCCAGGGCCGCACCATTCCCGGCTTTGACATGGGTTTCGTCGGCATGAAGGTTGGCGGCAAGCGCCGCCTCTTCATCCCCTATCAGCTGGCTTATGGCAGCCGCGAGATTCCCGACCACGGTCTGGAGCATCCCGGAATCCCCGCCAAGTCGGACCTGATCTTCGATGTCGAACTGGTCGATGTATCTGAACTGCCGGCTCCGCCGCAGCGCGGCCCAATGGGCGGAATGCCCTCCGGCATGCCTCCGCATCCCGGCGCGCCTGGATCTCCAATGCACCCACCGACTCCCAGCGCGCCTGTTGCCGCCCCAACGTCGAGCGCACCGGTCACTCCCGTTGCTCCGGCAACAGCCCCGGCTACATCAACGTCCGCAAAGGCTCCTGCTCCGGCAGCAGTTCCCGCAACCGCAGCGCCAGCAACACCCGCTGCTCCGCAATCCAAGTAAGATCGCTTCTCATGCCACGCCGGCAGGTAACTCCGGCGTGGCATCAATCAGTTGCCGCGTATAAGCCTCTTGAGGGTTGGCGCACAGGCTCTCTGCCTCGCCTACCTCTACCAGCCGCCCCTGTTCCATCACCGCGATGCGCGTTGAGAGGTACCGCACCAGCGGCATCGAGTGAGAAATAAATAGATAAGTCAGTCCGTGATCCCGCTGCAACGCGCGCAGCAGATTCACAACCTGCGCTCCCACGCTTACATCCAGAGCCGACACCGGCTCATCTAGAATCAGCAATCGCGGCTGAAGCGCCAGTGCCCGTGCAATGTTGATCCGCTGCCGCTGCCCGCCCGAGAACTCATGCGGATAGCGCTCCAGCGCCGATTCATCCAGCCCCACCTGCCCGAGCAATTCAACGGCCCGCCTGCGCCGCGCGTCCCTGCCTCCTGGATAGCCATGAATCACCAGCGGCTCGGTGATAATCTCCAGCACCTTCATGCGCGGATCTAACGCCGCGTAAGGGTCCTGAAAAACCGGCTGCATCTGCCGCCGGATCTGAAATATCTCCTCGCGTGTGGCTCTTGCCAGATCAATGCCACTCACAACGATATTGCCTCGCGACGGTTCAACCAGCCCAAGAATCATCCGTGCCAGCGTAGTTTTGCCCGAGCCCGACTCGCCCACCAGTCCCAGCGTTTCGCCCTCCTGAATCGCGAGAGAAACGTCCTGCACGGCGTGCCGCAGTTCCCTCCGGAATCCGGCGCGAAGAGGGTAGCTCTTCCACACATCTTTCACTTCGACCAGAGCCATGCACCGATGATAAATGGCTCATTGTGCGTCGCAGTAATCATCCATTCACATATCGAGAGCTATACTTGCCCGATTTTGGCCAAGCATCCCGGCTTGGCCTGAAATTCCCTCCAGATTGCAAAGTCCGGTCGGAAATCCCATCCCAAAGGGAGGACTTCCCCCAATGTCCGCCAGCAAATTCAGCTTTGCCAACCCCACCTACACCGCCGATGACTTCAATACCTACAGCACAGCCCAGATCAAGGGCGACAAAGGAATCGCCGAAATTATCGAGGCCGATCCAATCCCCGCGCCCCGCATCAACCCGCCGGTTCTAGATCTGGGGTCTGTCCTCTCCGCTGATCAGGTAGCGCAAATTCAGGCTGCAGGGCAACTGGTCTTTCACACCGCCGGAGATACAGGCGGCATCCTCAAACCCCAATCGCAACTCGCTGTTGCTGATGCCATGTCCGCGGATCTCGCCGGCAAGACCTACGCCACCGGCCTGCCGGCCTTCTTCTTCCATCTCGGCGATGTTGTTTATTACTTTGGCCAGGAGCAGTACTATCCCGAGCAGTTTTACGATCCCTATCGCAACTATGACGCGCCGATCTTTGCCATCCCAGGCAATCACGATGGTGTAATGTACGTCAACGAGCCGGTCAGTTATTCGCTGGAGCCGTTTGTAAATAATTTCTGCACAGCAACAGCGCAGATCGCTGTGCCCAGCTTTGCGCGCACCACGATGACCCAGCCCGGCGTCTACTTCACGCTCACCGCTCCCTTTGCCCGCATCATCGGCCTTTATTCAAATACCAGCGACACCGCCGGTCTTTTAGGAAATTCGAAAATCGGCGAAGACCAGATCACTTTCCTGGAACAACAACTGGCCGCGGCCCTGGCTGCACGTACCGCCGACAAGAAAAACCTGCATCCGCAGGCATTGATCATTGCCGTGCATCATCCGCCGTTCACCGGCAGCAACCAGCACTTTCCCAGCGCGGCAATGCTTGCGCAGATTGATGCACAATGCAAGGAGGCAGGCATCTGGCCGGATCTTGTCCTCAGCGGCCACGCCCACTTATACGAGCGGTACACGCGAACAATGAAAGCCGATGGAAGGCAGATTCCGTATGTCGTCGCAGGCAACGGCGGCTATTACCACCTGAGCAAGATGAAAACCAACGCCAAGGGAAAGAAGCCCACTCCCGGTCACCACAGCGAATCAGATGGGCAGGGAAACACGATCTCGCTCGACCAGTCGAATGATACGCAGTATGGATTCGTCCGGGTTACGGCCAGCGCGGCCTCAATACTCGTTCAGTCCCTGGGCGTCGATCTTTCCGCGCCTACCGATCCGCCCACTGTCATCGACCAGTTCACCGTTAACCTGACCAAGCACACCGTGACGAGCAAGTAATTTCCTGTTTAGCGCATTTCTCGCAAGTTCTCGAAAACCGTAGCGCCGGTCTCCAGACCGGCTGTCCCGAGAGCCTCCAGGCCCTCGGAGACTACGCTAGGCCGCGAATTCAGGGTTTTCGCGCCGACTGTGAAAGATCCAGGCTAGAGTATTTTCACGGATGGTGTAAGTATTGGATGCCCACCCTCGCCGCTGTCATCCTGAGCGCAGCGAAGAACCTGCGTTTTGATGCTTCGCGGCAAAGATGGGCAACAAATAAGAGAGGTTAGTTGACTTACCCTTTTGTCGCCGCTAAGGACTCGGTCTGAATTGATTTCGCCCGGTTGTTTTCAAACCGTACCGTCCAACGCTTGCCGGCCTGATCGTACGCAATCGTCCGATCTCCTGTATCACTGCTGCGCGGCTCCATATTTGCCCCAATGGCCATGCGGGTTTGCAACTCGCTCATCCCCGGAAGTACCCGATGCGCATCAATCGCATTCCACACATCCTTCGACCAGTGATCGTAGATCACGTGCGGATCATCGTAGAAAAATAGCTGATCGGAGTAATAAGCCTCCTGGCTGCCTGCGATAGCTCCAATCGGCAAAGCGTAAAGCCCATCCTTGCCCGGCATCGAGAACACCGCAAGCACCTGCTGCGCTCCGCGCGCCACGCCGTCTTCTATCCCATCCGGTTCCACTGCCTTCACCAGCTTCTTCACATCCAGTTGTTGGTTAGACGGAACCAGGCCAGCCTGGCTTGAGAAATCAACATGATCGCCGCTGTAAACAAAGTAGGGAATCGCGTAGCCGTCCTTCATCCAGACGGTTGTATTCTCCACGCGTTGCGCATCCTCAAAGTAACGCGGAAAATACTGCCGCATCACCACAAGCTCATCCAATTTCCGGTTCTGTTCCGCATCCACCCTCACTACATGGCCGGAGGCATGAACACTCTCTCTGCTCGAAAGCAAGTAACTGCTGCCGATGACCAGAACAAACAAGCTAGGAATAAGAAACTTCTGCCAATTCTTCACGACACTCTCCTCAAATCTTTCCGAGACTGATGTTCCTGTTTCCCAGGAACCGCTCGCAAAATCTCATACGCGAGTGCGGTGCAAAAAGTTCACAAAATGGTTAGTGGTGCAGTTTCAGGGCTTCCGGCTCCATAAGAGATAAAAGTCGACAAAGACGCTTGTCGGTACTGATCCGAACAATCTGCGCGCCCCCCTGCTGTGGCACAAGAAATCTCAGTCTTAACCAATTGATTTTAGAGATAATTCGTGATTCAAAGAACGCTCAAGCGCATTGAAGAACACCTTCCGGATCCCTGAGTGATCTATCGGAAATGCAAGAACGAAGAGGTCACTCCGTCCCAAATCCGACTTGGGAGTTGATCGGTTGCCCCGTCTCGATAACGATAAATGTTCATCGCGCACTATTGTGGATATTATTCGCCTCTTCTTCGCTACACTGATCACATAGCCTGCCCGGATAGTTATTGTCCCGAACGGCGTCTATAATTCCAACTATCGGAGGGCGTTATGGCGAAAGTGAGCACATCAGCCGTGAAACCAGAAGACTATGTACCCGCCAAACGCCTTGACCGACTTAACGCCATCAGTGGCGAGCTTTTTCCTAAATTGTCTGTCTCCAAACGAAGTATTGCGAGGAGCACGACCCTTGAGATCGTAGGCAGCAATAAGGCCGGTCGTACTCTTTCCCCGATATATCTGGACGACAAGGAACATCTGAACCTGCCGATGGTACTTCAGCAATCGCGCCGCCGTCGCATCGCATTTGGCTGGTATGGGGGCAAATTCAATCATCTTGATTGGCTTCTTCCGCTGCTTCCGAAGTCGCATCACTATTGCGAACCGTTTTCAGGCTCAGCTTCAGTGCTATTGAATCGTGAACCATCGCCGGTTGAAACATACAACGATATAGACGGTGAGGTTGTGAACTTCTTCCGTGTTCTGCGAGATCAGAATGCTGAACTTGAGCGAGCTATAGCGCTGACGCCGTTTTCCCGTGAGGAGTTTCACAAGGCAATCGTCGGATCGATGCGCGGTGTCTCCGATCTGGAACGCGCCCGCCGATTTTACATAAGAGCTCGCCAGACACGAACCGGATTGGCGCAGACAGCTACACTTGGTCGTTGGGCAAACTGCAAGGACACGAGTAGGGCTGGAATGTCTGGTGTTGTATCGCGGTGGCTCGGAGGAGTCGAGGCACTGGCAAGCATTGGGACAAGGATGATCCGCGTACAGATTGAGAACAGGCCGGCGCTTGACCTGATTCGACTCTATGACAGCAAAATGACGCTGTTCTACTGCGATCCACCTTACCTGCACGACACGCGTGGAGACAGCAGCGCCTACGGTTTCGAGATGGAAGAGGTCGAGCACGTCGAGCTCGCCGAGGTTTTAAAACATTGCAAGGGGAAGGTAGCAATATCCGGTTATCGTAACCTTCTCATGGACAAACTCTATAAGGGTTGGCGTCGATTTGATGCTCCATTGAAACAATGCCACTCCATCAAGAAGATGCGGCAAGAGTGCGTCTGGATGAATTACTAAGCGGGAGAAACTTCATTGCCTCATCAGATTAGAACGAATGAAGCAGTTGAGATCCTGCGTGAGTCATTTCAGTTGGCCGAAGACGACCACCGGGAACGCGCGGCGGCTAATGTTCCTGAGGCAATAGCAGAGACCACTAAGCGCCTTTTCACATCGGTAACGCAGGCCTACAGGGAAGCTCTTGTCGGTTGTGCTATCGCCCGTGTCATCGACCAAGACATAGATATTCGACTCCCCGCAACCGCCGATGGCGAACATGCATTCAGTGGGCGCAGTTTAGCTGATAATGTTGTAACCCCATTCCTGCGAGACCGTGCCATCGCCATCTCCGCTTCGCCGTACCTGTCTGCTCTTCGTGGAGGTGCCAAGTTCGTGAAGGGTGGCGCACCCAGAATCCAACGCGACAAGGAGGGCTTCGATGCGTTGGTTGCCGTAGTCGACTATCTGCGCGCTCTGGGTGTTGACGAAGCCAAGACATATCTATGCTATCTGCTGAGACAATTCATTGAACTGCGAGAAGCCGGGGTCATTGCCCTAAAGAAAATCGCAAAGCCCAATCTTGACCAACTTGGCAACCTCGTCGCAGGGCTGCTGACGGTCAAAAGTGGGGGAAGGATTCCGGCACTACTCGCAACGGCACTTTTCCAGACTGTCAGTGAGTGCCATTCTCTTGATTGGGATGTTCAGTTTCAGGGGATCAATGTAGCAGACAAAGCATCCGGTGCAGTGGGTGACATCACGATTCTCAAAGCGGGTACCATCGTCCTTGGCGTGGAGGTTACCGAGCGGCCAATCGACCAAGCGCGGGTGACCCTGACGTTCAACCAGAAGGTGTCGCCGAGTGGAGTTGCAGACTACCTTTTCATTACAACAGCCAAGCCCGAGAAAGAGGCGCTTGAAGCTGCCCGCAGGTATACGGGCGTAGGCCACGAGATGAACTTCGTGCCCTTGGAGTCGTGGCTCATCCACAACCTTGCGATAGTAGGTCCGGCGTGCAGGGCGTTGTTCCAAGCCAAGATGATTGATTTGCTTAGCGCACAAGGAACATCCGCCGATCTTCGCGTCGCTTGGAACGATAAGATGGACCAGGCGCTCGGGGTCAGGCCTGCCTCTTGAAGAAGAAATGCCTATAGGATCTGATTGGACACAAGGCCGCCTATGCAGACACTAATTCATATATCTAGTTAGGGGACCCTGCTGACGGCGGGATTCTTGGACCTCGGCTCTCCACCGTTTTCGAGCCTTCGACTGCGCTTGAGGCCGAATCGCCAAATCACTCGCCGAAGCAAGAAAAGTAATGCTAAGCCGGCTTCTCAAACGCGATGAATAACAGAAAAAATGCAAACTGCGCCACCATCACAAATAATCCGGAATGCCAATAGAGAGCTCCGCTTCCTGCATCCCTGTTGTTTGCAATTTTTCGCATAACTGCACCTTTCGCCGCGGAGTCACGAACACCGCAGTCAACAGCCACGCCCCCATTCGAGGCGCTTCAGCAGTTGCTATACAGAGAATTATTCGCCCTTGGCAACCGTCCCGTTATCGCTCTGGACAGATACTGCCTGCTTGTTCTGAAAGCGCACGGTCCAGTGCTTGCCTGCCTGGTCAAAGATGACGGTCCGTTCGCCTTCCTCGTGCCCGCGCAGATCCATCTTCTGCCCGACAGCCAGGCGCGTCTGCAACTCACTCATCCCGGTTTTTACCTGGTGCGCATCAATCGCCGTCCAGACATCCTTCGGCCAGTAGTCGTAGATCGTGTGCGGATCGTCGTAGAAGAACAAAGCGTCAGAGTAATAGGCCTCGTCGTCGCCGTTCATAAAGCCAATGGGCACGGCATACAGTCCTTCGCTGCCCGGCGTAGAAAAGATTGCGAAAGCCTGCTGCTTTCCGCTGGTCATGCCGTCATACTGACCCACCGGCAGCGCGGCCTTGACGATCTTCTTCACATCCAGCCGCTGGTCTGAGGGAACCAAGCCGACGCGCTTGGTGAAGTCGACACGATCGTTGCTGTATACAAAATACGAAATCACGTAGCCGTTCTTCATCCAGACAGTCGTGCCCGCGATCCGTTCGGTGTCTTCAAAATAGCGTGGAAAGTATGCCTTCATGATGACCAGTTCGTCTTTGCTGACGTCCTGGTAGCGGCTGTGCTGGGTAACGCCGGGGTCCTGGCGGCCATGCCAGACAAACATCAGGTAGATACTGCCGAGGATGGATACAACCAAGGTGGGGATTACAATTTTAGGCCAGTTGTTCAAGTGAGTCTCCTCTGTCTCTCCGGGGGAGGATGTACTTCTTTTGCAAAGCTCCGCTTACACACCGTGCGCAGGAGATGTAAATGGTGGCTTATGTATCCGGATTGTACAGAATCAACTTGAACTCTGGCACGTTATTTTGGTGTAGCCTGCCGCTGCAGTGCCGCGGCATTCAATCCATCGGCTTTTCGCAGCGCCGGAAACAGCGCCGCCCAGGCTCCGGCCACTGCCAGCGCGCCCACTCCCCCAGCCACGGTAGCCCGCACCACCCCCAGCCATTGCGCCGTCAACCCGCTCTCAAACTCGCCCAGCTCATTCGACGCCCCAATGAACAGCGAATTCACCGCGCTCACCCGCCCCCGCATCTCCGGTGGCGTCGCCAGTTGCAGCAGCGACCCGCGAATAATCACGCTGATCATATCCGCCGCGCCCAGTATCGCCAGCGCGGCTATCGACAGCCACAGATTCCGCGACAGCCCAAAAACCACCGTCGCCGCCCCAAAGATCGCCACGCAGACAAACAGCCGCAACCCTGCCCGCCGCTGAATCGGGAACCGCGCCATCATCAGAGACATCGCCAGCGCGCCCACCGCCGGAGCCGCGCGCAGCACTCCCAACCCTCTCGGCCCGGTATGCAGAATCTCCTGCGCAAAAATCGGCATCAGCGCCACTGCTCCGCCCAGCAGCACCACAAACAAGTCCAGAGAGAACGACCCCAGCAGCATCGGCGCCTTCCACACATACTGAAAGCCTGCAAACACCACCTTAAGCGTCGTTGCCCGGTGCTCCATCCGCCCCGGCCGTACATGCAGGCTGCCCACCAGTATCAGAAACCACGCCAGCGAAAACAGCGTAAACAGATACACAATCCCAGCGCCCTCAAGCCCCGCCCGCTGCAACACGCCAATCAGCGGCAGCGTGAACAGCAGCCCTCCCAGCGCCGGTCCCGATACATTCGCAAACTGAAAGATCGCCCCGCCCCAGGTCACCGCGTTGACAAAATGCTCTTCCGGAACCAGATGCGGCACCAGCGCCGAGCTGGCCGGCCCGCTGAAGGCCCGCCCCGTCCCGACAAAAAACAGCACGCCATAAATCGCGTAAATATTGTGCGAGCCCGACCGCGCCAGCCACAGCAGCGCACCGGTCGCCAGCATCTGCAACCCGTAGCAAATCAAAATGATCTCTCGCCGGTCGAAGCGGTCCGCCGCGTGCCCCGCGGGCAGCAGAAACAGCAGCCCTGGCAGAAACAGCGCAAGCCCAGTCAATCCCAGGTCCAGCGGCCGATGGCTAATCGAGTACACCTGCCACGCCACCGCCACCGACTGCGCCTCTGCGCCCAATATCGCCATCGACCGCGCCAGTTGATACCGCCGGAAGTCGCGCGAGGCAAATGCCTCCAGTCCGCGTTGTGTGGTTTTTGGGGGAACCTTCTGCATCTCTGCCTATAGTCTATCCGCCCGCCGCTGACTTGCTGACTTGCCAACCCGCTGACTCGCTGCTCTCCTTGCTTTCCGTCTGCCCAAAGCCTTCCGCCTATAGTCGCCGAGACGATCCGCGCTATACTTGCCCCATGAAGCAGCTCTGGGATCAATTCGCCTCGCCCGCCGGCCGCAACAGATTAGCCAACCGCGATTTTCTCGGCTTTTGGATTACCATGACCGCGATATCGGGGGTCTACTTCGGCCTCTCCCTGGCCACGGTCATGATCGCCTGCGTCAAGGGCAGCCAAGCCTGGTTTCTCGTCGGCCTCCTCAACGCCGCCCTCGGACTCTGGAACGCTCGCTCCAGCGCCCGCAATCTCCGCCTCGAAGCCGGTAGAGCGAAGCAATAAAGCCCAAACCGCCCAAAAAGCCCAGCCCCGCGCTTTGCTCGACGCGCCAATCCGCGCTATACTCTCGGCCATGAAGAGATCTGGCGATAACATGCTCGATTTACATCCAAAGATGTCTATCTGTACGCAGATCCTTTGGATCATCGTTGGGATGGGCTTCCTCGAAAAATGGCTTCCTCGCACTGTTGAGAGCTGGAAGGCGGGAGAAACCTACAACCTGCCGTTGGGCATTGCCTATTCCATTATCGGCGCCGTGCTTGTCATTTCTGGCTTTGCCCTCGTCAACGCAACGGTCAGCCGGCTTCAGTCAAAGATCCCCTCCGATTCAGATCCGAGTGAAATCGAGCGTGCACCGCACTCTCACCCCGCCGCGCTATAATCATTCCCATGCAGCCCCGCCATCGCACCCGCGCCCACGCCTCCGCGCACCCTCGCGCAGCGGTCGCAGCGGCTTGCGCCGCCTAAGATCGAATCACCTCATCCCCCACAATTCAGCCACGGCCCAGGATCTCACTGGTCCTTTGGTCTCTCCGGTCACAGTTGCCTAATATCTGTTCCCTGTATTCTGGAGTCATTATGGAAGAGTTTTCACGAATCAAGCGCCTGCCCCCGTACGTCTTCAACATCACCGGAGAGATGAAGGTCTCCGCCCGCCGCCGCGGAGAAGACATCATCGACTTCGGCATGGGCAACCCCGACGGGGCCACCCCCAAGCACATCGTCGACAAGCTCGTCGAGTCCGTACTCAAGCCCGTGACTCATCGCTACTCGGTCAGCAAGGGCATCCCGCGCCTGCGCAAGGCCATCTGCAACTGGTACAAGACCCGCTACAACGTCGATCTCGACCCCAACACCGAGGCCATCGTCACCATCGGCTCCAAAGAGGGCATCGCGCACCTCTGCCTCGCCATCCTCGACTCCAATGACACCGTGCTGGTGCCCAACCCCAGCTACCCCATCCATATCTACGGCCCGGTCATCGCCGGAGCCCATGTCGTCAGTGTTCCCGTCCACGACCAGGCCGACTTCCTTGCCCAGCTCGAAGAACTCATCCCGCGCATGACTCCGCGCCCCAAGGCCCTCATCGTCAATTTTCCGTCGAACCCAACCACCGAGTGTGTCGACCTGCCCTTCCTGGCCCGCCTCGTCGAGCTGGCCCGCGAGTACGGCTTCCATCTCATCCACGACCTCGCCTACGCCGACCTCGCCTTCGACGGCTATAAGCCCCCCAGCGTACTTGAGGTTCCGGGGGCCAAAGACGTAGCTGTGGAATTCTTCACCCTCTCCAAGAGCTACAACATGCCCGGCTGGCGTGTCGGCTTCATGGTCGGCAATCCGGTCCTGGTCAACGCCCTCTCGCGCCTCAAGAGCTACTTCGACTACGGTACATTTACGCCCATCCAGGTCGCCTCCATCGCCGCCCTTGAAGGTCCGCAGGAGTGCGTCGCCGAAATCTGCGAGAACTACCGCCTCCGCCGCAACGTCCTCGTAGAGGGCCTCAACAAGCTCGGCTGGCCCATCGTCCTGCCCAAGGCAACCATGTTCGTCTGGGCGCAAATCCCCGAGGCATTCCGGAGCCTCGGCTCTCTCGAGTTTTCCAAACGTTTGCTAACTGAAGCCAAAACCGCCGTCAGCCCCGGCATCGGCTTCGGCGACTACGGCGACAACCACGTCCGCTTCGCCCTCATCGAAAACGAAGAGCGCACCCGCCAGGCGCTGCGCGGGATTAAGCAGATGTTTGCGAAAGGGTAGCGAAAGCTGGCTATTTTTGCACTTGCACCCACAGGGTGCGGCTTTCTAATATCTCATAAGTTGGTGGCCCCGGAAGGGATCGGACCTTCATCTCCAGCTTAGCAGGCAGGTGCTCTTTCCTTTTGAGCTACGAGGCCACCTATGAGACGCCAGGGATTCTAGGTCTCTGGCGTCTTCGTTTTGTCCCGGTTTTTAGCCGTGGACTGCGATAATTCTAGGCTTCTCATAGTCTCCCTGCGATGTGGAAAACAGGGCGCACATCTGGATTATGTGGAAAATGCACCACAGATGGTGAAAACAGCGATTCGCAGGCAACGGGAAGCATTCTGCGCCGTCGAAGAGCATTGGACGATCCGGGGGTGCCCCACCCTCGCCGCGTTCTTGTTTTTGCGGCTAGGGTGGGAAAGCCCGAACCATCCGCGAGCGAAGAGGGAGAAGCCAGCTCACCGCTGTTGGCCAGCAAAACAGTCGGCGGGTGGCGCACCCTGAGTTTTTAAAATCTAAATCAGCTCACCACTCTGGGTGCCCCATCCTTTCCGCAGTCTCATCGCGGGAAGGGTGGGCAAGCACAAACCTCAATGATCGCCGTCATCCGGGATGCCCCAGGTCCCTCGCACTCGGGGACCTGGGAGACCAGCGTCGGTTCCAATCTCCCGGAGGGAGAAACGAAAATAGCCCAGGGTGAAACCCTGGGTCAGCGGCCCATAAAACTCTCCCGTCCCGTAGGGACGGAACGAAATGGCGGGTGGCCTACCCTAAGTTTTTGAAATCTAAACCAGCTCACCACTCTGGGTGCCCCATCCTTTCCGCAGTCTCATCGCGGGAAGGGTGGGAAAACACAAACCCCAATAAGCGCTGTCATTCGGATGTCCCAGATCCCTCGCACTCGGGGACCTGGGATACCACTCCATACGTAGACAAATAAAATCCGCGACGCGCGCCTTCCAATCTCCCGGAGGGAGATAACGAAAATAGCCCAGGTTCGGGGTCCCCGGCACGTGTGCTCTTCGCGTGCTGGGGTGAAAGCGTAAAACTGGGTCAGCTGCCCCCAAACGCCGTCCCATCCCGTAGGGACGGAACGAAAAGCACCAAACCCGAACCGCATCCAGCACGATACGGAGGGAGGCGGGGGTTTTAACCCCCGCAAAAAGTCGCAAAATCATCGCGGGCTTTAGCCCCGGAGGTCCGTCGGTCGCCGCACCCTGGCCGCCGCCTGACCGCACTAAAATTTCCGATAACAACGATAACTTCCGCGATAGGTCGAAACAGCTCTAACTACAAATAAACCCGCAATAGGCGCGACTTGCGTCGCTCGCACGTGTCTAATCAATTATGAAGAAGTATTTGCTAGGATTGGCTATCGTCTTCTGCCTCGCAGTCCCTTATGCGGCGCAGGCGCAGGGGTCGGATGGACATCGACACCACCACCATCGTCATCACTAGCACCACGACCACCCGCAGGCATAGTAAGCAGCCCAGCGGCCGCGTCGCCCATCCTTCGAATCTTTCAATCGAGGGGTGGGAAAGCGCAAACCTCCAGTGAGCGGCTGTCGCATGCAATGCGATACCGCAAATCCAAAAAAATCTGTCATCCTGAGCGAAGCGTTCTTCAGCGGAGTCGAAGGACCTGCATCTTGCTCTTTCATCTAGGGTGGGAGGGCACGCGCAAATCTGGGAACAACGCCCCTTCCTGGACATCAAACCAACTTTCCGCCGTTCCCCTTGATTGAATTCAGATTTCTGGCCGATACACTGGTCGAGAAAACAACAATTCGCAACCGAGGAACAACGGAAATGACCACCGCGCACAAGCAACCAGATGCCGTGCCGACCGCAATCGCCTACCGCGTCTACCGCAACGCCGATGTCAACGCGTTGATGAAGGACGTTACATTAGCATTGAACAATAAGTGGCAATTGGCCGGCGGAATCTCCGTCACCACAATTGACAGTTTCCCATTTTTCGCTCAGGCCGTCGTCTTCCTGCCCTAGCCCAGACACTCTTCGCGGCCTTCACCCCAGCGTTCAGGGACAGGATTTGGAGACATTCTGCCCGCAGATTACTGCCCAAAAACACCCGTTTTTGCGCCAAAAATCACCCCAAAACAGCCATTTTTAACGCACTTTTTAATCCTTTTCTCCGCCTGAACACCCACATACCCCTGAAATCACTCCGCCCAAAAGCCCACATTCTTCAATAATCTCTCCGCCCTCCCCAATCCGTCGCATCGCAGGCGGACAAAAACACCTCTTTGCTTCTCCCTGACGCCAAGCACAGATTTTGTGGGTGTGCATGTGTTGCAATCTGACCTGTTCCTTGCGTCGGTCATCCGGTCAGCTTCATATAATTCATTCCAAATCACTTCGCCGGAAATCTCCGCTCTTGCCGCCCGTCTTTTCTTCCAACTGAATCGACCGGATCACAATCCCCTTATCCAGCGCCTTTGTCATGTCATAGACGGTCAGCGCAGCCACGGCAGCCGCCGTAAGCGCCTCCATCTCCACGCCGGTAGGTCCAACGGTTGCAGCAGTTGCAGTGATCCGCACGCCGCCATCGACGATCTCGGCGCGCACATCCACATGCGTCAGCGCCAGCGGATGGCAGAGCGGAATCAGCTCCGAGGTCTTTTTCGCTGCCTGAATTCCGGCAATCCGCGCCACCTCCAACGGATTCCCCTTCGGATTCTCTGGAAGTGCGCCCAGCACCGCCGCAGAAAGCTCTACAAAAGCAGAGGCTTTCGCCGTCCGCCGCGTCGCCAGCTTACCGCTCACATCCACCATCGCCACCCGGCCAGTGGCGTCGTAGTGCGAGAGAGACGAGTCGGAGGATTCGGACATCGAGTTCCTTGACATCTTTACCTCTTGGGCAGGGCGGCGGTGAGAATGCCGTTCAGTTCAGCGCGTTGCTCAGCGCTGAGGCCGGCCAGACATAAAGGCCAATAAGTGCAGGTGCGGCCAGATAAAACGATTAGGTCTTTCCCTTCGCGCCAATAATCGTAGATGCTCCACACAGTTTTGTACGAGATCCCGGACGTATTTTGAAACGAAAATGATTCAGGGGTAATTTCCACCGTAATCTGCCCCCGCATGGCAGGATCCTTCAGATACATGCGGCGCAAACGAATCTTCGGAAAAAAGAAAACGAAGAACACGAACACCGACAGAGGTATGAATGCTGGAAGAACATTTGCTACAACGGTGCTCCACACCAACGGCGTGGAAGCCTCCGCATCGACAGGCGCCTGAGACCCCTTCTGAATGACTCCGAAGAGCAATAGAGCGCCCGCAACCACGATTACCCAAATCATGGCCGATTTGAATACTCTTCCACGACGAGCCTTAAGCCAAAGTTTGTAGGCGCGCAAATACTCCGTTTCACTGATTTTGTAGCTGAATTCCATGCCGCCATCCTATCAAAGATACCTGCGAATCACCGCGCTGAAGCGGGTATAGAGGAACGAGACGGTAAGCAGCGCCGCACCCAGCACGATCAGCGTTGTGTAGCGTTCGGATGGAGCAAGCGACCAGATATCGATGAGCAGAATCTTCGCGACGCTTACCAGCAACAGCCCCAGACCTGTGAGCCGGTAACTGCGCTCGCCCACGGCGAGAGCGAAAAGAAAGATACCCAGCCCCAACAAGCTCCAGCCGATGGTGATGTGACCGAAGGTGAGCTTGACGGCCAAAGCGACCACTACAAGCGCGAACGGCGCAAAGAAGAACCATTGCTCAGGCCGTCGCAGCAGTGCAACCAGCCCTTCCGGCAATTGAATCGAAGAGCCGGTCCAGAGATCTGGACCGCGCAGCTTGAAGGCAAAGGGCAGCGCGGCCAGCAGAACCAGTGCTGCTACCGAGAGATGAAAGAGCGGCCCATGCCAAAAGCCTGTAGCGCTTTCAACCAAGAGGTCGAGAAACCAGCCGCGCAAGACCACAGCGACGGCCAGAGCCACTGCTTGAAGGAGAAATGCCCTGCGCCGCAGCAGCCAGGCAAGTGCCAGCAGCAGCGTCGCCATCCCAGCCCAGATCGCCGTTACCCACACTGCGCCTCCGGGAACCGGAACCCATGTGGACGGAAAACGATAAGCGAACCAGAGAGCAATGGAGATGGTTCCGAGAGCATCAGCGGCCAGTCCAACAGTATACTCAACAGCCGTGCAGCGTTCGCGGTTGCGGGTCCGCTCCAACAGCCAATAGCCCGCGGCGGCGAGGACAAGAAGATTCAGCAGCTGGGAATGAACGATGCTGAATGAAACGAACTCCTTAAAGTCCCCGTTCGGTGACATTTGCGCTGGCGTGAATAAGCTGGTATCCCAGAGATCGATAATCAGATAACGCCCGATAGCCAACGCCACCAACAAAAATCCCTGCCAGCGAAGAAATCCCTTGCGCGCCAAACGGCCCGTTTCGAAGAGCGCCAGGCCAATCGCTACCCAGACCGGTGTCAGCCAGTCGTTAGAAGAGATAACTGCCGCCGCAAAAGCCAGCAGCAGCGTCGCCGCCCAGGAGTAAGCAGGCGCAACATACTTTCGCGAACCGGCGAGTACGGTTTTGCGGCGCATCCCGGCGTAAAGCAGCGCGACAGCAGCCAGCAACGGAGCTTTGTGGTCCCACCACCCTTGCGTCCAGAGATCCCAGAAGAATATTCCGATGAGAGCGGCGACGGCCAAAAGGTCCGCCTGCATTGCCTGCCGCTCGGCCTCTGCCCAGTCCGCAGCCAAACCGAGCAGAAAGGCCAGCGACAGCCAGTCTGACCACCACCCAGGCTGCGGGCAACACAACCCACAAAGCGGCCGTAGCGGCAATTACACCCAGCCAGCTTGTTACCTCTACACCGAAAGCCGCTGTCGGATGCTGACTGGATTCCGAGAACGGCAAAAGCCGGGGAAAAGCCTCAGCATAGATCCAGTAGGCCAATGCCGAGAGAGCCAGCATCGTGGTCAATGCCGGATGACGGCTCGCATCGGCGTTTCCCAGCCTGAAATACGCGAGTGGTACGATCTGTTGAAAAGCCAGCACTGCGCCTGTTAACACGGCCAGCAGGTCCGCTTGCATAGCCGGGTGAGCAGCCTTGAACTTGCGCCCAGCAAAACCGAGCAGCAGAACCAAAGCCAGCCAGCCCACTGGCAGCCAGAGATTCGGCAATACAACCCACAGCGCCGCCGTCGCGGTGATCGTGCCCAGCCAGCTTGTAGCCGCGAGACCGAACGCTGTTGTTGGGGGCTGATCGGATTCCGAGAAAGGTAAAAGCCGGGGAAGAACCTCGGCATAGATCCAGTAAGCCAACGCCGAGAGCGCCATCATTGCGGTTAATGCCGGATGACGGCTGGGATCGGGATTGTCCAGGCGGAAATACGCCAGCGGCGCAATGTGCTGGAAGGCAAGAACTGCTGCAGTGGCCAAGGCCAATGTATCTGCCTGCATAGCCGGGTGAGTAGCCTTGAACCGGCGTCCGGCAATGCCGAGCAGCAGTACCAAAGCCAGCCAGGCAACGGGGAGCCAAAGGTCCGGAACGATTACCCACAGTGCGCCGGCCGCCGCCGCCAATCCCAGCCAACTGGTGATTTTGAGCGCGAAAGCTTCGTTTGCATTTTCGACGATCTGCGGCCAGCGTCGCGTGTAGACCTCGGCATGAACCCAATAGAGCAGCGCAGCGAGAGTCAGCCCCGCGGTCAGAGACCAATGCCGGCTGGGGTCGGGATAATCCAACCGGAAGAGCGCCAATGGGAGCACGTCGTGGAATGCCAGCACCGCTCCTGTAGCTAGCCCCGCGAGCAGGCCCAACCTGCGGAAGACCGGTTCACCCAGCCGCAGCCCGCAGATGGCCAGCACCTGCGCCTGCACCAGCCAAAGGATCGGCCAACTGACACCATGAAACCGGAATGGAACGGAGGCGATCAACAGCACGGTGGCAATGGTCGAAAGCACGACAAATGCCTGCCGGCGCTTGGGGCGCGACCAGAAGGCCAGAGCCATTTCCAGGCAGCCCAGAGCCAATAATGCCCAGAACGCCCACTCTGGATGCGCGGATTGGAATTTAAGCAATCCCAGAACACCGCCGGAGTTGAAGACCGCGGAAACACTGGAAATATTCTCCTCGTTCTTGTCCAGCGGGGTTCGCAGCACGTATGCGAGCCGAAAGATCAGCCAGTAAAGCAGTATCAAAGCGGTCGAGGGCCAGAACTCGGTGAAGGGCGCGTGGTTCTGCGGCAGCACCCGCGTGAGCCACACCAGGTGGCTGAAGTAAACCGAGAGCAGGCCGAGCAGCTCCAGTACGGCCCAATGGCGGATGGTGGTGACGACCACCAATGCGATGGCTAGCACGGCGCTGGCTGTCAGGCTGAAGACCACGGTGTCGTTCGCTGCTTCAACGTGGCTCGTCAACAAGGTGGCAAAGCCCAGCAGAAAGGCCAATCCGGTAACGGTTTGCGAGCGGTAACGCAGCGAGTGAGCCACCATTCCGGCGGCCACAATCAGCATCAGCACCAGGTCTGCGGCCAGCGAGTGCAGAAGCCGTGTCGCCTCCAGGTGATACATCGCAAAGGTGGTAAAGAATCCCAACGCCCAGCCGCCGCCCATAATGGCGCGGGCAAAGACGCGGTACGGTGGCCTGCGTTCCAGCAAGATGCCGCCGCCAAGCAACAGCACGCTGATGGCATAGCCGCAAAGCACCTTGCCGCCCGGACCCCAGGTCTGCAGCTTGAGCGCCAGGAAAAAGGCCAGCCCGATCACCAGAATGACGATGCCCAGCTTGTTCAGCCAATTCGCTCCCAATGTCTCTTCGAGAGAGAACATTTTTTCCCTGGACGATGTAGGCTCTTCCGCAGCGAAGAGAGGCTTCGCCGGCTGCGGAGCCGTTATCTTCGGCGCCGGTGATGGTGGTGGTGGTGGCGCGGCAATCGGCCGTGGAATTGGCTCGAAGGAGGGCTTGGGTTCTGGTTTCAGTATCGGAGCGGATGCGGGTTGAACGGTTTCAGTTGATTTTGGCGCAACTGGTGCGGGCGGCGCGGAGAATGCAGCCACTGAGGGAGCCACGCTGTGCTGTGCTGCCTGCTGTAGTGGCGCAGGTTGCTCTGCTGGCCGGGCGGGTGGACTCGCAACCGGAACCGGCTCAGAGCGTGGAACTGGCTGCGCCGCCGGCTGGCTGGCTTTTTGCGCTCTGACCAGCTCAGCCAACTGTGCCTGCAACCAGCCAATCTCTCGTCGCAGAGTCTCAACTTCACTGCGCAGTTGGGAGGTCGCGTCCCGGCCGCTGAGCCAGACCACGAGAAGAAAAATCGCCAGAATTAATACGAAAAATCCCATAAATGCGGTTGGCCGGGATTATACACGGCTACAGGGCTACAAAATGTGACGCAGTTTTCTCCCGGCTGTTCCGCCTACCGCCAGTCCCGCCCGCGGGTGAAATGCCAAATCGCCAGCCCAAGAGCCACCGCGCCCAATCCGAATGCCAGTAGCGCAGGAAAGCCGCCATGAATCCGCCAGCCGCGAAAGAACGCGACAGCTGCCGCCACCAGCATCAAAACTCCGCGAAAATGGTTCATAATCTCTCCTTTTTGCTCTAGCCTGACCCGCTCATGCAGCGCTGCCGAGCAGTGATTGGTTTGACCGCCCTGTCAGCAAACCCTATCGTTGAAAGAGTACAGCAAGCCCCGAAAGGACTTCCATGAACCCCGCCGCGCAGTCTCCCACTCCAGTGCTCCAAAAGACCGCCCTGAATGCCACGCATCGCGCCCTGAAAGCCAAAATGGTGGACTTTGGCGGCTGGGATATGCCGGTCGAGTACCCCTGCGCAGGCGGAGGCCTAATCGCCGAGCACATGGCTGTTCGTACCGGCGTAGGACTCTTCGACGTCAGCCACATGGGCGAGATCCAGTTTCGCGGTCCCGGTTCACTGGCTGCCGTCCAGCACATCACGATGAACGACGCCTCGCGGCTCAAAGACGGCCAGGCGCAATACTCCGCGCTGCTCACGCCCGAGGGAACCTTTGTAGACGACATTCTTGTCCATCGTCTGAGCGAAAATGACTACCTGCTCGTTGTCAACGCAGGCACAAAAGATAAGGATTTTGCATGGATTCGCCAACAGGTGGGCCGGTTTCCCTCAATCCACATCAGCGACTATTCAAGTCATTATTCGCAACTCGCGCTGCAAGGCCCGCGTGCGCAGGAAACCCTGCAAAAACTGACCAAAGTCGATTTGGCTGCAATCAAGAACTACTGGTTTACCTTCGGCCAGGTTGCCGGCGTCTATAACGTGCTGATCTCGCATACGGGCTACAGCGGCGAAGACGGCTTCGAAGTCTATTTTCCTTCGGATGAAGCCACCGGTGCGAAGATGTGGAACGAATTACTCGCCGCCGGCGCGGAGTTTTCAATCCGTCCCTGCGGGTTAGGCGCGCGCAATACCCTGCGCCTCGAAGCCGGCATGCCACTGTACGGCCATGAAATCTCTGACCAGATCAACGTGCTTGAATCTGGAGTAGATAGATGGCTAAAGCTCGATAAAGGTGAGTTTATTGGCCGTCAGGCTTTGCTTGGAGTGCAGGTTACTGGCGGTCCGCAACGTAAGATCATTGCTCTTGAAATGGTGGACCGCGGTATCGCCCGCGACGGGCACTCCGTGCTTTCACTTTCCGGCGAACTCATCGGCCAGGTTACATCCGGCTCTCCCGCGCCGTTTCTCAAAACCAACATCGCGTTTGCGCTGGTGCCTGCGTCGGTAGCCGCAAGCGGCACAGATGTCCTTGTGCAGGTTCGCGCCAATCAGGTTCGTGCAAAGCAGGTGCCTGCGCCATTCTATAAACGGGCAAAGAAATAAACAACCTCCCGGGCAACAATCAGATCGGAACAGCAGCCAGCGTTTGGAATCTCTCTTCAGATATGGTCACTAACTCGTTGCCGCAATAAGTAAGCCCGGGATCGAATGAATCCGACCCCGGGGCAAAGATTGAGACAATGTTTTACTGAGATGTGGTGTAAGTCACTTGCGTAAATGGCGGCAGGCAGGCATCTACAGGGCAACTTGCCGGGAATGAGAAGGAGTAAATTCTCCCGTCGTTGATCGGCGTGTTGGTAATGTCTAGCACCTGGATCTGATATTGAGTACCGCCAGCCACTGTCGGCTGAATAATGTAATCCTCGCCCAGATCGCCATCCATTATGGCCGGCGTCCACACGCTATTCGAGAAGTAATTTACTCCATGAATGCCGTTTTGCAAATGCGTGATGGAGATAGCACCCCAATAAACACTGGCGCTAGTGATGAAACCGATGTTGATATCGCCCGTGTAGTTTGGAGCCGGTTCGAAGTACCAACTAATCTGCCGGTTCTGCCAAAAATTCGGAAACATATCGCCGACGGGAATGCCGTTGAGCTCAAACAAATTCAGTGAGGGCTGCGCGAGATCAAGATGATAGGCGTCGTCGCGGCACCAGGCGTTTCCGTCCTGGCAACTGTCCGCAACAACCATATCAAGCTGCGCGCCAGTGAACTGGTCCGGCACCCATCCATCTCCGCCCTGGCAGAACGGAAAGTCCGCAGCGCCATTATTGATGCCGGTGCAAAAGTCTTCAATGGTTACATGGACGTAGCGCCCGCAGTTTGCGCCGTTGTCAAAGAATCCTATATCGGCGAGATTTGCCCCGGTAATTGGCCGCGGGAAGTAGTCTCCATAGATGCCAGGATCGTTCTGAACATTAAGCGCGACGAAGTTTTGCGTATCGAGATTTGGCTGAGGTACACCGCAGCCGCCATAGGGCTGGCCAAGTGAACTGAACCAGGTGGAGTTGCCTGTATAGATCTGCGGCGAAGGGGTGGAACCAGCAATCGTGTAAGTCAGTGGATTGCTTGTATTGCCGTTGGCCACAACGGTCACATTGACCGGCCCAACCGGAAGCGTAGGAACTGTAACAACAATCGCATCGATTGCCCATGCAGTTACAGTGGCAGTAGTTGAACCAAAGAATACGGCTCCAGTTCCCTGGAATGAACCAACTGAGGCGCCAATGCCGGCCGGCATGATGGTCATGGAAGTGCCGGGAATTCCCGCAGCAGGGCTGACCCACACAATCTCTAATGGGCTTGCGGCAATCTTAACGGTTATTGGTGTGGTAGTGATCAGCGTTCCGGAGGTACCGGTAACTGTAACCGTGTAGGTTCCAGCGACGGTTGATGTGCTGGCAGCGAGCGTAAGCACTCCGCTTGTGGTTGCGGAATTGGTATTAAATGACGCGGACAAACCAGCCGGTAACCCAGATGCAGTGAGGAATACATTGCCGCTGAACGGGCTTATATCAGTAATCGTGATTGTATCGGTAGAACTGCTGCCGGGAAGTATCTCCAGAGTCGATGGCGAAGACGCAAGCGTAATGTTTCCCGCTGTACTTACAGTCAAGGAAACGCTCGTCGAAGCGGAAATTGTTCCTGATGTGCCATTAATGGTGATAGTGTAAGTCCCTGCAACTGCGGAGCTGCTGGCAGTCAATGTCATCGCGCTACTTCCCGTCGCAGGGCTCGGAGAAAACGCGGCAGTAACGCCGCTGGGCAGGCCAAATACGCCGGTAGCGGTAAGAGCAACACTGCCGGAAAATCCGCCGGAGTCAGTAACAGTGACTGTGTCCGCTACAGATTGCCCCTGAAGAACAGAAAGGCTGGGGGTAGAGGCTTTCAGAGAAAATCCCGGTGTTGGCGCGACAGAACACGTAACTCCGTTCAATGCAAACGAAGCTGGAACAGCATTGGCTGTTCCATTCCATAGGCCATCGAACCCCAGTCCAGTGTAATTTCCACCGGCCGCTATACTTCCGTTGTAACTGAGGCTGCTCACGGTCACGTTTGCGCCGCTCTGGGCTACCGAGCCGTTCCAAAGAGATGAAATTGACTGCCCGTTGGCGAAGGACCAGGTCAGATTCCAATTTGTAATAGCGGTTGTTCCCGTATTATTGATCGTGATTCCGGTGCCGAAAGCCGTGGAATTTTGCGGGTAAATTGTGTAGACAATATTACACGCAGTTTGTGCAATTCCGGCGGAGGCTATAGAGACGACTGCCATAAGCAGCATCCAATACATACGCAAACCCCGAATTCTCATGACGTTCTCCTTACCTTGAGTTGACTGCCCTCAGTTAAACCGCTGGCAATAAGCTTGCCAATGGGCTTGCTTGCACTGGATAAACCTGAGGGCAATTCGCTGATAATGAATTGCGTAGATACGCGTAACTTTCCGCCTTCAACGCTTATGACCTCGAGCGGCGGACAGATAATATCCCGAAACATATCTACGCGGATTGACTACTGAGGAAAATCAGTGCTGGAGATTATCCCGGAGTCGCACATCTTTCGCGCGGCCCCGGGATATGCGGCTCTGAAATCTCATTGAGAAGTCGTGTAAGTTACCGGCGTCAAAGCCGGTGTGCACCCAGACCCGCAGCTTGACGGATACGTGAACGAATAGATGCGCCCGCCGTTGATCAGCGTATTGGTCACATCAAAGACCTGTATCTCATATTGGGTTCCAGCTACCACGGTTGGAAGAATGATGTAGTCGTCTCCCAGGTCGGCATCCATTGTTGCCGTCACCCACGTGCCATTCTGGAGATACTGGACGCCGTGAATCCCATTGGCAAGATGAGTGATTGAAATAGCCGACCAATATGCATTTGCTCCATTCAGGAAACCGATGTTGATGTCACCGTTGTAATTGGGAGCAGGCTCAAAGTTCCAGATGACCTGGCGGTTATTCCAGAATCCTGGATACAGATCACCTACAGGTTCACCATTCAGTATGTAGTTATTGAGCGCAGCCTGCGCCTGGTCAATGTGATAAGGATCGTCGCGGCACCAGGCATTTCCATCCTGGCAGCTATCGGCAACAACCAGATCGAGATCGGCGCCGTTGAATTGGTCCGGAACCCATCCGAGACCGCCGCGGCAGAAGGGCAAATCTTCATTGCCGTCGTTCATGCCGTTGCAGTTGCTTCCCATCACTACATGCACCCATCGGCCGCAATTCAGGCCGTTGTCCCACAGACCTATATCTGCTGCAAACTGGGAGGAGATGGGCCGGGTAAGTTCGAGAGTGTAATTGCCTGGATCATTCTGAACATTGAGCGCAATAAAGTTTTGCGAGTCAACATTGGCTTGTGGTACGCCGCATCCACCATACGGACCACCCAGCCCACTAAACCAAGTTGAATTGCCGGTGTACACCTCTGGCGAGGGCGTAGCAGTGGTGATTGTAAATGGAACGGCGTTGCTGGCCAGACCGTTTATATGTGCAGTTACATTCACTGCTCCGACCGGGAGACTGGGAACGGTAACAGTAACAGAATCAATAGCCCAGGTTGTAACAGTGGCCACAGTTGAACCGAACAAAATCGAATTGGATCCCTGCGTTCCACCGAACGATGCGCCCACGCCCGGCATAATTGTCATGGAACTGCCTGCAACTCCGCCAGCGGGGCTGACCCATGCGATAGTCGGTTGCGCCGCAGTTACTGTGAGCGCGATGGTGGCAGAGGCAGAGAGAGTCCCAGAGGTCCCAGTCACAGTGACCGTGGAGGAGCCAATGGCGGCTGTACCGCTAGAAGTCAACGAGAACAAGCTGCTGCCTGAGGTAGGATTGCTGGAAAATGCTGCTGTAACTCCAGCAGGCATTCCCGAAGCGGTCAGAGTGACGCTGCCTGTAAATGGGCTAACGTCAGTCACCGTGATGGTGTCAGTTCCGCCGCCGCTTTGGCTGATGGATAGAGTAGACGCAGACGGCTTCAGCGTAAAGCTGCCGAGAGCTTGACCCCCGGAACCTGCAACGCTGCACGCTGTTCCATTCAGCGTAAACGCAGTAGGAACCGCATTGGTGTTGCCGTTCCATGCGCCGTTAAATCCGATGCCGGTGAGGCTGCCACCGGCCGCAATGCTGCCGTTGTAACTCTCGCTCTTGACAGTTACAACGGCTCCGCTCTGGGATTCAATGCCGTTCCATAGCGAGGTGACCGTTTGACCGTTGGCAAATGTCCAGCTCAGAGACCAAGTGCTCAGAGCTGTAGTTCCGGTGTTGTTAATCGTGATGGCCGCTCCGAAGGCAACCGAGTTTTGAGGACTAATCGTGTATGCGATATTGCAAGCGGCTTGCGAAGAAGCGCGCTGGGCAACCAGGGTTAGAAGCAGGGCCGCGAGCACCGCAAAGTACCCGCTCAATCGGCGTGCGCAGGCGCGCCCGTGGGAGGAATTGAACTGCTGAGACATGGTTTCTCCTTATAGATCACATCGCTCATCCATTAACGGTGGGCAAGAATATGCTCGATGAATGATGCCGATAATTGAAGTCATTTCCGCGAAGGTCCCAGCGATTATCTATTGACCATCCGCCTGGAATAACTCGAAATGTAAGCTCACAAAATGAAACGTATGAAGATAAGCGAGAAAAGAAGCGAAATGCAGATGCTCACAAGTCCATCGTCTTGTGGGTACAACTGCGGCACGAATACTAAAACGTTTGAGCGTTAATGAAAAGTTACGAAAGTACTATATAAGGTAATGTAAAAAACTTAATTTAATGTAGAGAGGGAATCTGGTTCCTATTCGCCTTTATGCCGCAGGCATTGCATTCATGCCCTAGGGAAGCTCTGCACAAGTCTGCAAGCCGCGTGATTCTTGGATAAACTATAGGCATGAAGCAGATGGCGCGTTTTCAGCAGACGTTTGCCTCGCAGGCGAGTTTTGAGAAGCATGGGCGCAAAAGCAAGCGGGAGCTGTTTCTTGACCAGATGAACCAGGTGGTTCCGTGGGCCGAGTTACAGGCGTTGGTCGAGCCCGCTTATCCCAGGGCGGGCAACGGTCGTCAGCCTGTGGGCCTGGGGATCATGCTGCGGACATATTTTCTTCAGCAGTGGTTCAGCCTCTCCGACCCCGGCATGGAAGAGGCCTTTTACGAGTCGCCCGTGCTGCGCCGTTTTGCCGGGGTCGATCTGGGCCTGGCCGCGGCGCCGGATGAAACCACGATCCTTCGCTTCCGACACCTGCTTGAGCGCAACGAGTTATGCGGCCAGATGCTGGACACGGTGAATCGCTATCTGGAGTCGAAGGGCATCCGCATCACGACGGGCACCATGGTGGACGCGACCATTATCAGCGCGCCCTCGTCGACCAAGAACTCCAGCGGCAAGCGCGATCCGGAGATGCATCAGACCAGGAAAGGCAACCAATGGTACTTCGGAGCCAAGGCGCACATCGGCGTGGATAGCAAGGAGACGGTGGTGCATTCGGTGGCGACCACCGCGGCCAGCGTGGCCGACAAACATATGCTGCCCGAGTTATTGCACGGCGAGGAGCGCAAGGTGTGGGGCGATGGCGGTTATCAGGGCCAGAGCGAAACCATCCGCGCCGCCGCGCCGCGGGCGCAGGATATGACTTGCCGGCGGACAAAATACAAGAATTATGTGGATGAAGAAGCCAGACGCAAGAACACGGCTAAGTCGCGAGTTAGAGCCAAAGTCGAGCACCCTTTCCGCATCCTGAAGCGCGTCTTTGGATTTACCCGGCTGCGCTACCGGGGCATCTTCAAAAACCACCAATGGATTTGCGCGGCCTTTGCGCTGGTGAACCTGTACCAACACCGCAACCGGCTGGCCTCACAAGCGGCGTAGTGTCTCTGGAGGCCGGAAAAACCGCCTGCGGAGATCAAAGAGACGAACTGAACCTCGCCGCATTCCCTTGTAAACCGCAGCAAAAGGAGAAAAATGATCGCCGGTCGCCCCCACGCTGCAAAATCACAAACCTGCGCAGAGGTTCCCTAGGCAAGCGTACGGGGGAGACAAAGGAGCGTTCTGAACAGTGTGCATGGTTCGCGCCCGGTTCAGGACGCTCCTTTCATCTTTCATCAAATCTAAAATTAACCGACTGAAATTATCGAGAAGATCTTCACACCTGCATGACTTCGGCTTCCTTCTTGCGGGTCAGTTCTTCCATGCGGCGAATCTCCTCGTCGGTCATCTTCTGGATCTCTTCGAGTGCGCGCTTTTCCTCGTCCTCGCTGATCTTCTTTTCCTTGGCGAGTTTCTTGAGGGCGTCGTTACCGTCGCGGCGGACGTTGCGCACGGCGGTCCGCTGTTCTTCCAGAACCTTGTTGAGGTGTTTGCAGACATCGCGGCGGCGCTCCTCGGTCATGGGCGGGATGGGCACACGGACGACCTTGCCGTCGGTCTGTGGATTGAAGCCGAGATCGGAGGTGCGCAGCGCCTTTTCAATCTCCTTGACCATCTGAGGCTCCCAGGGCGATATCAGGATCAGTTGTGCCTCGGGAGAGGAGACCTGCGCTACCTGGTTGATGGGTGTAGGGGTGCCGTAGTAATCCACCTTGACCTGGTCGAGCATGTGTACGCTTGCGCGACCGGTGCGTGTGGAGGCAAGGTTGGATTGCAAGCTGGCGACCGCCTGGTCCATGCGCCGCTTAAGGTCGCTGTTGATGTCTTTGAGCGCCGGAATTCCGGCCATGATAGAGACTGCCATGGGTTCGTCCTCGTGGTACAGATTGTCAACGGTTATTTTACAACTTTGGAAGCGCAGCCGAAGGAAGCAGCTCTACCCGAGTACCGCCAGGCCTGTAGAGGCGGCTTGCTCGTGTGCGTGGTAGCTGGACCGCACCAGCGGGCCGCTTTCGACGTGGCGGAAACCCATCTTGAGCGCTTCGGTTTTCAACTCGGCGAACTCGCGTGGTGTGTAAATGCGCGTCATCGGCAGGTGGTCGCGCGAGGGGCGAAGGTACTGGCCGATGGTGAGAATATCGCAGTGAACAGCGGCCAAATCGCGGAAGACATCCAGCAACTCGTGAGTCTCTTCGCCGATTCCCACCATGACTCCGGATTTCGTTATTCCTTCCGGCGCAATCTCTTTGGAAAGTTCAAGGAGCCGGAGGCTCCGCTCGTAGCGCGCGCCGGAGCGGACAACGCGATAGAGGCGCGGGACGGTTTCTGTGTTGTGGTTCAGCACCTCGGGGCGGGCTTCGACAACGATGCGGATAGCCTCCTGGTTACCCTGGAAATCTGGAATCAGCACCTCAATGCGGCAGCCGGGGGCCTGTTTACGGATCTCTTCAATAACCATCGAAAAGACGCGCGCGCCGCCGATCAGGTCGTCGTCACGGTTCACACTGGTAACCACTGCGTGGAGCAGTCCTAACTTCGCCACTGCTTCGGCGACGCGGCGCGGCTCGTCGAAGTCGATTGGCTCAGGCCTGCCCTTGGGCACGGCGCAGAAACCGCAGCGCCGGGTGCAAAGGTTGCCCAGCATCATGAAGGTTGCGGTTTTGTGCTGCCAGCACTCGCCGATGTTGGGGCACTGGGCGCTCTCGCAAACGGTGTTCAGCCCCAGCGAACGAGCGAGTCGCTTGAGGTCGTGGTAGTTTTCTCCCACCGGCGCGCGTGCCTTAAGCCACTCCGACTTGGGAGCGGGAATCGCGCGGGCGGCTGAGATTTGCACCAATTCCATACCACTCAATTGTAGCGGCATCGCAACTAGCTCGTATTGTGTCCTGGTCCGGATGCCCTTGTACGCCTCCGGAATCTGAATTCCCCGCAAGATTCGGGATGCTGTTGCGCCGCGATCTCTTCTATCGTCGGCTCATGCATAAGACGATTAAACCATCCATTCTCTACTTTGGAACCCCTGTTGCTCTCATCAGCACTTTGAATCCGGATGGCTCTCCCAACCTTGCTCCGATGTCCTCCGCCTGGTGGCTGGGCTGGAGCTGCATGTTGGGACTGGGCCAGATGAGCCAGACCTCCGACAACCTCATTCGCACTCGGGAGTGCGTCATCAACCTTCCATCCGAGGAGCAGGTCGCGCAAGTAGACCGCTTGGCTATGACCACCGGAAAAGACCCCGTGCCGGAGAAAAAGCTCGCCTGGGGCTACCAGTACCAGCCGGACAAATTCGGCATCGCTGGACTTACTCCAGTGGAGTCGCAATCGGTGGCTCCGCTGCGGGTGCTCGAGTGCCCTGTGCAAATGGAAGGCATTGTGCACGAGATTCGGCCCTTCGGCAAAAACGTGAATGCCAACTCGTTTGAAGTGCATATTACAAAGCTGCATGTCGATGAGAAGCTGCTGACCTCCAGCGGCCCACGGCTTCACATCGATCCGCTCAAGTGGCGCCCGCTCATCATGAGCTTTTGCCGGTTCTTTGGCATCGGTGGCGAAGTACAACCATCGCGCCTGGCCGAGTCGGATTTCATGAAGTCCATATATCAAGAAGGTCCATCTATTTCCGAGCTGGCAGCGAATTCTCTTGCTACACTTCCAACAGAATGACCGAGGAGGGACAGATGAGGATGTGGATGCTGGCGGCTGGAATGGTTATCTGGCTTGCGGCGGCAGCAGCAGGGCAGTCTTCGTACACAGCCGTACCTAGCTCCCCGCAGTCAGCCGCTCCGGACACATTTGCGAGATTGCGCGAAGAGTGGGCGCGCAACCTGCACGACAAGCGGATTGATGCATCGGCAGCGGAGTACGCTGAAGATGCCGATTTTCTTGATCCGGGCGCAAACAACACTCATGGAACCGCGGCGATTCGCAAGTTATTTGAGACTGTAACAGCCACCTTTGATAGTGACTTGACTTTCCATTCCTCGCGCGTTGAGAGCTCCGGAAATCTGGCCTATGACTCGGGGAGCTATCAGGAGACGCTAACCATTCGGGCGACCGGGAAACAGCAGGCGATCGGCGGCAATTACCTGACTATCTATCGGCGGAGTAAGGACGGCGCATGGCTGATCGTGGAACAGATGTGGACGATGGCGGCAAATGCGGCGCAAGGGCCAACTCCGTGACTCTCAGCGCAGCCGCTCGCGGACTTCAGTCCGAACGAGATAGAGGAAGAAGACGAGATTCAGCAGTCCCTGCACCAGAGCAGCGCCGGCATGAAGGCTGGAAAAAATCCATATGTTATAGACTGCGAGCAGCAGCACCGCAGCCAGCGTGAGCGCCCAGGCCCAGCGATAAAGTCGCACAAGAAAGAAGCTGGAAGCGAGAAAGCCTGCGGCTATAAGCAAAAAAATCCAGGGATAATGCCCGCCGGCAACCCCGACGATCATGACGCCAGACAGTACCAGCATGTAAAGTGCGATGGCTACAAGGCCTGGCAAAAGCATGGCTCCCGTGACAGGCTGTGCAGGTAGCTCGTCGCGCTTGCTCCTATTCGGGTTGGGGGTCGGCTCGATTTAGTCCTTAGGCTAAAGCGTGTGCAGATAGGCCAGCAGATCGCTGAGCTGATCATCGGTCAGTTGCGTTGCCGGCATCATCAGCCGCCCGTGGCGAATCGTGTAGATAATCCGTTCATCGGACGGCGGAGCGCCGGAAGGCATGGCCTTGATTTTGGTAAGCGCCTGCAACCCAGGCCCGTTCAGCGGGTGGGTTGTGGTCGGGTAGTGGCATTTAGCGCATTTTTGATGGAAAACCTGCGCGCCGCGCGCTTCCTCGATTGTCCATAACGCCTCCGGCTTCGAGGCGGGCAGTGAGCGACAACCAGAGAGCGCAGCGCCCACTCCAGCTACGGCGGCAATAAGAAGACCAAGAAAAAATTTCCGCATCTGAAATCGATAATACAGCCTCACTCCGCGGTTGCAATGGCCTCGGCAATGCGGTCAATGGCCTTGAGTTCGGCATCGCTCCCTGGCCGGCGGCTGTTCACCAGAATCGAAAATACCAGCGTCTTGCCGCTGGCCGCGGTCAGATAGCCCGAGAGGGCGATGGCCTCATTTAACGTGCCTGTCTTGGCCCACAGCCGGCCCCTAAGCGGAGATTTTGTGAAGCGGCCGGCGAGCGATCCGTCCACTCCAGCGACGGGCAGTGTTGCTCGCCATGCCGCGCCCCAGGGCTGCCGCGCGGCGTAGGCCAGTAGCGTAGTAAAAGCCCGAGGAGCGATGCGATCATCGAGGCTCAATCCAGATCCGTCGTAGAAGAAAAAATCGTTGTCATCAACGCCGGCATTGACCAGAAACTGGCGCACCACACGCGCGCCCTGAACAAAGCTGCCGTCACTGCCGAGTGTCTTGCCCAACAGGCGCAGCAGCAGCTCGGCGTGCAGATTCTGGCTTACCTTGTTGGTGACAGTGATGTCTTCGGCAACGGGAACCGAGATGCGTGTGGCCAGCACCTTGCGGTCATCAATCGGAGCGGCAATGGTAGTGAGTGTGGAGCGGGTCAGCGTCAGCGGCTCGCTACGTTCACGGCCAAACTCTCCGGTTTCATTGGCTGGCCGATGCAAGGCAGTCGCCCCGCCAGAGACCGAAACTCCTCGGCTGGTGAGCAGTTCTTTGAATGCCAAAGCAGCGAAAACAGCCGGATCTTCCACGGCCAGATTCGCGTGCAGCCCCGAGGTGGGGACCGTGCCCCAGGCGCGCACCATCAAACTACCGGGCTTGCGACCCAGGCCCGGATGTGGCTTCTCACCCTTGACCCCCAACGTCATTTCGTTTTGCAAGGTGTAATAGTCCATTTTCGGTAGCCACTCGGCGGTTGTGGGAGCGGGAACCGCGCTCTCTGCACCAGCGCGATCCAATGCCGGCCCGGCCTGAGTTGATTGCTCTGCACCCGGTTGCGCTGCCGGTGCTCTTGCCTGCCGCGCTGGTGCCGCAGAAACAGTTAATTCAATCTGGTTTTCGTTGAAGCTGAGCGCCGAGACCGGCGCTCCATAAACCCATTGCAGGTCATTCCAACCCCAGCCAGTTCCATATGGCTCGTCGGGAAAGAAGCTATCATCACCAACGATACGGCCCTCGATTCGCCGCACCCCAGCCTGCGCAACTTGCGTCGCCAGTCCATCGAGAACCGCCATTTCCTGTGGCGCGGTGTCGTTTGCTTCGGGCTTGCCAGCGCTCCCATTGGCAGCGTCCTGCGCTCGTTCTGCTGGAGAGCGATAAGGGTAATGCCGGTCACTCAGCGTAGAGTCGCCCGCGCCGAGTAGAATCAGGTTGCCGTGCAAGACGCCCTCGCTGTCGATCTCTCCACCTGCAACCACGTTCGTCGTCCAGGTCAGCGTATCAACAGGCAGCAAAGCGAAGGCAGCGGCAGTTGTTGCAAGCTTGGCATTGGAGGCTGGCGCAAAAAGCCTCCCTTCGCTCAATCCATAGAGTTGCTGCCCGTCAATAGTTGTCACACAGATGCCAAACTCCGCATGGCTCAGTGCCGGCTCAGCGAGAATTGCGTTGATGTGGTCGGCGAGCGGATTTCGCAGCGGAGCAGGCAGCGCGGCTGGCTCTACCTTCATGGTTTGAGCCGTCAGCCCCGTCGCAGGAGCGATAACGAAGGCCATCAAAAGCGCAGGAACTCGCCGAAGGAACATCATGGACGGAGTTTAGCAGGGGACGTGAGGGTGCGGCGTACGATAAATCAAAGGGCTGTCCTGAGTCTGACAAATCCAATGTGAATGCGTTGAGATTGACGCGATTGAGATCGAAACAGTGATGACTGAAGATCCCCAAAGAACAAGGCGCTGCGTCGTGGACTGGCAGCTTCGCACCCGCAGGCTTGAACTCGGTCGCCGCACGCTGGTGATGGGCGTGGTCAACATCACGCCGGATTCTTTCAGCGACGGCGGTCTTTTCTTTGACACCGAGGCTGCCATTGCCTGCGGACTGCAAGTTCTGAAAGATGGCGCGGACATTCTCGACTTGGGCGCGGAAAGCACCCGGCCCGGCTCACGCGCCGGAGGGATGGCTGGGCAAGAGCCGGCGGTCAGCGCTGATGAAGAACAAGCACGCCTGCTTCCTGTTCTGGAAGGAATACGGCGAGCGAGGCCGGATGCAATCTTCAGCGTGGATACCTATAAGGCAGCAACTGCGCACGCGGCGCTCGATGCTGGCGCGGAAATTATCAACGATGTCAGCGGCTTTCTTTGGGATTCCGAAATGGCGCAGGTCTGCGCGAAGGATGGATGCGGGGTGGTATTGATGCATACCCGCGGCAGGCCAGAAGAGTGGAGCAGCCAACCGCAGCTTGCGCCAGATGCGCTGATTGCCGCCGTGCGCTCGGGTCTGCAAGCAAGCATAGAAACTGCGCTGAAGGCGAGTATTGCGCGTGAGTCAATTGTCCTCGACCCCGGCTACGGCTTCGGTAAACGCTTCGATGAAAACTTCGCGCTGCTGTCTCGGCAGGCAGAATTGCTTGCGTTGGGCCAGCCACTTCTAGCGGGTGTGAGCCGGAAGTCGTTCCTGGGCCATACGCTGGCTCAGCTATATGGACGTGAGCCAGCGCCGGTTGAAGCGCGCGAGACAGCAAGTATTGCAGCTCTGGTAGCGGCCATCCTGCAAGGCGCATCAATTGTGCGGGTGCATTCTGTTCGTCCGGCAGTGGAAGCCGCTCTGATTGCGGATGCGATTTTGGATGCCGCGCCGGACTCCAACTGAGCAGCTTCCGAATCCCACAATCAATAGAAAAGATACTTGCGCCAGCGGTCGTCGCCGCGTCCCAGCATACGCATGATCTGGCGGCTGGTGTGCAGCGAGAACGGCCGCGGCTCGCGCAGCAGAGCCATGTCATCAATCTCGTTGATCAGGCGATTGCCTTTGCGGCGATTGCAACTATGGCAGCAGGCCACCAGATTCTCCCATGTTGAGCTGCCGCCGCGAGAGCGGGGAATCACATGATCGAGAGTCAGCTCGCCTGCGGGCAGCACAACGCCGCAATACTGGCACGTGTTGCGGTCGCGCAGCAAAATGTTTTTCCGCGAGAGGGCGCGGGTCTGGTGCGGAATGCGGCGATATTCCAGCAGGCGGATCACCGAGGGCATCGCGACGCGGCTGCGCTGGGCGTGGAGGGTCAGGCCATGCTCTTCCTCGGTGCGTGCAATACCTTTGAGCACCAGCACCAGAGCGCGGCGCGCGCCGCAGATGTTGATCGGCTCGTAGGATGCGTTCAGCACCAGCACCGGCATTTGCAGAATATGAACCGACTGCGCGCTGAATTGCCCGCCGGAGTGCTCGGCGGCCAGCGCGGCAACCTTGGCAATGGACTTTTGCTTGCGTGCATGAATCATGGCTTTTCCCAGCGACATCTCTTCTCCCTCATCAAAAAGATGGTTGGTCGTGCGATGAATGAATGCTTTCTCTGACTTCCCCTTGATAGAAGCCGTCTGCTGCATAACTGGCCGAACTGTCTTCGGTTTCTTCGTTCAGATTTCCTGCAAAAAAACTGCTGAAGCTTTGACGCCGCGCTCTGGCCAGCGTTGCTACATAAACGGATGCAGCGCCGGCCTTAATAAGTGCCTTGGCGGCAGAGCGAACAGTCGCGCCAGTGGTCAAAATGTCGTCGATCAACAAGATATGTTTGTCAATCACTGCTGCCGGATTAGATACAGTGAAAGCGCCGCGGACGTTGATGCGACGCTCTCTCGGTGAAAGCCCGGCCTGGCTATCTGTGGCCCGCAGGCGCATCAAAGTGCTGGAAGCCAAGGTCAATCGCCAAGCCGGATGGCTCTTGCGCAGCGACTCCAGTGCCTGAACAGCCAGCGCCCGTGCCTGATTAAAGCCGCGCTGTGCGTGCTTTGATCTATGCAGCGGGATGGGAATAACCAGCATCTCCGCCGGAGCTTCAGCGGCCAGTTGTCGAATCGCCTCGGCCAGCATCTTGCCCAGCCCCTGCGCAGCCGAATGCAGCCGATTGTACTTGAGCGCGTGAATGCACTCCTTCATTCGTCCGTGGTACGCCCCAAAGGCTACCGCGCGCACAAAATCCGGAGGCGCCATCCGGCATCCACGGCAAAGGTCAGAAGCAGAAGGTGTTGTGTTGGATACAGGACGATCTAGCGTATCGCCGCATCGCGCACAGGTAGGTCCACTCAAGAGGGGAAATTCGGTCCAGCAAAGGTCGCAAATTGGCGCGGAGGAAAGATACGGCAGGGGAGAGCCGCAGAGAGAACAAAAACCGGGTAGTAAAGCGCAACCTAGTGCATCCAGGGGACTTCGGAGGACGCGGGCGACGGCGCGCCAGCGGGAAGTCTCCAAGGGTGGAACGTCGAACGTCAGTGAACCGGAGTCCCTGCGGAAGACGCACCTCACTTGCAGGCGGCTCGGTCAGTTACGCTCCGCCTTGGCGAAAGTATACGCGCATGGGGGAGGGAGTTTCCAGCGCATTCGGTAAGTTTTCTACGTAACAGTGCGAATAGCATTGGCTAAACCAGGTTGTGTCTAAGCATCAAACTGCTGACAGCGCTTCAGTTGGACTATGGGATTTCGAGAATTACCGGGGTGTTCGCTCGGACAACTTCGCTTACGTGCGCTGCCGCGGCCAGCTCATCCTCGTGTGCTTTGGCCGCTCTCTCGGCGTCGTCGAGGGCGGCATCCCTCTGCTTGCCGAAGGCAATCTCTACCTCTCCCTTCAGTTCCAGCGCGGTACCGTCTAATAGTGTAGTGGCGTCCCCAGTCCATTCGCCGACCGTGCGCTTTGCCTGCCTCAACACTTCATCAATTGTGCCGATGATTCTTGCCTTATCCATTTGCGACCTCTTCCTATGCTCTCAGTTACTCATTGCTGCGGGTGGATGTCCGTATACAAAGAGACACTGCTCTCCCCCTGCCGAGGAGGCGTCTGGAGCTCGTTCCTGCCTGTGAGTCCATCGATCCCCCGCTCAGCTCCAGCCGGAGCAACCTCGCTTGCGATACACTGCAAACCGTGGAGGACTCCCGTTGTTCGATGTCTTGAGACCGGTTCGTTGCGTTTCCGTTGTCTTATTTCTTGCACTTTTTCTGTTCCCATCGCAACAGTGGATACAGGCACAACAGCCCGCGGCTCCGGCCCAGCAGGGTGGAATGGGCGGCAACGCGACCGGCGGAACCTTTGCCGCCGTCTATGACGAGCAGAAGCGGCCCATCACCGCGGGCGGATTTGTGGATTCCGGACCAGTGATCTTCGAGGATATTACGAAAAAAGCCGGTCTCAGTGGATGGACGCACAAGATGGGAACGCCGGAGAAGCCGTTCATTATCGATACAGACGGCTCGGGCGTGGCACTGCTGGATTACGACAACGACGGCTGGCTCGATATCTATCTCGTCAATGGTTCGACTTTCGATGCAATCGATGGCAAGGAGACTCTGCCGCACGCCGCTCTTTTTCATAACAATCACGACGGAACCTTTACCGACGTTGCCGCTCAGGCTGGAGTTACAAACGACCGTTGGGGCTATGGAGTCACCATCGGCGACTATGATAACGACGGCTGGCCGGATATCTTCGTGTCTAACTACGGAAAGAACCGGCTCTACCATAACAATCACGACGGAACCTTTACCGACGTGGCGGAAAAGGCCGGAGTAACACTGGGTAACTGGAGCGCAGGCGCAACGTGGGGCGATTACGACGGCGACGGGCTGCTCGATCTGTTTGTTTCCGGCTATGTGCATTTTGACCGGGATAACTTGCCTGTTTCAGGCTCTAAAGCCGTGGGTTACGCCAACTGCATGTTTCGCGGCGTTCCGGTGATGTGCGGACCGCGCGGCTTGAAAGGTGAGCCGGACCATCTCTTCCACAACAATGGCGATGGGACATTTACTGACGTGAGCGCCAAGGCCGGCGTGGATGACAAGAGCCGCTATTACGGATTCTCGTCGATTTTCGTGGATATTAATGGCGATGGCAAACCGGACCTGGTTGTGGGCAATGACTCGGAGCCGAATTACCTTTATATCAACAAAGGCGACGGAACCTTTGACGATCAGAGTTATCTTTCAGGGTTTGCTTTGAATAAGGACGGGCGCGAAATCGCCTCGATGGGCATAGCCGTGGGCGATTACGAGAACAATGGGAATATAGATTTTTTCATCACCGACTTTTCCGACGATTATAAGGTTCTATTTCACAATGACGGCGATGCAAGCTTTACCGACGTGAGTTACAAAGCCGGCGTGGCAAAAGACACGATTCCTTTTGTCGGATGGGGCGACGGATTTTTGGATTACGATAATGACGGCTGGCTGGACTTGTTCATGGTCAGCGGCCACGTCTACCCCGAAGTGGATCAACACGATTGGGGCACAACCTTTGCCGAGCGTCCGCTGCTTTTCCGCAATGTGCCGGACACCAAGGGGCGCAAGTTTGAGTATGTGCCGCCAGTCAAGGGTACTGGGCTGGCCTCGGTGATTCCGGCGCGCGGCGCAGCCTTCGGCGATATCTTCAACGACGGCAAGATCGACGTGATTATCAACCCTATCGATGGGCCACCGACGCTGTTGCGTAATGTGAATGCCGATCATCATCACTGGGTGGAGATGAAGCTGGTGGGCGGCGCGAAAAGCCCGCGCGACGCAGTGGGTGCGACGGTTTATCTCAAAGCCAATGGAATGCGCCAGCGGCAGGATGTGCTCTCCAGCGGAAGTTATATTTCGTCGAACGACCAGCGTCCGCACTTTGGCCTGGGTGATGCAATAGACGCCGGAACGGCAGAGATTCACTGGCCTTCTGGAACCCAAGAGACAGTAGGGCTGCCAGCGGTGGATCGCATTTACACGATTACCGAAGGCAAGGGCATCACCGGCGCTCTTTGCAGCGGAAAGCCTTGCGGTGACGATCCATCGGCTCCCGCTTCAAAAACCGGCAGTCCGGCGCAGCAGACAATCGTCCCGAAGAAATCCCCCGCAGCCGGGGGAGAGAAGCCAAAATAAACGCTGGAATAATGCGAAATAAATGGTCGGGACGGGCAGATTCGAACTGCCGACCCCTCGCACCCCAAGCGAGTGCTCTACCAGGCTGAGCCACGTCCCGACACGATCAAGCCGGCTCGGGTGAGCCGGCTTCTGGGGTCTTGATTAGTTTACACGAGCCGGACGAACCGGGCGAATCGCACTTTTCCGCTTACTGCGCCGGCGGAACGTATTCCGCAGGCAGGCCAGCGCCTTCGCCAAAGAAGAACTGCTCCATCTGCTCGACGAGGAACTGCTGTGCCTGTGGGGTCCAGGGCTGCAGACGGTACTCGTTGAGCAGCATCTTTTGCCGCTCAACCCACTCGCCCCAAGCCGCCTTTGAAACATTCTTGAAGATCTTCTGTCCGAACTCGGAGTCGAAGGGCGGCTCTTCCAGGCCCTCCATCTCCCTCTTGTTGCGAACGCAAAACACCGTATGCGCCATAGTTGTTACTCCCAGGAATTATTGTATGGCAAGTGATCCGGCTCCCTGTCGGCTCTTTGCCGCGGAGCCTCCCAGTAAATGAGCCACTGGAATGAGTTTCTGCTGAGGCTGGCCTGCAATTGGGGGTGTCTGTTCGATATTGACCAAGAATATTCTTGACAAAGCCGCCCCCACACGGTTTGCTTGAAACCATCGGGTCCAGGCGCAATACTTGCCTCGCTCTCGGACGAACTCCCGACGCTCCCCCGGCAAAGGCTTGGAAAACTCAAACCGACGGCAATTTGATGTAAATCAGAAGGAGCAATTGTGTCCGATCCCTCGCAATATCAACCCGTCGATGTGCCCCCACCGCAGAATCCACCCACACAGGTTCCCTATATCCAGGCACCGCCGGCTCAGGCTGGCCTTTCGGACTCTGCAGCCTGTGGTCTGGCGTATTTCACATTCGTTCCTGGACTTGTCTTCCTGCTGGCAGCGCCCTATAACCAGAACCGTGAAATTCGCTTCCACTCCTGGCAATCGATTATTGTCTTCTTCACGGCGATCATCATCAATGTTTTTGTTGGGGTCGCACTCGGGATTGCCGGATTTTTTCTCCCACATTTCCTGCGCAATCTGATCTACTACGCGATCGAATGCGGCTGGTTCATCCTTTGGCTGCTCTGCGCGGTCAATGGCTTCAACGGGAAGCGATTTGTGATTCCCGTGATCGGAGATTTTGCAGCCAAGCAGGCGAACGGGTAATTCGTCGCCAAGCGAAGGGTCCGTTGCCCAACAAGTTCCAGGCCGGGCCGCGTTGAAACGAATTCTGCCGAAATGCCACCATAACCCAAAGCCAACTCCAAAGGAGCTAACGTGCCCGATTCGACACAACCCGATTCCACCCCAGTGCAGCCCGCAGCCTCCGGCCTCACCGACAACAACGCCGGTGCGCTGGCCTACGTCACCGTCATTCCCGCGATCATCTTCCTGCTCACGGAGCCGTATAAGAAAAGCTCGTTTGTCCGTTTCCACGCCTGGCAATGCATCTTCCTGTGCATTGTTGCCATCGCTGTCGACGTGGTCCTGATGGTCATTCCATTCGTCGGCTGGTTCCTCCTTCCCTTTGTCGGTCTCGCGATTCTGATTGTCGCGGTGATCTGCCTGCTGCAGGCGTTGAAAGGGAATCGCTACAAGCTGCCGATTATCGGCGACTTTGCGGAAAAGCAGGCGGGCGTATAAGCAGCCGCCGCGCACAAACGGCAATCCTAAGAAAAGCAAGCGCCGCGCGGGGTACGAATTCCCTAGCGGCGCTTGCCTTTTTTGTAGTTACCCTTCTTGGGTTTGGGTGGCCGGAAGCCGGCGGGCTTGCGCTTGTTCTTCTTGAGTTTTGCGGGTTTGCTGGCTGGCCGCCTGCCGGTCAGCGGAATTCCTTCTTCGACAATCGAGAATTGCAGGCGGCGCTCCTGCACGAGGATGCGGTCGAGAATTACCTGGACGCGGTCTCCGGCGCGGAAGCGCCGACCGCTGCGTTCACCGATGATTTCGTGCGTGTTTTCGCGCCATGTATAGCGGTCATCGCGGAGCGAGTCGATGGGGACCAGCCCCTCGACAAAGAGGTCGGTCAGTTCGACAAAGAGGCCGTATTTGGTGGGATTCAGAACCAGCGCGGCAAACTCCTCACCGACGCGGTCCTGCATGAATTTGACCTTCTTCCACTCGACCAACTCGCGCTCGGCCTCCGCGGCTCGGCGTTCGGTCTGGCTGGTCTCTTCGGCGATCTGGGCAAGTTCGGCTTCGGGGATCGGAGGTTCGCTGGACAACCTTGGAATTGGGTGCCCCACCCTCGGCGCGTCTTTGTTTTTGCGCCTAGGGTGGGAAGTCAATCTGCCCGCATCTCCGCCCTCATTTGGATGCGTCCAGGGAGAGCTATGCCGGCCCTCCGCGACAGTGCCCTCTCCGCTGACTCCAGCCCGTAACAGCGTTTTGGCAATGCGATGCACGATCAGGTCTGGATAGCGGCGAATCGGCGAGGTGAAGTGGGTGTAGCTGGGCGCGGCCAGCGCGAAATGGCCCTCGTTGATCTCCGAGTAGCGGGCCTGACGCAACGAGCGCAGCATCAGATAGCTGAGAATCCGCTCCTCCGGTTTGCCCTCAATGCGCACGGCCAGCTTCTGATACATGCGCGGCGTTACAGGGATGTCTTCGGGGATCTCATGCTGCCGGGCATTGCGGCCAGTTCGTTGCGCATCGCGGCGGTCTCCGCGCGTCTGGATGCGCTTCACCGGTAGCGCGCCAAGGCCGAGCGAATAGCCGAAGGCTGCGGCCAGCTCCTCAAACTGAACGACGCGGCGAGCCTCTGGCTTTTCATGGATGCGGTAGAGCGAGGGAACGCCCAGGTCTTCGAGCCAGGTGGCGACAGATTCGTTGGCCGCCAGCATGAACTCCTCAATGAGACGGTTGGCCCAGGTGCGCTCGGATTTGATGACGCCGCTCATCTGGCCTTGCTCATCGAATTGAATCACCGGCTCGGGCAGGTCGAAGTCGATGCTGCCGCGTTCAGAGCGGCGTTTGTTCATCAGCACGGCAAGTTTGTGCATCCGTTCGAAGTCTGCAACCAGCGAGGTATAGCGGGTTCGCGTCCCGGCATCCCCTCCAAGGATCGCGTGAACTTCGGTGTAGGTCATGCGTGCCTCCGAACGGATGACGCCTTCTACAATCTCATAGCTTTCGATGCGGCCAGTCGAGTCCAGTTGCATCAGGCAGCTTAATACGAGTCTGTCCTCGCCGGGGCGCAGGCTGCATATATTAGTAGAAAGCTCCTGGGGCAGCATGGGAATAGCGCGGTCGGGAAAATAAACGCTGGTTCCGCGCAGCCGCGCCTCAAGGTCGAGATCCGTAGCCGGGCAAACGTATTCAGCCACATCGGCAATATGCACTTGGAGCTCGTAGCCTCCATCTTCCCGATCCGTCACCAGCACTGCATCGTCGAAGTCCCGCGCTGTTTCGCCATCAATGGTGACAATCGGCAGATCACGAAAATCCCGACGGCGTGAAACCTCGTCGAGGTCGAGATGAGCTACGCCGCGTGCCTCGTCCAGCACATTGTCGGGAAAAATGTGCGGCAACTGGTGCTTGCGGATCATGATCTCGACATCGACGCCAAAGCCATCCGGCGAACCCAGTACTTCAATCACACGACCGACCGGCGGACGGGTCGGCGTAGGCCAACTGGTGATCTCGACATCCACGACCAGCCCCTCCAGATCGCCGAAGGACGCGACGGTCCCGGCCTCACTGCCCAGAACGCGGTGGGGATTAGCGAGACTATCGGGCGCGGGCGTTTCTTCGCCTTCAGGGATCAGGATGTGCTGCGTCATCCGCTCATCGAAGGGCACGACCGTGTTGCCGAAGGACCGATCCGAGCACGCGTAATGAAAGATTCCAACCACGGTGGGGTTGCGGCGCTCAAGCACACGGGCTATGCGGCCCATTCTGCGGCCATCAGCCTTGGGCGGTTCCAACTCAACCAGCACCTGGTCACCCTGCATCGCGCCATTGATCTCGTCGGGAGGGATGAAAATGTCTTCTTGCCCTGTGGCCTGGCGGGCATTCGGACGCACAAAACCGTAACCGTCCCGATGAAGATCGAGCCTACCGGCGGCCAGATTGTCGCGCGTTCCAACAGTGCTGGCAGCGCGGCGCGGAAGTCCCCAATGTTCGCGATCCAGCTTGATCAGCTCACCGCGGACCGTGAGCCGGGCAAGTTGCTCCAGCAGCAAGCGGCGCTCACGGCCACCGGCCAGACTCAGCTCACGAACAAGCTGCTTGTACCCCGCCTTTTGGCCGGCAGAGCGTCCGACCCGCGCCAGCAGTTCCCGGTCATCCATTTCTCAAGAGTATCGTGAACCTGACTGATTAACCCCGTTTTTGGGAACGCGCCAGCTCTCCACAGACTGGAGACTGAAAATGAGATCGCCGGTAAACAACGGTAGCCTGAGTGCGCAAGCGTCAGAAATTTGTCCCATATTACGAAATAAGCACAGAATTTTGCTTCATTAAAGCGACAATCGTCAGCAAAAGCTTATATTTTCCTGTCTCTTCACAAGAAAAACACAACTCGCTTTTCCACAGAGAGAATTCCGCGGGGAATTGATGCGCGCTAATCATCGGCAGTAATACGAAAAACATTACTCAAAAACCGAAAAAATTCTTGACATACCCCCTAGCTCTGACCTAACACTAGGTGTACAACAAAGTTCCAAAAAATCGAACCTGTGTCTCCTGCTCGTACCCAGTCCCCCTACCAGGAGGCAACCGGTTTATCGGTTGGCGTACATCCGCCATGCGACGAGTGCAAATAATTCGTCCGGGAGGTGTGCGGCCATTGTTTTTTGAGCAACAGGCAGTACGACATCCAATTTCGATGGGTGCCTGTTGCGAGTTGCCCGCATTGCGTGTCGGCGCGAGAGCGGGCCAATTTGTTGGTTGCCAAGGAGAGTTCTCGTGACTAGATCGTTCGCTTCCCGCAGCGGGGCGGCGTTGAGTTTCGTTGCCCTGTTTTCCTGTCTTTCAGCTTTTGCACAATCTGCCGTGGCTCCGCGTGTTACCCAAAAGATTGACGAAAGCAAGCTGATCACGCTCAAAGGAAATGTGCATCCCGCAGCGAACGCGATCAATGATCGCGGCCCGGTCGCGGACAGCGCTCCGGTAGGTCACATCATCCTCATGCTCAAGCGTAGCGACGAGCAGCAGCGCGCGCTGGATGCGACCGTCGATGAGTTGCACAACTCAAAGTCGGATAAATTTCATAAGTGGCTGACACCACAGGACTTTGGCCATCAGTTTGGACCCGCTGACGAGGATGTCGCGGCAGTGGCGGGGTGGCTGCAGAGCCATGGTTTCACGATAGAAGACATGCCGCCATCGAAGTCCCACATCACCTTTACGGGAACTGTGGGCCAGATGCGCCAGGCCTTCCACGTGGACATTCACCATCTGAGCGTCAATGGCGAAGCCCATCAGGCAGCCATGAACGAGCCACGTATTCCCGCGGCTCTTGCGCCGGTGGTGAGCGGGTTCCGCCAGTTGCACGACTTCGGGCCGGCGGCATCGCTGCACCAGTTGGGAACCTTTGCACACGATCCGGCAACAGGCAAGGCTGTCAAGGTTGCCGAGGCCGGCGCTGGCGCTGATGCGATCGGTAAGGCCCATGCAAATTTCACGCAGTCCGCCGGTGGCTCGGGTTCGTTTGCGAATTATTATGAGGTGGGTCCGCAAGACTTTTACACCATCTACAACGAGAACAAGCTGCTGAACGCGGGTATTAACGGCGCTGGCGTGACCGTTGCTCTGCTCGAGGAAACGACCATTCTGCCTGCCGACGTGGCCAATTTCCGTTCGCTGTTTGGACTGGCAGCCTATCCGAGTTCGCCCAACAGCACCCAGGGCGGCATCAACTACCTGTACGGAACCAGTTCGGGACTGGGCGGAGACACTGCCTGTACGGCGCCGATCAACGGCGAGTACAACGATTCCGTGCAAGCGCAGATTTCAGCAGTAGACACGGAGTGGGCGGGCGCCACGGCCCCCAACGCGATTCTGGATCTGGTGGCCTGCGGCAATACAGGTACTGCTATTGGGACCTATGGCGACGACTTGGCTGCATCACACGTTGCCAACTATCTTTCCAGCACGGTCGCGGTGGCGGTGGATAGCTATCTGGATTGCGAAAGCAGCGCAGGCAGCTCCGGCGAAACGTGGTACTCAAATATCTGGGAACAGATGGCCGCCGAGGGTATTACGGTGGTTGTTTCCTCAGGGGATGCGGGCGCGATGGCCTGCGACGAGTTGTCAAGCTATTACAACGGCAATGCCGCAACCCACGATCCTTCAGTGAACGTAAAGGCCAGCACCGCATATAACATTGCGGTGGGCGGCACGGATCTGGCGGATTTTTATATCAGTAACGGATACACCAAGACGGGATTGGCGGCAACGGCCTGGTGGAACACGACCAACGGAACCGGTGAATCCTCGGCAAAGTCTTATGTGCCGGAGATTGCATGGGGTGGCTTCTGCTCGAATAATCTCTTTGCATCGTACCTTGATGCAAACAGCGGCAGTAGCTGGGCGCAGACATGGGGAACGACCTATACGCCCGAGGCAATCTGCAACAACGGCCAGGCGGTATCCTCCCGCTCGGACGCTTATCCATTCGCGGTTGTTCCGATCCTGAATGTTGCAGGGAGCGGGGGTGGCATCAGCGCCTATACATCGATTCCAACCTGGCAGAGTGTCTATGGCGTAGGCCAGTATTCGTCTTCCACGACGATGCGCAACCTTCCCGACGTTTCGCTCTTTGCAGGCAACGGTTTTTGGGGCCACTTCCTGGCTTATTGCAACTCCGGCAACGGCTCCAACTGCACGGCGTCCAGCACCGCCAGCTTCCAGGACGCGTTTGAAACAGGCGCTGGCGGTACCTCGTTCGTCGCTCCGGCGATGGCCGGATTGATCGCGCTGGCCAACCAGAAGACCGGCGAACGGCAGGGGCAGGCGGCGTATACGCTCTATGCTCTGGGTCAACAGGAATACGGAACCATTTCTGCTGAGAGTTCGTCGATCGCCAGTTGCTCAGGTTCCGGCTCTACCACCGGACCGTCGAGTTCCAGCTGTATCTTCAACGACATCTCTTCGGATACGCCGGCATTGCAAACGGGTAACATTTCCGCCCTGCAGATCTCGAATGGATTGATTACGAGCGGCGATATTGAACCCTGCACCTATAGCTCAGTGACCGATTGTTACCGGAGCAGTTCGAGCGACACATATGGGTTGTCGGCAGTGACTACCGGCTCACACTCCGCGACGCTGGCGTACTCAGCTGGTCCGGGCTATGACGTGGTCACCGGTTTGGGCAGCTTGAATTTTTACAATATGGTGGAAAACTGGGCGACCTCGGGCGTGAGCTTTACTACCACCACAAAGCTGACAGCCGCATCCGGAACTACTAGCCTTACCAGCCCCGCCACGGTCGCCTATTCGACGACCGCCAATATCACCTTCACGGCTACGGTGACTGCCGCTGGACGTGGCGGCGCTGTTCCAGCCGGCACGGTTGAGTTCTTCGACGGCGGCTCTACCTCTGGTACGCTGCTGGGCACGGGCACCATCACCAGCAGTTGCACCGGCACGGGCGCTAACACGGTTTGCGTTGGCATTGTTACATTTTCGCTGGCCACCTCCGCGCTTACCCCTGGAAGCAATAGCATCGTCGCCTATTTCGAGGGCGATGCAGCCAACGACGCGCCCTCGACCTCATCGGTGTTCACGATCAATGTGAACAACTGGCCGCAAGCGATCACCTTCAACGCTCCAGGCAACCAAACCTACGGCACTACGCTTACTTTGGGTGCCACGGCGTCCTCAGGCCTTGCCGTTACTTACACTGAGACCAACAACACAGGTTCAGCGACGCTGTCTAACGGCGTGTTGACCTTTACCGGCGTCGGAACAATTACCGTAACCGCCAGCCAGGCCGGTAACAGTACCTATGCCGCGGCGACTTCTGTGTCGCAGACCATCACCATCGTCCAGGCCACTCCTGTGATCACCTTCTCAAGCGCCAGCACGGTAGCATACGGGACGACGCTGACGGTAGTTGCCACCTCCACCCCTGCTGCAACGGTCACTTACGCCGAAGCCAACAACACAGGCTCCGCGACGCTGAGCGGGAGCACCCTTACGCCAACCGGAGTTGGCACCGTGACAATTACGGCCTCAGTTGCAGCCACCGCCAACTACAAGGCGGCTACAGCAACGCAGACGGTGACCATCACTCAGGGCACGCCTGTGATTACTTTCACGAGCGCGAATACGATCGCGTACGGCAGCACGTTAACGGTAGCCGCAACCTCCACTGCAGGCACGGTCACCTTTACGGAAGCCAACAACACAGGCTCCGCGACGCTGAGCGGGAGCACCCTTACGCCAACCGGAGTTGGCACCGTGACAATTACGGCCTCAGTAGCGGCGACGGCGAACTACGCGGCGGCGACGCAGACGCAGACGGTGACCATCACGCAGGGCGCGCAGACGATCAACTTCACCTCGACGGCAGGGGTCTACGGGACGCCTCTGACGCTGGCGGCCACTGCAACCTCGGGCAACCCGGTGACCTTTACGCTGGTCTCGGGTCCGGCAACACTGAGCGGCGGCGTGCTGACCTTCACCGGCGTGGGCACGGTGACGGTGGCGGCGAGCGTAGCCGGCAGCGCCAACTATGCGGCGCTGAGCAACGTTCAGGAGACGGTGACGGTTGGCCAGGGCGCGCCAAAGATCACCTTCACCAGCGCGGCGACGGGGATCTACGGAACACCTCTGACCTTGGCGGCAACCTCGACCTCGGGTGCAACAGTAAGCTTCTCGCTGACCTCGGGTACTGCAACACTGTCGAACGGGATACTGACCTTCACCGCCACGGGCACGGTAGTAGTGACGGCCAGCGTGGCGGCGACCACGGATTACACCTCTGGCACGCAGACCCAGAGCATCACGGTGGGCGGCGCGACGCCGACGGTGACGGTGACCTCGACCTCCGGCATGTACGGGACTCCGTTGACCTTGACGGCAACCGCAACCTATCTGAACAACGGCGTGGTAACACCGACGGGCCAGACGCCGACCTATACGCTGGTCTCCGGTCCAGCAACTCTGTCGAACGGCGTTCTGACCTTTACCGGCGTGGGCACGGCAGTTGTGACGGCGAGCGTAGCAGCGGCGGGCGACTTCGCCGCGGCGACCTCGGCGCAAACCAGCATCACCATCAGCCAAGCGGCCCCCACGGTAACCTTCACGAGTCCGAATACAGGAACCTACGGCACGCCGATCGCGCTGAGCGTGACCTCGACGTATAACAACAACGGCACAATCACGGCCACCGGTCTTACGCCGACCTTTGCGGTGGTTTCTGGACCGGGCACGATCAGCGGCAGCACGCTGACCCTCACTGGCGCGGGAACGGTCGTGGTCTCGGCCACGGTGGGCGGCACGGGGACAAACTTTGCGGCAACCACGGCGCAGCAGTCGATCACCGTCTCTCAGAGCAGGCCAACGGTGACCTTTACAAGCCCGAATACGGGAACCTTTGGTACGCCGTCAACGTTGGCAGTAACCTCCACTTACTCGAACAACGGCGTTATCACGCCGACAGGCCTGACGCCAGCCTACGCAATTGTTTCCGGACCCGCGACGGTGAACCCGGCGACCGGCGTAGTGACCTTTACCGGCACAGGAACCGTCGTAGTTTCGGCAACTGTAGGCGGCTCGGGGACCAATTTCGCGGCGACAACTGTTCAACAGTCGATCACCGTGAGCGGAGCTACGCAGACCCTGACCGTGACCGGACCCACCAGTGCGACCTTCGGCACAACACCGCAAGTCACATACACTTCGACCTACAGCAACAACGGCGTTACAACGCCGGCGGGGACCACACCAACCTTCTCCGTGACTGGACCCGCGACCATCAGTTCAACCGGGGTGCTGACCTTTACGGGGGTTGGATCGGTGACGGTGACGGTGACGACGGGCGGTGCCGGGACGAACTTTGCCACTGCAACGGCGAGTGAGACATTCACCGTGGCCCAGGCTTCTCAGACAATCGGCTTTAGCACCCCAACGACCGCCGTCTATGGCTCAACACTGGCGCTCAGCGCTACTGATTCCTCGAATCTGCCGGTGAACTACACCTTGGTATCCGGCCCGGCGTCTTTGAACGGCAATGGGTTGACCTTCACCGGCATCGGGACAGTGGCAGTAACCGCAACCGCGGGCGGTTCCGGCACGAACTATCAGAGCACATCTGCAACGCAGTACATCACCGTCGGCCCTGCCACGCTGACTGTGACTGTCAACAGTGCAACGATGACCTACGGTGGCGCGTTGCCCACGTTTACAGGCTCCGTTACCGGCTTGGTCAATGGAGATACATCGAATGCCAAGGGGATCGTCCGTCCCGCGGCCGTGCATCCCAACGATTCCTCGACGAACGAGATCACGGTGACCTACTCGACCACGACTCCTGCTAACTCCAATGCGGGAACCTACACGAACACGATCACGGCTTTGGTAACCGGATTGGCGGCAGGGGACTACATCGTTATAGCCGTTCCGGCAAACCTGACCATTTCACCCGCGCCGCTGAGCATTGCGGAAGCGTCAGTGTCAGGCGCCTATGGACAGGCGCCGCCTGCATTCACTGGCGCAGTAAATGGCACAGTAAATGGAGATGCCGTTGGAAAGACGCTGAATGTTAGTTACTCTTCGACGGCCAGCACGACCGCTCCGTTCAGCGATGTAGGCGCGTATCCCATCAGCGCTTCAGTCAGCGGCTCCTCGGCGAGCAACTATACTCTAGAGCCTGTTATTAACTTTGTCCCTTTATTTGCTTTTGTATAGGGGGTTTGGAGTTAGCTGGCAGACGATGGAGGCATGGGAAAACGAGTCCGGTCTGGCTATCCGAGCGATGTTTCCGATGAGGAGTGGGCATTTATAGCTCCCTATTTGGCGCTGTGCCGGGAGGACGCTCGGCAGCGGGATTATCAGCTTCGCGATGTTTTCAACGCGCTTCGCTACATTGCCAAGACAGGCAATCAGTGGCGCTTCCTGCCCAACGATCTGCCTCCGTGGACAGTGGTCTATCAGCAAATGCGGCGATGGATTGATGCGCGATGTTTCGAGATCATGGTGGAGGATTTGCGCATTCTGCTGCGCGAGTTTGCCGGACGCAAAGGCCAGCCCACGGCGATGGTTCTCGACAGCCGCACCTTGCAGTCGACGCCAGAGTCGGGTGCGCGCTCAGGCTACGATGGGGCCAAGCGCCGCAAGGGATCGAAGGTTCATGCGGCGGTAGATACGCTGGGGCATCTGCTCGCCCTTCACGTTACAGCGGCCGATGAGCAGGACCGCGCACAGGTGGAGAAACTGGCCGAAGCAGTGCAGCAGATTACCGGAGACACCATCGAGTTGGCCTATGTCGATCAGGGATATACCGGCGACAACGCGGCCCAGGCAGCAGAGAAGCACGGCGTGCGGCTGGAGGTGGTCAAACATACCGAGGCCAAACGAGGATTCGTCCTGTTGCCGCGCCGCTGGGTGGTGGAAAGAAGCTTTGCCTGGGCTGCCCGCTTCCGCCGACTGGCAAGAGACTACGAGCGGCTAAGCAAGATACTGGCCGGTCTCCACTACCTTGCCTTCGCCATCCTCATGCTCGCAAATCTGGCCCGGAAACTCACGCAAAGTTAATAACAGGCTCTAGCAGATGCCGGCGGTACGTACGTTATTACGCCAGCTCCGCTGACAATTACTGTCAACAATGCGAGCGAAGTCTGGAGCAATCCGCTGCCCGCGTTCACCAGCGTCTTCACGGGACTGGTCAACGGCGACAGCAGCACCGATCTCAAGGGCATCATTCGTCCGTTGGTCATTCGCCGGCATAGCAATGCAGCAGAACTCGGTGGGTTGCCAAATGACCTGACCGTCAACTACTCCACAACCGCCAGTTCGTCAGCTCCCTACAGCGATGCCGGGACGTATCCCATCAATGCAGCGCTGGCAGGCCAGGCGGCTGGGGACTACGCGGTTACGGTTGTTCCCGGCGTACTGACTATTACGCAGGCCAAGCAAACTATTACCTTCCCCTACCTCACTTCGTACGAGTCTGCGATCGCGCTCACTACTGTTCCATTGATCGTTTCGGTGAGTACGCCTGTGCCGCTGACCGTCGTTACCCAATCTTCTTCGGTTTGCACGGTCGCGGAGTCAAGCACCGGAAGCTGGTCAGTCTCCTTCCTCACCTCTGGGAACTGCAGTCTCATGGCCTACCAGGTGGCGACGACTGACTACGCGCCCGTGTGGTCGCAGCAAACCTTCTGGGTGGGACGAACCACGCAGACCGTCACATTCCCGTATGTCGCGCAAACTTACGAACATGTTGGCATCCCTGCCCAACTGAACGCTACTTCAACCTCTGGCTTGCCCGTCTCGTTCGGCAGCCAGACGCCCTCAGTTTGCACAGTTTCCGAGTCGGCTACGGGAGTCTGGACTGCCACCCTGCTGACACGAGGCAACTGCTCCCTCGGTGCCTCCCAGTTGGGGAATAATGTGTACTACGCGGCCCCGTGGGTAGGGCAGACCTTCTGGGTGTACGGTGCAGCCCAAACCATCAACTTCCCGTACATTGCTGAAACCAGCTACAAGTACGCAAACACGACGGTCACCTTGTCGGCGACCGACTCCTCAGGTTCGCCTGTCACGTTTGGCAGTTATACGCCGTCCGTTTGCACGGCTTCGGAGTCGGCGAATGGTGTGTGGACTGCCAATCTGCTCACGTATGGCAACTGCTCCCTGTACGCAATTGCAGCTGAGAATCTGTATTACGAGGCAACTACAACGAGTCAAACCTTCTGGGTATACAAGGCCGCTCAAACCATCACCTTCCCGGCAATAGCCAACCAGCCAGCCGGCACATCATTCCTGCTTCCTGCCACGGCCAGTTCCAGCCTGCTAGTTAGCTACACATCCACAACGCCTTCGGTTTGCACGATCGATACCACGGGCGCATACGCTGTTCTGGCCGCGGCTGGAACATGCACGATTCAAGCCAATCAAGCTGGAAATGCAACATTCGTAGCAGCTCCAACGGTGACCAGGAGCTTTACAGTGACGGTGCCGTAAACTCAGGGTATCGGTTTAACAGCACAGCACAAAGTAGTCAGAACAAGGCCGGATGGAGATCAAAACTCCGTCCGGCCTTGTTCTTTGCGCATAAATTTTGGGTGCAGCCGGACTATAGCATTTTCGGGAAATGAATATCAATCTTGATCCGGCAAATGGGATTCTGGCTGTACAAACGGAGATAGAGAGGATCAGACGGCCCGCAGGGGCTAAAGCCCTCCCTCATTTTGCGGCTTTTGCGGCACGACTGAAGTCGTGCCCTGATACAAGACCGGCCCAAGCGCAGGAATTCAAGGATGCCGGAGCTATGTTGATATTCATCTTTCGGAATTGCTATAGTCCGAAAGCACACGCTCAAGTGGCTTTTTTCTCAAGAAAAAGCCACCTTTCACTGCCCTCAAAAAGTCTACGTGAATTCCGAAAATGCTCTGATCGATACAGTTGGTGAGCAGACGACAGGCCGGCAGTGAGAAAAATCGGTGTAGGAGAGTGTCCACCGGGGCTGTATATAGAATAACTATTTTGAAATGAATTCTTTAGTAAGAAAATGGAGCCGACAACCGGGATCGAACCGGTGACCTGCTGATTACGAATCAGCTGCTCTACCAACTGAGCTACGTCGGCCTGCCCTTAGCGATTGTATCGCTGTGTTGCTAGAAGGTAAAGCGGTTGCACTCAATCAGCCGGAGCAATCAAGATCACTGCATAATCGCGTCCCGGCGGCTTGCGAGACCACCAGCAAAATTGCGCGAAATCCCGGTAAAACGGAAAGAGCCGCCCGGCAACAGGGCAGCTCTCTCCTCAGGGAGAATAGTTCCAACGGAGGCAAAGCCATCAGAACTTTCTGGCTGCATAGTAGGGGCGGGCGAGGGCGGTGTCAAGAACAATTCTTGCTGGAAATAAGTCATTTGCATTCTGCATGTTATAGGATAACTCCTCCAGGGTCAGACTGGGAGAGATTCGCCCTATCATCGCCTTTCCCGGCGGGCTTATATGCTTGTTTTCAGGGTGTTTCCTCGGGTTTCAGCCTAGTTTTACACAGGAAGATCTTCGCCTCAAAGCGCCACAAGTGGATTCATGAGGGGTGGGAAAATTCACAGTCTGTCTCACCATTTCAATCTTCCAAATGGAGGCTGATGAACTCGGCTTCGTGAAGCGAGGAGGCTGGCTTGCCCCGCGCCACCCGGTAAAGCGCCCGGCCGCCGCCAAGAAAGAGGCCGAGGAGGATCGCCGCGCCGCTTCCAATCAATACCAGAGTGATAATCCCCAACAGAAGCTGGCCGGTCTTTGCAATTTCAGAGTTTTCCTGCTGCGGGACAGAGACCGACTTCAGGTCCGCATCAAAATTTACTTCTTGCAGCAGCTTGTGGCTCTCGTCGGGAATGGCGTCTCCGCTTACAACCGCAACCAGCGTGCCGCTGCGGCGGATTTCAACAGAGGCACGAGCGGAGTCCTGAAGCAGTTTTGTCCAAGGATGTTGCGGAGAATCTCCGGCCGTGATGTAATCGTGAATTCTAGATTCCTGCGCAGTGGCCATCTGCGGGGTGGGGTAGTCGATGATCGTCAAAGTGGCCGGCCCCGAGCGCAGCGTGTAATTGGCCGTAACGGCCTCCGCGCCGCGATCAAAGCCCACCAGCTCCGGAGGCAACACACCGCCCGCTCCTGCATAGCCTGCCGGGCCAACAGCGTAGTGCGTTGTCTGTCCGTCCAGAGCATCCTTCGGCAGATTACTCAAAATCGGCGGCGGAATCGCCTTTGTTCCCCCGGGAAGTGGCAGTTCGCCAGCAAGCTCACGCAACTGCGCGCCAGACATTGGTCCAATCTGAGAAAAGTTTGCATCGATAACGATGTTGCCCAGCCAGAACAAGACTCGATTGCCGTTCGAGGCCGCTCCGGTACCGATCTCCGCCTTTGGCCACCCGCTGGGACGATAGAAGGAGTAGGCTCCGTAGGCTCCGCTGGCGTCCTGAAAGCGCAGAGCGCGCAAACGGAGCGTCTCATCGCCGTGTTTGTACGAGGCCAGCATGCCGTCCGTGAAGCCGTACTCCTTGAGTGCGGCAGCCCCGGCAGAATCGGCCACAGAGGGGTCTGTGACTGTCCTGGGCGCTTCGGTTGTCTTCCAGCCGGCGAAGGCATCCGGAAGCAATGCCACGGCCTGTGCGAGCGGTTGTGCCTTGGCCGGGTTGGACAGGGGAGGAGTCTGCGTTTGGACCGTGGAGATACCAGCCAGCAGCACAGTCGAAGACAGAAAGAGCGGAATGAATCTCATGAAGAAGTTCCCTTTTCAGAGTACAGGAGTGCCGGCTGGGCTGCAGGCCGCTATAAGATTGGACACCGGCCAGCAGGAAATGGTTCCAATCGGTCCCATCGGGTTGCACAAATGGGTCTGTGGCTCCGGCTATAATTCGGTTGCATTTGCCAATTCCGTGCTACACTCTATTCAATCGTAGAATTCGATCTGAAGTTTTTGCCTGTTCCGGTTACCGCCGCTCGCAAACTTCCACATTGCGTTCGCGGTAAATCAGTAGTAGAGGAGCAGTACACAATGGAACAGGGAACAGTGAAGTGGTTTAATGACGCCAAGGGATTTGGATTTTTGAGCCGTGAAAATGGCGAAGACGTTTTCGTCCATCACACCGCGATTCAGTCCAACGGCTTTCGTTCGTTGCAGGAAGGCCAGCGCGTCCAGTTCAACGTGACCAAAGGCCCCAAGGGCTGGCAGGCAGAAAACGTCCAGGTTGTCTAAGCTTTTTAGCAACTGGAAGTTTATCAAGAGGGATGGCAGCGATGCCGTCCCTCTTTCGTTTTGTACCCAACCTGCGAGCAGTCGGCCCAGGCCAGGGCCGGGTTACGCAGCCGGCTTGAGCGCCTTGTTGCCTGCCAGGGGCAGCGCGGCAGGGTGGCGGCCTTCATGTGTGGAGTTATGCGTGCCCAAGTATTGCAGCACATCATTGATCGAGTCTTCAAAGCGGGAGCCGGTCTTGTGGGTGGCTTTAACGCCCTTTGAAACGAGCTGGCACATCTCAAAGCGATTCATGCCTTGCGTAAGGGCGAGATGAATTTTATCGGAACGCATTTCGGACTCCGGTCTACAGGTGCCAAGTGATTGCAGCGTGGGGGTACTGAGCTCGTCCGGAGCGAAAGCCGAGCAGGCTGAGACAGGTCATGGGGGCGAGTGAAACAGCCAAGCCAGTCTTGATTGTACGCCAGATTCGGCTTTTACAGCGGTCAATTTCCCGGTGCGAGAATATTGCCATGACGCTTCAGTTCACAACTTCCTATATCGAAGACTCAAAAGCGCTCTGCCGCTATTACAAAAATCTGGCTGAACGGGCGATGGCCCAGGTGGCGGACGGGCAGTTAACCGCCTCGATCGACAGCGAGGCGAACTCCATTGCAATCATCGTCAAGCACATGGCCGGAAACATGCACTCGCGGTGGGCAGGCTTCCCAAAAGCCGACGGAGAAAAGCCGGACCGCAGACGAGATGAGGAGTTCATTGACCCACCCCCCACGCGGGCAGAGTTGCTCAATCTTTGGCAAAGCGGTTGGAACTGTCTCTTCACGGCTCTCGAATCCCTCACCGACGCGGATCTTGCCCGCACGACGACGATTCGCGGCGAACCACACTCCATAATGCAGGCCATCAACCGCCAAGTTGCACATTACAGTTATCATTGCGGCCAAATCGTCTTCCTGGCCAAGCATCTTGGAGCAGGAAACTGGCAGTCTCTGACAGTGCCACGCGGGCAGTCAGAGGATTTTAACCGCCGGGTGCGGGCCGGAGAAGCGAGTCAGCGGTAAAAATTTGTGCAATGCGCGCCGCGCCGGTTTTTTAGCGAGAAGGCCACGTGAGAGCGTACTTTTGGACTACAATTATTCCGAAAATATTAAACGCCCTCCGCCTTTCAGGCGGATAGCTTGCAGTACCAGTAGGAGACATTATGCGAAGCGTCACCCTGACAGTTGGCGGACTACCGATTGGTGAAGGAGTGACGTGGGCCTACCCGAAGGGACTCCAGCTCGGCTTATTTATAACTCCTATTTACCAGCTCACCGTGGCTGGTACAGATAGCAACGCAAAACCCGTGACGCAGATCTTTCGGGTGTATCGTTTTCGGCGTTCAGTGCGAGGATGGCAAAACAGCCAAGGTTGTCGGGCTGGCGGACCAGCAGACCCACATAATCAATGAGTGGGTGCCGAACTACACCGTGCACAGTGCAGTGACTCCCGATAGGGGTGCCTGGAGAGTGATGCCGGGGCTGGGATTTCTGATTCACGCAGGTCCGGAAAACCCAACTAACCGATTACAGCCGTTTGCCACAATTGGATGTGTGGAGATCACAGGCCCCCAAGGGTTCATAAGATTCAACGATCTTCTCGTTTTCCTGATGGGCCCACCCGGGAGTAGCAGAGACCAGAAGTTAGCAGAAATTGCCGGCTCCGGCAGTCTGAAAATTGTCTACGAGTGGGCAACACGCCCACCTCTCAAGAAGGCGCCATGAAGAGTATCCACAAATGCGCCCCATGCGCGGCCAGCTTGCTCCTGTTCCTTATGTGCGCAACCGCGCTCGGACTGTCCGGGCAACCTCAATCGCCTTCTCTCTTCGCCGCCAGCGCAGTTCGTGAGGCATTGAAGGAAAACGGCGCTCTGCCGGAGATGACAACCACCACCTACACTTCGAAGGAAGTACGTGAGATGGTTCCTCGCTGCTTGGATCGCCGCCTTCTGAGCGGGGTACAGAGCGTCTCAGGGCACGATTTTCGGTTTCACTCTTCCGGGCCAACACTTCAGTTTGGCGTAATCGTGCTTGAATACCGGAGTTCGGTAGTGGTTAAGCAGATGATGGCAATCGTGGAGCCGTTGGGTGCCTTTCGTACGGTCGTGCTTACGCGTTATTCGGCATTTTCCCTTGGCCGCCTGTTGGTTATCAATTACTCCGAGACTGGTGACCCCCGAATCGTCAAGACCATCGGCAATCTGAGTTCCGACTTCGCACGCGCCTCTACCGATGGCACGGTCTGGGGCGAGCCGGAGTCCGTTATTGCGCCCAAATGATTCTCTCGATGGCTACATCACCGATCAATTCTTTTCCACGGTCCTTTAGCCATGACCGCTCTGTAACCGGAACGTTTATAGTAAGTGCATCAATGGAGCGTCCTGGAGGTTCTTTATGCGAATCTGTCATCTCAGGCGTGGACGTACGCTCACTCAAACACTCTTCCATGGCAGCTTGGCCGCCGGTTTCATCTTCCTTTCCTGGCCGGTGGTAGCACAACAGGCCCCGCCCGCTCAGCCGGCGCAGAACCCGCAAACTCCGACAATTTCAGTCACCACGCGCGAGGTTCTGCTCGATGTTGAGGTCACGGACCACTCTGGCCAGCCTGTAAAAGGGCTTACGGCCGCAGACTTTACCGTTACCGAGGAAGGCGACCGGCAGCAGCTCACGCACCTCGATGAGCATCAAGCGATGAGCGCGGCGCAACAGGCCCCGCTGCGGGCTGCTCCTGCGCTGCCGCCGAATACTTTCACCAACTTCACGCCGGTCGCGAATACAAACTTTTCGACCGTGATCCTGCTGGACGCGCTTGATCTCAGCGTTCAGACACAGATGGAGCTGCGCGAGCAGTTGATTGACTGCATGAAGCACCTGCAGCCGGGTACGCCGGTGGCCATCTTCCAGGTGGACACGGAGATGCGGCTGATCCAGGGCTTTACCGCCGATCCCCAGGTGCTGTTGGCGGCGGCCCAGAGCAAGCGCGATATGCCCTCGCTGATCAAGCCGGTATATGGAACCCGCGAGGAATATCGCCACGCGCGGTTGGATATTCTCCGCGCGGGGTTTCAGATGATGGGGCGCTATCTGGCAGGGTTCCCGGGACGAAAAAATCTCATCTGGCTCACCGGCAACATTCCCGCCGGATACCTCTCCGATCCACTCGGCAGTTCCTTTGGCAAGTCCTTCCGGGACGACTTCGCGGTTCTTCCCGATGACCTCGGCGATCCAATGGATGCACTGACCTTGAGCCGCATAGCCGTCTACCCCATTGACGCGCGCGGCCTGCAAACGCCGATTCAATATGCGGCCAGCAATCGCGGCCGGATCTCCAACGGCGCTGCAATGCGCATCGAGGCGCGGCAGAACTTCCAGCACATGGATCTGGACGGAATCGCGGAACAGACAGGCGGCAAGGCGTATTACAACACCAACGGCCTGAAGGAAGTCATTACGGGAATCGTCAATAACGGCTCGAACTACTACACGCTGGCGTATGTGACCACGAACCAGACCTGGAATGGCCAGCTCCGGCATATCAAGGTAGCGATTGACCGGTCCGGCGTGCAGTTGCAGTACCGGCACGGCTACTATGCGGTGGACCGCGCGAAGGCCGAGCAGCGCCAGCTTGCCGCATTGCAGAAGAAGCAGGCCAAGGCTGCCGGCAACCCCTTCGGCCAAAGCGAAGCAGTCGCCGAGACGCCGCAGCCTGCCGCGCCCGCAACACCGGAAGAGGGCGGCGCGCTGATCACCCACCCCAAAGGCGGCTTTGAGGCCACTATGCAACTTGGTGCAATTCCGCCCACAGAGATGATATTTACCGCCAGCCTGGCTATTGACGACAAGGTGGAGAAGCTGGATAAGAACGCGCCCTTACCAGCGGATAACTATCTGGAAGCAGATTACAAGGGCAAGCCCTTCCGCGTTTACACGGTGCAAATAAAGGCCGATGCTCATAAACTGCGTCTGGCGCAGATCTCCGATGGCACGCGGCAAGGCAACGTCGAATTTGTCTCGCTGGTCTACGACCAGTTCGGCCATCGGGTGAACTCGCTGCTGAGCACGGCGCAGTTGAATCTGAGCGAGGATAGCTACCGCAAGCTCTTAACCGGCGGCCTGATTGTCCGCCAGCAGATCGCCGTGCCCGTGAAGGGAAATTACTTCCTCCGCGTCGGAGTTCACGATGTGGCCAGCGACCGCATTGGCGCGCTGGAGATTCCGGTCGACCAGGTTCGCGCGGATCTGCCGAGCCAGGGTTCGCCGAGTCTATGACGCAGGAGTGCAGGGCGACGAAGCCGGAGAGCAATGCCCAGGGCAATCGCATGAACCCGGTTTGCAGATTGTTTCCGGAATCCAGCTACCCTGAAGCTGGGTCGGTCGTCCAGGACGGGGCGATCCCCTCGGTACACGTGAAAAACACCCCCTCCCCCCGGGGTCCATTCGCCTTTTGCTCGCTTTTCCTGGTGAGATTCGAGACTGCGGACGGTGCAGTTGAATTGTCTTGAGTTCATGCGGTTGCCCTGGAGCCGTGCTGCGCAACTTTCGCAGTGCGTCAATCCCTGTTAACATTGTAGTGATACGTACCCGGCGGACGGGAATTGACCGAAGAGATTGCTGTGAAAGAGGTTGGACGTGGCAGATACCACCAAAATTGAAGATAAGCTGGAACGAAAGAAAGTAAAACGCGCGGCTCGCAAGAAGGCCGCCCCCAAAGGCCCGCGCACCGGAGCCCGCGGCGAGAACAAAAAGAAGCTCAAAAAACTCTCTCGCGGACAGTCCAAGCGCTAACAGCAATCTCAAAGGAACAAGCCAGATGCAGGGCCAATCCATCCAGGGTTGGCCCGCATCTGGAAGCAATCCCTCCAAGGTTTCTTTACCCGCTCCTCCAGTCTTTCACCGCGCTTCGCGATGCTTCTCGGGAGTGAGTTCTCGTCTTCAAATTTCATTCAAAAATTCCGCAGGGCCATCCTCACCTTGTACACTGCGGCAAAGGCATTCTCATAGAACGACTGACCGCCTTCGCTCTGCCCAGCAAGTTACATCTTCCACCAAAGAGGAGAAATGCCCTGGCCAACCAGCTATTCGCACGCAAATCCATCGATAAGCTGATCCGCGACTCGGAAGATCCCGCGCACGCACTGAAAAAAACGCTGGGGCCCTGGTCGTTGACTGCGCTGGGTATTGGCGCGGTGATTGGATCGGGAATCTTTACGGTTATTGGGACGGCGATCGCCGGAGAAAAGCTGCCTGAACCCACTATCGCCAACACGCCTCTGGCGCACTACATCCTCACGCACTCGATCCTCGCCGGACGGCCTGGCGCAGGCCCGGCGATTGCTATTTCGCTGATTCTGGTCGCGATTGTCTGCGCGTTGACGGGTCTCTGCTACGCAGAACTGGCATCGATGATTCCGATTGCCGGCTCAGCCTATACCTACACCTACGCCACGCTCGGCGAATTAATCGCCTGGATCATAGGTTGGGATCTGATTCTGGAATACGCCGGCTCCAACATGACCGTGAGCGTGGGCTTTGCCGCGCATGTGGTCGCATTTCTGGATTGGTTCGGCCTGCATCCATCCGTGCGATGGATCTCTCCTGCTTATTTATCTGACGGGCTCTCCGATCTGCAAGGCAATGTCCTCTACAACCCCGGCTGGCACTTCGGATTCAACATTCCTGCGTTCCTAATAGTGTTGCTGTTGACAGTGGTTCTGGTGCGCGGCATTCGCGAGTCGGCCAGCACCAACAACATGATGGTCGGCATCAAGCTGATCGCGATTCTGATCTTCGTCGGCGCGGCCGTCAGCTTTGTTCACCCGGCCAACTGGCATCCGTTCATGCCCAACGGCTGGGGCGGAATCCTGACCGGCAGCTCGATTATCTTTTTCACCTATATCGGCTTCGACTCGGTTTCCACTGCCGCCGAGGAGTGCAAGAGGCCGCAGCGCGATTTGCCCATCGGCATTATCGCTACGCTGATCGTCTGTACAGTGCTCTACGTCGCGGTGGCCGTATGCCTCACCGGCTTGGTGCCCTGGCAATCGATGACCGGCGACGCGGCTCCGGTGGTCAATGCGCTGAAGCTGCTTTCCGGACAGCCCGGCGGACGCTCCTTGCATTGGGTGGAGATCATTGTTCTGGTCGGCGCAATGATGGGGATGATCTCTTCGCTGCTGGTTTATCAACTCGGGCAATCGCGCGTCTGGTTCTCAATGTCGCGGGACGGCCTGCTTCCCAAGGTCTTCTCCGATGTTCATCCGCTTTTCCGGACGCCGGCGTTTTCCACCTGGGTCGCGGGATTCGTAGTCGCCATTCCCTCCGGGCTCTTTGACATCGAACTGCTTTCGGACCTGTCGAATATAGGTACGCTCTTCGCGTTCATGTTGGTCTCAATCGGCGTCATCGTTCTGCGCATCCGCGAACCCGAACGCCGCCGCGGCTTCCGCGTTCCCTTCGGCCCCGTCATTCCTGCCCTCAGCGTGATTACCTGCTTCCTGCTGATGTCCGGATTACCGATCATCACATGGCTGCGCTTCTTCATTTGGCTGGCGATCGGGTTGGTGATTTACTTTCTTTACAGCCGCCACCGGTCGGAGTTCGCCAAACGCCGTTCGCAGTAGACTGTCACTATGCACGAGCTGAACGCCTTTATCCGCCGCTTGCCCAAGGCCGAGCTGCACCTGCATCTCGAAGGCACAATCACGCCTGAAACGCTGGTTGAGCTGAGCAAGCGCCACGACCCAGTGCCCATGACGCTGCGCGAGGCCAGGGCGCTCTACCGCTTCGACGACTTCACCGGCTTTATCCAGTCCTTCAAAGCTGTGACCCGCCGGCTCATCGACCCTGAAGACTACGAACTGGCCGCGACGCGCATGATTGAAGGCCTTGCCCGTCAGGGAGTGGTCCACGCTGAGGTCTTCATCTCGGTCGGCGTCATTTACATGTGGCGTAACTTCGATCCCCGCGCCTTCGAGCCGATCTTTGAGGCCCTGGAACGCGCCCGTGAGCGCGGCCAGCGAGAACATGGTATCTCGCTCTACTGGATATTCGATGCCGTGCGCCACTTCACCGTACCCGAGGCGGATCGTGTCTTCCGTAAGGCCGCGGAGATGCGCCCTTATTACCCGTCGATTATCGGCATTGGACTTGGCGGCGACGAGCGCCAGGCAGGCTCAGAACCTTTTCGCGAGTTCTATGCCAGAGCCGCGGATGCCGGCCTGCGCCTGACCAACCACGCCGGCGAAACCACCCCGCCCGCGGCTATCTGGGAGGCGCTCTCCATTGGCTCGGAGCGCATCGGTCACGCGCTTTCAGCTATTCAGGATTCAAATCTCATCGAAGCATTAAAGATGCGGAGCATCCCGCTGGAGCTGAACCCCACCTCCAATGTCCGCACCGGCGTGTGCCCCTCGTTCGCATCTCATCCTCTGCGGCAGCTCTTCGATGCCGGGCTGCTGGTCACGATCAACTCCGACGATCCGGCTTTCTTCGGTTCCGACTTGGCCAACGAGTACCTGCTGGCTCACACCGAACAGGGATTCAGCAAGGAAGATCTCCGCCAGCTTGCCGCCAACTCTATCCGCGGCAGCTTTCTTCCTGAATCCGAAAAGACGAAATGGTTGGAGCGCATCCGCGCAGCCGAGTGACGCAACCAGACTCGCCTTGCCCAACCGCCGCTCCGCGTGATTCACTGAGGTCCGAAGGCGGAGCAGACCATGAAATATATCCTCGCACTGGACCAGGGAACCACCAGCTCCCGCGCGATTCTTTTTGATCACGCGGGGGTGATTGCCGCCGTCGCGCAGCACGAGTTCGAGCAGTTTTATCCGCAGCCGGGATGGGTAGAGCACGATCCTGTAGAGATCTTCACCAGCCAGCTCAGCTGCGCTATTGAGGCCCTGGGCAAAGCCGGCGTGCGCCCGGAGGATGTAGCCGCCATAGGCATTACCAACCAGCGCGAAACGGTGATTGTCTGGGAGCGTGCGACGGGCAAACCTATCTATCCGGCCATTGTCTGGCAAGACCGGCGCACCGCCGCTCAGTGCAGCGCTTTGATTGAGAGCGGCGTTGAAGAAGCCGTTTCTGCTAAAACCGGTCTGGTGCTGGACCCTTATTTCTCCGCCACAAAGATCAAATGGATTCTGGACAAAGTGCCGGGCGCGCGCGTCCAGGCGGAGCGCGGCGAACTGGCCTTTGGCACTGTGGATAGCTGGCTGATATGGAACCTCACTCGCGGAGAGCGCCATGTGACAGATGTGACCAACGCCTCGCGCACTCTGCTCTTCAACATCGTAAAAGGCGAATGGGACAACGATCTGCTGCGCATCTTTGAGATTCCCGCAAGTCTGCTGCCTGAGGTTGTATGGTCCAGCCAGAAGATCGGCGTGGTGACTACTACGCTCGGTCTCGGCGGAGTGATGATCGCGGGCATCGCCGGCGATCAGCAGGCCGCGCTTTTTGGCCAGCTTTGCTGGAGCGCGGGCGAGGCGAAAAATACCTACGGCACCGGCTGCTTTCTGCTGCAAAATGTGGGCCACGACTTTGTGCGCTCGAAGCACCGGCTGATCACCACGCTGGCCGCAAGCGCCGAGCCTCGGTTGGAATATGCGCTCGAAGGAAGCATCTTCATCGGCGGCGCGGTGGTGCAGTGGCTGCGCGATAATCTGAGGCTGATCGGCGCTTCAGCCGATGTGGAGCAACTAGCGGCATCGGTCCCTGATAACGGCGGCGTAACTTTTGTGCCAGCCTTTGTCGGCCTGGGCGCGCCACACTGGGACCCGCACGCCAGCGGCATGTTGATCGGCCTGCGCCGCGACACCCAACCCGGCCACATTGCCCGCGCGGCGCTTGAAAGCATCGCGCTTCAGGTTGCCGACGTGTTGGAGGCAGTCCAGAGTGAAACCGGAACCCCGCTCGGCGCATTGCGCGTGGACGGCGGAGCTGCGGTCAACGATCTGTTGATGCAGTTCCAGGCGGATATGCTCGGTGTTCCTGTGGTCCGCCCGCAGGTGACCGAAACAACGGCCCTCGGCGCGGCGTATCTCGCAGGGCTTGCCGTCGGATTTTGGGCAGGAACCGACGAACTGCGCGCTCAGCGTCATGCCGACATTCGGTTCGAGCCGCGCCTCGACGGTGCCGAGCGCGAGCGGAGGCGCGACAAATGGCGCAACGCAGTCGAACGCTCGAAAGGTTGGAACGAGTCAGCTTGATTTGTATCAGGGCATGACTTCAGTCATGCCGAAAAACTACCCAAATCGACGCCGGGCTTCAGCCCCTGAGGGATCGTTCTAAAGCGGCTCCAAAGAACAGCAGCCCCCTTACCCACGTCGATTGCTCGAAAATTTCAAATGCGCTTACCGCCCTGCGGTTGAAGTTCACCACCGTCGAGGCCGTCATCCGTTACCCTTGAAGCATGAGCATTTTCGACGAAAAGCAAACGGAGTTAGAGAAGCACGAGTTCATGATGGGCAAAGAGCGGGGCCGGTTGGCCGTTGCACTGGACCTGCTGACAGATTCGCTGATCCTGGTAGGCCAGCACGGCGTGTACTGTGCTTCGAGTCGCAATCCGCAGAAGCCCGCGCTCGATCTGCAGGCTGTTCTGGGCGGCATCGAAGGAGCCAAGGCGCTGATTCAATCTGTCATGGAGGAGTTGCGCGCCCAGCGCGACGTAGCCGGCAAAACCGCTCAGGCCCGCACTCCGGCCGAGGGCTGAATCCGCCGGTATTTTCAAAATGCGCTATGATGAAAGAGCGCGCCCGTAGCTCAGCTGGATAGAGTGAACGCCTCCGAAGCGTTAGGTCGCAAGTTCGAATCTTGCCGGGCGCACCATTTTTATATATTTACTTCACGCGATGGCGCAGGAACCAGATTCTATAATCTTCCCCAAAAGCACATCAGCGCAAAGTACTATTCAATTCATTTGTAGACGAAAGGTTGACCCAAATTGAAGAACAGATTGGCTATTGTCTCCCTAAACACTGCTCTGATTCTGTCGTTTGCTTCCCTGCTTCGCGCACAAGCCTTTCCCGTCGCGGCGATTCCCGATGCGCCGATTCCAACACAAATCCTGACAGCGAAAAAAGTCTTCATCTCCAATGGAGGCGATCTTTTTACTCCAAACTCTACGACCGGTGACACTCGCCGCGATTACAGCCGGCTATATGCAGCGGTAAAGGCCTGGGGACGCTATGGTCTAGTAGGTTCACCTGCCGAAGCGGATCTGGTAATTCAAACCAGTAACTATTTCATACACGATGTACCTATCTTTCGGGTGGCGTTGCTCGATCCTAAGACAAACATTGCCCTTTGGGTGCAGGATGAATACGTTGAGGGAAAGCCGAGCCTTGGAGAGTTCACGAAAAAGAACCGCGACATCTACGTTCGTGCGCTCATAGACAAGTTTGTGGCCGACTTAAAAGAAATCTCCAATTCTTCATCCGCGACGAGATGATCTTGAGGTCAATCGACTTGGGAGCTGCGCCGCCGCGGAGATCACGGTAGCCTGCGAACAGCGGCGGCGCCCGAATTCAACTGCTGGAGCAGAAGCTCGTTACTAATTCAAGGAGACTTTAGACCAGCTCGTACCCCGCAAACCAATAGCCGATCTCAAAGGCCGCCGTCTCTTCTGCGTCCGAGCCGTGGATCGCGTTTTCCGAGATCGATCCGGCAAATTTCTTGCGAATTGTCCCCTCGGCGGCGTTGGCGGGGTTGGTCGCTCCCATCAGATTGCGCAGGTCGGCGATGGCGTTCTCCTTCTCCAGAACCAGCAGAACAATCGGTCCCGACGACATAAAGGTGGTCAGGTCGTCAAAGAAGGGCCGCGCGCTGTGAACATGATAGAAGCCCTTCGCCTGCTCCTTTGAAATCGACAGCTTCTTCACTGCGACGATCTGGAAGCCGCCCTTCTCGATCTCGGCCAGAATGGCTCCGATAAATCCCTTGCGGACCGCGTCCGGCTTGATGATGCTGAATGTGCGCTGCGCCAATTGAGTTTCTCCTTGATGTTGTACTGCGAGTTTTGATGTTTCGTCGCTATTTTTCTTTGCAACTCCATTGTAATTCCTGCTTTGACGGCTTCTTTTCAAGTACGCCGATATGCTAAAGTCTCCGCATGTCGCGCATAGCCTCCGCCCTCACTGCCTGTTTTATCGCCCTTGCCGCCGCCACAGCCGCCTTTGGCCAGGCCGCGCCGCCCACCGCTGCCGCTGCTCCCGAACTGCGTGTCTTCGATCCCTCGCTGATCGACAAGTCGGTTGACCCTTGCGAGAATTTTTATCGCTACAGCTGCAATGGCTGGTTCAAGCGCAATCCGCTGCCTGCCGATCAGACTTCCTATGGCCGCTTCACCGAGCTATTCGAGCTGAACCGCCTGCATCTGCGCCAGATTCTCGAGGATGCCGCCACGCCTGCGCCCACGCGCTCCGCCAACGAGCAGAAAATCGGCGATGAATACGCCAGTTGCATGGACGCTGCGGCCATCGACAAGCTAGGCCTCGCGCCCTTGCAGCCCGAGCTGGACCGTATCGCCGCGCTGAAGACGACGGTGGATTTGCCCGCGCTGCTCGGCGCATCTGCACACTATTGGCGTGAACGCCTTCTTCGGCATGGGATCGAATCAGGACTTTGCCGATTCGAGCCAGGTCATCAGCTACTATGCCGCCGGCGGCCTGGGGCTGCCGGAGCGCGACTACTACACCCGCACCGATGCCAAGTCGGTCGAACAGCGCCAGCAGTATGTGGCTCATGTGCGCAAGATTTTTGTGCTGGCCGGTGAGACCGACGCGCAGGCCGCAAAGGATGCTGACACCGTGCTGGCCATCGAGACGCGCCTGGCCAAAGCCTCGCTCACCATCACCGAGCAGCGCGATCCGCAGAACCTGAACCATCCCACCGACGTTGCTACATTTTCAAAGGAGCTGACGCATTTTTCGCTGGGTGATTATGTAGCCGCCGCGCATGCCCCAGCCGCTGGCAAAGCCAACGATGCCGAGCCGAAGTTCTTTGCCGAGTTCAACACTCTGCTGGCCGATACGCCGCTCGATCAGATCGAAGGTCTACCTGCGGTGGCACCTGCTCCACGCTTTCGCGGGAACCAGCCTGCCGGAGAGCTTCGATCAGGAAAGCTGGAACTTCTACTCGCATACTCTGAACGGCGCTGAGAAGCAGCAGGAACGCTGGAAGCGCTGCACCAGCCGCGTTGATCGCGAGTTAGGCGAGGCACTCGGCCAGGTTTATGTCGCCAAGTATTTTCCTCCAGCCGAGAAGCAGCAGGCATCTGGAGATGACACTGGCCATTGAGCAGACGATGGACAAAGACATCGACAGTCTGGACTGGATGAGCGCTGCAACCAAAGTGAAGGCCAAGGAAAAGCTGCGCACGGTGATGAACAAGATCGGCTACCCGGACAAGTGGCGCGACTATTCGACGTTGCAGATTGTCCGCGGCGATGCGCTGGGCAACCAGATGCGGGTACATCAATTTGATCACGCCCGCGACCTGGCCAAGATCGGCAAGCCCGTCGACAAGGGCGAGTGGCAGATGACGCCGCCCACCGTAAATGCCTACTACGATCCGCAGATGAACAACGTCAACTTCCCTGCCGGCTACTTTCAGCCGCCCTTCTTCAGCGACAAGGAAGACGACGCGGCCAACTACGGCGACATGGGTTCCACCGTCGGTCACGAGCTTACCCACGGCTTTGACGATGAGGGACGCCAGTACGACAAGGACGGCAATCTCAAAGACTGGTGGACCAAGGACGACGAGCAGAAATTCACCGACCGCGCCGACTGCATGGTCAAGCAGTACGACGCCATTGAGGCCGTCCCCGGTGTTCACCTCAACGGCAAGCTCACACTGGGCGAGAACCTGGCCGACCTGGGCGGCTTATGGCTCGCTTGGCTGGCCTGGCTCGACAAGGCCCACGCCGCGCATCTCGATATGACTGCCCAGACCGATGGCTACACTCCCGACCAACGTTTCTGGATCGCCTACGCGCAGCAGTGGTGCACCCAGACCCGCCCAGAACGGCTGCGCACGCAGGCCCAGACCGATCCCCACGCTCCCGACGAATACCGCGCCAACACTATCCTCACCGACCTGCCGGATTTTGCCAAAAGCTTCAGTTGCAAGCCGACAGCAGCAATGGTTGCTGCTAAGGCCTGCCGCGTCTGGTAGCCACCTGCGGTGGGGCAGATGCCTTCGGCAGGCCCGTGCCAACAAAAATGCGCGGGAAGAAGAGTACGGAACTTGCTTCAATGAGCTTCCGTACTCCTCTTCATAGTTTTGGGAGGCATCGTGTCTGCTGACGGTGGTCCAGATTTCAAAACGTTGATGAGTGTGGCTTCGGCGACGCCCAGCGCATTGGACAATTGCGGCTGGATTCTTAATTACAGCTGGATTATTCCAGCCGTCGTGGTCTCTCTTCTCTATATCGTACTACTGGGGTTCTTTGTGTGCCTGACCGATGATCTGCCGTTTGAAGCACTTGGCGGATTCTTCGGTATCTTCCGCTGGGCCCGCACAGGTGGTGCGATGGAGGACATCTCTGATGGGTGAGCTTATTCCGGCCCTCCTAGAATTAATCGGCGTTCTTGCTGAAGGTGTCGCGGGATATTTCTCGGATGCTCCGGCGAAAAGAAGCAAAGGATATAAATCCGTGTGTTGAGCATAGATTTTCTGCGGTTTTGCTGATTGCTGATTGGAGATCCGAATGCTCTTCTGCCTGTTTGATCTGATTGGCGGACTCGCCGTCGATATCTTTCTTGAAGGTCTATCCGATGGTATATGGAAAGCACTGAAGGGGAAGCGTAGCGGTGGATGCACGATGGTGCGGTGAGTTCACAAAGCAACTATGCCTATGCGGGCCGCGATGGATAGTAATGTACAGTCCCAATCACGCAGGCGGAGGGCTGCATCTTCGCCCGCTCAATCTGGCTGGCCAGTTCTTCGGGAATTATGTTGCACTCTTCAACCCGGCGGCATAGATTGACGTCCAGCACGAACCATCCGCGATCTTCCAGCGCCCGTGCAACTCTCGACGAGTAGTCCTCCACGCTCTCCGCCCAGCAGACAATGTTGGTATACGCCTTGGTGTTGCCAACCGAGTTAGGCGGCGTAAGCAGGTGAACCTGCGCGGTCCAGAGTTCTTTCATTGCAGTTCCTGTGCAGAAAAGGCCCACCGTTGCGGCGGGCCTTCGCTTTTTTTAATAGCGCGGTAGAAAAACTATGCTTTCCCAATCACCCGCGCCAGCGTAGCGCCAATCTCGGCTGGCGAAACGACGACGTGGATCCCGGCTGCGGTCATGGCCTTCATCTTGTCGGCGGCAGTGCCCTGGCCTCCGCTGATGATCGCTCCGGCGTGGCCCATGCGGCGACCGGGAGGCGCGGTCTGTCCGGCGATGAAGCCGACAACCGGCTTCTTTACATGCTGCTTGACGAACTCGGCCGCGGCCTCTTCCGCCGAGCCGCCGATCTCGCCGATCATGATGATGGCTTCGGTCTCTGGATCGTCGTTGAGCAGGCGGAGCGCGTCGATGTGCGTGGTGCCGATGATGGGGTCGCCGCCGATGCCGATCGCCGTCGATTGGCCGATGCCGCGCTGGGTGAGCTGATGCACAGCTTCATAGGTCAGCGTGCCCGAGCGGGAGACGATGCCCACCGAGCCTTCCATGTGAATGCGCGCGGGCATGATGCCGATCTTGGCCTTGCCGGGGGAGATGACGCCGGGGCAGTTGGGGCCGATGAGCCGCGACTTCGATGTCTTGAGCTTGGCCCAGACCTTGACCATGTCCAGCGTGGGAATGCCCTCGGTGATGGCGACGATCAGCGGAATGCCCGCGTCCTCGGCTTCGAGAATGGCGTCGGCGGCAAACGGCGGCGGCACAAAGATCACGGTCGCGTTGGCGCCGGTCTTTTCCACGGCATCGGCCACAGTGTTGAAGACCGGCCAGCCTTCGTGCGTTGTCCCTCCTTTGCCGGGAGTTACGCCGCCAACAACGTTGGTTCCGTACTCAGCGCGCCCTTGGCGTGGAAGGTGCCTTCTTTGCCGGTGATGCCTTGAACGATTAGTCGTGTGTTCTTATCAACCAGAACTGCCATCTTATGCCCCCACGCTTGCTGCCGCGGCTACCACCAGCTCCGCGGCTTCTTTCATCGTTGCGCCCACCTGGAAATTCAGCCCCGACTCCTTAAGAATCTTGCGGCCTTCTTCAACGTTGGTGCCTTCGAGGCGCAGCACGATCGGCACCTTCACGTTGAGGTTGCGGGCCGCTGCCACCACGCCCGTGGCCAGCCGGTCCACGCGCAGAATGCCGCCGAAGATGTTGATGAAGATCGCCTTCACATTCGCGTCGGAGAGCAGGATCTCAAAGGCGTGCTCGATCTGCTCCTGGGTTGCGCCGCCGCCTACGTCGAGGAAGTTGGCCGGGCTGCCGCCGGCGTACTGAATGATGTCCATGGTCGCCATGGCCAGGCCCGCGCCGTTGACCATGCAGGCGATGGAGCCGTCGAGCTTGATGTAGTTGAGCGCGTACTTGCTGGCTTCGACTTCGAGCGGGTCTTCTTCGGCGGTGTCGCGCAGCGCCTTGATGTCCGCATGGCGGAAGAGGGCGTTGTCGTCGAAGGTGATCTTGGCGTCGAGCGCGAAGAGCTTGTCGTCCTTGGTGGTGATGAAGGGATTGATCTCGACCAGCGAGGCGTCGGTATCGATGAACGGCTTTGTAGAGGCTCTGGAAGAAGGCGACGGCGGCGTTGATCTGCGTGGGCTTGAGGCCCAGCGCAAAGGCCAGCTTGCGCGCCTGCCATGCGCCAAAGCCGATGGCCGGATCGATGGTCTCTTTGAAGATGGCCTCGGGAGTCTTGGCGGCGACCTCTTCAATCTCCATGCCGCCGGCCTGCGAGGCCATGAAGACCAGCTTGCCTGTAGCGCGGTCGAGCACGATGCCGAGATAGAGCTCGCGATCGATGGCCGCAGTCTCTTCAATCAGCAGCCGCTGCACCTTTTGCCCCTGCGGGCCGGTCTGGTGCGTGACCAGCGTCATGCCGAGAATGTTTTTGGCGTGTAGCTCGGCGTCCTCGCGAGTGCGGGCCACCTTCACGCCGCCGCCCTTGCCGCGGCCGCCGGCATGAATCTGCGCCTTGACGACGACGCCTGTAGCGCCCTCGGCAAACAGTTTGCGGGCCACCGCGCTCGCTTCTTCCAGCGTGTTGGCCACTTCGCCCCTGGGCACGGCAACGCCGTATTTTGCCAGGATTTCCTTTGCCTGATACTCGTGAATTTTCAATTGAATGTCCGTCCCAGAAGAAACATTGGCGTCGGTTTCCGCGAAAAGCAGCCGATGCCTTGCGTAGGCTCCCGGCTGCATTCAGAATAAGCTACACCCCTACGAATCGAAAACCAATCCCCCGCCCGTCGAGCGCCTTTACCATAATGGGAGATGGCTTCCCTGAAGGAATTGCTCAAACCGCTGGCCGAAGACGGCGCGGCCCTCACCCGTGAACAGGCGGCCGGTGTTCTGGCCGAAATATTGTCCGGCACTGTGCCGGAAGTAGAAACTGCCACGCTGCTCACCGTGTTGGCAACGCGCGGCGAACAGGCCCCGGAGTTGGCCGGCTTTGTCGAGACCATGCGCGCCCGCTCAACGCCGCTGCCGCTCACGGACGAAGAGCGCGATCAGCTTGTGGATACTTGCGGAACAGGCGGCGGCGGACCCTTGACTTTCAATATTTCTACCGGAGCGGCGCTGGTGGCCGCTGCTGCCGGGGCCAAGGTGGCCAAGCACGGCAACCGGGCAGTTACCTCGCTAGCTGGCTCGGCAGACGTGCTGGAAGCGCTGGGAGTGCCGATCACTCTAGGTCCAGAGCTGGCAGCGGCCTGCCTGCGCGAGACGGGCTTCATGTTTCTCTACGCGCCGCTCTACCACCCGGCGATGAAGGCTGTCGGCCCGCTGCGCAAGGCGCTCGGCTTTCGTACGATTTTCAATCTCTGCGGCCCGTTGACCAATCCAGCCGGTGCCCGTGCGCAGGTTATCGGCGTGCTCGCCCCCAGCCGGGTTCTGCTAGTGGCGCGGACGCTTTCTGCGCTCGGCGCAAAGCGCGCCTTTGTCGTCCACGGCACAGATGGCATTGACGAGCTGACAACGACCGGAGAATCCATCGTAGCGCGCGTCGAGGAATCAGAGAGTGGCGAGTCAACCATGAGAGCCTCCCGCATTACGCCTGAGATGGCCGGAGTTCCCCGCGCAACATTGGAAGAATTCTCCGGCGACGACGTAGCCACCAACGCATCGCTGCTCTATGACATACTTACCGGCCTCCCCGGCGCGCGCCGCGACATTGTCCTGCTCAATGCTGCCGCCGCGTTAGTCGCAGCGGGGTTAGCTTCCGATCTCAAAGAAGGCGTGGCACAGGGAGCCGAGGCGATTAATTCCGGCATGGCCGCTGCTACGCTGGCCAAACTCAGGCAATTCGGCGAGAAGTACTGCGAGAAGTGATTCGCAGCGGAAAACTGAAAGTAAATTACAACAGTTCCGTACGGCCCGCAAGACGCCGCGACAGCAGCCACGAGAGCAGCGAGACACCCAAAGCCAGCGCCACCCATCCGGCCTGCTCAATGGGCTGCGACGGCGCACCGGAGATCTTTGGCAGAACCACGGTCACTTCCTTTACCTGAGGCACTCCGTGCCGGATCAACTCGACGACGCCCCAACCGAGCACGCCTGCAATCAGCGCTATTCCCGGCAAAATTCGCTTCCATGGAAACGGGATAGGCTTGGGCGCGGCGGCCTCTTCCTCGACGCGCTCCATCACCGAAGAGAGAAAGCCCGAGGATGGAACCAATCCCTCTTCCACAGCCAGAATATTTTCAACGGTCTCGTGCTTCATCGCTCAGGCCTCCTTTCTCAGTCTTGCTGCTGTCTCTTGCCGGCTTTGTCCGCCTGCGCACTGCTCTTCCAGTTGCGGGAATCGTCTTCGTAGCAGCGTCCGCGCTCGGCTGAGTCTTGCTTTCACTGTGCCTTCGGGCATTTGCAGTGTTGACGCCGCTGCCGCAACGTCCATCTCATGAAAATAAAACAAGACCACCGGTTCGCGATAGCGCAGAGGCAAGGCCAGCACCGCTCGGCGGACAACTTCGTTGCGCAAACCCTCCAGGAGTGCGTGTTCCTGCAATGCAGACCCAGCCGGTTCGGCGATCTCGTCCATGGGCAGTGTCTCTGTCGGGAAGCGCTTCAGGTCGGAGCGATAGACGTTGGCAGCCAGCGCAAACAGCCATGTAGAGAAGCTGGACTCTCGCCGCCATTGCCGCAAATTGCGCCATGCGCGCACAAAGGCTTCTTGCGCTAGCTCCTCGGCGCGGCTGCGGTCGCGACAATAGCGCCAGGCCATATTGATGAGCGGGCCTTGCCAGCGGCGCACGATCCCCTCGAAGGCGCGGGCGTCGCCAGCAAGCACGCGTTCCACGTCGGCCAGGTCTTCGCTCGCGTTCTTTGAAATTGCTTCCAAATTCAACCACTCTCTCTGTGGTGTGACTACACTCCGCGTAGAGCGGTTGCATTTTGTTTTGAATTCAGCTTGTGAAGAAAATGCAACCGAATACTGCGGTCCCCGGTCACACCGGATGCAGGGGAGAAACCTCTGCAAAGGAGTAGGAGGATCTTATGACAAATTTGGCGATAATGTTTTTCGACGGGGCGGATGCGGTTTTCGGAAACTACGGTCTTTGGGCATTTCTTTCGGTGGGGGCTATTGCGCTCTTCGGGATTTTTATTCCGGCGGTGACGTGGATTGACAGCCGGCGCAAGGAGCGCGAGGCTTTTTACAAAGCCGAAACCATGCGGCGCGTCACGGAAGCATCGCCGGACGGCGCCAAAATTGCGATGGAGATGATTCGCGAGCAGGGACGCCAGACACAGTTGAAGATGCGCGAAGGGATTAAGATCGCGGGGCTGGCGAACGTTGGCGTGGGGCTGGCGCTGGTGATTTTTCTGAGAGCACTGGTACATGATGCGCCGGTCTACCTGTGTGGGCTGATTCCAGGATTTATCGGTGTCGGATTCTTGATGTATGCCTTTTTCCTTGCCGCGCCCATCGAGTAAGGGGCGGCGCATCCCACATCGCTGCGCATGATCGCTTGGGCGCGCAGGAATCAAATATCCTTCAGAGAGGTGGCCGGCAGTTGTTTGCCGCGTGTTCTGGAGGGTGAGATGGCAGACGATCTTGCGCAGTGATTTCGCGCTGCGTTGAATGAGATGCACTCTACGCTCGTGACGATTTCGCCGGAGCTTGCGGATACGCCATGGCGCGATGGCGGGTGGACGCGTAAGCAGATCGTCGGCCATCTGCTCGATTCCGCTGCGAACAATCGCCAGCGCTTTGTCCGTGCCGCGATTGAAGGTGCATACACAGGACCGCAGTACGCTCAAGAGGCCTGGGTTGCCGTGCATGGCTATATGGGGCAGCCCTGGGCCAAGCTGCTGCTCTGGTGGGAGGTTGAACACGAGATTCTGATGAATGTCGTGGACAACATTCCCGACGAAAAGATGGAATCCGCTTGTATCGTCGGAGCGAACCCACCAGTGACGCTGCGCTTCCTGATCGAGGACTACGTTGCACATCAACAGCATCATCTCAGCCAACTCGTCACAGGGGTTGCCGGCGCGTAAGCAGCGGAGCTAATTGCAGACGCAAAAAAGCCCGGCGAGTAGCCGGGCTCTTTTGCTTGCCTTACGTTGCCTATTGCGGTTATTACTTCTTTGCAGCCTTTTTCGCTGCCTTCTTGGCCGGGGCCTTTTTCGCCGCTGCCTTCTTCGCAGGAGCCTTCTTGGCTGCTGCCTTCTTCGCCGGAGCCTTCTTTGCAGGAGCCTTCTTCGCTGCTGCCTTCTTGGCGGGCGCCTTCTTTGCTGCCTTCTTAACGGCCAATTTTCTACCTCGTTTGGTGATTTTGCTGGCGCTCTTCTTTACCGCAGCCTTCTTGGATGCGGTCTTTCCGCCCTTTGCGCCAGTGGTGCTCTTCTTTGCGGCGGACTTCTTTGCGGCCTTTTTGGCCACAACTTTTTTCGCTGCTGCCTTCTTCGCCGGGACCTTTTTCGCCGCTACTTTTTTCGCAGGGGCTTTCTTTGCCGGGGCCTTCTTTGCAGCTTTCTTTGCGGAAGATTTTTTCTTTGCGGCCTTTTTGCTGGCCGGTTTCGATGGTGGCTCTTCAACAACCACGATTAGGGTTTCCTCTATTACCGGAACTTCGCTGATCGAGGGGGTGAGAACGTCAGAGACATCTTCCTCTTCGTCCTCGTTGAAATCTTCTTCGTGATCTGGATCCAACTCCGCCGGCTCCGCGCTCTGGTTGCCGTCGTCACTCATGGCGTACATCCTGAACCGTTCTTCCATCCCTTTGCCTCCAGCGGCCTGCCGCTGACATCGTTAGACTTTAGCTCACATCTGCAACGCGCTCACTTGTTCTGCTTGCGTTGCATGTCTAGCTATAGATTGCACACAAATACTAGCAAATGGCAAGAAGAGAATGAAACAAAATATCATTTTTCTTTTGTAGAGGAAGCATCGGAGTGTGTGGTGTGCTTGCTCTTGCGCGTTTGTTTGCTGCTTGCAGAGCCCGGTTTCCTGGCTGCGGGTGAAGTAGTTCCAGCACCAGCCGCTTCCTTTGAAGTGCCCTGTTCATGCGCCTTTTCGCTGCTCTCTTTGCCGCTTCCGCTCTTCGATGCCCCTCGGGAATGATGGCCGCTGGCCTCATGCGCGAGATGCGCGGGCTCGGCTACATGCAGCCTTCGTCCCGCCTCAACTTTAAATCCAGTCAGATGATTCCAGCGGTGCAATTGATCGAGAGAAATGCCAAAGCGATCAGCAATGGTGATCTGCGTGTCGCCTTTGCGGACCGTATAAAGCAGCGCATGGATAGGCGCAGCGACCGGTGCGGTGGGCACAACCAGTGCTTCCACTCCCTCCAGCGTCGCGCTTTCACGCAGCTGATTAGCCGCGGCCAGCTCGGCTTGCGAGACATGATACTGGCGCGCAATTGAAGCCAAAGTCTCGTCCGTGACCACACGGTGATAGCGCCAGGCCGCGCGTTTGCCTTCAGGAATGCCGGCGATGCGGTCGTTGAATTGCGTCGCCGTACCAGCCGGGAGATGAAGATCAAAGGACGCATCGGGAGGTGTGGTCATGCGCAGCAGGCCGGGGTTCAGGCCCACAAGCACTTCGACAGGTGCGTTGACTAGATCGGCAGCGAGCCGCAGATCAACGGAGTAGTTGATCGTCACGGTATCGGTGAGCGCCGGCGGATCGAGCGTGAGATCGTCAAAGCCATATTGCAGCGGGTTCTTGGCGATGATGATCGCGGCAAGAATCTCCGGCACATAGTTCTTGGTCTCGGCGGGCAGGTTGTTGCGCTTGTACAGCTCCCAAAAATCAGCGTAGCCGGTCTTCTGCACGGCGCGCTGCACGTTGCCGGCGCCCCAATCGTATGAGGCCATCGCCAAGTACCAGTCGCCCAACTGGTTGTAGAGATACTTCATGTACCGGGCGTAAGCGCGCGTGGATTTTTCAGGGTCGAAACGCTCGTCGATGTATCCGTTGCGCGCCAGGCCGTAGTCGCCATGCGGCATGAACTGCCACATTCCTCCCGCGCCGGACTTGCGATTGACGGCCTGCGGCTGAAAGCCTGACTCGGCCACGGCCAAATAAATCAGGTCCTGCGGCACGCCCTCTTCGGCCATTACGCGCTGGATCATTGCCTTGTAGCGGCCACTGCGTTGAAAGGAGTGCAGCAGCGTGTAGTGACCACGTGTCGAGTTGGCAAAGAAGTTGATATAGGTAGCCACATAGTCGTTTACTACCAGCGGCAGATCGGATTGCGTAGTGGCCAGTTCAGTCTGCGCTTTGGCCACGATGGTGGGGTCAGCCACGAAAGTCACATCGCTGGCGACATCCGCAGGCGACTCCTCTACCTTGGGCACAAATCCGTTGCCCTGCTTCAGTGCTTCTACTTCAAGCGCGCTCACCGCATCCACCGTCCGGTCAAATTCATCCTGCAATTGCGGGTCAGCTTTTATATCCAGCCCGCTCGAAAGCATCAGATCGACGGCGCGATCAAACTCTGCCTTGGCCTCGGCCAGATCGCCTTTGCGATAGGCAGCCTCGCCGCTAGCGTAAGCCTGTTCCACATGCTCAATCAATATCCGCTGGCGCTGCTGCTCAACAGTCAATTGAACAGGCGCTGCGGGCTGCATCGCCGGCTGAGCGGCAGAGGATTGGCAAGAGCCGCTGCACGCGGCAACGAAAGCCAACAAGAAGCAACCGGCAACGTGGTAGTGTATTGAACTCATACGATCGTCAGTCACGGCTCCGTTGGCTGGAATTGGCCTGGAAGACTAAATCCCTCAAGCCCTCACCCGATGATAAGCTATGCCTTAGGGCTATCGTGTATTAGACGCGCACGGCACCCTCATCGTTCAAGGTCAAACCGCCCGCATGGATTCTCGCTTCCTTCGTAATTTCGCCATCATCGCCCACATCGACCACGGCAAGTCGACCTTGAGCGACCGTCTGCTGGAACTGACCGGCTCGGTCACCGGCCGTGAGATGCAGGCGCAGATTCTTGACGCGATGGACCTCGAACGCGAGCGCGGCATCACCATCAAGGCCCACGCAGTGCGCATGATGTACAAGGCCAAGGACGGCAATACCTATCAGCTCAACCTCATTGACACGCCCGGCCACGTGGACTTCAGCTACGAGGTCTCGCGTTCGCTGGCCTCCTGCGAGGGCGCGCTGCTGGTCGTTGATGCCACGCAGGGTGTCGAGGCGCAGACGCTGGCCAATGCCTATCTGGCAATTCACAACGGCCTAGAGATCATTCCCGTCATCAACAAAATCGACCTGCCCTCCTCGGACATTCTCCGGACGCAGGAAGCAATTGAGCAGGCCGTCGGCCTGGACGCGACGGACGCTATTCCGGTCAGCGCAAAGACCGGCGTCGGCGTAGATGATGTACTGGAGGCGATTGTTCATCGGCTTCCTCCCCCAACTGGAAATCCAGAGGCTGCGCTCCAAGCATTGGTCTTTGACTCCTGGTTTGACGCCTATCGCGGGGTCATCGTGCTGGTCCGAGTCATGGAAGGCACGCTCCGCAAAGGGCAGCGCATTCGCTTCATGTCCAACGGCAAATGCTACGACGTGGACTCGATGGGCGTGCTGATGCCCAAGCCGGTGGAGATCGGCGAACTGCGCGCGGGCGAAGTCGGCTTCTTTGCCGCGACAATCAAGAATGTCGGCGACACCAAGATCGGCGACACGGTTACCGACGACGCCAATCCGGCAGCGGCTCAGTTGCCCGGCTTTGAAGAGCTGAAGCCGATGGTCTTCAGCGGCCTCTACACCGTAGACTCCCACGAGCACACGCTGCTGCGCGACGCGCTGGAGAAACTCCGTCTCAACGACGCTTCGTTTTTCTTTGAACCGGAGAGTTCCGCCGCGCTCGGCTTCGGTTTCCGCTGCGGCTTCCTTGGCCTGCTGCACATGGAGATCATTCAGGAGCGTCTCGAGCGCGAGTACGAGCTGGACCTGATCACCACCGCTCCCGGCGTGCGATACCACATTTCGCTCACCGATGGCAGCGTGCTTGAAGTCGATAACCCCTCGCGCTGGCCTGAGCCAACCAATATTGACGCTATCCGCGAACCCATCATTACTGCAAAGATTCTCACCAATGAAGAGTACGTGGGCGGCATTCTCAAGCTCGTCGAAGAGAAGCGCGGCCGCCAGCTCAACTTTGAATATGTGACTCCTACTCGCGTGATGCTCACCTACGAACTGCCTTTGAACGAGATTGTTCTCGATTTTTATGACCGGCTCAAGAGCATCTCGCGCGGATACGCGTCTTTAGATTATCAACTGGCCGGCGAGTGGGAGTCGCCGATGGTGAAGATGGATATTCTGGTCTCCGGGGAGCCGGTCGATGCGCTCTCGATCATCGTCCATCGCGATTTCGCCTACGAGCGCGGCAAGCTGTTGGTCTCTAAAATGCGGGAACTGATCCCTCGCCAGCAATTCGAGGTCGCCATTCAGGCAGCCATCGGGGCCAAAGTCATCGCCCGCGAGACCGTTGCTGCGCTGCGAAAAAATGTTCTGGCCAAGTGCTACGGTGGAGACATCAGCCGCAAGCGCAAGTTGCTCGAAAAGCAAAAAGAAGGCAAAAAGCGCATGAAGCGTATTGGCAAGGTGGACATCCCCCAAGAGGCCTTCCTGGCAGTACTACGGGTTGGAGAAGATCAGTCAAAGTAACCTGAATCTGGATGCCAGAGTATAGTTTGGTAACTAAACATTCATCTTGAATTGTGGAAACCTCACTTCGAACCGTCCATTCGATGCTCGGCGAACAGACACCAATTTTGGCCACCGCGCATGAAATGATTCGTTGATAAATAAAGACTTAAGAGATTTAGCAGAAATATGGAATAGCTGGCAAGGGGAAAATTAGAAGAATCCCCGCGAATACGCGGCAAGCGATCCACATTTTTTTCCACAGGAAAGAGGTAGTTTTTCCCTGCTGAAAGTGCTGACAGCGAAAATACTTCCTTCCGGGAATTATTGGTGAGAGCAAAAGCGGGAAAGACCCCGCGAACGAGGTCTTTCTAGACTGAGAATCAAGAGTTAGTGTGCCGTGGGCGCCTTAGGCGCGGAGGGCTTGGGTGCGTCAGCCTGCCGGAGCCGGAGGAGCCGGCACGCCAGACTTGACGTTATAAGCCTCCATCACCGGCTTGGTGATGTTGGTCGAGTCGGTGGCGAAAAGAACCGGCGACTGTTGCTGGCTGATGTCCAGCACCAGTGTGTAGCCCTGCTTGGTCGCGTAGTCGTTCAGCACGTCGTAGACCTTGGAGGCAAGGGTGTTGTAGACCTCCTGCATCTCCTGCTGGAAGTCGTTCTGCGCGTCTTCCGCATCGCGATCCAACTGCTTCTTCTTGTCGTCTATAGCCTTGGCGCGCGTGGCGCGCTCCGCATCGCTCAGCTTATCGCCCTGCGTCTGCAATTGCTTGGTCAGGTTCTCGATGTCATCGTTGAGCGTCTTGAGTTGCGCGCGCTTGGGTTCATACTTCTTCTGCAGGTCGGCAAAGTTGCGCTGGCCCTCATTGGTCTGGGCAACAGCCACTTGAAAAGCAATCACGGCGATCTTGGTAGGACCGGCGGGGGCAGCGGCAGCAGCTGGGGTTTGGGCGGCGGCGTTCAGGGCAAGGCCCGAAGCCAGCGTGAGAACAAGTGCAAGAGAACGCTTCATTTGAATCGAGTACTCCTTCAAAATTCCTATGGCTTGGACGCGCCTGGGCGCGAAAAGAGCCGGTGCCTCTTGAGAAACCTCGCGGCCTTCTTTCCCGCAAGCAACAATTGCCTGTCACTTGCAGTCCAAAGTCAGGAAATTCCCTTACCAAAAAAGGCGGGAACAAAAAAAGACGCGGACGGAGACGTCAGCGGGAACTAGATGGATTATAGGAGGGCTGGGGGGGACCGTCAAACCGCCAAATCGTGAATTTCCCACTTCATTCAGTGGGAACGAACGGCGCTTGCTGCATGCAAGCATTGACTCCGCAACGAATGGAGTCAATACCTGCATGCAACCTCAGATCTAATGCGCCGCGGGAGCTTTCGGCGCAGCAGCCGGTTTTGCCGCTGGAGCTGCCGCCGCCGGGGCCGGAGGAGCGGGAACACCTGACTTGGCGTTGTAGGCGTCAATGACTGCCTGGCCGATGTTGGCTGAATCAACTGCATACAGAACCGTCGGCTGCTGCTGGCTGGCGTCCAGGACCACTGTGTAGCCCTGCTGCTTGCAGTAGTCGATTAGGACGTCGTAAACCTTCTTGCCAAGCTCGCCCAGCACCTGCTGCATATCGTCATTGCCGTCCTTGCGAAGATCTTCGGCGGCGCGCTGCAACTTCTTTTTCTTCTCGTCGATGGTCTTGGCGCGGCTGGCGCGATCCGCATCTGTCAGAGTGGCAGACTGTGCCTGCAGCTCCTTTTGCAGTTTCTCAATCTCATCATTCTGCGCCCTCAGTTCCTGGGTTCTGGGCTCGAACTTTTTCTGAATGTCGGCAAAGTCGCGACGCCCCTCATTGGTTCCAGCCACAACCGCCTGGAAGGCGATGACAGCAACCTTCGAGGGAGCAGCTGGAGCAGTTTGGGCGGCTGGGGTTTGGGCGGCGGCGGTCAGGACAAAGCCCGAGGCGAGGGTGAGGACAGTGGCAAGCATGCGCTTCATAGTAGTGTACGACTCCTTCGGAATACCTTTGGGTTGGATACGCTTAGAGCGGCTCCACAATTCCGGTGCCCTTTTGAGTGCCGCAGAAGGTGCCTTTTCTTATGGAAAAGGCACTTGAGGGCTGTGCTTCCGGGGTACACCAATTGTGGAACCGCTGTAGGCGCAGAACAAGCCTTTGCCTTCTGAGAAACCTTACCGCCTTTTGAGGAGAACTCCAGGCCGGACGGCCAGAGACAGAAAAAGACGTGGATGGAGACGTCAGCAGGAACAAGATGAATTATAGGGCGGCAGGGCCTGGGCGGAAAAGAGAAAACCGAGAATTTGGCGGTGATCCGGCGTTAATTCTCCTTGATTATCGCCAGAATCAATGAGGGATGCCTCCCCCGGCAGCCGCCCCAAAATTTTTCACCAACGCCAGAACGACCCCGGCAGCACTCAACAACAATAGCAACGCAGCGAGAGCAAAAAAAGGGAATCGCAGCTTTGGCCACAGTTTGGCCGGGAGCTTATCGACGAGAATATCTGTAAACGAGTCGTTGAATCGGCTCGGTTTGTCCTCGTCTTCACTGGCAGGGCGCCAACGCGATGCCAGAAAGGTCGCGCGCAGATTCGAAAGCAGAATGCCGGCTACGATCAACGATAGAATTCCAGGCGGCAGGCCGCTCGCGAGCGAATAAATAAGATTCAGCGCGTAAATGCCAAAGACCAACGCCGCCGCGGGCCAACTGCGCTCCCGGATCCCCATGCCGCCAAGCATGAACGCAACGGCGCTCGCCGCGCCCGTGAGTATCAGAATCGGATTTCCTGAGATTAGGGGGATCAGCAGCGATAGCACAGTGACGGCGAGGCAAATCCAGAAGCCCTGCCGGCCAAGGGAGTCCACGTCCCAGGCATTCTCCACCCTTGGCCAGAAAATGCTCTTCAGCCTTCCGTCGCTACGCTTCTCGTCGCTGGACAATCCGCGTGTTTGCATAACAACGAGATTGCTTGATGGGAGCCTGTGGAGTCAAGGAGTGAGATCGAAGTTCAGCTAATGCCGGAGATACTGCTCAAAAACAAAACAGGCCGCTCAACCGAGCAGCCTGTTTTGCGTGGGGGAAATCAATGATTAGAACGTAGTGGAAACCGTCAGACGGAAGGTTTTGCGTGGGTCGCGGAAGAGAAAGCGCTGTCCGTAACCTTGCAGCGCCTCCGAGTACGTGTATTCACCAGCCTGGTTCCCAGGGAAGAGCTTGCTGGTAATCAGCTCAGCCGAGCAGCTTCCTTTGTTCTGTCCAAGATTTACGTCATTGCAGAAAGGGGACTCGTACAGGCGCAAAGGGTTGAATGCATAGTAGAGCCGGAAGGGTGCATTGATGACCGGCATGATAACGGAAATTTCAGCTCCAGTGGACATGCGGGGCACAAAGTTAGCGCCCGATATCGGCCGGATGTTCTGCTGGAACCCGACCTGTGACCCAGGAATCCCTCCCTCGCAAGCGCCATTGTTGTATACCGGGCACCCATACAGGGGGGCGGTCAACGAGGCAAATCCTTCCGGGCTCTGCTTTAACTGTCCCTTATTCAAAGCAACGTCTATGCCGAAGTCATCGAAAAATGAGAAAGTGGCAGCGCTGACAATGGGGATGCGGTATTCAAGATTGCTTGTGAATTGGGTATCGCCGCCGATGGGAACTACGCCATAGACAGGAATTGGAATCTGGATGCATTGGCCCAACTGCGGGTTGGTCGAGTCGCGTGGAACACAAGTACCGTCCGGGTTGGTCAACTGCACATTCACGCGGTTCGGTATATAACCGTAAGGAGTCGCGCTGCGCACATTAAAGCCGCGCAGTTCGCCCTCGCCGCCGGAATAGAAGCGGTTATTCGGCGGAGCGACATCACCGCCAAACCCTTGCACGTAGCCCAGCTGCGCACGCATGCCCAGCACATTCCGTCCGTTAGCCTCAGGAATCAGATAATGCATGGGCATAAAGCGTTTGTAGGCCACCAGCGGCGAGATGTAACGCACATTGCCGCCCAGTCCCGAAGTCTGCAAGACGGCGGTGAATTCCTTGCCTGTACGTGGTCGCGCAGGGTTATTGATGGTGTTGTAAATATAGCTCAACGAAGCCGAGCTGTTGATGATTCCAGCCAGTGCATTCGAACCCTGAATTCCTGACCGGAAGCTGATTGTCTGGAAGTACGTCTGCGATGCAGTGCTAAAGGCAGTGATCGTTGATTTGGTGAGCGAATACGTGAACCCGACGCGCTGGAAGGCATGACGCCGAAGCGGATAGCTGATCGAGAAGTTCGTTCCCGTCGCGGCCTGGTTGTAATTCTGCGTCAGAGACTGTTGCGCGCTGGTCAAGTTAACGGATTGGCCAGTCGGCGTAGAACTCTTCGCGGAGTTGTAGTCGGTCTTGTTATTGAAGATCTGGAAGCCGAGATTCAGCGGGCGGTTCCGCAGATAGGGCTGAGTAAAGCCAAAGAGGAACTGGCGGCTCACATTGCCCAGGTTTCCCTGCACGCTGAGTGTTTCGCCCAGCCCCAGAAAGTTGTTGGTCTGGTAGTTGACGCCCAAAAAGGCTCCCGAGAGTCCACTGACTCCGCCGTTCAGCCCGATCGAGTTCTTTCCTTTTTCCTTCACCTTCAGAAGCAACTCCACAGTGCCGGCATCGTCATCCCGGTGGGCTTCTGAGTCCTGCTCCACCTTGAGCGGCTCAAAGTACTCGAGCTGGTTGAGGCGCAGCAAACTATATTCCCACAACTGCGAGTTGTAGACCGAGCCTTCATCCAGCATCAGCTCGCGGCGGATGACTTTGTCGCGCGTAATGGTGTTGCCGGTGAACTCGATGCGCGATACGTAATACTGCCTGCCTTCGTCGATGTCGATTTGCAGCGACACTGTCTTCTTCTCTTCATCGAAGACCGGCTTGGGGATTGCGCCAAAGTTGGTATAACCCACTTGCCCGTAAACTTTCTTCAGGTTTTCCAGTCCTTTGCCGACCAGCGTGGCATTGAACCATTCGCCATCCTTGACTGCAAAAGTGCTGCGCAGGGCTTTGGCGTTGTTCAACGCCTTGTTGCCGGTAAATGTAATCGAGCCAAGTTTATAGCGTGCGCCCTCTTCAACCGGCATCAGAATATCAATGCGCTTGCCGTTATTGGGTCGGAAGGTGAACCAGTTCAGTCCGCCCTGATCGCGAATCTGCGTCTTCGGCTCCTCAATGGCGGCGTTGTAGTAGCCCTTATCACGGTAGGCCTGACGCACCCGCTCCGTGTCCTCTTCCAGCTTGTTGGCATCAAATGTCTGCGAAAAGATATCTTCCAGAACAATCGAATAGGGAATCCCGATGGGCTTAAGGTTCTTCATCGAGCGGCGAAGTTCGAGGCCGCTGATATGCGGATTGCCAGTGAACTTGATCTGGCCCACCTTCACCGTTGGGCCTTCCTTGACGTTGAAGTTTACCTGCACCGAGGCCGGAGGGATTGTCTTCACTTCAGTCTTGATGGTGGCAAACTGGTGGCCATGCTCACTGAGCAGGTCTTTCATTACCGTCTCAGCCCGCTTGATGCGCGTGGGATCGTACTGGCTCTCCACCGACAGGCCGACCTTCTCCTTCTTGAAGCGATCCAGAACATCGGACTGTGAGACCGCATTGAGGCCCTTGTAGTTGATCTCGCGGATCGTGGGCTTCTCGCGGACAAAGACATTCAAGATGATGCCCTTCTCCGAGTCCTCGCGCTCAATGCGCAGATCCTCGAAGTACGCCGTGTTCCACAGCGAGTTGAAGCTGCTCTCAATCAGTGACTGGTCGTAACTGTCGCCCGGATGAATGTAGAGCCGCGCCAGCACTGTTTCCTTGGGAATGCGCCGGTTGCCGATCACGCGAATCTGTTCGATGGTCTCTGGCTGCTGGGCCAGAACGGAGCTGGCGGAAACGGCCAGCAAAAGTACCAGCACGCAGCGCGAAAACAGGCGCGCTGCACGCCCAACACGGGAGCGCGCAGCCAGCGTCACACGAGAGATAGAAGCGTGCTTGACGTTCACCGGGCCGGAGCCTCGCGGAGAGCACTGATACTGGTGCGGTGCATTGTTCGGATTCACGGGAAAAATAAGCACACCCTCACTGCTGAAAATCTGGTTCAAATCACGGTCCAACCCAAGGAAAGACTGATTATATTGGACCGTACCCTTGCCGCCCAAACCGGCACGGAGCAGTCTGGCCCCGGAATCCCGTCTTGCCCGAAGCGTTTTTGATTCCCTCTACCCGAATTCAGACAAAGGGTCGAACCCATTCAAGGCCCAAACCCCAGTCTACCGGAAGCGGATGGGTTGATGTGGCTCACTGCACACCCTTTTCCAGCCGCGTTCTTTTAGACGCGCGTGATCGCTACATGACATCCTATGCTGGAGAGGTTTTCCGTGATGGGTTCCGCCGCGCAGTCGATATACGGGTTTTCAGCGCCTCTACTCGATGGCCGGATGGTGAATCTGGCCGACTTCGAGGGCCAGGTGCTGCTGATTGTGAACACAGCAAGTCAATGCGGCTTCACACCGCAGTATGCGGGCTTGGAAGAGCTGTATCGCCACTATAACGATCGTGGCTTCCAGGTTCTTGGCTTCCCTTGCAACCAATTTGGTGCACAAGAGACAGGCTCCGAGGCAGAGATAGGCGCCTTTTGTGAAAAGAACTACGGAGTCACCTTCCCGCTTTTCGCAAAGATCGAAGTCAATGGACCAGCTGCCCCCCCGCTCTATAATTTTCTCAAGAGAGAGAAGCCCGGAATCTTCGGGACAAAAAAGATCAAATGGAACTTCACCAAGTTCATGATCAGCCGCGAGGGCAGGGTGGCCAAGCGCTACGCGCCTTCAACAAAGCCGGAAAGTCTCGGTCCGGCTATTGCGGAACTGCTTGATAATCAATAAGATATTCCGTATCAATGCTGGAGGGCCTCGATGCGAACGATTCTTCCGCCGATCCTGATTCGGATAATGGTGGGTCTGGTCTTCCTTACAGAAGGGATTCTCAAGTTCCTGCGGCCCGAAGAGCTGGGGGCGGGGCGCTTTGCCGCGATTGGTCTACCGTTTCCCCACTTCCTGGCCCCACTGGTCGGGGGCATTGAGATCGGCGCCGGAGCTGCGGTGATTCTGAACTTTTATGCGGGCGAGGCGGCGCTGTTGCTGCTCGGCGTCATTGTTACTGCGCTGATCACCACCAAACTGCCTATCCTCTTCGGCCGTCCACTTGGCCCCTTTACACTGGCCAAGGTTGCGCACACCGGCTGGTTTGGCTTCTTTCACGAAGCGCGCACCGACTTCTGCATGTTGATTGGAACGGTTATCGTCCTTCTGGACTCCGGCCTTCAGATCGGCGATCGCCGGTGGTATCAATCCAAGGACCGCTAGCCAGTTGTTTTCGACCAGAAAACCTCTGGCTGAGATGCTCAAGCAAGCATATTCCGCTTCGAGCACGATTCGCGGCGAACCCAAAAATATCTTCAGTCCGCGCTATCGGCGCTATAGTCCAATCCCACAGTCACGGCTGCGTTTCGAACTCAAATATAATGGACATCAAAGAAGATTCCTTGCCGAGGAGGCAACCATTCACCCGGAGAGAGAAGCATGAGAGTGCTGCGAGCAGAGTGGCAGCGGCTCTCGTCGAGCAAGATGGCTCGGAATGCAGGTTGGATGCTTGCTGGCCAGGGAGGCAATCTCTTTCTGCAGGCCGGCTATTTCGTAATGATGAGCCGGTTGCTGGGCAGTACCGAGTATGGAATATTTATCGGAGCCTTTGCCTTTACCTCATTCATTGCAACCTACAGCGCAATGGGTTCAGGAACCTTGCTTCTGCGCTATGTGAGCAGCGACGCAGGAAGATTTGCGGCTTACTGGGGAAATATTCTGCTCGCCACAACCACGATGAGTACAGTCCTTATCCTCGCTGCCAGGTTTACCGCACCCCATCTGCTCAATCCGGCAAGTGCCGCGCTGGTGGTTATTACCGGCCTGGCGAATTGCTTTTGCGGAGAGATAACGCGCAATGCCTCCATGGTCTTTCAGTCCTTTGAAAGGCTCTCGGTGACCGCTGGCCTGGGTTTGGCCACCAGCCTTCTACGGCTGTGTGCAGTAACGGGAATGGTCCTCATCTTGCACCATGCCACGGCGTTGCAGTGGAGCATAGCTTCGCTTGCGGTTTCGGCTTTTGCCGCAATTGCAGCCGCAATCGCGGTAACGATCTGCTATGGATGGCCCAAATTCTCCTTGCAATTGATGCGACTGCGCGTTGGAGAAGGATTTGGCTATTCCTTTGCTTTTTCAACCTCAACGGTCTTCAACGATATAGACAAAACCATGTTGAGCCATTACGGGATGAATGCCGCGAATGGCGTCTATGCGCTCGCCTACCGTGCGATAGACATGGCTAGCATCCCGATTGTCGCCCTGCGCGATGCGGCCGCCCCAAAATTCTTCAGGGTAGGTGCTGAGAGCCGGCACCAAACAAAACTGCTATCGTTTCGGCTTCTGAAGCGCTCTGCTCTGGTCTCATTGCTGATCTCTGTCGCCTTATATCTGGCGGCGCCGCTTATCCCCTGGTTGGCGGGTCCCAGCTTCGCTGAGAGCGCGGCGGCGGCGAGGTGGCTTTGCCTGCTTCCCATCTTTCGCAGTGTTCATCAGATTACGGGAAGCGGCATTGTCGGTCTGGGCAAACAAATTTTTCGAACTGCATCGACGCTCACAGCGGCAGCGGCAAATTTTGGATTGAATCTTTGGTTGATTCCGGCGTACGGTTGGCGTGGAGCGGCTTGGACTAGCTTGTTTGCAGATGGGTTATTGGCAGTCTTGAATGTAGGGTTACTTTTATTCTTATGCAGTAAGTCAGAAGGTTCTGAATCGGTAGCGCGCTGAAGGAGGAGTGAGTGCGCGAAGTTAACCCGACGCAAAGAGGAAAGATCATTTCTCCGCTGCCGTTCGAGAACCCATCGAATGCATTCGTCCGGCTGTTTTCCCAGGCATTGGCGGACCAGGGATTTGTTCTGCGCCGATTCAACTGGAGGTTAATGGGGCTGCAACGGAGCGACTATGTCATTGTTCATTGGCCGGAATATGTATTCGCAGTTGATAGCCCTCTTGGGATAGTCAAACCACTTGTGAAGCTGGCGACGCTATGGATATCCAGGCTGCTGTGGAGAACAAAGTTCATTTGGGTTGCCCATAACGCCGCTCCGCACGACCCGCAAGCATCCGCACTGCCGATCCTTCGTTATTTTTTAAATTCTCTTGACGGTGTCGTATATCTATCGCAGTTTTCATGCGAACGGATCAGGGAATCAATCCCGCGCATCTGCAATTGCAAATCGCTCGTGGTAGTTCATGGGCACTATCGAGAGGCATTCGTCACACCGGCCACGGCAAGCCGCAGGTCGAGCGGTTGCGTCAATATGGTCCACATTGGACAGATTCGCCCATATAAGAATATTGCAGAGCTTGTCGAGGTGGTTTCTTCTATCCCGTCCGGCTTGAATCTTCTCGTTGCGGGACAGGTAGGAGATCGCTCACTCTGCGCCACGATTGAAGCATCCGCGCACAATGCATCTCATATTCATCTGGATTTCCGCAACAATACTATCTCTGATGCGGAGCTTGAAGCCATCGTGGACTCCGCCGATGCTGTTGTTCTGCCGTATAAGAACATCCTCAATAGCGGATCTGCGCTGCTGGCGCTTTCTCGCAACCGTCCGGTACTCGCACCCCGTATGGGAAGTTTTCCGGAGTTACAAGAGAAAGTCGGAACAGAATGGGTTTACCTTTACGATGGCGATTTCAACCAGCAGGTGCTTCTTGATTTCATGAAATGGATACAGGAGTCAAAACGAGCCGAAATCGCGCCGCTGGATGCCTATGAATGGAGCCATGTTGGCCGTGAGCTGCGTCAATTTATCGAATCGCTGGGTGCTGAAGGCAAATTGTGACTGACGTTCCTCGTCAGCGGACGGCGTCTAGTTTCAACCGCAGCAGTTTAGCCGGGTCAAGATAGGCTCCTCGCCAGCGAATCGCCCAGTGCAGGTGCGGCCCGGTCACTCGTCCGGTGGCTCCGCTCAGTCCGACACGGTCCCCTGCGCTCACCTGCTGGCCCTCCTTCACGTCAATCCGGTTCAGGTGCATCGAGAGAGAAAACAATCCCAGGCCGTGGTCGATCACCACGCAGTTGCCCTCGTAATAGAGTGGCCGAGCCAGCACCACAACGCCCTGATTCCCCGCCCTCACCGGAGTTCCAGTCCAAGCGCGAAAGTCCATGCCTTTGTGTACGCTGGCAAGCTTGCCGTTGAAGATGCGCCGGGTGCCGAAGCTGTCAGTTGGCGGGGCAGCAACTGGAGCGCGGAAGTCTCCGGTCCACAGTGGCTCAGATGAGCTGGTGCTGAAGACTTTTTCCTTCAGCTTCAGTTCGGCTTCAATCTCGGCAAGAGCCTCCGGCCCCGGCTCCACAAACTTCGGAGCAACGGTCAACCTGCCAGTCTTATAGTGACCGGGATAAATCACAACTCTCTGGCTCAGGTCGCTTGCGCTGCTCCCGTTATGAACAACAATACGAAGAGTGGAAACTCCAGGAGGAGCTTCTACATCCACTCCGGCCAGGCTAAACCACTGCTTCCCATCGCGTCCGCGAAAGAACTCCAGCTTGCGTCCCAGCCACTCGCCGTCAATGCTGGTGGCGTCTGGCACATCAACGCGGACCAGCTCCGGCGAACCGGCCTCAACGAAAGACGGAGTGAGCACCACCGCGGACGACTGCGCCATCGTCGGACAGGACGCAAGAGCAAGCAGAGACGCAAAAGCCAACCAGCGAGCGACGTAGGGCGATTGATTCAAGCGCATGACTGCAGAATAGCGGAAGCGCCTGCTTGCTTCCGCGCCTGTTTCTTGTGCACCCTGCAGGAACCGCTGCTAACGAGACGCGGTTGCCGTCAGGGTCGCTGCTAATTCAGCTTGCTCCAGCTCAATCGCCCGCGGAAACAGAATGTTGTTTTCCAGGTGAATATGCTGATGCAGGTCGAGCTGAAATTCTTTCAAGGCATCGTAGTAGGCGTGATAAGTAGGACACGCTCCCACCGGCGGCGTGAAGCGATCGCTCAGTCGCTGAATCTCCGCAAGCAAAACGCCGGCGGCATCATGTTCGCTGGTCATCATTGCAATCGGATTTGCCACGGTCCCGAAGCATGAACTGGGCAAGGCTCTCCCAGTGGCCAGCGCACCCTCCAACTCGGCGATGTACGGAAAAAGAATATTCTCTTCCTTGGCCAGATGGTGGGTCAGCTCGTCGTCAAGATTCGCGACCAACTTTTGCAGCGCGGGCAAATGCGCCTGCGTATCTCCATGCCGGTTGACGACTTTCTGCGCCAAAACGGCCAAACGCGGCAGCTCTCGTTTCACGTACGCGTGATGTGTGGCGACAATATGGTCGATCAGCTGCCGCAGCGAACCTTGCGGCCACTCCGCCGGAGCAGGTGCGGTTGTCAGGTTGGCGGCTTCGAGTGCGCCTAAAACCTCTTCGACTGGGATCTGGCCAGCAGCGCAGGCTTCGGCGAGCGGCTTGCGCCCGCCGCAGCAGTAATCGATGCCGAAGCGCTCGAAAACGCGGATGGAATGAGGTTGTTCAAGGGCGATCTCGCGGACAGTCAGACTTGGGTTAATCATAGGAACCTCCTGAGATGACATTAGGTGCAGATGCACAAGCGCCGCAGCGACTTTGGTCACTGCGGCGAAAAAATGCGTGAAATTGCACCTTCCTGCTCTCGGATGCGCAATGCGTTAATGCAGCATCTCGGTGCGGTGTTGAACCGGGATCATAGACCAATCAGGATGCATGGCGTAAGCGCCGCAACTTGCTGTCAAAATGCCCCTCAAAGGCGCTAAAATTTAACCATGACTGACCGCATCTCTCTATCCCTCGCCCAGGCCGACCCCGAGATCGCTGCTGCGATTGACCACGAAACCCTCCGCCAGCATGAGGGGCTGGAGATGATTGCCAGCGAAAACTTTGTCTCCGAGGCGGTTCTAGAGGCTGCCGGGTCGATCTTTACCAATAAATACGCCGAGGGCTACCCTGGCCGCCGCTACTATGGCGGCTGCGAATACGCCGACGTGGTCGAGAATCTGGCCCGCGACCGCGCCAAGCAGATCTTTGGCGCAGCGTACGCCAACGTGCAGCCGCACTCCGGCTCCCAGGCCAACGCTTCGGCCTACGCAGCAGTCCTCAAGGCAGGAGACACGATTCTCGGCCTCGACCTCTCGCATGGCGGCCATCTGACCCACGGCCACCGCTTGAGCTTCAGCGGCAAGCTCTATCGCACTACCTTTTACACCGTCCGCCGCGATACTGAGCTCATCGACTACGACGAGCTAGAAGCAATCGCCCTGCGCGAAAAGCCCAAAGTCATCATCGGCGGCGGCAGCGCCTATCCCCGCTTCTGGGATTTTGCCCGTATGAGGCAGATAGCCGATAAAGTCGGCGCGACCTATGTCTTTGACATGGCGCATATCGCCGGCCTGGTCGCTGGCGGCGTTCATCCCTCGCCCGTGCCCCACGCGCATATCACCACCACCACTACCCACAAAACCCTTCGCGGACCGCGCGCCGGCCTCATCCTCTGCGGCAAAGATTACCAGGTAGGCGAAAAGCCCGAGCAGACCATCGGCAAAGAGATTGACAAGTCTGTCTTCCCCGGCCAGCAGGGCGGCCCGCTGGTGCATATCGTCGCCGCGAAAGCCGTGGCCTTCGCCGAGGCGCTGCGCCCCGAGTTCAAGACCTATTCAGCGCAGGTTGTCGCTAATGCCAAAGTCTTGGCAAGCGCGCTGGCCGAGGCAGGCTATCGCATCATCTCCGGCGGAACGGATAACCACCTGATGCTGGTGGATGTCTTCGCCAAGGGCATTCTCGGCTCCGAGGCCGAAGGGTCGCTGGGCAAGGCTGGCATCACCGTCAACAAGAACTCGATTCCGTATGACGTTAATCCTCCGCTCAAGCCTTCCGGGATTCGCGTTGGCACGCCGGCCTTGACCACCCGCGGCATGAAAGAGCCGGAGATGCTTCTGATCGCCGCCTGGATCGTGAAAGCCCTCGACCAGCGCAACGACGACGCGGCTCTCGAAAAGATTCGCCTGGAAGTGGCCGAACTGGCCAACCAGTTCCCGCTCTATGCCTGGCGGCGGAGTCCTGTCGCAGTCGGCGTGTAGTGCCGATGCGTCCGTATCGCCTAAGATTTTTCGTTGCGAATCGAAGGCAAACGGGCCATACTATATTCATTACCCACCTGCGGCGTGCCGCAGGCCCAAAGGCCGTCAGTGAGCAATCACGGCGGCTTTTGCTTATTGGGCCTTTATAGGCTGCGGAAGAACCCCCTTTTCGCAGGTTTTGTATTAGGGCATGACTTCAGTCATGCCCTAATACAAAAAAATAAGCACTGGGCTTTAGCCCCTGAGGGAATGCGCACTTAAATTGACCCACGCCCCGCCCTTTCTAGGCAGAAGACTCCATTGGAGATAGGAAGCGACTACCACCCTTTCAGCTACCCATACAAAATGTAGGTCGAAATCATTGAATCGCCCGATATACTTTCCCGTGAGGAACTGGGGTGGACCGAGTGACGATTGAACGGGTGATAGTAAAGAACTATCGGAGACTTCGGAACGCCGACATCAGGCTACAGCCTGATCTCAACATAATCGTCGGCGACAATGAATCTGGAAAATCGACGCTTCTGGAAGCGATCAATCTGGCCCTTAAGGGCCAGATCAACCGCAGACCTGCGCTCTACGAACTCCACACATACCTATTCAACAAAGACTGCGTTGACGAGTACATCAGGAAACTGAAAGGTGGCGAAAAGGTCGAACCACCCGAGATCGTGATAGAACTCTACATGGCGGACCACCCCGATATCGCAAGCCTCAGAGGAACTAACAATAGTCTTCGGGAGAACTGCTTAGGGATCAGACTGAGCATCCACCTTGACGATGAGCATTTTAAAGAGGAGTACGGAAACTATGTTCGAAAGCCAGATGACCTGCGCAGCATCCCAATCGAATACTACACCGTTACATGGGAGGGTTTTGACTTTAACTCCCTCGACACCCGCAAAGCGCCGGTTCGCTCCGCATTGATTGATCCAGCGTCGATCTCCGACTCCTATGGGGCTAAAAGATATGTAGCCGAGGTAATAGGAGATTACCTGTCCAAGGCGGAGAAAGTCGATCTCGCACTGTCATACCGCAAAATGCGAGACCGCTTTCTCGAAGACCCGAAAGTCGGCAAAATCAATAAAGAACTCGGGATGCGTGAGCGGGCCGTTTCCGATAAGACGCTGTCTTTCGCCTTGGACATGTCGGCAAGGGCGGGTTGGGAGACGGGGGTGGTCCCACATCTAGACGAAATTCCGCTGCCGCTCGTTGGAAGAGGCGAGCAAAACGCCGTCAAAATCAAGCTTGCCATGCAGGCTGCTGAGGTCACCGAGGCATGCAAGGTGTTCCTGATTGAAGAACCAGAAAATCACCTCTCCCACACTAACCTTAACCGCTTGATCGAGCACGTTGCAGCCAGAACGCAAGGAAAGCAGCTGATTGTAACAACGCACAGTAGTTTTGTCCTAAATAAACTGGGAGTTGAGTGCGTTCAGTTGTTCAACGGCCAAACATCTGTCTCCTTGAACGACCTTTCGCCTGAGACGAGGTCCTACTTCAAGAAGCTTCCTGGTCACGACACACTGCGGATGATCCTCGCAAAGCGGACAATTCTGGTAGAGGGCCCGTCGGACGAACTCGTCGTCACAAAAGCATTCATTCAAAAGCACGGCAAGACCCCGCTCCAGCAAGGCGTAGAAGTGATCTCAGTGAACGCTCTCGCATTTAAGCGGCACCTTGAAATTGCCAAGCCACTTAAATTAGATATTTGTGTCGTAACAGACAACGACGGCAAACCGGAAGCTGTTTGCAAAAAATATTCCGAATATGACTCCGACAAGAATATCCACATTTGCTACAGCCGCGAAAGCAGACTGAATACGCTTGAGCCGCATCTCCTGAATTCAAATGGGAGAGTGAAACTAAATGCGATCCTGGGTGAATCGTTTGAAAAGGACGAAGATCTGCTCTCGTTTATGAAGGAGCACAAGACCGACTGTGCGCTGAAGATCTTCGATAGCAAAGAGATGATCGCAATTCCGGAATACATCCAACATGCAGTCAGGTAACCGCATAATCGTGGCAGCCGCCGGGTCTGGAAAGACGACCCTGATTGTTAATGACGCGTGCGGCGCCGCCAATTGCCGCTCAGCGTTGATAACTTACACGATAAACAACACATCCGAAATCTCCCGCAAGACATACGGCGATGTAGGATTCATTCCGAACCACATCACGATCAGCACATGGTTCACGTTTCTTCTTCGCCACTTCGTACGCCCATACCAGAATTGCCTCTACTCCAAGCGCGTTTCAAGGATAATCTTCGTTCAAGGCAGGTCTGCGCGGGGTGCCAAGGAATCGAATATTCGGGCGCATTATCTGCCGAAGCCTGGGCATATTTACTCTGACAAAATATCTAAGTTTGCTTGCAGGATCATAGAGGAAACGAAAGGTCTGCCACTCCGCCGCTTTGAGCAGTTATTTGAGAGACTTTATGTGGACGAAAGCCAAGACCTCGCGGCATACGACCTGGAACTGGTAGAGCTACTCATGAAATCGAGTGTACAGGTGACTCTTGTAGGCGATCACAGACAGGCTACATACCCAACCAACAATGCGGCGAGACATAAGGGATACGCTCGTGCGAAAATCATCGACAAATTCAACGAATGGGAGAAGAAACGGCTCTGCACCATTGAGTTTCAAAACCGCAGCCACAGGTGCACTCAGGCAATATGCGACTTTGCGGATCAGTTCTATCCGGGGCTGCCAAGGACGATCTCGATGAATAAGAACGTCACTGATCACGACGGCGTATTCGTGGTGCCGACCAGCCGGGTTCAGGAGTATTTCAACTGTTTCCATCCACAGGTTCTCCGCTATAGCAGGGCGACAGATAACGTTCTGGGAACGCCGATCAACTTCGGCGAAGCTAAGGGCATGGAGTTCGAGCGGGTGCTCATTTACCCCCATAAGAAGCTCGAAAAGTTCCTCGCGACCGGAATAATCAAGGATGCCGGAGCCGATATAGGAAAGATTTATGTTGCCATCACACGAGCGAGGCAGAGCACAGCATTCGTCGTTCCAGACGATACTTCCCCCACACTCTTCCCTTTTATCGAGGTTTGGGAAGGCGCGAAAGCCCGGTCAGGAAATACGCGCCTGAAAAAGTCGGCTTCCCGACCGCAATGAACCGCAGAAAATTGAAACCACACCGCTGCCCAATCCGCCCTGGGCCGTGCCAAGAATGATCGTCGACGAATTGCTATCCATTCCGTTGACCAGCCGAGACCCCGGGTCTCCGCTCTTCCCCTCCTTTAATCCAGATCTCTCAGATCCCGAACATGTTGAGAACAGTTGATATCGTCGTGTCTGACTGGGCCGACAATGCTGTGCTTACGTTCACCTGAACCTCATTCTTTGCCTGATGAATGGCCGATTCCGTAGCGCTCAAGAGGCTATTTGCAGCCGACCTCGGAGTATAGGTGTCTTCCATACTCGGTACAGACGATGCCGACGAGCTCCGGTTGCTGCTCGAAATCAGGCTTTGTTGCTCAAGAAGACTGGGAAGGCTGCTACTGATCGAGAGGGACATGGCGGGAAATCTCCTTCGGGATGCGAAATTTAGCACAGAGAACACTTTTGCGAACGGGCTATCTCATCAGGAAGGTTCATCGGCGAACTACAGCAGCTCATTAGGGTTACTTAAGATGGGGTTCGATCCGTCACCGTTGATCCACTTCCCAATAAGTCTGCCTTTGCCGGGTACCGGGTGCCCCCAGGTCCCTCGCATTTGGGGACCTGGGAAAGCACCAACCCCAACCCATCCCGGCGAAGCCGGTCCGCTCCACCGCAGATGGTTTGCAGTAGATTTCCCAGTGTCGTTGCATACTGAATCAGCGGAAGACTAAAAGCGTTTTTCCGGGAAAGGCGCTACCCCCACCCCCTCCCCCCGCAAAAAATATTCCTAAAATCCGTTCAGATAATTTCTGTGTCCTAAATTTCAAGCACTTAGGCGCACTACGAAGACAGGCTCTAAACTAACTCTAGAAATGGAACACACTCTGGCACAAGCCGTGGAGATTGTGACCACGGCGCTTACCGTGGCCGGCATGGGCTATTTTCTGGCTGCAATGCTGGCCGCGCTGGTATTCTTGCGCAGTCGCCGCAAACCGCTTCCAGTCTTCCCGCCCGACGCAATTCCCGCCGTCAGCATACTCAAGCCCCTTAAAGGCATAGACCCCGGCATGATGGACGCATTCCGCAGCCACTGCCGCCAGACCTACCCCGGCAAATACGAACTGATCTTTGGCGTTTCAAGCCTCACCGACCCCGCCGCCGCAGCAGTCGAACAGCTGAAGGCCGAGTTTCCGGACCTCCCGATCCAACTGATCGAAACACCGCAGCGGTTGGGTGCGAACGGCAAAGTCAGCACTTTGATCCAGCTTTACCCGCACGCTCAACATGATTTCCTGCTCATCAACGACTCTGACATCACAGTCTCACCTCGATACTTGGAGCGGGTGATGGCCGGTTTTGTATCAGGGCATGACTTCAGTCATGCTGAAGAAGATGCTAACAAGAACCGGGCTCTAGCCCCTAAGGGAAATTCACACCAGCTACACGGCACAAGGACGGTTGGTCTCGTCACCGCGCTTTATCGTGGCCGCGCCCACGGCACAATGGCCTCGACGTTCGAGTCCTTGGGCCTCTCTACCGACTTCCAGCCGAGCATCCTGCTCTCCAAGCTACTTGAAGGCGGCCTGCACTACGGACTCGGCTCCACGCTTGCTGTCCGCCGCGAAGCGCTTGAGAAAATCGGCGGACTGGAGTCTGTAGTCGATCACCTCGCCGACGATTACGAACTAGGCGTGCGCATCGACAGTGCCGGTTACGCCGTCGCGCTTTGCATTGAGGCCGTCGAAACCAGCGTCCCGGCTTACAACTGGAGCGGCTTCATCGAGCACCAGTTGCGCTGGGCGCGCACCGTTCGCGACGCCCGCCCCGGCGGCTACGTTGGCCTGATCTTCACTTATGGATTCGCTTGGGCGTTGCTCAATGTGCTGGCCAGTGGCCTTAGTCCGTTCAGCTTGTGGCTGCTCGGGCTAAGCTTCTTTCTGCGTCTGGCGCTGGCCATGCAGGTAGGTGCTGGCGTGCTGGCCGACCATCAGGTTCTGCCCAACCTCTGGCTGCTGCCGCTGCGCGATCTGGCGCAGATGGGGCTGTGGGTAGCGGGTTTTGCCGGAAACACAATCATTTGGCGCGGCGAGCGGTTTGTGGTAAAGGATGGCAAGCTGCAGAAATCATCGTAGTAAGCTGGCGAAGGCACTGAACGATAAGTCCAACCCATATCGATTGGACCTGTACCTGCAACAATACTATTGGTGAGTGCGAAATGTCCTTCCTGACAACAACTGAATCCGGCACGCAGATTCAGGGTCCGACTGCTACGTTGATCTACGACGACTGGTATTCGGCGCTGCGTGCTGACAAACTGCGCAAGGGCAAAATGTCCACCGCTATGCTGCTCGATATTCCATTGGTGCTGGGTCGCCGCGCCGATGGGCGCGTCTTCGCTCTGCGCGACAGTTGTCCGCATCGCGGCATTCCCCTCAGCGCGGGCTGGTTTGACGGCGTTCGCGTCACCTGCAAATATCACGGCTGGGAGTTTGAGCCGTGCAGCGGACAGTGTGCCGTGATTCCATCCCTCAGCAGCCACGACAAGCTCGATGCAACTCGCATCTTTGCCACCGCTTATCCCTGCGAAGAACGCGACGGCCATGCGTGGGTCTATATCCCAAGTCCCGGAACCGGCAAAAGAGGAGAAGGCGTGGAACGCCCAGTCCCGGAACTGGCCAAATTCGGCCCACGCTATAGGTCCGCATTTCTAACCGCCGATCTCCCATGCAATGTGGACCACGGCATCATCGGCCTGATGGACCCGGCCCATGGACCATTTGTGCATCAGGCGTGGTGGTGGCGTTCCCGCGCCAGTATCCGTGAAAAGACCAAGAGATTCGAGCCGATTCCTGAGGGATTCCGCATGAGCGCCCACGCGCCCAGCGGTAACTCCGCTCCCTATAAGCTGCTCGGCGTATACGGGCAACCGGTTGAAACCACAATCGACTTTGTTCTTCCCAACCGGCGCACTGAGACCATCCGCTGCGGCGACAAGTGGTTTAGCAGCCTCACCACGGTAACTCCCGTCACTGGCTCAACCTGCCGCATCGACGTGGTGGCAGCGTGGAATGTTTTTTATCATGTGCCCTTTGTACTGCCGATTGCAAAATTTTTCGGCGCAAAATTCGTCCGTCAGGATCAGGTCACGATGATCCAGCAGGCCGAGGGATTGAAACACAACCCCAGTCTGATGCTCATCGACGATGCCGACAAGCCTGCCAAGTGGTACTTCGCGCTGAAACAGGCGCGCCTCGAAAGGAGTGCGAAGCGCCCGCTCGACGGGCCGGTGGAGCTGCACTGGCGGAGTTAGTGCCGATTCAATCTCCCACGGTTTCCAGCGAAGGCTCCCCGGCTGCAACAGAATCGGCGTCGATCTTGAAGCACTCCGCCAGTTCGCGGAAGCTCTTCTCCCAGCGCAGCCGGTCATCAGGATGTAGCGCCGCCAAAGTATAACTCTGCGACCGCATGATCTCGTACCAGATATTCTGCGCCTGCCACAAGTTCAGTTCGAAAGGCAACTCGGTCAGTTTTCGAGCCAGGGAAAGCGACCGATCCAGCATCTCCAACGATCCCGAAGACATCAGCAGCTCAACCATCGCGCGCTTCATGCGTTGGTCGGCCAGATAGGAGAGTGTCGTTGAATCGAGCTGGACTTGATCCGCTTTAGCCAACGCCAAAAATGATCGCAAGACAGCGACATCAATGGGTTCGGACTCCAGTGCGCGGCGCAGCCCGGCATTCACGGCAAAGCCCGCTGCCAGAGCCAGCGCTGGAGGTTTGGGCAACCCAGCCTGGGAGAGGTAGTGCAGCAGGCTGGCGTGGTCTTCGTAGATGGTGGTCAGCGAGTTCTCAATATCCCAGAGCGTCGAGTTCAAAATCAACTGCACAATGCGCCGTTGCTCGTCAGTGAAGAGCGAGGTGAGCGAGTAGTCCACATGGCCGTAGTAGCGATCGATGAGGCGTATAACTTCTGGGAAGTAAGCACGAGAAACGTGCTCGGCTGCCCTGCGGCTAAACTCGTCAAACGCCACCGCGTCGGCCTCAGCGTAGGCTTTCACCGCAGCGGTTATATTCTGGTCGCCGAAATGCAGGACCGCAAATGAGAACGCTTGCTGCGCACCGGTAATGGCGCTGGATATGTGCGCGCGACCTAGAGCCAGCCGCCCTCGGCCCGAGGTGTGAATGTCATAGGAGATGCGCCGCACGTGATAGCAGAAGATGTCTGTTTCTTCGCCAAAAGATGAGAAAACCGAGCTGATGGCGTAGTGCGCGGCGACTTGCTCCAGGTTCAGCTCCATCGCCAGCACGTGCTCTTTGTAGATATGCGCGCCATCGGCTGCAGTTTCCACATTGGAGCGGGCCTTGGCAAGCCGCGCCAGAAAGGCCGGCTCCAGTTGGGCGGCAGCGGCTGCGCCGGGAAATACCTCCTTTGCAAGCTGCAGCACTCGGGCTGCATAGGCAATAATCTGCACCGTCTCTATGCCGGAAATATCGTCAAAGAACCAGCCACAGCTGGTATACATCAGCTGGGTATGACGTTCCAACTCCATCAGTTGCAGTGCGCGGACGCGTTCTGCAACTGTCAACTTGCCGTTACTATGGATGCGAAAAAACTCGTCCACAGTCTCTTGGCTTCGGTCGAGCACCACCTGGATATAGCCGTCGCGGGCAAGCCAAACGTCTTTGAAAAGCTTATTGCCTACCTGTTCGGCTAGCGGAACCAGCGCGTCGCGGAGTTCGTCTAATGCCTGCCTTAGCGGTCCGCGCCAGGCCTGATTCCATTCAGGCTTGCCGCCATTGCAACCGCAGTCACTTCGCCAACGCTCAATCCCATGGGCGCAGCTCCACGATGTATTGTCGATAATCTCGGCTTCGTATTCCGGCGGAAACTGCGCCAGAAACCTGCCGTAATTGGCCAGGTTGACTGTAGGGTCCTGCTCGATCTGGCGCAGCGCATAAGCCAGCGCCATCTCTCCGTGCCGGTGGTGGTGTCCGTAGGATTCGCCATCCGTCGCCACATGCACCAGTTGTGGATCTTCGCTCGGTTTGAAAGCCGCTTTAAGTCGAGCAACATACGATTCGCCAGAGTTCAACAGACCTTCAAACGCAATTGCCCGTGAACTTGGCCCGTCGTAAAAGAAGACTGCAATGGAAACACCAGATTCAAAGCGCACCAGATAAGGCCGCGTGGTGTCGACCGTCGCATTCGCAGTGTCGGTCCATTCCGCGCCGCTTTCATCGCCAGCCGGCCTCGCGCCCGCTTTCGCAGCAACTGCTTGCTCTATCGGCCGAATCCGCTTGCACTGGTGCGGCGCCAGCACTGTGAACTTGATGCCGTGCTGGGCCATCAGCTCCAGCGAGTCCGTGTCGGCCGCTGTCTCGGCCAACCACATGCCTTCCGGCGGCGCGCCATAGTGGCTCTCGTAATCGGCGATGCCCCAGCGAATCTGCGTGACGCGGTCACGGCGGCTGGCGAGCGGCAAAATGATGTGATTGTAGACCTGCGCCATTGCTGAACTGTGGCCATGAAACGTCTTGCGGCTGCGGCGTTCGCCGTCGAGAATCATCCGGTAAGCGCGGGGCGCATTCTCCTTGAGCCAGCTCAACAGTGTGGGACCGTAGTTGAAGCTGATGCGCGCATAGTTGTTCACAATGCGCTTGATCTGGTTCTTTTCATTGACAATGCGCGCCGCGCCGTTGGGAGCATAGCACTCCGCGCAGATGCGCTCATTCCAGTCGTGGTAGGGTGCAGCCGAATCCTGCAACTCGACTGTTTCCAGCCAGGGGTTCTCGCGTGGCGGCTGGTAAAAGTGACCATGAATGCAGACAAATCGCTTGCTTGCGGCCATCGATCTCCCCAGATTGATTTCGTCAGCCTTGGCCCACATTAACACGACCAAAGGCAAAACCCTAGCCGCTATTGTAGGCTGGATCGCCCTGCGGGCGGTGTACCTTTGGCCAGATCGCAGGCCCGCCACAGATACCAACTGGCTACCGAGCGGAATGGCGCCCACTTCTTCCCTCTTTTGAGCAGAACTTCTGGCTTGGGGAGGTCTTCCGCAGCGAGTGGCCGCGTCTTCGGCACCCGCTGAAAGGCCAGTGCAAAGCCCTTGCGCACGCCGTAGTCGCTCACCGGAAGAACATCGGGCCTGCCCAGGCGAAAAATTAACAGCATCTCCACTGTCCACGGACCGATGCCGCGCACCGCAGTCAGCCGCTCGATGATTTCGGCATCGGGCATTTTCTTGATTGCTGCGTGAGTCGGGACCGTTCCATCCAGCGTGCGGGCGGCTAAATCTTTCAATGCCTTGATTTTGTTGCCCGAAACACCGGCGGCGCGCAGCGGGTCGTCTGGCGTGTCAAGCAGAAGCTGCGGAGACGGATCGCCGCCAAAATACTCGCGCACGCGGCGGTGGATAGTGGCTGCGGCTTTGCCGTGCAATTGCTGATAGAGAATCGACTCGAGCAGCGACTCAAACGGTGAGGGCGAGGGATCAAGCTTCAATGTGAACGGACCAGCTCGCTCAATCAGCTCACCCAACTTGGCGTCATTCGAGCGCAGATGCTCAACCGCCTCGGCGGCATCAAAGGGAAGTTTACGGCTACGGCCATCATGAATCATAGGGGAACAGTGTACCGCGCCGGGATTACGAATCGGGAGCGGTTCGAGAAAGTACGCAAGAAGCTCCTCATCAGTGCCCTGCCCTTGTACCATCTAGGGTTGAGGAGACGCCAACGCCATGAAGATGCGACCGGGAACGCAAACGGGATTTCTGCTGTGCGGCAAGGAATGGACAGACGGTGAGGTGCTGGAGGTCCGTTCGCCCTGGGATCAAGGGCTGGTCGGGCGCGTGACCGTGGCCTCGCGGGCAGACGCACGTCAGGCAGTGAGCCACGCTGCCGCCAGCCTGCGGCGTACACGCGCCCTTCCGAGGTGGAAGAGGCGCGAAATTCTGGAGGATGTTGCGGCGAGTCTCATTGAGCAGAAGGAGCGGTTCGCACAGCTGATTGTTGCCGAAGCCGGAAAGCCTGTACGGCTGGCGCGTGCTGAAGTGGACCGTGCGGTAGTCACCTTCAAAACCGCTGCAGAAGAAGTCACGCGGCTGGGCGGAGAGAGCATTCCATTGGACCTGACTGAGGGGAACGAAGGCCGCTGGGGGCTCGTGCAGCGCTTTCCCATCGGCCCAGTGCTGGCGATAACCCCCTTCAATTTTCCGCTGAATCTGGTTGCGCACAAGGTTGCGCCTGCATTGGCCGCCGGCTGCCCGGTGATTCTGAAGCCTGCTCCTCAAACTCCGTTTACTGCGTTGGCGCTGGGTGAAGTAGTACTCAAGGCTGGATGGCCAGACGAAGCTCTAGCCGTTCTTCCGCTGAGTAACGCCGACACAGCGTGGCTGACGGAGAAAGAAGACCGCATAAAGATGATCAGTTTCACCGGCTCGGCAAAGGTTGGTTGGGAGCTGAAGGCGCACTCCGGGCGCAAGCGGGTCCTGCTGGAGCTGGGAGGCAATGCTGCATTGATTGTTCACAATGATTGGCCTGCACTGGATGAAGCTGCCAGCCGCACGGCACATGCTGCATTCAACTATGCAGGACAATCGTGCGTCGGAGTTCAGCGGGTTTTCGTCGAGCGCAATGTCTATCAAACATTTTTGTGGAAGGTAGTTGAATGCGCATCGAAGTTAGTGGTGGGTGATCCCTCGAATGAGGCGACTGAGGTGGGTCCGCTTGTACGTCTCAGTGACGTGGAACGCGTAGAGACATGGATCAAAGAAGCGGTCGCCGGAGGCGCGAAACTCGTAGCAGGGGGAGAGCGGCGCGGCACTATGATAACTCCGGCTATTTTGACAGGAACCAAGCCTGGAATGAAGATTCGCGATGAAGAGGCCTTTGGGCCAGTTGTCGTGATCGAACCTTATGATGATTTTGAACACGCGCTTGCCGAAGTAAACCACTCAAAGTTCGGGCTGCAGGCGGGCCTGTTGACGCGGGACGCGGGACGAATTCTCACAGCCTATCGTGAGTTGGAGGTGGGCGCGCTGATCGTTGGAGACACGCCCAGTTGGCGCCTAGACCCGATGCCATTCGGCGGCGTAAAAGACTCCGGCCTGGGACGCGAAGGTATCCGCTCTGCCATAGATGAAATGACTGAGCCGCGCATGTTAGTGATGGCAGGTCTGAGCTAGGTTCTGTTAACCGCTGCGGGCACAGGTGTGCAATGATCTTTTGCGTTACCGCCTTTGCGAGAAGAATCTTCTCCGCTGGAGTCTTGCCCATCAACATCTGAATGAATATCACGTCCCATTTGGCTTTGACAGCAAGATTCGGGCCAAAGAAGATAGCGTCGTATCCAATGCCCGGTACAGTCTGCACATCGCCGAATTCCTTGTGTGCATTGGTTGCATAATCCGCGAACTGCGGACCATCGCCGGTATGAAGAATGATCGAGAACGACTTGAGTGCAACGCCGAAGCGACAAGGATTGATAGGGCTGCGCTTTAATTGCGCACCGACGGCTGAAGCAACTTCACTCTCAGAGAGTTTATTGCAGGTGTCCTGGGCGTGGACTGCCGCCGCACTCAGCAACGGCAAAACAAGAAGATTAGCCATCAGAAAAAGACGGAAGATTTCCATGCACGGCAGTTCACGCCGTCATTATTTATGTCAGATAAAATTCTATAGATCCAGAAATCACGCAGGATTGTTTCAGAGAAAGACCAAGTGTAGCGGTGTGGCAATCACTCTAGATCGCCACACACTGGCAATAAGCACCAATATTCGTCAAAATTGACCCGGCGGCGCATACTGTCCCCTTGGCAATGAAACAAAGAGAAACAGCAGTCCAGATAGACACCGGCCTAACTGACAAAAAATTACTTCTTGGCTTTCTGTGCCGCCCAACGCTTGCGCTGCGCTTCTGCAATTCGTTTACGTGCTTCTGGACTCAGAGTCCGGCGCTTCTTGGTTTTGGCGACTGTCTTAGCCACAACCTTCTTGGACTTGCGCTCAGTTACTTTGGCTGCGACTTTGCCGGTGCTGGCCAGCAGGGAGCGTACCTGCGAGAGCCGTGCTATTTCCGAGTCGATTTGGGCAATGATGGATTCGATGGACATAGGTAAGATATTAAATCAAATAAAAAGATTTGCACAGCTTTGTCAAAAAATAGTTTCACTTATGAATCAGCATATTAAATGTTTTTCCATTTTGATAATGCCCGATGGCGCCCAATTCAGAGTGGTGACATCGGGCTGGTTAACGCTTTGGGTCAGGCAGGGCCTCGCCTTTCGCGTAGGTCATGCAGCGGAAGCCTACTCCGGCTTGCCGACAGATTTTTCAGTGTAGGCCTTCTGCAGTACATAAAATGCTTGCTTCTTCTGGCCCTGGTCGGAGATAAGCCCTTTGCGGTTGAACTCATCCTGAATTTCCGCCAGAGGCCGGTTCGGAGAACGAAAATCCATCAGTATCCACGGACTCATTCCTCTTAGTTGGGGTATCCGGTTCAACATCCCGAATTGATGGCGGTAGATATTCGCCTGGTACTCCTCGGTCCATCGGTCATTCTCGCCGCCGTGTAATCCCGCCTTTGCATCTCCTCCAAACTCGCTCACAATCAGGGGTTTCTCGTACTCAATCCGCCAGTCTGTAATATCGGCTGTCTCTGGATGCTGCTCATACCAGCCGATATATTCGTTGACGCCGATAACATCCAGCGCCCTGCCCAGCGGGTCATCGACTATCTTGGTATGTCCTTCGCCGCGCACCAGCAAGGCTGCGGTGATCAATCGGGTTGAATCCAACTCGCGCGCATGGGCGGCGAGAGCTTCAATAAAATGCGTGCGCGCCTCAGTATTAGGCGTCTCATTGGCCATCGACCAGAGAATGATCGCCGCATGGTTGCGCGAGGTTCCTATCTCTTCGTCCAATTGCTGCGTGGCCTTTGCGAATACTTTGGGGTTATCGAATTGCAAAGCCCAATAAACCGGATTCTCGCTCCATACCAGCAGCCCCATGCGGTCGGCTGCGCGCAGCATGGTTTCATCATGCGGGTAGTGGGCGAGGCGGACAAAGTTGCAGCCCAGCTCCTTGGCCCATCCCAGCAGTGTTTCCGCGTCTTTGTCGGTATAGGCGCGGCCGGTGCGATACGGAGCTTCAGCGTGGATTGAGATGCCTCGCAGAAAGATGGGCTTACCGTTCAGCAAGATTTCGGTGCCGCGAGTTTCAATGGTGCGGAAGCCGATTTCTTCCGTGATGGTTTCGGTTCCAACAGTGATCTTGACTTGGTAGAGCTTAGGGTTTTCAGGAGACCAGAGCTGGAGTCCGTCCACCTTGAAATGGAATCCACAGACTCCAAATCGATCGCTCTTTCCGCAAATTACCTTTGCTTGCAATTCCGGTATTTCGATTTCCGGAAGAGTCGCGGGTGCTGTAGGCGGAAACTTATCTCTCAATAATTGTTCGAGCTCTCCGTCTACCTTTACCCAGCCTTCAATCACCGAGTCTTCGGTGCGGCTCAGATGCACATCATATTGTTCAATAAATACCTCCGGTACTTCGATCAGCGAGACTTCGCGCGTCAGCCCGCCGTAATTCCACCAATCGGTTTGTAGCGTGGGAACACCATCTTCATGACGGGTATTGTCTACCGCCGCGACCACAAAATTTGATCCCGCATGAACAGCCGACGTGACGTCACAGTTGAACGCGGTAAATCCCCCTTCGTGCTCGCATACTTTTTTTCTGTTCACCCAGAACCAGGAGTGATAATTGGCCGCGCCGATGTGCAGAAAGACGCGTGTGTGTGCTTTGGGCTGATAGGTGAAGTCGCGTTCATACCAGACAGGCCCCTCGTAGTACATCAATGACTCGCGCTGGGTATTCCAGTCGCCGGGAACCTTCAACGTAGGTGCTTTCGAGAAATCAACCTCGATTGGAAACGGATCGCCCGGCTTGGCTTTCTGATTGAGAAACCAGCCGTTCTTCTTTTCCTCATGATGGAAGCTGAAGAGTCCAGAGAAGTAGGGATCGACAACTGCCGCCCAGTCGCCGTTCAGTGAGATCGCAGGACGCCGGTCCGCGCCGGTCAAAATAATCGGGGCAGGGGCTGTGGGTGGGGAGGATTCTGCAGTGAGCGCTGCTGGAACAAGAGCAGAAAGAACGGTAAGGAGGCACAGAACATACACTGAACGCAGTTTCATCAACAACTCCACAGAAATATTTGCTCACAACTCTCGCGAACGCAGGTTATCGGGGCGTTCGCAGAAAGATCATCCTACACCAACTGACTCTTTGCTGTTCAGAACGATCTCAATCCGCGACCATCGACTCGCCCGGCACAATGGGGCGCGTCCGCAGCAACAGACCGCGATTGGCGGCCAGCCCCATGAGCAGCAGAGCGGCCACGAATGCGCCGAGCTTCAGAAGGCTTGCGGTCTGTGTCCGCGGCAGGGTTTTCCAAAGCACCAGCAGCAGCGTCTGCGATACCGTGACCGCCCAGACCGAGCCGTAGAAGTAGCGCCGCTCCGTGCCTTCGCCTTTGGTCGAGCTGCCTACACGTGGCAATGCGCCCAGCGCGCCGAGCACAAGAATAGTCACGCACAGGGGCGCATAGGCGTAACGATAAAGCTGCTGCATGTACCAGACGCCGGTTACGGCTGCAATCACCAGCGCGCTCAGGTTCAGCAGGGCAAAGCTCAGCACTGCATTCCATGCGAAGGTGTAGCAGACCCTCCGATAGAGGGGATTCGGCTTGTCCTCGTCAAAGCGGAGGATATAGGGACGCGGCTCCGAACCCGGCAATTGGCCATAGACAGCGGCTACGCCTGTACCGGCCAGAACCGTCGCCAGCCAGAGCAGATTGCCCCAACCAAAGCCATGGGCAAACAGAGTGAATGTCAAAGGGCCGGGCGCTAGAAAAAAGACCCAAATCCAGATAGGCCAGTGAGCTAGCCTGTAGAGCCGTGTATTTCGGTCGCGCAGCTTCCGCTGTTCGGCGTATTCCAATTTCCCGCTATATTGCATAGGGGTGATTCTCGCGCATCAGGCGCGACGGTGGCAATCTGAAATAGAAGGCGGGATGAGCCATTCAGCCCATCCCGCCCCGTATTATTCAAAGATACAGCGCGATCATGCGCCCAGATACATCACATGCACATAGGTGCCGAGGCGGACGTTATACGCCAGGTACCAGCCGATGTGGTCGGGGTCGTCGTAGATGATGATCTGGTCCCGGTCCCAGAACCAGCCGTCGCAATAACCTACGTCAGCGGGCGCGACATTCCAGTACCAGCCGTTGAACCAGAAGCGCCCCGGCCCGCCGCCACCAAGAATCCAGACGTGGCCGCGGCCAAAGCCGCCGGTAAAGTGTCCATGCTCCCAGGGGTGGTCGATATGGAAGCGAATGTCGTCGCGACCAGTGTCATGGCCGACCCACACCTTGCCGTCTACGTGCGGCGCGTTGGGGTGGCCTTCGTGGTCGCTGAAGTTGCGATTCGGCTCGACGGGGTGCGGCGTTCCGTGGAACGCAGCCGGTCCGTGCGCCGGGGGCCGTGGAGCGCCGCCATGACGCTCCTGTGCGAATGCGGAAACAGAAACCAACAGGGAAGCGATCAAAATCAGCTTGAGGTTGCGCATCATTCTCCTCCTCGATGCCTTCCGGAGTGGAACAACCTCGATTTCCGGAGAGGTCATCCGTTTTCATTACGATACAACCCGGAGGTGAATGGTAAGTTGCGATGAGAAGGAGGGGCGTTGACGGGATGGCTCGTCGAATGTCAATCAAGTTGATTATTATCAAGCTTATAAGGATAAATTGAATGCACTGCTAGAAATTATCTGCAAAAAAATCCGTGATTTTGGACTCTGCTTTTGCGGAGGTGAACGCTGTGAAGATTCGGGGGAGTTATCGAAATCGTGTCGTTGGCTGGGAGCGCCGGACGGTTTGCTGTTTTATGGGCGAAGGAAAAGAGTACGGACCTCCGGGGGGTGGGCAGATTCAAAGTCGGGATGGACCGGTCCCGAGCCTGGCATTTCGCATCCGGCTTCTACTGTGCACCCTCGCGGAATAAAACTGCGCAAGGATTGCCGGCTCCTCCCTTGTGCCCAACTCATGCCGATGGCCTGCGTTTCGCGGCGAAGGCTGTTGTCAGACCTCGGCGACCAGTTCGATCTCGACAAGGACATCCTTGGGCAGGCGGACGACTTCGACCGTGGAGCGGGCAGGGGGAGCAACGCCAGCGGGCGCCAGATAGCTTCCGTAAACGGCATTCATGGCCGCAAAGTCATTGAAGTCTTTGAGGAAGACAGTGGCCTTTACTACTTGCGCCAAGCTGGACCCGGCAGCTTCGAGAATGGCCTTGAGGTTTTCCATTGCCTGACGGGTCTGCTCGGTGATGCCGCCAGAAATTACCTGCTGTGTCGTCGGGTCGATGGCGACCTGCCCTGCAGTGAAGATCAGGTTACCGGTGCGGATGGCCTGCGAATAGGGTCCAATTGCCGCAGGGGCTTTGTCGGTGGCGATGACGGCTTTGCTCATGGGATGATTTTATCGGCTCAGCGCCAGACAGCGAGAATGCCGCCGCAGATCGGCAGACCGACCAGCCAGTAGCCGGCATTGATGGCAAAGAGCTTGAAAGGGCGGCTTTCAAAGAGGGCCTGGGCGGCGAGCGGTCCAGCGATGAATCCCAGCCAACTGATAAAGCCGATGAAGGCCCCGAAACCAAAGCTGTCTGCGCCGGACCAAAGAACGGTATGCGCCAAGACCAACGCAAGAATCAGGTTGCCGATGAAGGAAACGATCATGCCGGCTACGGCGGCCTTTGGATCTCCCCTATCGCGGCCGACCAGGGCCATCCACGGCTTGGAGAAGAGCAACGGTGAATACCAGATTGCCCCGAGAACCCAGAGAATCACGGCAGAGAGCAGCACGGCCCAATGATTGAAGTGCAGATGGTGCATTGGAGACCTCCAGGGAAGATTCTCTGCGGAAAAAGAGAACCCGCCTTCGACTGTGCCGAAGGCGGGTTTGGGATGTCAAGATAAAAGCGACTGCGCGCCACTGCCTCAGTCGGCGGCGTAGGCGGCCTCTTCGACGCTGGCGCGTTCGGTGAGCTTGACCGGGTAGTAGGCGTTGCGATTGTACTGGTTGACCATGCGGTTGGTGTTGAAGTAGCTGCCATTCAATGCCAGCGTTGTGCGCATCAACCGCGCCCAGCGCTCGGGAGCTTCGAGATAGAGCGGGACGACCGCCTTTTCCAGCTTGTGATAGAGCGAAGCGGCTTCGGCGGCATCGTCCGCACCGTCTTCGATGGCCCAACCGGTGATGCCTTCAATGCAGCCCTCGATCCACCAGCCGTCAAGAATCGACAAACTGGGAACGCCGTTGAGTGCGGCCTTCATGCCGCTGGTGCCGGAGGCCTCGTAGGGCCGGCGCGGGGTATTGACCCATACATCGACGCCGGCGGTGAGGAGCGCGCCGAGTTCCCAGTCATAATTCTCGAGGTAGATCACGCGCAGTACGTCGCTCGATAGATGGGCTGCTGTTTCAATCACCTGATGGATGACTTCCTTACCGGGTTGGTCCTGAGGGTGAGCTTTGCCGCCCAATAGAATCTGAAGGCCGCCGGCTTGGTGGGCGATCTCAACCAACTTGGCGGGATCAGTGAAGAGCAGGCTCGCGCGCTTGTAGGTGGCGGCGCGGCGGGCAAATCCCAGAGTGAGAACGTTGGGATTGAGCACCAGGCCGGTGCGCGTGGCGACTTCGGTGAGCAGCTCTTCTTTGGCGCGGGCGTGGGCGGCGAGAATCTCTTGCTCGGGCAGGTCGATGGCGTTGCGTAGATGGAGATTGTCGCGACGCCAGGCGGGAATCCTCTCGTCGAGGAGATTTTGAATTGGCTCCGAGACCCAGGTGGGCGCGTGAACGCCGTTGGTGATGGACTGGATATTGAACTCGGGAAACATCTCCTGGGAGACTTTGCCGTGCTGCAAGGCTACGCCGTTGGCAAAGCGGGAGAAACGCAACGCGAGCAGCGTCATGTTGAGGCAACCATCGCGCACGCAGCCGAGCTTTTCCAGGCGCGCAGTGCGCTCACCGCCGAGGATGCGAATCGTCTGCTCCGTGGAGAAGCGGTCGTGACCGGCTTCAACAGGCGTATGCGTGGTGAAAACGCATTGCCTGCGCACCTGGGAGATGTCGAACTCAGTTACGACGGATTGCGGGCCGCCGCCGAGCTGGCGTTCGAGCAGGGTGAGCGTCAGAAGCGCGGCGTGGCCTTCATTCATGTGATAAACATTTACATCCAGGCCGAGGGCCTTGGCCATGCGCACGCCGGCCATGCCGAGAACGATCTCCTGCTGAAGGCGGTAGCTGGAGTCGCCGCCGTAGAGATGATCGGTGAGGGTGCGATCCTCGGGACAGTTGCCGTCGAGGTCAGTGTCGAGAAGATAGATGGGAACGACGTGGCCGGAGCGGCCTTCAAGATCGTAGCGCCAGGCGCGCACGGTTACAGGGCGGTCTTCAATGGAGACGGTAACCCGTGCTTTTTCCTCGGTGCAGAATTGCGCCGGGTTCCAAGGCTGATTCTCTTCACTCTGGACTCCTTGCGCGCTCAGATGCTGCGCGAAGTATCCCTTGCGATGCAAAAGCGAAAAAGCGGCGAGGGGAATATTCAGATCGGCTGCAGAACGCAGGGTGTCTCCTGCCAGAACCCCGAGACCGCCGGAGTAGGTGGGCATGGAGGGGCAGATGGCAATTTCCATCGAGAAGTATGCGACCAGGCCAGAGGACGAGAGAGTTTCAAAGGCAGAGGAAAGAGGAGTAACAGGCTGCATGATCTTGATGTCTCCGCACGGCCGCTCCGAGAAGAAGCCGAGATCAGGGAAAAGTATTTCAGGAAGGCCGCACTACGGTTATGGTTCCGAAGGACGAACTTCTGATGGGCTAAACTGAGGCGATTTTAACAGGGAAACAATGAATCATCCGCAAAAACGTGGTCGGACCTCTGTCGAGCGGATACCGGGTGGACATAACCTGAATTACTTGCGTCATAAAAATTCCTGTGAAGCAAATCGAGTCAGGGAGCGGGTTCATGTGGGGAAAGAGCTTGTTTTTCGCACTTTAGATGTTGTTAATCTTCAGTTGCATGGCGTAAACAGCGTCGGGAGTAACAGGTTGCAGGGTACTCTTGAAGGGATGCGGACAGCGTACATTGGCATAGGTGGGAACTTGGCAAGTTGGGCCGGAGTGCCAGAGGCGACACTGGCGGCTGCGGTGGAGAGGTTGGAGTTGCTGGGTCGAGTGACGCGCCGGTCGTCGCTTTATTCGACCCAGCCGGTGGGGTTTGCCGAGCAGCCGCGATTTGTGAATGCGGTGGTTGCGCTGGAGACGGAGTTGGAGCCGCGCGAACTGCTGAGCGCCTTGCTCGGGATTGAGAAAGAGTTTGGACGCGACCGCGAGGCCGGGTTTGCGAACGGGCCGCGGACGCTGGATCTGGATATTTTATTGATGGGAGAACTGCGGGTGTGTCACTCGGAGTTGGAGATTCCGCATCCGCGACTGGTGGAGCGGGCGTTTGTGCTGGTTCCACTGTGTGAGATTGCGCCGGAGATGATTGTGCCGGGCTATCGGGAGACTGCGCGGGAGCTATTGCTCTCCCAGGTCTCAAAAGCGAGACCTGGGGCACCCAATTCTGTGAGTAGCCCAGATGAAGTGGTTCGGATTCAGAGCAAATTCTGGTCGCCCCTTTAGAATCATCTGGTGGGACTCGATTTCAAGATACAGAATACAACCGAGGCTGGCGGGCGGCGCGGAGAACTTGCGCTGCCGCATCGAACGATTCAAACGCCGGTATTTATGCCGGTGGGCACGGCGGGCACCGTCAAGGCTGTCGCCCAGGATGTGCTGGAATCGTTGGGCGCGGAGATCATTTTAGGCAATACCTATCACCTTTACCTGCGCCCCGGCCACGAGGCCGTGCGACGCATGGGAGGGTTGCATAAGTTCATCAGTTGGCCGCGGGCGATGCTGACGGACTCCGGCGGTTTTCAGGTATTCAGCCTCAGCCAGTTGCGCAAGGTGACGGATGAAGGTGTGCGCTTCCGGTCGCACCTGGACGGAAGCTCACACTTTTTTACCCCCGAGCATTCCATCGATGTGCAAATCGCGCTTGGCGCGGATATTGCGATGGCCTTTGACGAGTGCACGGAGTACCCGGCGGATCGCAGCCGCGCAGAGGAAAGCCTGCGGCTGACGCTGGCCTGGGCGCGGCGGTCACTCGATCACTTCCGCACACATCAACATGCGGTTCCGTGGTTCGGTGAGTTGGGCGGCAAGCGACAGAGCCTCTTTGGCATTGTGCAGGGCGGCATGTATCGCGACCTGCGGCGCGAAAGCGCGGAACGGCTGATAGAGATGGAGTTCGACGGCTACGCAATCGGCGGCTTGAGCGTGGGTGAGCCACGCGACCTGACGCTGGAGATGATCTCCGAGGTGCTGCCGCTGCTGCCTGCCGATAAGCCGCGCTATGTGATGGGAGTGGGCTATCCGGACGAGATTGAACAGTACGCGCGACTGGGCGTGGACATGATGGATTGCGTGCTGCCGACCCGCGCCGCGCGCCACGGGCTGCTCTTCACCAGCGAGGGCCGGCTCAATATCAAAGGCAAGAAATATGCCGAAGACCAAGGACCGCCTGACCCGGCCTGCCAGTGCATGGTCTGCCGCCGCTACAGCCGAGCTTATCTGCGCCATCTAATGCACTCGGGCGAGGCCCTGGCCGGAACGCTGAACTCGATTCACAATCTGGCGTACTATTTGGGGATTATGGAGCGGGTGCGGAACAGTCTGAAGCAAGTCAGCAAGTCAGCGAGCTAGCATGTCTGTGGGCAAGCGGATCGACGCGCGATCCGCGAAGCGAGGACCAGCGTTACCGTAGCGCTCGACCAGAGAATGATTCCCGTGCCGATCGCGGTAATACTTTGCAAATGCTCTGTCGGTACAAAGAAAACGCTGGCAATGGCCCAGGCCGTGAGCAGCGACCCAGTCACGTAGTGCAGTGAATTGCGGAAGAGCCGCGCCAGCGGAAACAGGTGCAATCCTACGATCACGGCGATGGCGGAGCAGGTGTAGGCGTCCAGGTGCAGTCGATGGAGGGTAAAGGCCGCGATGGCCCCCGCAGTCCACTGAATCGCGTTCACCCGGTTAAATCCGCGGCTTATCGCCGGATTGTCCGGTACATGCGGCCAGCGCTGCGCCTGACGTAACAATCCAAAAGCGGCGAGCAGAAGCAGCGCCAACCCCAGAACAACTGCGCTGACTGAAGCCGGGTTCAGCATTTCACGGGCGTAGAGCGCGAGAGTAAGCCAGAGCGCGCCAAAGCCTGAGAAGAAGATGGAGCCGATGGCTCGGCCAGTGAGTTCATTTGCCGTCAGCGTGTAATTCATTGGATTCCTCCTTGGGGGTCTTTGATCGTTGTGCTCAGGAGCCGATGGCGGCGCCGAGGAGTTGTTTCAATGCCTGCACGTACCCTGTGAGCGCTGAGCGGCCAGAGTCGGTCATGCGGTAGAGGGTTTGCGGTTTGCGCTGAACGAACTTCTTCTCGACGGATACGTACCCGGCTTCTTCAAGCTTGAGCAGTTGCGCACCGAGATTGCCGTCGGTTGAGCCGGTTTTTGCACGGAGCCAGGTGAACTCGGCTTCTTCAACACCAGCGAGCAGCGAAAGCAGGGCTAGCCGCAGTTTCCCGTGGATGACGGGATCAAGTTCCGGCAGCTCAGGCATGGATCGCGCCCCGCTGCTTGCGAATGCGCGCCTCGCAAATCATCCCGTAGATGCCAAAGACGATCTGGCATAGGAAGATGGCGACGAGAAAGGCGATTGTGCTCTGGGTGACGGTGCCGAACAGGGAAGCCACCGCCGCCGCCCACCAGACCAACGCGCAGGCAAACTGCTGCTTCCATTTGAGCAACATGCCGGAGGCGGCGTTGGTGGTGCCCAGCATGGTTGCAACCAGCGCGACAGCGGTTTGCTGGTCGCCCCTCCCGCTCAGAACCAGCGAGGGCAGCAGAATGAACATCGAGAGTCCCATCGACATCCAGATGGAAAAAATGGCTCGGCCGCTGGTCGTGGAAGGCTCTTTGCCGCTTTTGCGTTCGATCAGCGCCCACGTCAACACAGAAGCGGCAATCATTGTCACCGGCCAGGCCAGATAGTTGCTTCCCCAGATGGGTCCGATGAAGGCTCCTGTTGACCAGAGAATGGCCAGATAGTAGGCCACGCCCCACAAAACAAATATCCAGGAAAATTTTTCAGTGGTCCGGCGGCCTTCGGCGACCATGGACTCAATCAGGCTGAGCCTGTCTTTCAGTTCCTGTGCGCTGCTCTCTTCCTGCATTGCAGTTCTCCTTTGATTCGTCTCTTACAACGAGATGGGACTTGTCTCTCCAAAAACGCCAAGGTACGATTCCTGGCTCAGGGCTGATGTTGAAGAAGCATATCAACGCTGCGGTGGGCCGGACCGTCGCCCATCGTAACTTCGGTTGCTTCCTGCCATTCGTTCTTCGCGGTAAGGTGCATGGTGTTTACGACATGCGCTGGGCCGGACTGAAAGCCCCACGAGAAGCCATTGGCCAGCACGGTCAACTCCGTGTCGACGTAATGTCCGTCATGATAGGCGCGAAAGCGATACGCATGGGTCGCGTCGTCGAATGCGACTGTGGCCAGAGCCTCGAACTGGGCTTTGCCATCCGCGCCGGTGGATTTTCCCTCGATGAGCAGCACGAGACCGTCGAGTTTGTACTCAATATTCTCGGTTTGTGTCAGATGGATCGGCTCCCCAGGGCCGCGCACCACATTGATGGGACCCGCCCAGTGTCCCGCGAGAAAAGCCAGCTTCTGCATGGCTTCGCGTTGGATTTCTGCACTATTCGACGGCGGTTGCTGCGCAACGAGGAAAAAGCAGAATGAGAACAGGAAGATTGTTCCCATGCAGCCGCGCAAAATGAACCGGGGTAAGGTGAACCGAGGGAATGCGAATGTCATAGATGGCCTCCGAGGGTTAAATTCGGCTCGAAGATCCGAGGAATGTTTCTCCGCGTGGTATCGAGACTAAGAGTACTCTATATTATAGAGTACTCTTAGTCAAGAATATTTTATAGTTTTCGAATTTTGTGCTTATCAGGTGCCCAGAAATGCCCCGCTCGCTTCAGTTAAAGCCCAAGGAATGAATTGCCTATAGCGGCAAGAATATACTTGACTGACTGTTACTCGTTAGCTACTATCGAATCATGAAACCGCCGAAGACACTCCAACAGGCCATTCAGTTCTTCACCGATCCCGAGAATTGCCGTCTGTTTATGATCGCAATCCGCTGGAATGACGGGCAGGTACGTTGCCCGCATTGTGGCGCGACCAAGGTCACTTACCTTGAGAAAGCGAAAGTGTATCGCTGCTACGGCGACCACCCAAAGCAGAAGTTCTCGCTCAAGGTGGGTACTGTCATGGAAGATTCCCCTATTGGCCTGGACAAGTGGCTGCCGGTCATGTGGATGATGGTCAACTGCAAGAACGGAATCAGCAGCTACGAGGTCGCACGGGCGATTGGAGTCACCCAGAAGTCGGCCTGGTTCATGCTCCACCGAGTTCGGACTTCGCTCAAGGACGATACTGCGCAGATCAAGATCGACGGCGACGGTGGCCCAATCGAGATCGATGAGACTTTCATCGGCGGCAAGTACCAGAACATGCACCGCTCCCGGCGCGTGGGCCTCAAGAATGGCATGAAGGCTGACAGGGGCAAGGCTGTGGTGATGGGGATGCTTGAGCGGGATGTGCGCCGGGTCCGGGCTAAGGTGATTCCTGATGTGACCCGCGAAACTTTGCAGAATGAGATTCTGCGCCAGATCGAAAAGAAGTCCACCGTCTACACCGATGGGGCAACCGGATACGACCGGCTCAAGGCCAACGACTTCATCCACGAGACCGTGACCCACGTCGAGGAGTATGTTCGCGGGCAGGTCCACACCCAGGGAATTGAGAACTTCTGGTCACTGCTCAAGAGGGGCCTTAAAGGCACCTATGTGGCCGTAGAGCCGTTCCACCTGGATGCTTACGTGGATGAGCAGGTTTTCAGGTACAACAACCGCGCTACGAAGGACAATCCTTTGAACGACGCGGATAGGTTTATGCTGGCTGTATCGCAGATAGTGGGCAAGCGCCTTACCTATGCAGAACTGACCGGCAAGGTGGGAGAAACGGCCTTCTAATCAGCCCGTTTGGATGATGCGCCAGAGACGTGGGAAGGGGAAGCTTTAGCTGCCCGCTTGGCTTCCTTCTCAGCGTCCAATCTGGCCTTGATTGTGGAATACGGCACGGAAACTACGCGCCGGGCAAAATCTTTGAAGCGGTCGAATTCTTCCGTCTCATTCTTGCCGGAAGTCGTCGGGAGATTCGCCACAGTGAGCCCTCAGAAATGAGGGTATACTTGTGGTCTGTCTGCGTCAATGCGATTCACTGCCCTTTACCCAGACCATCTTGGGCACCGGCGACACTATCGATGAGGAACGGCTTGTGGAATTCAGACTTTTGTATTCTGGGCGTCTTCTGGGGGCCTCGCGCAGCGATACACGCTCATCTCACAAACACGCGATTCGCAGGGAATTCCACCCGCAGTTGAGACACCTCTGGACGACGAACATCAATCTACGGCGAACAGCGGCGACCTACGGCATCGCCAAGGTGCACAACCAGCAAATCCAAAACTTCAATCAAGAAGGAATTTTTGGCCCCTGCTGCGAGCCCAAAATGGACCACGGCCCCTATCTCGAACTCGGTTTTAAAAGCATCGGCGAAAATTGGAATCGGCAGGGATATAATTTCATCCCCCTCGTCACTGAATCCATGTGTTTAAAGTGCAGCATCGAAATTTTATTCCTGCGACCCGAGGAGCCTGGGAGGGTGATACAGAGCGGGGATATAGACAACCGGATCAAAACATTGTTTGACGCCTTGCGGATCCCCCAAAGGGCTGAATGCGTGAATGGAGAAAGGGCACAAGAGGGGGAAGATCCATTTTTCTGCCTTCTGGAAGATGACAGTCTCATCACCGAAGTCAAGATCACCACCGACAAACTGCTCCTTTTGCCGGGAAGCCGCGAGTTGAATGACAATGACGTATTTCTCGCCTTGACTGTGCGCCTGAATCCGACGATTCCGGGCGTAGGCCAGTGGGTATTCAACTAGCTAATACTGGCCATAGATGGATAATTCTGTTGACTTCTCAAGCGATTTACGCAACTTTTCTACACGTCCGTCGCTTGGCTCAAATCTCTCCCACTCGGCTTTGTCTTTACCTTCCCGCAGTATCAGAAGATCGTATGCTCTGCCGACGCCTGTAGGGAACTCTGTTGCTCCGTAGTCAAGAGTTAATAGAGCCAGCGCCTTGAGATCATCTACACTGCATTTCTTGTAGAAGTTGTTGAGCAGGAAACATGCCGAAGCATTCACGCCCACGCATTGTCTTTCTTCGATTCTGGACACGTATCCCGAGGCTCCAATCACGACCCAAGATGCTTGGTTGGGATAGCCCTTGCGAACTACAATGAGCTGAACTCTTCTTTGCAGGTTTGGCCGTTCAGTGAGTGAATCTAAAGCCGCCAGCCATCTCACGGGATTCAGTGTCGAGTCCAGTTCAATAACTATTTGCCGAGCCACCCGTTGTGCTTCTTGGTCCCCAGAGCAGGCGCAAATTACGGATTCATCCTCATTAAAAACGAACTTGCATTGTTCCTGAAACTGGGCGAATGGCGTGTCGGCTACTGGCAAGTATGGTGCTTGGGTAAGCGTCTTTCTATCGCTGCCGATGATTAGACCGTCGGTGCCAACTAACGCGACCTGGAAAGTCATCGGCAATTCCTCTTCGGCAATTCCAGCGGGCAAGCTATGGATTGGAGCAGTCTCTTGCAACATGGGCGCACCTGTGCGAAGATTCGCATGTCAGGCACGAATCGAGAGGCCCCGCCCGCCAGCGGGGTTTTTCTTTTGGGCAATTATCGCACGTTGTCGCTCAAGTATATTTATGCCGCGTCTAGCTCCACTACCCCAAAAGTCAGCCAAATATATTATTGCCCCTATAGCGACTAACCAACAGGGCATGGGTGCGCTCGGCCAACTCTGCCCAATCGCCGGGAGAGCGTTGGCGGAAGAGACGGGCGGTTGGATACCAGGGGGTGGTCTCGATCTTCTCCATCCAGCGCCAGTCGGCGTGATGGGGCAAAAGAATCCAGACTGGCTTGCCCATTGCACCGGCCAGGTGAGCAATGCAGGTGTCGGTGCTAATCACCAAGTCCATCGTGGCAATCAGAGCTGCTGTCTCCGCCAGATCAGCATCTTTGCCGGAGCCATTCCAGACGAAGAGATCCCCCGGCAACTCCGTGAGCTGTTCTGAGGGCTCCCCTTTTTGCAGCGAAATCCAGGTAATGAATGGGGTGCGCAGCAGTGGCAGCAAGCTGGAAAGCTGTGTGGAGCGGCGGCTGTCGGCCTTGTAGCGGGGATTGCCGGCCCATGCGATGCCGACGCGGGCGCCGGGCCGGATACTGGGAAACTTTTCTTCCATTTTCGCGGTCAATCCCGGGTCGGCTCCCAGATATGCACCCAACCAGGGAACAGTCTGGACTGTGGTGCCGAAGACCATCGGCAGACTCATCAGCGGGCACTCAATATCGAACTCCGGGGGCTGCTGTCCAAGTTGCGCTGTCTGCGCGAGACCGGCGCGCACTGTCGGCAGCGATGCCAAGAGGCGCTCAACTGCCGGCTGGACCTGGAGAATGGCCGTACCGCCACGGGATGTGACGAGTGGAAGATAGCGGCAGAACTGGATGGAATCGCCCAGCCCTTGCTCGGCATGGAGAAGCAATCGCCGACCATCGAGGGGTTCGCCCTTCCAGCGCGGCTGCGGAAAGATGCGCGGGGCGCGATGAACCTCACGGAAGTTCCAGCGCGCTTCATATCCCTGCCATCCCCGCTCCCAGTCGCCTAGCCGCAACTGAGTCATGGCGAGATTGTATTGTACGCCGGGACTGTGCGGTTCCAGTTCGACAGCCCGCTCGTGAGCTGCTACTGCTTCATCGATCGTGCCCATATCAAGGAGAGAGTTGCCGCGATTGGAGGCGGCTGCGTGGTGGCCGGCGGCTTCAGCTTCTTCAAACGCGGCCACGGCCTCAGCGAATCGCCCCTCGGAATGCAACAATATTCCTTTCATATTTAGGGCTTCATTCGGGTACGAGTCGTGGGCCAGCGCCTTGTCGAGCCACTCCCATGCGGCGGTATGGTTCTTTTGCGAATTGCGATGCTGGCACCAGGCAATGTGCGTCTCCACCTGATCGGGATTCAGTTCCAGAGCTTTGCGAAGATGCTGTTCCGCTTCCGGAAAGCGGCCGCGTTCCCGTTCCAACTGGGCGAGCATTAGCCAGCCGGGAATCAGGTCGGGACGTAACTGAACGGCGCGGCGCATTGCCGCCTCCGCGTAAGCCTCGCGCCCCTGCTCCCGTAACAGGCTGCCGAGGTTGAGCCATGCGGCGGCAAAGTCTTTGCGAAGGGCGAGCGCGCGGCGATAGCGGGCTTCTGCTTCCTTCTGCCGGCCTAGCCGGACCAGAACGAAGCCAGCGGCGAACTCGGCCTCCGGCAGCTTCGGGCGCAACAATAGCGCTGCTTCGTAGCGTTCGAGAGCCTCTCTGTCGCGGCCCAGGCAGGCCAAAGCGTGGCCCAGGCCCATCTGCGCGGGGACCATCCCCGGCTGCTTTTGGATGGCCAACTCAAACTCGCGAATTGCAGACTGGGCGCGTCCGGTGGCAATCATCAACTCGCCCAGGCCCATGCGGGCCAAGGGATTCATCCCATCAAGACTGATGGCTCTGGTGTAGGCTTCTTCCGCTTCTGCGTTGCGCCATGCCGCCTTGAGCGCCTGTCCCAGCGCCACCCAGGCCACAACGATGACGGGTGAAGCCTCAACTGCGGCCTGGGCCATAGCGATGGCTGCTTCCAACTGTCCGCTGGCCAAAGCGACGAGGCTCATCCCGATGAGCGCCTTCGGATCGCGAGGATTCTCCGCCAGGGTCTGCTGGTAGCCAAGGGCCACCTCGGTCAGCCGCCCGGTCAAAGTTGCAGGCGAGTTTCTGCATTGAGCCGCGGCGGCGTGCGTTGGGAAGGTCACGACTCAACTCCATCTGAAAACCGCGCCATATTGTCTTGACATTAGGTTGAATTGGAGCGGAGACTCCAGCCGAAGATGTGAGAAAAAGAGCGGGAATCTATAGACATTCCCGATCTTGTCTGGATGTGCTACTTCGGAACCTGCGAAGAGCCGAAATTCTCTTCGATCGCACGCGATAGATAATTGAAAGATGCTAATTTTAGCCTCCGCTTCTCCGCGCCGCCGCGAACTGCTCTCCCAGGCCGGATTTTCCTTTGAGGTTCATCCTGCACAGATCAACGAAGACCCGCGCATGGGCGAAAAGCCCGAGGCCTATGTGATGCGGCTGGCTCGCGAGAAGGCGGAAGCGGTTTATGCAGAGCTGAGCGTTGGCATTGAGGCGGCAAACAATCTGGTGGTGCTGGGCGCGGACACGACGGTGACCCTGGACGGCGCTATTCTGGGCAAGCCCCAAGACGCGGAAGATGCCGCGCGAATGTTACGGCTATTATCTGACCGCGAACACCGTGTAGTTACTGGCATTGCTGTTGTCATGGCCGGGAAAGCGGAAGTGGCTTGTGAAGTTACAACGGTTCAGTTACTGCCCATGACCGAAAATGAGATTGCCGCCTATATCGATACCGGCGAGCCAATGGACAAGGCTGGCGGGTACGCCATACAAGGACGCGCCGCCTGTTGGATTCCCCGCATCGAGGGTTGCTACTTCAATGTCGTCGGGCTGCCCCTGGCCCGGGTCTCGGCGCTGCTCAAGCCGCACGTTGAAAGAAGTTAGCGAGTTACATCTTTACTACTAGCTTCGCACCGTTGTACTGAACCGTCTGATCAATCACCGTGCTTTCGCCCGCTCCCACGCCGCGATCCTTGCCGGCAAGAATGATGTGAAAAGTATGCGTCGGAATCATCCCAGGGAAACTCCCATCGCGCGCGCCCAGAGTAAGCGTTCGGGCCGAGTAGTCCCAGTGCATGGCGATGGTTGCGTGTGCGCCCTCTTCATAGCGATAACCATCGTTCTCGTCTTCATACAAGGTGAAGTCGCCGTCCGCTCCGGGATAGATGCGCAGTTCAATCGGGTCAGCGGGCTTTTCGGTAGACCACTCCATTGCCGGGCCCAAGGGAATGATCGATCCGGCGCGCACGAACAGAGGCAGCCTGCTCAGCGGAGCGTCCGCATGTAATGCGCTTTTCGCCATCGATTTTTTCGCCGGTCCAGAAGTCATACCATGTTGCCTTGGGCAGATAGACCGTCGCGGCTCGTGGCTCCCTGCGTGAGTTACCGGAGCTAACCAGAATCGCAGGACCGAACAGATATTCGTCGCCGGTATTCTGCGCCTCCACATCCGTCGCGCCAGTCCATCACCAGCGGACGCATCAGCGTTCCGTGCTTGCTGGTCACCTGCCATGCCTGCGAGTAGATATAGGGCATCAGCCGGTAGCGCAGCGTGTCGTAGTCCACCAGAATCTTCTGCGCCTCCGGCCCGTACGACCATAGCTCGTTCTCGCTGGGATAGCGCGTCCCATGCACCCGGAAGATCGGCGAGAACGCGCCGAACTGAAACCAGCGCACAAACAGCTCGCGGAACTTCGGATCGTTCAGATTTCCGCCGGAGATAAACCCGCCGATATCCGTAGTCCAATAAGGCATTCCCGAGATCGAGTAGTTCAACCCCGCCGGAATCTGCCGCTGAAATGTAACCCAGTCGCTACAGCACATCGCCCGACCAGGCCGTCACGCCATATCGCTGCGAACCCGCATAGGCCGAGCGCGACAGGATGAAGACGCGCTTCTCGTCGGATGCCGCCCGCTGCCCATCGGACACGCCACCCGTGTGAAACAGCGGATAGATATTCGCGTAGCGCGCGCCGGAGCCGATATACAGCTTATTTGTCGTCAGGATGTTGTCTTCGCGGCCCTCGGTCTCCGGCTCGTCCGTATCCAGCCACCACGCGTCCACGCCTTTTTGAAACAGCGCGGTGTTGGCGTTGGCCCAATACTGCTTGCGCGCCGCGGGATTGGTCGCGTCATAAAGCGCCTGGCCCACCGGATGAAAACTCGGCTGCACGGTCTTCGCAATGAACCAGCCGTTCTTATCAAATTGGTCGTAGACCGGCGCTGCCCGGCCGGAAGTACGGCCAGATCGAAACCATCAGATGAAAATGCTCGTCGTGCAGCTTGTCGATCATTCCCTGCGGGTCGGGATAGTTTGGGTTCCACTTCATCTCGCCCATCGTGACCCACCAGAACCAGTCCTGCACAATGTTGTCCACGGGAATATGCAGCGCGCGATATTTCGCCGCCACGCCTTCAATCTCCTTCTGCGACTCGTACTTGTTCTTGCACTGCCAGAACCCATAAGCCCACCGGCCAAACAGCGGCACCTCGCCGGTCAGCTCGCGATAACGCCCGATAATCTGGTCCGGCTCCGGCCCGTAAATGAAGTAGTAGTCGATCTGGTCCGCAACTTCCGCGCTCAGATAGAGCGCATGAATAAACCGGTTATTCATCCGGCTGCGCGAGGAGTTATTCCAAAAGATCCCATAGCCATTGGTCGAAACCAGCAGCGGAATCGCGATGTTGGTGTTCTCCTGCGACAGATCTACCGTCTCGCCGCGATAGTTCCACACCCCCGCCTGGTGCTGGCCCAGCCCGTAGAAGCCTTCATGCGAGCCATAAATAGCAAATGAAACTTCCGCATGAAATGTCTTTTCCCCGTTGACTTCTACGGGCCGCAGCGAGCGATAGCTATCTGAGGTGAGCAGCTTGCCCTTGGGGGCTTCGGCTGTCGATCCCGGCCCGGTGGCGATGATTCCCGCGGACGCGGCGGTATCGGGACCAAAGTACTGGAGAGCGCCGCTCTCGCGATCAACCACAGCCCGTAACCGGGCGGTGGTCAACGTGACAGATTTGGAATCCTGGGTGATATCAAATGCGGCACCCGGCCAGTCTTTTTTTATGACCACGCCGTCCGGCTGGCGCGCCGGCACCGGCGTTCCATTCGGAGCATAGGTGATGTGCAGGAGATCCGCCGCTTTGACCTTAAGGCGCAGAACTCCGTCCTTCTGCTGAATCTTTACACCGTCGAGTTGTTTTTCGAAGTTCACTACAGGGTTCGGCGTGTTCCACTGAGCTACGGCGCAGGGCAGCGCGAGCAATCCACCAAAAAACGCAACAAGAATTCTCTTCCCACTCATCGAAAATCCACTCATCAAGTCACTTCCTCCGGTGAAGCAATTCCGCAAACTCACCAGTTTACGCCTTCCGGGGCGGGTCGGGCCGGCGGGGAGGGCCAAGCGAGGTACATCCGGCAATCTGTGCGCGATTCGCAGCCGAAGGAAGCTCCCGCATATTTACCAAGTAATCAAGCCGTGTGCAGCTCGCCGCCAAACCGTCGTCTGGCATGGTATCTTGCTGTCAACGAGAAACTCTCCATTTTCAGGATTGGCGCTTCAGTCGGCGGGGAGTTGAGCCGTTCGATCTTGAAGCTTGCAAGGAGTTTTCTAGAGAGTTCGTGTTGGAGTTTTCAATGAAATGCAGCCTGCTTGTTTTCACAGCTCTGCTGCTGGCCGGGACCACGCCAGCGATGCTCAACGCCCAGTTCCAGCAGCCGACCGCCGATGAGTTGAAGATGACTGCCGACCCGAAGGCCCCTGGGGCAGCAGCGGTCTATCTTTATAACGAAGAGGTCACGGATGACAGCCTTCATTACCACAGCGTCTATGCCCGCATCAAGATACTCAGCGAGAAGGGCAAGGAACTGGCGACGGTGGAATTGCCTTACATCAGCGGCGATACAAAGATTACCGACATCAAGGCGCGGACCATTCATTCCGATGGAACCGTGATTCCGCTGGAAGGCAAGCCGGAGGATTTGCTGGCGGTGAAGAAAAGCGACGAGACCATTGGCCGCAAGGTCTTCAACCTTCCCAGTGTCGAGGTGGGCAGCATCCTAGAGTACCGCTACCAGATTCGCTACGGCGATAATTATTTCTCCTCGCCAAGCTGGGAGATTCAGCGGCCCTTTTTTGTCCACAAAGCGCATTACGCGTTCACTCCGTTCAAGGCCTTTCAAAAGGGATCGCAGAACATTACCAGCTCTTATCTGCTTGATGAACACGGAGATCCGGCGGACACTCTGATCTGGTGGAGTATCTTGCCTCCGGGTGTTGAGGTTAAATCGGACGCGATAGGGCGATTCAGCATTGACCTTGCCGACATCCCGGCCGAACCAGACGAGGCGTTCATGCCGCCGATCATCAGCGTTTTATATAAGGTGATTTTCTATTACAAGAACGCACATAACAACGGCGAATACTGGGTAGATGAGGCCAAGCGCTGGAACAAGGAAGTCAATGAATTTTCCCAGCCGACCAAGATAATTCAAGCAGCAGCCAGCGGCATCGTCGCTGCCGGCGACAGCGATCTGGACAAGGCAAAGAAGCTGTATAAAGCCGTTCAGGCGCTCGATAACACCGATTTCTCCCGCGCGAAAGGCGCATCAGAACGCAAGCAGCTCAAGCTGAAGGCCGCAAAGCGCGCCGAAGACATCTGGACGCAGAAAAGCGGATCGAACGACGACATTGCGCTGCTCTATCTGGCCCTGCTGCGCGCCGAAGGGCTGACAGCCTATGCGATGCGCGTAGTTGATCGCGACCGGGGAGTTTTTGCTCCCGGCTATCTCTACTTCAATCAACTGGATGATGACATTATTCTGCTCAGTATCGGCGGCAAGGAGATCGTCCTCGATCCCGGCGAAAAAATGTGCCCCTTTGCAACCGTGCACTGGCGTCACTCAGACGCGGGGGGAGTGCGGCAGAGCGCCAGCGGGCCGGCCGCGGCAGCTTCACCCTTCCAGGCCTACACGGCCAATGTGCTGGCGCGAACGGCAGATATAACGCTCGACAGCCAGGGCGGAGTGGAAGGATCAGTCCGCTTTGTGATGAGCGGACAGGAGGCGTTGCGCTGGCGGCAGGAATTTTTGCAAAACGATGAGTCCGAAGTGAAGAAGGAGTTCGACAAGTGGATCAGCGACATGTTTCCCGAGGGTGTTGAAGGGCACATCGACCACTTCCTCGCACTCGACCATCCAGACACGAATCTTTTAGCAGTGGTTAAAGTGCAAGGCGCCATTGGCTCGGCGACCTCCAAGAGGCTGATCATTCCGGGACTCTTCTTTGAGACCCGCGGCGGTCATCCCTTTGTGGACCAGCAGAAGCGCCTGGAGCCGGTGGACATGCACTACGGCAGCCAGACCAGCGACCAGGTGGTCTATCATCTACCTGCGGGACTCACCGTGGAAAGCACGCCGCAGGACACGAAGATTCCCTGGGAAGGCCACGCTGTTTTCATGGTCAAATCTCAGGCTGGAGCAGGCCAGATTACGATTGCGCGAGCACTGTCGCGAGCATTTACTATTGCCAAAGCCGAGGAGTATCAGAGCCTGCGGGAGTTTTACCAGAAGGTTGCGGCGGCTGACCAGCAGCAACTGGTGCTGACCAGCGCGCCAGCAACAACTGCCAATCCATCGGTGAAAGCAAATTAACTGCCTCGTCGCTCAGGTCAGTTATTACGTTGTATCAAAGGAATTGCACGATGAAAGATTCGACGAAAGTATTCTCGCTGTTGTTCATTAGTCTGCTGAGTTTCCCTGCGCTGCTTATGGCTCAGTTTCAGCAGCCTACACAGGATGAACTCAAGATGACCGCCGACCAGAAAGCGCCGGGAGCCGATGCGGTGTTTCTCAATGTAACAGAAACAGACGACAATCAACTGCACAATGTGGGCGTCTACAATCGCGTCAAAGTACTGACAGAGAGAGGCAAGGAACTGGCTACTGTCCAGGTTGGCTACCCTGGCGAAATGGGTGAGGTGACAGACATTCGCGGGCGCACGATTCATGGGGATGGAACCATAGTGCCACTGGTAGGCACACCTGCGGCTCTTCTGGTTACAAAGAAAGGCGACTTCGATATCGAGCGCAAGGTTTTCAACATGCCGAGTGTCGAAGTAGGCAGCATTCTCGAGTATTATTACCAGTTCCGCTACGACCCTAACTACATTTTTTCACCGTATTGGAGGATTCAAGGGCGGTACTTTGTTCACAAGGCGCACTATCTCTTCACACCTCGCCTACAAGGGATGAGCCTACTCTGGTCGATAAATCTTCCTCCCGGAATGAGCCTCAGTCCTGGGGCAATGGGCCGATACTCGCTGGACATGAATGATATTCCACCCGCACCAGATGAAGAGTGGATGCCGCCGATCAATAATTTCCTTTACCATGTCCGGTTTTATTACGGCGTTGGAAGCACAGTTGACACTTACTGGGGGGAGGCGACCAAAGACTGGTCTAAGGATGTGAATCGTTTTGCCGACCCATCAAAAGCCATCCACGATGCTGTGAACGGCATTATCGCGGCGGGCGACGATGACCGGGAGAAGGCTAGAAAACTGTATAAGGCGGTGCAGGCGCTCGACAATACAGATTTTTCCAGAAAGAAGACAGAATCTGAACGTAAAGAACTTCATTTGAAGGCAGTCAAGAGTGCTGACCAGACATGGGCGCAAAAAAGCGGTTCCAAGGAAGAGATTGCTCTTCTTTATCTCGCAATGCTGCGCGCCGCTGGACTTTCGGCAAATGCGATGAAAGTTGTGGATCGCGAGCAGGGACTATTTGCCGCTGACTATTTCAGCTTTGAGCAGCTTGACGACACAATCATCCTGCTGAGCCTGAACGGTAAGGAGGTAGTTCTCGATCCCGGCGAAAAAATGTGCCCGTTTCTCTCTACGCATTGGCGCAACAGCATCGCAACCGGGGTCCGGCAAGGCGGAAGTAGCGGCGTGGCGACCTCTCCGGGGCAGACCTACTCCGAGAACAAAACCAATCGCATTGCTGAAATTACCCTTGATGAACAGGGCGGCGTCACCGGGACCGTGACGATCTCGATCACCGGGCAGGAGGCGCTCTATTGGCGCCAGGAAGCGTTGAAGAATGATACCGAAGAGCTGAAGAAAAAAATTCGGCACTGGGTGGAACCGATGCTGCCTGAGGGCGTTGCGGCTGAGCTTGACCACATTCAGGGAGTGGACGATCCAGATTCTAACCTGTTGGCGGCGCTAAAAGTGCACGGTGCGCTCGGTACAGTCACTTCAAAGCGTGTGATCATTCCTGGCACCTTCTTTGAGACGCGCGGGCAGCATCCCTTTGTCGATCAGGAGAAACGACTGGTGTCTGTGGATATGCACTATCCGGAACAGGTCAACGATCGGGTTGTCTATCATGTGCCCGCCTGCTTGACCCTTGAGGGAGCACCACAGGATATGAAGTTTGCGTGGGCCGGGCATACAGCCTTTCTGGCTAAGACAGTTGTAGCACCTGGACAGATCACCGTGACCCGTTCCCTGGCACGCGCGTTTACTTTGGCGGCTCCAGATGGCTACAAGGATCTGCGCGACTTTTACCAGAAAGTAGCCGCTGCGGATCAGCAGCAACTGGTGCTGACCAGTACACCCGCTGCAACTGCAACACCCGCAGTGAAAGGAAACTGATGTCTTCGCGTATCTCGCTCTTTTCCATTGCAGCCGTTGCCGGAGTTGTGCTTTGCCTCTCGCGGCCTGCCGCGGCCGGCAATAAGGTTGATCCCGCGCCTGATTGGGCTGTGGATGCCGCCAAGACGCCGAATCCGCCGAATATCAAAGACGCGTCCGCAGTAATTCTCTACGATGAGTATCTGCTGACCATCGATGAGCAGAATCATGCCGTCGAACGGGAGCGGTACGCCGTGCGCATCCTCAAGCCTCAGGGCCGCGAATATGCTCAATGCAGTACATACTATGACATCGACGAGAAGCTTAATTATTTCCGCTCCTGGACCTTTACAGCGGATGGCCGCCAGTTGCAGGCCAAGGAGACTGACTTTACCGACCACGGCGCGTATGAAGCTCCGGTTCTTCAATTGACCGAGAAGATCCGCGTTGTCAGCCCTCCGGGCAGCGATCCCGGCGCGGTGGTTGTGTGTGAAACTGAAACCCGCCTGCGGCCTTATATGTACGAAGAAGAGTGGAGCCTTCAACAGCCGATTCCCGTCGCCTTCACGGCGCTGGAACTTGACCTTCCACCTGGCGGTCATTACGCCGATTCGTGGAGGAATTTTCCGGCATTCAAGCCGCAAGAAACTGCTTCGAATCATCTGCGTTGGGAAGCAAAGGAGATTCCCGCACTCGATCTGGAAAACATTCATGCAACGCCGCCGTGGCGCGCAATGGCCGCGCGCATGTCAGTAAAATGGGGCGACCTGGCGGTGAAGGGAACTGAGGCCCAGTGGCGCGCCCTTGGGCTTTGGCAGGATCATCTCGAAGAGCACCGGACCGATCCGACGCCGGAGATTACCGCCAAGGCACAAGAACTGACGACGGGCGCGCCGGATTTGTATACAAAGCTGAACCGCATTACCGATTACATCCAGAAGAATGTCCGCTATTTCGTCGTCGAGGCTGGAATCGGAGGCTGGCAGGCTCACTATGCCGGCGACATCTATCACAACCGTTATGGCGACTGCAAAGACAAGACCACGCTGTTGATTTCCATGCTCCAAGCCGTGGGGGTCAAGGCCTACTATCTGCACGTCGATAGCCGCCGCGGCATTATTGATCCAGACGCGCCGTCGTACTGGGGCAATCACATGATTACGGCAATTGAATTGCCCGATGGGGAAGGCGATCCGCGCCTGATGGCCCGCACAAAGGCCGCGAACGGAAAGACGCTCCTGATATTTGATCCAACCGACGAAGTCACTCCAGTCGGCCTGATCCGGGAGGAATTGCAGGGCGCGTATGGCAATTTAGCAAACGGCGCCGACAGCCAGGTATTGCAGATGCCGGTTCTGGCTCCGGAGAGCGCGGGCCGCGAGCGCAAAGGCACATTCGTTTTGGCATCAGACGGGTCACTCACAGGAAGCATCTCGGAGAGATTGACAGGGGATGATGCACGCTACTGGCGCGGAGGGATAAAGTACAGCGATGCAAAAGAACTGCACGACCATATCGAAAAGCAGCTCGGTTCCGATCTGCCGGGCTTGGTTTTCAAGGGGTACGAGTTCAGCCAGACGGCAGATCTTGACAAGCCGTTGGCGCTTGATCTGCATTTCAGCGCGGCGAATTACGCGCATAACGCCGGGTCGCTGCTCTTGCTGCGCCCCCGCATCATCGGCAGCCATGCCTACGACGTTGCCGATGTGATGGAAGGCAAAGCGCGCGCTTATCCAATTGAGATTGGCCACCCCGGCCGCTGGCGCGACAGCTTCGATATTGCCCTGCCCGCCGGTTACAGCGTGGATGACACACCCGCCCCGGTGGATATTGATCTAGATTTCGCCAGCTACCATTCCTCAGTTACCGCAAAGGACAACCTGCTCCACTACGAGCGGGAATACGTCGTTCGCCAGGTGGAGTTGCCCCCCGCCAAAGCAGCCGAGTTGCGCAAACTTGAGCGCGCGATTCTGAGCGACGAAAAGAGCACGGCGGTGCTGAAGAAACAGTGACAGCCGGGGCGCGGATGCAAGTTCGGCGACAATAGATATTGCGATGATGTTGCCTGCCACGCGCCAATTCGATGCAGCCATGCGAGTGATCGGCGACCTGCGCGCCGCAGGGCATGAGGCATATCTGGCTGGCGGCTGTGTACGCGATCTGCTACTGGGACGTGAGCCGAAGGATTTTGATGTGGCGACGAGCGCGACGCCGGATGTGGTGTTGCAGATGTTTCCGCGTACCTTTGCGGTTGGAGCTCATTTTGGTGTGGTGCTGGTTGCCAGCACCTGCAGTGCGGCGGAAGATGAACCGGAGTACGTCATTACCGAGGTTGCCACCTTTCGCTCGGATGGAGCTTATTCCGACGGTCGTCATCCGGATGCGGTGCGCTATACGTTCAGCGCCGAAGAAGATGTGCGGCGGCGGGATTTCACGATCAATGGTTTGTTGTTAGACCCGTCCAGGCTGATACCTTTGGGGCTAAAGCCCATTTTTTTTGAAGAACCTCATGCGGCACGACTGAAGTCATGCCCTGATACAAAGCCGCATTGGCGAATGCCTGACTCACACGTGGAGTTGGATTTACGCGCAAGTGGCAATACCCTTCAGAGCACGGTCATCGATTATGTTGATGGACTCGCCGATCTGGAGCGAGGCGTGATCCGTGCGATTGGCGAGCCATCCCAGCGATTTGAAGAGGATCATCTGCGCATGTTGCGCGCGGTGCGCTTTGCGGCGCGCCTTGGCTTTGCAATCGACCCGGAGACAGGGGCGTCCATCCGTGCGCTGGCGCCAAAGACCGCTGCCGTGAGCCGGGAGCGGGTGCGCGACGAACTGACCAAAATGCTGACGGAGGGCAATGCGCGGCGGGCCTTTGAGCTACTGGATGAGACCGGGCTGCTAGTGGAAGTATTGCCGGAGATAGCGCGGATGAAGGGAGTGGCGCAGCCGCCGCAGTACCATCCCGAAGGGGATGTGTGGATACATACGCTGGGGCTGCTGGGGCAACTCGAAGCAGGCTGTCCATTGACGCTGGCCTGGGGCGCGCTGCTGCACGATGTGGGCAAGCCACCGACTTTTCGCGTCGCCGATCGCATCCGCTTTGACGGGCATGTGGAAGTGGGAGTGGCGATAGGCGCGGAGATTTGCCGCCGCTTTCGGTTCTCCAACGATGAGACAAGCCAGATTCTTGCGCTGATTGAAAATCATATGCGCTTTGCCGATGCGCCGAGGATGAAGACCTCGACACTCAAGCGGTTCTTCCGGCTGGAGAGCTTTGAGCAGCATCTGGCGCTGCACCGGATGGACTGTCAGGCGGGGAGCGGCAACCTGGAGAACTGGAATTTTACTCGTCAGCGGTATGAGGCGCTGCCGGACGAGGTGGTACGGCCTAAGCCGCTGATCACGGGCCGTGAGCTGATTGCCGCCGGTTACGCGCCGGGCGCGAAGTTCAAAGAGATGCTGCGGGCCGTGGAGGATGCACAGTTAGAAGGGCAAATCGCGACGATGGATGAAGCTATGAGGCTTGTTAGGGAGCGGTTTGGACTGTGTTAATCTGGGACATAAGTCGGGATTTGCAGTAATTAGATAATCTTCCAACACCTCCGCCAACCCGCTGGCGCTTGCGTTTCTGAATTGTCCTTGGAATGAGTCGAACACTGAAAGGAAACCAGTGCAGAGATTGCGACTTGTGGCGCCGGTGTTCAACGATTGGGAGTCTTTCGCCATTCTGCTGCGGGACCTTGATGCTGTCGCGGCAACTCTTCCGATGCGCATCAGTGTTAGCGCCGTGAATGACGGCTCGACAATTCTCCCCCCAAGCCGGGTTCTTCGACACGGATTCATTGAATCACCTCGCAGGCGTAGAGATCATCAATTTGCGTACCAATCTAGGCCACCAGCAAGCCATTGCGGTCGGTCTGTGCATTGCCGTTGAAGATGAGGATTGCGACGCGATTCTGGTCATGGATGCCGATGGGGAGGATTCTCCGCTGGCGATCGACCGGTTGATTGAGGTAGCCGGAGAGGCTCGGGATTTCTGCATAGTGGCGCAACGCGGTAAACGCAGCGAGAATCTGGTTTTTAGAGTCTCTTATATGCTCTACAAACTGCTCTTCCGGCTTCTAGCCGGCCGACAGATTACGTTCGGCAACTTTTGTCTTTTTTCGTACGGCTATGCGCGCCGCCTCGTCAGCATTCCTTACCTTTGGAGCAACCTTCCCGCTGCCGTAATCCGTTCCAGGCTCCCCATTGAGGCAGTTTCTGTCGATCGTGCTCGCAGATACGCCGGCCAGACGAAGATGAACTTGATTTCCCTGGTGGTACATGGCTTGAGTGGAATCTCGGTCTACGCGGAAACCATCTTCGTGCGGGCTCTCTTCCTGACTCTCGCTTTGTTCTTTCTCGATGTCTTCTCAATCGCATTTGTGCTGACCCTGCGCATCTTCTTTCCCCGTTATGCCACGCCGGGGTGGGCCACGACCGTCTCTTTCGGATTTTCCATCATTCTGGTACAGACCTTTACCTTCACCCTTTCATTCATACTCACGCTGCTCAACAATCGCGTTCAGCACCCTGTGATCCCGCACGCCGAGTACAAGCACTACGTGGATTATCGCCAGACGCTTTTCATCCGCGATGAAAAAATGAGTCCCGTTTGCTCCTTATCCTCCCGTTAATCCCAACCGTTCGCGCCCATCTGCAGTGAAGGAAAGCACTTGTGACTAAAAACAGTTCTACGCTGCGCAACGGGCTGCTCTGCGCCGGAGTTTTTGCCGTTTGCTTTTGGATCGCCTGGCCGGTTGCGGAAATGGGATTCGTAGATGACTGGTCGTACACCAAGTCGGCCCAGGTCTTCGCTCAAACCGGCCATTTTGCCTATAACGGCGGGGCCACTGCCATGCTGGGCTGGCAAGTTGCGTGGGGAGCGCTCTTCATCCGCATCTTCGGCTTCTCTTTCATGGCCGTAAAGCTTGCCACTTTCCCCCTCGCGCTGGCCACGATCATTCTCTTTCACAGCATCCAGATTCGTTTTGGCATCAATCCCCGAAACGCCGTGCTGGGCACGCTAACTCTGGGACTTTCGCCGCTTTTCATGCCGCTAGCCGCCAGCTATATGACCGACATTCCGGGATTGTTGGCCATCTTTCTCTGTCTTTACTGCTGCCAGCGCGCGGTGAGCGCGCGAACCGGCGCAACGGCCATCGCCTGGCTTTGTCTTGCCGCAGCTTCGAATGTAGTAGGGGGAACCGCGCGCCAGATCGCCTGGCTCGGAGTCCTCGTCATGGTGCCTTCCACGGGATGGCTTCTGCGCAAGCGGCGCGGCGTGCTCCCGATGGCGATCCTGCTCTGGATCGGCGGTATCGTGAGCGTTCTCTCTTTTATGAGCTGGTTCGCCGGGCAGCCTTATTCGGTCGCGGAGGAACTCTTCAAGACCAATGGCACGCAGCGCCCTTTCAGCATGCTCGTGGCCTGTTTCGACATCCTGGGAGCGCTCCTCCTCCTCTTCCTGGTAGTCTTACCGGTTCTTCTCGCGTGGATCTCCCAAATACGTAAAGTTGGCACCTCTGTTCTTGCGGGAGTCGCCTTTGTTCTATTGCTTTGGGCGGTAGCGCCCATGTGGAATCTTCCCTGGATACCCCATGTGATTCTCTCGGAGTTTGCAACGGAGCGAATTGCCGGCGGAAGTGCTCCCAAGTCTACCGTTTTCGTTCTCTCCGTGCCCGTTCGTTTCCTTGTCACACTGCTGGTAATTACCTCTGCTGCGGCTTTCGCCGCGATGGTCCGCATCAAACTACGCGCATTGAAGTCCCTTTCCGCGCTCCCTTTTGGACGCGAGTTCTTCTGGCTCATGATCCCCTTCAGCCTTAGTTATTTCGCGCTGCTGCTTCCCCGCGCCGGTCAGGGCTTGGTCTTTGATCGATACATGCTGGGCGTGATGCCCATTGCTATTATTTGTTTGATCCGGCTGCATCAACATTGGATCGCTCCCCAACTTCCCGTCTACTCTGTTTTCATCCTCGTTCTCTATGCGCTATTTGCCATCGCGGGCACACATGACTGGTTTGCGTGGCAACGCGCACGCCTGACAGCAATTGACAAGATTCGCGCAGCGGGCGTGCCTCGAAACGAAATCCAGGGTGGACTTGAATATGACGGCTGGACACAAATCGAAAACGGCGGGAATCTCAACGATCCTCGAATTGAGATTCCGGCCGGCTCCTACCAACCGGATGCCGGGACACCGCAGCTTCCAGAGGAATGCAGACTGGACTTTGCGTCCTACACGCCCGCCGTTCACCCGATTTACACCGTGGCATTCGGACCCAGAGCATGCCTGAACCCTTCAAGATTTCCCTCCGTCCAATACCGCGCCTGGCTTCCGCCTTTCCACAAAACCATTTACATACAGGAGATCCCCTCGACTGCGCGGAGGGTGAGCCTTCCCACTCCGTAAAACGGCGCACCGGTTGCCGACTTCGACGCGCCCGCTTCCTTTGTCGTCCAGACCGCGCCCTTCGACCAGCGAGAGCAATTCCCATTATTCAGCGGTCTGATCTCAAGGAGTGACACGGCTCACTGCCAGATGTGCCGATGGATGAGATAAAGATATTGAGGCCTCTTGGGCCGCGCCAAATCTTCAAAATTCCATCTGGAAAGTGAGCCGACCATGACCACTGCCGTCACTGAATCCTTTGTCGATTTCCAGACCCGCTGGGCAAAGATGGAATTGCCCGCGCACGTCCGCGAGGTGTTGAGCGCCGCGCCGCTGGTGCAAACCCCGGAAAACCGTCAGCAACTGCTGGATTGGGCGTTGGGCCGTTCGACTGGCGCGACGGACTGGCGGCATGGCAACCGGGACGATCACGGCGTTTACGAGGCAATTTTCACTGTGCCTGGCGTTGGCCGCGTGGTTGAGGCGGTGGTGACCAAGGCGCGCAATGGGCTGGCGATCAACTTCCCAGATCCGGCGATGCGCCGCCGCGATCCGGATGCGATGGTGATTGGCGATCTGCTGCCAACGGACAAGCCCACTTACAAAGAGCGGTTCGGAGAGAACTTTGACAAGACGCGCCAGCAGACCCTGGACTGGCTGAAGACTCAGGAACTGGTGGTGATGCCTTTTTATGCCGGCACTGACTCGCTGGGATACGGTTCGCTGCTGATTGTTCCCCGCCAGGCGGCATTTTTTGCCGCGGCGCTGGCGGATTTACAGGGAATGATTCCTCGCAGCCACCTCCCTGCGGATTTCAAGATTACTGGCGGAGTGCTGTTTGTGGCGCCGCCGTTTCGGCACACGCATTTTGGCGGGCGGCAGGTGGTGGTGCATGACCGGACATCGACGCATCAAGAGGTCTTTGCCTACAACCTCTATCCCGGACCCAGCGCGAAAAAGGGCGCTTACTCGATGCTGCTGGATATCGGCGAGCGCGAGGGCTGGGTGACGAATCATTGCGCCGCCGTCTCCGTTGTCACTCCATATGAAAACCAGCTTGTGATCATGCACGAAGGCGCATCGGGCGGCGGCAAGAGCGAGATGACCGAGCATATCCATCGCATGGAAGACGGACGGCTGCTGATTGGCCGCAATGTGGTCACAAACGAAGAGCGGACACTGAATCTGCCTGAAGCCTGCCATCTGCAGCCGATTGCGGATGATATGGCCTGCGCGCATCCGAGCATTCAGGGTAGCCACGGACGTTTGACCATTGCCGACGCGGAAAATGGTTGGTTTGTGCGCGTCGATCATATCCACAGCTACGGTACCGCTCCGAATCTGGAACGTTTGTGCATTGATCCACCGGAGCCGCTGATCTTCCTGAATCACTATATTGTTCCCGGCGGTAACTGTTTGACATGGGAGCACGTGGAGGATGCGCCAGGAAAGCTCTGCCCCAATCCGCGCGTGATTCTGCCCCGGCGCATGATCGAAGATATTCTGGACGGGCCGCGACGAGTGGATGTGCGTAGTTTCGGTGTGCGCTGCCCGCCAACTCATCGCGAGAGCCAACTGTACGGCATTCTCGCGCTGGTGCATGTACTAAGCCCTGCATTGGCCTGGCTCTGGCGGTTGGTGGCTCCACGTGGCCACGCCAACCCCAGTATCCAGGAATCCAGAGACGCCCAGAAAAATCCAGGGATGCAGTCGGAGGGAGTCGGTTCGTACTGGGCTTTTGCCACTGGCAGACGGGTGGACCAGGCCAACCTGCTGCTGAAGCAGATTGTCGACAACCCCGACACTCGCCACGTTCTGATTCCCAACCAGTACATTGGGGCATGGAAGGTGGGCTTCATGGCGGAGTGGATTGCCCGTGAGTACCTGGCCCGGAGGGGCAGCGCACGCTTTGGGCGCGAGCAGGTGGGTGAGGCGGTTTGCCCGCTTCTCGGCTACATTCCGCATCAACTGCGCATTGAAGGCTCGATGATTCCCCGCGTCTTTCTCCGTGTCGAGGAGCAGATACAAGGGGGACTCGATGTTTACAATGAGGGCGCGCGCCAATGGCGTGAGTTTTTCGCGCGCGAACTGACCCAGTTCCTGGTTCCTGAGCTTGATCCACTTGGGAAGCAGATCATTGAGGCCTGCCTGGACGGAGCGCATCAGGAAGACTATCGCAGGCTCATTCCGCATCCGATGTTCCGTGAAGATGGGGTGTGAGTCGCAACGCGCCTGAGAACAACTATGGCTAAGAAATGAAGAGGGGCCTTCCGCGATCGCAGAAGGCCCCTCTCTCTTGTTACGAACCAGTTTCTACGGAGTTGGATGTACGTAGAAGTTCTGGTCGACGCTGATGGCGGATGCGTACGTCGAGTTCCCGGCCTGTTCTGCGATGACCGAGCAGGTGCCTGCCGTGAGCAGGTTTACCGACCAGACTCCTGCGGCGGATTCAGAGACAGTGCAGAACGCTGGGTGGGTTGCCACATAGGTGACCGGCAGGGTGGAACTTGCGGTTGCGCTCAGCGTAACCGAGGAGCCGGCGGTGACCGGCTCAACGATTGCAGGGAAGGTTATAGTTTGCGCTTGCCCATGGATGGTCAGCGTTGTAATGACAAGGGCCGCAGCAGTGTAGGTAGTGTTGCCTGCCTGGGTTGCCACGATAGTGCAAGTACCTTTGGAGCCTGCAACAAGTTGCCAGCCGACGACGTTGACTATCGCGCAGGTGGCGGGTGTCTTGGAAGTGAAGGTGACCGGCAGAGAGGAGGATGCCGATGCCGAGATGCCGACCGTGTCACCAGAGGTGATAGTTCCGATGATCGGCGTCATAGTGATGGATTGCGCCAGCCCGTGCACGAAGAAGTTCTGGATGACCTGCGGCGCAATGGCGTAGGTGGAATTGCCCCACTGATAGGATTCGACGGAGCACTCGCCGATGGCAATGAAGCTGACCGACCAACTGCCGCCTACGCTGCCGCTGACCGAGCACACTGAAGTCGTACGGGAGAGGAAGCCAACCGGCAGGCCAGAGGTTGTGGTTGCGGAAAGCGATGTGCCGCCGCCGGCATAGATTGGTTCAACTACCGGCGACGCGAAGGTGATTGTCTGGGGGACTTGCGCTACGGTCAGCGTGAAGTTCTGGGTGGCGTTCGGCGAAACACCGTTGCTGGCGGTGATGGTGATGGGGAAGGAACCCGAAGCGGTTGGCGTTCCGGAGAGAACTCCAGCCGATGTGAACGTAACGCCGCCTGGAAGAACCCCAGTTTCACTGAAGGTCGGTGCGGGGTACCCTGTTGCGGTAGCGGTAAAGGTGCCTGCCGTGCCCACGGTAAAGGTGATGCTGCTGGAGCTGATGATGGCCGGGGCCTGATTTACGAAAAGCGTGAAAGTCTGGGTAGCAGCGGAGCCAACGCCGTTCGTCGCGGTTATTGTGAAAACGTAGACGCCTCCCGTGCCGGCCGCTGGCGTTCCGGAGATAACTCCAGAGATGCCGAGCGCAACGCCGCTGGGGAGGGTTCCGACCGTGACACTGAAAGTCGGAGCGGGGTAGCCCGCGGCGGTTGTTGTGAAGCTGCCCGCCGTGCCCACGGTGAAGGTTGTGTCGCTTGCGCTGGTGATGGATGGAGCTGCGTTTACAGTCAACGTAAAGCTCTGTGTGGCATTGGAGCCGACACCGTTGCTGGCGGTAATGGTGAGTGGGTAAGTTCCGCCGGTGCCCGCAGTTGGTGTTCCGGAGAGAAGTCCTCCCGATGTGAACGTAACGCCGCTGGGCAGGATTCCAGTCTCGCTGAAGGTCGGTGCGGGGTACCCTGTTGCGGTAGCGGTAAAGGTGCCTGCCGTGCCAACGGTGAATGTCGTACTGGTGCTACTGGTGAAGGCCGGAGCCTGATCGACGGTCAGCGTAAAGCTCTGGGTGGCATTTGGCGAAACGCCGTTGCTGGCGGTGATGGTGATAAGGAATGGACCCGAAACAGTCGGTGTACCTGCGATGGTGGCAGTGCCGTTGCCGTTGTCAACAAAGGTGACGCCGCCGGGCAATGGACCAGACTCGGTGAGTGCAGGCTTGGGAGTGCCGGTGGTAGTCACGGAGAATGAACCCGCGCTGCCAACGGTAAAGGTGGTGCTTGCTCCGCTTGAGATGGTGGGAGCAATGCCACTGACCGTCAGCGTGAAGCTCTGCGTCGCGTTTGGCGCAACGCCGCTGGCCGCGGTGATAGTGATGTTGAAGGTTCCCGTTGCGGTGGGTGTTCCAGCCAGTGTTGCAGTGCCGTTGCCGTTGTCGGTAAAAGTGACACCGCCGGGCAGTGCGCCAGACTCGCTGAGGGCCGGCTTGGGAGTTCCGGTGGTGGTTACACTAAATGTACCTGCGGTACCTAGCGTGAAGGACGTACTGGCGGCACTCGTGAAGGCCGGAGCAACGCCACCCGTGCCGGAGCCTGTGAGGGGGATGCTCTGTGTGGCGTCAACCTGACCGTCATCGCTATCGGTCAACACCGCGGAACCTGTGTATGGGCCATTGTTGGTCGGCTTGAGGGAAATGGAGAGTGTGCAGGACGCGCCACTGGCCAGCGAGCCGTTGGCGCCGCTCTCAGCAACTTCGGGGCAGGTGTTGCCGGCGCCAAAGATATAGCCGGAGGGCAGTGTGGGATTCTCGCTGGAGCCCAGGCTGTAAAAAGTGAGCGCAGCATTGCCGATATTATCGACGGTCACAGTCTGCGCGGCGCTGGTGCTGCCCACGTTGACGGAGCCAAAACTCAGGCTGGGCGGGGTCGAGAGGTCTATCTTGTAGACGCCGATATCGCTGGTGCTTTGCCCTTCACTATTCTCAATAACCAGATTTCCGCTCTCATCAAGTACCACGCTCTCGGGCGCTAATGCCACCGTAGTGCCGTTTTCGTTCAGGCTAGAGATGAATTTGGCAGGAGCATTAAAGCTGCCACCTCCCGCAGGGGTCAACTTGTAGATATAGCCTTGCCCGTTTCCGTTGTCGTCATCAGAGACATAGAGGTCGCCTGCGGGATCGAACGCAAGACCGGTCGGGTCTACAAAGGCGGAACTGACCAGGGACTCGCTGTACGTGCCGGCCGCTAGTTTGTACACGCCGCCATCGAAGATGGAAACATAGACATTTCCAGAGCTATCGACGGCCACGGCGTAGGCATTCGCGCCGGTACCGGTATTCGCATTCCCTGCGCCGAGTTGGGTTGTTGTGGAACCAGAAATCTTGAAGACGCCGCCGCCAAAATCTGCAACATACACATTTCCGCTGCCATCCACGAACAATTCGTTCGGGCTGGTGAAGTCACCGGTATTACCGATTGTCTTCTTGCCGCTGAGGACACCGCCTACGTACTCAACAATATTTTCCGTGCATGGATTGTTGTCATAGTTCGCACCGTCAAAGGCTGAATCGGCGACATAGACATTGCCGCTGCCATCCACGGCCACGCCCCACGGGTTGCACAACGCGCTATCGACAACGACCGGTGTACCGTAACTGCCGCTCGAGTAGGGAATCTTGTACAGGCCGCCCCACACTGCATCGGTCACCCAGATATTACCGCTGCCGTCCACCGCGGCTCCTTCGGGTTCGTTCCAGAGGGCGAGCGCATCGGAAGCATTGCTGATTTTTGGCGGAAGGTTGATACCGGGGGCGCCGGAGTACGCGCCTGTGTTCACTGAAACAGAGGTCGTTGTTGGGGCGCCCGTTCCCGGCGGAAAGATTACCTGTCCGCCCGATGCCGTATCGAGGAGCGGATGGACGCCGAGGATCGTGCCGGCGGCGTCTTTCAGCACGACCGCGCCCTTGCGCTCACCGGCAAATTGCGGTGCGAACCTGACCCCCACCGTGCAAGTGTCCCCGGCGGAATAGGTGCGATTCACTTCGCAAGTGCCAGTGCCGGTAGCTTTGAAGTCCCGATTAGCCGCGCCCATAGTCACAACTTCAATCTTGCCCAAAGTCGCCGTGCGATTGAAGGTAAAGGTCGTTTCCCTCTCGGGGCTGGTTTCGCCAGCCTTTACGAGGCCAAAATCCAAATGCTGGTCGCCGGTCGGAGTTGCTGCAGCCTTTTCCACTAGCGCGGTTTGCGGAGAAGCGGGCGCATGGCCGCGAGGTATTGTGGCGTGTTGAGCCCGGAGGGACTGAGCATCACATGGCGTAATGGCCAGTGCCGGAAGAATGACAACGGCAACCAAGGTAAGGCAAAGCATGCTCAACCCGGCAGCGGGCCGGCGAGAACGCTGAGTGGAGGCAGAGAAGATGCGCTCGGAGGCGCTGGCGATCCTTACGAACATGGGAAGCATCCTTTGGGAACCGCGCACGGCGGGCGCGGTCCCTGAGTTGTTATTGTGCGATACCTGAAACCAGAGAAGGAGGAGGGGAACTCCCGGTCCTGGTGATTGAACACTGCGATTCGGCCAGATCGATCCGTCGTGCCAAACCGGGTTACCTGTCACCGGCAGAATGTGCGCACTGCCAGTTCTCGAAGAAACTACGCAGAGATACTGCAATCCTGCGCAATGAAAAGCGTCCGGGGGATAAGAGCAGGTTCAAAAAATTGCATGAAAGAGCAGGGGAATGCCAAAATCCCGTGGACAAATGCTTTAGTAATCCCGAAGTCATGCTATGTGGGCATCTGGGGCCGGGTCAAGTAATTTCTTTCCTCAAATGAGTGTAAGTAATCGTAAAGTAACACAAATAGGAAACTTGTGTCGCTTACCAAATGGGGGTATTTACTAAATACTCAATAGGAGTGACTGCCCTGCAGTGACTGAAGACGCGAAGTTCATCACCATGTTGAATGAAGCGAAACAGTGTTTTCACCTGCACCGGCACTTTGGTGCGTAGGATAACAGGCAATGGAATGATAGGGTTTATACCGTCGCTGCCGCCGCGGTAACCTCTCGCGATCCCTGCTCCTCGCGCACGATTTCGCCATCGCGCATATAAAGAATACGGCCGGCGATTGCCGCTGCATCTGGATTGTGGGTAATCATCAGTGTGGTCTGGCCCAGCTCCCGATTGGAGCGCTGGAGCATGCTGAGCACCGCGTCGGAGTTTTTGGTGTCCAGATTACCGGTCGGCTCGTCGGCCAACACGATGGCCGGGCGGGTGATGAGGGAGCGGGCGATGGCCACCCGCTGCTGCTCGCCGCCGCTCAGCTCCGAGGGCCGGTGCTGGAGCCGACCGCGAATCGAGAGCAGATCGCTGAGATGGTCGAGATAAGCCCGGTCGAGGGGGTCCTTGCGCCCGCTGACAGCATAGGCGATCTCGATATTTCCCATCGCCGAAAGCGTCGGCAGAAGATTGAACTTCTGGAAGACAAAGCCGATGCGGTGCTTGCGGAGTTTGGTGCGCTCCCCATCGCTGAGCGTGGCAAAGTCAACTCCGTCAGTGACGACGCGGCCGCTGGTGGCCTGGGTCAATCCGCCTAAAAGGTAAAAAAGAGTGGATTTGCCTGAGCCGGAGGGGCCGACAATGGCGACAAATTCCCCTGGACTAATGGAAAAGGAGACTCCGCTAACCGCAGTGACGGTGAGACGGCCCGCCGCATAAACCTTGGTCAGGTTCTCGGCGAGAATGATGGGCTGTTTGGCTTCGGGCTGCACAGTTATATTGTAAATGCGGCGACAGGCGAGCTGTTCCCTTAGAATAGGGAAGGCCTATCTCCAATTCAGGAATTTCTACCGATGACTGCAACTGCAAAAACCTCTCTTGTCAGCTCCCTTGAAGCCGCTGCCGCCAAGGCTGGGCTGGTTCTGCTCTCCACCACAGAGGGCAAAGATTTTCACGGTGAGCCTACTACCGTGTTCCAACTTGGTCTCACCGGCCCGGATGCCGCTGGCCGTTCGCTGCAACTCGAACTGACCGAAGTATTTGAGTTCGACAAGCCGAATCTGCTGCCGGAGATGACAGCGCATCTGGCGGCCGAGGCCAAGCGGCTGCGCAATCCCCGGCCCGAGTGCTATGTGACGCTCGACGGGTTGCCGGTGGCATTTGGCAAATTCGAGTGGCCGTTTCATCAGTCCACTTCAGGAGCGGATACCTATATCGTCCACGGGGAGCTGCACCTGGCCGACGGTGGCGCGCACAATCTGCACGCCAAAGTGGCTGCCGCTGTCACGCTCACCTTTGCCGAGATTGTTCCCGCAATGGAGCAGCCCTACGCGGAGACCTTTGTCTATAACGCGATCCGCAAGACTGTCGACCTGGGCCAGTTGGAGTTTTTGAAGTCCGGCAACCGCCAGCCGGTGCCTGTGACCACACGCTACTACAGTCGCTGGCAGAAGAAGTTCCTGTTTACCGAGACCAACGACGCAGAGCGGTTGGATTACTTGCTGCGCAAGGTCTACTGGCTCTCGGGCGTGCTAGGCGAGGGCAAGCCTGTGTGGATTGCCGATCCGCGCGACGGGCAGTACCTGAACACAACTGAACAGGATTTATTGCGCATGGCTGGGGACGAGGCTGGCGAAGGATTGCTGACGCTCGACGGTGAGTTTGCCGCTGCTACGCCCAAGCTGATGGAGCGGGCTGCAGAGTACCAGGAAAAGTTGGAAGCTGCGCTGAATTTCACCAAGCCGCAGTTCAATGAGTCGATGCGCTCGGGCCACGCGAATATGTAGTGGAGTGTTTGAATATTGAGGTGAGATTCCAGCTTGTTAAGCCAGAAAGGATTCAACCTTCATACGGTTGAGTTCTTTCTGGATCGAGTCAGATATTTGACCACTCTTCGCTTAATTGTAGTTTCAACTTATCAACGTCTGGTCCCGCTATATGGCCTTTAAGTGCTGCCCATACATTCCGGGGAAGCTTTTTGCTAAGATGCTTTGAACCGAAATATTCAGGGCGAACGTAGGCTCCATCCCACCGATAAGCGTATACATAGGGACCGTTTACATACACCTTTTCCGCACGCTTGGTCGTTCGTTTCAATTCCACCCGATAAAGCCGATTGCGGAAACGGAACGAGGCAATCACCTTCACGGCAAACTGATTCGGACAGTCACGGTCGAGCGGCGGGTTACGTTGACGAACGATGAGCCGCTTACAAAGGCTCTTGACTTGCTCTAGTTGGGCGATGTTGCACTTGTTCAGACGCTCCTGCAAGCCGTCAGACAACCTGCCCGCTGGACGCTCCGCTCTAAGCTTCTGTCTTCTGGCCTCTCGCTCCTGGTCAAAGGGTATAAGCGTTGCTCGTGCCCGCTCCATGTCGAAGGTTATGCTCTCAGCGTTAGGTTCTGAAGTTTTGTTAGGCGAAGAAAAATTCTGCTCTGACACAGCCGATCCTCCATCTTATTGATAAATTTCAAGTTAATTCTGATTTATGAAATGGCGATATCAAAACGCTAAGATTTTTTCTTTACGGTTCACCACTGCTGTCCGGTTAACGACTAGCTTGCTGGCCGCAACCGCCTGATGTGCGGATGGTTGCGAGCGTTTTCGGGTGGTGTCGATTTGAAATTGCCGCGATGCTGATTCCAGAGATGTTTTCTGGAGGCGGCGGTGAACGCTGGCAAGGTGCTGTTTGCTCAGTTGATGGATTTCCTTCCCTGGACGTCGTTTGCCCGCAGCGTAGCCCGTTATGGCGGCGACCGTCGGGTGCGCAGCCTCAACTGCGCCGAGCAGTTCCGTGCCATGGCTTTTGCCCAGTTGACCTATCGCGAGAGCCTGCGCGACATCGAGGCTTGTCTCAGCGCACAGCCCGCTAAGCTCTACCCCATGGGCTTTCGTTCTCCCGTTCGGCGTTCCACTTTGGCAGAGGCCAACGAGAGCCGCGATTGGCGTATTTACGCGGAGTTGGCGCAACGATTGATGCTTCAGGCGCGCAAGCTCTACGCCAAGGAAGATCTCGGCATGGACCTCGACGCCGCCGCTTACGCATTGGACTCGACCACCATCGACCTGTGCCTGAGCCTGTTCCCCTGGGCGCATTTCCGCTCCACCAAATCCGCAGTCAAGATGCATACGCTGCTCGATCTGCGCGGCAACATACCAACGTTTATCCGCGTCACCACTGGCGATGTGCACGACGTCAACATCCTCGACGAAATCATCCCGCAACCCGGCGCTTACTACGTCATGGATCGCGGTTATCTCGATTACGCCCGACTCTATCGCATCCATTTGTCCTCAGCGTTCTTTGTCACACGCGCAAAGCGTAACCTCGATGCCAGCCGCATCTACTCCCAACAGGTGGACAAGCAGACCGGCATTCTTGCTGACCAATCTATTGCCCTCAACGGCTACGACAGCCGCAAGGATTACCCTGGCCATTTGCGTCGCATTCGCTATCGCGACTCGGACACCGGCAAGGATCTGGTCTTCCTGACTAACCAGTTCATGCTGCCCGCTGCTACCATCTGTGCCCTCTACAAGAGCCGTTGGCAAGTCGAGCTGTTCTTCAAGTGGATCAAGCAACACCTGCGCATCAAGGCCTTCTTCGGAAGCAGCGAGAACGCCGTCAAGACCCAGATCTGGATAGCCGTCTCGGTCTACCTGCTGGTCGCCATCGTCAAGAAAAAGCTCGAACTGCCCGGCTCGCTCTACACTTTGCTGCAAGTACTCTCGGTAACTCTGTTCGAGAAAATGCCCATTTCACAGGCACTTCAGCAGAAGCACTACACCAGTCAACTAACTCCAAACTCCAACCAACTCATTCTGTTCGACTTTTAACCGGACAGCAGTGACGGTTCACAATTATTGAATAAAAACCGCATACCGACGCTATGACTGCCGCCAACGATTGGAGAAATTGCGCTGCATCTTTAACCAATTCATGCATATAGACCTCCGAACTGAGTATACCACTAGGATGAGCATCAGGACGCGTTTCCTGAGCACATAACCTACGTTATTATGTCGAGTCTACGATTATGAGGTTCACTTTTTGCTCAGGTTACAACCCCGCCCCGCAACCAGAGCAGAAGCGCGCTCCCTGCGGATTGGTGCGCTGGCAGCGACCGCAGGCGATCAGTGTTCCCGGCTGCGTGGCGGGCGGAATGTTGACCGTCACGTTGAATGGCTGGTTCCAGACAGGCATCGCGATCCCAAGTGAGGCCGCAATCCCCGCGGCCTGGATGGCGTTGAACTCGCGCACGCGACCGGGCATGAAGAAGCACTCAAAGAAGCCTAGAATTGCCGGAATGCCCGACCAGAAGAAGCACAGGTAGAGAATTCCCAAGCCGGTGCGGCGCAGATAAAAATGGTGGAGGCCAAAGCACCCGAGAAACAGAGCGAGCAGAATGCCAACGACTTCGTCGCGGCGGACAGATTCATATTGCTGGTAAAAGATTGCCTGGGCGTTGGGATACGGGATGCTGCTCATCGCTGCTTCTCCTTGATTGTGCTGCATAGGATACGCGCCTCGCTGGTCAACGGTTCCCGACTGCGCGAGATGCTTCCTCGAACGCGCGCCGCTCCGGTCGGCTAAGATGCATTCGAGGAGATATTGCTTTGAGCTTAATTGTTCGACCTTTCCACAGATCGCATTTCAACTCATTCTTGCTGATTTTTCCCTGCATTCTGTTGACCTTTGCGGTACCTGTGCCGGCCCAGAGTGCGCCGAAGATCGAGGCCAGTCTCGATGCCGGCTCCCGCGCGGTAGTGGACCGGCTTGGCGAACTGCACGAAATCCCAGACGGGGTGTGGAAGACACACTCCGGGGACCTGGCCCACGGTGAGGCGGCCGGACTGGACGAGAGTGCATGGCAGGAGATCAAGCGCGGAGGCAAAGCTCCCAATGAGGCGGTCTGGTTTCGCCAGACGTATCAGGTGCCGCAGACGCTCTCTGGCTACGATCTGACCGGCGCGCGGATCTGGTTCCAGTTTCACGCGTATGCCAACGGACCGATGCCGCAGATTCTCTACTTCAACGGGCGGCGCGTGGCGATGGGCGACGACCTGGAGCCGATTGTGCTGCTGAACCAGGCACGACCTGGCGACAAGATTACTGTAGCAGTGAAACTGCTGCACACCGTGGACACCAAGAGCTTTCACGGCGCGACGCTGCGGATCGAGTTTCCCGAGTCAAGGCCCATTCCGGCGGATTTGCGGACGGAGTTTCAATCTGCGGCGCTGCTGGTGCCTTCGCTTGCGCCTGGGGATGCAGGCAAGCTGGCCACGCTGAATGACGCGATTCATGCGGTCGATCTGGCGGCGCTGGATGCGCACGACCAGGAGAAGTTCGATGCCAGCTTGAAGGCTGCACAAGGCAAGCTCGAAGCGCTGCGCCTCTTGTTGCAGCAGGCAACACTGCACCTCACCGGCAACTCGCATATTGATGCGGCCTGGCTGTGGCCGTGGACCGAGACTGTCGATGTGGTTAAGCGTACCTTCGGCACCGCGCTGCAACTGATGTATGAGTATCCCGAGTACACCTACACGCAATCGGCCGCGGCCTATAACGAATGGCTGGCTCAGAAATACCCCGATATGAATGCGGAGATTGCGCGGCGCATCAAGGAGGGCCGCTGGGAGGTTGTGGGCGGCATGTGGGTTGAGCCGGACCTCAACATGCCCGACGGCGAGTCGCTGGTGCGGCAGTTGCTGGTGGGCAAGCGGTGGTACAAACAGACTTATGGCGTCGATGTCAGGATCGGCTGGAACCCCGATTCCTTCGGATACACGTGGCAGTTGCCGCAGATCTATAAAAAGTCCGGCGTGGATTATTTTGTAACTCAAAAGATGGACTGGAACGACACCAACAAGCTGCCCTTCAAGCTCTTCTGGTGGGAGTCGCCGGATGGGTCGAGGGTGCTAGCATATTTCCCGCACGATTACGGGAATGACAATCTCGATCCAGTGCGGCTGGCTGGGGATCTGGTGGCAGCGCGTGCCAAGGCAACCGGCGAGACAGAGATGATGGACCTCTACGGCGTGGGCGACCACGGCGGCGGACCGACACGGGCGATTCTTGACGAGGGATTCCACTGGTCAACGCCTTCGATGCCCGAGAAGGTAATGCCGAAGATGGAGTTTGGGACGGCGCAAAGCTTTTTCTCGACCGTCGAAAAGCAGATTGCGCCCGAAAGCCCGGTGTGGAATTACCAATCAATTGCGAAGGGGTACACGCCTCCGCCGGCAGTTGAAGGAAAGACATCGATTCCGACGTGGAAGAGCGAGATGTACTTCGAGTACCACCGCGGCGTGATGACCACGCAGGCCAATCACAAGCGGAATATGCGTGACGCTGAGGAGCAGGTGCTCAATGCCGAGAAATGGTCTTCTTTAGCATGGCTCGATGGACAAAAATATCCCGCAGCGGAGCTGACTGAGGACTGGAAGAAAGTCCTCTTCAACCAATTCCACGACCTTGCCGCCGGCTCCGGCATCGGCGTTATCTACAAAGACGCGCAGAAGGACTACGACGTGGTGCGCTGGTCAACGGATGAGATTGATGCGGGGCTCTGGAGACCGTGGCGCAGCAGATCGATACTACTGATGGAGCGAAAAATGCGCAGGGGCAATCCATCGTTGTGTTTAATCCGCTGGGATGGGGGCGCTCAGGCGTTGTCTCGGTTACCATATCCGGCTATGCGGAAGGGTTTGAGGTTGGTGGGTTTAATTCCGATTTAGAGTTAACCAACCACTCGAAAGAAAATTCCTCAATTCCCTCAAACGTATATCGAATTCCTGTATCAAATGTTCCCGCCTTCGGATACAAGGTTCTGCGGATTGTGCCTCTCTGCCGCGGAGACTGCGGGATCCATAAGGTACCGAAGGAGATTAAAGAGGCGAACGATTCCTTCACTCTTGAAAACGAACAGCTACGAGTGACGGTCAGCAAAGCTACAGGCTGCCTGAAAAGTATTCTCGGCAAAGGGTCCAGCATAGAAACACTGGCCAACACTGCTTGTGGTAATGAGTTGCAAGCGTTCAAAGACATACCCAAGGACTATGATGCATGGAACATTGATCCAGGAACGCTAGATCTGCCACCAACGATAATTTCTCAGGTGGATTCAGTCGAGAGGATTGATAAGGATTTGCTGCATCCAGCAATCCGCGTCACGCGCCATTGGCAGAACTCAAAGTTCATCCAAACCATCAGTATTGGGCAGAACTCCGACCAAATCGACATCGATAACGAAATTGACTGGCACGAAAGCCACGTCCTGCTCAAAGCCGCCTTCCCTCTTGCCGCCACCAGCGACTTTGCCACCTATGAAATTCCCTATGGGACGATTGACCGGCCCACTACCCGCAACAACAGTTGGGAGAAGGCGCAGTTCGAGGTTCCGGCGATGCGCTGGGCGGATCTTTCCGGCACTGGTCCAGACGGCAAGGTGCACGGGCTTAGCGTGATCAATAACTCAAAGTACGGGTACGATGCCGTAGGCAACACACTGCGGCTGACGTTGTTGCGCTCGCCGAAGTGGCCCGATCCCGACGCTGACATGGGCCATCATCACTTTCACTACGCGCTGTACCCGCACGCGGGGACGTGGAAGGAGGCGCTGACCGTGCGGCATGGTTACGAGTACAACTATCCGTTGACGGCAGTGGTGACGACGGCTCACCCAGGCACGCTGCCCGCTGAGCACTCCTTCGCATCCGTCACGCCAGAGAACGTCGTGCTGACCGCAGTGAAAAAAGCCGAAGATGCAAATGGACTGATTTTCCGCGTGTATGAGTGGGCGGGGAAGGAATCGACGGTGGAGTTCCATGTGCCGCCGGGAGCGACTGGTGCAACGGTGACGAATTTGATGGAGACGCCCGAAGGCGATCCGCTGCCTGTGACGCACGAAGCTGCCGGCGATCTGGTTAAGGCGCCCATTAAGCCCTACGAAATCCTTACCATCCGCGTTGATTACCCTAACGGAGGACCGAAGCAATAACGTACGCGCCATTCAGTAAAATTGATCATATGGACAACCCTTTCCGTTCTATGAATACAATGAGGGCGGAGGGTTCCTGTTGTGGTCGATACGAGCGGAGTTCTGAACGAAGCAACGCAGAAGACCCAGGTAGATGTGGAGACCACGGACCGGCTGATCGCGGAAAAACGGATCGGCGAGCGGATCAAGCGGCTGCGGCTGAAGAAATCGATGGGTCTGGTGGAGTTGGGCAAGCATACCGGGCTATCGGCCAGTTTTCTATCGCAGTTGGAAACGGGCCGCGTAGTGCCTACGCTGCGCAACCTGTCGCGGGTTGCGATGGTTTTCTCAAAGGATCTGTCGTACTTCTTCGAGAGCGAGGCGAAGACAATCTTTCGCGTTCACAAGCGCAGGGAACGGGTTCGGATGCCGCAGACCGGCGAGGAGACGCCGACCTATTTCTTTGAGAGCCTGGGCTATCAGGTGCCAGACCGGCATATGGACCCCTATTTTGCCGAGTTTGTGCCGCTCGGGCAGAGGCAGGAGCCGAAGGCGCACCAGCACACAGGGTCAGAGTTTCTGTATCTGCTGAGCGGGGATTTGAAGATTCGGCACGGAGATCAGGAGTACACACTGGAGACGGGTGATGCGGCGTATTTTGACGCCGGCACACCACACTCGTACCACTGCGTGGGCAGAAAGCCGGCAGGGGCGATTATTGTGACGATGCATCAGTCGCCGACGGGGCAAGTGCAGTCGCCGCCGCGACCGGCGGCAGTTGCAGCTACTGCAACAGCGCCGCTTCGTACGCAATCCGGCGTTGTTGCGCGGCCTGGCAATGGAGTGAACAAGTAGGTGGCTACCTGAATTTGTTGATCCGCTTTCGATCTATCTCCGATGAGCGAGTAATGCAGCTCATGCTAACCTGAACTTTCCAGACCTGTTGGAGTTTTCTTTGCAGCCGAATCCTGTTATAACGGACGTCTTTGAGTTCGTCTTGCTGATTCTTTCGATCACAGCGCATGAGTGTGCCCATGCCTGGACGGCTTCGCGGCTGGGCGATCAGACGGCGCGGATGCAGGGCAGAGTTACGCTGAACCCCGCTTACCATGTGGACCCCATTGGGACGCTGCTGATTCCGGCGGTGGCCATCTTTGGTCCGCTCTTCGGCCTGGGGATTGGAAGATTTCTGATCGGCTGGGGTAAGCCGTGCCCGGTGAATACGCGCAACTTCCGCAAGCTAGTCCGCGATGACTCGCTGGTCACACTGGCCGGGCCGGCATCGAATTTTTTGATTGCCCTGGTGTCGTTTGCATTGCTTGCCGTGCTGTTTTTCGCGCAGGGGCATCTGCATCTGCTGACCGGTGAGAATGTCTATATAGACGGGTTTGTGCTGCTGTGCTATCTGGCGATGCAGATCAATGTAATGCTCTTCTTCTTCAACCTGCTGCCGATTCCGCCGCTGGACGGGAGCCATATCGTCCGCCACCAACTGCCGTACAACTGGTTGAACGCCTACGACAGTATTGGCATGTTTGGAATAATTATGATGATTCTGGTGGGCGGTCCGGTGGTGGGCTTCTTGATGGAGCCGACGATGGGGCTGCTTTATGGGGTGCTAAATCGGATTTGAACGGTTCGGCCAGTGCCGTATTGTTCCCGGTACAATGGAATTAGCTGGTTTTGCGTCTGCCTATACGGGGACAGGACGGCTATATTCTCGCGAATTATCCCGGAATCGAAAAGTAAAATGCCTGAACCCGCAACTTCTATCTCTCGCCCGCGCGTATTGAGCGGGATGCGCCCGACGGGCAAGCTCCACCTGGGCAACTACATGGGCGCGCTGGCCAACTGGGTCAGGCTCCAAGACTCTGCCCAGTATGAGTGCTACTTCTTTATCGCCGACTGGCACGCGCTAACAACCGACTACGCTGACACCAGCCGGGTGGGCGGGAATACGACGGAAGTGATGCTGGACTGGCTGGGCGCGGGGCTGGACCCGGAAAAGTGCGTTCTGTTTTTGCAGAGCAAGGTGCTGGAGCACGCGAAGCTGCATTTGCTTTTCAGCATGATTACTCCGCTGGGCTGGCTGGAGCGCGTGCCCACGTACAAGGAGCAGCAGGAAAACCTGACGGGGAAAGACCTGAGCACTTACGGGTTCCTCGGCTATCCCCTCTTGCAGGCGGCGGATATTCTGCTGTACCAGCCGCAGTTTGTTCCCGTGGGTCAGGATCAGGTGGCGCACGTGGAGCTGACGCGGGAGGTGGCGCGACGGTTCAACCAGTTTTACAAGCTGGACGGCGCAGAGGTTTTACCGGAGCCGAAGGCACTGCTCACGCCTTCGCCCAAGCTGCCCGGCACCGATGGCCGCAAAATGTCCAAGAGCTACGGGAATACCATTGAGTTGACCGATGCAGAGCCGGTTGTGCGGCAGAAGCTCAAGACAATGGTGACCGACCCGGCGCGGATTCGGCGTACGGATGTTGGCGATCCTGATAAATGCCCGGTGGGCGATCTGCATAAGGTCTTCTCGGCTCCGGAGACTCTGACCAAGGTCTATGATGGATGCCGTTCCGCCGGCATTGGCTGCATCGAGTGCAAGGGTTGGGCGGCGGACGGCTTGGTACAGGTTTTGCGACCCATCCAGGAGCGCCGCTCGGGCTTTACCGATGCGCAGGCGAAGGAGATTCTGGAAACCGGTTCCAAGAAGGCGCAACTGCGCGCCAAAGAGACAATGAATCAGGTGGACGCAGCGATGGGCATGGCTTTTGGCGGATAAATGGCCGGAGCAAGAGCAGAAAAAATGTGAGAGGTACGGAGTTTCACACCTACCTTCAGACGAGATTTTCCCGGATTGACCGCCGAGGGAATGCAGATGGTTGAAAAGACGCTCCCGTGGTGGCGAAAAGCCGTGCAATATGCTTTAGGGGGAATTCGCTCTGGATTTGGCCTTTTTTCCCAGCCTGCAAAGCCCATGCCGCACAAAGAGAATCGTGTTTTGGATCAACGCGAAGAACAACTGAAAAAAGAAACGACCCTCGAAGAAAAGGTAGCATTGACCGATCACTTGCCCAATCCCGAAACCGTTGCCGGTGAGCCGGCGACTTTACCCGACCCTGTTGCCACCGTTAAGCAGGTTGCCGAACTGGCGGCTGAGCCGGTTATCGTGCCAGTCATTGCTCCGGCTATTGAAGAGCAGGCACGGGCTGACGCTCCAGGCCCGGTGCTGACCAGTCCAGCAACTGAACGGCCCATTGCGGTCAACGTCATAACGGAGCCAGGCGTAGAGCCTTTGCCTGCTGCGACTGAGCCTGAGGTTGCCTCAATCCAGGAGCCTGTTCTTGCGCCGGTCTCTGAGATAGTCGCGGAACAGTCGGCGGCCTTGAGCATCGAAGCCGTTGTCGAAGTCGCGTCCGCCGCAGAGCCGATACCGGTTTTCGAACCAGCTCCCGAAACCGGCGTTGAGCCAGTGATCCCGCATACACCGGTTCTAGAAACAGCGCACATCGAGTCCATTGATCTGGTTGCTGTTGAGACCGCGACGGATGTCGATCCCCCGCTGGTGCTTTCCTCAAAATCTGTGCGGAAACAGAAGACTATTCAACCATCGATCAATACCGAGCCTGCTGCTGCTCTTGCCATCGAGCCGGCCTCCGAGGCTGCGACTGACAGCTCGGCCGTCACGGTGCAACTCGACGGGCCAACTGCCGATTCCCCGTCTTCCATTGAGCCCGTTCAAACGCCGGTTCCAGCCGTAGACCAAGCAGCCCCGGCGGTTGAACTGATTGCGCTGCTCGAAGCTGCTCCCGCGCTGGTGCTTACCTCAAAACCCATCGCAGAGCCGAAGCCGGTTGACCAGAAGGCCATAGATAAGGCCGCGGACAAGGTGGCCGCAAAGCAGAAGGCGCGAGACGATCAGTCTGAGGAGTCGCCGTTTTCGGTCTTTGTGGGCCAAGTCTACGATGGGCCGCTGGATCTGCTGCTGGACTTGATCCGCAAGCAGGACATCGACATTTACGATATTCCGATCGCCAAGATCACGGCGCAGTTTCTGGCCTATGTGAATCAGCTGAAGGCGACGGATGTGGACGTGGCCGGGGAGTTCATCTACACCGCTTCGTTGCTGATCCACATCAAGTCGAAGATGCTCCTGCCGCGCGCGCCCTCTGGCCCGGAAGATGCCGCTGAAGATCCGCGCCGCGAGCTGGTAGAGAAGCTGCTGGAGCATGAGCGCTTCAAGAGCGCGGCGCAGATGCTGCAACAGAAGCAGATGCTGGAGGCCGCGACGTGGACCAATCCTGGAGTCCGCGAGTTCAAGGACGATGACGCCGCCGAGCCGGAGATTGCCGCAGACACCGTCGACCTGGTGCGAATCTTCCGCGACATTCTGGAACGGGTGCGGAAGCGACCGGTCTTCAACGTCGAGGAAGACGCGGTAACCGTGGGACAGATGATTCAGTTCCTCGGCCGCCGGCTCACGATGGAAGACAAGCCTGTGGCGCTCCGGCGGTTACTGAGCCATACGCGCTCAGAGCGGGCGCTGATCGCGATGTTTCTGGCGTTGCTGGAGCTGGTGCGACTGCAAGCCATCCTGCTGCGCCAGGACCGGGCCTTCAGCGAGATTTTCGTGAAGAAGCACAGCGGCTTTGATGCGGTGATGAATGAAGGATTGGCCAATGCGCGGGATGATTGGCGGTAGGCCCATATTATAACTTCTGTTATACTTTCATTCGGCGAGGAGTTTGGACATGGCCACAACTGCAAAAATCATTGCGATTGGCAACTCGTGTGGAATCATTCTGCCGAAGGAGATTTTGGCGCGGTTGAAAGTTGAAAAGGGCGATACTGTCTGCCTGACGGAAGGACCGCAGGGGATTCGCCTGGTGCCGTTCGATCAGGATTTTGCCACGCAAATGGAAGCGGCCCGCGAAGTAATGCGTGAAAACAGGGATGTTTTACAGCGGCTCGCAGAATGAACGAACTGGTTTGGATCAGGTTGGATGTGGTCCTGGCCATGCACGAAGAAGCACTCATGCTGCATGGCGGGCCGGAGGGGGTCCGTGACCTTGGACTGCTGGAGTCCGCGCTTGCCCGCCCTAAAAACCTTTTCGCTTATTGCGAAGGGGAGCCGACTCTGGCGCAGTTCGCGGCCTGCTATGCCAAGGGGATTGTTGCCAATCATCCATTTGTGGACGGAAACAAGCGCACAGCATTCACCGTTTCCGTCACGTTCCTTAGGCTGAATGGCGTGAAGTTGACCGCCTCTAAAGAAGACCGCGTTCTAGCATTCTGGCGTCTTGCTGACGGATCTTTATCCGAAGATCAGCTTGCCGAATGGTTTGAGCGGAACACATCTCCGCGCTGATTCCCGGCGTTTCGCGCGGATGCGCTTGCCGAGGTCACCAAATACGCTCGCACTCAAAAAACTGCAATCGGATAAGATTCTGGCTCTGCGGGAGCTTGTCGAAGATCTGAACCATGAGGTCGCTCTCTGGATTGCTCTTCCACGCAATCTCATAAGCACGGTCACACGATAGATACGAGTGTTAGACTTTCCCGCAGGAGCATTGCATGACTTTCGGGGAATTTTTGGGCAAGCAGTTCATCAATGTTATTGAGTGGAATGAGCCGGCTGACGGGATTCTTACTTATCGTTATCCGATGCGCGATCTGGAGATAAAGAACGGCGCCCAGCTCACGGTGAGCGAGTCACAGATGGCTGCGTTCATCAACGAAGGCAAGATTGCCGATGTATTTGGCCCGGGTCTGCATACGCTTGTAACTCGCAATCTGCCATTGCTTACGGATTTGATGAACTGGGACAAGGGTTTTGAGTCTCCGTTCAAGGCCGAGGTTTATTTTTTCTCCGCTCGCCAGCAGATTGACCAGAAGTGGGGCACCGCGACACCTATTACAATCCGCGATAAAGAGTTTGGCGCAGTGCGGCTGCGGAGTTACGGAATTTATTCTTACCGTGTCATAGACCCGCGTGCGTTTTTTACCCAGATTAGCGGCACGCGCGACCATTACCTGGCTGCCGACCTCGAAGGCCAATTGCGCGACACCATTGTCGGCACAATAACCGAAGTGCTTGCGACGAGCGATGTCTCTTTCCTTGACATGGCCGCCAATCACAGTCTGTTCGTTGAAAAGATCAGCGTTCAGTTGAAGCCAGTCTTTGCGGGGCTGGGCCTGGAGTTGAGCAGTTTTGCGGTGCAGAATGTCTCGTTGCCGGAAGAACTGCAAAAGGTATTCGACCAGCGCGTAGGGATGAACATGGTGGGAGATCTGGGACGCTATACGCTCTATGCGGCGGCGGAATCTCTGGATATTTCCGCTGCGAACTCAAGCGGCGCGGCTGGGATGGGCATGGGGCTGGGAGCAGGCGCTGCGGTTGCGCAAGTTCTCTCAAATGCGCTGAAGCCGGTGATGGGCGCGCCGTCTCCGTCCACCGCGCAGACGCAGGTTCCGGTACTGATCGACGCTTCCAGCCGGATCAGCACGGCCCCGGCTGCTACAGCAACCGCCGACGGCACCAAATTCTGCATCGAGTGCGGCAGCGCACTCCCGCAACGCGCAAAGTTCTGCGCAGAATGCGGGAAGCCGCAATGAACTGTCCCTCCTGCGGAGCGCCGATGCGCTTGAAGTCCGGCGTTGAGAGCTTCCAGTGCGATTACTGCCAGAGCGTCTATGTCCCCGAGAAATCGGCCGACGGTGTGCGCGTTTTGGACGAGGCGGAGGGTCAGGCCTGCCCGATCTGCAGCATCTCGCTCAATGACGCAACCCTGAGTGGAATTCGCATCTTATACTGCGCTAAATGCCACGGCATCTTGGTGCCGATGCCGGCCTTCGAGGCGCTGATTGATGCAATGAAGAGCTCCAAGACAGATGGAGTCATCCAACCAGCAGCAGACAGCAAGGACTTGAGCCGTAAAATTGCCTGCCCTCGCTGCAATCACCGCATGGATACCCATTTCTATGCTGGACCTGGCAACGTGGTCATCGATTCCTGCGATGACTGCCTGGTAAACTGGCTGGATTATGGCGAGCTGATGCGGATTGCCCATGCGCCGGACGACCGCGGTGCGGCAATCTAACAATCTGATATGGGAGGTTCCGAGGGAGACAGGGGTGGAGGCCACCTGCTGAATCTAATTGACTTCTGCAGTTCGTTTCTGCGGACTCGCGCTAGCAATCATTCCCTGGTCCGCCTAACTGGTCGAGGAATTTGCCTGTTTCCTCGCTGGAATTCATCTATTGTTCATCTTTTTCGTATATCAATAGCTACGTCTGGAAACTCCGCTCCCCCCGATGCCGCCAGGCAAAAATACGATATTCTGGAGCTTTATGATGGCCGATCTGGCTAGTGCTGTAGAAGTCCGCCCGCCCGCAGCTGCCCTGCTTGACAAGAAGATGAAGAAATCCCATGCCGTGATCAGCGGGGGCGTCGTGCTGGCTGCACTGGTGATTGGGGTCGGGTTTATCGCATTCAATATTGCCCAGGACTTCAGCGGCGTAACGATTGGCAGCATCTGGCCTTATCTGCTGCTGATTCTAGCCCTGTTCATTGCCCTAGGATTCGAGTTCGTGAACGGTTTTCACGATACAGCGAACGCCGTGGCGACGGTTATCTACACTCATTCACTTGATCCCAATATCGCCGTGGTATGGTCCGGATTGTGGAATCTGGGAGGTGTCCTCACCTCAACTGGCACCGTGGCCTTCACGGTCATTACGCTGCTGCCGGTCGAGCTGATTCTCCAGGTCAGTTCTGGCGCAGGCTTCGCGATGGTCTTTGCACTGCTCATCGCTGCGATCCTCTGGAACCTAGGTACCTGGTGGTTCGGCCTGCCGGCATCCAGCTCGCACACGATGATCGGCTCTATCATCGGTGTCGGCGTCGCCAACCAATTATTGAAAGGCCAAGACGGCACCTCCGGAATCGACATCGAACAGGTCACTAAGGTCTTTAAGGTACTGCTGATCTCACCGTTGGTAGGCTTCGGCTGCGCGGCGCTTCTCTTTCTACTGGCCAAGTGGCTTGTCAAGTACCCTGCACTGTATGAGGCCCCCAAGGACAACACGCCTCCACCGTGGCCTATTCGCACTCTTCTGGTAATCACTTGCACCGGCGTTAGCTTCTTCCATGGTTCAAATGACGGGCAAAAGGGCATGGGCCTGATCATGCTGATCCTCATCGGCACCGTTCCGACCGCGTACGCTCTGAACCATGCGGTAACCGGTCATGACATTCAGGCATTCATTGCAGCATCCGAGCAGGCAGGACATATTCTGGATCAGCACGTGGACAAGAGCGGAGTCCTTGGTGAGGATGCCCGCAACGAAGTCACCGATTACATCCGCACCAAGCAGATCAAGCCGGATACGATGATGGCTCTTCGTGAACTGGTGAAGGATCTGGAAGGTAATGTGGTCGTCTACAAGGAGTACAAGTCAGTTCCGGCGAACCAGCAAGCTAACGTCCGCAATGACATGTATGTGGCCAGCGAAGCAATCCGCTTGATGGAGAAGAACGATGCCAAGCTGATTGAAAATCATCAACAGCCGGTTTTTAGCGGTACGGAAACCAAAGGCCTGACAGCCTACAAGGTCACAATTGACAAGGCGACCAAGTTTATCCCCACATGGGTCAAGGTCGCCGTGGCGCTGGCGCTGGGCATGGGAACGATGGTGGGCTGGAAGCGCATCGTAGTCACAGTTGGTGAAAAAATCGGCAAGGAACACCTGACTTACGCGCAGGGAGCGACTGCGGAATTGGTAGCGATGGCAACGATCTTCGCTGCGGACTACGGTGGCATGCCGGTCTCAACGACGCATGTGCTCAGCTCAGGAGTAGCCGGAACCATGGCGGCAAACGGCAGCGGATTGCAGATGGCCACGATTCGCAATATTGCGATGGCGTGGGTGCTGACCCTCCCGGCCGCGGCGCTGCTCTCTGGATCGCTCTTCTGTGTTTTCCGTCAATTCACTCACTAAACCGCGTGAGAACACATCTACAGGGTATCCGGCATCGCCGGATGCCCTGTGTTCTGTCGCGGTGAATTCATTGCTCCACCGCCTGAGACGCCGCGACGAGTCGTAGGTTACACTGCATCGAGGCGGCCCTGTAAGCCGAAGCGCAGGCAGCGCCTGTGTTTGCGGTTTCCGCACCTGGAGGAGTCTTCTTTGAAACCTACTTCTGATGCCTTGCTCACCAATACTCTTACCTTACTATTTGTCACAGTTTTGTTTGCCATTCCTGCCGCAGCCCAGACGGCGGGCAAGCCCCTTACGGTGGAAGCGATCTTCAACAATCCAGCGGTGGTTGGGCATGAGATACCGGACAGCCGGGCCTGGTCGCCGGATGGCAAACACTTTACCTATATGGATGATGGTCAGGTTCTGGAGGTCGATCAGGCTACTGGCAAGCCGCATGTGCTGGTGAGCGCTGATCGCCTGGCCAAAATGGCAGGAGCGGGAGACACGGAAACGGACAGGGATCATCGTGACAGGTACAAGATGGCAGGTTTCTTGTGGGCGCCGGATTCCGCGCACCTGTTGTTCGATCAGAACGGCCGGCTTTGGTTTTACGATCTGGCCAGCGGCGAAGGACGCGAGGTTGGAAATGCTGGCGTGGCCTCTGGGGATGATCCAAAGTTTTCGCCGGACGGATCACAGCTTTCATTTGTGCGTGACCACGGGCTTGCGGTTGTGCGTTTGAAGGATGCGGCGTTGCCTGCGTCGCAAGTTGCGCCTGCTCCCAGTGGAGAGGTACTCAACGGGGAAGTGGACTGGGTGTATCTGGAAGAACTGGATGTTCGCAGCAATTATTTCTGGTCGCCGGACTCGACTCGGTTGGCCTACTTGCAGACCAATGAGGCGAAGGTTCCAGAGTACCCGCTGACTGATTGGATTCCAACTCATGCTTCGGTCGAGATGCAGCGCTATCCACAGGCGGGCGATCCGAACCCAGCGGTGCGGGTGGGGGTGGTGAGCGCAAGTGGCGGCAAGACGGTTTGGATTCAACTGCAAATTCGCGCTGGCGAAGACTATGTTCCGCGCTTCGGCTGGCTGAACGCGAAGATGCTGTGGGTTGAGACCGTGACGCGCGATCACAAGCACCGGGACATCTATTTTGCCGATGCGGCGAGTGGACAGGCACACCCTGCGCTGCAGCTCTACGACGACAAGTTTTTTGACGACAAGCAATACGATGTCTACATTGGCGACGGCGTGCTGGTGCTTACCGGATGGAGCGATGGGCACAATCACGTCTACTTATATAAATACGACCTGAGTAATCCTGAGTCCGCAAAGCTGGAGCGGCAACTGACCAAAGGAGAATTCGAGGTCGATGGCGTAATAAAAGCTGATACGGCTCGCAAACTGGTCTACTACACTTCGAATGAAGGAAACCTGCTTGAACGCCAGATATGGCAAGTAAGTTTTGCGGGTGAGCGCAAGCAATTGAGCGCAAGTTCCGGAGCGCACGATGTTGGGGAGGGCGATTTCAGTCCGATAGATGCCTCCTATATAGAGAAGCGCTCCACGCGACAAACCCAACCGGAACTAGACTATTGCCGGGCAAGTGGTTCGTGCACACCTGTCTGGGTGAACCATGGATATGATGCCTTTCAAATACGGGCACCGAAACAACTTGAGGTCAAGGCGCAGGACGGGACGATTCTTTATGCGACGTTGCTACTGCCAGAGGGCGCATCAACCCCGGCCAGTGTTCCATTGATTGTCAATCCATATGGAGGCCCTGGCGTAATGGATGTGGGCAATGAATGGAACCGGTCAATCCTCTTTGACCAACTGCTGGCACAGCATGGATTTGCGGTATTGCACACCGATAACCGCGGCATGGGAATGCGGGGGCGCGCTTTTGCTCAGGCCGCTTATCATAACTTTGGTCCGGTGCAATTTCAGGACCAGATGACGGTCCTTGATGCGGCGTTGGCGCAGTATCCGCAACTGGACAAAAAGCGGCTAGGTTGGTGGGGGTGGAGTTGGGGCGGGACCTTTACGCTATATGCGATGTCACACTCAGATCGCTTTCGCGCAGGAGTGTCAGTGGCACCGGTAACGGACTGGAAAAACTACGACTCGATCTATACGGAGCGATATATGAGCCTGCCGAGGGAATTTACAGAGGGTTATCGTGATTTTTCCGTGGTGAATTCTGCGGACAAATTGAAAGGGCATCTTCTGCTGGTTCACGGAACGGGGGACGACAATGTGCATATGGAGAACTCTATCCAGTACGTACAGCAGTTGATAGAAGCTGGAATCCCTTACGACTTGCAGTTATATCCGCGCAAGACGCACTCGATCTCGGGACCGGATGTGCGTGTGCATCTTTTCAATCGCATTCTGGCTCACTTTGAGCAATATTTGATGCCGGTAGCGGGCACTGAGAAGTGATTTGTGGTGCTGATTCGTGATGGAAAACTTCCCCGCAATTCGGAGAATTGCGGGGGCGGATATTTCTAGATACAACTGAAGAGATATCCCCCAATGTGCTCGGCAATGAACCGGTCAAACAACATTCACAGGTGAGAAGGCAAAGCCAAATTACCTGGTATCGCAAAATTATCTGCAAAAGAGCAGGCGGAATTTTTGCCGATTCTCCAGCGTGGGAACTTGCAGAGTCCCGGCTATAGCACGTCAAATTAAGTAAGGCCGTAATCTCTTGATAAGCTATTGATTATAAGCCGCATAACTCGCACAATCTGGGTTGCATTCAATTAGGCAATGATTAGTTAAGCTAAGAACATTCAGAGCGAACGAACTCAACAGTGGAAGGCTGACTTGGCTTTCTCGATCCCATCAGGATCCATTTGCGGGATTGCACGAGGCGGAGAGCCGATGAAATGGCCTTTCCCGATAGGCCAGCCCTCTTTTGTTTATCGTACAAAATGCGCAAGCCTGTTAAATGGCAAACGGAAACGGCGGCTAGATGGTGAGCACGAATGGGGAAATAGCACCTGGAAGAAAACTTGGCAAGGCTCCGGCTCGAAAAACAAGCAAGAACAACCCCGCAATAAATAAGTTGAGCAAGGCGGCTGGCAAAAAAGTTGAAGAGAACAGCGCGCGATTGCGGAGTCCCTGTATCAAAGCACTTTGAAGGGACATGTGCAAAGCGCCAAGCTACTGATTAACCTCGCAGATGGACCTATCGAGAACCTTGACGAAGGTCAAACACAGAAGCTAGAAAGTCTCGCAGAAAAGTTGGCAAAAGAACCTCGATGGAACGGCCCAGAGCCCGATGCACTGCAGGAAATGGAAGATACAGACGCGGACGACGGCAATTAAATCAAGTCGGCAATGAGCCCGCTTGATCGAGCCAAACCGATCCGCGCTCTGGAATACGTCCGTGGAAGGAATCGGCGACTCCAGTTTCAAATTCACTGAATAGTAAGTTATTTCAAGGTTGCGAGCGCGTGCTGCATCGCAAGGCGCCAGCGAGCGAGAAATTGGTTGGCAAGGCAGCAGGAGTTACCCATCGCCTGAACGTCAGGCAGAAGGAAGAGAGACGGATGAAGCTCACGAAAAAAGAATGGTTGCGTGTCAGGCGCTGGACACTTTTGAATGTTGTGTGCGTCCTCCTATCAGTGATTGCCAGCGCGCAGGCAGTTACCACGACGACAGTTCAAGGGACTGTTTATCTGGCCAACGGCCAACCTGGTGCCGGCATACTGTTTCTGAGCTGGCCTGCGTTTACTACGGCAAGCAACCAAGCCGTGGCTGCGGACTCCTTGACCGTGACTATAGCCCCGGATGGCTTCCTCAGTGTGAATCTTGCTCCAAACTTGGGCGCTACTCCGGCCGGCCTGTATTACACAGCAATTTATCAAATGAGCGACGGCTCGACGAGCACTGAATATTGGGTTGTGCCAGCCGCGGCCGCGGCCAGCATAGCGCAGGTAAGGGCACAATTGATGCCTGCTGCGCAAGCCGTGCAGGCTGTAAGCAAGGCATACGTTGATCAGGCGATAGCTGAGCAATTATCGAGTCAATTGACTGCATCCGGCGGAACGCTCACGGGTCCGCTCTATCTTTGCTGCAATCCCACGCAACCGCTGGAGGCAGCGGACAAGAGTTATGTAGATTCAAGCTTCGCTCAAGCAGTTCCACTTGCTGGAGCCAACATGACGGGGCCGCTTGGAGCGCCGACGGTAAACGGCGTGCAAGCGCCAGTTACGGGAAGCCCGCAGACGACATTGCAGTCGGCAATGACTGCCGCGGGAACGAATGGAGCGATGTTGATTCCGCCAAATTATATGGGAACTGATAATTTTACAAATCCTAATGGTGTATATGTTTCGGACCTCCGCCAGACATCTTCACAACAGTACGAGCGGAGTGTAAAGGAGTTCGGCGCCGTCTGTGACGGAGTAACAGACGATACGAACGCATTGCAGGCCGCGATAAACTATGCTCAATCGCATGGAGTCGGGCTATCGATCCCGCAGGGAACCTGCAAGACGCATACGCTCACATGGCATGGCGAATCTATTGCAGGCATAAGTAAGCAAGTATCTGCATTAATGGGATTTCCAGGACAGGACGTATTAGCTTCGGCGCCCGACAGCACCAACTTGCTTTCGTATACACGCATACATGATCTGACTATCTACGTAGACCAGAGTCTGGATGTTTCCTGTTCTGCCGCAGAGGGGCGTGCGACGGGCGGATCGTGCACGTTGAACCGCCCGATGGAAGTGAACTCGATCTTCTCGGTGGGAGGAAACGGACTCAGCGGAATCGCAGGAACAGGCGCGGCGTGGGCGGTCGGTAACTGCGCGATCGCCATGCCAGCAGCGACAGGTGCTGGAGGAAACGGGCTGATAAAGGCAGCGGTCGAGAATCTGGAAATTATAGCCACAGGAACGGACCCAATGGCTCAATATGCCGGGGCGCATTCGACGCATACTTGCGGACTCTATTTGGCACAGTGGCCGAAATGGAGCGAATTTCGCAATATTGATATCAATGGCCTGAATACCGGCATTGCTATTGGCGCTCCTTCGGGCGGAAGCGTCCCTGCCGGACTAATGGCAGATTCCAACCGCTGGCAGAATATTACCATGCAGGTAACGCACGGATTTACAACCGTTGCCGGCACAAATAATATTCTCGACGGTGTCGTAGTATTGGCTACCAATTCGTCAGCGACGGCAGAACCGCCGACGGGACTCATTCTGGACTTTTCCGCACTACAACAGGGGTGGACGGTACGGAATATCACAATTGTTCCAGCCTGGGATGCGGTGCCGCCGAAGTTCACGGTGATAGCTACTGGCGGAGCTGTCACATCAGTAACGGTAGGACCAGAACACGGCTTGGGATATGACCCCTACGGAGTTAAAATACCGATTACATTCAGTGGATCTTGCACAGCACAGGCCTTCGCGAACGTAAATAGCGACAGCTCCATTGGTACTGTAACTATAACCTCAGGCGGAGTCGGTTGTTCAGCGACTACGAGCGCCAGCCTAAGTGTATCTGGAACATGGGATACTGCTGCGGCCGCAAACATGGTTACTGGCCAAAACATGACCTTCTTTGGCGGAAATCTGTCAAACGGGAACGGCGGATACACAGTGTGGAACGCATCTGGGTCGCAAAGTTATGGGGTACAGCTCGGAGGAGGCGGAAATTTCCCTGGCGGTGGAACCTACCCAGCTCTAGTTCTGAACAATGGACTGGGAAACTCTGTTGGATTTACCGGCTCCGCAAACAATTTCCAGCAATTGGCTCTGAACGGCGGATTGAAGGATAATGGCCTCGGAAACACGGTAGTGCAGGAGAATGCCTCGGGCAGTGGCGAAACAGGAATCGAACCGGCACGACTTGCGGCAAGCACAATTTCACCTGATTTCGCATTGCTGGGTGGAGGGTCGGCAAACCAGGCATTTACAAGCCTGAATGACCTATTTCTGAGCGCAGAAGACCTTTTGTGGACTGCCGGCGAAAGTGCGGGCACAGGAAGCCAGTTCGGCAAAGATTCAACTGCGCCTGTGACCGGATCGTATGTAAAGGCAATTGGCGGCGCTTGGGATACCAGCGCCGTCTGGCATGTACGCGGAGTAGCAAACGCGCTCATCCTTGGAAAAACATTTCCTGTTGGATCTGGAAATTGGTACGTTGCTGCCAAAGCGGACATTGCATCTACGCAGGAGCTAAGACTGACCGGCACAAACGGATCTGGTGCAGCATGCACATTCGCGGATAAGACCATAAGCCTGACTACAAGCTGGCAGGTGTTCTCTATTTCATATAACACTGTTACCGGGAACTCAAGCTGTGACAATTCCACGCAAGGCAATCAGGTGGCCGCGTCTGGCCTAGCGCCTTCAACATCTACAAATGTCGAGACAGCATGGTTATCATTTGTGCCAGCGTTTCAATCAATCTCGATTGCACAAGCTCCAATGCAACCCAATCAGGCTGCGACAAAAGGCTATGTTGACCAAGCAATTACGAACCAGATTACGAACGGGAGCGGTGCTCTGCCCATTGCGGGCGGCACACTCACAGGGCCATTGACAGCCCCAGTAATTAATGGGACGACAAATTGCGCTCAAAGCTCCACCATAAGTGCGTGCGTGGCCAGTGCTTCGTCTGCTCTAATACCTCCGGGAACGGTCGGAAGCTATACGCAGGAGGCCTCAATTACCGCAACAGCGACCTGTGTTTATGACTTAACACAGGGAGGCGTAATTACTCAGGTGAACCCTGGAGAAATGGGATTTGGATACACAACCGCACCTGTAGTGACAGTCAACAGTTCGGGGTCTGGCGGCACCGGACTCACGGTAACGGCGAATGTGAACAGCGGCCAAGTAACAAGTTATACGATAACAAACCGCGGGTCTGGGTACACTAGCTGCCCGGCAATAACCGTCGCGGCCGCTCCTCCTGCTCCCACGCCGATACCGATACTTGACCAACGAAGGGGGACAAGCACATACAGCGACAAGGTGCGGGTAGACGATTTTGGATGCGCCGCAGATGGAGTTACCGACGACACGCAGTGCATCAACGACGCGATCGCCTACGCAACAAATAACGGAAGCACCGCAGGAACTATCGCATTTACCGCCAACAAGACGTACTATGTAGCGAAGGTGACAGGCTATATGCCTACGGCCGCTGACGACGGCAGCGCTCCAGCTTCTGGCGATACCTGCGCCATATCAAACGCGGCCCAGCATCCGCCAATCGCAGGAAGCGCTTGTGTGCCGTTGGCTCCGGAAACACCGGGGCAGTTAGGATTCTCAATTCGAGTGCCTGACGGGCTGACCATCTATGGAAACTCCGCAACCATACTATCGGCATTCAGTGAATATTCGACGAGCTTCACTCTTGCGCCACCGTTTAGCGCTGTGTTCGGCTCAGAGCAGCAGATAACATCCTTTTCAGTGTACGACTTGACAGTCTCACACGCTTTCATAGCATGGGCTTCTCCAGGGTTCGCAGGGGAGTGGTTATTCCGTGGCGTGAATACCAACTCGACTGGCATATCGATTCTAGCAAACGTCATACAATTGTCGCAGTTTCGAGATCTGAACTTTTCATCAATGGCTGGAATCATAGTAGGCGGTTGGTGGCAATGCCGAGCTGAGAGCCAGTGCCCTCTGGCCACCAGCGACTTTGCCGACAATATTCTGATTGACGGCTATCAGTTCTTCGCGATTCAACCTACGACGCCCGCTGGAGGAGTTGTCGCGAATCAAAGTGGGCTTGATACGTGGTTTAACACATACTTCTTTCATGTTGGCGACAATGCCACGCGCTTGACCGACACACAATACTCACTCTTGGGGGTAGACAAGGATTCGTTCTGGCGGGGGATATTCGGAATCGGAATAGCCTATTACTCGCGTTACCAACGCGCGTCAAACGCAAATGTAATTCGTAATTATGTCATTAAGCTTGGAATGAGCTATCCGGTAATAATAACATCTCCCGAAGATCTATTAATTGACTCCATGGCAGGGGAAGACAGCGGCGACTGCCAGCCGGGAAGCCCTTGGGGTACACCTGGGATATGCCCGAATCCCTATGACCCAGTTAACACTCAACTGGAGGCTGACATACTTCTCCAAAGCCCGACGGCAGTTGTAATACGAAATGTCGAGGCGGCGGGCATTGATTCCGAGGAAGTAGTTGGTGAGTCATGGAGAAATTCCTACACGCAAACTCAGAATAATTTGCGTACTGGTGTTAATTCAACGGATAGCCGGGTTGCTTCGCGATATCCGATCACGAATGTTCAACCTCAATCGGACAGAATCATCCATGCCAATTCGAACATCAAAAATCCAAACGGCACTGCCGACTCTGGCGAAGAGTGCTATACCGCGTTCGCGAGTTATGCAGCCGGAAGCACAGACGGCGATGAGTGGTGTTTGAGATATGCGATGTCAGCGTACTCCGGTGCTGCAACCGTTCCGAGGTACTTTGTACTCGAAAACGAATACAGTGGCACTCATTTCACCGGTCCTCCAGCGGTTCAAGCGCCGGGCCTGCGTATTCGCCAGGGCGCAATATCCTCTTCTGACACCACTCTTCCAATTACGGACTTCAGCTCTCAGGCATTCACTATCTCTGGTGGAACTGTGACTGGAAATACATGCGCGACGGTCACGGGAGTTTCCCTTCCCGGAGCTGTGACCACAGACGGAATACTGTTTGTACAAGCTCCGTCAATTGTCGTGCCGCTGCAATTGAGCGGAAATGTTACGTCCGCCGGCGCTATGACCCTGAGTCTTTGCAATCCTACGACATCGACAGCGATCTACCCCTCCGGAACATACACAGCATTTCTTCTGGATGGTGCGAATTCACCAGCTACACCTTCAAGCAGCGGCGGCACTCCATCGAGTTCCAGTTCACTTACATCGGTGGTCGGGGATATTGTAGCGGCCAATACAACAGGCGCGCCTAGCCGTTTGCCAGGTAGTACGTCCGCGCAGACCGCAGTTTTGACGCAAACAGGAACGGGGTCCGCATCATCTGTTCCGGCGTGGCAAACCGCACCGGCGTTCAATGGATCTAACCTGACGAATCTGAGCGGATCTAACCTGACTGCCGGGACTGTCGGAGTAGCCAACGGCGGAACTGGCGCTTCGTCTGCATCACAAGCGCTTGCGAACCTGGGCGGCGCAAATCTGAACGCGAGCCAGTCAATATTCGCAGGAAGCCTAACGGCAGAGCGTCTCGGCGCGGCTTATCAGGTCGATCAGTTTCCAGGCACGGACTTTGGAGCTAAATTGAACGCCTGTATTACTGGACTCAGTTCGAGCGACGGTGGTACCTGCGATGCACGTAACTTCACCGGCAATCTGTCGATGGGAACAAATCTCAATATTTCGACAGCAAATGTAACCGTGCTGCTGCCATGCGCCACAATATCGACATCCAATCAGTTGGTAGTGACAGCGGGGACAAGAAATGTAAGCCTGCGAGGGTGTTCGTTGCGTGGATCTAGTGCAGCAAGCGGAAGTGTTGGTGGAACAGTATTCGCATACTCAGGAACATCCGCGATGATACAGGTGGGCGATCCTACTTATGCGACTGACACGCCAGGGTTCCATCTAGATAACGCAGTGATCAACATCACGGCAGCGGGCAATGCGTCGGCGGAAGGGCTGATAGCTTACCGGACCCAAGAAATCGACCTTGAAAGCCTCTACATTCTCGGCAATCAAAATCAGACAGGGATGACACTAGATGGGACCGGTAATTATACAGGTGGAACCTTCTATGATATTGAGCTTTCAGGGTTCCAAGAGGCTGTCAATGCGATCGGGCATCAGATCTCAAACTCTGCAACAACCGACTGGATGAACGCGAGCACCTTCATTCGGCTGCATATTGACTGCCCAACGAGCGGGGGCAGTCCAATCAGCGGAACCTACGGAATCAACTTGCAGCAAGGGGATGGAAATACGTTTACCGGTGGCGATATCGAAGGATGCAACACCGCTCTGCACCTTGGATCGAATGCACAGAACAATACGTTCACCGGAGTGCGCAATGAAAATTCAAACAACCAGATCATAGCGGACACAGGGAGCCAGTTCAACTCGTGGATTACCGGCGGCACGATGTTTACAGGAAAGTTGACTGATAACGGTAGCCGAAACAGTTTCTTGGACGCGTTTCACCGTACCTTTAATGGAATTAACGGGGACTGGTATGCGAGCCAGCAGGATGCCACCGTGACAAACCACCTCCGGCTCGGCATTGGCGCTGGAAATGTGCGTGGGATGTATTGGGAGACGCAAGTAGACGATGGCACGGCCAGCAGCCAATATAACTGGCAGTGGGGGTTGACCGATGGAACAAGCGGTGCAAGCAACTGGGTCTTCAATGATCTAATCAATAATTCGACCAGGCTCCAAATTCAGCAGAATAACAGCGCCGGCAGTAATAGCACCGCAATCAACGGAACCGGGACGGGAAATGTCTGCTTCCAGTGCTCGTCAAACTCTGGAACCGGCGGAGTAGCGTTTAGTTCCGGCGGCGCGTCCCCGGCGACGGTCGCAACTGTTGACGGCTCTGGAGACGCTTACTTTGACGGGACACTGCAATCCACAGGCCAGGCGACAATTCAAAACTCCGTTGAGATAAAGAACAATGCAAACGTGGAAAACGACTTTATATTATGGGCGGGATCGACCGCGCCGCAGAAGGAAAGTCTGATTTATAAGAACTATCTAGGCGCAAGCCAGTGGTATATGGTGAACAATACAACAAACGACTGGGCCTTGAATTCAGCGATTAGCGGAGTTGACAGCTTCAAGGCATATCAAAGTACAAACAGCAGCGATACTTATGTTAACGCGTCAAACACGACTGGGGTCGTGCGCGTTAACTACGAGACTGGATCTGGGAGCGCATTCAAGATCTATGGGGGCTCCAGCGGTTCTCTATATGCCGCGTTCACAGGAACGTCCTCAATCCAGTTCCCAGGGCTTGCCGCAAGCTCTGGGTATGATTGCCTGCAGGTCGATAGCTCGGGATTCATCACGAACACCGGATCAAGTTGCGGATCGGGCAGCGGAGCCGGAGTGAATCTAACTCCAACTACAACCCAGGTGGTGTCACAGCCGCCAGGAACTACATTGGGCATTACCAGTGCGAATAACGTCTTTTATGTAGACGGATTTCCCGGCGGCGGATGCGCTGTTGGTTCTACTCTCTACACGACACAACTGGATTGCGCTCTGGCAACTGTGTCGAATTGGCTGCTAACGGCGAATCAGAATGCCGTGCTTATCTTCGGCGAGACGAGTTCCGGCTCTTACTACGATACGTGCGCTGGAATAACCATTCCGCAGTATCAGAACCGATCAATTAGCCTGATAGGGTATGGGACGGGAGGGATTAATCAGCCGAGCGCAATCCGCCAGATATGCCCGATCAATCAGGCTATGTTATTCAAGGGAGATACGCCGGCATCCTATCTGAATGCCTCGATAAAGATATCAGGCCTATATCTGCTTGGTGACGGTAATGCCTCTTCGTGCATGAACTTGAGCGGACTGCAGGGTTCAATTATTGAGAATATATTCTGCAATGCAGGATTTACGGACTCAGGCGGCGAGGATGCGATTGTAACATTCGGGGCCGACCCGAGCAGCCTGGCGTGGATATATGAGACCACTTTCAGAAACATTGTTGTATCCGGCGCCCTGACTGGATTGCCGTCAATGGCTTCAGTGACCGCCAACGTGTCGGGCGGAAATCTTGCGACAAACGGGTACACCGTGACTGCAAGTGGCGCGGGCTACACTTCGACTCCAAACCCTCCCATTGTGTATCTCTGGGGAAATGGAGCGGGGGCGCAGCCGTGCACGACGATGCCTACCGGGTTGGCGGCAACAGTATCGAGCGGCGGGATCACATCGGTAACATCTGCGACTCCGGGGAGCGGATGCAGCGGAACTATCAATGTAGAGATTTTCAACGACTCTGTCTTTTATTACGGGATGCATTTCAAGAATGTGACGGACGTGGAGACGGAGAATATTGTAGTCCGCGGAGGATTCAAGGGCGCATCGATGCGCGAGGAGGGGGCGCCGATCAATAATCTTCATCCGCATGTTTATAGTGGCCAATATGTGAGCTTTGAGGACAATGGCGGAGTAGTTTGGGATTCGGCCCAGGTAGATACGCCGGGACACATTGGGTTCTATGTGAATGGCGAGGGCACGACGATCAAGAGTCCGCTGATTTCCGCAAATGGGGCTTATCCGAACGGGATTGGAGTTCTGCTGGGCGGGTCAGCCACGGATGTAAGTGTATTGGGTTCTTTCTTCTGCTACCCGAACAACGTGAATAGCGGATGGGTCAAGATTGCGACAGTAGCGGGAGGTCCGATTACAAACGGAGTAGCTGCCGACTCTGACTTCAATTTCTTTGGTTCGGGGACGTGCGACTCAGTAACATCACCCGATTCTGATCTGGCAGGAGCTGCGTTCCAGATGTTGCCTACCAACACTGCTACCTCTTCAACTAACTATCCTTCGAATAATTTGTCCCTTGGCGATTCCTGGTGGAATGGAAGCGGTGTCCAGGGAGGATCGTGGACGATCAGTTCTTCTCATCAAGGAACGACAACGGGAACAGAGAACCTGAATATCTCGTCGCCTTCGGTTACAGGATTTACGGGAGGAGCGGCTGTTAGTCTGACGAATTCAACCGTGGCGACTTCGACACAGAACATGAGCGGTCCGGGAATCGCGGATGCAGGCAGTTACTGGAACGGAACCGCTTCTACTTCCGATACATGGACCCTTGGACCTGCGTTGGGTACAGGAACGACGCCTATAAGCACCTTCGCTTTGTCGCACACAGGATCCACCGGGGCGGCGAGCGTTTCGATTCCTTACCCGACGACTGTATCAGCGTTGACAGACTCTGGATTGACGAGCGCGGCTGTAGTGGGAACCAACGGCAGCGGACAGCTACAGGCGGATACATCTCACAATCTGAGTATGCCTGCGAACTGCAGCGCGGCCTCCGGCTCGGGAACTGCGTATACCTGTTCGACCTCGCCAACATTTACGCCTGCGGCTGGAGACCATATTCAGTTCCGGGCAGATGTCGCGAATACCGGAAGCGCAACTCTGGCGGTCAACGGCGCGACTGCGGCGACGATCAAAAAGTGGGGCGGAGTGGGGAACTTGATCGCCAATGACTTGTTGGTTGGCCACTGGATTTCTGCGACGTTCGACGGCACTTACTGGCAGTTAGAAGGACAACTCGGAAACGCAAATGCAACCCAACTCAACGGGACAGCAGTGCCAGCCTCGGCGGCTTTGCTGGGGACTAACTCCAGCGCGCAGCCGGTGGCAGTATCCACGACAGGCACAGGAAATGTGGTTGATGCGGTTTCGCCAACGTTTACCGGTAACACGACGACCTTCGCGAATAACTCGGCGAATACTGATTATGTTGTTATTCAGCCTGGTACATCAGCCACTGCCGAACTCGGCGGTATTCAATTGAATAGCGCCGCAGCGACGCCAGTGCCTGAATGGTTGCTCGAAGAGGATACGAGTTATGACTTTCTCATTCAGGATCAGGGCGCAACAACGCCGATGCCGATTTTCACCGGCTATATCAATGGAGCGACCAATCTTTCATCGCAAGGCAGCGGAGCGGTGACGATCAACAATGTAAACCACTCGGGCAGCGGCGGGTTCATCGTCTACGAGGGCGGGACAAATTACAATACCGCGGCCCTGACGGTAACGAGTTCCGGCAATGCCAGCGTGACAGGAACTCTGACGACGAGCGGAACGATCACTGGGGGAATGGGCGTATCACTTTCAAGCGCGACGACTATTGCCGCGACCAGCTTTACGACGACGGGACTTGTGCTTCCGGCAATTCCAGTCAGCACGACCAAGCGCGGGATGTGCGTGCTGATCTGGGAGCAGAGTACAGCGGTGGGGACGGTGCAATTTGGCATGGGGATGAATAACGCGCCGACGGATATCTGGGTGATCAATCAGGATTCGCCGGGAACTTATAAAGCTCCGACCTACACGACGATTACTTCGGCGGCGACGACGGCGATTTCAGCAGCGGACGCGCCGAGCGCGATAGCTACAGGCTATCGGGATGAGATCATGTTCACCTTGACGACTGGAAGCACAAATGCGGTTACGGCGACGGTTTATGGGCTTTCGAGCAGCGCTTCAGATGCTTTGGTGATTGAGCCGGGAAGCTATTGCACGTGGCTGCCGTAAGAAGCGAGTCAGCGGGTCAGCAAGTCAGTAGCGGTTGGAAATGAATATCTCTCAAGGCACAGATGGCGGTCGAATGGAAGGGAACGATGAAGTAACTCAGTCAAAGTGTCTGGCCTGGGATCTGACGCCGGAGAGGTTAGACCGGGATGAGTTGGAGAGTTTCGGGAAAATTCTCGATGAGCGTCCGGCGAGTTTGCAAGGCCAGACCGTCGGCATGAAGCTGACCTCGCTCTTGTTGCGAGTAAGGACGCGAACCGGACGCACTGCTGCGCTGCGGGCGAATGCAGCGCAGCGTGCTTTTGAACTCCGCAGGGGGGAACGAAATATCGTTTTGAAGGCGCGTCAAATGGGTCTGACGACGTGGGCTGCCGCGCGTTTCTTTCTGAAGACGATTACTCAGCCGGGTACGATGACACTGCAAGTGGCGCACACGCAGGAGGCGGCCGAGGAGATTTTCCGCATTGTGCACCGTTTTCTGGACAGGTTGCCGGAGGAACTGCGCGAGGGGCCGCTGAAGACATCGCGGGCGAACGTCCGGCAGATTGTCTTTCCGGAGATCGATTCGCAGTATCGGGTGGAGTCGGCAGCTGACCGCAATGCGGGGCGCGGATTGACGGTGCAGAATCTGCACTGCTCGGAGCTGGCGCGCTGGCCGGGCGATCCGGCGGAGACGCTGGCGGGGCTGCGGGCGGCAATGGCGCCGGGAGCTGAGCTGATTCTGGAGTCGACTCCGGACGGAGTGGGGGGCTGCTTTTATGAAGAGTGGCAAAAAGCAGGCGAGACGGGTATGGTTCGGCACTTCTTTCCGTGGTGGATGGAGCGGCGGTACCGGACTGAGGCAGTGGAAGAATCGAGCCTGACAGAGGAAGAGCGTGAGCTGATCACGCGCCTTCACCTTGATCTACGGCAGATAGGTTTCCGGCGTCAGAAGCGAGCGGATTTTCGCGCGCTTGCGCGGCAAGAGTACGCAGAGGATGAAAATAGCTGTTTTCTGGCAAGCGGAGACTCGGTCTTTGAACTCTCAGCGATCGAGGAGCGGCTGGCGACGACCTCGCCACCGGTTGAAGAGCGGCGCAATGGCGAGTTGGAGATATGGCTTCCCCCGGTGAAGGGCAAGCAGTATCTGGTCGCGGTAGACCCGGCCGGCGGCGGGAGCGAAGGGGACTATTCAGCAGCCGAGGTGCTGGAGTTGGAGACGGGCTTGCAATGCGCGGAGTTTGCTGGTCATCTGGGGGGACTCGAACTGGCGCGTTTGATGACAGCACTTGCCACGGAATATAACCAGGCTTGGCTGGTGGTGGAGCGGAACAATCATGGCAGCGGGGTGCTGGCGCTGACGGAGACTGTCTGCGGATATCAGCGCATTTTTCGTCAGGGGGGACAAGCTGGCTGGCTGACGACATCGTTGAACCGGCCGATGGTGTTGAGCCGGCTGGACGCTGGATTGATTGAGCAGCCGGAGCGGTTCCAAAGCCGGCGGCTACTGGCAGAGTGCAGAAGCTTTGTGCGCATGCCGGACGGCAAGACCGGGGCGCGAAGCGGCGCGCATGATGACCGGGTGATGGCAATGGCGATCGGGCTGGGGGCAAGAGAGGAGTTGCTGGAAGGGAAACGAAGAAGCAAGTAGCTGCAGGTCGAGGCCGGAACGCTTAGAATTTCAATCAGGTCTGGAACAGACGAGGGCGCGGGCTTGGCGGTTCTGGCGGTGCAGCATATCCGGAGAATGCGGGGCGGGGCACAGGGCCAGTTGATGCTGGGCGCGGATGGACACGCGTATGTGGTGAAGTTCCAGAATAACCCGCAACACATGCGGGTGCTGGCCAACGAGCTGCTGGCCTCGCGAATTGCAACTGCTGCGGGCCTCGCTACCCCGCAGGCGGAGGTGGTGGAGGTTTCTCGCTGGTTGGTAGACAATACCCCCGAATTGGAGATCGACCTAGGAAAGACCAAGGTTCGGTGTCAGGCTGGACTGCAGTTTGGCTCACGGTTTGTGGGCGGACTGATGCCGGGTCAGGTGGTGGATTATCTGCCGGAGGAACAACTGGCCGAGGTGCGAAATCTGGGCGAGTTCGCCGGGATTATGGCGCTGGATAAGTGGACAGGCAACGCCAATGGGCGGCAGGCGGTTTTTGCGCGCAAGCAGCGGGAGCGGCGCTACCGGGCCGTGTTTATTGATTATGGCTATTGCTTCCATGCCGGAGAGTGGAGTTTTTCTGACGCGCCGTTACGCGGAGTCTACTATCGCAATGAAGTCTACAGGGAAATCGTCGGCTGGGGCTCTTTTGATCCGTGGCTGACGCGGATGGAGACAATGACCGCCGAGACAGTGTGGACCGCGGCTAATGAGATTCCGCCCGAGTGGTACGGCGGTGACCTGAGCGAGATGGAAGCGCTGGTGGAGAAGCTGCTGAAGCGACAAGGTCGAATCCGCGATCTGATCGAGGCATTCAGGCTTTCGGACCGGAGACCGTTTCCAAAATGGGGAGCGATGACCAAAGAATCTACGGAAGAGGGTTGGAAGGACGGGCTGTGGGGGGCTAGCATGTTGGGAAGGGCCAATTAGAGCGGTTCACGAATTCCCGTTGAGTGGTTGAATTTGGGAAACCACTATAGAACGGTAACCCGCAATAGGATGGGACAGCGGAGATGACAGATCTAAGCGGACGGCGGGAATGCGAGTTTCAACTGCTCCGGTATGTGCCGGATGCGGTTAGGAATGAGTATGTGCATATCGGCGTAATCCTGCGGGAGCAGGGTAGCCGGGAGCCGGCGCTGGTTCGGTTTACCCGCGACTGGCGCAGGGTGCGCTGCCTGGACCCGGAGGCCGATACGGCGCTACTGGAAGGAATGGAAACGGAGCTACGCAAACGCTTTCAGGCGGAGCCGGCGGGCGATCTGATGCGGCGGCTCGAAGAGTCGCTCTCGTTGAGCGTGCAGTTGACAGAAAGCAAGGCCTATTTCGCGGAGAGCCTTCCTGCGGGGATGGAAGAGTTGATGCTCCTTTATGTGGAGCCACTGCCAAAAGAAAAGGTGCCGCGATTGAGCGGCAGGGCGGCGATTCAGGCGCGGATGCGCAGCGAGTTTGAACATGCTGGGGTATGGGATCTGCTGCGCAAGCGGATTGCTGCTTCTGGCTATACGCGCGCGGGCGATCCGCTGAGGATTGATGTTGGCTACCGGCCCAATGGGACGATTCGCATGTTTCATGCAGTGAGCCTGGAGCCGGGCGTGGAGATGGCTAAAGTGCTCGCGTTTTCCGCGGCGGGTCTACGGGCTGGGGTAGAGCGAATAGATAACGCGAGCCTGGAGCTGACCGCAATCATTGAGCCGGCGGCGAAGGTGGGAGCAACCGATGATGAGCCGGAACGGTTGGAACTGTATCGGTTTGGCGTGGAGACGATGGAAGAGCACCAGATCAGGGTATTGACGACATCGGACTTAGGGCGCGTGGCGGAAACGGCGCGCAGAGAGCTGCAAGTTTGACGAATGTAACCTCGCCGGTAACTACGGGAATGTAAGTGCTATCTCATTTTGACTAAGTCAGGTTATTTTTATAACTTTTGCCGATAGTTTATTCCATCTGTTGTAGGATTGATTTTGTTGTGAGGAACTAATTGACTTGCAGTTCAGAGCGTAGTGCTTTGAGCCGTACGAAGTACAAGGCATGGCCCGATTGGGCTGTGCCTTTTGTTTTGGATGGACTGAAAAAAAGGAAGGTGCGCGTGAAGGTACGGGAGCAATTGCGGGAGATATGGAGGCAAGCGACCGGCCAACGGAATGGGCAGGGGGCGGAGATGACAGCAGGCGCAGCCGATGCAGGGGCGGAGCGCAAGACGCTGGCGCTGCCCTCGATTCTTAGCCCGGTCCAGTTTCCGGGGCATTTGCCGCCCAAGCCGACACCGACGAATCTGCGCCGTTTTGCGGAGACGCCGGTGGTGCGCCGGGCGATCAATGTAATCAAGGATCGCATTGCCGCGATGGACTGGCAGGTGCGGGTGCGCCGCGGAGTCCGCGCAGGAGATGTGGCCTACGCAGAAAGGAAACTGATAGCCCTGCGCAGGACCCTTGAAGAGCCGAATGCCGTTGACAGCTTTCGAACTTTGATTGAGCAAGTGATTGAAGACGCTCTCACCGGCGGTTATGGGGCAATCGAGATGGAGCCGACAGGGGACGGAGAGCGGCCTGCGATGCTGTGGCCGGTGGATGGGGCCTCCATCCGCATCAATCCCCGCTGGAACGGCGACGAAGCAACGCCTCGTTACGCTCAAATGCTGCCGGGGCAACTGGAATCAAATGCCATTGACTTGCTCGATTGTCAGTTGATCTATGTGCGCATGAATCCGCGCAGCTTTACGCCCTTCGGGCTGGGTCCGCTGGAAGTGGCTTTTGAAACGGTGAATCAGTTTCTGAGCGCTCACCGGTTTGCTGGCAAACTGGCGGCGAACTCTGTGGCGCAATATGCTCTGTGGTTGAATGAAGCCACGCCGACGCAGCACGACCGGCTGATTCGCTGGTGGCAGGACGAAATTGAGGGAACCGGACGTGTGCCACTCCTCTCGACCGAGCAAAAGCCGGAGGTACTCCGCTTCGCGCAGGGAACGGATGCGGATTTACGCATTGCCTGGCAGGAGTTTCTGATTCGCATGGTAGCCAATTCCTTTGGGCTACCACCTTTGCTGCTGGGACTGGAAGCCGATGTTAATCAATCGACCGCATCGGAGCTGACCGACGAAGCATTCCGCGGAGCAATTCTGCCGTTGGCACAGCTCCTCGCCGGACATTTGACCCGTGATCTCTTTGGAAAGTGCATTGGGTGGAGAGAATTTGAATTTGTCTTCAACGCCCTCGACGCGAAAGACGAAGAGACAGAGCTGGCGGTGCAGGTGCAGTTGCTGAAAGCCGGTGTCTATACGGTGGATGAGGTGCGGGCGATGCGGGGGTTGGGTCCACGGGAAAAAGATAGTGCAGCGCAATTAACGAGCGAAGCGGCAGCGGAGTAATAGGGATCAAGCATGGCAATCGGGCCGGGTACGAAAAACGGGCTTCCTGCCCGGTTCAAGAGCGGATGGGCGGAGAGCGAATGCGACTGGAAGCAATGGCGGTAAAGATTCCTCATGTGGACGGACACCCCAACCGGGTGGCCTTCGAAGGGGTTTTGACCTTGGTGAATGTTGCCAGTGACAAAGCGCCTGCGGGAGCACGCGGGCATCGGGTGATGTTAACGCGAGAAGCGGCCGAGAAGGCACTACCTTCCCTTTTGGGAATGGCAGTGGATTACCGTCCTGGATGGGACGGCCACGATGCTCGGCGAAAAATTGGCCTTCTGACGGACGCCGATCTGGTCGGCCAGAAGCTAGCGGTGCGCGGATACCTCTATGCACGGGATTTTCCCGAAGTGGCTTCGGCTATTGAGGCGCAGGCCCCCCAGGCGATGGGAATGAGTTATGAGCTGGCTGACGCAAGGGTGGAAGATATGCGCTCCGAGATATGGAAGCTGACACGAGTTACCTTTACCGGAGCTGCAATTTTGCTTCGGGACAAGGCGGCTTATAGGGCTACGAGTTTCCGCATGGCGAGTTAGCAGAAAAGAAATCATTTGGTTGCGGAACGGGCTCCGCAAAACGGGACCTATTTTGTTTTCCAGGAGAGCGCGAAAGATTCACAACAACTCAGAAAGGAATGGTATGGAAATTCACGAAAACGAAATTGCGCAGCGGTTGGAGGCTGCAACGAGCCTGCTGGAAAAGACGCTGACCTGTCTAGAAGAGCGGCAGGGCGTATTGTCCGGCGAGGTGGAAAGAATCACAGCAACGGTTGAGCAAAGCAAGCGCGAGACGGAACTGGCAGAAAAGCTGGTTGAAGCAGAACGAGAGATTGTTCAGTTGAAGGCCGGCTCCGCGGCTTCGGTTCTGAATCCGACGCGCAGAACGGTTCCATCAACGGCGTCGGAGATGCTGGCCAAGCACGGCCTGGGCGAGGGTCCGGTAGATGTGAAGACTCTGGATGCAGCGCTGGCCGGTTTGAGTCTGGAGCAGCGAATTGCAGTCAAGAGCCAACTGCTTCGCGCTGGGGCAATCTCTTAAGGTGCAAAAGTTAGCCTCCGGCTTCAAGCAGATTGCTAAAAGCTGGATTGATGTTGTGCGAGAGCTGTCCAGATCGATACTTCTTCTAAAACAGCAGCGCCGAAATTACAAACAACCAGCTAGGAGCTGAAAGCAAAAAGCTAGAGGCAATTAGCTCAACGACGACTGGCCCCTGGGAGGGGGCGGAAAAGCCTATGAACGCAACCTTTGCAGACATTCACGCGGCAGCGGATTATATCGGGCCGGGCGCAATTGAAGTTCCGCTGTATCAAACCGAAATCTTTGACATCTGCCGCCGTTCGAGTCCTTTTGGGCAGCGCATCAAGCAGGTTCCTGCGACCGGCCATCCGTCGCGGTTCTTCGAAGAGACGGCAATCCCAAATCCAGGAACAGCCGGATTCGTTAATCCACGCAGCATCGTCGCTCCGGTGGTCAGCCCCACGCGTGTGGAGCGCAGCGTTCCGCTGAAGGCCATCGTTTCGCAAATCAACTACAATCTCTTCGACATAGAATTGGGCAATCAGCAGCAGCAGTTTGCCTATCTGCAGGCCAAGGATCTGGTCGATACTGTCAGCGGCGTGATGATCACGCACGACGTGGCCCTGTGGAACGGAAACGACACCAGCTTGAGTTCGCCTACGACCACGCAGTATATGGGCGTAATTCCGCAAATCGTAGCCGGTGGTCTGACGACAACCATTGGGACCACAGCGTCAATTGTAGACGGAATCAAATCGGCTGTGGCGCAGATGGTGGCTAACAACGGATATCATGTTAGGCCGACCGCAATTTACGCTAACCCAGTGTTGCTGGACCTGATTGATCGCGAAATGAAAACTGAGTTCAACGTGGTGCTGAATACAGATAACATCACGGGCGGCATCCGGGTGAAGATGCTGTCGACACAGGCGGGCGACTTGCCGCTAATTCCTGATTGGAGCATTAGTTATACAGGGACTCCAGGGTCGGGTTCAGCAGTGTTGCCGGCTTACATCGTCACCGAAGACCTGATCGAGTATCACTGGCTCGGCGACCCTACACCGCGCATCTTCCAGCTCGGCCTCCCTGGCTCGCTGACTTACCAATATGTCGCGGTCAAGTTCGGCGCTCCAGTGGTCAAGGGCGCAAATTACGCTCACTACCAGGTGCTCGTCGACCGATAGCACGCTGACATTACAGTCATCACCTCCGTGAGCTAAAAAACCGAACACCGAAAAACGCGATGGGGTGAGTGGGACAACGAGCTTTACTCGCTCACCCTACGGGGCAAAAGACGGAAGGATGGGGTATGGCATATCTGCAGCCATCGGATTACCCGAATTATGGATTGCCACAGGCAACCACGGCAGACTGGATCACGGCCGCCACAGCCTTGATTAACAGTTTCTGCAGGCGACCTGATCTGAATGTGATTAAATACACCGAGCGGCTGCGTTTGGTCAGCGGGTCACAGACAGCGCTCTTGAGTTACCTGCCATTGGCGCCACTGGGAACCGCGACGACACCGATAGTCAGCATCGAAGGCCGGTATGCCAAACCCAGGCGCGGTGAAATTCTCGCTGATCCTATCTTTGAAATTGTCTGGGCCTTTTCCTTGCCGGGGCAGTGGACAGCAATTGATCCAAACTCGGTAGATTTTGATCTGAATACAGGGGAGCTGATGTTGCCCTGGAATGTACTTGGATTACCCTATAACGAGGTAAGTGTGACCTATACGGCCGGATTGGCAACTATAGGCGACGATGTGAAGACAGCCTGCGCTCAAATAGTCCGTAATGCACAATCAACTCCAGCTTTAAATGCCAGTAAAACCAAGATTGACACTATGCAAATGCAGTATTTCTCGAGTTCGCTGTTGGACGAAACAGTGCAAACGTGGCTGCGTCCTTATGTAGCGAACAGGCTGGGGTGAGCAATGAGTGATACCGCGCCGCGCAATCCGGCCAATGCTCCACAAATGATCGCAGATGCACTGCTCCGCAGCGTGGGAGGAACCACGGCTCTGTTGCAGGTAACAGGAACAAGCGCTGAAAAAACCCAGACTGAAGTCGGTTTGGTCGCGACAACCTTTCAAGACGTTGTCGTGAGTCCAGTCATCATGCGCAAGCTGCGGCCATCCTGGCAGGAGAACGGAGAATCCAAATGGGAATTACTCGTCTCCGCAACCAGCATTGGGGTACAGGTCAATGCGTTGGACCTGGCATCGGCGCAGTCCCTCTTTTCGCTGACATTGGCCGTCACAGTGGCCAATAAGGATTACCTGATCGAGTCGGTTGCCTCGAATGAAGCATTTGGCCAACCCTACCTGTACCGGCTCTTGCTGCGCGAAGCGAGCCAACAAGCGATCTAGCATAGTTTCTTGGCGTTACCAGACTAATTAACCACTGAACGACTAACGTAAAATCTCTAGCTGGCGCTCGACCGAGTCGCAATCAACTGAAACTGTCTGGCGCAGCGCAACAGGAGCTGCTCACAATGCAAAATGCGAAAGATTCGTTTTACGTAGCGTTGCGTACGCGGCTGGCGATCATCAATCCGCTTCGGACAATTCTGTTGCGTGGCACTGTGCGGCCGGGAATCTTGGTCGAAGAGGCCGAAGCGCCTTTTACTCAGTTTCCGAGCGACGTGTTCGTACTGCGTTGGCTCGGTCTCGGAGTGGACATGGACCTTGGCTCCACAATGGCTGCTGAGGAGTGCGAGATTCTTTATCAGACACATGGAACACAAGCATTTGGAGGTCTCGACCGCGGCCGCGCATTGAGCGAAATGGACGAGGAAATTATTGCTATGCTACAGCCTTTCTACACGCAGAAGTATAACTATACTTCGCAACCTCCGGTGGAAATGCTGACGCAGGTGTTTTGGGATGAACCGGGATTTACCCCACTAGTTACCCAACGAGACCTGCTTAGCCGCTCAGCAAAAGTGAGGGTATACAGCTACCAGGAGCAGGGGGAATAAATGACGCAAACGTGGTTTTCCGCTCCCGCTCCCGTCGTGCGGCGGGTACGGGCATACTTTGCACCGGTCAACCGCTCGGCGCAGACGCCCGTTCTATTTGATCCGTCGGAACCGGGAGGATTCAGTCTCGACTCACCTTCTGCTCCTTGGATCAGTCTGGGATGGGTTCAGGATTTGTCGCGCAAATCAAACAGCAAAACCGCACCAATCTTGACCGGTATCCCTGCCGCAACGCTCGGACAGGTACGTGAAACGCTTCAAGCGCAGGTGAGCGTGCAGTATTTGAGCTGGACAAAGTTGACTATGGCGCTGGCTACAGGATCACAGCATATGAACCTGCTTGCGCCCGCATCAGGCGCGAGTCCTGCCGCCGATGGAGCGCAGGCCGCTGCAGCAGTTGTTGTCCAGACTGGATCAACTTCAACGTTCGTCGCACTTGCATCCGCTGATGCGGCAAATTTTTCCGCCGGTTCGGTCATAGCGATTGATATTGACTATACAGGGCAAACTGGATTTGTTGGGTCGCCCGTCTCCGGTGCATATCTGAGGTCAGCCCTGACCGACGTGGACTACATTCGCCGGGTAACATTCAATGTTGCCCTAGTGGCTCAAGTAAGTTCGACCGGTCTCACTCTCGCAGAGCCACTTCCAGGCGGAGCACCCGGAGCCGGCTTAAAGCTGCAAGCAGTTAAGGGCTTTGTGGATCGCGAAGGCGGAAGCTTCTATCAGGAGTGGTCAGCCCTTTTTGTACTGCAAGGAAGCCAGGGAGAGCGAGTCTTTCTGCACTATCCGCGTCTCCAGACAATGATTGGAGCAGAGGAAGCAATATTTTCTCTCGATGCGAAAAACAAGAACGGTCAAAAGAGGATTGTCCTTCACGGCCAATATCTTGCTTTGCCGGTGACTGATCCGCTGGATGGAGAGCGAGTGGTATGTTATCGGAGCTTTCTGCCGGCGCCGAATGCGCTGGTGTAGGCGACGTCTCAGATACATCAGCAGAAAGTCAGAGAGTGCAAATGAAGGTTTCAATTCAAGGGCAGGACTACACAGCCGCGCTCGACGCAATCAAGCCGCTGACAATTGAGCGCAAACTCAATGAGCCGTCGGTGTGTCAATTATGGTTGACCCTGCCGACGAACGGAAGCCTTTTGGCTCCCGCGCGCAACCAGCCAGTATCAGTGACCGGAGATAATGGGACAATCTACTTTACCGGATATATAGCTGTACGTCCGTTCCCTGAGTACGCAGGATTCGGTATGGAAGGGCCGCGATACCGCATGGCTATTCAAGCGCTGAGCGATGAGCTATTGCTTGACCAACTTCTATTACCGCCCAGTTCCGGTATCAGCGGTGAAACTGCCGGATCGATTGTGTCATCCTTGGTTTCACACAGCGGATCGAACGCTCTGTCAACTCAATCTCTGTCTCTCAGTACTCCAGTAAGCTACTTTCTCCCATCTCCAGGCGCAAAGTGGAGCGTAAGTGCCGGACAGGTTGCAAGTCAGTCGCGGGCCTCATATCGCGCGTTGAATGGAGCGCTGACGCTGACCTATGTCGGTGGTACAGTTCACCCGCTCAATGAAACCGATGGCAGTCTCACGCTGGCCGATCTATCCTTTACGGCCAGCGCAAAGCGGGCGCTGGCAAATGACGTCACGGTCTGCGGTGACCATGAACCGGTGGCGTATGTAACGGAATATTTTCTGGGCGACGGCGTGACGGCTACATTTTATCTCACAGCCGACCCGTTTTTCCCGCCGTCATCTCAAGCCACAATTATTAGTGAACTGTTCAACGGAGGTCAGATCAACACGCAGCTATGGGTCAACTCGGGAGCTTTCGGTTGCTTCACTGTGAGCGCGGCAGGGCTGACGATAAACGGTGGTAATGGAGTAGATGGAGACACCACGCTGACATGGATTGATCAGGTGAAACTGGGACAGACGTTGCTCATAGAGGCAGACGGAGTCACTCTGTCTCCGGGGAGTACGGGGATACTGGCAGGACTCTTCGTTGGGATTGAAACGTCTGTTGAATGTATAGCCGGGTTTCAAGCGACTGCAAAGACAGGGATTGGTACCGTCTCAATTCAGCCAATTATTGAAGGCACAGCAGCGGGATTAATATATACGGTAAATTCAGCTAATCAGTACACCCTTCGGGTTCGAATTCACTGCCCTGAATGCGAACGGCAGACTGCTATCTATCGCTCGTTTGGAGATAGTGGACCGATTATTTACGGTGGTCAGGAAATACTAAGCCCCGCGAATCTGCTGCTGGAAATACAAGAGTATGTGAATGGCGTTGGAGGAATTCCAATTATTCTTTATGATGGCGCCATAGCAAGCGTCGCTGGTTCTTGCAGGGTTGTCGCCGCAAGCAGCATTAATTTAATCGGAACCATGCGGGGGTTTCGGCTTACTAATCTTGGAACGGGGTGGGTAGTTAGTACTCCTTCCGGCGGTGGACCATATACCCGGCGAGTCGGTACAGTAGCGGGCGCTTCGGAGTGTCATGTGGAACGCACGGGTAAGGTTGTCTTCTACACAGGATACATACCGCAACTGGGTGAACAGGTGGCCGTAAATTACCGCACGATTGGGCGTGCAGTCGGACGGGCAGTCAATACGGCCAGTCAGCAGGCACTGCAACTGGCCGGTCTCCCCGCAGTCTCAACTTGGATAGGGACGGTGACGAATCCGGCGGCGCGCAGCTCCGCAGACTGTCGTAATGCAGCTCTGGCGATAGAGCAGGCCGCGGCCAGCGTGAGTGCGCTATGGAGTGGAACCTACCGAGGAACAAACCTTAGTTTTGCCTCGGATGTGTGGCCAGGGGATGAGCTGTTATTAAATTCGCCATCGACAAATCTCGATGACCAGGTCGTGGTCCGTGCAGTGAAAATCAACTACCAGTCAAGTTATCCAGATATCGTTGAGTACAGTATTGAATTCGCTAATGACTGGGCAGATGATTTGGCTATCAAGACAAGTGTTACTGTCCCAGCAGATGCCTGGGTGCCTGTGCCAATAGCACCAAAAGTATTACAGAATCTTGCTGGCATTACAGTAACTGCGATAAATGGAACAACAGTTACGATTAATACGAATGTGACCCCACCAACTGGAGGTGGATTTGAGATTCGCCGCAGAGACTTTGCCTTCATGCCGGGAGAGGATACTGACCTTGTAGCGCGAGGGACCGAACCGAATTTCACACTCTCGCGACAAAGTGCCAACGACAGATTTTATATTAGGATGTTCAACGGCTCAACACCGCCGAATTATTCGGAGTTTTCAACGGCACTGTTTATCAACCTTCCGTTGGGGTCGTGAGCGGAAGATGTACTACGAAGGCGATGAGCGGATGGAGCTTGGCGGATGCGGATGATGAATGAATTCGAGGCGCAGGTGTTGAGTGATCTGAATGTACTAAAAACGCAAATGACAGGGCTGATGGGCGACGGCACCGGCGGACGCATTGCAGAGTTGGAGCGCCGACTGGAGCGACATGACCAGAACTGGCAGCGCGCCAAGGGATTTCTAGCCGCTGTGAGCGTTCTTTTCGCGGTGATAGAGGTTGCCGTGAATGCATTGTGGCGGCGTTAGAACCAGACTTGTAATAGAGAGCAATAGCTGACATCTCTAAGCGGTGTTGATCGTCCTCGTATAATTACAGAAATGAGCAATCATCCATTGGTGGGTGTGGTGATGGGCAGCAAGAGCGACTACGAGGTGCTCGCGGCTGCCACTGAGATCCTGCATACACTGGAAATCCCGTATGAAGCACGAATTGTCAGTGCCCATCGTACCCCGGACCGGCTTTTTGATTATGCAGAGACAGCAAGAACGCGAGGATTGCGCGTAATAATTGCCGGCGCTGGAGGTGCTGCGCATCTGCCCGGAATGCTGGCGGCTAAGACGCTGGTGCCTGTGCTCGGTGTGCCGGTAGCAGCTACGCAACTCAACGGCCTAGATGCGCTGCTGTCGATCGTGCAGATGCCAAAGGGCGTTCCTGTAGGGACACTAGCTATCGGCAAAGCCGGCGCTGCGAATGCCGCGTTGCTTGCGGCTGAAATTCTGGCGACAACTGATCCTGCTCTCTATGACCGCCTCGCGGCGTGGCGGACAGCGCGCACCCAGGAAGTGGTAGATCAGAGCCTCGATCAGGAGTTGCCTAAGTGAGCGTGGAGCCTGAGTTGTCTCACCCGGATTTACCGGCGATTATACTCCCAGGCAGCCTTTTAGCGATTCTGGGCGGCGGTCAGTTGGGCCGCATGACGGCGATGGCTGCGCGCACGATGGGCTATCGAGTGCGCGTGATGGACCCCGAACTGGCCTGTCCTGCCAGCTTTGTTGCGGATGAAGTCATTGTGGGCCGTTGGGACGATGTAGATGCGGCGCGGCGGCTGGCCAAAGGCGCAGATGCGGTCACTCTGGAGATTGAGCAGATAGGCGTTGATGCGCTGGCCGAAGTGGCTCAGTTGGCTCCGCTGCGTCCTGGCGTTGAGCCGATCCGAATTATTCAAGATAAGACAATCCAAAAGAAATGGCTCGCCGATGCAGGTTTTCCTGTTGGCGATTTTCGTGTAGTGTGTAGTGACGTCGAGTTGCAAGAGGCTGTGCCGGCATTGGGCGGACGAGTTTTCTTGAAGATTGGCCGCGGCGGTTACGACGGGCGTGGGCAGGCACGCATCGGCATTGACTCTCCAGTAACCAATGAGGTAGTCGCTTCTGCATGGCAGGCAATCGGCGCGAGGCACGCAGTTGCAGAGCAGGCTCTCGACCTAGATTTTGAGATCTCTGTGATGGCTGCACGTAATCCTTCGGGTGAGGTGCAAAGTTACCCCGCAGCGCGCAATCATCATGAAAATCAAATCCTTGCCTGGAGCGTATTGCCCGCAGGAGTTCCACAGGAGTTAGGAGCGCGGGCTGAAGCATTGGCGGCAGCAATTATAGAGAAGCTTGGTCTTGAAGGCCTGCTTTGCGTTGAGATGTTTATTACTCGCGCGGGCGACTTACTTATCAATGAGCTTGCTCCACGCCCTCACAATAGTTATCACCAGAGTGAGCGAGGCTGCGTCACCAGTCAGTTTGAGCAGGTAGTGCGTGCCGTCTGCAATCTGCCTCTGGGCAACACGGCGCTTATAACTCCGGCGGCAATTGTCAACTTGCTCGGAGATGTGTGGCTTGCCGGTCAACCCGACTTTGCCGCGGCCCTTGCCGTCCCAGGCGTGCGCCTGCATCTCTATGAGAAGCATTCTCCTCGCGCGGGGAGAAAGATGGGCCACTTATCGGCTACAGGTATTACAGCGGAAGAGGCATTGAGCCGCGTCCTTGAGGCCAAGCGCCGACTATAACTCATTTTTAAGAGTCCATTGCTCTATTGCTTATTTGGGAGAACACTCCCTGCAAGCATTCCTGCCAGCAGCGCCGTTCTCGGAGCGAGATGCTCGACTAAGACTGATTCATGCTTTGCGTGCGCGCCCTCGCCCACTGCGCCCATTCCATCCAGAGTCGGGATGCCTAGCGCCGAAGTGAAGTTGCCATCAGAAGCACCGCCGACGGCAGCTTCATCAAGTTGCATGCCTAACTCCGAAGCCAGCGCCTGTGCTCGATGGAAGAGCTTTACCGTATCCCGCGTGCGCTCCATCGGTGGCCGGTTAATGCCGCCAGTTGCGGTTAGTGTGCATCTTTTATCCACCACCTTTAGCGCAGCGAATTTTCGTTCAATGCGCGGGCCATCTGCCTTGCGCGCAATCCGCACATCAACTTCCGCCCACGCATCTGCGGGGATGACATTGCTCTTCGTCCCACCGCACGCCACGCCTACGCTAACTGTCAATCTCCGCTTCAAATCAGTCCAACCACTGACTGTTTCGACCAAGCGCGCCAACTCCAGAATTGCGCTTGCCCCTTTCTCAAAGTCCAAGCCTGCGTGTGCGGCTATCCCGTGCACCTCGATTCGCCAGCTTCCGATACCTTTGCGCGCGGTTTTGTACGCCAGGTCTTGCGCGGGCTCCATCACAAAGACGGCGGCGCATTCCGCAGCCAGCTTTTCTGTTACAGGACGCGAAACAGGACTTCCGACCTCCTCATCGGAATTCAGCAGCAAGATGATTTCGCGATTCAAGGCTTCTGCCTCAGTCAGCATTTCGATGGCGGTAAGCGCCATCGCGGCGCCTGCCTTCATATCCAGTGTTCCCGGACCCCACAGTCGCCCCTCGCCGAGCCGGCATGGCATGGTCTTGAGTGTTCCTAGTGGCCAGACGGTGTCCAGATGCCCGAGCAGGAGGGTTTTTCCTGCTGCGCCCGTCTTCGACTTCGGCCCGAACCGAGCCTCCAGCAGATCACCAAATGCCCGCTGGCGATGCAGTTTCACCCGCCCACCCAAGGCCTTCGCACGTTCTGCGGTCAACGCTATGCATACATCAACGGCGGCTTTGTTGTCTGATGGAGATTCAGCCCGCACCAGTTTTTGCGTAAGGTCCAGCAGTGCGGAGTGCTTGCGTCTGGCCCCGGCCAGTAGTGCGCGCATTGAAGGAGCTGAATCGAAGGTAACCATCATGGGACCATCGCTTTCCGTTCTCTGATTCCGTTCACGCCGATTATCTGCTGATTCTACGACATTTAGTTCACAGTTTCCGGCCGATGGCTAAATTCAGGTCGTAGTCCCACAGGCGCATTGTGTGGTAAAAATGGCACACTGCTGTATTGCAATCTCCCGTCTAATCTATCAATTGCACCCGAGAGGGGCATCCGGTCCCGCACCGGTGGAGAGTGCTTATTGGCAAATCCCGCGCACCCGGAACAGACCATTGCCGCACCGCTTGAATTTTCGGGGGTCGGCCTGCATTCCGGAGCGGCGGTGACCATGCGGCTGCTGCCCGCGCCTGCGGGGTCGGGAATCGTCTTCCGCCGCACTGACCTGGACAACTTCGAGATTCCTGCTACTGGCCGCAATGTGGCGAAGGTCAGTTATGCCACCAGCCTGATGCGACAGGGTGTGCTGATCTCCACCACCGAGCATCTGCTCTCCGCGCTGATCGGCATGGGCGTGGACAACGTGATCGCCGAGCTGGACAACCTGGAGCTGCCCATCCTGGACGGCAGCGCTCTGCCCTATGTGCAGGCCTTTTTGAGCGTCGGTATTCGAACCCAGCGCCGCCGCCGCGAATACCTGCGCATCCTGCATCCGGTCGAGGTGCGCGAGGGCGATAAGTTCATTGGCGTTTACCCCGGCTCCGGGTACAGCATTCGGTACGCTATCGATTTTCCCGCACCGATCGGCCACCAGAGAGCCACCATTGACCTGGCGGCTGAGACATACGGCACAGCTATAGCCGCTGCGCGTACCTTTGGATACAAAGCCGATGAAAAAAAGCTTCGCGATATGGGCCTGATCCGCGGCGCCACTGCGGAGAGCGCGATTATCCTGGGGCCAAAGGGTCCGGAGAACGGACCGCTGCGCTTCCCCGATGAGTATGTTCGCCACAAGGTGCTGGACCTGATCGGTGACTTGGCGCTGGCGGGACGTCGCATTGAGGGCCATGTCGTTGCCGAGCGAGCGGGTCACGCAATGCACACCGCGCTGGTATCGCGGCTGATCAAAGACCGCTCGGCGTGGGAGCTGGCGCATGTGCCAGTGGCAGCCGAATCGGCGGGGGGAATTGAGTTGGTCGAACTCGGTGCTCCGGTATTAATGAGCGCATAAAGCATAGGCACCAAGGAAGAAACCGCAAAGCGAAAAGCACACCCTCCAAAATCCATGCCCCAGTTACGCTGTTTCACAGAAACTGCGCGCGTTTTTGGGATCTTCTGTAACTGGCTGAATTTGCATCGGTTATGAGGGGGTTCGGCGCTGCACAGTTGCACAGTATCTGTGTTTCTGGGGAGTTTTACAGGGTTAAGTGATTGAATTCAAGATGGTTATTGATTCTCACAGTTTCACAGCCGGGATTTTTTTGCCGCTTCTGCCTTAGACTGCCTGTTTTCCCCATAAGTATTTTAAGTTGAATCGTTTACGCTGATCGCCTTAACGAAAAAGCTTGGCATATATGCCAAGCTTTTTCATCAAAATTGCCTGTTTCTAGGCTCAAATTGCCTCTGAAAACGCCGATTTTGGCTCAATTTGCCTCGGAAGCGGGTGCAGCGGGGGTGGGAGAGTTTGATTTGGCGACGGGGAATTGGGCACGGGCGCGCTGGATTCCGGGCAGGGTTTCGAGGAGGTAGCGCACGATGGCGGATACCGATGTCTCGCGCTCGGCGGCCCAGACACGCGCCTGACGGTATCCTTTGTCGGTGACGGTTACGGTGATGTTTTTCATTTTTTGCACTCCTGCGACGGCGTCAACCTTGCAGTTGGCACCCAAATTCCATTGTGCGCCAAAGGAAGGAAATTATCCGCAGGCACCTGCGGCGCGGGCATTGCATGCAGCGGGCTGGCTTCGGCGTGACGGGTTGGGGTTTGTGCTTTCCCATGTCCCCAAAAGCGAGGGACATGGGGCACGGTGGATTCAAGGTGCAAGTGCAACAGGATCGATTTTAGCTGACCAGTGCTGGACGAAGTCGAAGGCGCCTTCTGGCAGGAAGAGTTCGGCAGGTGCTTTCCATCCCAGCGTTTTTCTTGGCCGGGTATTGAGACGCCATGCGATGTCATCGAGTTGCTCTTGCGAGAACACCGACAGATCAGTCCCCTTGGGAAGGTATTGGCGGATCAGGCCGTTGGTGTTTTCACTGATGCCCCGTTCCCAAGGCGCATGCGGATGCGCAAAATATACATCGACTCCGGTGTGGGCGGTCAGCAACTTGTGATGCCGCATTTCCGAGCCCTGATCATACGTCATCGAGCGCCGCAGTTGGCTGTCGAATCGGTTGAGTATTTTGGTGAAGGCCTCGGCCGTCACATCGGCTTTGGTGCTGTCTAACTGCACCAGGGCAACAAAAAGCGTGGTGCGTTCTACCAGCGTTCCAACCTGCGACAGATTCCCTTTGCCGATAATAAGATCACCTTCCCAGTGGCCGGGGATGAGCCGCATTTGTATCTCAACAGGCCGCTGATCAATTAAAACCATCTCTGGAATCGAGGGCTTTCTGCGTCCATCGGTTTTGTGCTGCGCTCTCCGAGCACGGTGCTTGCGGCGCAGGTGCGGCATCAGCAAGGAGCGCAGTTCGCCACGCGGCATGGTGTAGAGCGCAGTGTAGATGGTTTCATACGATAGCTGCACAGGCTCCGGCATACGAGCTAGTGTGCTCGCTATCTGCGCCGGACTCAAGCCCTGTCGGAGATAATCCATCACAAGGACCCAGAGCTGGCTCTCGGCGGCGAGTTTGCGTACGATGCGCGGCTTGACGGCCAAATGACGAGCGCGCCGATCCGCAACGATGGAGCGGTAGCCACCGGCGATTCTGTGCCTGGATAACCGTGCCAACTCGAAATCAGACTGCCACCCATTACGGCGCATCTCGCGCAGAACGGTGGACCGGGCGCGCATTAAGCCAACCGCTATCGCCGCCGGACTGAGTCCCATGCGCAACTGTGTCTCAATCAGCGCACGCTCCTCGAAACAAAGATGACGGTAGTTCCTTCCCATACGCAACTATCTCCTGTCGAGATCCTGTTGCGCTTGCACCTTGAATCCACCCACCCATTTCAGTGCTTGGTCGGACCTGGGCCACCCGCCAGTCTGCGCCTGCTCATAGGGATCGTTTGTCTTTGCGCCCCACGCACGGATTGCCTGATCGACTTCTTCGGGAGCAAGGCCATACTGCTTCGCCACCGCGTTCAGGTTTGCCTTTGGGTCCTCAGACGGCGCTTGTTCTTTTGCCGACCTGGGAGAATTTGCCTTATTGATCTTTTCCGCGAGTGATGTCAACACGCTGCCGTACTCAAGCGCGGCGCGGTCTCCGCGTTGCACGACGACGACGCGGACGAAGTTCTCCGGCTTGTCTTCAAAGGATGGGACCTGGGCACGGCTGTCCCAGGGCGAGATCATGACAAAATCTTTTCCGGCGGGAGAGTGCAGGATCGCCAGAGACAGCCAGTCATTTTTCTTGGTGCCGCCTCCAAGGGGAAGCTGCGCCTTGCCCTGATCGTCGGTGATTTTCGATCCGCCCGCGCCTTCGATGCCGATTTCTACTCCGTGAACGGGATGATGCGCCGTGTCCTCAACCTTTACCAATACATAACCGCGCTCTGCGCGGCAGGTGAGGCTGGCAGAGATGGCCAGCGACAGGCAGAGGGATGGAATCAGCCGGCGGAGTGAGCGGGATTTCGGCATTGTTTATAACTCAAAAGCTGGGTGCAAGTAGGGTACACCGGATTTGTGGGATTTGTGCGGGTTATTGATTGCGTTTAACTGTATCGCGGCTTACGCGCGTTGATTGATTTTGAAATTGATGGGTTTTGCGGCAGTCATGCCCTGATACAAAGCCTCGGCGGGGTTCGCGGTATCCCACCCTAGCGACAAGAACAAGTACGTCGCGAGGGTGGGGCACCCAGAGTTTTGCGGATAGATGGATGGCGCACCTGGTTGTCAAATCCCCCTCAGGGACTAAAGTCCGTCTTGCTTTTGCAGCCTTGGCGGCATGGCTGAAGGCATGCCCTGATACAAAGCTGGGGCGGGGTTCGCGGCCCCTAGAACAAAATGCACATCGGCGAGGCAGCCGCGTAACTCTTGCCCTCATTCGCCAGCACGCCTGTCTCTGGATTGCGGGCGAAGACGCTGATCAGGCTCGAGTTTTGATTGGCGACGAGCATCCAGCGCTCGGTGGGGTCGAGGACAAAGTTGCGCGGGGTCCTGCCGCCGCAGTTTGTGCGACCGATAGGCGTCAGCGCGCCGGTTTTGACGTCGGCATTGAAGGCATAGAGAAAATCGTTGCCGCGATTGGCGAAATAAACATGACGGCCGTCTTTGCCGATCACGGTATCGCAGCCGGTGTTGACAACGTTTGTCGCGCCGCCCGCCGGCAGAAGCTCAATGCGCGTGACGAAAGTGAGGCTGCCGTCCGCGCGATTCCACTCCACTACATCAACCGTTGAGTTCAGTTCGTTCATTCCATAAGCGGTGTGGCCGTTGGGATGGAAATGCAGCGTGCGCGGGCCGGAGCCGGGCTTGGCGTTGTATGTTCCCGCCGGGGTCAGCTTTGCCGTTGACTCGTCGAGGCTGTAGATATGAATGCAATCGCTGCCGAGGTCGTTGATATAGGCAAAGCGGTTATCAGGCGAAAAAGATACAAAGTGGGCGTGGGCGCTTTGCTGGCGATTGGCAACCGGGCCGTGGCCGGTGTAATGCTCGGTCCAGACGGCGGGGCTGAGCTTGCCTGCGGTGACCAGGAAACTGGCCGCCGCGCCGCCGGCGTAGTCTGCTGAAATGAGCACCTTGCCGCTCTGGTCCAGGCCAATATAGCAGGTGCCGTAGCTGGCCGAGTTCTGCTGCGAGAGCGGCGTAAGCGCGCCGTTCTCTACGCGAAAGCTCAGCACCGCTCCTGTCCGCTTGCCTTGGAAGCTCTCAATCTCCGAAGCGGCAAAGAGGGACTTGCGGTCGCGGGAGTAGACGATCCAATCCACGTTGGTCGCCTTAGCGGCTACGCCCGCAGATGTCAGCTCACCGGTTGCTGGATCCCAGTCAAAGGCCAGGATTCCATTCGCGGTGTTCGAGCCGACGAAGACCCGCTTACGGCTTGACGGTGCTGGGATCTCTGCGGCGAAGCTGGGGGAAGTGGCAACGGCAAGGGCGGCGGAGGCAGAGAGGAGAAATTTACGGCGGGAAAATGTTGTCATCACTGGAAGAATTGTCGCCGATTCGGGCGGTGCTTTGCCAGCGACTCCGCGGTCTGCTACTAGGTCAGTGTAAAATCACATTCCCGCAGGGGCTAAAGCCCAGTGACTATTTGTTGCGTTTGCGGCACGACTAAAGTCATGCCCTGACACAAAACCTGCGCAAGTTTTTTTCAGCCTGTAACGTCCGTACCGTTCAAATGGATCCGCTGCTCACGAGTTCCATTTCGCGATTTACAATTTCTCCATGCAATTTCTCTCACTCTCCCGCCGCCGCATCGACCAGTTTCCCGCTGAAGCATTTACCTCGGAGCTGATTGCCCGCGAAGGCCTGCGCATTAAGCAGCTTTACGCCGCAGGCATTTTGCGCCAGGTCTGGAAGCGCGGCGACGTGCCCGGTTCCGCTATCGTGTGGGAAGCCGCGAGCGAAGCTGAGGTCCGTGAAGCACTAGCCAGCCTTCCCCTCAGCCAGGCAGGAATGCTGGAGATTCTGGCTCTTGCGCCGCTCGAACCCTATCCCGGCTTCGGCGCGGTGTAATTATTCGCAAACGGGCCGGAGTGATTCGGGCTACACTGGATGCGCGGAGCCGCTGACTGGTTCCCATGAAGCTGCCTCAGATCGTACACTATGCATTCAGCGGCGCAGTGAAATATTTTTGATTTCCCTAGTAAGGAGCGCGCAGGCCATGGCTTACCCCACGCAATACCGCTACACCCGCGAACATGAATGGATTGCTCTCGACGGCACGACCGGCACCGTTGGTATCACCGACTACGCGCAGGCTTCGCTGGGCGACATTGTCTATGTGGACGTGCCCAAGGTTGGCGACGCAGTCACTGCAAATGCTGTCTTTGGGTCGGTTGAAAGCGTCAAGGCGGTCAGCGACCTCTACTCGCCGGTTACGGGAACAGTAATCGCAACGAATGAGGAATTGAAATCCTCACCCGACAAGATCAACGAAACTCCGCACGAGGCCTGGATCATCAAGGTGGAAGTAGCCGATCCTGCGCAGTTCAACAGCCTGCTCGACGCCGCGGCCTATGAAGAGTACATTGCCGAGGAGACGAAGGGGTAATTGCCCTTAGTCTGTCCAGGCATCCAGCGCGACAAAGCGGTGGCTGGATTTGTAGTGGGTGACGAGCGCGTCAGCGGCGGCGACCGAGGGTTCGCGATTGGCTCTCAAGCCATGATGGCTGCCATCGTGGAGAACGATGTTCGCGGCGCGTCCCTGCTGGTTTCGGTGGTCAACTGAGCGTGAAAGCCGCCGGATAATAGCTTCCGATAATGGCTCGCTCCAATCATTGGTCATCGCATTCCACAAAACCGGCACCATCCCCAGCCGCCGCGCCGCGTGCAGCACAGCCGGCCGCCGCGCGCCAAAAGGCGGACGAAAGAACTTCACCGGAATGCCAGCAATCTGTTGCAGGATGTCGCTGGTGCGGGAAAGCTCCTCTTGAATGCGGCTGGCGGAACAGAGCGAAAGGTTGGGATGGCTCCAGGTATGGTTGCCGATCAGGTGACCGGTTGACGTAATTTGCCGGACCAGATCAGGCTCGGCCTGGGCAAAGCTGCCCACTAGAAAGAAGGTCACCCGCACGTCGTGCTTGGCGAGAATCTCCAGCAAGCGCGGTGTCCAGGCAGGATTCGGCCCATCGTCGAAGGTGAGCGCCAGTTCGCTGGGCCGAGGCGGCGCGATCAGCGTTTTGCCAAATATCTGCGACCCCGGCCAGTTGGCTGCGTAGGCGCAGCCTCCCGCGGTCAGGGCAGCAATGCCAAGCCCCGTCGAAACCCCGGTGATGATGGAAGAAAGCATTCTTGATAATTAGTGTGCGGCGCAGGGGCAACGCGCGGCAAGCGATGGCTAGCTAAGAAAAAAAGTATAGCCAGGTTTTTACCCCTTGCGGCGGTAGAGAATCTGAAACTCGTAGCCGGTGTTGGCAGGGAATAAGCCGGCGACGTGGCGCAGGCGCTCGGCCAGAGCAGGGGCGGCCAGCAGCGGGTACTCGCGCTCGCGCAGATCGTGGTAGTCAAAGTCCACGGCCAGCGAAAGCATGTAAATCGCCAGCGCGTCAGAGAATGCCGCCTCGTAATAGCTGCCACGGGAGCGCTCGTCGATGGTTCCTTGCGCAGCTTTGCTTTCCGACGAACGGCTGTCCTGCGCGCGCCGCCGCGTCTCCCATGCATCCTGGCTGGTTTCGCCGCGCACCTGCGCCTCAGCCTGTGACCAGGTCAGCGACGAAAAGCTCTCTGGAACCCCAACCGCTTCAACAAAGTTGTGCGCCACGTTGATGAAGAACTCGAAGGCCAGGCCGAAGCGATCTTCGACCAGACGCGTGGAGAGAAAAACCGCCTCGGTGGTGCCGAAGGTCTGGTTGCGATGACAGATGGCGCGATCGCCCAGCTCGACCGTGTAGGACGGAGCGATGAGGGTCTCGCCGGTATCGGCAATGGCCAGCGGCACGAAGTAGTAAGCGCGATTGCTCAGCGCGGCGCTCAACGTTGCCGGTACAGCTGCCACCAGCTTTTCCAGGTCCGGTTCCGGAAGCCGTGTTTCGCCCCAGGCCGCAAAGCGGATTCCATTCGCGGCCTGCTGGACCGTTGCCTGCGCGGCTACCTTTTCCGCCGGCCAAAGTTCGACTTGTACGCCCGTTGCCATGAATCTGTATTCTAATGCAGTGAGGTCGAGAATATGTCACAATCCGAGCCTGTTGAACGTCCCGTCAAGGGAACCATCCTGGGCTTTCCCCTGGAGGGATTCGGCCTGTTCACTAGCCTGCTGCTCGCGGTTGCCTCCGCCTTCTTTACATTTTTCGCCGTCACCTGCATCGCGATCTTTTCGCTGCTGGGGTGGAACCTGATCGGCCATCACACGGTGAGCTATGCGGACAGCTATCTGTACGCAGGATTTCCGGCTGGGGTGATTGTGATGGCTCTTGCGCTGCCGGTTTTTGCTACGTTGTGGGTACGGGCGAAGCTGCGCAAGTAGGATTTTTCAGCATGAATAACAAAAGGCGGCTCCCGGTTGGGTGAGTCGCCTTTGTTATTCCAATCAAAATCATTTGTGCGCGAGAATCAATTCCCTGCCGGCTTGGGGTTGGCGCGGTCGTACTTGGCGATAAAAATCTTGCGCGCCAGGCCGATCCTTGAAAGCAGCCAGATGCCGTAGTAGTTCACGTCGATCTCGTACCAGCGCAGGCCGTGGCGGGCGCTTACCGGATGCGCATGATGATTGTTGTGCCAGCCTTCGCCGCCGGTAAACAGCGCGACCCACCAACTGTTGCGCGAGTCGTCGCGGGTCGCAAAGCGGCGGCTGCCCCAGAGGTGGGTTGCCGAGTTGACCAGCCAGGTTGCGTGCAGGCCTAGCGTGACGCGCAGAAAGACTCCCCACAGCACCATGCCCACGGCGTTCTTCCATCCGCCCATCAGCCAGCCCGCGCCGAAGAGTAGCAGGCCGCTCGAGGTCAGCGGAATCCAGTGGTATTTGCTGATCCAGACATGGAAGCGGTCGCGGCCCAGGTCGGGTGAATAGCGGGCCAACACTTCAGTTTGCGCGTGTAGCGCATTGCCAAAGACCATCCAGCCGGTATGCGCCCACCAGCCGCCTTCGCGGGGCGTATGCGGATCGCCTTCCTGATCGCTGAGCTGGTGATGCACCCGATGGGTCGAGACCCAGAACATCGGCCCGCCCTCGAGAGCCAGCGTGGCGCAGATGGTCATCCCATATTCCAGCCATTTGGGAACCTGATAGCCGCGATGCGTAAGCAGCCGGTGGTAGCACATGCCGATGCCCACATTGATGGCCAGAAAATAAAGCCCTACCATTGCCGTCAACCGCTGCCAACTGAAAAAGAACAGCGCGGCCAGGGCGCCCAGATGAAAGAGGCTCAGAAAGAAGAGCGTCATCCAGTTGACGCCGTCGCCAATGGTTGCGGCGCGGCCCATGCGGATTTCCAGCTTGGCGGGAACAGCGCGCGCGGCGGGAGCTACCGCAGATAAAAGAGCTTCTGGAGTGGGGGCCGAGGGAGGTACGATCTCAGAGGAAGTGACGGTTACCACAGATGCCATGCGCTACGAGGTCCTTGTAAAGTGGCAACTCGCCCACTCTATAGGTAATTATATAGTAGTAAACATTTCAGGTTGATGCCGCCGGAGGTTACTTTCGACAAAGCGTCATAATATTCCGGGAAAGGTGAGCAATATTGCTCATGTTTTGCCGTCAAGGAGTTCTGTTATGATCCGGCTTAACTGGTATGAGCAGCGAAACCAGCCGCATCGAGGCCTTTTCTGACGGCGTCTTTTCGATTGCCGCCACGCTGCTGGTGCTTGATCTCAAACCGCCCGCACAGGGTCTGCCCTTCTGGCAGGGGATTCTTAACCAATGGCCGGGCTATGCCGGCTTTCTGTTGAGCTTTCTCTATATCGGCATGATGTGGATCAATCACCATCGGCTCTTCAAGCACATTCGCCGCACCAGCGATACGCTGCTGGTGGTCAACCTGTTTCTGCTGCTGGCCGTGGTCTGGATTCCGTACCCGACGAGCCTGCTGGCGCAGGCGATGAAAGCAGGCCAGCCGCGCGATGCCGCCATTCTCTACTGCGCCTCCTTTCTGGTGATTGCCTTGCTCTACAATCTGCTGCTCTATACCTGTATTTGCCAGGGGCTGATGGACCGCCAGCACGCGGGTGTTGCGGAGTTGATGCGCCAGTATCTGCTCGGGCCGGTGATCTGTTTGCTCTGCCTGGTCATTGCCTGGTGGAGTGTTCCGTTGAGCCTGGTCATCAATGGCGCAATGGTGCTCTATTTTGTGATGTCGCCCAGCTCTCTTTCCGCATGCAAGGACGATGCGCATGAAGCGCATTCGACTGTTCGGAGCTGAGTCCTTCTCATCTCCCCAAGTGCGAGGGACATGGGGCACCCGCAAACAACTACGGTTGCGGAGCGTCTGGCAGCTCGCTGCCCAGCCGCAGGGAAAACGCATGCACCGCCTCTGGACTCATGTGCAGATGATCGACATAATCCTGCTGCGCGGGTAGCCAGCCGCTTGCGTCAATCAACCGAATGCCGCGCTCTTCCGCGAGAATAGTCAAAGCCTTCAGATACTCGCTCCACAGAGGCCGCGAGTAGAAGACCTGATGATGATACGGCGACATCGGCATGACAAGGATGATGACCTCCATCCCCTTGGCCTGCGCGGCTGCGAAAATCGCTTCATAACTGGTGTCGAAGTGATCCGGATGCTGAAGAAACGCGGTTGCCTGAGCGTCAAACTGCTGCGGAGAGCCTGCTTCGAGCGCGTTGAAGTCCGCGACGCGGCCCATGCTGTTGACTGCCGTGTGCGGCATGCCCATCGTGCCCATTGAGCGGCGCAGCAGCTCCACATACTTCCAGATATTGGCGCGGTTGGCGGCTATCGGGGTTCGCTGCAAGGCTGTTATCTCAAGGCGCTCCAGCGGGCTGAATCCATAGGCATGGGCAACCTCTGCCGCAGGAAAACGGCGGTCCAGCCCAACCATGCGATTGCCGGTCAGGTCCTTGATATGTGAGTGGTCTTCGGCAGTGAGTTGAAAGTCGTAGATGCCGACAACCAGCGTGTGAATGTCTGAATGGTTCTTCACGGCATAGTCAAAAAGCAGCCGCTGTTCCGGCGGTTCACTTGCGCCCAGCGCAGAGTTCAGCGGCGCGTAGCGGATACCCTTTTCAGCAGCCGTCTGCGCTAGCGCGGATTCATCCAGATGATGATCGAGCAGTGAATTGCCAACGAACAGCAGATTCGGATTTTGCGCCGTCCGAATCGCTTCGAGCTTCATCTCGTAGGGGAGCCGGTGGTTCCATGCGCCGATCAACAGGTTTGCGGCGGCCAGCACGATTGCTCCGGTGAGCAGGAGAGGAAGCAGCGGATTCTTTGTCATTGCGCTCCCTTAAAAATCAATGTAGATGAACTTGGAGGATTGCCCGCTGAAGGCGTAGATCAAAGCAATTGCCAGCACCCACACAGCGCAACGCATGGCTAAGCCAAAGCCGCCTTGAAGAAACAAAGGCGCGTCGTCGCGTTCGCCGCCGAGATATTCGAGCACTGCACGGAAGTTAGAAAGCATCAGATGCCGATGAGCCTCCTGTAAAAGAGAATAGCAGTGTGCAAATCCATGCAGAAGAAAGGCCAGACAGCGTTGACTAGCACAAAGGTCAATACGCGGCTTGAAAAGACTGCTAGCCAATGTGTGCTGGGTTCGCCCCGCAACTGACGCCAGAGCCGATGACCGGCCAGCATCAGTCCGTGGCAGAGTCCCCAGACAATAAAGTTCAGCCCCGCGCCATGCCACAGGCCGCTGACTAGCATGACGACGATGATGTTGGCGTAGATGTGCGGGACGGAGACCCGCGAACCGCCCAGCGGAATGTAGACATAATCCATCAACCAGCGGGTCAGCGAGATATGCCAGCATTGCCAGAAGCGCTGGATATTGCGCCTGCCATAGGGCCAGTCAAAGTTCTCCGGTACGCGAATGCCGAAGAGGCGCGCCGAGCCGATGGCGATGTCGGAGTAGCCTGAAAAGTCAGCGTAGATTTTGATACCGTAAGCCAAGGCCCAGAAGGGCAAAATGCGCCGGTCGGCCAGCAGGATGTCATGCGCGTTGAGGTGATCGGTCCATGCGGTCAGCAAATCGGCGACAGCGAACTTTTTTACCAGGCCGGTGAGGATGCGGGTCAGCCCGCGCTCCCAATCCTGGCTCCAGCCGATGGGCTTGGCGCGCAGCTTGGGCAAAAAATCCTGATAGCGCTTGATCGGCCCGGCCACCATCGTCGGGAAAAACAGAATGAAGGCCAGGTACTCGCTCAGGGAGCCTGCTTCAGTTTTTCCTGCCCGCCGGTCCCAGGCATAGTGGTAAAACTCGAAGGTAAAAAACGAGATTCCCAGCGGAAGAAATGCGCCCTGCCAGCGCCAGGGGTTAGCTCCCGTCGCGAACCACAGGCCGGTAAAGAAGTTCCAGTATTTGAAGATGCCGAGCAGCACCAGGCTCTGCGCAATCCCCAGCAAACACCAGCGTGAATTGGGTATGTAGAGCCGGCTGACCACCGACTCCCAAAGAAAGATCGCGAGGCACAGCGCGCCCCAGATACCCGCCATTCCATAGGCAAAATAAAGAAAGAATGCGCTGCCGAAAAATACAATCACCCACGGGCGCAGCCAACCCGGAACCAGCCTGTAGAGCGCCGCCGAAGGAAGCAGAAACAGCAGATAGTAACTGAAGGTGTTGAAGATCAAGCGATCGCGCGCTCCCGCCCGGAGGAATGAGTTCAATCTACCACGGTGTACTTGTGCGCAAGACGCAGCAAAGTAGAATCGCCTACAATTTCAGCAACCCGGTGACACTCACTTCCCTGTTGGAGCAATTTCAAATGAGAATCAAAATCCCCCACATCCTTGCCGCAATCGCCCTTGGGACTGCGCTGCTGGCTCATGCCGCCGACAAGCCCAAATCCGCCGCGTCCTCTGCACCCGCCGACCCCTATTCCGCAGTGCCACCCGCAACCGAATCGCTGGATCTGAATATGTACCAGCGCATCCGCGACGAGGGGCTGAACCACTCCCATGTGATGGACTTTGCCACCGCGTTGGCCGACGGCATTGGCCCGCGCCTGACTGGCTCACCCAACCTGAAGAAAGCCAATGAGTGGACCCGCGATATGCTAGCTAAAATCGGTTTTGAAAACGCGCATCTCGAAGACTGGGGCGAGTTCGGACTCGGCTGGCAGCAACTGAATACCTGGGCGCGCATGGTTACGCCAGACACGGCGGTGATGATTGTGCAGGCTACGCCGTGGTCGCCCGCGACTCCCGGCCCGGTCACCGGCGATGTGGTCTATGTCAATATCCAGAGCGAGAAAGACATCGATCAGTACAAGGGCAGGCTGGCTGGTAAAGTAGTTCTCTTCGGCGCGATGCGCGATGTTCCGCCGGTGGAGAAGGCGCTCTTCGAACGCGATACAGAAAAAGATCTTGATGACATTGCCGAGTTTGGGATGCCGGGCGCGGCCGCTGCCGAAGCGCAGGCGCGGCTCAAGGCACGGCTGGAGAGCTACAAGCTGTTCGACAAGGTAGCGCAGTTCTTCTTCGACGAAAAGGTGGCCGCGGTGATTGAACCCAGCCGTGACGGCAAAAACGGCGGCGGCTCAGGCGGAACCATCTTCGACGACAACGGGGCAACTCTGGGCCGTACGCCTTACATTGCGGAAAATCGGGTCAAGGTTCCTGTGGTGGTAGCGGCGATTGAGAGCTATGGGCGCATCTACCGGCTGATCCAGGCCAATGCGCCGGTCAGCGTCGAGATCAACGTAGACACCAAATTTACCGGCGAGCATGAGCACGGCTTTGACACCGTCGCCGAAATTCCCGGCTCCGACCCCGCGCTCAAGGAGCAGATCGTCATGCTGGGCGGCCACCTGGATAGCTGGATTGCCGGGACCGGCGCAACCGATAACGGCGCTGGAACCATTGTCGCAATGGAGGCCGTGCGCATTCTCAAAGCGCTGGACATCAAGCCCCGCCGCACCATCCGCATTGCGCTGTGGACCGGCGAAGAGCAGGGGCTTTTCGGTTCCAAAGGCTATTGCCGTGATCATTTCGGCTCGGCCAAGCTGTCGACTGATCCCGACCAACTGCTGCTGCCGGAGTTTATGCGCCGCGCCGTCGGACCGCTCGAAGTGAAGCCGGAACAGAAGCTAATCTCGGCCTACTTCAACGTTGATAACGGTTCCGGCAAGATTCGCGGCATCTATACGCAGGGTAATGCCGCAGTCACGCCCATCTTTGCGCAGTGGATGGCGCCGCTCAAGGATCTGGGCGTCACAACGATAACCCAGCGCAACACCGGCGGCACGGATCACCTGAGCTTCAACGCGGTTGGCATCCCCGGCTTTCAGTTCATTCAGGACAGTCTCGATTACGAGTCCCGCACCCATCACTCCAACCAGGATGTTTATGAGCGTCTGCAGCCAGATGATCTCAAGCAGATTGCGACCGTCGAGGCGATTTTTGTCTATAACGCCGCGATGCGTGACCAGATGATGCCCCGCAAGCCGCTGCCTCAGCCCGACCTGGAAGAGAAGAAGCGCGCTCCGCTAACAGGCATCTTCCCCGGCGCGGCGGCTCCAGTGAGCGCGGGCAAGAAGTAACCGCGCACCAATGTCGATGCAACAGGAGGGTCTACCCTGCGCAATCTCCATTAGGGATTGCCACAGAGAGACCTTCTCCTTTTGAATCAATAATCGACAGAGCCGTGAAGATGCGGGCACCCGGGCATTTGCTAATGCATGGAACCAATTGCGCGCTCCCTCCGTATTAACCAACTATGCAATGCGTGAGTACATTAAGCTGGAGCGTGGTGGGGTTCGGATCCCCTGCAGCTCCTTCGCTGGGCAAGCAGGCAGGTCGGGAACGGGGCACGACGAAACCCATTCCGGCTGGCCACGGCAATAGCCGGGTCGAGGTTGCTCAGGGGGGCGCGATGCAGGGGGGTACAACCCAGGCGAGGGCGGCGATTGCGGACGCCGCCCTGCCGACCAAACTGGAGGCGAAAGCTCTGGAGATCGATTGGTCCCAACTCGTCCGCCGCTGCATGGACGGCGACTCCAGCGCCTGGACCGAACTGGTGCGCTCGCAGCACAAGCGCGTTTACGGGCTCTGTTACCGATTTACCGGCGACCCGACCGACGCGGAAGACATGACGCAAGATGTCTTTCTGAAGATTTACTCGAATTTGGCCAGTTTTGACATAGCGCGCGGTAGCCTGCCGGTGTGGATCACGACGATGACCCGCAACCTGCTGGTGGACAACTACCGGCGCAGCCGATTGCAGCGGGCGACCTCTTCGTTGGATGAGGGATGGGATTGTACCGAGGAATTGAAGCCGGTGGACCGGCTGACCTCACGGGCAATTTCACCGCATGAAGCAGCGGCGCAGAAGGAACTTTCACATATGGTGCAGCAAGCCCTGGCGCGCGTCTCCGTCGAGTTGCGCGAAGCGGTGATTCTCCGCGATTTGCAGGATATGGACTACAAGGAGATCGCTCAGGTGCTGGGAATCCCCGAAGGGACGGTCAAGTCCCGCATCAGCAGGGGACGCGCGGAACTGGCGCGGCTCCTCGAACGGAATCGACGGGAGGTAATGTGATGACTGAGTATACGAACAATCCGAACTCCCCCGCCTGCGGCCAGTGGGAAATGCTTTTGGCCGACGCACTGGATGGGCTGTTGGCTCCGGAAGATGAGACCGCCTTTGCCGCGCACAAAATGATCTGCCCTGCCTGTGCTTCGCTCTTTGAAGAAGCGAAGAGAGGCCGTGCCTGGTTGGAGTATCTGGCCGATGAGCCGGAGATGCCGGCGGGTCTTCTGGACAGGCTTTTGGCCAAGACCGGGCCGGGTCAGATAGACGGCGACAGTTTGGCGGCCGAAGGCAATGTGTTGCAGATTCCGCCGATGGCCGTGATGGTAGGGAAAAATCGCCGGTCCATGGCGCCAGCTTGGCAGCGCCCCGGCTTCATGGGCCATGTTTACCGCTACGCCGAGCCAAGGCTGCTGATGACTGCGGCGATGGCCTTCTTCTCCATCGCGCTAACGATGAACCTGACCGGCGTGCGGCTGGGCAGTTTGCACCTCTCTGACCTGCGCCCCAGCACGGTGCGCTCGATGGTGGAGCGGGAGTTGACAACGGCTTCTACCCCGGTGATCCGCTACTACGACCACTCGCGCTTTGTGAATGAAGTGGGAGAGAGAATGCGGGATCTGCGCCGCGCGACGCAAGGCGAAGGACAACCGGACGACGGCAGCAAGCAACAGCAGAAAAATGTACAGCCGGGCGAGACCCGCACTAGCCCCAGTGAACAGAAACCCAAGAAGCAGGACGGCGCGCCACAGGCACAGCCGCCGCAACAGTCGGCTAAGCCGGCAAACTCGAACGATCTTTTGGAATCTTCCCTGACATCCCAGGAACGGCCCGCGCACTCCGGCGGCTCCGCTAAAGAAATACGGGAAAGGAGCTTTCTATGGACTGCGTAAATCATAGTGGCGTCAATTCCACCACCTATTGCCAAAGTTGCGGCAAGGGACTCTGCGCCAGTTGCACACGCAATGCGCCGGGAGGGCAGATTTTCTGTGAACCCTGCGCGGCAACCTGGCAGAGTTACACCCAGCCTTTTGCTGGAGCGTTCTCAGCGACGCCCAACCCAGCCTGCCGCCGGTGTGCTGGGATTGATTCCCGGCGTGGGAGCAATGTACAACGGCCAGTTCTTTAAGGCGATGATTCACGTCGTCGTCTTCGCGGTGCTGATCAGCATCAGTGAGCATTACCCGCTCTTTGGCCTGTTTATTGCAGCGTGGATTTTCTACCAGGCTTTTGAAGCATTCCACACCGCCAAGGCAAGGCGCGAAGGCCTGCCGCTACCCGATCCATTTGGGTTGAACGAGCTGAGCAGTTACCTCAATCTTGGGAAAAGCACGTCTTATACACCGCAGCCCGCAGTGCCGCCGCAAAATCCGACGGCGGGTCCGGCTACACAGGCAACCTCTGACGATCCAGGCGCAACTGGCTGGCAGACGCCATACACCGGGCAATACCCGCCGCCGAATCCGGGGCCGATTCCCCCGATCCCTCCGCCAGCTCCATTCTGCTGGCCTAACAGGACGCCATTCGGCGCCGTGGTTCTGATCGGACTCGGACTGCTGTTTCTCATGGACCAGTTTGATTTCTTCGCTGGCCGCGTCTTCAAAATCAGTTGGCCGCTGGGCTTGATTGCCCTGGGCGTCTGGCTGGCAATCAATCGCGTTGGAAACTCACAAGGAGGTTCACGATGAACCGTTATCAACAGATTCGCCGGCTGCGCTGGCCTGCAATTCTTCTTCTGGTCGGTGGAGTCGCACTGCTAAAAGAGCTAAGTGTGATCGATAGTTGCTGGAATTTTATCTGGCCGCTGGGGTTGATTCTCTGGGGTGTCTTCATGCTGGCGGAACGGGCTGCGCTGGCCGCTGAAGGTGGCTATCCGGGTTACTATCCGGGTGGCTACCCTGGGACCACCAATCCTGGCGCGCCCTATGCAGCGCCTGCTGCCGTAACTGACCCAGCGGCAACCACCAACCCGGCACAGGCCTCGACTTCCATTGTGCCGGCCCCTGTATTCGATCTGGGGAAGAGACCCGACGGAGAAGAGCTATGAGCACCACACCTCCTTACACGCCTGTGGGCGGAGGCGCGCCGCCCAATCCTCCCTACGACCCGAAGACCCAGTGGCGGGCCTACCGCGCGCAACAAAAGGCAGCATGGCGCGCGCAGCGCGATGCCTGGAAGGCCCAGCGCTACACAATGAAGGCCAATGCCGCCGGTATCTTTGGCCCCAAGGTCCCCTCGCTGGTTGGGCCGGTTCTGTTGATCGGTATAGGTGTTGTTGCATTGCTGGTTGTTACCGGGCGCATTGCCGGTGGTGACTTTGCAACCTGGTACGGGCACTGGTGGCCACTATTGCTTATCTTTGCCGGCATGTACCTGCTGGCCGAGTGGGCCATTGACATGCGCCGTGAGGTGCCAGTGCGGCGTAGCGGCGGATTCATCGGCGTGCTTGTCCTGCTCGGCATCATTGGCCTTTGCTGCTCTGGCTGGAACAAGTTCGGCCCCTTTCGCACCGACTTCGGTGACGACGGGGACAACTTCTTCAATGCTTTCGGGCTGCCGGAGCACGACTTTGACCAGAAGGTGCTGAGTACCTCGGTTCCGGCCAATGCGACGATTGATATTCAAAATCCTCGCGGCGATGTCAGCGTGACAGCCGACGATGTCTCCACAGTTCAAGTGGAGGCGCATGAAGTTGCCTTCGCCAACTCCGATGACGGGGCAAAGAAGATATTCGACGCTGAAAAGCCGGATATCAAAGTCAGCGGCAATGCCGTGCTGGTCAAGTCGGAGAGCAACTCCAATGGCCGGTTGAATCTGACCGTTACCGTGCCCCGCGCCGCGCAGGTGACCGTCGATGCAGGCAAGGGCGATGTTGTGCTGGCCGGGCTGGGAGCCGGAGCTATTGTCAGTGCCGCGCATGGGGATGTGCACCTGAACAGCATTAAAGGCTCAGTCCAGGTTCATCTCGAAGACGGAAAAGGCGACTTCTCGGCGCATGAAATCGAAGGCGACCTCACGGTGGACGGCACTTCAAACGACCTGACCCTCTCGGAGATCAAGGGCAAGATCACGCAGAATGGCGAGATTCGCGGCGAGGTGCACATTGAACATACTACTGGGGCGGTGCATATGCACACCACTGTCACTGACCTCGAAGTTGCCGAACTGCCCGGCGATCTGACCCTGAACGACGACGACCTGCGCGTGACTGAGGCCAAAGGGCCGGTGCGGGTGCAGACTCATTCGAAAGATATTGACCTGAGCCAGATTTATGGCGACAGCCATGTTGAGACCCGTGACGGTAGCATCTCGGTGGCTCCAGCTGGGAACTATGCCGTCGAGGCCAAAAACGACAAAGGCGATGTGGAGGTGACCTTGCCGCCCAACGCCTCTGCTTCGGTCAACGTCCGCACGCGCAACGGCGATATTGTCTCCGACTACGCGATGCCATCTATTGAAGGCGAGATTAAAGCTGCTACCTTTCAGATAGGCTCCGGCGGACCCGCTCTCACGCTGAGTGCGGAGAACGGTGACGTGCGCATCAAGCGGGGTTCGGGATTCGCTGAGCCGCCGCCTGCTTCGCCAGTACCTCCGGCGCCTTCGCTTACCGGAACGCCGCACCTGAAAGCGCCAAAAGCGCCTGCCGCGCCGCCGGTTGCGCAGTAACATGGAGTGGTGAGCGCTCAATCTTCATTCCCAGGCAAGCGCCGGTTCGCATATGCGGCACTGGCGCTTGCTGTACTTTCATGCGCAGTGGCATCTATCGCGCAATCCTGCAAATTTACATATCAAATTCAACAAATTCCCGTGGGTGAGCATTCCATATCCGTGGAGCTATACCAGCCCGACGATGCAGCGCTTCACCCCTTGCTTATGATGATTCATGGAACCGCCGGGGCATATACGCGACGGACTCCAGCCATGCCGGAAGAGGATAATTTTGGGGAAAAGACCTTTGCCGCGCATTGCTATGTAGTTGTTTTGCCGCATTACTTCGATGCACTCGGACGAGCCAGCATGACCAATCTGGCGGAAGCGCGAAAGGATTTTCCAGCACTACGCTCAGTGCTGGAAGGTGTAATGGCGAAATCCATGCTGCTGCCCAGCGTAAAGGGCTGCCCTGTTGTTCTCTTCGGCGAGTCGTACGGCGGATTTCTGGCTGTCTCGCTGGGGTTCAGAGATCCAACGGTAGTGGCTGTCAGCGAGTTCAGCGGCGGATTGCCGCTTGAGGACATGGAAGCGCATAACTCCTCACTATCGCTCCTGATTCAGCACGGCGCGGAGGACACGCTCGTTCCTCCCGCCAACTCGATCGATTTGGAGAATTATGCCAAGAGCCACGGCGCGAAGGTGGAAAAACATATCTATGCCGGGCAGCAGCACTACTTTGACAAGGCAACGCAGGCTGCCGTGCTGCAGAGTACACTTGCCTTCTTCGATGCTGCGCTATCCGCGCCGAAGCAAGCGGCAACTCCCGGACCTGCCGGTAGCAGCAGATAAGCAGGGATCGACTGCTCAGAACCGCCAGCCCGCGCCGAAGGTGAAGAGCATCGACGATTTGGTGACAGGTAAATAGGTCACATTGCCGAGAGGAGCGATGACCGTCTCGCCTCGATAGTGGATCAATACATTCCCCGCGTCGGCTCGCAGCAGCGTGTGTTTGGAAGGATAAACCTCAAAGACGCCGCCCACATCCAGCGCAGGGTTTCCAATGGGTCTGCCATAAACGACATAACTCCCTGGCGCGGGTTCAGCAAGTTCCTTCAGTGCGTGATCGAAGCGAACCAGGCCCGGCCGCGCCTTGGCAAAGATTCCCACGCGGTCCCGGCGGATTCCCGCCTTCAGGCCTCCGAAGATCTCGGTGGCCGGTCCGCCATCCTGCGCATAGTAGGTGTGGTCGTCCTGGGGCAGGCGGAATCCCGCGGCGTCGAGCGACAGATTTTTTGATACCAGAACCGAGAGCCAGCCGCCCAGGCCGCGATCCGGGCGGAGATCCTGATTTAAAAGATGCTCACGGATGTGCAAGGCGAAGAGCATTCCTAAGTCAACCGCTCCCTTGCGCGGTTCCCTTTCATTTTCGTCGCGCAGCTCGCCCAGCCGGTAGCTGGCGCTCAGAGATAACGTGAGGTGGTCTGGGACGGCCCCTGCGGCAAACACGCGTATTGTGCTGTTTTGAATTATGTTATGGTCGAACTGACCGACCAGCGTTTGACCGGCATCCAATCGCCAGATCATGCGCCGCGTGGGATAATACTCCAGCACCGCTCCCTGTTGCAATGTGAAGTAGCCTATACCAGCGCTCTTAATGACGGGATAAGATTCCACCTCATTGCCGTTGTGGTACCAGGTAACGCCGGGTTTGAATTCTTCAAAGACTCCGAAGCGCTTTCCGCGCCATCCTGCTTTTACGCCGCCGACCAGAAGAAGATCGCCGTCGTTGTTTTCGAAACTATAGATGTTCCGGTTGCCGAAGTGAAACGAAGTTTCACCTTCCAGCGCCAGACTGGGCGAGAGGTTCCAGGTGTAGCGGGCGAGCGGGCCAACATACTGGTGATAACTGCTGATAAACCCGTCAGCCGACGCCGTAATTGGAGTGTTACTTATAGATGAGATTCCTACTCCCACTTCCTGCCGGGAGTAGGTCTGTGAAAATGCCGGGGAGAGAAAGATTGCAAGAAAAACAAATTGCAGAAATCTGCGCAAGGATGCCTCCAAGAGCGCTGCGAGTCAATGGCTAATGCCGAGGGAAAGTGCAGTTATTCAGACAATATTATTGAATACATGACCTGGTGCGCGAATGCATCCGCGCACCAGGTCATTCTTGGCAACCCCGAATCTTGGCAGTGAGCCATTATTCCGGGAGAGGCCCCGGCACGGGGCAGGCTGGGATCATAGGATTGATACCATGTGACGAAACGCCCTTCTTGGTTACAACAGTGGGGCAAGGTGATCTCACCGGAGGCACGACATAGTAAACCGAGAATGGCGCAGCGCCAATCACGTTACCATACGCATCCCGGACTACCAGAATGTGCTCTCCTGCGGTGAGGATGGATGAACTTACAGGAAAGGCGAGCGACTGATTGCCGGAAGCGACGGAGGACGCTGCCATTGAGGCTTGAAGATCGGCCGACTCATCATAGGAATCTACGGTTGGCAGGCTGGGAGAGGTTGGGAATGCGGGGACTGCCGCGGTGAGGGTAATTGATGTGGGAGCCGCGTTGGACTGGAGGTAGCCATAGACGTACGTAGCCGGCGAGGCCTGGAACAGTATGCTCGACTCACCGCATTGTAGCTGTGCAGTATTGCCATTGTCGATTTGCATTGCAGTGTACGTATCGTCTAGGCTGCAGTTCGCATTGGAGTATGTTTGGAAGCCCCAATAGTCGGGTACATCGTTGGTAGTTACCGTGTAGGCTCCCTCGCTGTTGGTCGAGATATTGCCTGTATCCACGACGCAGCCGGAGGTTGACCCTAATGAAGCTGGACTGCATGTAATCAATTGTTCTCCGGAGGTTGCCTCAAATTCCACGTCCGGGTTTTTGACGATTGCTCCCTGCGGTCCATAGGTAGTTGACACATAGAACCCAGAGAAAGCTGGCGGGGGAGTTGATCCGGAGCCGCCGCCGCAACCGGCCAGCGAGGACAGGCCAACCAGAGAGATTGCAAATACAAGTAGATTTTTACGCATTAGCGCACCTCCTGGGCAGGCTTTTCAACGGACGAGGAAATTGGATCGATGCGCAGATCGGTGAAGAACCCGTCCGCGGTATGGAGCAGGTCGCGCAGGCTGTGGCCTTCGGTTCCGCCCCGGATTGCAGCCCATAATTGCGCGCCGCGCTCGGCAGAGAGTTTTTGAATCGCCTCGGGAGTGGTGCGCTCCGAAGGTTTGAGTTGGTAGCTGCTGTTCCAGAGCTTCTGCTCAATGAGGATGGTCGCGATGTAGGTTGCTTCCACCGGACTCATCTTGGGGCTGAGCAGTTCCAGCTTGCCATCCGGCTGACGAGGTGTCGAACTCGCGATCATATGTGGATAGAGCACCAGCAGCCACATGCGCATTTTTGTTACTTCCTGCGCATCTGTGTGCGACCAAGCCGGTGCTCCGATGGTGTTTGCCAGGTTGTTGACGGCCTTGACGATATCGTCTGCCGAAGCCGCTGGATGCATTCCATTGCGGTACTTTAATTCGGCCTGAACCACCCGCTCGTTGAATCCAAGGGCGGACGTGATCTCCTTTGGCATGCCGGCACTTGTAAAGAGCTGGTCCGTGAGATTGCGGATCGCCTGTTCAGAACCCTGCTTGGCCAGGACAGCTTGGTTGTCGATGTAGACGTGGGTTGGAATCTGGTGGACGTTTGTCAGGGGTTTCTGCGACTGCGCACACACTTGGGTAATTAGAAGCGTGGCAGTGAATGCGGTGAGGACAGCTTTTCGGGGGACAAACATGCTCAAGTTCCTCGGGTGGGTTAGGTGGAAACGGATCAAATGTTGGGTTGTAAAGCGGCTAGCCTTGCTGATTTGGAAGCGGATCGTGCAATGGACACAGAGTATGAGAATCTGTTTTTCGTGACAAGGTTACTCAGAGACCTGTCTCTTGGTAACGTATCGAAGTCGCTTGCCTGTCGCGGGTATTTTGGGTGTATGCTCCTCTCTCGGGGGGAATTTGCCATGATAAATGCACCTGTGCGAGTGATTACTGTCGAACGGGAGTACGGATCGCGGGGCGGAGAGTTTGCCCACGATCTGGCGGCCAGCCTGGGCTGGCGGCTGCTGGACTCAGAACTGGCATGCGGCGCGGCGAAACGGGCTGGAGTGGACCCGGAGCTGGCCGCGCGATTCGATGAGCGGCTCGATCCCTGGTATTACCGTTACGGAAAGGTCTTCTGGCACGATCCGGTCTACCCGGTCTCAAATCTTTCCGACGAAATGGTCTTTGACGCCGAGCGGATGATGTCTTTGGTACGGTTGGAGATACTGCATGCCGCGCAGGAGGGCAATTGTGTGCTGGTGGGCCGAGGCGCGGCCTGTGCGTTGCAAGGCCAGCCGGGTTGTTTTCATATCTTTGTCTATGCGCCGGCGAGCGTCAAGCGGGAGTGGTTCGCAAAATCCTTTCCCGGCAAGGCGCAACATGCCGATCAGCAACTGGCGGCGTTTGATAAGAGCCGCGCCGCGGCGATTCGTCAGTTTTATCAGCAGGAATGGTGCAGCCGCGGCCATTACCATATGCTGCTGAATTCCGAGATTGGCACGGATGCGATGATTGCGGCTACACAGGGAGCAGCCAGGCTCCACGGCGCGACCGTCGAGGCACTGGCCCGGTAGCAAATCTAAATAGCTGCAGCAGCTTTATGGCGAGCCGCGCTGCCGGGTGGCTGAGGCTCGGCAGGCGGAGCCGCGTACTGCGACTCCGCCTGCCGAGGCTGGGGTTATTGAACGGTATAGGTTGCCGTAGCCACGGCGCTGTTGCTATAGCCGGGGGCAATGGCGATGGCTTTCAGTGTCTCCGTGCTGGATACAGTGATTGCGGTCGTGTACTCGGTTGATTGCGCAGTCGGCGTATCTCCGTTTGTTGTGTAGTAGATAACCGCATTTGGTGTTTTGTCGATGATGGTCACGCTCTGAGCACCCCTAAGCGTTGTCGCCGCCGGAGTGAACGCTGGCTTGTGTGCCGGCCCCAGCGGGTTAACTGTCAGTGTCGCATTCACAAACGTGAAGTTGTAGTTCGTGGAAACCAGCGTGCCGATGGCTGCGGTAATCGGGTAAACGCCGGGGATAGAGGTCAGCGTAGCAGTTGTGGTCAGGCTCGGACTCCCTGACACAGTATGCACCGCCAGGTCGCCATTTACGAATCCTGAAAGCGTGTATCCAAAACCCGGATTCGCCGCGCCGTAATTTCTGCTCGCACTCCGCGCAGTCACCGTCAAGACAGCCTTGTTCACGGTAATGCTATTCGAGACCGGCGTGGCGGAACCGTAGTTTCCGCCGCCTGCCTGATGGGCAGTTACCACTACAGTGCCCGCGCTGACATAGAGCTGATTGCCAACAACATGGCCGGGGCCGGTTACAGAGAAGGTGACAGGATTACCCGAGGCTCCACCGGTTGCTGTCAAAGTGATCGCTGCGACACCGTAATTAACCGGCGAAGCGGGTGCGGTAAAGGTGATGGTCTGAGCAATCCGCTCGACCACAATGATGTGCGAGACCTGCGCCGCGCGCGAATACCCTGCATTTCCGGCCTGGTTAGCGGCCACTATGATCGTTCCAGCGCCCGTGACTGTGAGTTGATTTCCGCCGGTGATGGTTCCGGGTCCGGAGAGAACGCTGAAGACAACCGGATTCCCGGACGCGCCTCCAGTAGCCGAAAGCGTGATAGGAGCGACGCCGTAAGTGACAGGCGAAGCGGGCGCAGTAAAGGTGATGGTTTGAGCAATCCAATTGACCACAATGATGTGCGAGACCTGCGCCGCGTGCGAATACCCTGCATTTCCGGCCTGGTTGGCAGCCACCACGATTGTTCCTCCGCCGGTAACTGTGAGTTGATCGCCGCCGGTGATGGTTCCGGGGCCGGAGAGAACGCTGAAGACAACCGGATTCCCGGACGCGCCTCCGGTAGCCGAAAGCGTGATGGGCGCGACGCCGTAAGTGACAGGCGAAGCGGGCGCGGTAAAGGTGATGGTTTGAGCAATCCGATTCACCACAATGATGTGCGAGACCTGCGCCGCGTGCGAATACCCTGCATTTCCGGCCTGGTTGGCAGCCACCACGATTGTTCCTCCGCCGGTAACTGTGAGTTGATCGCCGCCGGTGATGGTTCCGGGGCCGGAGAGAACGCTGAAGACAACCGAGTTCCCAGACGCGCCTCCAGTAGCCGAAAGCGTGATAGGCGCGACGCCGTAAGTGACAGGCGAAGCGGGCGCGGTAAAGGTGATGGTTTGCGCAATCCAATTGACCACGACAGTCTGCGTAACCGTGTGAGCGGGCCAATACCCTGAACCGCCAGCCTGACTGGCGGCTACGACGATCTTTCCAGCGGCGGTAACGGTGAGTTGGTTGCCGCCGGTGATGGTTCCGGGGCCTGAGAGAACGCTGAAGACAACCGGGTTCCCTGAGCCGCCGCCGGTAGCTGAGAGAGCGATGGGAGCCACGCCATACGTGACCGGGGAGGGGAGCGCGGTAAAGGTGATGGTCTGGGTTTGCATGGTGGCTGTGCCGCTCAACGTCGTTCCCTGGACTGCGCCGCCAACATTCAGATTGTTGTCCGTCAACACGAAGGGACCGCGCGCCAGACCGATGGCCACCGGGGTAAAGTTAATGGCGTAATTGCAGTTTGCGCCCGTCGCCAGCATGCCCGCCGAATCAGTGGAGGTGACAATAGGGCAGGTGGACGAGCCATCCAGATTGAAACCAGCCGGGACGCTGGGGTTCGCTCCAGCGCCGGGAACGGAGATACTCAATGGAGCATTGCCATTGTTGAATACAGTAAAGCTCTGGGGACTATCGGAACTGGTTATGCTCACATAGGTGGAAGCAAAGCTCAGGCTATGCAGTTGCGTGAAATCAATCTTGAAAACGGTCGCATCGGCAGGGTCGGGGAAATACAGGTTGCCCGCTCCGTCCACGGCGATGCCGTAGGCCGGCGGACCGGGGATGAGCACGGCCTGCATGTAGACGCCCCCCGACAACGATTCTTTCAGTATCCGCGAATGGATCGTATCGGCCACATAGACGTTGCCCGCGGCATCCACCGCAACGCCATAGGGATATTCCATACCGCTGCCTAGCACCGTCTGGGTATAGCCGCTGCCGGTCCAGGTTTCCATCACCACGCGGCTGTTGCCGGTATCGGCGACGTAGACATTGCCGCTGCCGTCGATGGCAATCTTTCTCGGCTGATTGAGGTCGGAGGTGACAGTTATCGGCGAGGAGTAGGTCCCGCCTGACAACACTAGTTCATAAACTGCTCCGTCGCCAAAGCTGGCGTAGTAGACATCGCCAAAGCCGTCGACCGCAATCCCGGCGGGGAAGTTCAGGCCAGTGATAACTGGAGTCTGCACCCACGCTCCGGCGGACCAGACCTCCTTCAATATCTGGTTGTTGCCTGAGTCCACGATGTAAACAGCGCCGCTGCCGTCCACGGCGACATCCTCCGGGTTGTTCAGCCCGCTGGCAACGGTGGTCTGCACATATCCGCCTGCAGTCCACGTCTCCTTATAAACGGTATTGTTGTTGTAATCGGCGATATAGACATTGCCGCCCGCGTCCACCGCCGCAGCGAAGGGATTGGTCAGGTCGTACGGCGAGAAGGAACCCGCAACCCGGATAACGTCGAAGGCGAAGAAGTCCTCCGGCTCCAGAAAATTCACCAGCGGACCGATGCCGTTGCCTTTGAAATACCCCGTCGCGGCAACATGGTAGGTGGCGTTTCTCAGCGCCACAGCGCCAGAGCGGCTGCCGGGATATTGCGGCTTGAAGTGCACGCCAACCGCGCAGCTATCTCCGGCGACGTAGAGCGTTGTGAAATTGCAGATTCCCGCACCGCTTCCGGTGACGGTATAGTCGAGGTTCGCTACCCCTTGGGTAAGAACATCCGCATCGCCCAGTTTGAACGTCTCCGACCCTCCTCCTCCTGAGAACTGGAAGAGAGCATACTCCGGTCCGGAGCTGGAACCTACATTCACCGAGCCAAAGTCGCCTCCAGCCGGGGACAGCTTCTTGATGTCGAAACCAAAGGTATCGGCAAGATATATATTGTCGTTGCCATCCACCGTGATGCCCAGCGCGCCCCCCAGGTTGTAGCTTGGAAAGACACTCTGGGTATAACTGCCGCTGGAATTGACCTCTTCCACGATGCGCTTATGGGTAAAGTCGGAGATAAAGAGGTTGCCGCTGGAGTCCACGGCAAGGTCATATGGATAGCTCAAGCCGCTAGTGGGAACCGTGCTTGGCGTATAACTGCCCGCTGAATACGTCTCCTCGTAGACTGCCTGGTTGTCGATGTCGCTCACAAAAATATCGCCGCTCGAGTCGACGGCAATGCCGGTGATCTGCGCAAAATTGCTGCTGTAGGTCAAGGCCGTCTCGGTGTAACTGCTGCCGGAAGGAACTTCTTTGAGAATCTTGCCGCCGCCGGTATCCGCAATGTAGAGAGTGCCGCTGGTATCCACGGCGATGCCGGTCGGAAAGCTTAGCGTGGTGGTGGTGGTGACAACAGAAAGCGTATAGCTGCTTCCCGATGGCGTCGCTTCGACGATCCGGTGGTGTCCGTTATCGACAATGAAGAGATTGCCGCTCGAATCGACGGCGATGCCATAGGGAGTCGCCAGCCCATAGGAGGCCGGCACGACCACCGATTCGGTGTAGACGCCGCTGGTCAGCGTCTCTTTCAGGATATCCTCCCCTTGGGTATTGCTGATATAGATGTTGCCCTGCGCATCGACAGCGCACCGGTACGGGTAGCTCAGACTGCCGGTTGGCACCACGCTTTGCGCCGCGACGAACTGCGGAGCCAGTGGAGAACCTGCATAAGCGGTCGGAACGCAGGTCACGCCAGCCGATGCAAAAAGAATCAAGAGCGAACGAGAGAGGATAGAACCGGTCCTGGAGGCCAGGCGCCGCCGCGAGATCAGTTGCGAGAGATTCATGTGGATCAGCTCCTCCTAGAGCTTGGAATGCGAAAGGGCGCAAGGCCGCTCGAAGGCGGGCTTACGGAGGCAGATTGCAGTTGCGAGTTTGCGCCAAGGGTACACGCCAGTTCCATTCAAGCGCAAGCGGGCTTCGATTGCTCGCGGAGATTGCCGCATTCACAAGATTGAGAGGCAAGGATTTTCGATTAGGGAAACGCGTCCATTCCGGGAGAAAGAATCAAGAACAGAGTGCGCGGGCCGGTGGCCTGCGTGCCAAACTCAGTCGCATTCCCTTTTCTGCGACAGCCTATGCCAGTTGAAGTTGCACGCAGGATTTGCGCGGCGCGATAAATTTATCGGCGCGCCAGACGACGGAGAGCTTTTCCGCGCCGAGCAGCTTGCGAATCTGGCCGCGCGCATGATCTGCCCACGGTCCGCGCCGGTCAAGCCGCACATAGGCCTGCCAATGGCGCAGTGCCGAGCGCCTCTCTGCTTTGCGTTCATATGCTAGCGCCAGATTGTAGTGGGCGTCGGCGTAGCGCGGAGCCAGAGCAACCGCCTTGCTATAAGCTACGATGGATTCATCGATCCGCTCCAGTTCGTCGAGAACGTTGCCCAGATCGAAGAAGGCCAGCACATAGTTCGGGTCAGCTTCGGTGGCGCGGCGATACAGATCCTCTGTGCGCCCAAACTGGCGAAGATGAAAATAAATGGTTCCCAGGTTGATCAAAGCGGGCGCGTAATTCGGGTCGCGTTCCACGATCCGCTTGTAGAGTTCGACAGCGCGCTGCTTCTCGCCCATCTCTTCAGCCTCAACGGCTGCAAGAAAGATGTCCTGCAGGTTGGTTCCAGCAGCTCCCGGTCTACGCAGCGGTGCGGGCCCGCCACCTTCAACCGCAGTCTGGTCAAAATCGAAGAGCAACTGGCGGCGAATTGGATCAACGATGGCGCCGTGATGGCGGAAGGCTACCCGCGCGCCGCTACGCACCAGGCAAGCCTCCAGCAGCGGGTTCGCCATGCCGGAGACGGCTCGCATGGCCACAATCGAGTGGCGGATCGAAGCCGCGGAAATATCGTCCTCGCGCAGAATGCGCAGGGTCCGCAACTGGCCAAGATCTTGAAAAGAATATACTTGCTGCTGGGTAATTAGCCCCGCTCGCTCCCAGCCCTGCAACTGGCGGGAGGTGATTTGCATGATGCGCAACACGTCCTGACGGCTATAGCTGGTCACCCTTCAGTGCTCCCCTGGCTCAAGAACTCGGCTGTGCGGCGCGACCATGACTTGTCTCGCCTAGGCTGAACAGTTACTGAAGAACCGCTCTTGCTGCGATTATGCCAAGAGTATGCGTGGATAAGCAGACAAGTACTACCTTCGCAACAAAAAAATCCGTGGATAACCCGTATCTGACTTGGTTCAAATGAGGATTTACAGCCGGCAACCTGTGGAAAACTGAGAATAATGGCACTAAAAACGGAGTTATCGGCAAAGAACCCGAAGAGTGGTTGATTAGAATTCCGTGAATGATATTACCTTGGCGGGCAACCGTCGCCAATTTAACGCATTGTCTCTAAAAATTCTCAGAACATCGTCTTAGAATAGCCTCAAGGAATTCTTCGACGAACTGCGGTGAGATGAGACGCTGTCGCAGCTGCGAGTCGGAGACGCGGGACAAGTTTGCTCCGCAACTCCACGACCTCTGTTTTGGGGCTGCTAAGATAGCCCCGTTGCTGTTATATGCCCCGTCCTTCTTGGACAGAAAAGGAACCTCCCTTGAGCGCGATGTGGAAACCCAGTCAGCCTTCATCTATTACCCCGACCCCTGCCCCAGAGCCTGCGCGCCCTGCTGCTGCACCCGCCCAAACATTTGAACCCGCCGTTCGCGCGGCCGCGCCGGCCGGCGATCAGGCCACCATCGGCAAAGGCCTGGTCATCAAAGGCGAAATCACCGGCACCGAGTCGCTGTATATTGACGGCAAGGTGGAGGGCAGCATCACCCTGCCCGGCAACCGTGTTACCGTGGGGCGTAACGGCAACGTCACCGCTAGCGTCACGGCGCGGGAGATTGTTGTGCTCGGCAAGATTCGCGGCAACGTCACCGCAACCGACCGCATCGATATCCGCGCCGAGGGTTCGCTGACCGGCGACGTGACCGCAGCCCGTATCAGCATTGAAGATGGCGCGTTCTTCAAGGGCGGCATCGACATCAAGAAGTCGTCCGACGCCAAGCCCGCCGCCACTACCACCAGCGGCCCGGTTGCCGTTGCCGCGGTATCCGAAGCTCCCAAGCCTGTCCAGGCGTAGGGGGTTTATCTACCGCTGTGCGCCCGGTGCGGTCTCGACATCGCTGTACCAAGCATGTACTGCTCTCAAGTGGCTCATTCATCAAGAATTTGCCGCTTGAGAGCAGTATTTGTATAGGGGGATGTTTCATGGCATTGCCACGAGACCGTTGAACCCATGGATGGGTTCGCACTGCCTGGGGAAACAAAGAGCAAGCAGGTCAGTGCATGCCTTCTGCACCGGGGCCTGCGCCAGGGCGGTTGCTGCTGAGCAGGAAGGCTAATCCGACTAATATGACCGAGAGCCAGGAGAGCTGCATGTAGACATCCTGATAGCCCTGCAACTGGGCTTGCATGTTGAGCTGGTTGTAGATTGCCGCGAGGGCCATGCCGGCACTGTTGGCGCTGCCCTGGCGGCCGCTGAAGAATCCAGAGAAGCTTTGTAGGTGCTGCTGGTAGGCCTGGTAGGCATCAGACATTGCATTTTGCAGATGGGCCTGGTGCCAGAGGGACCGGTTGGTGACCTGCGCCTCGGTGACTGCGATAAGGATGGAACCGCCGATGTTGCGGACGAAGTTGATGAGTCCGGCGACCTGCGAGTTGTCTTCGCGGGGCATGCCGACATACGCCGCAGTGGTGATGGAGATGAAGCAGAAGGGCAGAGGTATCATCTGGATGACGCGGAGCCAGGAGTTGTCGGCGAAGGACATGTCGAGGCTGGTGACATTGGCGGCGTATCGGAATGTGACGATAAACATGCAGAATCCGACGACAACCAGGGTGCGCGCGGAGACTTTGCCGGTGGCGATGCCGGCCAGAGGCATCATGATGAGCAGCGTCACGCCGCCGGCGGTGAGAGCCATGCCGGCGGTGGTGGCGTTGTAGCCGAGGAGCTGCTGCATGAACTGCGGCTGGAGCACGGTGTTGGCGTTGAGGACTCCGCCCACCAGCGCCATGAGGAAGCAGCAGATGGCGAAGTTCTTGTGGCGGAAGAGCCGGAGGTTGATGAGCGGAGCTTTGTGCCGCCATTCCCAGACAATGAGCGCGGTGATGCTGGCGACAAAGAGGAAGCAGAAGAGACGGATGAAGCTGGAGGAGAACCAGTCGTTCTCTTCGCCCTTGTCGAGCATGATTTGCAGGGAGGCCATGGAGATGGTGAGGAAGCCGAGGCCGAGGTAGTCCATGCTGCGCAGGCGGGAGCGGTCGCCCTTGATCCAGGGCGGGTCTTCGACGAGGCGGGTGACGAGGAAGAAGGCGAGCAGGCCGACAGGGATGTTGATGAAGAAGATCCAGCGCCAGGAGAAGTTGTCGGTGATCCAGCCGCCAAGGGTGGGTCCGATGGAGGGCGCGAGGACGGCGACGAGTCCGTAAAGTGCGAATGCCTGGCCGCGCTTTTGGGGCTCGAAAGAGTCGGCCATGATGGCCTGGGCCATGGGCTGCATGCCGCCGCCGCCCGCGCCTTGCAGAATACGGCAGAGGAGCAGCAGGGGCAGCGAGGGCGCCGCTCCGCAGAGAAAGCTGGAGACGGTAAAGATCACAATGCAGAGCAGGAAAAAGTTGCGCCGTCCCATCACGCCGGAGGCCCAGGCTCCGATGGGCAGCACGATGGCGTTGGAGACCAGATAGCTGGTCAGTACCCAGGTTCCCTCGTCGGTGCTTGCGCCCAGGTTGCCGGCAATGTGCGGCAAAGCCACGTTGGCGATGGAGGTGTCGAGAACCTCCATAAAAGCCGCCATTGCTACGGTGGCTGCGATCAGCCAGGGATTGACGCGGGGTTTCCATTGCGCGGCAGGCGCGGCTGCGATGGAGGGATTGTCCATCTGGCGGAGAGTGACTGTGCCGCCGGTTGGGGATGCTGGTGCTAATTCAGGCAAAAACTCTTCTCCTGGGGATTGTGAACCGCTGCATCGAGTATCTGTTCAGTTGGTTAGATTGCGGTGAGGGCCGCTGGGGTGCATGGATTCAGCAGGCAATTCCTGGCGATGTTTCCCGAGGTGGGATTCTGTCTTGTCATGCGGTGCTTGGTCGCGGTTTTTGCCAGCCGACAAGGGCGATGATGAGCGCGGCGGTTTGCATAACGACGATAAAGGCAGCGCATGCCGGCCACTTGCCCAGCGCCCAGAAGATGCCGGGGACGACTCCTGCTGCGGTTCCGCCGAGGTAATAGCAGGTGAGGTAGAGTCCCGCTGCGGTGACCCGTGCGCCGCATGGGGCGGCGGTGCGCAAGTGGCTTTGCGACGCGGTTTGGGCGACGAAGACACCGCTAGATAGCAAGGCAAGGCCGAGAATCACAACAGGAAGAGAGGGCGCAAGTGTCAGCAGTACTCCGACAATGGAGCAGCAGATGGCGCCGGCGATGCCGGTGCGAAGACCGACGCGAGTGATGAGGTAGCCGGCGGCGGGAGTTACAAAGAGGCCGATGAGGTAGACGAAAAAGAGAGAACTAAGCGCGGTGGTGGAGAGTGAGAAGGGTGGAGCGCTGAGATGAAAGGTGATCCAGGTAAAGACGGAGACCAGCGAAAAGAGGAGGTTGAAGCCGACGGCAAACGTGGCGATGAGGCGGCGGTTGCGGAAGAGCGCCTGGGCCTGTTGAAAAAAAGAGATTGAAGGAGGGGTTCTGTTTTGGTGAGGCTTCAGGCGGCTTGGCGGCAGCCAGAGTGCAACCATCGCCGCTCCTGTCAGCGCTAGCGCGCCTAAAGCGAGAAAACTGACGCGCCAACTGAAGCGGTCAGCGAGAATGCCTGTTGAGATGCGGCCTATGAAGCCGCCCAGAGCGGTTCCGCTGACATAAAAACTCATGATGAGAGCCAGGCGCTCGGGCGGCCATTCCTCGCCGATGTAGGTGACGACGACGGCGACGATGCCGGGTATCAGAATACCTTCAAGGAAACGCCAGAAGACGAGTTGCGCCAGCGATTGGGAAGTAGCAGCCAACAGCGTAGGCACTGCGATGCCGACGAGCGAGGCCACAATGACCCGCTTGCGCGGCATCCGCTCGGTTAGCGCGCCAAAGATGGGCGCGGAGATCGCTACGCCAAGCGTAGCCGCTGAAACTGTCCAGCCGACGCCGGTCTTTGAGGAATGAAAGAGGCCGGTGAGTAGCGGGAGCAGCGGCTGCGTGCAATAAAGCTCAAGAAAGGCGCAGACACCGCAGAGCGTTACCGCAGCCGCTGCCCAATCTCCGGGCGCAGGGCGGTCTGAATGGGAGCGGGTCTCCAAGTCTCAGGATAATTGATCGCTGCACGCAAACAAGCGCAAATCGCGATTGGCGATCTGGACGCACACAGGATTTCGCTTTTGGGGACTGGCTGGGAAAAAATGATTCAGGCTACTTTGACCACGGCTTTGAGTGAAGAAGAAGACGAGGGGGAGTCGTTCTCTTCCGAGTCAGAGCTGACAGTAGAGGTTTCTATTTGAAATCCGTCTCTGTCTTGAAATGGTATTTTTTGAACCGGCCTGGCGATGCTGCCATAGTCGGCGCTGTAGCTGCGTTCTTTTGTTGGGTAGTAAGGACGTGAAGGAGCGGAGACGCTTTGCTGGGGTTGAATGGCTTGTCCGGCGATGACAGATGCAGCCGTGTGTGTGGGAAACTGCCACGGTAACTGTGCATCAAGCGGGTTTTTTCCTGGGGTGGAGGATACGCTGGGCGGCTGGGCTGCCTTCGGATCAAACCGAATTGCATCCGGACCCATCGCCTGCGAGGGGAGTGCGCGGAGAATCTCGTTCAAGGGCACCTTGAGGTATCCCGAGATGCGAACCCGCGCGTCCGCGTCATCCTCGGCCCATACGGTATAGAACTTGCCGGTGACGCGGTGTTGCGCTTTGAAACCTAGAAGCACGTTAGAATCTCCCTTCTTTCAAATGCTTCATTCCTTAGCTCATCGACCAATGCTTAAAACTTAATTAGCCCATTCTGATAGACGCAGGCCACACATGGTTGTCGCATCCAGCCGTTGGGAGCGAGGTTTGCACCCTTGACTGTCCACATATGTCCTCTATTTGTCAGCATTCGTAGCGTGGCAAGCGGGAGCGCGATTCTATCTACAAAAACTTCCTGGACTAATCTCGAAAGTAATAGCCGCAGAAATCCCTGTGTCCTGATTCCGGACAAAATCGCTGTCTCCGCATACAACAGTAGTGCGCGAATGCAGCAAAACGTTTCTTGCAGGCTGTAAAAAATTTTGCTGGAGTTTCCGAGCGATACAGAGGGAAGATATCCAGCACCGGCCCTATCTACCCCGATAACAAGGGGATTATCTGACGCGCGGCGCAACTGTCTACGCACGGGCGCAACACGACCTACTTGTTTCACCAAGGCTAGCATGTTTCCCCCAAAGGACCGGCAAATGGAACAGGAAAACGGAACGGAGATCTAAGGGAAAAACAATGCAATCCAAAACCCGGATTCTTCACGAGAAAATTAAAGGATTCTCATAAATGAAGAGCCTCGGAGAATAAAGCCTTTTTGACAGCCAACTCAATCTGCAAGAACTTTGGTGGCTGCGCAACTCTTCCATAAAAAAGCTGCTAATGAATTTTAGTGCTGGAAATCTATCCTGTCAATGACGAAACACACCGTTGCTGCTGGTTGAGTGATTATTTTTTACGGCGAGGCCCCTCTGGGCATCCTTGCCGCCTCACTGCTAAACTCCCCTATTCAGGGAAATTATTGCCAGACCCCCCAGGAGACTAAGCGTGCCCAATTCGAGCCCCGCCTTTCAACCTTTTGTACCGCCGTCAGAAAACCGTCCCGAGTTCACTTTTCGCGCCCTCCTGCTGGGTTCTATCTTCGGCATCATCTTTGGTGCAGTTACAGTCTATGTGGGTCTGCGCGCGGGACTTACCGTTGCAGCCTCGATTCCCATCTCGGTGCTTTCGATCAGTATTCTGCGGTGGGTTGCGACGATTTGCGGCACCCGGTTTGTCCAGGCGTTTCCGCTCCCGAAAGCCTTTAAGCGGTGGCTTGCCACGGAAGCTTCGATTCTGGAGAACAATATTGTCCAGACGACGGGCAATGCGGGCCAGTCGATTGCTTCGGGCGTGATCTTCACGCTGCCGGCGCTGGTTTTTCTTGGCTTCGATCTGGAATATTTTCGAATTTTCATCCTTGCCCTGATCGGTGGCTGGCTGGGTGTGCTCTTTATGATTCCCCTGCGACGTCAGTTGATTGTGCAGGAACACGGGGCCCTGCCGTATCCCGAAGGCACGGCCTGCGCGGATGTGCTGATTGCCGGAGAGCAGGGCGGGTCGATGGCCAGCCGGGTCTTTCTGGGGCTGGGACTGGGCGGGCTATATACATTTTTTCAGAATGGCAATCTTTTCCGCGCGTGGCCTGAGGCGCCGGAGTTTCGACCGGACTTTGGCCCGCAGCATGTGCTGAAAGGCTCGTCGATCAACGCCGACGCGACCTCGGAATATCTGGGTGTGGGGTACATTATCGGGTCGCGCGTGGCGGGAGTGATCTTTGCCGGAGGCGTTTTCTCATGGCTGGTGGTGATGCCGCTGATCTACTTCTTCGGCAAGGAGTTAGGACACCCGGTTTATCCTGGGCAGGTGCCGATTGCGCAGATGGACCCGAGCGATCTGTGGGCTACTTATATCAAGCCGATGGGCGCGGGCGCGGTGGCGGCCGCCGGACTCATTACTCTGATCAAGACGCTGCCGACGATCTGGAGCGCGCTCACCGCCGGGGTCAAGACGATGCGGCCTGGGGCGGGCGTCGTGCAGGCCAAGCCGATCAGGACAGAAAACGACCTCTCGATGGGCGTGGTGCTGATCGGGTCGTTGCTGGTCGTGGCCTGCATGTTCATCTTTCTGGAGTTCAAGCCGGTGCCGGGGGCGCAGGTGGGATGGGCGGCGAATCTGGCGGCGTCGCTGCTCGTCGTCGTCTTCGGATTTCTGTTCGTTACGGTCAGCTCGCGGATTGTGGGCCTTGTTGGCTCGTCGGCCAGCCCGGTAAGCGGAATGACGATTGCCACGCTGATGGCGACCGCGGCGATCTTCCTCTTTCAGGGTTGGACGGCTCCGGCCTTCGGCGCGCTAGCGATTACGATTGGCGGCGTGGTCTGCATTGCGGCGTCGAACTCGGGCGATACATCGCAGGATCTGAAGACGGGTTACATTATTGGCGCGACGCCGCGATTGCAGCAGATTGCGCTGATGATCGGCGTGGTGATTTCGACGGTGGTGATTGGCTGGACGCTGAACCTGATGAATACCGGCTTGCAGGAGTTTCATGCGGCGCCGCAGACGTGGGACCTGAACGCCGCACATCCCGGCGTCGTCATTCAGTCGGATTTAGAAAAGCTGCCCGCGCAGATTCGCGTAGTGGGCGCGGATAACTCGGCCACCACGCACCCACGCTCGGAGTACACGATTCTGAACGCGATTGGCTCGCCGGAGTTGCAAGACGGCAAGTATCTCTACGCGCCGGCGACGGGGCGGATTGAGGTCCAATGGATTCAAGGAATTGGCAGCGCCAGTGCGCCCGCGCCGCAGGCCAAGCTGATGGCCACGGTGATCAACGGCATTCTGAGCCGCAAGCTGCCCTGGGGGCTGGTGCTGATCGGCGTCGCTCTGGTGATTGCAGTCGAACTGCTGGGCATTCGTTCACTGACCTTTGCGGTGGGCGCATACCTGCCGATTGGCACCACGCTGCCGATCTTTGTGGGCGGCGTGATGCGCTGGCTGGTGGATCAGGCAGCCAAGCGCGCGGGCAGTGAGGACGCGGAGAGCGAGATTTCTCCGGGTTCGCTGTTTGCCTCGGGGTTGATTGCGGCGGGCGGGATTGCCGGGCTGATCGGCGTGGCGCTGAAGGCGGTGGAAGCGACGTATTTTGAGAACCGCGACCTGATCAACCTGCCGCATGTTGTGCCGTTTACGTGGCTGGATAACAACTTTGTTTCGGTGGTGGCGTTTGCGGCGCTGGCCTTCTCGCTGTATTACTTTGCGCGGAAGCCGCTGAAGAAGTGAGGACAGGAAGTTATTGACCCGCGCATGGGATCGGGGGAACTTGACGGTAGAAAACGGAAAAGACAATTTTCTACTTTCGCAAAGTGTGGTACGCTTCTCCAACCCATCTTCAGAGGTCGAATATGCAGCCTACTCTCCCCACCCCCCATGCGGGTCGAGTTCTCGGAACCATTTACAAATGGCAGTTGGCCCCATTCGTTTTGATCGCAGTTTTTGTCACGACGCTTGTCGTATTATGGCGACCGTGGCGATTCATCCGTTTGTGGTGGCCACGGTATTTCAGTTCGAAGCCGGGCGCGAAAAGACCGGAGAATTTCCTTCGCAGCTTTGCGGTTTCTTGGTGGGCAATCGTAATGATTGTTACAACATCGATCTGGATTGCAACCGTATATAACGAAGAGCACCGTAGTCTATCTGCGTGCGTGCTTCCTTTCTTCGGAGCACTCTGCATCGTGCTTCTTACGTTTGCGCTTGAAGGATTAGAGACTGCCTATATTGAGCTGCGCGATAAGGACGAACAGCAGTTCGCAAATAAGCCAGCCGCTGATCTTTTCAAACGCATAAATAAGATGATGGACGGGTCGCAGATGAAGGGAGGTGCTTTCTTCGAAGCTCGAGAATGGGCGATTATCACGCTACTCGTCGCTGCGACGATCATGATCGACAAATCGGAGTACTACATTCCGCTCGTCTCGGTTCATGTGACGCAACAAGATCAACCCGCGCTGTGGACCGTTGTTCGGCTTGTGTTGACGGTGGCGCTCACAACTTTTGCTCTAGTCTGGGTTGCGCAAAGCCCTGGCAAGTATGTTGCGCGCATGAACTCTGTCGCATTCTTGGGCAATCGCAGCAGCAAAGTTTCATTGTGGCTCCTTCAGGTAGCATGGCGAATACTGTCCTTCGTTGGATTACAATGCCCGTCCGTGGTCACGAATCAGTTAGCCTCGAAGATGATGCCAGAGAGCCGATCGAAAAGAAACTTGCTTCCAAGTGAATTCAGCTGCTTCGCGGATGACCTGAAAAAATATGGCTACGGTTTCCTTATCGCGGAGACTACCCTCAATGTTCAACCTGACGGCTCCATCCATATTGTGCACCGGACCCTTTTCTATCTAGGAATGCCGCGTACGGGAGTCAAGAGAAGCTTTGCATTTGAAGAGGGATTTCAAGACCGGACGATGAACAGCCTAAAGAATAATGATCAGACAGGCCTGAAATGCTGGGCGTTTGAAACCTCGCAGATTGGTGAAAGGGTAACAGAAGACGACTTGAAAACCTGGGGCAGCCTCTTCTACGCGAAGGATCCTGCCAATTGGGAGGCCTTGGACCACACTCCGGTTTCGACGAAAAGGTTTACGCTCGGGCACGTTCTCACGGGACCGCCCTCTGCCGTGATGTCCCAATCCTCTGACGCGGACAAGAATTCTGTCGAGAGACCGCTCTATAATCTCGATGTAGAGTTGCATTTCAGGCAACGCCTCCCTGCGGATACATCTCACCTAAATGCAGATCTTTCCAACGGCGCATCTCATGAAATCAGCCCAAAAGCTGCACTTGTACTCTGGGAAGTGGAGGTATTTACAAACCCGAAGACGGTAGAATTGCCGGAAGTACTAGATAAACCAACTAGATACCCTTACTATAAGTCGCATTCACACCCCGCGCTCAGAGAAAACATCGTTATAAACTTGCCAGAGATTCAGGAAGACGGGGTGATCTTTGTCAATCTCGACGATCCTGTCAACTATGAGGTCACATATGATGGGTTAATCCATGCGCGCGAAACCGACCGGTTCCGGTCACAACGCCGAAAGCCCCTGTACGGAAGTCCCGAGAAGCCCCAAGATTCAAGACTCTGGAAAAAAGCTGAATTTTACATTGATTCGCCGTTGCCAGCCGCTTCGTACAAGGTCTTCTTGCACATCGACAAAGAAGCGGCCTGCAAAGCCCGCGAACCTATAGCCGCAGGTAAACGAGCGACGGAGGTTAGCTGACTCCGCCCCGGGTCACGCTGACACCGCCCCGAGCGAGGCTGACTCCGCCACAGGCGCCACTTTCACAAAAACTTCTTGTTGACAAATGAAATCTCATTGATTGATTTCCCCTTCCACTTTCTACATCGGCACAAGCGTACATCTCTTGAGGGATTTAATCAATCCCCAATTACTTAAATTGATGCTGCTCGCATCAAAACAGACAGATTTTCTGCAGTTAAAGCACGACTGGCGCCCAAACAGAAATCATCCTTGCGCGAAATCCATTGTAAGCAGCACATAAAGAAGTGCTTAGAGCAGTCGCTATCTTCCAGACGGACTCGGTTCAGGTGAACCCATTTTCGCGTTGATTCTCGACCTAAATCTCGTCTCTTTTAAAATACCATTTTTTCACAAGGCTCGCCAATTCTACGCATCAGAATCGCACGAAAAAGAAAGGCTCCCAGTTCATAGGGGAACTCGTCAAATTACATGAAATCATTTGCTTAGCAACATTCTCCCTGTACATAGTCAGACAATTCGCCAAATCATTTACAGGTTGCGTTTGCCGAAGATCGATTCCCAATCGATTGCGCCGTCGGGAAGCAAAGGCGTTGCCGCCTGGCTCTGGCTCAATGCGGTGAGTTCTCGAAACCACTGTTCCACTTCGAGCGGGCGCTCCTGCTCGCGCTCTTTTGCATCGGAGGCGGGCGGGCGCATCGATTCCGGCATGATGTCGCGGGCTTTTCCACGCGCAAGGGAGGCGAGGGTAGCGTGAAACTCGGCGCGGCGGCGCTCGCGCTCTTCCCAGAGAGCAAGGGCCTCGACAACGGCATCTTCTTCGCGGCGCAGCCGGCCCGCCGCAACCGCGCTGCGGGCAAAGGCTCGTTGGTCGGGCGTAAGTTGCACTTCCATCGCTCGATCTCCTTCTGGATAGGGTACGGCAACAGGGGTGGAAAATCTACTGTTGAGTGCAACTCTGAGTTGCCAGTTCCGCTTCCCTTCCGATGCACGCTGCCGGCCAGGCCTGGGCTGAGAATGAAATAATTACAGCCGCTGGAGGGCTTAGATGAACCGTGAGCTGCGTGTATGTTGTTTGATTTGGTTAATGGCTTTGGCTGGCGTGATGGCGGCGCAACACAGTGGCGCACCAGCGTCGACCACTGCTGTTGGGACTCCTGCACAAACGGCGGATGCGCGGCCCGCGCATCCGCCGTTTCCTGTGCGCGACCCGGCGACGCCGGGGTATGTGGCGGCGAAGGAGTTGCCGGATGGGGTGAATGCTCCGGCGGATGCGGATGGGAATTTTATTCTGGGGCCGACGCACGCGGCTGCGCCGGAGGCTTCCGTACAAGCAGGTGTCCCGCAGGGAACGGTGATTGAGTTCACGATGAACTCGACCGAGAGCAAGCTCTATCCGGGGATTGCGCGGGAGGCGGGAACCTTTGGGACTCCCGACCCGCAGGACCCGGCGAAGCTGGTGGTGACGACGAGCCACGTTGCGGCGTACACGCGGCATGTAGCGGTGTATGTGCCGAAGCAATATGTAGCGGGGGCGGCTGCGCCGTTTATTGTGGGTGCGGATGGGCCGGACCGGCTGCTGTTTACCGTGCTCGATAACCTGATTGCCGAGAAGAAAGTGCCGGTGATGATTGCAGTTTCGATTGGCAATGGCAGCGGCGATGCGCAGGGGAGCGAGCGGGGGCTGGAGTACGACACGATGTCCGGCCGGTATGCGGAGTTTGTGGAGACGGAGGTGCTGCCGCGCGTGGAGGCCGAGGCGCATGTGAAGCTGACGCACGATCCAGAGGGGCGGGCGACGATGGGCGGCAGTTCTGGCGGGTCGTGCGCGCTGATCATGGCCTGGTATCATCCAGAGCTTTATCATCGCGTGCTGACTTACTCGGGGACTTATATCAATCAGCAGTGGCCGTATAACTCAGAGACACCGCACGGGGCGTGGGAGTTTCACGAGCATCTGATTCCGCAGACGGCGAAGAAGCCGATCCGCTTGTGGATGGAGGTGGGCGACCGGGATCTTTACAATCCCAATGCGATGCGGGACGGAATGCACGATTGGGTGCTGGCCAATGAGCTGATGGCGAAGGCGCTCGCCGGCAAGGGGTATCACTACCAGTTTGTATTTGCGAAGAATGCAGGGCATGTTGACCACGCGGTAAAACAGCAAACGCTGGGCGAGGCGCTGGAGTATCTGTGGCAGGGATACGGCGCGGGGAAATAAGGCGCTGTTCAGGTCCAAAGTCGATTTGAGTAAGCAGCGGGTGACCTCGGAACTGGTTCGCCAACTACAGAACGAATCGTTTTGAATCGGTGGGCATCTTTAGATACGTTGCGCCTGGTGCGCGTCAGATACATTCTTGGAGACTAAAAAAATGAATTTGAGCGGCAATACGATTCTGATTACGGGCGGCGGTTCAGGGATTGGGCGCGGGCTGGCCGAGGAGTTCCACAAATTGGGCAATCAGGTGGTGATTGCAGGGCGTCGCAAAGAGGTGCTGGAGGAGACGACAGCGGCCAATCCCGGCATGAGATGGCTGCAACTGGATATCGAAAGTCCGGAAGGCATTGCGGCATTTGCGGCGAAGGCCGTAGTGGATTTCCCGGCGCTCAATGTGCTGGTGAACAATGCGGGGATCATGCGGGCGGAGTATCTGTCGAAGCCGGGGTATCTGGCCGATGCGGAAGCGACGATTACGACCAATCTGCTGGGCCCGATCCGGCTGACGGCGGCGCTGCTGACCCAACTGGAGAAGCAACCGCAGGCGGCGATTGTGAACGTCTCCTCGGGACTCGGTTTTTTGCCGCTGACGATGACGCCGACTTATTGCGCGACCAAGGCGGCGATTCACTCCTACACGCAGTCGCTGCGCTATCAGTTGCGGGAGACGCGGGTTGAGGTGCTGGAGCTGATTCCGCCGTATGTGCAGACAGATCTGGCGGGCGGTGCGGCGGACCCGCGGGCGATGCCGCTTCCACAGTACATTGCCGAAGTGATGGCGATCTGGAAAACCGAGCCAACTCCGGCGGAGATCTGCGTGGAGAACGCGAAGCGGCTGCGGTTCTCGGCTGAGAGCGGGCACTACGATGCAATCTTCAAGGGGTTGAATGAGGCGATGGCGGACCGGTTTTGAGGGCTTTGTAGATCCGGAATAAATCAGGTCCTTCGACTCCCTGCGCTGCGCTTCGGTCGCTCAGGATGACGGCGTGGTGGGAGGGATTCACCTATATGACCGTTGACCGGCAGCTATTCGCGGATGATTTTGACGAAGACGCCGTCAGGTAGCTCGCCGCCGAGCAGGTGGACGACGCCGTCTTTGACGTAGCCTTCGAGGATTTGGCGGTCAGGTTTGGCAGCGGGCGGCTGTGCTTTCCCAGGTCCCAAAGTCGGGACCTGGGGCACCCATTTTCCTGCTTGAGTATTGACCTGCTGGTTCGCCGACATGCTGGCTTGCTGACCCGCTGACCGACCCATTCCCCGGTCCATCGCCTCATTGGCTAGCCGGTCAGCGACTTTGTTGCCGCCGCGCAGGGTGTGGCGCATCTCGAAGTTCTCGATGCGGCGAGAGAGCTTTTTGGCTTCGTCAAAGAGCGGCTTCAGCACTGGGCTTTTTACCGCATACTTGCCCTGCATCTGCTTGACCATCAGCTCGGAGTCGGAGACAACGCGGAGGTGCTTCGCACCGTTCTTGATCGCCCAGCGTAGCACAGCCAACAGGCCGGAATACTCGGCGAAGTTGTTGGTCTGGATGCCGAGAAATTCGCTCAGCTCGGCGACGGTATGCCCTTGCGGGTCTTCGATGACCGCGCCGTAGCCGGCGGGGCCGGGGTTGCCGCGGGAGCCGCCGTCGCAGTGGGCTGTGAACCAGTCGGTGGGTGAGTCCGGGGCCGGATTTGCAAATAGATTTCCGTTCATCGCTATTCAGTTTAGCGGGTTGGGCGTGCCCGCTCACCAAAAGGGCCATTCTGCGTCTATACACCTGCAGACAACTCTCTACCCCGGAGCGGAGATTCGATGGCGACGGACGCGGCGATTTACCCGGTTTCTGCGGTTTCAACCAAAGTTGGCTTGGCGTGGACACCAGCGCTGGGGGTACAATCCTCCCCAGGTATGACGACGACCGCGGCAAGGAACGGAACAAATCGGGACGGCACAGGACGGGACGGCATTGGCCGGGATGGATTGAGCGCGGCGGAGTTGCGCGCTCAGGCACGCGCCCCAGAGATGGAGCTGATCCGCGAGGCGCAGGCGGGTTCGCGGGCGGCCTTTGATGCCTTGGTGCGGCAGTATGAGCAGCAGGTGCTGCGGCTGGCTCTGCACTTGACCGGCAGCGAGCACGACGCCGAGGACATCTACCAGGAAGCCTTTTTGAAGGCTTACCGGTATCTGGGGAATTTCCGCTTCGAGTGCTCGTTCTATACGTGGATTTACCGGATTGTTACCAATCTCTGTTTGGACCAGATGCGCCGCCGCAAGACCCGGCGCGAGGACCACGCGGTTTTTGTGGATCATGCAGGAGATGAGATCGACCTGCTGGCTTCGGTTTCCGATGACCGCTCGTTTTCAAGCCCGGCAAAAGAGTTGGACCGCAAGATGCTTGGCGAGAAGATACAGACCGCTCTGGACAAGTTGACGCCGCGCGAACGGATGGTTTTTGAGTTGAAGCACTACCAGGGTCTCCGGCTGCGCACCATCGGAGAGATGTTGAATACCACGGAAGAGACCGCCAAAAACACGCTCTTCCGGGCGACCAAGAAATTGCGGTCGCAACTGGCGGATTTGCGGCAGGGCGCTTCGATTGTCCACGGATAGTTATGTGGCTTTTCGGCGTTAGTTGTTTTTTGAGGATGGCTGGAAGGACGTAAACGATGAATTGCGAACTAGCACACGAACGGATCGTGTTGGCGGCCTATTCTGAGCTTGCCGACGAGCTGGTCCATGAGCTGGACCGGCACCTGGATGGCTGCCAGGCATGCACCCAGGAGCGGGAACAACTGCTTGCGTTGAAGCTGCTAGCCGATGCCAACCCGCTGCCGGAGGTTCCGGCAAATCTGGTAGCACGCTCGCGGATGCGGCTGAATGAGGCACTGGATACACTGCCGCCGAAGCGTTGGGTGGAACGGCTGAGCCAACGGATCAGGAACAACTTTGCCAGCCTTTTGGCCGCACCGGTAGCCGCCGTGCTTTTGCTGCTTGCTGGCGCGGGAGCAGGCATGCTGGGCGGATACAGATATGCGCAGAGCCTCCAGGCTTTGCCTGCAACTGTTACTCAACAAGCTGAGGCGGTTGCACCGCTGCCGAGTTCCGCCGAGGAAGTGGCGAATGTATCGAGCATTGTGCGCCAGCCCAACAGCGAAATTGTTGAAGTGAGCTACAATCAGGTGATTCCGCAGCGAATTCAGGGATCGCTCGACGATCCGCGGATTCGCCAGCTGCTGATGCTGGCCTCGCAGAACTCGGCTTCTCAAGGGGTGCGCGATGATTCGGTGGGGTTGCTGGCGGCCGAATGCCGCGCCGGACACAGTTGCCAGCCGGCGGGGATTCGCGATGCGCTGATGGTGGCCTTGCGCTACGACAAGAGTCCCGCAGTGCGGCAAAAAGCGCTGGAGGGCCTGGAACCCTACGTCGCTCAGGATGTGCGGGTTCGCGATGCAGTGCTGGAGGCTCTGCTGAATGATCCCGATGCCCATGTACGCACCCACGCGATTTCCATTCTCTCGCCGGTGGAAGCCGATTCCAGCGTGCGTCAGGTGCTGAATTCGCTGGCCAACTCCGACGAGAATTCCCAAATCCGTACGGTTTCGCGGCAGGTACTGAGCCGTGAGCCGCAGATTCAGTAGCTATCCTTCCGGACACTCCATCGTCTTTTCAGAATGGGGGCCGGAAAAGTAACAGGAGATGTACCGATGATGCACATTTTGAGGCCGTATAAATTCGCAGGGATCATTCTTCTGGCAGGAAGCGGGGCGCTGCTTTCGCCTGTCAGAGTTGCTGCACAGGCTGCGCAGCTTGTGCAGTTCATTCAGGAACCGGGCCAGGAGTCGAGCATGCTGCTCCTGCACTCGAGCCAAGGGTATCTGGGCGTTGATTTGTCCGACGTGGACAAAGAAAAAGCGCAGGCGCTGAAGCTCAAGGAAGTGCGCGGCGCGATGATCACGCTGATTGATCACGACGCGCCGGCCGGGCAAATCAAACTGCAGATCAACGATGTGGTTTTGCAGTTGAATGGGCAACCGGTGGAGGGCGCCGAGCAGTTGCGGCGCATGCTGCGTGAGATTCCCGCAGGCCACAAGGTCACGCTCGAGATCAGCCGCGACGGAAATGTCTTTACGCAGGTTGTGGAACTGGCGGACCGCAAGCTGATTGAGCAGAATGCCTGGAAGCGGATCAACGACAATGGCCTGTTGTCCGGCTCTGGCCCAGGAATGGGGATTCTAACCGGCGAGGGCGACGCGCCGATGGCAGGCGGCGGCTTCCACTGGTGGCTGATGGGCAGCAGCCTGAATGTGGGCGCGCTGGTCGAGCCGTTGACCGCGCAGATGGCCGACTATCTCGACCTGCATAACGGATTGATGGTGAAGAGCGTGGCCCGCAAAAGCGCAGCGGCGGCAGCGGGACTGAAGGCCCACGATGTGATTCTCAAGGTGGGCGCGGAGGAGATTGTCACCATCGCCGACTGGGAGCGGGCGCTGCACTCCAATGAGGGCAAGCCGGTGCAGGTGACGGTTCTGCGCGACAAGAAGCAACAGACGATGACATTGCAAGTGGATTCGAAGCACCATCAGGGCGAAGTGGAGCCGGAGGAATTCTTCCCTGGCTGCGATGGACCGCTGGTGGCTGAGCTGGGGCAGGAGATTTCTGCAGACGCGCTGGCTGAGGCAGAGAAGGCGCGCCAGCAGGCCGAGGCGCTGCGGGAGCAGATGCTGGATCAGGCTGGTGAGATGCACTTCCAGATCAGCCAGGAGCAGGCCGAGCGGATGCGCCAGATGAGTGAGAAGCTGCGGGAAGGCATCAAGCCCGAAGATCTGAAGATGAAGGAATTCAAGTTCGACCCGAAGACGATGGAGGAGCTGAAGCAGCAGATGGCCGATGTGCGCAAGGGCTTGCCGGAGCGCTTCAAGCTGGACCTCCGGCAGGGTTGGATGATGGGGCCGAGGGTGAGTCCGATGATTGTCGTACCTCTTGTGATCCCTCCTGATGAGCAGGTAACCAAACGGTTTGAGGAGATGCAGCGGCAGGAGATGGAGCAGTTAAAGCGCCAGATGGAAGAGCTGAGAGCGCTGGGTTTTGGTGATCATATTTGAGAAATCACAAGACACAAGAAAAAAAGGGCGCTGCCGGAGTTATCGGCGAGCGCCCTTTTTCATTTTGATGCAGTACTCGCAGATTCATTTGTTGTTCAAAGGCTGGGCTGTGGCCAGAATTTCTACCTTATGGCCGCTAAGGGCATCTGCGGAGGAGTAGACGACCACTTGTTTGCCGGGGAGCAGGACCGCATCAACTGCGATACTCCACCTTGTTTCCTGTGGCAAATTGATTCCGTCCGGCTTACCCACGAGCGAACTGCTCTCAACCTGAAGAAAGATGGCCAACATATCTCCGCGCCGGTAAGCACTGTCGTAGTCGATATTCGTGCCTACGTCATGATAATTCCCGCCCGAATAAGGGATGCGGTCGCCATCCCGCAGAGACTCTCGACGGTTAATCCGTGGGTCGTCCGCCACTACGGTGAGAGAGTAATTCTTTTCGGCGACAGGCTTGCCGGAATTTGATTCCTTGACCGAAAGCGCGATGACATAAGACTGCAAAGGCGTGTTAGGGGTTGAGATCTGGGGTTGAGCCGGCTTTGCTTCAGGCTTAGGCTGCTCGCCCTGGGCCATGACGTTGGGAGCAAATGCAAGGCTGAGCAGAACGGCAAGTGTGATGCGTATAGAAGTTTGCATGGTTCTCCTTAGAGTGCGTCGCCGGTTTCGGCGGGGTTTTCTTCGATTGGTTTGACTTGGATCCATTCGATCTCCGATGGCTTGATTGCAAGAGGCTGGATTTCGATGGGCTTTTGCTGTTCGTCCGCTATTCTAGCCAGCGATGTGATTGCTTCCGGGCCATTGGAGACGAGTTGGGCAATCAATTGCAATTGAGTTGGTTGGTGGGCATGAGCGCGGGGAGTCATTGCGCGCCGGACTAGATCTGAATGGGATGGCACAGCATTCATTGTTTTTTCTGCTTCAGCCGAATTGGCAACTACATATGATCGCGCCTGTTTAGCTACGTTGCTTTGCGGAGTAGATGTCGAGTGTGAGCGAAGCAGCACTGCCAGAACGATTGACGCAGTGAGAGCGCTCGCAATCGCCCAGTTCCACGAGATCAAAACCAACCGGCGGGCTGGCTGACTGGAGGCAGAGAGCCGCGCCCGCACGCGATCTTCCAGTCCCACGCGCGGCGTGATCGGAGTGTAGCTGGCCAGTGCGTGGTCTAGTAAATCGTCTGCGTGCTGCTCAAAATCCATGCGCTCCTTCATGCGTTTCCTCCTTTTCTCTTCTCCAATTGCTCACGGAGTATTTTTCGCGCGGCGTGAACTCGTCTTCGCACGGTTCCTTCCGGCAAGCCCAGGATTTTTGCAATCTCAACCAGCTTCAGCTCCCCTAGCGCAGCCAAGGCCAGCGGTTGGCGCAGCTTTTCCGGCAGCCGGTCGATGCAGTGGTGCAGCCAGCGCTCCAACTGCGCGTCGATGGCCGAGGCTTCCGGACTGGCCGCGCTGGAGCCCAACTCAGGCAGTAGTTCTGGCTCCGCCAAATGAACTCCCTCGTGCGGCTTCTTGCGCTTAGCCGCCAGACGCCAGGCGATTCGCGCCAGGTATGCCTGCGCGTCCTCAATCTGCTCCCACTTGCCGGCCTGATAGAGCCGGAGGAATGTTTCCTGGACGACATCTTCGGCGTCCTGCGGGCTGCGCGTGACCGCTAGCGCGATGAGATAGATCAGTTGCGAGTGGCGCTCAACCAGGGAATCGAACAAGGGCCGCGCTGCTTCCGACAAGTCTTTCACCGCAACCTCGCCCGAATTTCTCAGAACCAGCGCGTTTTGCATCACTACCAGTAAAGAGCGCAGTAACGCGCAAAACGTTCGCGGAGGTTGTAAATTTCCGACGGCAAGGCAAATTGTGGTCCTTGTATGCAATGCTGGAGGGGATATGAAAATACTTCTCGGTCTCGGCGCTATCATTTTGGTTGCCGCTTCGCTGGTTGCCGACTACAAATGGCGGCGGTGGATGGCGGTGCGGCGGCGGGAGCGCGAATCAGAGGGTGCGGCTGGCCGCGACAATTTTTAGGGCTATCCCGTTACAATGGGCCATAAGGAGCCGTCCAACCTCTATGTATCGTTCGATTATTCACTCAGGCCGTTTCCAGTCGAGACCTCTTTGCGCTGGGTTGTTTCTCTCCTGCGCCGCTGCCGCGCTGCTGGCAGTTGCCTCCGCCAGTGTTTCTGCGCAATTCAATGTGCCACCCGGTGGAACCCAGGTGCACGATAGCTCCGCGCTGCACCCGCCGACAGGCGTTCGCGTAGCCATTGTCGAGTTCGAGGATATGGAGTGCCCGGTTTGTGGCCGCGACAATCCGATATTGAAAGACGCAGCCGCAAAATACCGCATCCCGTGGATTCGCCATGACTTTCCGCTGCCGATGCACGCCTGGAGTTTTACCGCGGCGGTGAATGCACGCTGGTTTGACACCAAGAGCAAGGCGCTCGGCGACGAGTACCGCGACCAGGTTTTCGCCGCGCAGCCCACGCTGTATAACAATCCTGATCTGCTGCAGCAGTTAACGGAGAAATTCGCCAAGAGCCACGGTATCGATCTGCCCTTCGCGATGGATCCGCAGGGCAAGCTGACCGCCGACGTGAATGCCGACAAAGCGCTCGGCGAGCGCACCGGCATTGAACACACGCCCACCGTCTGGATCGTGGCCGCTGCTAACACCAAAGGAGCGCCCTTTACAGAGGTGATCCGCCCTGAGCAGGATCTTTACACAATCATTGATCAGGTGTTGGCGGCCACACCTGCCCTGCCTCCTGCGGTCAAAACGACAGGCGCCAAGAAGGTGGCTGCCAAGTAGACGATGGCCAATCAGACTGCTGCGACTCTGGCCAAGGCCAGTCAGCCCACTGGAAATTAGAAGCGACACTTTTGTTCCGCAAGAATGGCGCACACTCTTCTGCGTGCGCCGTTCTTGCGCAGGGAAACTTCACAACCTTGGGGTAAATCGCCGGGCGGATCTAGTTAATGGATTGCACAGCGAAAAAATTGTATCTCTGATTAGTCAGGCCCATGCGTGAGGGCTGTTAGTCACTTGTATTGAAGCTGCAGCTCGGTACGCTTCCGCTGGTCGAGAAGCTCGAAGTTGTCACGTCCGTTCCGGATGGCGTGATATTGGAGTTATCCAGTTCTACCGTCGCGTACTCATCGTCCGACTGCGTGGTGACATCGAGGGAGACATTGGCCAGGTAGACCTGAGCCAGATCACTGCTGCCGAAGCCAAAGAATGTTGAGTATGCGCCAGAGATTGAAGCCTCGGACTTAACGCCGTTGACCAGGATATCTTGAAACTGCGGCGTGCCTGAGGTGCCGCTGCAACTGCCGTAGTAGGCGTTGACGATGATCAGATGCTTCACGCCATAGAGGCAGTTATTCTCATAGGTCACCTCTTTGACTAAACCGCCGCAGTCTTCATCTGTCTTGATGTTGAGGCCGTTGGCGTCAGCCGAGACATTGCCCAGCAGATCCTTGCCGTAGACATAGTTGTTCTTGAACAGCACGTTGGTTACGCCATCGAAGGTCTGGCTTCCGACGGACAGGCCATGCGTTCCATAGAACTGGGAGTTTTCTACAGTAATATTGGACGCAGCGGAGGCATTGGTCTTCACTGCGATGCCGTCATCGCCGGCTTCGACGCTTGAGTCGTTCACCGTGACATTAGTGATGCTGTCGATGTCGATGCCGTCCGCATTGGCACGAGTTGCAGGTGTGCGAATCGTCACTTCCCATACTGTAGCGCCGCTTCCGCCTTGGATGTAGAGGTTGGGATGCGCAGCTTGCTGCAAGGTGACGTCGTAGATGATGAAGTTGTCGGCGGTTTTGGTCTGTACCAGACGCGGGGTTCCGCTGATTATGTCACCGCGGCCGTCAATTGCGCCGGGTCCGCCAATGAACGAATTGGTCCCTTCGACAAGAACCAGCTCCGACTGGCTTGAGTAGCTGGTGTTGCCTTCCAGCGTGACGCCTGAGTTGATAACCAACCCTTCGCCGTTCACTGTGATCTCGGCGGTGTAGAAGGCGTTATCAGACCCCGAGGCAGCCAGCACAACGCTCTTGCCGGTTCCTTTGCAAGCGGTTAATGCTGCCTGCACGCGGCTGGTGTCATCCGAGCTGGGTGGCGATGAGCGCTGCGAGGTGGAAAACTGCGCACTCAGCGTCTCGCAAACTGCTGGAAAACTGGGTTGGCTTACGCTGCGGCTGTCGCCAGTCGCCACGGTTTGTGCGCCGGCTGTAGCAGCCAAAAGGAGTATGGCTGCGGCTGACGCATGCAGTTGGATGTTGCGGGTGAAATTCATGTTTAACCATCCTTGGGGATATCTGGATTCTGGAGTAAGCCAGAACTGGTCTGACCACTCAGCCGAGAAGTCTAGACATTGCCGAGCGAATTGTCAACAGTTAAAGATATAAGTATTTATAAATAAATAGATTAATCGCTTTACCTAACGATTTGTAGACGTAGAGAGGTACGACCTCTGATCCTTGGAAGACAATCCGAGAAACTTCTGGCCGAGATAAATCGTACAGAAAGCGGGGGGACGGATGGGATTCGCAGCCGGTGGATCAGCGCCAACAGCAGCCGTGCAATGGAAATTAGTTGCCGGTTTGGATATTGACTAGCGTCGGGGAGTCTGTGTCGTGTCTGCTTCCTGAGATACCCGGCGAGATGGTGCTGGTTTGCGGGGCGCGCCAGTGGTCGATGTGGCTGATGCGGTGGACGCAGCCGATGGTGCAATTGGGCGCACAGCTTTTTGCGGTCAAAAACTCGCGTTTGACGTCGAGTGTTTTGTAGTCGGAGATGGGCACGCCTGGATAGCCGCGCTGTTGTGAGCAATAGTGGACCAGGCCGTCTTCGCAAATGTAGAGATAACGCGACCCGGCCCGGCAGCGCCAGTCGTTGGGCCGGCCCTGGGCAATCGCTTCCTGGAATTTGTCGAACTGGGCGTAGTTGGTCTTTTTGCGGTTGGTCATGGCAAAGTAGACCTTGGCCTCGTCGTCTTTGAGGGGCTTGAGCTGGCCGCTGCCGTCGTGGATGATGCCGATGGTGGACTCAAAACCCAGCTCCAGCGCGCGCTTGCCGATGACCAGCGCGTCGTTGGGGTCTTTGAAGCCGCCGCCGACGACGGAGTTGATGTTGACATGGAACTCGGCGTACTCGGCGAGTATCTGGAGCTTTTTGTCCAGCACTTTCAGGCTCTTGAGCGAGACATCGTCCGGGACCAGGTTATCGATGGAGATCTGCATGTGGTCGAGACCGGCCTGGTTCAGCCGCTCGATTCGCTCTACATTCAGCAGATAGCCGTTGGTGATCATGCCGGCGATGGCGCCGGTACGGCGCATCCGCTGGATGATCTCGTCAAGGTCGGGATGGGTAAGAGGCTCACCGCCGCTGATGCCGATCATGGCCGTGCCGAGGCGGCCCAGATGGTCTACGCGGCGCAGCATTTCGTCGAGTTGGGACCGGCGCTGAGACCTTGTCGTACTCGTTGCAGTAGGCGCAGGAGAGGTTGCAGAAGCGCGCCGGGACAATCTGCGCCAGCACCGGGTGACTGGTCGAGGCCAGGGCGCGGGCCACCATCGCGTACTCGCGGATTTTGCGCTTGGCGGTAATCGCGCGCCCGCGCACCGTCGATCTCCGGGGAACAGCCATCTCTACTATTGAATCACAGCCGGGGGACTGCGCGTCCAGCGGTACTCCCAGGTCTCCGACTGATACAAATCGGCAGACGTGTGATTCTGTGCTGCGCATATATGCCTATAAAAATAGGGATTTTCTCTGCTTGCCGCTGGAGTTTTGAGGGGAGGAAGGCTGGTATATGCAAAAACTCGTCGTGGGCGCGGAGATATTTTGCGGGTATCTCTCTGCCGGCGCGGAGTAAAAGGTGAAAAACAGCCTCAAAATAGCTGTTTTTCGCGCGTTTTTGGCTGTTTTTTGGCCTGTTTTCCGCCTCCAGTTTCTGTGGAACTGTGGGCACCTGCGGTGCGGGCATAGCATGCAGCGGGCTACCTTCAGCGTGGCGGGTTGGGGTTTGTGCTCTCCGGCCCTTGGATAGAAGGAATCGAAGGGGGGCATCTGAAGTCTTGACGCGCGAGGCGCTTCGCGCTACATTGCAGTTATGATTCAGTCGTTCCGGCATGCTGGCCTGGAGAAGTTCTTTCTGACCGGAAGCAAGGCGGGCATCCAACCGGCACACGAGACCAAATTGCGCAGGCAACTCTCGCTGCTGCATACGGCCAAGAACGCGAATCGAATGAACGTTCCCGGCTGGGATCTGCATCCGCTCAAGGGGGCGCTTGCCGATCATTGGTCAATCAAAGTGAATGGGAACTGGCGAATGACTTTCGCTTTCGAGAGTGAGAATGCAATCCTGGTGGATTATCAGGATTACCACTGAGAGGAGAATAATTATGGCGATGACGATGTATAACCCGGCGCACCCCGGCGAGATTCTCCGCGAATACCTGGGCACTGTACAGGTGGGCGAGGCAGCACGGCGGCTGCGCGTGGCGCGGTCAACGCTCTCACGGCTGCTGAATGGGCGGGCGTCTTTTACCGCGCCGATGGCGCTGCGGCTGGCCGATGCCTTTGGAACGGAGCCGGGGATGTGGCTCGACTTGCAGCAGCAGTACGATCTGTGGCACGCCGCGCAGAAGAAGCGGCCCAAGGTCGAGAGGTTTCCGCAGGCGGCTTAGCTTTCTTAGGCACCTGCGGTGCGGCCAACGGCCTTTGGCGTGGCGGGTAGGGGTTTGTGCTTTTCCACCCTTCGATAGAAAAAATCGAAGGATGGGGCACCCGGCTGCGGACGCGCATGCTTTTCCGCCATTCAATCGACGGAACAAGGCGATTCGTATTCAGGAGAAACCCTCACGAAGCCGTTACGGAGATTGACCTGTTACTTTCGCACGATGTTTATTGGGATGGATGTTGGCCGGGTGCTGTCGCACCATCAGGACCTTCTCAGCACTTGGCCACAATCAAGCGTAACGATGAGTGTTGGTGCTGGAGCGGAAAACGATATGCAGATTGTTGCAGATTGAGTGATCTCGCCAGCATAAATGGGCGAGGGAGAATGAATCGGGGCTAACGATTGATTTGCGGAGCCGCAGGGGCTAAAGCCCGTGGATTTTATTGGAGCATTTTCGGCACGACTGAAGTCGTGCCCTGATACAAAACGGTGGATAGAAACCGCAGGTCCTTCGCTTTGCTCAGGATGACAGCGAGGGTGGGCGAATTTTTTGCGTTGGTTCGATCTGCCCCTCCGGGGCGGAGGGGTTTGTTTGGGCCGGTTTCCCAGGGGTGCGCTTCGCTTCCCCTGGGCTATTTTCGTTCTCTCCCTACGGGAGTTGTGCGTGGGTTCTTTGACCGGTTGCGATGCGGGGGTTTTGAGCGCGGCTGACGCCGCGTTCATTGATTTTGATTTGGATAGATGAAGTTTGCGGCAGTCAGGGCTAAAGCCCTGACCTACCAGCCGTGCCCTGATACAAAACGGTGGATAGAAACCGCAGGTCCTTCGCTTTGCTCAGGATGACAGCGAGGGTGGGCGAATTTTTTGCGTTGGTTCGATCTGCCCCTCCGGGGCGGAGGGGTTTGTTTGGGCCGGTTTCCCAGGGGTGCGCTTCGCTTCCCCTGGGCTATTTTCGTGCTCTCCCTACGGGAGTTGTGCGCGGGTTCTTTGGCGGTTGCGATGCGGGGGTTTTGAGCGCGGCTGACGCCGCGTTCATTGATTTTGATTTGGATAGATGAAGTTTGCGGCAGTCAGGGCTAAAGCCCTGACCTACCAGCCGTGCCCTGATACAAAGCGGTGGATAGCAGCCGCTGGTCCTTCGCTTTGCTCAGGATGACAGCGATGGTGGGCGAATATTTTGCGTCTGTTGGTCGATCCGCCCCTACAGGGCAGAGGGATTTGTTTGGGCTGGTTTCCCAGGGGTGCGCTTCGCTTCCCCTGGGCTATTTTCGTGCTCTCCCTACGGGAGTTGTGCGCGGGTTCTTTGGCGGTTGCGATGTGGGGGTTTTGAGCGCGGCTGACGCCGCGCTCATTGATTTTAATTTTGATTAATGGAGTTTTCGGCACGGCTGAAGCCGTGCCCTGACACAAAGAGGGTCCGAATGCGCGGGTTGCGATTGGAGGGGAAGGCGCGATTCTTCCGGGGCTAAAGCCCACAGCTTTTGTGCTGGCTTGGTGCGGGGGTTGAAACCCCCGCCTCCCTCCGACCACGGTTCAGATTCCTTGGCTCATCTCCCCGAGCCGGCGCGGCGTTCGGCTTCCATCGGGTTGGTGAGGATGCCGTCGATGCGGGAGTTGTGCGTGTGTTGGTTCGATCCGTCCCTCCGGGGCGGAGGGATTTGTTTGGGCTGGTTTCCCAAGGGTGCGCTTCGCTTCCCCTGGGCTATTTTCGGTCCCTCCCTACGGGAGTTGTGCGTAGGTTCTTTGGCTGGTTGCGGTGCGAGGGTTTTGAGCGCGGCTGACGCCGCGTTCGTTGATTTTTATTTGGATTAATGGAGTTTTCGGTACGGCTGAAGCCATGCCCTGATACAAAGCGGTGGATAGCAACCGCAGGTCCTTCGCTTTGCTCAGGATGACAGCGAGGGTGGGGCACTTGGCGCGGCTTTCTTCCGGGGATAAAGCCCGCAGCTTTTGTGCTGGCTTGGTACGGGGGTTGAAACCCCCGCCTCCCTCCGCCTGTCTCCGTCTCGTGTTCTGTTTCCGGTGGTGCTTCCGCTATCCTTTATCCCCTTATACCTGCCGGATTGAGTTCCCCGGCGCGGCGTGCGGCTTCCATCCGATTGGTGAGGATGCCGTTGATGCGGGTGTTGCGCGTGCGTTGGTTCGATCTGCCCCTCCGGGGCGGAGGAATTTTGTTTGGGCTGATTTCCCAGGAGTGCGCTACGCTTCCCCTGGGCAATTCTCGTCCCTTCCCTACGGGAGGGGGCGCGGGGTTTGAAATCCCTGCCTTCCTCCGGTAGCTATTCAGCTTCTGTCGCTCTAGTCCCCGACCTGGCGCGGCGTTTGATTCATCGCTGACGAAATGAAATTCTGTAGAGCGGTTCTTGCCAGAGTGCACCTTGCGGGAATAGTCTAATGCCATGCATCGATGTCGCTAACACCGTCCTGGTGACTGCACCGATGCGGACGTGCGCCCCAGATTGCGACCGTCTTTTCAACTCGACTCTCACACCCCAATTGAATATGAACCCCTCCGGGTACTCCCGGAACGAGGAGAAGATCATGGCGCGCATAGCCGCGAATGTTACAGAACTGATCGGCCGGACCCCACTGGTGCGGCTGAATCGCGTGGCGGCAGGCCTTCCGGCCACCGTTGTAGCCAAGCTGGAAAGCCAGAACCCTGTTTCAAGCGTGAAAGACCGACTCGGTTTTGCGCTGATTGAGGCCGCGGAAAAAGACGGCAAGATCAAGGCTGGCGAGACGATTCTGATTGAACCGACGAGCGGCAACACCGGCATTGCGTTGGCCTTTGTGGCGGCGGTGAAGGGATACAAGCTGATTCTGACGATGCCGGAGACGATGAGCCTGGAGCGCCGCACGGTGCTGCTGGCCTTTGGCGCGGAGATTGTGTTGACGCCGGGACCGAATGGCATGAAGGGCGCGATTGCCAAAGCCAATGAGCTGCTGGCCAAGACGCCGAAAGGATATATTCTGCAGCAGTTCGACAACCCGGCGAACCCGGCGATTCACTATGCGACGACCGGGCCGGAGATCTGGGAGGATACGGACGGCAAGGTGGATATTTTGATTTCGGGCGTGGGCACGGGTGGCACGATTACCGGCGTGGCCAAGTACATCAAGGAGCGCAAGCCGGGATTCAAGGCGATTGCCGTGGAGCCGACAGACAGCCCGGTGCTCTCGGGCGGGAAGCCGGGACCGCACAAGATTCAGGGGATCGGCGCGGGCTTTGTGCCGAGCGTGCTTGATACGGGGCTGGTGGATGAGATTGTCCAGGTAACCAATGATGAATCGATTGCCGCAGCCCGCCGGTTGCCGTTGGAAGAGGGCTTGTTTGTAGGCATCAGCTCGGGGGCGGCCCTGGCAGCTGCTCTGAAGGTGGCCGCGCGGCCGGAGAATGCAGGCAAGCTGATTGTGGTGGTGCTGCCTGACTTCGGCGAGAGGTATCTGTCGAGCATTCTGTTTGAATCGCTGCGTCAGCAGGCGCTGGCGTTGCCGACGGAAGCGATTGCTGTTTAGAGCATTTTCATGGCTTCTGTCAGGTGGCATCGTGCGATCCCACCCTAGCCGCAAGAACAAAGACGCGGCGAGGGTGGGGCACCCAAACTTTACATCATCGATGGAAATGCTCTCGAAGGCGCAGGCTGCTTGATAGAACGTATGGGTGCTCCAGGTTTTGAATCTGAGGCCTGGGATGTCACTTAGTTAGCTTGTGTGATTTGTACTGAATCAGATTGGACTTATGTCACTGTTTTCTCGCATCGGCGAAGATATTAATTCGGTACTAGAGCGCGACCCGGCTGCGCGTTCGCGGCTGGAGGTTTTTCTCTGCTATCCGGGACTGTGGGCGGTGTGGATGCAGCGGGTTTCGCATGGACTGTGGAATGCGAAATTGCGGCTGCTGGCACGGGTGGTCTCGCAGGTGGCGCGGTTTTATACGGGCGTGGATATACATCCCGGCGCGATGCTGGGACGGCGGCTGTTTATTGATCACGCAACCGGCGTGGTGATTGGCGAGACCGCGATTGTCGGCAATGACGTGACGATTTATCAAGGCGTTACGCTCGGTGGCACTGGCAAGGGGCACGGCAAGCGGCATCCGACGATCTGCGACAACGTATTTATCGGCAACAACGCCAACGTGCTGGGCAATATTACCGTGGGCGAGAACTCGCGGGTGGGCGCGGGATCGGTGGTGCTGTCGGATGTGCCGCCGAATTCGACCGTGGTAGGAGTGCCGGCGCATATTGTTTACCGCAACGGACAGCGGGTGCTGATTACCGATCCGCATGAGGTGAAGGACCCGCTCTCGGATGCGCTGATTGCGCTCTCCGCCCGCGTGGAAGAACTGGAAAGCCGCCTGGGCGGCGAGATGAGGCCGACCGAGCCGTTCACCGCCGAGGCTGCGGAGCGCTATGCCTATCGCGCAGAGTTGGAACGGTTGCGCGAGTATGTTTCGATGGGCGAGGGGATTTAGGATGCTGCCAGCGACGCCCTAAAAAGTCGTGATTACCCTCGGTTTAGGGCCGAACCCAGCGAACATAGCCACCACAGTACAACCCACATCACCGCAGTTGCGACCATAGCGATCACCGCTGGCCGCGCCAGTGGGCGAAGACGCGCGATCAAACTCCCGATTGCAGTTTCCCGGCTGTCGGCTTGGGCAGGAGCCATCTGCCCGGACAGGGTTGCCCACTCGTGCGGGACCGCCACGACAGAATTCTTATGCGCTTGTGGTGAGGAAGGGCCGATAGATTGGCCGGTGAGAGAGCGGACGATCCTTGGCCAACTGACTACGGCAAACCACCCGTCCGGCCTGAGGATGGGCATTCTTCCGTTCAGCGTCACGGTGAATTCCCTGCGATTCCACAAGCGAGAACCCATCCTAACCTCCGCATAAATAACACTTCGCGACACTCGACCTGTCAGCCGCGCTACCTTGCGCCGATACTGGAAAGAATCATAGCACCGCCGATTACCAGCGGTTGCAACTACCGTCACCGATCCGGAAAACTCGAAGAACAGCCGAATCCAACTTCTGCCGTGAAGAGCTGGAACGCCCAGGTTGGCTTTGCCAGGCAAGGTGAATGGATGGAATAGAGCGTTGGCGCCGAAGTTGAGCAGGAGAAGCGGACCGAGCAGGCAGTTCAGGCAGGACGCGGAGGGCGATAACAGAGATGGCAATTAAATTCTTCTGCGAATTCATCGATCGTTGCCACTAACTACGGGTACCCCGTGGCTGTCTGCCATAACTGCTGAGTACATCATGATAGCCCATAACGGAAGTGAGAGATCGAATGCTTCGGTATCGGCGAGTCCGCGCACGAGGACGAAGAAGAACAGGCCTAACAGCAACGATTTCAGGGGAGAAACAGGTAGTTTCCTGACCTGGCGATAGAAACTGGTGTAAAGACCGATCAGCATGAATACGCCGACAACACCGTAGCTATAGAACTGCTGCAACAGCTCGTTGTGCGCGTGGCGAGCCTCAAACTGGTCACTGTAGAAAGGCGGTATAACCTTCCAGACAGAGTGAAATCCATATCCAATCCACGGCCGGTCAAGCGCCTGCGCAAAGATGTACGCCCATATTCCGAGCCGGCCTGAAAGCGATTCCGCCTGACTCCCGTCGTCTATGTAGGAATTCAAGTAGGACGCTATAAAGCTCGATGTTACTGCCAGGACAAGGACCGCGGCGAGTACGATCCAGATTTTGTTCTTTCGACTTATTGATTTATCCCCTATCAAGAGAACAGCCTGGCCTACGATAAAGGCGATGATTGCGGTTTTGCAAAGACTGCGGAGAAGGGTGATGGACAGAAACGCAACGGAAAACTTCCATGGACCCCGATCGCGACTCACTAAGATCAGATACTCCGCGAGGAAGATCGCAAATGCACAGGCATAGCCAAATGCATTCGGTCCCAGAAGTTTTTCATCCCCCAGCCGAGAATCCGATTCCGCGGGCAATATCCACCCTACGAGAGCGATGAAGCAGGTGGCATAAACGTATCCCCTCATCAGCGCGGAAGACACTTCAGCGATAGGACCGGTGCGAAGGAGAAGAATAACGATTGCAGTATCCGCGGCCATTGCACACCAAAAGACCACAGCGGCGGGCAACGATGCGGCAAAACTCCAGAAGAGGCTACAGCCGGAGAATCCGAGAAAGAGAAACACCCAAAAGGCACATGGCAAACGAGAGAGCGATACCGAAGTGATTGGGACAGAGCCAAATGAGTGAAAAGCCACGACTCCAAGTAGCAGGAAGTTAATGGCAAGGCTGATGCCTGCGCCGGTTTGCGGGTCGATATCGAAGATCCGCACGGCCAAAAGCACGATGATGAGGCGAAAAGAGAAGAAGAATCCAACCAGCGCCGGAAGGAATGTGGCAGGGGGAGCAGTAGCCTCGTAAGTTTCAAAGGCTCTGGCGCCACTGTTCGTGGCCAGTCGCCCTCGATAACTCGCTGATGCCGCCATTGATACAAGGCTATCGCCGGCACATTCGGCTGATGTCACCAGTATGTCATCAAATTGTCTGAGTCAATTGACATCTGATCTCTCCATTTGGTTTGTTCCGCTCGCCTACATGCTGCTGGTGCAGGCCCTGCGCCTGCATTTGGCGGAAGGCGCGCGAGGCGGCGTTGGCTGGCTCTTTGCCCTGGCAGATCAGCAGATGAGCGTGGCGATCAGCTCCATGCACGACGACCCCGCGCATGGCTGGACATTGCAGAAACTCGCCGCACGCGCAGGCATGTCACGATCTACCTTCGCGCTCAAATTCAAAGCCACGGTTGGGACGTCGCCAATCGAATACCTAACCCGCTGGCGGATGCTGCTGGCCGGAGACAAGCTGGCCAACTCCAGCGATCCCATCTCGGTTATCGCGCCGTCGCTCGGCTACGAATCCGAAAGCGCCTTCAGTACGGCGTTTAAGCGGGTCATGGGCTGCTCGCCTCGGCAATATGGCCGTGGACGGAATTTGGCTCCTGTTGCCCAAGGGTAGGAGAGAAGCAGCACGCATGGAATAGCTTGAAAGCTGGATGCCTTTCAATAGATACTATCCTGCCTGCCCTGCCTCTGACACCCCTGCGAGCTTCCGTGTAAGAGTGTGCACCAGTTCTGCGAGAGCAATAATTTGCTGATCTTCCTCTTCTGTTGACCATGGATTTATAAGATTCCCGTGCATGACCTTATAGCGGACAGCGTTCCATGCTGCTTCGTGTTTTGATTCCAGAACGCCTTTCTTCACAAGGTCACGCATAAACTTCCCAGCACCTTTCCTTCCAAGGCGTGTGACTTCTTGTAGCGTCCTTTCCTTGAGGGCCTTGTTTCCCTTCCACAAACAAATAGCTTTCTTCATGCTTTTAATGTCAGTCTCAGTGAATTCAGAAGCTTGGTCTTCGGGTTTCATCAACAACTTGCAAACGCCTTCAGCGGCACTGGCCAGTGTCATGCATAGAACCCATCTGGACCCTTGCGACGCTTGAATAATCTCCTCGTAGAACCGCGTAACCTGGTGTGATTGAAAGTCAGGCATTCCACTGCTATTCCTTGTCATTGCAATCATCGTGAGCAGAGCTGTGTACAGCTCCCAGAATCGCCCCGACACCGGAACAGCTTCCGATGCCATGAGTGCACCGACGGATGAATTATGAAATGGTCGCGGGGACGGCCTTATCGATACGTGCGCCGTTCCATTTCCAAGGTTGCGTGCAACCAAGCGCGGATAGATAAGTTGACCGAACAATATTCTCAGTGGTTCGCTAAGCCAATTTTCAAGGCATAGATGGGGCAGATCAGTCGATGCATTGGCGGTTACCCAAAGAGCGTCTCCTTCAGGTTCTTTGAAGAATTCGATCTTTGACCCAAGGAGCATCAATATGTGCCTTCCCGACTTCGAGGATCGCTCAATCTCCTCACTGCCAATTGAATGGACGGTTAGAGTTGATGATTCCATCGGCAAATGAAACGCAGGTTGAAACAGTAACTCGACACCTGATTCGACGGAGACCGATTCTCCTTTAACGCATGCGTATAAGGACCTAACTTTGCCTGTAAGGAGTGCTCCGTCTACTGTTGCTTCCTCCATTCGGGGTACTGTCCACCCGCAGGCCCATTCAGTTCCCTCATAATCTGTCGCAATTAGCTTGAATTGATCGAGCATTACATAGGGGTTCGAGTGTGCCCGGACGACTTTTTCGAGGGATGCCGCATCGAGGGGCTGCGAGGCAAACAGTTTGAATGTGGCATCGGTAGTGTTTCTGATATCGATCTGACCGGGGCCCTTGAAGACAGGTGGTTCGTGGTCTCGACCGGTGAGAAGCCGCATGACCGGGCACTCGACGGTGCTTGGAGTGGTTGAAAAACGAGATTTCCAACGCTCAAGGGTCTTCATTCGCAAGCCATAAAATTTGCTTGATTCGTGCTAATCGTACCATTTAATGACCATTTGTAAAGCTTGTCGTATGCGCGCCCTAGGTCATCGAAAGGCTCAGGAGGGAACTTCCATCTGTTTGCTGTAATTGGCTGTCCGTCATCATGCGCCTCCGGTGCTAAAGTGAAGTCACCCCTACTTTCTTGCTGGAGTGCGTCAGCTTGCACGGTTTGCGTTTGTTTCTTCTGTTTCTCTTCGCCATTCCTCTGGCTGCCCATGCGGCCACTCATATATATGCCGCGCCTGTTCCTGAAGAGATGCATTCTTCGGCCTTTACCGTCAAGGTAAACGGGCAGGAAATCGGCGTGGCCCATGCGGCGGCGAGTTATGAGTTTGTCAGCTTTGACGTGACCGGGCCGGTCGATATTGAAATCACTGCCGCTGAGCAGGGGTTCTGGGAGAAAGGTGTGGACATTCAACCGTGGAGGCTGGGGCTGCGGCCAGTGCGGCAAGGGCAAACGATACGGTTCCGGCTGGCAGGGCCTGCGAAGCTCTCGATCTCGCGGCCTGGTGATTTTTTGAATCATGCCAAAATGCTTTTTCTCTTTGCGGGCACGCCGCCCGCGCAGCCGCCGAGCGGGCCGAATGTTCACATCTATGAGGCCGGCATTCATCGCGAGAGTTTGAATCCGAAGAGCGGCGAGACGATTTATCTCGCGCCGGGAGCGTATATCTTTGGCAGCCTCAACCTGTGGAATGTCAAGAATGTGAAGGTGCTGGGCCGGGGCACGATTGTTTATCAAGGCGGACAAGATCCGAATACCGACGAGGGCTGGATGCAGAAGCCGGACTGGCACTGCATCGGATCGCTCGAAGCAAAGAATATCGAGATCGACGGGCTGACGTGCATTGTGCGGTCGCGGACGTGGTCGATCCAGATGAAGGATTCGACAGGGTTCACCTATGACGACTTGCGTGTGATTGGCGGCGACCCCGGCAACGCCAACCAGGATGGCATGGACTGGCTGGGCGGCGGCGATACGATTGTGCGCAATGCGTTTTTGCGCGCCTCGGACGATGTGTTTGCGATGCAGGGCAACTGGGATGGCTACAAGGACGCGGACCTGGTGCGGCCCGGACACGATGTGCAGAACATCACGATTGAAGGGAGCGTGCTATCGACAAGTATCTCGAATATAGTGCGCGCGGGGTGGCCGGAGAAGACTTATAACTCGCGGAATTTTACGCTGCGGAATTCCGATGTTCTTCATGCGGGCATTGGCGCCTGCGGACAGACTTTTGGACTGATTGGCTTCTGGGGCGCGCAGGGAGCGAAGGGCGAACATGCTAACTTCAACTTTGAAAATATCTTTTTGGATAACTGGTATTCACTTGTTCAACTGGAGCAGGAGGAGCCGGCGCTCGATGGCTTCAGCTTCCGCAATATCTGGGCGCTTGATCAGCCTCCGCTGGCGGGGTCTACGCTGACGGGCGCAGTAAAAGATGTGAGCTTTGACAACGTGAAGTACGGGCAGATGCGCGTTGAGTCGAATGCGGATATGCCGCTGGTGGTTGCGGGAGGCGCGGAGCCGGCGCGGTTTGTCGCGGCTGATCCGAAAGTTACTCCGGTTGCGAAGTTTGTTTTTGATCCGCCGGTGTTTATGCCAGGCGAGACAGTTACATTTACCGCGCAGCCGGCGGCGGGAGCGCACTTTAGCTGGTTGTTCGGAGATGGAACGACGGCTACAGGACGCAAGGTGCGGCATCGGTTTGCGGATGCGGAGGGAACAGAGCTGGATGGGGCCGGTAATGGAGCAGGGCGATTCCGCGTGCTGCTGCACGTTGAGGACCGGAACGGCCACGAGGACTGGGCGGCGCAGAGCGTAGTTGTGGTGGGGCATTGGCGCGAAGCGAGCGAGCTGGCAGGTCCGATGACGCAGGGATTGGCATGGAAGATATTTCCGGGAGAGTGGACCGAGCTGCCTGATCTGAATGCGGAGCAAGCAGTATCGAGCGGGGAGTCGCCGAACCTTCACGCAGACTCGCAGGGATTTACGAGATATGCGGCGGCGTGGGATGGGTTCATTG
>CAVQMQ010000017.1:0-28413 GCA_963713645.1 uncultured Acidobacteriaceae bacterium | reverse complement strand
AGGCGGAGAATTCTTTGTTAGAGCGGGTGAATGAATCCTTTAGTCGGCAATTCAAGCATCATTGCCATTTACCGATCCGGTAAGTTGTGCGCTGATCCTTGGCCGCAAATTGGGGCAATGCCGGTTTCGCGGCATCAGTCTTCTGGCGGTCGTCAAAGGCCGTGATGGAGAGTTTTGGGCGCGTTGACGCGGCCTCGATTTTGGTGAGCAGGCCTTTGGCAAAGATAGCTTGCACTGTTGAGCGCAGTTTTGCTTCTTCCAGGTCGCTGTTGTCGCTCACTCCTGCCAAGAACTGCCGGTCATTCGTCCAAGGCAGAACCAGATCGTCCTGGATACTCCACGTCATATCCTTATCCGGGATACCCAACATATCCGCCAGCAAGCGATGGCGTGTTACCGCATTGAGCGGCGCAGGGTAGTAGCAGTTATTCAGATAGATGTCCGTATCGACACGCCTGTAGGTAATGCTGTCCCCGTCGGCAGTTACCAGAAGGGGACCGACGATCAGCAGGCCAGAATTGTCTACGCGTGGTCTGTTCTCATCGAGTACATAGTGAAAGAGGTGAGGCCAGCCGACCCGCTGCATGCCGCCACTTTCCGGCGTGCACGGCGCCTTGGCTTCGCAGTCCACCAGGCATCTCGAAAAGCCCGGTGATCCGTCATCGGGTACGGAGACAGAGAGCCGCATCATGGAATCAGCCAGCAATCCCGCCGCAAATCCCTGTTCGCGATGTTGGGCCAGGATCATCGCGGAGACCCGCGCGATCATCAGGTAGTCACTGCCTTCGTTTGCCACACGGGTGCGGTCATAGACTCTGCCGTCTTCGTACCAGGCGCGCAGTAGCTTCTCTTGATCGGCCCAAGGCAGGCGCACGGCCAGAATCAGTGCCTCGGAGGGAAACGTATGCTGAATCGTAATGATGCCTGCCGACGAGACCACTTCTCTGCGTTGAATCAGAGTGTCGAGGATGACAGACATTGCATCGTACCGGTCGCCATCCTGCGACCGATGCCGTTGCCAGGGATCCCACCGCTCCACCATATCCAGCATGATGGTGATGAGGCCCTCGTCCTGGGTGCCGAGTGCTTTCCATGCGCCAATGGCTACCAGCCGTGGATCTTGGTTCCGCAAGAGAGGTTCAAGGGGAACAGAATTTCCCTGCGCAAAGCCCGCCGCCGCAGAGCCAAGGATAAGAACTGCGGTGAGCGTGAGGCTAAACCGTGACATAGCCATGCTGCGACTCCTGGACTCTCTGTAAGACGCTGCGGAGATGCAATCCGCTCAGTCTAATTGCGCCGGTTTCGTGAGGCGGTTAAGAGCTGACAGTCAGCACCAGACAGCTTCCCTCGCTTGCGTCAAGGAACGACTGAATACGCGGGTAGGCGTCGCGAAGCAGGAACTCGGCACGGAGAGTTGAGCAATTGCCGATGCGAAGCAAGATTACCTTGGGAGGGCTACCGAGCAGAGAACTCCTCTGCGAGAAATCCGAGTCTTTGGAGACAATGGAAAACCCTTTTGCCGCTGCGAACTCCCACACCTCGGAGTCTGGAACTCCGCGAAGGCCGCAATCCCGGAGATGAAGTGAATCGGGATAAATGTCTGAGAGAGTCTTCGCCAGGAGATGCGATAAATTCTCGTCGAAAAGAAGCTTCACGCGAGGACGATCTCGAATCGGCGTTCGCTATCTGCGGCAAATGCCAGACAGGCGCGAATATCGGTCTCGGTGAGGTCAGGGAAGTCGGCAAGGATCTCTGCATGTGTCATTCCGCCGGCCAGATAATCCAGTACGTCATAAACTGTGATACGCAACCCACGAATACAAGGCTTGCCGCTGCGCTTTCCCGGTTCAATCGTAATGATCTTCGAGTAGTCCATGCACACCCCGATAGATTTAGGATAGGCCAGTGTCGGCGGAAGAGCAATTGGAATCCTTTGCTTGCCCCTACACCAACCGCCTTCTCACCAGATCCAGCGCCTGCTGCGCGGCCCAGGTTCTGACCCGCTCTCTTGGCCCGCGAAAATTCCGCTCGAAGGTCTCGGTCTTCTGCGCGTCGGAGATGGAAAAATAAACCAGCCCTACCGGCTTGGCTTCCGTTCCGCCGCTCGGTCCGGCAATCCCTGTTACCGACAAGCCAATCGATGCGCCGGTACGCTTGCGAATCCCCTCGGCCATCGCCGCCGCTACCTCGACCGACACCGCTCCATAGCGCGCGATCACCTCCGCCGGAACCCCGGCAAAATCCGTCTTCAAGCCATTGGAATAGGCCACAGTCCCACCCAGAAACGAGCGCGAGCTTCCGCTGATCGAGGTCAGCCGTTCGCTAATCTTGCCCCCCGTGCAGCTCTCCGCCACGGCCAGCGTCATTTGCCGCAAAGCTAGATTCAACAGAACAATCTCTTCCAGCGACTCCCCGTCGGAAGCAAAGAGCCAATCTTGGAGAGCAACTTCCAGACGCCCGGCCAGTTCATCCACGCGCTTCTGCGCCGCTTCTTGCGTGGGCTTGGCCGCAATCAGCGTCAGTTGAATCTCCCCGCCGCTGGCCAGAATCGTCGTCTCAACGTCTTGATACGTCAGATAAATCGGCGCCAGAATCTTATCCGCCTGCGACTCGAGAATCATTGCCGCGCGCAGGGTTCGTTTGGCGATATACCGCGGCGGCAATAGCTCCTTGAGCCGCGGCAGATACGCAAGATCAAAAAGCGGAATGCATTCGCCCGGCGGACCTGGCAGCAGCATGACCAATTTTCTGTAGCCGTTGAAAGCCGTGTCCAGCCATTGCCCCGGCGCGCTGCCATTGGGATTGGGCAGCACAATCGCTGTATCGATTACATCCGCCTGCTTCAGGTTGTTCTCGGGCATCGAGATGCGCATTGAAGCGGCACGGGTGTAGAGCGCCGTCACCTGCGCATGGTCGCGGCGCAACTCAAGTCCCAGCGCATCGGCAACGGCCTCGCGGGTCAGGTCATCCTCGGTCGGTCCCAGCCCGCCGGTCAGCAGAACAATATCCACGCGGCCTAGCGCGATGCGGATGGCGTCGGCAAGATCGGTGCGGCGGTCGCCCACAATCGTTTTGAAGGCGACTATAACGCCTAAGTCATTCAATTTTTCTGTCAGCGCGAGCGAGTTAGTATCCTGCCGCCAGGGAGTAAGCATCTCAGAGCCAACGGCAATAATTTCTGATCTCATTCTTTTAGAAGTTAACTCCAGCTAGAAATTCAACAACCGCAAACGGGAAAAGGCAACTGATTCACACCAGAAACTGTCGCCAAAAGCTATTTGCTCAAAGAGAGCGGCCAATAGCTAAAAAGTAAGTCCTTCCACGCCCAGGTCCACATCATAAACTGCCTGGTGGGTTGCCAGAACGGTAGTGCCCAAAGGAGAAAACGCCACGCCGACCAGATTGGAACCAGCCACGGCAAGTTCGGCGTTGCCGCTGGGAGTTATGCGAACCAGCCCGCGCCGCCCATGCAGGTGCGCGGCCACATAAACATTACCTTCGCTGTCCAGCGCCAGCCCCTGCGGACGCCCCAGCCCCCGGTGCCAGACCCGCGCCTCGCCCTGCGGATCAATCGACCAGATCGCGTCATTCGAGCTGAGCGTCGGCCCAGTCACCAGCAGGTTTCCGGTTCCGTCAATCGCTAGATGATAGGCCGAGACGCTCGGCTCAAGCGTGGTATGCACAAAGATGCGCCGCTCGGTGTCGATCTTGAAGATCGTCCCGCTGCGGTCGCCGACAAAAAGATTGTCCTCCGCGTCAAAGGCCGCGCCGGTCGCCACGCCCATCCCTTCGGCGTACACAGTTGACTCGCCTGCCGCATCCACGCGGTAGACATTTCCCTCAGCCCGTGAGGTCACAAACAGATCGCCATCGCGATTAAACGCCAGCCCGGTCGCATTGAGGATTCCCGTAACAAAGGCCGTTCCGCGCCCATCGGTGCTTACCCGCACCACTGAGACCGGCATCATCTTGCCGCGCGGCCCGGAGATCGTGGCATAAATCATTCCCGAGCGGCTCACCGCCGGATTGGTCACCGGATGCAACTCGCCGGAAAGCTCCCGCGCGACCCGCAGTGGCGCCGCGTTGCTCAACCCCGCGCCGTTCTGCACCTGCACCAGCCCGGTTCCCGCATCCCCCGGAACCCGCAGCGCCAAACGGCTCGCGCGGCTCATCAGCACCTGCGTCGGATGCCCATCCACAAGCACAACCGGCAGGCCAATGGGCGCAGCGCCAGAGGTATCCGGACCCAGGTACGCGCCCGTCAGCTCCACCTCGCCCCACGGCAACGCCACCGCAGGAACAATGCCGTCAATGCGCGGCGCTGCCAGAATTCCTTCCTCGGATTGTTTTCTTGCAGCAGACATAATCAATTCCACAGATGAAAGTACAGCGCAGCAAGATGCATAAGCGTTGCTACACCCAAAGCATACAGCCCCGCGGCGACATCATCGAATACAATCCCCCAGCCCGCGGGCAGCTCTTCCAGCCGGCGAACCGGAAAGGGCTTGGTAATATCAAAAATCCTGAAGAGCACAAGCGCAATCAGCCCATCCCGCCAGCTTACCGTGCTGCCCAGCAGCGCAATCCACTGCCCGGCGACCTCGTCGATCACCACAAAGCCGGGATCCTTGCGCCCGCTCTCCCGCGCGGCAATTGTAGCCGCTGGAATCCCCAGCCCAACCGCCAGCACAATCCCTGCAAGCAGCGCCAAATACAAAACCCGCTCAGATGGATGCACGCCAAGCGCGAAGCCCGCCCACAGCAGTACCGCCGCCACTGAACCCCAGGTCCCAGGTCCCGGCTTGCCCAGCCCTGCGCCGAAAAAGGTCGCCACGGCCCACGCCCAGATTGTTTTTTTTGCCGACACTGTCGAGCCTTCCTCTGGCGAAGCGGCCTTTGCGTCACTCGTCATGCGAATCGCCCCGCGACGAGCCACCCAACCCGCCCAGATCCTCCAGCACCTCGGGGTCCAGCACCGGCGAACTGATCTTGTACACCCCCATCGCCCACTTGCCCAAATCGATCTTCCGGCAGCGGTCGCTGCAAAAGGGGAAGTCCTCATCCGTCACCCGCACCAGCATCCCGCAGGTTGGGCAGCGCAACACTTTCACGGATTTTTTCTTCGTAGCCATCGCTTGGATGCCGCTCGTGAACCAGCGGTCAACCTCCAGTTTACCGCGTACGGCTCTGCGATTCTTTGCTCCGCAAACTCCCGTGCTGCACCCTTATAGGAAATTCACTTGACAGCCGTACCTCGAAACAGGCAACGTTGGCTGCTGTAGGTAATCTTCCCCGCCAACGCGCTCCAAATTTCCCTGTCTCACCGGCGCGTGGCGATCCCTGAGGTCAAGCACGCATGTCTTCTTCCGCCATCTCTCTGCCCGGCCAGAAAGCCGCCAGCATTCCTCGCGTTATTCTCGGCTCCGCGCTCGGAACCATGATCGAGTGGTACGACTTTTACATCTTCGGCTCGCTCGCTACGGTGCTTTCGTCCAAGTTCTATCCGGCGGGAAATGATACCTTTGCGCTGATAGCCTATCTCTCTACTTTTGCCGTCGGCTTCCTCGTCCGCCCCTTCGGTGCACTGTTTTTCGGACGCCTGGGCGATCTCGTCGGCCGGCGCATTGCGTTCATCATCACGCTCACTATCATGGGCTTTTCCACGGCTTCTATCGGCATCCTTCCGACCTTCCACCAGGCCGGCTGGTTTTCGCCCATCGCGCTGATTCTTATCCGCGTGCTGCAAGGCTTGGCGCTCGGCGGCGAGTATGGCGGCGCGGTGGTCTTTGTCGCTGAACACGTGCCCGATAACAAGCGCGGCTTCTACACCAGCTTTATTCAGATCACCGCCACGCTGGGACTGTTTATCTCGCTGGCAGTCATCGTCGTCACCCAGCAGAGCATGACCTCGGCAGCTTTTTTGGATTGGGGCTGGCGTTTGCCCTTCCTGCTGTCAATTGTTCTGGTGCTCATCTCGCTCTACATCCGCATGAAGATGAAGGAGTCGCCCATCTACTCGCAGATCAAGGCGGCTGGCATGTCTTCCACCAAGCCGCTCACTGACGCTTTCACTAACCGTACAAATCTCAAGCTGGTGCTGACCTCGCTGCTGGGCGCAACCGCTGGCCAGGGAGTGGTCTGGTACACAGGGCAGTTCTATGCGCTCTTCTATTTGCAGAAGGTTCTTCTGTTGAACGGCAAGACGGCCAATATCGACGTGGCGATTGCGTTGCTCTTTGGCATGCCGCTCTTCACGGTCTTCGGCGCGCTCAGTGATCGCATCGGACGCAAGAAGATGATGATGGCTTCGATGCTGCTGTCGGTTGTCTTCTACATTCCGATTTACCACGGCATGCAGCAAGCGGCGGGGAACAATGTAACCCGGGTAACTTCGATCAAGAACAAGGTCACCGGCGAAATCAAGCTGACGCCAATGACCGTGGACGCTGTAACTGGCAAAGAGCTTCCGGCCAAAGAGGCTGTTACCGCGAGCCAGCCGATGATTGTCTTCTACGTATGGCTGCAGGTGATCCTGGTCTGCATGGTCTACGGACCGATTGCGGCTTATCTTGTCGAAGCCTTCCCGGCCAAGGTGCGTTATAGCTCGGTCTCGCTGCCCTACCACATGGGCAACGGAATCTTCGGCGGCCTGCTGCCGGTGATCGGGCTTGGCCTCTGCGCCTCTACAGGCAATATCTATGCTGGGTTGTACTATCCCATCGGCGTTGCGGCAGTGACGTTTATTGTCGGCATGATTTTCCTGAAAGAGACGCATGGCACGCTGATCTGGGATGAGGTAGACAAGCCCGCATAACTCAAGCGCAAAATCGCATCACCGCGCACTCTGTCATCCTGAGCGACCGGACCCTGAGCTTGTCGAAGGGGCAGGGAGTCGAAGGACCTGCATTTATCCTCCTTGTGATAACTCACCCACACAAACTGGGTGCTCAATCTGGGTGCCCCACCCTCGCCGCTGTCATTCTGAGCGGAGCGCAGCGGAGTCGAAGAACCTGCTTCTTGGAACTTTTGCGGCTAGGGTGGGATAGCTCTATATCTATAGCTTTTGCAATCCTCCATCACTGCTGTCCGGTTAAAAGTCGAACAGAATGAGTTGGTTGGAGTTTGGAGTTAGTTGACTGGTGTAGTGCTTCTGCTGAAGTGCCTGTGAAATGGGCATTTTCTCGAACAGAGTTACCGAGAGTACTTGCAGCAAAGTGTAGAGCGAGCCGGGCAGTTCGAGCTTTTTCTTGACGATGGCGACCAGCAGGTAGACCGAGACGGCTATCCAGATCTGGGTCTTGACGGCGTTCTCGCTGCTTCCGAAGAAGGCCTTGATGCGCAGGTGTTGCTTGATCCACTTGAAGAACAGCTCGACTTGCCAACGGCTCTTGTAGAGGGCACAGATGGTAGCAGCGGGCAGCATGAACTGGTTAGTCAGGAAGACCAGATCCTTGCCGGTGTCCGAGTCGCGATAGCGAATGCGACGCAAATGGCCAGGGTAATCCTTGCGGCTGTCGTAGCCGTTGAGGGCAATAGATTGGTCAGCAAGAATGCCGGTCTGCTTGTCCACCTGTTGGGAGTAGATGCGGCTGGCATCGAGGTTACGCTTTGCGCGTGTGACAAAGAACGCTGAGGACAAATGGATGCGATAGAGTCGGGCGTAATCGAGATAACCGCGATCCATGACGTAGTAAGCGCCGGGTTGCGGGATGATTTCGTCGAGGATGTTGACGTCGTGCACATCGCCAGTGGTGACGCGGATAAACGTTGGTATGTTGCCGCGCAGATCGAGCAGCGTATGCATCTTGACTGCGGATTTGGTGGAGCGGAAATGCGCCCAGGGGAACAGGCTCAGGCACAGGTCGATGGTGGTCGAGTCCAATGCGTAAGCGGCGGCGTCGAGGTCCATGCCGAGATCTTCCTTGGCGTAGAGCTTGCGCGCCTGAAGCATCAATCGTTGCGCCAACTCCGCGTAAATACGCCAATCGCGGCTCTCGTTGGCCTCTGCCAAAGTGGAACGCCGAACGGGAGAACGAAAGCCCATGGGGTAGAGCTTAGCGGGCTGTGCGCTGAGACAAGCCTCGATGTCGCGCAGGCTCTCGCGATAGGTCAACTGGGCAAAAGCCATGGCACGGAACTGCTCGGCGCAGTTGAGGCTGCGCACCCGACGGTCGCCGCCATAACGGGCTACGCTGCGGGCAAACGACGTCCAGGGAAGGAAATCCATCAACTGAGCAAACAGCACCTTGCCAGCGTTCACCGCCGCCTCCAGAAAACATCTCTGGAATCAGCATCGCGGCAATTTCAAATCGACACCACCCGAAAACGCTCGCAACCATCCGCACATCAGGCGGTTGCGGCCAGCAAGCTAGTCGTTAACCGGACAGCAGTGACCTCGGCAGAAGGTGCGTGAAAGTGGTACCTTAGCCGATAGATAATAAAGAGACCAGCTCGCAAAGCGGCTCCAGCCGCCAAACTCTATACCGCAACTTGCTGAAAACCACTCTAGCCCAAGTGACCTTGCCCTCAGAATGCGTATCTCTTAACCGGCTGGTTTTGAGGATATTGATTCATCCCCGCCGTCGTCGCGGCGGTGGGAATGTGGGAATCGGCATCATCGATTTCCATCATTTCCACGGCCTGCCTCTGTCGCCGCAAATCTTCAGGCCGCTATCTTCATCGTTGCATCTGTCCAGTCCTGCTCGAACTGTATCGGGCTGACATAGTTCAATGTCGAGTGCATCCGTGTCTGGTTATACCAGAGCAGCCATGCGATGGTTTCATCCTTGGCCTGTCTGATCGTTTCAAAGCGTTGCCCATGCAGCCGCTCCACCTTCAGCGAGCCGAACAGCGTCTCCGCGCAGGCGTTATCCCAGCAGTTGCCCTTGCGACTCATCGATGGCGTGATGGAGCAGTGTTCAAGCACCTTTGCGAAATCCTCGCTCGCATATTGACTGCCGCGGTCACTGTGAAAGATCAGCCTTGCCTTCTTGCCAGGATTGCGCTTGAACCAAGCCATCTCCAGCGCATCGATCACCAAGTTGCGTTGCATGTCGGGCCGCATCGACCAGCCCACCACTTTACGGCTGAACAGATCAATCACGACAGCCAGAAACAACCAGCCTTCCTCGGTGGCGATATAAGTGAAGTCTCCCACCCACGCCTGGTTAGGCGCGGCCACGATGAACTTGCGATCAAGCACGTTCGGCGCAATCGGCAAGTTATGTTTGCTGTCGGTGGTTGTAACTCGGAACTGGCGCTTTCCGCGCGCCTGAATGCCATGCGCTTGCATCAGTCGTTGCACGCGCTGCTTGCCCACGCGAATGCCTTGAGCCAGCAGTTCGCGCCAAATGCGCGGCCATCCGTAGGCGCTGCGATTCGCCGCAAAAACAGCACTGATATGAACGAGCAACGCTTCATTGCTGAGATGGCGGCGCTGGGCAATATTCATACGCCGCGCCCAGTGTTCATGGTAGCCGGAGACACTCACAAGCAGCACCCGGCATTGCACCCGGATGGGCCAGACCCGTTTGTGCCGTTCAATAAAGGCGTACTTCATCGCTGGCCCTTTGCGAAGAACGCCGTCGCTTTTCCCAAGATGTCGCGCTCCATCGTGACTCGTGCCAACTCCGCCCGCAGTCGGCTAATCTCCATCTGCTCGGCAGTCACCTGGTGCTTACCAGAGGCACCCTTCAACCTTCCAGCACGGTGCAGTTTGATCCAGTTGCCCAAGGTCTGCTCGACCACTCCCAAACTCCGCGCCGCACCTGCCATCGTCTGGCCCGACTCCACCAGCCGAACGGCCTCTTGCTTGAACTCTAGCGTGTAACGTCCACGCGCTGCCTTCGTCATCTTCGTTTCCCTTTCGCTATTAAAACAGCTTGCTAAGGGATACGTTTTGCAGGGGCAAGGTCAAAGAGAGGTCATAGTCACATCATGCTGACCATACGTCCAGAGCAGATCGAGAAATTTTCCGAAGCGGCTCGCAAGAGTTTTGAAGACCGCATGTTGCCATTTCTCGCAAAGCACTTTCCCGACCAGTCGCGTATGCTGGGCGAATCCCGCGTAAGGGCTCTGGTCCAACACGCTATAGTCCGCGCACGGGGATACGGGATAGTTCGTGAGTGCGATGTCTGCCAGTTTATTGCGTTGATCTTCGTCTTCAACGGCGATTTTGACGCGAACCCCAACCTGCCTTCGGTGAGGGCGGTGTTGGACGATCCTCGTTTGACAGACCCCGGCATGAGGATGAAAGCCATCTCCGCTGCCGCCCACAACGAACTCCGGAGAGAAGTGAACCGGCCTGTTCCCGGCCAGGCGTGAAGCCCTCACGCTTGGCCGCTGAACCGAACGAACTGCTTATGCAGACGGCATAAAAGTTGAGAACGAATACATTGTGGCCGATGCGATTACGCCTGGAAGCTTGCCAGGCGGGCTGCGGAAGGAGAGAATGTGGATCCAAATCTAGACGAGATCCAGAGTGACGCGAACAAGGAGTTTCCTGCGTCTGAGGTCGGTAGCACCACTCAGGAGTGCCCGCTGAAGGCGAAACCGAGTAGTACAGAACCGACGACTCAGACAAAATTGACAGATAATGATAAAGGAAGTGGGCACGAAGTATCCAGGATCACCACTGACGATTCAGGAAGACGGTATGGCTCCTATGGCGATCTGAAGGCTGATGGGATAAAGGATGCCCACCACATTATCCAAGATGCCGCGGTTAGAGACCTACCTGGATACAACAGAAACGATGCGCCGGCAGTTGAGCTTTCAGGACCGTCAACAGAAGTGGGATCGGAACATTACGAAGCAACCCAGGCTCAGCGGCAGGCCGGCGGAGGCAACTATGCAGCCGAACGGAAAATTGCTCAAAACTCCTTGAGCAAAGCAGGTCTGTCTCCCGACCAAGTTCAGACAGCCCTCCAAAATTCTGACCAATATTTCCAGGGAATCGGAGTTGGTCCTAGCACTCCGACGCGAGTACCAGGGAATCGACCTTGAGGAGGATCAATAAGATGCCAATACCAGAAAAGCTTAGGACCTCGCTTCGGTCCGTTGTATATGAACTTGTAAGAAAGAATTATGCAACCCTCGAAAGGGACGGTCGAGCTGGACGTGTTGGGGCGGAAGGATTACGAAGGGCAATTGCAGAATATCGCCGTAACCTGGTCGCTTTGCCAGAAGAATCGTTCGAGATATCCAGCGCGATTGAAGTCAAGAGCAAGCCTGGGACTTGGGCGGTAGATTTGGACCTGTGGACCGCAGAGGAAGGACGAAGCGACTTGACACTTTCAGCCACTGTCACTGAGGTAGGAGAGCGGGTTCAGGTCGAAATTGACGATTTGCGTGTCCTTTGATGGCTCTATGTTGGCTTCTGGTTCATCTCTCGCCTCGCCGTTTGCCGAAAATGACTCTTCGTATGTGCAGTGGGAAGACGAGATGACAGTACAAATCATGCGACAAGGCGACCAACTTGGTGTAGCAGATATCCGCTCTCTTGAGTCCCAATTGAATGCCAGATTCACTAAGGACTACCAAGAGTTTTTGTTGTCCCACAACGTGGCCGAACCGGAGGCGAATATATACAAGAACGGTAGCATTTCGACTTCTGTTCGAACATTCTATGGGGTAAGCCAAAATGAGAACAATGATATTGTGGCTGTGAATGCGAGATATGAAGGTCGGCTTCCTAAGGAACCTCTGCGCAGGTTTGTGATTTTGCAGCGTGGGGGCGACCGGCGATCATTTTTCTCCTTTTGCTGCGGTTTACAAGGGAATGCGGCGAGGTTCAGTTCGTCTCTTTGATCTCCGCAGGCGGTTTTTCCGGCCTCCAGAGACACTACGCCGCTTGTGAGGCCAGCCGGTTGCGGTGTTGGTACAGGTTCACCAGCGCAAAGGCCGCGCAAATCCATTGGTGGTTTTTGAAGATGCCCCGGTAGCGCAGCCGGGTAAATCCAAAGACGCGCTTCAGGATGCGGAAAGGGTGCTCGACTTTGGCTCTAACTCGCGACTTAGCCGTGTTCTTGCGTCTGGCTTCTTCATCCACATAATTCTTGTATTTTGTCCGCCGGCAAGTCATATCCTGCGCCCGCGGCGCGGCGCGGATGGTTTCGCTCTGGCCCTGATAACCGCCATCGCCCCACACCTTGCGCTCCTCGCCGTGCAATAACTCGGGCAGCATATGTTTGTCGGCCACGCTGGCCGCGGTGGTCGCCACCGAATGCACCACCGTCTCCTTGCTATCCACGCCGATGTGCGCCTTGGCTCCGAAGTACCATTGGTTGCCTTTCCTGGTCTGATGCATCTCCGGATCGCGCTTGCCGCTGGAGTTCTTGGTCGACGAGGGCGCGCTGATAATGGTCGCGTCCACCATGGTGCCCGTCGTGATGCGGATGCCCTTCGACTCCAGATAGCGATTCACCGTGTCCAGCATCTGGCCGCATAACTCGTTGCGCTCAAGCAGGTGTCGGAAGCGAAGGATCGTGGTTTCATCCGGCGCCGCGGCCAGGCCCAGATCGACCCCGGCAAAACGGCGCAGCACGGGCGACTCGTAAAAGGCCTCTTCCATGCCGGGGTCGGAGAGGCTGAACCACTGCTGAAGAAAATATGTCCGCAGCATGATCCCCAGGCCCACAGGCTGACGACCGTTGCCCGCCCTGGGATAAGCGGGCTCGACCAACGCCTGTAACTCGGCCCACGGAACCACCTGGTTCATCTGGTCAAGAAACAGCTCCCGCTTGCTTTTGCGCCCATGCTTCTCAAAACTCGCCTGCGAGGCAAACGTCTGCTGAAAACGCGCCATCTGCTTCATGCCTATAGTTTATCCAAGAATCACGCGGCTTGCAGACTTGTGCAGAGCTTCCCTAAGAACGTCCTTGCTGTTGCGGATACCGAAGGAGGTAATCTCATCTGTATAGACGTGAAGAAGGGGGGCGTCTTTCTGTGGGATCATGAACGGGAAACTGCTGACGATGAAGAGCCAAGTTTTGACATTATGGATTTTCTTGCGTCCTCTTTTTCAGAATTCTTGCATGAACTTCAGTCGTTCAATCCGCAAGATGTTGTGCTAGACCCCAATGATGTGATTTTGGTGGAATTCAAGCCCGGCTTCCTAGGAGCTTGTTGAAAAAGGGTTCTTGATCCCGGAATATGGCAAGAATCGGCATGCCAAAGCCATCTCCGATGTCGCTCCGATCGTTCTACGGGCATTCTGGCGCGGTTCCATTTTTCACGTGCGGGAACACTTCACGTTTTTCAACAAGCTCTTAGGGCTCGAAGCGGTCGAAGCTATTATTCGGATTATGGAGAGCCATAGTAACATCAGTTTTGGCCAGCCGGGTCCACTCGTTCATTTTGTGGAGCGCTTCTACCTGCGGGGGTATGAAGAGAAACTCGTCGAGTCTGTGCGACGGAAGGCAACAGTGCATACACTCTGGATGCTTAATCGTGTAATCAACGGCACAACTAAACAAGATGCTAAGCTACGGTTCATAGCAACGATGGAGCGAGCGGCAGTCGATCCCGGCGTTGATCAAAGTGCCCAAAGCCAGGCCCGGCAGTTCATGGAGAGGATTTTACGCCAAGGGTGCTGAAAACTCGCGAGTTCAGAATTTGATAGGTACATTATTTTTAAATTGGTTAATGGTTGCGGAAAAGAGTAGCGGACAAGATTAGTCAGGAATCGCTGAAGCCGAAATGAAGACAGATAACGGAGTCCAGGATGGAATTCGATATTGTGCCGTTTATTCGTGTGGGACCGATTCACTTCGGAATTTCCCGCGCGGAGATTAGGTCCCTCTTGGGCGGTCGATTAGAGGAATTTATGAAAAGTCGAAGCTCGACCGAACCCACCGACGACTTTCGTGACCTTGATCTGCATGTTTACTACAAAAATGATTGTTGCTCGGCGGTCGAAGTATTTAAAGCTTCAAAACAAACTCTTCTTGGTCATATAGAACCAACCCTCCTTGGTTATGCAATTGTTGGGCGGCCCTATAGCGAAGTTCTCGGGTGGATGGAAAATTTAGATCCTAATATTGAATGCGATGGTACAGGTCTTTTAAGTCGCCAATACGGGGTCTCGATATTTGCACCAAGTGCAGAAGATGAAATTTATGACCCAGTGGAAGGAGTGTACGTTTTTATGAAAGGTGTGTTTGGAACATAAATTCTCTGTCGCAGGTACGCTCAGGTCCCGTTTTCTGGACCTGAGAGTGTAGGTTGCTTGTCGGACGAAGAGGCTTGTCCGTCATCTCGGAGACCCCGCAGTTTGCCGAAAATAACCCTTCGTATGTGCACTAGCAAGACAAGATGACTGTATGAATCACACGACAAGGCGACCAACTTGGTGTGGCAGATAGAGGTTCGACCCCTCTTGAGGTTCGTGCGCTCGTTGATATGAGCAATACACCCACACGTATCCAACGCTGGCCGTAGAGGTTTCAATGAAGGATTTCACAATCGACAGAGTTTCGTGGCACACAAGGCTTGATTCCGATCCGGCCTATCAAGAGCGGGTCCAGAAGAGATTTAAGACGATTGCTGGCTTTCTCCAGGCGCACGGCCTTGTCAAGGGATCATTACTGCCCGACGGCGCCGTTCTCGATGATAATTTCGAAATATTTATGATCGTCTCAGCCGCGGCAGTGGGATTGTAGGAACCGCCGCGGCGATTTCCACGATAACATACGATATTTTTCAAACATTCTATTTTGCAAAAATACGGTTGCTGACGTCAGAGAATACGGACAGACAAAAAAGCGCCGACGCGCTCCGGGATCAAGAAACCGGATCCAGGGACGCATCGGCATTTGTGTCGTGCAACAAATTAATACTTGAGAGTTACCTCTGCCGCTGACACTGTTCCTCCATAGCTGCATTGAGGAGTCAATCCAGAGGACAAATTGCTGTAGGTCCAGCCCGGATTCGAGTACTCCACAAAGCTGTCGTTATAGAGTTCCAAGTTGATGAAAGAGAATGCGCCGTTCGACGGATAATCGGCGCATTGGGAGACATTGTAAACCTCCAGCGCGCCTCCGAAAGCCCAGTTGAAGGTCTGCCCAAAGTTCGAGGTGCTCATCAGCTCGGAGTAGGTTCCCTTGGTCAGATCATAGGTCAGAACATCCCATGAAGTGCAGGTGAGTGTTCCCGAAGCGCAGTTATCCCACATATAGCCTTCGATATAATCTCCGACACTGACTTTTTGCGGGGTGGCCTCAAAGACCGTGCCGCTCACGCAGCAGTTCCAACTTGCGATGCCCCACGCCGAGGCGAAGTCGGAGTTCCAGCCCAGCACCGGCTGAATAATCGTCACCACGTCGTTGTAGTCCTCCAAGCCTGGAAAGAGGTAAATCGTCTGGCCGTTGTTCGCGCTCGGCGCGGGGGGAACATACCAGTTCGATCCCAGCTCGCCAAAGGACGTACTCGTTGTAGTGGTCGCAAATTCGATATATGCGTGGCTAATCGTGGGTTCCTTGACGCCGCGTTCATCCGTAGTGGCCTTTTCATCCCCAACGACCTCTTCGCCGGTGGGCTTGAAATGCGAATAGCCGCAGACGGGGATGGCATCCAGATTTCCATCCTTGTGCTGGATGGCCTTTTCATCCTTCCGCACAACATCGCCTTCGGCCAATTGCGCTACGCAGCCTGGGATGAAAGTAGCCGTAGGGGGTGATGACATAATTCTCCGGAACTCCCGCAGGGCGCTTCGCTCCAGCCGTGGGGAGAGCCTGCGCCGCCGTGAGGCCGGCAAAGAGCATCGTGAGCGCGATTGAATTGAGCAGACTCGATTTACATGGGATACGGGACATAGTGTTGTTCTCCTTGGGGTGGGGGTGTGGGCACACACAGTGCTTTCCGGGAGAGGGAGTCCATGGATCGAAATCGCCTATCTGCGCGACTTCGTGCATGGCAAATAGTGATGTGTCTCAGCCGTTCGTTTCACGGTACTTTGGTGCCTATGCCAGATGGATTTCAATGGTGTACGGTTGTCTTCCTGTGACGGGAGAGAATTAAGAGGAATTACAGATCGTCGTTAGTTCACTTGTCGCAGCTGAGTTGTGTCGCAGAGAGGCGCGGATCCTGCGATTGAACCGCGACAGAAACGGCAGTGCAATGCCTGCGTGCGGCGATCCCCTAAAATACCGTGTGCGAGCCGATCAAGCAGCTTGGGGAGTATTCCGGTAAGGCGGGATATATGAGCGCGTCAGCCGTTACGGCAGGCTGAGCGGAACACTCTCTCTGGGTGATCGTTCCCGATTTGAGGCAGTTTTCAATTCAGAAAATCTGCGGGCTTCATTGGTAGATTTGGCGTTTTCTCGCTTGCCATTGCAGGTGTATAAGCGCCTACTCAATCTTGTATCCCACATTGCTCTGCCAATGAAGGCGCGAATTCCGGTCACAGAGAATTCGTGCGTGGCAAGTGTTGAGGAATGCCCAGAAAGGGAAAGCCCATGCGCCTCCTGAGGAATGTCATGATTCAGTCGAATAGCCATTCAATCTCGTTCATTGCTCTGCTCGCATCAGTTGCGGCTCTGCTTCCATTGGCCTGCGTGAGTCAGCAGGCATCGCTTCCGGTGCCGCCGGCCCAGCAGACGGATCACGAAAAGGCTCTCGAAGAGAAAGTTGACAAACTGACCAGGGCGCTTGAGGAGATGCAGTCTCGGCTGGCCGTGCTGGAAGGCAAGACCGCGCCGGAGGGGAGTACGGCGACTCAGGAAGAAAACGCGCAGAGGGATGCTACGGCCTTGCGAAATGCGGCCACGCAGACTGGACGAACAACCGCCGCCGATGGCACGGCGATCTATGCTGCGGGCCCTGCCGCGGCGCGCTCGGTCGAGAGGCCGCAACTGCTGACCGCCGCGCAATTGGCCGCGCTGAACCGCTCGTATCCTGCCCCAGGGATGCGGCCGGGATCGACATCGCCATCAGTGAGCGGTCTGGACCCTGCCGGGGTCTACAACCTGACGCTGGGCGCGACGCAGCCGACGACTGCCGAGCAGGCGCAGCACAAGTTCTTCGAGAAGAAGCCGGGCAAAGACCTTACCTTTTACACCAAGACTGGCGAGATCACATTCTATGGGAACCTCGATGTTTCGGTCGATGATGCGACCAAGGGACTCAACGGCGTACCACTGGGTTCAGCGAGCGCGCCGCCGGTAGGCAATGGCGGATGGCTGGAAGATATCTCAACGAACCTGGCCTATATAGGCGTGCGCGGCACGCAGATGACGGGACTCAAAGATACCAACTTCATCTTCCAACTGGAGACTTCAATCAATATCTCCGCCGCTCCGGGGCTGCATGAGAGCAACAGCCAGGAACAGGACACGGTGGATGGCACACTCTTTACGCGGAATAGCTATATAGGCTTGGGCATGGTGAAGTATGGGGCGTTGCTGATCGGTAAGACAGATCCGCCCTACAAGCAGTCCACTGCGCGCATGAATCCCTTCAACGGCATGGAAGGCGACTACGGAGTCATCATGGGCAACACCGGGGGTGACAACCGTGTCGAGTTTGGATACCGGCTCGATCACTCGATATGGTACAGTTCGCCGAAGCTGAAAGGTTATCAATTCAACGCATTCTTCTCGCCGGGGCAGGATCGCGCCAACATCAGCGATAACATCCCCGCCGGGTCGCCGGATTGCAACGGCGGCGACAACCCCGGAGATGGCGGACTCGCGCCGATTGGCTGCAACGACGGAGGATTCAGCGATGTGGTGAGCGGGAATGTTTCCTATACCAAGGAGCCGCTTTACATCACTGCGGCCTATGAGCGGCATATGAAGGTCAACCGTCAGAGTGACATCACAGGTATCTATTCCAGCGCCCCGCCTTCCCTCTACAGCGGCCCGATTACAACCGATGATCCGAGCTATGTGGGAACGAACACGACGTTCATCAACACGGCCGGCTATCTCTTCTGGGTGCCGACGGCCTTCTACAACGCCGAGGTGGCCGACGAGGACGCGGGCAAGGTAGGAATTCAATATGGATTTTTCAACAAAAGGACTGTGGTGAGTGCGATTGTTGAAAGCATGCATCGCTATGTGCCGGGGTACCTGGAGTGGCAGAATGAGCGGCAGCGGCTGAGCAGTTGGCTCGCGGCCACGCAGGCCATCGGTCCCTTTGACAGTCTTTCAATTGGATGGGCGCGCGCCTACCGCACGCCGGGTGATCCCTGCCAGCACTCAGACTGTCTTAACCCAGCGCCCTACGCTGCGCCGGCAGATGGAGATATGACTGCAGGACGCGGCGTCAACAATCAGTCTGATATGTACACCATTGCCTACAAGCACCGTATCGGCGACGGGCTGATGGTTTATGCTGACTGGGCGGGCACCTATAACGACCAGTATGCGCACTTTGACCTGGGCGCAGGCGGGCGCGGCGTAACGACTGATTGCCACGATGCATCCGATACAGCGGGCAATCAGTACTCGAATCCGCACTGCTGGACAGGGGTGCATCTGAAGGCATTTTCGGTGGGGTTGGACAGGAGGTTCTGAGGAGTTTGTGTGGATCTGTGCTAGGTCTCTCGAACTTCTTCTTTGCGGGGGTACAGTAGCGGAAGCTGGAGCGCCTGGTCTCCACGTTTCACAAATAAATGTACGGGCCTGCCGCGCCGAATCCATCCAAGAAATTCCAGACGTGAGCCGACCAAAGCGCGCGTCCAGGAGAAACTGGATCGACCGATTTGAGTGTCTAAGCCACTCCGCAGGGGAGTGCAAAGCATTATTTATCCCCCGGTGCCGTGTGCAGTATTACGGTCTCCGGCAGCATTTGGGCGAATTGTTCCGTCGCCTGGCTTAGCAGAAAGAAGGCCGGGTCTCGGATTTCAAACTTTACCTGTAGCGCGTCTAAGTCTAAATTGACACCCCTTAGATGTCTCTTTATACTTCGGGTATGCGTCTTGCGTGCCAATACTGTTGTTGTTGCTCCTTCCGGGCTTGTACTGTGGAGTTGAGCGCGCCGTCAAGAACGCAATCCCACTGTTGATTTGTCAGGCTGCTCAATTCCTTCAGTACAAGCTGGATTGCCGGAAGCAAGCATGTACGCCTCTTGCTCCAATCATCGCGAGGGCGCGACGCCTCTGACACGAACCCAGGCATGAGAAACGGTGACATTCATCGATGCGAACAGAATGCGCGGATGTTGAACTCGGCTTTTCTCTTTCCGCGCGGATTGGTGGGACGCCACTTTTGCGGTTGGAGAAGGTCGTTCGCGGATATGAGGGAGTGACCCTGTTGGCCAAAGCAGAATGGCTAAATCCAGGTGGCAGCGTGAAGGATCGCGCCGCAGCCGCGATGGTTCGCGAGGCACGGGCCGAAGGCAGGCTTGGTCCGGACAAAATACTTTTGGATGCGAGTAGCGGCAATACTGGCATTGCGCTTGCCATGCTGGGCGCAGCGCAAGGCTTTCCGGTATTGCTTGCGATGCCCTCCAATGTCTCTCCGGAACGCAAGAGCATTCTCAGGGCATACGCAGCTCAGGTGGAATGGACAGACCCTGACCAAGGTTCGGATGGAGCCATTCTATACGCGCGTGAATTGGCCGCGAACGATCCGGAGCGCTTCTGTTATCTGGATCAATACTCGAACGATGCTAATTGGCAAGCTCATTTTAACAGTACGGGGCCGGAAATCTGGAGGCAGACCGGAGGCCGCGTGACTCACTTTGTCGCCGGACTGGGCACGAGTGGGACTTTCATGGGCACAACCCGCAGGCTCAAAGAGCTGAACCCATCCATTCAGGCCATCAGTATGCAGCCGGACTCACCCTTTCACGGCTTGGAAGGACTCAAATACATGGCTACATCGATTGTGCCGGCTATCTACGATCCGAGTCTTGCTGACCAGCAGGTAACGGTAGAAACCGAAGCCGCGTATGCTATGGCGAAACAACTTGCCCGTGAGGAGGGATTGTTGGTCGGCATCTCGGCTGCTGCCGCTGTTGTTGCTTCCATGCAAGTTGCCAGGAATGAGGTAGCCAATGGCCGCAATGCAGTAATCGTCACGGTGCTGCCGGATTCCGCGGACAAGTATCTAAGTGAGCGGTTCTGGGAGGAAGCTTGAGTGTATTGCGGCTATGCAAGGCAGTTTACGATGCCATTCGCACACACGGAGAAGAAACCTATCCAAATGAGTGTTGTGGCGCCCTGCTGGGACGCTCGACGTCCGAAGGCTGGCAGATTGAAGCAGCGGTCAAAGCAGGAAACACGCGCACCGACTCGGCGCACAACCGATATCAGATTTCTCCGGCCGAACTGGTGAAGATCGAGCGGGAATCCCGCAAGCAGGGACTGAATATCGCCGGTTTCTATCACTCCCATCCGGACCATCCTGCGCAATGGTCGCAGACTGATCTGGCGGAAGCGCATTGGCTGGGTTGTTCTTATGTGATTACTGCTGTGGAGGAAGGAAAAGCCGCTGCGACAAACTCTTTTCTGTTAGTCGGAGAGACCGAAGAGAACAAGCGCTTCGAACCGGAGTCTATCGATGGTTTCGAATAGCCTATGTTTATTGCAAACAGGCACGAATTCGCAAGAGAGGAATAGCACAGAATGACGATTTACATCCCAACGCCATTGCGCCCCTTCGCAGCGGGTAAGGATGCTGTCGAGGTGAACGCGTCCACCGTCGCAGATGCACTCACCGAACTTACTCAGGCATACCCAGACCTGCGCAAGCATCTATTCACCAGCGAGGGCAAGGTGCGCGCCTTTGTGAATCTGTACCTCAACGATGAGGATGTGCGCTATCTGCCCGCGAAGGAAGCTACAACTATTTCGCAGGCGGACACGCTTTCCATCATTCCTTCCATCGCCGGCGGAAGTTGATCTTTCAGCGCGCCATTGCTACACGCCGGAAGACACAGTAACTACGCACAGCATCTACTGTGGCTGTGCTGTCGTCCGCAAGTACGGCTTCACTGTCTTGTAGCCGGGAAATATCTTGTCGGCTTCCTCATTGGAGACAGCTCCTGCGATGATGACATCATCGCCCTGCTTCCAGTTCGCCGGGGTCGCTACGCGATGCTTCGCGGTCAACTGGATCGAATCGAGTACGCGAAGAATCTCGTCGAAGTTGCGGCCTGTGGTCATCGGATAAGCCACCGTGAGTTTGATGCGCTTGTCCGGTCCGATGACAAAAACTGTGCGTACCGGAGCATTGAGCGCGGGTGTGCGGCCTTCGGCGGTATCGCCGGCATCAGCCGCAAGCATGTCGTAGAGTTTAGCGATCTTCAGTTCCGGGTCGCCTATGAGTGGATAGTTCACGGGATGGCCTCCAACGTCCTGAATGTCCGCTGCCCACTTGCTGTGGTTGGAGACAGGATCGACGCTGAGTCCGATCACCTTTGCGCCGCGTTCGACAAACTGCTTTTCCAGCGCTGCCACGGCTCCCAGCTCAGTGGTGCAGACCGGCGTGAAGTCCTTGGGGTGCGAGAAGAGTACGGCCCAGTTGTCACCAATCCACTCATGGAACTGGATCGTGCCCTGGGTTGTCTCGGCTGTAAAGTCAGGAGCAATATCGTTGATGCGAAGTGACATTTCTGTGTTTCCTCCTGGGAAATTCCGTTCATGTGGTTTATAGGTCGGAGCGCAAAATGAAAAGCCCACCCAGCCTGTTGGCGGCGGGTGGGTTCCGAGTAACTGTCAAAGCCAGACTCAATCCCCTAAACGCCCTCCCGCACACAGCAGATAGGACTGCAACATGAGCAGATGCGGGTTGTAGAGAATTCTGTCATTTTACGCGCGCACGGTACATATCGATGCATCCGATACATCGAAGCCAGCATAGAGCTATCATCGAGACAATGTCAATGCTGGACTCCATGTATCGAATGGACAACCTCTTGAAAAATCACAGGCCAGGAAAAACGACGGCTCTTTTCAGACCTTCGTCAGCAGCTCATCCAGATCGTCGGGCGTTGGCGCACCTTTCCGCGTATTGAGTTTTTGCGAGTCGATAGCATTGTTGAGCAGGCCGTAGTCGGCATTATTCAGCAGTTCGCTCTCCTGCTTTTCTTTCACGCTCTCAATCAACAGCCGTAACTGCTCGCGCACCTGATCGTAAGGCGCACTGAGCAAGTCCGAAACGCGGTTATGAACATTGAGCACGGCGTTGATATTGCTCAAGCGGTAATCGCGCAGCTTTTCATGATAGACAACATGGGTCGCAGGCAGCGGAGACTCGTCTTCATGCGCGCAGAGGGATTCAACCGTCTTGCTCTCGTCTACTTTGTTGACGCGGAATGTGCCGGCTTCCAGTCCAGAAAACGAACTAACCAGCGCGGTGTAATGGCCCCATACTGCTGAGCGGTCTTGGTTACATTGGCGAGCTGAAATGCGGCTTCTTCACCGAGAGAAACGCGGAGAACGTCTTCTGGCACGTGCTGACTGCTTCTCCTTCTATCACTAGGCGGTATCTGCTGCCGTGGGAATCAGCAAGCAAGCCAGTCGCAAAGAACAATGAAAACAATGCGGAGTTCTCATGCAGATAAGCCGGTCACGCTGCAAAAAATTTGGAGCACCGGGCGGGAATCGAACCCGCGTATACAGGTTTTGCAGACCTGCGCGTTAACCGCTTCGCCACCGATGCCTTTGAAAAAAACTTTATACTTGCGGACGCTGTGACCCACGGGGTCTGACCAGGCATGAATCCCGCCGGCCAGATTCCAGACATGGGAGAAGCCTGCCCGGCGCAGCACCTGTGTCGCTTTCACGCCGCGCGGCCCCATCTTGCAAACCGTCACAATGTTCCGGTTCAGGTCGAGTTCATTCAACCGCCTGGATAACTCGAGGAGGGGAATCAACTGTCCGCCGACATTCGAGATTTCGTACTCATACTCGTCCCGCACATCCAGAAGGAAAAGATTCTCGCCGGCATCCAAACGCTGCTTCAGCTCTTCAACTCGAATCTCAGGAACACCCATTGTTTCTCCCTATGCCTTCAACTTGCCTGCGGCCACCTGCCTGCTGCGCCTCGTTTTCACCCTAAAACAGAAAACCCACCTGCCAGTTCAATCTCTGGCGGCGGGTCTGAATCCTTGTGGCAGCTTGGTACTTCTGTTAGCTCAGCCACTCCCTCACGCCAGAATGCATCTGCGTACAGCACATCGCTGCACAACAACACATAACGGCGCTCATGGGGCTGGAACTGTTCATAAAATGAGTGTAGCACGGGCATAGGAAAAGGCAAACCCAATTCAGCGGATTTATTCCTGCCGTCTGCCTGAATTTTCACTCTTCCGGATTTGTGGACTCTTGGCTTAACGGCCACTAGGGCGCAGCAAGGGCAGCAGTACCGGCAAAATCGTCTGCGCGATGATCTCAGATCCTTTGGCTGTGGGATGAATGCCATCGGACTGAATCGTTCCCGGCACATGGATCAGGTCTCTGTAGATCATTGGCACAAACGCCGGGTGGTGTATGGTGGCCAGATCGCGAAAGGTCTGATCGAAGGCCTGAATATAATCGCGTCCGTAGTTGGGCGGCAGCGTGATGGCGGCCAGCAGAACCTTGATGTGCGCATTTTCCAGCGCCGTCAGCACAGCATCGAGATTGCGGTGGGTCTGATCAGGAGGCAAACCACGCAGACCGTCATTGCCGCCGAATTCGACGATGACGATTTCAGGATGCATGAGGATAATGGAGCGAACCCCATCGGCGGCGTCTTTCGTCGTTGCCCCGCTGGTGCCTTGATTCACAACCTTGTAGTTGAGTTTGCGGCTGTCCAGATCGCGCTGCAGGGCGTCGGGATAAGATTGCCCTGTGAGCAGTCCATAACCGGCCGTGATGCTGTCGCCATAGCAGACTATGAGCGGACGGTCTGCGGCCCAGACGGCGCGGATGAACCCCGAAGCGGCCAGAAACAGCACAAATGAAACGCGAATTAAGCGGCGAACGTCCACACTAGCAGTGTATCTGTGCAGGGCAGGGAACGGGGAGACGAGAATGCGCGTAACTATTCTGGAGGCAGGCAATTGATTGAGGTTCGGAACGTACGAAAGTGGATTCAGAATGGCGCACGGCGGGTGGAGATTCTGAAAGGAATCTCGCTCTCGATTCCCGCTGGCCAGTTTGTCGCTATCGTCGGCGCAAGCGGCAGCGGCAAAAGCACTTTACTTGGCTTGTTGGCGGGACTGGACACACCGAGCGAAGGTGAAATCTGGCTGGATGGGGTTCCGATCCACAACCTCGCCGAGGCCGAGTTGTCTGCCGTGCGCGGCAGCAAGATAGGCTTTGTCTTCCAGTCGTACCAACTGATCCAGACCCTCACTGCACTCGAAAATGTTTTGCTGCCGTATGAGCTGAATGTTGCCGGCAGCGGGTTGGCTCAGGCACGCAAGCTGCTCACAGAGGTTGGACTCGCCGAGCGCATTCATCACTATCCTGTGCAACTCTCTGGCGGCGAACAGCAGCGCGTGGCGTTGGCGCGAGCCTTTGTCGTCGAGCCGCCGATTGTGATGGCAGACGAGCCGACCGGCAATCTTGACTCGGAAAATGGAGTCAAGGTGCTCGACCTGCTACTCGACCGCAATCGCCGCGCAGGAACCACGCTGGTTCTTGTCACGCACGACCCGGAGGTTGCTAGCCGCGCTGATCGCAAGATTGTTTTGCGCGACGGCCAGATTGTTGAAGACACGCTGCCCACACTTGTTCATGAGGAGCAGCATGGCTAAGCACGCCTTGAGCTGGCAGCGCGCCGCGGCCATCGGGTGGCGCGATCTGAAAGCAGCGCCCGGGAAATTCGCATTTGTAGTGCTGTCGGTTGCGGTGGGCGTTGCCGCGTTGGTCGGCGTGCGCGGATTCAGCGAGAGCTTCCGCAGCACATTGGGAACTGAGGCGCGGTCGTTGATGGCCGGCGACCTGAGCGCGCGAATTTTTCGCCAGCCGACGAGCGATGAACTGAAGAAAATTACCGCGTTGCAGCAGCCGGGATTCCGCTCGACGTGGGTAACCGAGACGGTGTCGATGGCGTCGGTGCCGCCAGATCCGGTGCCGTTACTGGTTGCGCTCAAGGCCGTTGATCCCGCCGAGTATCCCTACTACGGAAGCGCCGAGTTAGAGCCGGCGATGAGCCTGCAACAGGCGCTCGACGGCGATTCAGCTGTAGTAGCAGACGAGTTCTTGATCCGCCTCAATGCGCACGTGGGCCAGACGTTGCGGCTGGGCGGTAGAGAGTTCAAGATCGTTGCGGTCCTCAAGCAGGAGCCGGACCGGCTCGGCGCTGCCGCCGGAATCGGGCCGCGGGTGATGATCTCGCGCGCAGCTCTTGACCGCACTGGCCTGCTCTCTGAAGGCAGCCGCGCGACGCAGCGATTGCTGATCAAGCTGCCTGAGAACGTGAACCAGATTGCCCTTCGCAAGCAGGTAGAAGCCGTGCTGCCGGACGCACAGGTGATGGATTATCGCGAAGGCAATCCAGGCCTCACTCAGGGACTCGATAATGCGACGGCGATTCTGAGCCTCATCTGCCTGGTTGCGATGGTGCTGGGGGCAATTGGCGTGGCGATGGCCATGCATGCGCATCTGGAACAGCGCATGGATATGCTTGCCATTTTGAAAGCCGTCGGCGCGGGATCTTCGGACCTGCTGCGCATTTTTCTCTTGCAGACGCTTGGGTTGGGACTGGCGGGAGGCATATTAGGCGTAGCTGCCGGACTTGGGTTGATGGCCGCGCTGCCTGCGGTCTTCGGCAAGTTGCTGCCATTTCATGCGGTACTCGGGTTTCCCTGGCGCTCGGTTGCCGCGGGTCTTGGAACGGGGCTGCTGACGACGCTTTTGTTCTGCTTGCCGCCGCTGCTCGATGTGCGCGCTGTGCGGCCAGTCTTGGTGCTGCGCCGTCTGGTGGAGCAGGGGCCGGGAGGAAATATAGAAGCGTGGATTGAACGGTCTCTTTTTTCGCGCATTTGGCAACGCCTTTTGCCGAAGTATTTGCTAGGCATGACCTCTGATTTTGATTCTTGGATAGATACTTGGTGGCCAGCCCTTCAGAGACGAGTTGTTCCTGAATTTCTGTTGAGGGTTGGGGACGGTATTGAGATACTGCGGGCAAACCTTGACGCCTGGGTTGCTGGCTTGTGGGCGAGAAAACTGCAATTGGGCCTTTCCGTACTTGTGATAGCAGCGTTGGGCGGAATCGCCTGGGCGCTCTCTGACTCCGCCAAAATAGGCAAGTGGTTCGCGATTCTATTTGCCGCCGCGCTGCTTGTTCTTCTTGCGCTTGCCGCTGTCGCACTTCAGGCGCTGCGTTTCCTGCTTCACTACACGCGTTTGCACCTGCCCTCGTGGCTGCGCCACGGACTCGCCAACCTTTATCGTCCCGGCAATCAATCCGCCGCGGTGCTGGCGGCGCTCGGTCTCGGCGTGATGCTGATTCTCGCCGTTTACCTGATGCAGGGCGCGCTGCTGGCCGATATTCGCGAAACCGCCTCGCCCACTTTGCCCAATCTCTTCCTCATTGACATAGGCGCCCGCGAAGTGGACGGCGTCAAGACATTCATGCAACATCAGCCGGGGGTGACCCAGCAGCTCGACTTGCTTCCTGTCGTGCTGGGCCGCTTTGTCTCATTCAACGGCCAGCGCTTCGACCAGATGACGGATGAGAAGGCCAAGCAGCAGCATTTCCCGCGTCATTATCTGGAAAGCGCAGAGCTGAGTTGGGCTGATACAGTGCCGCCGGGCGATAAAATCCGCCAGGGCAAATGGTGGAGCGCACCGAACGTGCAGGAGATCGCCGTAAGTGAAGGCGTAGCTGACCGCATTCATGTCGGCATCGGCTCCGCTGTGCAACTGGAGATCGGCGGTGTGGTGCAAAATCTCAAAGTCACGGCAATCTATCGCGCCGACGGGCAGCATCTCGGCGGGCGGGTCTGGTTTGTTCTGCCTTCGGGATTGCTCAAGGATCAGCGGGCAATCTGGTATGGCGGCGCGCATGTTGACCCGCGTCAGGTTGCGAATATTGAGAGAGCTCTCTTTACCGCTTATCCGACAATTACCGTGATCAATCTGGCCGATGTGATGGTACGCATTGAGGGCGTGGTCAATCAGATCACCTTTGTCGTGCGCTTTCTTGCCGGCTTCTCGATCCTCGCCGGGTTGATGATTCTGGCATCGAGCATTGCCAGCACCCGCTTCCGACGGATGCGCGAATCGGTCGTCCTCAAGACACTGGGCGCAACGCGAATGCACATCGTACGCATCTTCAGCGTCGAGTTCAGTGTGCTGGGCCTGCTGGCCGGGTCCGTCGGCGTTGTCTTTGCCAATATCCTGACACGCATGCTGCTGCACCGCATGGAAGTGACTTATCACTACAATCCGCGCTCTACGGCGATTGCGCTGGTGGGAACTGCCCTGCTGGCCACTGGCACCGGCTGGCTTGCCAGCTACCGCATTCTCGGCCTGCGGCCTCTCGAAGTGCTCCGCGAGGAATAGGCAGATTTCCTCTTGACTGACCGGAATCATCTTAGCTAAGATAACTAAGCAGGTAAAAGCAATGCTCAGTGCATCCATCTTTGAAGCCAAAACGAATCTCTCTGAGCTGATCCGCAAGGCGCAGCTTGGCGAAGAGGTGCAGATCACCTCAGGCCGTGAGCGCAAGCCGGTGGCGCGCCTCATAGCCATCGATCCCGCGCCTGAAAGCCGCCGCGTGGGATTCATGGAAGGGCGGGGCAGTGTCGGCCCGGAGTTCTTTGACCCATTGCCCGAGGACGAGCTTCGTCTCTGGAACGGGGAAGGCGAGTGAGGTTCCTGCTTGATACGCACACTCTGCTGTGGGCGGCGTTCAGGCGCGATTTGCTTTCACCTCATGCTTTGCAGATTCTCACGCACCCGGGCGGGGAAATGATTGTTTCAGCAGCCACGGCGTGGGAGATCGCTACGAAGTTCCGGCTCGGAAAACTCAATTTCGCCGCTGAACTCGCTCAGAATTTTATCCCCGAAGTGACATCCGTCGGCTATCGCCTGCTGCCCATTTCCACCGAGCACGCTCTGCGCGCTGGCCACCTTTCCGGCGACCACAAAGACCCCTTCGACCGGATGCTGGCCGCGCAGGCTATTCACGAAGACCTGCCGTTGTTGAGCAATGACGCGCAACTCGACGTCTTTGGAGTGCGGCGAGAGTGGTGACGGATTATTCGATCGTGGCTCGCATTGAGTATCATGGGAAATTCGCACGTAAGTTCTGTGCGATAAGGGTTTATCTAAGCCTTTGGAGTACTGGCACTCATTGGCTTCCAATTATCATCGAATCCCCAACTAAGCCAAGCGAGGAAATAATCAGCCAGTACGGATGACGAATCGATTACTTGCTTTGCCTCCTGCTGCGAGACGGTCTGTCCGTGAATCGCTCTGTTGCAGATACTTAAGATTCTTCGAGCCAGTTCAGCCTGTGTGTTGGTGAT
>CAVQMQ010000016.1:0-17459 GCA_963713645.1 uncultured Acidobacteriaceae bacterium | reverse complement strand
ATGTATTGCTAGCGCGGACAGAGGCGCGCGGGCGCGACGGATTGGTGGCAACACATTCTGATCGAGGAACATGATGGCGAAGAGCTTCACGCGCGACGAAGTGGCGGCCCGCCTGCCGGGCGAGCATCTCGGCCAGCAGCCCGATCATCGTCGCTGGCGCCGGCAACGGGCTGTCGGCCAAATGTGCCGAGCTCGGCGGCATCGACCTGATCGTCATTTACAACAGCGGCAAGTTCCGCATGGACGGCCTGCCGTCGATCTGCGGCCTGATGCCGTACGGCAACGCCAACGACATCGTCATGGAGCTGGGCGAAAACCACGTGCTGCCCGCCGTCAAGAATACGCGGGTGCTGGCCATGTGCGGCACCGATCCGACCAAGAACATGCCCAAGTTCCTGACGCGGCTGCGCGAGGCCGGCTTTGCCGGCGTCATCAACTATCCGACTGTCTGCCGCTTCGACGGCAACATCCGTCGCGACTTCGAGTTGGTCGGGCTCGGCTTCGCCCGCGAAGTCGAGATGATCGCGGCCGCCCGCGCGGTCGGCCTCTACACCAGTTGCCACCGGCACGCCGGAGAATAGCTCGGCAGATGGCGAGGGCGGCGTCGATCTGATCGTGCCGCATGAGTTCGGGCTCGACCAGCGGCGGGACGATCCGCGCCGGCGAGGCGATGTCACTGGGCGGCTCAATCGCAAACAAAACTGCAGGATATATTCCCAACATCAAATACAGCGTGGACGGCAGCGGATTGATGCTGCAACCGGGAACTTCCGCCACTGGGCCGGTATTAGTGGACCGCAAAGGCAATATCGGCGGACTGGTTGATCCGAATGGCAACGCGATCAAGCTCGAAGGCCCATGCGCATCCGCGCCGGGCAGCGGAGACTTTTTTGATGCCAGCCTGCCCGCCTGGGAAGGCTACGCCCACGGGACGGCCTCAGCCAAAACCATTGTGGATTCAGTTGGGCGAGTTATCCCGAATCCAGCCTATCTGGAGCCAGTCGCCAGCTATAGCTGCCTGGTTGATGTGGATGCTTCGTACCATTCCCCGAATTCCAATAACTGCGACACATTCAATTTTCCTGCGGATAACCTGGGAGCTGAGATCTCCACACTGACTCCGTCCAACGAAGTGACTGTGCCATTCACATTCTGCTATGAACAGACAAAAGTTAGCATGACAATTCCCAAGCCGAATGGGAGCAGTATCGAAAATGAAACGATCAATGAAATCTGGTGGGTGCTATCGGAAGTTGTTCTTCCGAACGGAACTTCCTGGAAGTTTTTCTATGACCAATATGGTCAGGTCTCCGCTGTCTATACTCCGACAGGCGCAGTGATCTATTACCTCAACTCCGACCAGCGTATCTCCTGTGGCAACCCGCCCGGAGAGATTCCGGTCACCGGCACGCCGGTGTGGCCGTTTACGAATCTGCTGTCGAGTATGATGACGTATCAGAAGGATGTAGTTGTAGACGTCCCTCAACAGAGCGGAGCGGATGCTGGTCAGTGGCCACTGTGGACTTATGATTACAAAATTGGAACTGGGTGGACTGGAGCTCCCCCCAGCGCACCGTCCATCTGGCCGGAACACCTTGTAGGGTTAGGCGGCCCGAATGAAGGAACCGTGACTGTAAGAGATCCTGAGGGAAATGACACCGTTCATTTCTTTACCCTTCAGAATATAAGCGGGGAATCCACTGAAATTACGCCCTCCATATGCGGTCCTTACGAGACAAGGACTCAGTATTATCAGGGTTCAGCGCCGGCAAATCTTACACCGACGACTGCTTGCACCTTGTCCGACCACTGTCTGAAAGAAGTGGATACGACATACACCAATACCGGCACAGACCACGCGAACCCGACTAATTTTTCAAATTATATCCCGGTTGGAGTCCTTCCGAACCTGGTAACAACTACCCTGACTACCGGCACAGGCGCGCTCTACAGTCAGGATCAGTATTCCTACGACGAGTTTGGAAGTTATGAGGACTATATCGGCGAAACCCACCCCTTCAGCTTCGGTCTCACGCTTTCATCCAGCGAGTCGGATTTCACAAGTTCAGTTCCTCCCGTTCCGGCTCAACTTCCTGCTACGACTACCTCTATTGCGGCCCTCCGGACAACGCTGCACACGAAAGAGTGGCAATCAAACTACAAATACTATGAAGCAAACCTCATCGATCTCCCATGCCTGGAGACTGTATTTCCCGGCAACTACACTGGTAAACAGCCAAACTGCGCCGCCCCCGACGCGACAACCGCTTCCGCCACGCAGGCCGCGCAAACTTCGTATACATATGACGAGCCGTCCTACACGGCCTCTGCCGGACTGGGTAATCTGACCACCGTTACTCGATGGCTGAGCGGCGGAACAAACCCGGAGACGCATACGTCGTATACCTCCTATGGAATGCCGTCGATCAAGTGGGATGCGGATGGGAACAAAACCTATTTTTACTATGACAGCTCCAATCTCTTTCTAAACCAGATCAAGTATGCAGATACCTCCAGCGAATACCCTCAATATGACGATTCTACCGGGCTTCTGCTGTCAAATACAGATGTAAATGGGAATAAAACATCCTATGTTTATGACAATATGCGCCGTCTGACAATGGCAACCTACCCTGATACCGCGGTTGAAACCCTTACTTACCACGACTGGGTTTGCTCGAACAACTACACATGGGGTTGCGATCTGTCAGTGGTGTATACCAAGACTATCAATTCTGGTCCGGCACTTACCAAAACAGCCGTTGCCGATGGCCTGGGTCGCCTTGTAAAAACAGTGTTGAACGATCCGAATGACTCGAACCCGATTGTCACTTTTACAAATTATTACGGGGATGGAAAGGTTGCTTCGGTTACGAACCCCTACCGGACAACCGCCGACCCAACCTTTGGAACTACTTACTATTACTACGACGCCCTCGGCCGCAAGCCTGTGATCCGAAACCCGGATGGCACTACGAAGCAGTCGTGCTTCAACGGCGTACCTGCTTTGAACGCGCCAGAAAGCGCCTCGGAAGGAGGTATAGTCGCCCCCAGTGTCAGCCAGGCATACTGCAATTTGACTTATCAGAGTCCAGGCACATCGATCACCCCTGCCTGGGAGTTCGATACCGACGAGAACGGCAACACTTGGCAGCGGATGCAGGATGGACTGGGACGAATGACATATGTCTACGAGCCAAAGGGTTCCTCGCCTGCGCCTACAATGGAGACCGGCTACACCTATGACATTCTGAACAATCTTTTGTACGTGTCTCAATACGGCCAGACAGGCGTGGATACGCCACTCGCCACGCGCAATTTTCACTACGACACGCTCTCACGCCTGTACGGGGCCTTCAACCCGGAGAGCGGCCTGGACACTTATGTCTACGACGCAAACAGCAATGTGTTGAGTAAGACATATCCGGCGATTAACGGCGTTGCCGGCACTCAGACCCTCTACTATGCGTATGACTGCATGAACCGGCTGGTGAGCAAGTGGATCGGCTCGGCGCCGACACAGCCCGGATGCACCACCGCAGCTACTACTGTTACCTCTGCTCTGCTCGATACATATACTTACGGCTACCCAGGCACCCTCGGCAACGCAGTTGGGCGGCTGATCCAGGAGCAATCCTATAATTCCGGCACTTTGGTTGCCGAGCGCAACGGCACTCCCGCATATTCTGGCAACATTACCTACGACAAGATGGGCCGCCTCCAAACCGAGCAGCAGATTCCCTATGGCCCGGGCGGTACTGCGTATCCCTTCAGCTACACATACGATCTGGCCGGCAACCCAATCACCGCCGGCAACGGACTCACTGCCGCAACCAGCGCCCTCGGTTTTACTTTCGGGTATGACGCCGCCGACCGCCTGCAAACCGTGCAAACCACAACCCAGCCCTCTACCTGGACCCCCGCGGCCAATTATCCGCCGCTGCTGCTCCAGGCCAACGCGCAAACCAAGTCCGCGCTGGGCAGCGATCCGTACGATCCGATGGGTCATCTGACGCAGGCCCAGCTCAGCCTGGCCAGCACCACGGCCAACGCCCAGCTCAGCATTGGCCGCAGCTACGACGACCGCGGCCGCATCACCTCCGAGGTCGATAGCCAATACAGCAAGGCGGACAGCGCCACCACCAGCACTGGGCAAATCGACGTCGCGGGCACATATGTTACCGGCGACTCCGGCAGCGTCGTCATCACCCTCAGCGGCGGAGCCATCGCCACTCCCGTCTCCACCGCTTCAGTTGCTTGGACATCCGCCAAGAACGCCACTCCAGCCTTGCTGGCCGCCGCCATCGAGGCCGCGCTCAACACCGCGCCCACCTCCACTTACGTTACGGCCTCGCTTGCCGGCGACGGAACCACGATCTTGCTCAACAGCGCAAGCGCCTACACCGGAACCACCGCCGACTTCAACGTAGCCTCCGCCATTACCGATTCCTCGACGCCATCCTACAGAGTCAGCAGCACCGACATGGCCGGCGGCTTGGCTGCGGTCCCCATCCCCAGCACCGGGCAAATCACCATCGGCGAGGGTGTCATTAATACCCCATATGTTGCCGGTGACTCCGGCAGCGTCGTCGTCACCCTCAGCGGGGGAGCCATCACCACCTCCGTCTCCACTGCCGCGGTCGATTGGAACTCGACCACCAACAACACTCCCAGCGCGTTGGCCGCCGCCATCGAGGCCGCACTCAACACCGCGCTTACCTCCACTTACGTTACCGCCACTCTGTCCTCTAACGGCGTCACCATCCTGCTCAGCAGCAATAGCGCCTACACCGGCACCGCCGCCGATTTCAACCTAGCGGCCACTGTTACCGACACCGCGGGCAAAAGCCCCGCCTCCTACACCGCAACCACCACCAGCATGGCCGGCGGCGTGGCCGCCGCTACTACCGACTACGGACCCATCTACTCGTATCTCGTTCCTGCCGGCGGCTACGCGCCCAATGGCAACCTGCTCGCCCACGTCGATTCGGTTATCGGTCCCTGGACTTACACCTACGACACTCTTAACCGGCTCACCGGCTCATCTTCCGGCGCGCCCGCCGGGGCTTACTACGCCGGCGAGATCGGTTGTTGGCAGTACGACGGCTTCGGCAACCGCAAGGTCGAGGCCTTCTCCGTAACCAGCGGCGTTCCCTGCGGCGCTTCCAGCTATACCCACTATCAAAACGCCAACTACAGCACCAACAACCACATCACCGCCGCCAGCATCTCTACCTACGACCTGGCCGGCAACGTTCTCTACGATATGGAGAACTACTACCTCTACGACCCCGAAGACCGCCTCTGCGCCGTCTACTCCCTGGTCACCAACACCTGGACCCAGTATCTCTACGACGCCGAGGGCTTGCGCGTGGGCAAGGGAACGTCCACGATGCCCGCGCCCACCTCCGCCACTCCGCCGACCAGTTGCCTCGCGCCTACCGCGGCCAACGGCTTTACCCTTACGAATCAATATCTTCTCGGCCTAGGCGGCGAGCAGGTCACTGAGCTTACCGTCTCCGGCTCGACCTTCACGCCGCTGCACACCAACGTCTTCGTCGGCAGCCATCTGCTGGCCACTTACGACTTCACCGGCACAGGCGCTCCCTCGCTGCACTTCCCGTTCACTGACCCGCTGGGCAGCAAGCGCACCCAGGCCTCGCCCACCGGAGCGCTGGAGCTGACCTGCTACAGCCTCCCCTTCGGCAACAACATTCCCAACGCGCGCACCGCCTACTGCCCCAACGCCGGCACCAACACCCTGCCCGACGACACCGAGCAGCACTTCACCGGCAAAGAACGCGACACTGAATCCGGCAACGACTACTTCGGGGCTAGGTACTACAGCAGTGCGATGGGCCGGTTCATGTCGCCCGATTGGAGCGCCAAAGTTGCGCCCGTGCCGTACGCAAAGCTGGGCGACCCGCAGACGCTCAACCTATACGCGTATGTTGACAATAATCCGCTGATTAGAGCTGATGCGGATGGACACGATGTTATTTATAAAGGCACCGACGACCAGCGCAAGGAGGAGATGGCCCGAACCACTTCAACAATGAATTCGGGGGAAAAGGCGCTTTTTTCAATGAAAAAGGGCAAGGACGGACAGGAACATATGTCCTTGGATTCGAAGGCAGCTGCAGCATATAAGGGCGCACACACGAAGACATTTGATTTCATGGCCCAAGCAGTGAAGAGCCCGCACACCATTGGGGTCCAAATGGCTGAGACTGTTCCGAGACCAGGTGGGAAGCCCATCAGTGTTGCCAACGATGCAGGCGGGGGCGTAACGGCCGTGAATGAAGTTACCCATAATTCGGAAGTTTACCTATCGCCGGGAGGCAATCCGGGGGGCACCCTTCCAGGAGCGTCAGGAGGGCAAGTTCCAGACCCTGTTGGCCTTGTAGCCGAGCATGAGGTTCTCGGGCATGCTCGGTTAGCTGCGCTTGGCCAACCGCATGGAGAACCAGAAGCGGTGGGCGCTGAAAACCAAATGAGAAGGGATGTCCTGATGGCTCCAAGGGCGGTGCAATGATTATCCGGCTAAATTCAATGTGCCTCTCGGTCCTGCTGCTTTTGTCCACATGCTCGCTTTGGGGACAATCCGAGCCAACCATAAAAATCGTGACAGCGGAACTTGGAAAAACCCTGAAGTTGAACTATGTGGTGCTGAACGGGTCATCCAGATCAATTTACATATACTCGCCGTTCTTGCGTGAGCCGTTCGATGGACTCTTTGACCGCAAGCGGGTTACCGAGGCCATCTGGCTAACGTTTAGGCCACGGTTTATAGGCAACTATTCATCGAATCTTGATTATCGCGAATTGAAGCCCAAGGATTCATTCACTGGCGAAATTGAGTTCCAGCTTGGAGCAAAGCAGATTGCGAATTGCACATCTGATCCTCACGTGGATGTCACGCTTTCGATTGGATGGGCGCCTTTTCCTCTCAAGGCAGCCCCACTTGCCACGTCTGATTCAATTGATGCCGTCGCGCTGGTCAAGAAATGGCAGTCTATTGCCACAAGCAAGGCATTCGTCGTTAGCCGGACTGGAATAGCGAATCCACGCGAGTGTCCCTTACACCAAGATGTCGAAATCTGGCGCTAGCACGGGTGGCCCAGGTCCCGCTCTCGAGACTTGGGATTATGACTACGACGGAGGTGTACATTTATGACGCTCTCCGCCGCTTTTGCAACCAGGGTATGTTTTTCGCGATCTCGTTATACCGGCAAAGAACGCGACTCCGAATCCGGGAACGACTACTTCGATGCCAGGTACTATGCGTCGAGTATGGGGCGCTTTCTTAGCCCAGATGAACCGAAGTTTTCGGAGAAGACAGACCCGCAGAGTTGGAACCTGTACTCCTACGTTGGCAACAATCCTTTGTCGAAGACCGATCCCACAGGGCACAACTGGTTTGACATCAATGGCCAATGGCAGTGGCACAAAGGCAGCGACTACTCGTGGACTGATAGTGGCGGAAATGCGCAGAGTGCCCACAGTGATTACACCAATCTGCTCGTTTATTCGGAGACCAGTCAGAACGGAAAGACGACAAACGGGACGCTAACCCTTTACGGCAACGATGGGGGCTTTACCAAGAGCAACATCATGGCTCAGGACACAGTCGCGTTTTCAGGTGGTGCAGAGGGGCGCGGCTCTGTCGTGTTAGGGAATTACGAGATCAATCTAAACCGGCACGGCGGAGTGAACACAAACACAATCGTGGGGAGCTTCCCGAACTTCTATCTCGGGTCGTTCCACAATGGCATACAAAACATCGGGACCATCGACATCGGCGGCGGAGGGACGGCCAGCTTTACTCCGCAATGGGGCGACTTCCGGGCCAATCTGATCCCACTTCAAGGCGGGTGGCCCAGGTCCCCATCCGGTGAAATGAACTGAATGTGGGTGCCCCATGTCCCTCGCCTTTGGGGACATGGGAGGGGTCTCTCAACAGGTGTATTCTCAGTTACATGCCAGCGGGACTCGTTCGTTACCAGCACACCGGCGAGATGCACTTCCTCACCTTCAGTTGCTACCGCCGTCTGCCCTATCTGGGCAGTGCCGAAGCACGAAGCCTGTTGGAGTCCGCGCTGGAGCGCATCCGCAAGAAATACACATTTGTCGTTGCCGGATATGTAGTGATGCCGGAACATGTTCATCTGCTGGTAAACGAACCGCAATGCTCCAGCCTCGACCGGGCGATCAAGGCGATCAAGCTGTCGGTGACTCTGCGTAGCCGGGAGCGTCCGTTCTGGCAGGCGCGGTATTATGATTTCAACGTGTGGACCGAAGAAAAGCGCGTAGAGAAGCTGGCGGGTGGCCCAGGTCCCCATCCGGTGAAATGAACTGAATGTGGGTGCCCCATGTCCCTCGCCTTTGGGGACATGGGAGGGGTCTCTCAACAGGTGTATTCTCAGTTACATGCCAGCGGGACTCGTTCGTTACCAGCACACCGGCGAGATGCACTTCCTCACCTTCAGTTGCTACCGCCGTCTGCCCTATCTGGGCAGTGCCGAAGCACGAAGCCTGTTGGAGTCCGCGCTGGAGCGCATCCGCAAGAAATACACATTTGTCGTTGCCGGATATGTAGTGATGCCGGAACATGTTCATCTGCTGGTAAACGAACCGCAATGCTCCAGCCTCGACCGGGCGATCAAGGCGATCAAGCTGTCGGTGACTCTGCGTAGCCGGGAGCGTCCGTTCTGGCAGGCGCGGTATTATGATTTCAACGTGTGGACCGAAGAAAAGCGCGTAGAGAAGCTGCGCTACATGCACCGAAACCCAGTGAAAAGAGGTCTGGTCGCGAGTCCTGAAGACTGGGCTTGGTCGAGCTTCCGCCACTACCAAACGGGAATCGAAGGAACTGTTGAGATTGAGTCCCAATGGACAGCTTGGAGGCGGGAGCATGGCGGCACCCTCCCAGGTCCCAAAGTCGGGACCTGGGGCACCCCAACTTGAATTGTGAGCGAACAGGGAACCTGGGCCACCCGCCGTAACCTACGTATCGTCAAAGAACGCAGTGCAGACTGCTGTTTCGCTTTACAGGATAGCAAAGCAAACCGGCTCTTACACAAACACTCACGCGAGCGGGACGCAATATCACGGCAAGGGAGACCAGGAGAGATCCCAAGAATCCGGCAAAAGAATAGCTAAAGAGCATAGTGATCCGCATGTTTCGACAGATTGGACTCCTTCGGCAAATGACAGAGAGGCGCTCAAAGACGAGAGTCGGCGTCTCAAAGATCACGAAGGCGGGCACCGATCAACGAAAAACTATAATAAGAGGGATTCTCCTGGAACGAAATACAGACAGCAGGATGGGAGCCACTAAGCATTGCAGAAGACAGGCGAGAGGGGATGAACAGAGATGTTTTCACCAGAGGTAGAGGGAGAAGAACGATTTCGTCTGACGGGGCCTCCGGCCTTCGATCGGTCCGTCTTCATTGAGTCTGACCGAATCGACGCTTGCATGGACTACGCAGCGCGACATCATCAAGGGCGCATCACAATTTCGCCGCTTGGAGAATATAGGATATCCGATCTTTCGTTTCTATCCCGTTTTCCCTGGGTCGAGCACCTGACGATCATGGATTCCGAGATGATCGATATTTCATCTGTTTGTTCTTTAAGGCAGCTTCGTTATCTCGCGCTTTCAGGAAGAACAAAACAACCGCTTGATCTGGCGAATTTTCCGTTGTTAGAAGAACTTCGGATACAGTGGTGGCGCAAGCTGCGATTGGCGGCTTCAATGGAAGCGCTACGAGTACTCAGTTTGAGCCACTATGCTCCCCCGAGCGGCGACCTCACAGGTTTGCCAGACATCCCGCAATTGGAGGACCTGGAGCTTATTCAAGGGAGTAATTTGGAGCTTTCAGGTATTGATCGCTTCCCTGAACTTAGGAGGCTGACGGTTGACTACTTTCCAAAGCTGACCGACATTTCTCCACTAACTGCTTTCGCTGACGGTATTTTAGAAATTCTGGAATTTGGGAACTGTCCAAAGCTCACGCGACATGATCAAGTGCGAGTCATTCGGTCACTCAGACGGTTGGCGTTCAACAAATGCGGAGAGATTCCCTCCCTGAGCTTTCTGAACGATATGCCAGCACTGGAGAGCTTCTCCTTTGTGAACACCAACATCATCGACGGGGATTTGACGCCATGCCTGCGGCTTCAGTTCGCGGGATTCTTTAATAAGCGTCACTATTCACATCGGGACACTGACTTTCCAGCCGCAAGTATGCCAACGACTCTGAAACCGCGTTAGATTGGGTGACGGGTGGCCCACATCTGACCAGCCATAAATCTGGGTGGCCCACATCTCGCGTTTGAGATGTGGGAATCTGAGCGCTCAGCCTTCCGCAGCCGGGCAGTCAAGAATCATTCCCAGCCCCAAGTGCTTGGAGAGTAAATGCATTCATGCCGAAAGCCCGCCCTGAGCGCAGTCGAAGGGGGCTTGTTCGCTATCAGCAATCCGGCTGCTTTCATTTCATCACTTTTGGCTGCTATCACCGATTTGAGCACCTTGGCACAGCGGCGGCGCGTGAACTCTTCGAGCGTTCGCTTGAAACGATGCGCCTCCGCTTCGATTTCGTTGTCTGCGGTTATGTAGTGATGCCGAAACACGTTCATCTGCTGCTGAGCGAAATTATAGCGGTTTCAGCGCTGCTATAAGGTGGCATCCTGCTATCCCACCCTAGCCGCAAAAACAAAGACGCGGCGAGGGTGGGGCACCCAAACCTTACACTATCTGTGAAAATGCTCTAAACACGGGTCCTTCGACTCCGCTGCGCTTCGCTCAGGATGACAGCAAAGAAGGCGATCCAAGCCTTGAAGCTATCAGTTTCCGTTCAGAGCCGGGAGCGTCCGTTCTGACGCGACCCCAGGTCTCAGAATCGAGACCTGGGCCACCCATTGCCGGTGATAGGTTGAGATGTGGACTACAGGTGCCCGCCAGTATGATTTTCGTGCAAAGGAAAAGCCCGTTGATTTAACGGGCTTTAGCGGATGCTAGATGGTAGCGCTAACGGGAATCGAACCCGTGTTTTAAGATTGAGAATCTCACGTCCTAACCCCTAGACGATAGCGCCACAATGCGGGGGCGGCCACGGCTGGCCACTCTTTCTACTTTAACAAAAATCCGGGCTGCTGCCAAAGGAGTCAGCGCGTTTCCCAATGGGTTGCGCGAACTGCCGGGAAGCTGGTCTCAAAAATTCTCCAGCGAAGGCCGTTCTGAGGCGCACCAATCCGCTCACTTCGCAGCCGGAACCGCCGAAACCGAGTCGACGGGCACCGCTGCATCCATGCGCTTCTTCGTCAATGCGCGCGCCAAATCCAGTTCCGCATTCTGATTCAGTTCCTGAAGATGCAGCAGTAGCTCCAATTCAGCCCGTTCTGGAGCGGGCCTGAAATCAGGAAACTGCTCTGCCAGGTTCTGCATCAGGAATCCGTGACGCAAGTGCCGCGCGACCAGCTGATTCGTGAGGGCAATCTCTTTCTCTATCTGCGCCGGTGTCAGGTGCGTCGGGTCCGGGTCCTGAAACATATAGACAACGGCATCAGTAAATACATCGGCTTCCTGTTCGTGCGCTTGATCGATGCGCTCGAAGAAGCCATATAGCTCAGCCGTCTTCATCACCTCATCCTGCGGCATATACGCGGTGACGCCGGTCTGGCTCGCGGTCTGCCACGCGGAGCCTTCCATGCGCGCGTTGCCGCTGTTCCACAAAAGCACTCCCGGTAGCTCGCTCGGCTTGGCGCCGGGATGCTGTTCGAGGTAGTGCAGCACGAGAAGGTTGTTCTGAAGCATCGCCGACTCGCTGTGGAAGTAGCCTGTGTTCGCCCGAAAGCGAGTCTCATTCTCATGCAGCTCACGCGCCAGCGCCTCGCGGGTCTCGGCGACCTCATGGCGGTGATGCAGCCATTCCACCGTTGCTTCCAGGCCCAGCGCGATCAGCAGGCCAATGGTGATGGTGGCCAGATGGATGAAGAAATCTCGCCAGCCATGAATGGACTCGTGTGGGGCATGAACGTCCAGCATCAAAGCATCTCCGCGCGGCTCGGAGTAACTTGCCGACAGGGAAAGTTTATGCGTAGCACCTATAGAATGGATAGCTTGAAATCAGGGATTATTCAAAGAAACCTGCGAAGAGCAGCGGCTTTACTTTCCGCCGTCTACGCCCAGCTTGCGCACTTCGTCGTTATAGTATTTGCGGTACAGAATATCCCACTCCTGCGAACCTTCCTGGATGATCTTGCGCTGCGAGGAGATCTTGAGCCGTGCCGCAGTGTCGATGCCCGCCTCTTGCGTGAGCAACTGCTCGAGCACCTTGCGGGCCTCCTGGCGGATGGTGTTGCGGTCTTCGAGGAACCCAACCTCGTCGATCTCGGCCAGCGTGTCGGCCACGGTGTGGGCCAGCTTGTTGAGCTTGTCGCGGTTGATTCTCATAGCACCGCCTTGTATTTCTTGGCTAGCTCGGTCTTCACCTTTTTGAACATCTCGGCGTATTGCGCGCCGGATTTGCGCATCTCTTCCGAGTAGGCCTCGAGGATGACGCGGACTTCATCGTTGATGCGGTCTTCGAGAGACAGCTCTTCGATCAACCCGGCCGCAACTCGCGCTTCTACAGCTGGTACAGAGCCGACAGTGATCAACTTGGCGTCGAGGAGGTGTTTGACCGTGCGGCGAGACAGGTAGCCTATGTATTCGCGGGAAAAGATCATGGAAGAAAGCCCAGAATACAGCATCGGAGGGCCGGTTGTATACGGGCAGGAAAAGTTCGCATCCCCTTTGGTCTCCTGTTGCTGCGGACCTGCCGGCGATGCCTAAGGGCCACTGGACTCAGGCTTTTCAGTGACAGGATTTCTATACAGCAGCGGGGTCGTTGCGGTACGCTCTCTGGGTTATGAAAAATCCCGTCAACTCCGCTGCGAAAACGCGCAATATGGCCACCATCTCATTGTTGGCGCTTGTTCTAATCGGTGCGCTGGCCGCCTCTGCCCAGGCTCCTGTGCCGGATTCACCGGCCCTTGAGGCGCAGGCCCATGAGATGGTCGCCAAACTTACGCTGGAGCAGAAAATCGAGCTACTCGGCGGACACGACAGCATGTTTACCTACGCCGCGCCCTCCATCGGCCAGCCCCAGTTAAAAATGTCCGACGGCCCGGTTGGCGTGCGCACCTGGGGACCGACGACGGCTTACCCCGGCGGCGCGGCCCTGGCCGCCACCTGGGACACCGACCTCGCCCGCAAAATAGGCGAGAGCCTCGGCAAAGACGCCCGAGCGCGCGGCGTCCACTTCCTGCTCGGCCCCGGCATCAACATTGCCCGCACTCCGTTGGCAGGCCGCAACTTCGAGTACTTCTCCGAAGATCCCTATCTCGTCGCGCAGCTCGTCGTTCCGTATATAGAAGGCGTGCAGTCCCAGGGAGTCGTTGCCACCGTCAAGCACTACGCGCTCAACAATCAGGAGTACAACCGCCACAATGTCGATTCCGAAGCCGACGAGCGCACCCTGCGCGAGATCTATCTGCCCGGCTTCGAGGCCGCCGTTACCCGTGCCCATGTCGATGCGGTGATGAACTCCTACAATCTGGTTAATGGCTCGCACGCCACGCAAAACGCCTTTCTCAATCTGCAGGTTCTCAAAGGCGAGTGGGGCTTTCAGGGAATTCTGATGTCGGACTGGGATGCGACCTATGACTCGGTAGGCGCAGCCAACAACGGACTCGACCTTGAAATGCCGACCCCGCGCTTCATGAATGCAAAAGCGCTGCTGGCAGCGGTAAAAGACGGCTCGGTCAAGGAATCGACGATTGACGACAAGGTGCTGCGGCTCATTCGTACGACGCTGCGCTATGGTTTTGAGAATCACGATCAGTTCGATGTGAATTCGCCGGTTTACTCAGTAGCGGATCGCGAGATTGCTCTCCAGGGCGCTCGCGAGAGTATTACGCTGCTGAAAAACGACGGCGGAATTCTGCCGCTGAATCCGGCCAAGGTGAAGACCATCGCCGTCATCGGACCGAATGCTTACCCGGCAGTGACTGGCGGCGGAGGCTCGTCGGAAGCCACAGCCTTCGCGCCGGTCAGCATCCTCACCGGCATCGCCAATCAGGCGAGTTCGTCAGTCACGGTTCTCTACGCCCGCGGCCTGCCGGACATGCGCGAAGTTTTCCGGCGCACCAACTGGGAGGGCGGCATCCAACAAGCCACCTACCCCAGCAAGGACTTCTCCGGCGCGCCCGAGAACGCATCCCCGCAGCGAATTGCCGATTGGGGTCCCAGCGGCTGGGGACCGGCAGAGCAGCATCCGCGCAGCATTCGTTACACCACGGCCTATAAACCAGCCATCAGCGGCAAATATCTGATTCTCGGCGCGGCCTCGGGGCGGGATGCCTATACCATCCGGATCGATGGCAAAACCGTGCTGCATCAGGAGTTGGCCGAGGGGCAGGTTCCGCAATCAGCGACCGTGGAGTTGACTGCCGGCAAGACGGTTTCTGTTGTCGCCGAGTATCTGCCGCACGCACCCGGCGTTCGCCTGGGGCTGGGCATTGTTCCCGAGGCCGATCTGATCTCCGCCGAGGCGCTCAAGATCGCTGCCGCCGCTGATGCCGTGGTTGTCGCTGCTGGCTTCGACCCGCCCACCGAAGGCGAGGGCCATGACCGCACCTTCGCTCTGCCCTGGGGGCAGGACGCGCTGATTGAAGCCATTGCGGCGGCCAATCTGCGCACCATCGTCACTCTCAACGGCGGCGGCGGAGCGGATACCCAGCGCTGGCTCGCTAAAGTTCCTGCGCTGCTTCATCTCTATTATCCCGGCCAGGAAGGCGGGACCGCACTCGGCGAAATTCTCCTCGGCAAGCGCAGCCCAGAGGGCAAGCTCCCTGTCACCTTTGACCGCAGTTGGGAAGAGAGCGCTTCGGCAAAGTTCTACTACCCCATCCCCGGTGCGGACACGGCACTCCACGTGACGGAGACTGATGGCCGCAAGGTCGATTACGTCATCCCCAAGGTCAAGTACGACGACGGCCTGCTTGTCGGCTACCGCTACTGGACCACCACCGGCAAGCACCCGCTTTATCCTTTTGGCTTCGGGTTGAGTTACACGACGTTCAGCTTCTCCAATCTCCAAGCCCCGGCAACCGCTGACCTCAGCGGCCTCGACCCCACTCGGGTTCAAGTCAGCTTCGACGTTACCAATACCGGCAGCGTTGCCGGAGTCGAAGTTGCCCAACTCTACGTCTCCGACCCCTCGGCTACCGTCAAGCGCCCCGAGCGAGAACTCAAGGGATTTGCAAAAGTCAGGCTCGATCCCGGCGAAACCAAGCATGTAACTCTAACCCTCGATGCCCGCGCTTTCAGCTACTGGGATGAAAAGGCGCATAAGTGGGCCATCGATCCAGGTAAGTTCGTTGTGCGTGTTGGCGATTCGAGTGAAAACACGCCTCTGAGCGGGGAGATCTCGCTGAATTGACCATCGTTCCAGCGACAAGACAAACGGCCTGCCGCGATATTGGCAGGCTGTTATTCGTTTTGATGCCAAAGAATCATGGCTTGCCAATGATTCTTTGTGAAGATCGACTTAGGCAGCGAATGTTCGTTGCGTACAACGAGGTGTGCCAACGAAACACTACTGCGCCACTTTACTGCTATCCTTCTTGTGAGACATTCTGCGCTGCAGCCCTAACCTCATTGGCTTTCTTCTCCCAGTACTCTCTTGGTCTATGCAAGTTGATGACCGCCTCTAGGGAACCTCTGAAAATCTCCCCAATCCACAGCCATCGCGGTTAATGTGGATTGAGGAGATTGATCGCGGATGAAGCAGCTTACTTTGGCCCAGCAGGTGGAGTTTCAACGCTACTCGAAGAAGACACGGCGCGAGCAGTTTCTGGAAGAAATGGACGCCGTCATGCCCTGGGCCGAGTTATTCGCGCTCATCGCGCCGCATTACTCGAAGGGCGAAGCGGGGCGCAAGCCGGTGGGACTTGAGATCATGCTGCGCGTCTATTTTTTGCAGCAGTGGTTCGCGCTCTCCGATCCGGCGGCCGAAGATGCGCTGTACGAATCACCCGTGCTGCGGCGCTTTGCGGGCGTGGACCTTGGCCGCGCGCCGGCGCCGGATGAGACGACCATCTTGAACTTCCGCCACTTGCTTGAAGAGCACGATCTATGCGGTCAAATGCTTGTCGCGGTCAACTTGTATCTGGCCACGCGCGGCATCCGCATCACCACCGGCACCATCGTCGATGCGACGATCATCCACGCGCCTTCATCGGCCAAGAACGAGAAGAAGGAGCGCGACCCGGAGATGCATCAAACGCGCAAGGGCAACCAGTGGTACTTCGGCATGAAAGCGCACATCGGCGTGGATTCAAAAGAAGGCGTGGTGCATTCGGTCTGCTCGACAGCGGCCAGCGTCAGCGATGTGCATATGCTACCCGAGTTACTGCACGGCGAGGAGAAGAAAGTCTGGGGCGATGGTGGCTATCAAGGACAAACCGAAGCTATCCATGAAGCCGCGCCTCATGCGCAGGATATGACTTCGCGCCGTGTAAAAACCAAGGCCGGAGTGGATGAGCAACAAAGCGCAAGAACCGCGTGAAGGCGCGGGTGCGTGCCAAGGTGGAGTGGCCTTTCCGCATTCTGAAGCGCGTCTTTGGACATACGAAGGTGCGCTATCGCGGCTTGAAGAAGAATCACGAGTGGCTGTGCGCGGCCTTTGCTACAGTCAATATTTATCAGCATCGGCGCAGGCTGGCGAAGATCAATTTACGGCTGGCCCTTCAAGGGGCGTAGTGTGTCTGCCGGAGGCTGCAAAAGCCTCCGGTAGGCAAAATGAACGCAGGATCACTGCGAAACAGAACGATTTTGAACGGATGCAGACAAACGTGGGTCGAGAAACTTTATAACTCGGCGATTTTCAGAAGTTCCCTAAAACTGTCTGCTTGTCTTTGCCGCCCTCGAACATTTGGCGCATGTCATTAATCCACGCGCAATAATTTTCTATATGCCGCAAATACTCTGCCATATTCGGAGTGAATTCCGGGTTCTGTGCGATATTTACGATCATCTGCATCGCGCCGAAACCTACATGCGCACCGTCATTGAGGTTGTCGATCATCCGAAACTCACCTGAAACTAGCCCTGGTTTGACTTCGGTCATTTCTCCCCTGCCCTCAAGAATTACCTCGTTCACTTTGTCATATATCTGCGAAAAGGAATTGGGCAGATCACCTGAAAGAATATGTGGAACCTCATTGCTTGACGCAAGGAAAAGGATATACAGAGTTCTGAAATAAAGCTCCTCCGGCTGACGCATTCGTGTGTACCAACTAAATAGTCGTCTGTCCAAGATGTCTTCGGTGACAGAATCTCGTAGTTCAGCCATTCCACCCAAGACCCAACTCAAACATTTGTCCGGAGCACCGAATCTATCGATTAGAGC
>CAVQMQ010000015.1:0-13364 GCA_963713645.1 uncultured Acidobacteriaceae bacterium | reverse complement strand
GAACTTCTGAAAATCGCCGAGTTATAAAGTTTCTCGACCCACGTTTGTCTGCATCCGTTCAAAATCGTTCTGTTTCGCAGTGATCCTGCGTTCATTTTGCCTACCGGAGGCTTTTGCTGCCTCCGGCAGACACACTACGCCCCTTGAAGGGCCAGCCGTAAATTGATCTTCGCCAGCCTGCGCCGATGCTGATAAATATTGACCGCTGCAAAGGCCGCGCACAGCCACTCGTGATTCTTCTTCAAGCCGCGATAGCGCACCTTCGTATGTCCAAAGACGCGCTTCAGAATGCGGAAAGGCCACTCCACCTTGGCGCGCACTTTGGCCTTGGTGCGGTTCTTGCGCTTTTGTTGCTCGTCCACTCCGGCCTTGGTTTTTACACGGCGCGAAGTCATATCCTGCGCATGAGGCGCGGCTTCATGGATAGCTTCGGTTTGTCCTTGATAGCCACCATCGCCCCAGACTTTCTTCTCCTCGCCGTGCAGTAACTCGGGTAGCATATGCACATCGCTGACGCTGGCCGCTGTCGAGCAGACCGAATGCACCACGCCTTCTTTTGAATCCACGCCGATGTGCGCTTTCATGCCGAAGTACCACTGGTTGCCCTTGCGCGTTTGATGCATCTCCGGGTCGCGCTCCTTCTTCTCGTTCTTGGCCGATGAAGGCGCGTGGATGATCGTCGCATCGACGATGGTGCCGGTGGTGATGCGGATGCCGCGCGTGGCCAGATACAAGTTGACCGCGACAAGCATTTGACCGCATAGATCGTGCTCTTCAAGCAAGTGGCGGAAGTTCAAGATGGTCGTCTCATCCGGCGCCGGCGCGCGGCCAAGGTCCACGCCCGCAAAGCGCCGCAGCACGGGTGATTCGTACAGCGCATCTTCGGCCGCCGGATCGGAGAGCGCGAACCACTGCTGCAAAAAATAGACGCGCAGCATGATCTCAAGTCCCACCGGCTTGCGCCCCGCTTCGCCCTTCGAGTAATGCGGCGCGATGAGCGCGAATAACTCGGCCCAGGGCATGACGGCGTCCATTTCTTCCAGAAACTGCTCGCGCCGTGTCTTCTTCGAGTAGCGTTGAAACTCCACCTGCTGGGCCAAAGTAAGCTGCTTCATCCGCGATCAATCTCCTCAATCCACATTAACCGCGATGGCTGTGGATTGGGGAGATTTTCAGAGGTTCCCTAGGCCTTTTATCTGCGCCAGATCATAGAAAAGGGTATCGAAGAGGTAGAGGAATATTATCTGGCCGCTGATCTCTCGGAGCGGGTTCGCACCGGGCAGGAGAATGTCTATTCAGCCACCTCGGTAAGGACCGACCTTGGCTTGGACGATTAAATATGCAGAGACGGCGAGAAAGCAGCTTGTGAAGCTGGACAAGCCAGCCGCGCGGCGCATTGCAGACTTCATGGATGAACGCATTGCGGCAGGAACAAACCCACGCAATCTGGGAAAAACGTTGAAAGGGCCGCTCGGCGAGTTCTGGCGTTATCGCGTGGGTCACTACAGAATTCTCTGTGAGATTCAGGACGGACTGTTGATCGTTCTGGTCTTGCAGATCGGAAACCGGCGGGAAGTTTACCGGTAATCGCAATTCCCGCGCTTTTCCGCAGTTTTTATTACCGATGAAAGTATGCCGCTGATCATCAACCTCAATGCAAATGCAACCGCCACGCGGTATAACTCAAAATCTCGTGGGCCACGCGCTCGAATTCCGCGGAGCCATCCCCCGTCCCAACATCTACCGCTACGCGCGGTCGCGGCGAAGTTAGAACGTCCAGCCCGTCAGCGGCGCAAATCTCGTGAATGCGAAATAGATGCGTCCCGTCGCTGACGATGACCAGCCGGTGCAATCCATTGGCGCGGGCAATCACTGCAATGCGCCGGGCCGACTCCTCGGTGTTGCGGCTCTCGGTTTCAGCAATAATCGCCGTCTCCGGAACCCCGGTCCCTTCAAGATATTCACGGCCCACCGCTCCCTCGTTGTACTGGTCGCCACCGTTGCCGCCGAGGGTAACAATCAGCGGAGCCACGCCGCGCTTGAAGAGCTGTCGCGCGTGGTCCAGCCGTGCGCGATACACCGGCGAGGGCCGCCCATCGTACTCCGCCGCGCCAAAGACGCCAATCGCATCCGCCGGATTGGCCCGCGTAATCGCCGCCGCCTGATCTTGATTAGCGTAGAACTCAATCTGCCCATACACCCAGTGGCACCAGCCAAAGCCAGCGCCCGCAATCAACAACAGCGCTACCAGCGAGAGGCGGAGCGTCCAGTTGCGGCGTTTCGACTTGGGCGTCATAGAAACCTTCAGTAGCAACGAACAGTGGACTGCAAGCAGTAGTCAGTCCGTCTTCGGTAAATAGACAGCGAACCGGGTACTGGCTTGCGGCCAGGGATCATTTTAGCTGTTCGCAGAGTTGAACCGGCTGACAAGTGTTTTTTAATCCCTAGTCCCTGATCTCAATCATCGCTGCAACACCAGTACAATCTCATGCGTAGGGATGGCTCCCTCGCGGAGAATCTCCCAGCGCCCGTCGCCCAGCGAAAGATCGACGATGGTCGTCGGGAGTGTGTAGCCCGTCGGCCCGCCGTCAATGATCAGCGGAATCCGGTCGCCGATCTGGTCACGGACGCAAGCAGCGTGGGTGCACTCCGATGCCCCTTGCAGATTCGCCGAGGTCGCAGTGATCGGCAACCCGAAGGCCTTCACCACCGCTCGCGGAATCGCCGCATCCGGAACGCGCAACGCCACGTTGCCGGTGTTAGCCGTAGACCGCAGCGGCAGCTTGGTCCCGGCGCGCACAATAATTGTCAAAGGGCCGGGCCAGAAGCGCTCCGCAAGCCGGTCGAGCATCGGGTCAGTATCCCGCGCCAGCTCATAGGCCTGCTCCACGGAAGAGAGCAGCAACGAGAGCGGCTTGTGCTTCTGCCGCGATTTCAGCTTGTAAATCTGCTCCACGGCGAAGAGGTTCACCGGGTCAACGGCCAGGCCATAAAAGGTGTCCGTCGGCAGGGCAACCATATCGCCCTTGCGCAGGCAGGAGACGATGTACTCAATCCGGTCCTGCTGAGGTTCATCGGGATGGACGCGCAATATCTCCGCGGACAAGAAGGTCTACCTCGGTTCCCAGCTTCCAGATGTCGTAAAGCGTTGAGATGCCCCAACTTCGGAAGCTAACACAGCACCGGCAACGGTGCAAGTCGCGCCCGCCCTTCGCGCCCCGGCTCAAGCGCTTAGAATCGGTTCAGGCGGATTGAGTCGAATGCCTTATCGCATTGTACAGAGTAAGCAGAATAGCCGCCTGAAGGAACTGCGCCGGGTGCTCACCCACCCCGGCCGCGACCTAGCGGGTCTGGCTGGTATTGAGGGAATCAAGCTGCTCGAAGAAGCTCTGCGCGCCGACTTGCAGATTCCCACTGTTTTCGCGGCTCAAGGCTCCGAAAACCTGCTCGAACCCCTGCCCCTCGCGCCGGAGACTGAGATCCTGCTACTGCCCAGAGAACTGCTCGACTCCGCTCTGACCACCGAGGCCCCGCAGCCGATCGCCGCACTAGTTGAACCGCCCCAGTGGGGCTGGCCGCATCTGCTTGGCCCCAAAAAAGGCAACGCTCTGATCCTCGCCCTCGCCGGCCTGCAAAACCCCGGCAACCTGGGCACAATTCTGCGTTCAGCCGAGGCCTTCGGCGCCACCGGCATTCTCGCGCTCCCTGGAACCGTCAGCGCCTGGAACCCCAAGGCCGTACGTGCCTCGGCAGGCAGCGTCTTCCGTCTTCCGCTTCTCACCGTAACCGCGAAAGAGTGTTTTGACCGGCTCCGCGAATCCAAGATCATAATCTGGACTACGGATGTCAACGAGGCTCAGCCAGCAACACTCGTCGATCTGGCCGCGCCCATCGCCTTGCTCATCGGCAACGAAGGCAACGGCGTCCCTACTGAGTTGGCCGCAGAGGCAACAGGGGCCATCACCATTCCCTGCCCCGGCCCGGTTGAAAGCCTCAACGCCGCCGTCGCCGCCAGTGTGCTGCTTTACGAAGCCTCGCGCCAACGGCAGCACCTGCGGTGCGACAGCCCTTTGCAATGCCAAGGGGGAGCGCAATGAGCCTCTTCGACGGCGAGCTAGATGCGGCACTAAGCTCATCCAAAAGTTTGCCCTCCGCAGGAGCAATGGCAGGCGCGCCGCTGGCAGAGCGTATGAGGCCGCATTCACTTGAAGAATACGTTGGCCAGGAGCATCTGCTCGGCCCCGGCAAGCCCCTGCGCGTGCAGATCGAGCGCGACAGCCTCAATGACACCGGCTCCGGTTCAATGATTCTCTGGGGTCCACCCGGCGTAGGCAAAACCACGCTGGCCAAAATCATTGCCGAAACCACCAAAGCCAACTTCGTCGAATTTTCCGCCGTCATGAGCGGCATCAAGGAGATCAAGCAAGTGATGGCCACAGCCGCACAGGCCGCTGAGATGCACTCGCGTACGATTCTCTTCGTCGATGAAATTCACCGCTTCAACAAGGCCCAGCAGGATGCATTTCTCCCCTACGTCGAGCGCGGGACCATCCGCCTCATCGGCGCAACCACCGAGAATCCCTCCTTTGAGATCATCTCCGCGCTCCTCTCCCGCTGCCGCGTTTATGTCCTGCAGCCTCTCAGCGACGATTCCATCGCGCAGCTTCTTCGCAAGGCACTGGAAGATCAAGAGCATGGCCTGGGCAATCTCGGACTGACTGCGGACGAAGACGCTCTCGCTCTCATTGCCGGCTACTCCAGCGGCGACTGCCGCTCCGCTTACAACACGCTCGAAGTTGCTGCACAGCTAGCCCTCGCTCAGCAGGGCAAAGCTGACAAAAAGGTGGAGGTGCAGCCAGTCCTCGCTCAACAAACAGGTACTGTATCAGGGCACGACTTTAGTCGTGCCGATAAGGCCATTTCTTCTGATGGGGCTTTAGCCCCTGCGGTCGCTCAGCACGACAAGATTGACAAAAAAATCGCCACCGAAGCAGTTCAGCAGCGCGTGCTCATCTACGACAAATCCGGCGAAGAGCATTACAACCTCATCTCCGCGCTGCACAAGAGCGTCCGCAACTCCGACCCCGACGCCGCGCTCTACTGGCTGGCCCGCATGTTCGCTGCCGGAGAAGACCCGCTCTATCTAGCCCGCCGCGTCGTCCGCATGGCGGTTGAAGACATCGGTCTCGCCGCGCCCGAGGCCCTCAATCTCACTCTCTCGGCCAAGGAAGCAATCGACTTTCTCGGCTCTCCTGAAGGCGACCTGGCCCTCGCCGAAGCCGTCGTCTATCTCTGCCTCGCGCCCAAGTCCAACTCCGTCTACACCGCATTTGGCGCAGTGAAGCGCGAGGTCGAAGAGACCCGCCAGGAGCCGGTTCCCCTCCATCTCCGCAACGCGCCTACCAAGCTGATGAAGGAACTTGACTACGGAAAAGGCTATCTCTATGCACACAACGAAGAAGGTCGCGTCGCCGAGATGGACTGCCTCCCTGACTCGCTCCTTGGCCGCCGTTACTACCACCCCACGCAGGAAGGCCGCGAAAAACAACTCGCCCAGCGCCTTGAAGAGATTCGCAAGATTCGCGCAGGAAAGAGCGGCAGAGGGTGATTCGCTGAGAGCCTGTCTGTAAACTCAGTTCAGTGGAGTAGGAACCATGCCGGTTGTCTTTTATCACTGTGGTTTCAGGTTTTTCTTCTATTCCAATGAAGGAACACCGCGTGAGCCGGTCCATATCCACGTCGAAAAGGACGATCAAGAAGCTAAATTCTGGCTGCAACCTGAAATCCGTATAGCTTACAATGATGGATACGACGCTCGAAGACTCCGCGAACTGCTGGAGATCGTCGAACTCAACAAGGACCGCATCGAAAGGGCATGGAATGAATTCTTCGGTTAAAGCAACCCGCGTGCATTTCGATCAGGACAGCCTATGGGTCGATCTCAGCGACGGCAGAATAATCGCAGTGCCGCTCGCCTGGTTTCCCCGGCTCCTCCATGCCACCGAGGAACAGCGCCAGCAGCTTCGCATCAGCAGCCGCGGCCTGCACTGGGAAGCGTTGGATGAGGACATCTCCATCGCCGGTCTGCTGGCAGGCGCGAGCGATCAGACTGCAAGCCAAAAAACCTTCGCCGCCTGAAACGTTCTGTCAGCACTTGGTGGAAAAAGCGCCGAAGCTTGAAGAGATGCTGCGCCGCATCTTCCGTTATGAGGTGCGGGCCTTAAACCGAAAGCTGTGCGAATGTCCGCCGTCGCAGCGCCGTTATAGGGGCCCCTACACCGAACGTAGAAGTCGTAGGCTAGCTATCAGGAGTCGAGACGACGGTTGGAGGAGACTACGATCCCGTGGGAGAAATTTGACACATGAATGACCAGATCAAAAGAGATGACCAGTCGCCCGAGGCGACCCCCACAGAGACCTATACCCGTTTCGCGCAGGGAGTATTCAATGTAGCTCAAGTCATCCACCAAGTACTGCAAACTGACCTTGCCCTCAGAATGCGTATCTCTTAACCGGCTGGTTTTGAGGATATTGATTCATCCCCGCCGTCGTCGCGGCGGTGGGAATGTGGGAATCGGCATCATCGATTTCCATCATTTCCACGGCCTGCCTCTGTCGCCGCAAATCTTCAGGCCGCTATCTTCATCGTTGCATCTGTCCAGTCCTGCTCGAACTGTATCGGGCTGACATAGTTCAATGTCGAGTGCATCCGTGTCTGGTTATACCAGAGCAGCCATGCGATGGTTTCATCCTTGGCCTGTCTGATCGTTTCAAAGCGTTGCCCATGCAGCCGCTCCACCTTCAGCGAGCCGAACAGCGTCTCCGCGCAGGCGTTATCCCAGCAGTTGCCCTTGCGACTCATCGATGGCGTGATGGAGCAGTGTTCAAGCACCTTTGCGAAATCCTCGCTCGCATATTGACTGCCGCGGTCACTGTGAAAGATCAGCCTTGCCTTCTTGCCAGGATTGCGCTTGAACCAAGCCATCTCCAGCGCATCGATCACCAAGTTGCGTTGCATGTCGGGCCGCATCGACCAGCCCACCACTTTACGGCTGAACAGATCAATCACGACAGCCAGAAACAACCAGCCTTCCTCGGTGGCGATATAAGTGAAGTCCCCCACCCACGCCTGGTTAGGCGCGGCCACGATGAACTTGCGATCAAGCACGTTCGGCGCAATCGGCAAGTTATGTTTGCTGTCGGTGGTTGTAACTCGGAACTGGCGCTTTCCGCGCGCCTGAATGCCATGCGCTTGCATCAGTCGTTGCACGCGCTGCTTGCCCACGCGAATGCCTTGAGCCAGCAGTTCGCGCCAAATGCGCGGCCATCCGTAGGCGCTGCGATTCGCCGCAAAAACAGCACTGATATGAACGAGCAACGCTTCATTGCTGAGATGGCGGCGCTGGGCAATATTCATACGCCGCGCCCAGTGTTCATGGTAGCCGGAGACACTCACAAGCAGCACCCGGCATTGCACCCGGATGGGCCAGACCCGTTTGTGCCGTTCAATAAAGGCGTACTTCATCGCTGGCCCTTTGCGAAGAACGCCGTCGCTTTTCCCAAGATGTCGCGCTCCATCGTGACTCGTGCCAACTCCGCCCGCAGTCGGCTAATCTCCATCTGCTCGGCAGTCACCTGGTGCTTACCAGAGGCACCCTTCAACCTTCCAGCACGGTGCAGTTTGATCCAGTTGCCCAAGGTCTGCTCGACCACTCCCAAACTCCGCGCCGCACCTGCCATCGTCTGGCCCGACTCCACCAGCCGAACGGCCTCTTGCTTGAACTCTAGCGTGTAACGTCCACGCGCTGCCTTCGTCATCTTCGTTTCCCTTTCGCTATTAAAACAGCTTGCTAAGGGATACGTTTTGCAGGGGCAAGGTCAAACTATCGCCGAAAAAGTCGCACCGTATCTGGAAAAGGCTGCACCGTATTTGGTGGCGCTGGCCCAAATTGATTGGGTCGCCGTGAAGCAGCGACTAGACGAACTACCGAAGAAATCGAAAGACGCAATGCGTCTCGCGTTAGCTGAAGGCTGGTTTTTCGGGTGGCATGACGGGCTACAGAGCCTCATGGAGCTTGTTGAAAGCCTTGAGACTACCCAATTGTCTACTGTTGATGACATTATGGTTGCCTATTATCGCGCCAATCTGCAACCCTTTTCCGATGAAATAACCTCCAGATATCCGAACAGGGCGGCAGCTATTAAAGCCGCCGTCAATGCTCATACGTCGCTTGCCGAACAAGGATACTTTTTGTCTGTACCGGTTTTTATCGCACAGGCCGATGGTCTATTGGCCGAGATCACTGGAGTGGAATCCCCCATGACGAAGGCTGCAAAGATATTTCGTGAAAAATATGCTGATAATCCAGAATTGTTAGACCTTCTGTACCCCTTCTTGGAGTTACAGGGTTCTGACTTCATGATGAGCGCTAAAGCGCGCCAAGATGCCGCGCAAGCTACCGGGAAGTCCTTCACTGCGTTAAACCGGCACCAAGTCATGCACGGCGAGCGATCAGATTATGGCACCGAAATAAACAGCCTAAAGGCATTTTCGTTTTTGGTGTTCGCTGGTCTGCACATACCGGTCGTTCTGACGCGCCGTGTGCCCCAGGCTCCGTTTTCGGAACCTGGGAAAGCTTAAGCCTCAACCAACCGGCTTTTCTAGTCCCAAGTCCCTCAGTCCCGAGCCTTCCCTACCGATTCACCACCCGACGGCGCTGGGTTTGCCTCGCGTACAGGAAAACTGTACACTTCAACCTTGGAGGCCATTCCGATGGCGACAGAAACCACCTATACCGCTTTGCGCGAAAACCTGGCCGCTTATCTGGACGGCGTGACCAACGACCGCGAGGTATTGCTGGTGCGGCGGCGTGGGGCGCGGGATGTGGCGATTGTTCCGGCCGATGAGTTATCGAGCCTGATGGAGACGGCGCATCTTGTCCGTTCGCCGAAAAATGCCGAGCGGCTGTTGCGGGCATTGGAGCGGGCCGCGGAGCGCGAAGGCGCGGCGGAATCCGTGGCGCAATTGCGGCGCTCGGTGGGGATGGACTCGACGATCCCTCGATAAAAACAGGCATGAACAAGCGAATCAAGCGCGAGGCCGTCTTTCAGCCCGAATTCCGTGAAGACTTGAGTTACTGGGTCAGGACCGACCGCAAGGTTGCGTTGCGCGCGTTGGAATTGGTGGAAGTGGTGCTTGCCGATCCGTTCGAAGGCATCGGCAAACCGGAGCCGTTGCGGTTTCTGCTGGCCGGCTGCTGGAGCAGGCGCATCACCCAGGAGCATCGGCTGGTCTATCGAGTCAGTGCCGAACGAATCGACTTTCTGCAGGCGCGCTATCACTATGAGTGAGAGCCGGCATTCGCTGGAAGAGAATCTCGAAGGGAAGCAGTCATGATGAAAAAGAGGGTTTCTAAGACAGTCGAATCTGCATCTCACTTGTCTGCGTCTCAACAGATCGACGTTAGAATTCAAGAACTGGGTGATTGGCGCGGAGAGATGCTTTCCCGCCGTCGCGCTTTGATCCAGCAAGCCGACCCGGAAATCGTCGAAGAGTGTAAGTGGAAGAAGCCCTCTAACCCCTTGGGAACCCCTGTCTGGTCACACAACGGAATCATCTGCACCGGCGAGACCTACAAGAGCGTCGTCAAGCTGACCTTCGCCAAAGGCGCATCTCTCGATGACTCCGCAGGCCTCTTCAATTCCAGCCTCGAGGGAAAAGTACGCCGCGCCATCGACTTCCACGACGGCGACAAGGTGAACGAGAAGGCTCTGAAGGCTTTGATTCGCGCCGCGATGGCGCTGAACACTTCCGAGGCCTGAGATGTCTGAGGGAGTTCTACTCTCCCATCCTTCCGCAAAAATCCAAATTTGAGAGGGCAATATGGCTGCCACTTCGGTGACTCCCCTGAATCCGAAACTTCAGGCTATCTATGACGAGCTCGACAAACTCGGCGTCAAAATCTCCAACCTCACGCAAGGCGGTCAGAATGTGTGTAAAGGCGCGTGCATCGTCTGGATTCGGCGTGCCGTCTTAGCCAAGAAGCTTTCATACGATTACGACAAAGACAAAGCCCCCGCAAAGGCGCAAAAGCGGCTAGAAAAGATGGCCGCCACGCACCAGATTGTAGACAAGGAGGCGCGCAGTGTTTCGACGCTGATGGCGCAGACCGCCAAAACGGAGAAGGAGTACGACAGCAAGATCAGTTGGAAGCAGTCGTTGGTCGGACCTATGCTGTTCTGGATCGATCCGGCCGATGAACTGGAGCAGAAGAAGAAGAGCGCCACTTCCGCTGCGTATGCGGTCGCGGATGATGTCCTCCTGTATGGCATGATCCAACATGCCTGGCCGAAAGTGGTGATGAACTGGAATCAGATCATGAAAAGTAGCAAGATTCCCAACGGAGTCAAGGCGAAGAATCTCTCCGATCTAACTGTCTGGGGCATTCCGACCGTTGCATTCACGGATATTGACGACTGTCTCGCTAAAATCTTTTCGCTGAAGAATTTCACCGACAGCTCCTGCATCATGATCGAGGCCATATTCACTAGCAAAGGACATGCGATAGCCGTACACAGAATCGGGGCTGAAAACGGCAAGAATATACTTGACGAATCAACTTTCCTCGCTTATGCTTGTCTTTGTTGAGGTTCCCCGATATGGATAAGCAACTTGCGAATCGGATCGTTGAGACGATTGAAACTCTGTTGATTGAGAATTATGCGCTTCGTAGCCTGCTTGTTCCACCATACGGCAAAGGGACTCCAGAAAGCGTGGCGTCTCTTCTGGAGACGGCAAAGAGCTATGAACCCCTTCGGGAAAATGTTCGCGCACGATTGGCTCCATTGCGCGAGAAAATTCAAGCTGATACCGCTCTAGGAGCTTGTTGAAAAAGGGTTCTTGATCCCGGAATATGGCAAGAATCGGCATGCCAAAGCCATCTCCGATGTCGCTCCGATCGTTCTACGGGCATTCTGGCGCGGTTCCATTTTTCACGTGCGGGAACACTTCACGTTTTTCAACAAGCTCCTAGAAGCGATAGTTCAGGAGCTTTTGAAGATTGTTCCAGCGCCAAAGGATGTGAACTAGCCATGAAAGCACCCAACACACTGCAACAGGCCATTCTTTACTTTGCCGATGCCGACAACTGCATCCGCTACATGGTTGACCACCGCTGGCCCAATGGCGTGTTCTGTCCCACCTGTGGCCGCGAGGATGTGACCTGGCTGGCAAATCAAAAGAAGTGGCAATGCAAGAGCGCACACACCAAACGCCAGTTCACCGCCAAGGTCGGCACCGTATTTGAAGACTCTCCCCTTGGCTTGGACAAGTGGCTGCCCGCCGCATGGATGATCTGCAATGCCAAGAACGGAATCAGCAGCTACGAGATTCAACGCGCTCTTGGCGTCACCCAAAAGACTGCATGGTTCATGCTCCAACGCATTCGGCTGGCTATGAAAAATGGCTCCCTGCTCAAACTTGGCGGTAGTGACGGCGGACCCGTCGAAGTAGATGAGACCTTCATCGGCGGCAAGCCTCAGAAGATGCACCGCGAACGCAGACTCAAGATGCAGACCGCCGAGCGTGGAAGTCTCGGAACCAAGGCTGTCGTCATGGGGATGCTTGACCGCGACAGCCGCCAAGTTCGGGCTATGGTCGTTCCCAACGTGAAGCGGGACACTCTTCAAAATGCCATCCTCAAAGGAATCGAAAAAGGAACTGCCGTCTACACCGATGGCGCGGTTGGCTACTATGGGCTGCACCTGGAGCAATATGTCCATGAGACCGTGAACCATGTCGAGGAGTACGTTAGAGGCCAAGTTCACACTCAAGGTATTGAGAATTTCTGGAGCCTGCTCAAGAGAACCTTGAGCGGCACCTACGTTGCTGTTGAGCCCTTCCACCTAGACCGCTACGTGGATGAACAAGTGTTTCGCTACAACAATCGTGCGACCAAAGGCAATCCGCTGAATGATGCCGACCGCTTCGCTTGCCTACTCTCACAGGTCAGCGGCAAGCGACTGACTTATGCAGAACTGACTGGCAAAGATGAGGCGAGGCCAGCGTAAGCGGCAAGGTCGGGGGAAGCGGAAATCGTAGCATTGATGTGATCGAAAATATCTTCTGCGTTAACTTCAAGCATTCGGGCAATGTTCCTCGCTACTATTTCCCCATCGAGACAAAAACGGAGGATAACCATGTTTTCGAGAGAATCGGCGTTCGGTTTTCTAAGTCGCCTGAACAATGAACAGGCGTCCATCTCGTTGGTGATTACTGCACCAGGGATTTCGCATGTCATTGGTGTCGCTACCGTTTCGGTAGCAAATGAGAAGACGGGGGAAGTTGTATTCAATTTTCAACCTCATCCTTCGTGGTTTGAATTATGGATAAAAGAAGGCGAGTTCTCATTTGACGAAGATGCGGATATTCCCCAACAAGCCAAAGGCCATCTAGGCGAACGGAAGACGGCGCGCCATGACGATAAAAACCACTCAAGGGTGGTCTATTTCTGTTCTGGAGCGGAAGATGAGAGATTCTTCCTAGCCTCGCGCAGGATGGACCGTGTTTGCTTCTCCGCTTCCATCTGAGCCTTGACGACCTTTGGATCGGCGCGGAGGATTGTGTCCATCGCATTGTTGAAGTTGTCGAGTTCAGCATTTACCCTCGGAGCCGTCATAGCTTCTCCCTGATCCCATTTTCCGCCAAATGGTTCATAAACGCCTCAGTGACGGTCAGCAGGTAATGAGCATCAGCATCAGTGTACTTCTTCTCAATCTCATGCAGAGTTGGATTGCGATGGCCCCGGCTGATGGCCTGAATATCGGTCAGGATTGAAGCGTAAAACGGCTCTAACTGCTTCCAGTCGTCAGTCTTGGTCGAATACTTCTCTTCCATTTTGGACACTGCTGTCCGGTTAAAAGTCGAACAGAATGAGTTGGTTGGAGTTTGGAGTTAGTTGACTGGTGTAGTGCTTCTGCTGAAGTGCCTGTGAAATGGGCATTTTCTCGAACAGAGTTACCGAGAGTACTTGCAGCAAAGTGTAGAGCGACCGGAGTCAATCACGCGCATTAGGTGAAATACACACGCTGTTGGTTCTCCGTACCCGTAGCAGCGACCGGCGCCCTGAATCTCTTCGTGCGCCTTTGGGAAATATCTACGAATTGGCTGGTCCATTAACCAAGCGGGAGCCCAGTATTCGAGTCTTTCCGATTCTATGTGGAAGAACATTTCCCCATCGAGTTCCGAGTGGATCACACTGCTCAAATGGTGGGACAGGTTTCTGATTCGCTCTGGGTCGGGATCGGCAGCATTGAAGATTGGGAGCATTTTCTCTGCCTCTTTGAGCGACACTTTTAGTTTGAGT
>CAVQMQ010000014.1:0-75712 GCA_963713645.1 uncultured Acidobacteriaceae bacterium | reverse complement strand
CGATTGTCTTCCTGCTTGAAAGCGAGATGTTGAAGACTGTGTTCTCGCTTTACGAACCTCGATTGCCGGCACCTCTACATGTGCGAAGGAGGTATTTACACCCTGCAAAGCATCTCATTCTCCATACACACGTATTTCAATACTGTGATGTATATTATGTCAAATATATAGTATTGCAATCGAGAGACTCGAAAACTTGTAAGCATGAGGGCAAGATGGGCGCATCTTGCTCAGGGCTACGCCCCGAGACCCCGTCATTCTCTGACGCAGAAGATGATAGGCCAGAAACGCGCGCTCCACTTTACAGGCCTAATGAAGTTCAGGAAGGCATAGGTCATAAACTTTAATCGAGCAGCGCACACATTGCTCGTACATTCGCAGTACATCCAACACAACATAGCCCATGCAAGGCTTCGAGGCATTTTACAACTGCAACATGTAAAGACGCTATGGATTCAGAATACAACCTGTATGACAGCCGAAAGCGATGCATGTATAAAGAGTTTCCGCAATGTTTTGATATTCAGAAGTAAATTGACAGTGCAGAGTTGCTGTTGCTGTCTTGTTTGGCTATGCAAAGGTGGAATGCGCAGGCGCCTTGAGCTTATGGACGGCTGCGAAGTAAGCCACCATCACGCGAAATGTCTTGGACTTGTTCACGCCACCAAGGATCTCCCCGCCCACTCTCTCCAACTCATCGGCAATCTCGTGGGTCAAAGGGAAGACGAACGATGTGTCGATGCTCTGAAACGGAATGTCCAGCCATGGGCCGTTATAAAACGCCTGAATCTGCGCCTGAGCGGCCTTGGTTTTGAAATTCATGATGATGCGCTCGGCCAGGGCGTTCTTGTTGCGGATTTTCAGCACGGCAAAAAGCTGGCTGAAATAGGTTTTGGTGAATTTGGAATCCACCGTCAGCCGGACTTGAGTCCGTTTCTCTGCGGGCGCAACGATTCTGCGCTTTGGGCGGCTAGTCGCCTTCTTTGGTAAAATCATGTTCCGCTTCTCGTATGATGTATGTCATATCAATGATATATATAAAATAGAAAACTATTCTCTATTTAATTGTGACCAAAGGGGTTCTTATACAGGAAATATGCGGGGAAGCTGTGGATTTATTGCAATAGATATTGCGTATTGAGGCCGAGCGAATCGCATCAAAACTAACCGTGGGTGAGACGAGAGAAAAGGAAGGTGTACAGGGTTTCGCGGCGGCCGTGCCTTAGTAAAATCAGTCTGGGTAGCCGCAACCGCGCATCTCGAATCCGAAGTGCAGGATAAGAAAAGCAGCCAAGAGCTTAGTGTTGGCTGCCTGAATCTTTCGCCGGGGTCGCAGCCTTTTATATTTGCTGGAAGGCGCTCTGGGTGGGACTACCGGCATGGGATGATTTGGTGGCCCACTGAGTACCTCTCTTTGAAGTAGGGAAGGTTTTCAAGGGAGCAAGGGAGCTAGGTGGCCCTTTTAGTCGGACGGCTGCACGCCGAGTCCGTCACCATGGAGAGTGATGGTTTGTTCTCACCAAAACGTCAGAGCCCAGACGGAATCGCCTGCTCCCTCCGACTACCTGAAGAAGAAGCTCCACCGCGATCCTTCTTTGGCCGAGACATTCTCAGGGGAAGTTTTTTCCCCTTGAGCTTCCATTCGAAACGGAATCGGAACGCAAAAACTGATATCCGGGACATGCTCGGATTTCTTCCGCAGATCCAGTTCATTGCAGGCCACGCGGCTGAAATTCAATCAACTTGAGCTTCACCTGGAGCAGAGCGACAATCAACCGGCTATTTGTTACTCAGTGACAAACACGCTAACTCCTCCTGATGACCGCGATTTCATTTCCCCCGCCGTATCCGCTTCGGTATCCGCGGTCGTGAAGATGTTCAGCGGGGTGCGCCTTGCGCGGTGTTTCGCAAGTGTTTCTTTGAAACAGACCCCTCAGGCGAGAATGACACTGTTCCATTGACTCTCCACTAACACACCGATGTGTCCAGGCCGCGATTACGGCAACCCTCCACGTCGAGTGAGCTGCGGGGGATGAGAAACAGCGAGTGCCTGCGTAGACATGGTTTGCCAAAAGCATCGGGAGTATGATCGAATTCTTGCCGATAGTAAACATCTCCACCGGACGATCTGCGATCCGGCTATTCTCTCAGCCGCTGAGGTTCAATCTGTGTCGACAATTGCGCCTGACGCAATAGAAGAGCAACTGGAGCGCATTCAATCCAGTCCCCCATTTAGCCATAGCCGCCGATATCCCAAGTTCCTTAGCTATGTGGTACATAAAGCCATCAACGGACAACATGACGATCTGAAAGAGCGGACGATTGGGGTTGAGGCGTTTGGCCGTCAGCCCGACTACGATCTCAATGCGGACCCAATTGTGAGAGTGATCGCCGGGGAAGTTCGCAAGCGGCTAGCGCAGTATTATTACGAGCCTGAGCATCGCGGAGAACTGCGAATTGAACTGCACTCCGGTTCTTACGTTCCTGAGTTCAAACTGGATCAAGTTCACGACGGCAGACAGAATACTGTCAGGTCAGGTGATTTTGAGCCGCAGGCAGAGCTTTCGTCTTCTATCTTGCATTTCGATGGGAAGCCAGGTCCGCCCCACATCGTTGCAGAGAATTCATGGTGATCCACTGCTTTTCCGCTCTGATGCCCTGCGTAGTTTAAATTTCCGAATGGATGCTGGACTCTGGACGTTCACTGGCTCTCCCCTGTGATTTAGCAGTGGCTGCTCCAAGCGGGACGTTATACGCTTCACTTCAAGCAACCAGCGGTGTGGTCTACGGAGTCGGGCTAAAGTTTCCTCGGACAGTATGATACCTCCCGGAAAACATGCTACTGCTCCGCGTAAGTAATAGCTATATAAGCAGTTCTTAAATAATTCAGCGGTATACAGTAGCGCACCTTGCACTTTGCTCCGGGGTACATGTATCTTCTGCCTTTCTCAAAGGGGCTTTATTTAGAGGAGCTGAATAGTACAACACGACTTCCCGCACTTCCATTTTAAAATTCCCGCGAAATCGCGCGAGGCAGGCTTATCGAGGCTTCATTCAATTTTGAATTAAGGAGAACAAACGTAAAAAACTGGTCTGTACTCAGGTTGCTTGCGATTGCATTCGGATTCAGCTTTGCCTTTCTGAGCACGTCGGCTCCGGCCGCTGCCCAATCCGAGTGTTCGTCGAGCGCTGGCACACAATTTTCAGAAGCCCTCGACGGCGGTCTGTACACCTTCGATATAAATGAGTGGAACTCCACTCTAAATGAATGCGTTTCCATCGGCAGCCTGGGCTTTACCATTACCACCGCCGACTTCTCAAATTCCACCAGCGGCGCGCCGGCCACCTACACATCCATTTATAGAGGGTGCCACTGGGGCGCTTGCACCACGTCCAATCCCTTTCCCATTGAAGAAAGCAACATCGGTTCGGCAAGCACCAGCGTCAGCATCACGCAGCCTTCCGGCTCTCAAAACGATTCGGCGTACGACATCTGGTTCAACCAAACTTCGACTACAACGGGCCAGCCGAACGGCACTGAAGTCATGATTTGGATCAATCATCAAGGGGCCCCACAGCCCTTCGGCTCGCAGGTAGCTACTGCGACAATCGATGGAGCCAGCTATGCGGTTTGGACGGGAAACCAGACATCGTGGAAGATTATTTCGTATGTTGCGACAAGTCCTGTAACGTCCGCGAGCTTGAATCTTCTGCCGTTCTTCGCGGATGCTGTCTCGCGCGGCAGCCTGGAGAGCACTTGGTGGCTAATCGATGTGGAGTACGGATTTGAAGTCTGGACCGGTGGCCAGGGCCTGGCTGTCAACAGCTACTCGGTGAGCGCAGCGGCGGGAAGCGGCGGCGGGGGTTCATGCACCACCGCGCCTTCGGCTCCCAGCGGACTTGCAGCCACCACGTCTTCTTCCAGCGTTATCAACCTAGCCTGGACCGCGGACACCGCGCCGGCCAATTGCACCATTAGCGGCTACAACGTATATCGCAGCGCAAGCAATGGATTCACTCCGTCATCGAGCAATCAGATTGCCAGCGGCGTGACGGCCACCAGTTACTCGAGCAGTGGCCTGACGGCTTCAACCACGTACTTCTACAAGATCGAAGCGGTTGATGCGGCAGGCACATCGGGAGCATCGGCTCAAGCCAGCGCGACGACTTCTGCATCATCCGGCGGAGGCGGGGGCGGAAGCTCGTCTTGCACTGTCGACTACATGATCTCGCCGCAAAACAGTAGTGCCTTCGGCGCAGCCATCTCCATCACGAACGGATCGACCGCGATTACCAGTTGGACGCTTACCTGGACGTTCGCTAACGGGCAGACCATCTCATCCCTCTGGAACGGCGTGGAAACCCAGAGCGGCTCGAACGTGATGGTGAAGAACGAGAGTTACAACGGCAGCATCGCAGCCAACGGAACTCTCACCGGCATCGGGTTCAACGGGATCTGGAATGGCAGCGCCAACGCGGTTCCCACAGCGATCTCGCTCAACGGAACGGCCTGCACGGTGAACTAGCAAACAACATCGATCTCTCACATAGGTGAGATTTGAGCGGAGTGGATTGAGTCATCCGCTCCGCTCAAATCAAAAATCAACGAGCGACTCGTAGCTACGTGCTTCGCTTCGTCTACCTGATTTCGGGTTAATTCTGCGAATTGTTTTAAGAAGAGTGATATTTCAGAGTGCAACCAGAGGAGTTTTCAGACCGCGAATCAATTAATCATCGCGCTCAATCGTCAGATACGGCATTCATATCGGCATCATGCTGCGTAGAACACTCAGGAAATGAGTGATGTGAGTTGGTTATTTGATGTAAAGGAGAACCCATGTTTCAGGAGTTGAATCCCCCCTGTGGGCGTACAAATGTTCGCCGACTGAGTGTGTACTTAGCCGTACTCACGCTTCTACTGCTTACCATCGCTGTGCCGGTTGCCGGCGCTCAAACAGCGTGTAATGTCATCTACACGATTTCACCTCAGAATACCAGCGCCTTCGGCGCGAGTATAACGATCAATAACACTGGCACAACAGCCTGGGCCAGCTGGACACTAACCTGGACCTTTGCAAATGGGCAGACGGTATCTCAACTCTGGAATGGCATTGAAACTCAAAGTGGAACCGCCGTCACGGTAAAGAACGAACCATACAACGGCAGTGTAGCGGCAGGCGGAAGCGTACAAAGCATTGGATTCAACGGCACATGGAGCGGAACCACAAATGCCGTGCCCACATCCTTTGCCGTCAACGGAACAACCTGCGGCGGCGCTGCCGGGAGCTTTACGCTCAAGCCCTCCGCAACCGCGCTCTCGATCGCCCAAGGCACCAGCGGCACAGACACCATCACGGTTGCGGATGTGAGCCCATTTGTCGGCAGCGTAACGCTTGTCGCTTCGGCCCTGCCTAGCGGCGTCACTGCCGTCTTCGCCACCAATCCGGCTACTTCGACTAGCGTGATTGCATTCACGGCCAGCGCCGCTGCCGCGGTCGGAAGCTCCACGGTCACCATCACCGGAACCTCGGGTAGTCTTACCGCGACCACCGCCATCGCGCTTACCATCAGCGCGAAGCCCGGCTTCACGCTGACTCCAGTAGCAGCCTCTGAAACTCTTGCCCAAAGCGCCAGCGTCATCGACGCCATCACGGTTGCCGACGCCGGCGGCTTCACCGGCACCGTCACTCTGACCGCTACCAGTTCGAATGCTGGAGTCACGGTCACGGCAAGCGGCACCACACTGACTCTGAAAGCCAGCAGCACGGCCACCGGAACAGCCACCATTACCGTAACCGGCACCTCAGGCAGTACCACGGCTATCACTACGATTGCAGTGACGGTGAGTTCCTCGACGGGTAGCTTCACAATCAAACCTTCAGCCACCGCGTTGTCGATCGCTCAGGGCGCCACTGGCACCGACACTATCACGGTGACCGATACTGCCCCGTTTGCCGGCTCAGTAACTCTTTCCGCTTCTGGATTGCCCACCGGCGTAACCGCAACGTTCGGCACCAACCCCACTGCCACGAGCAGCGTACTCACGCTGACGGTAGCTAGCGCGGCAACCGCCGCGACCACGACCATCACCATTGGCGGCACTTCAGGCACGCTGAACGCCAGCACGACAATCTCGTTAACGATTACCGCCACAGCTACGGCGAACGCCATTGTCACAGTTAATCCATCGAATACTGGCATCTCTGTGACCGATCTGCTTTTGGGCATGAACATGGGTGCCTGGTACGACATTGTTACCAACAAAACGGCAATCGTAGACGCGTTCCAGACTGCTGGCATCAAGGCGGTACGCTGGCCAGGTGGTTCGTGGTCGGATGCTTATCACTGGGCCACCAATACCAATTGCGATGTCGCTCCATTTGCTACGAGTTTTGGTCAGCCGGTTGCAAATGACGTGTTTTCGAATTTCGTCGGCGACCTGGCCGTTCCTGCTGGTCTCGATGTAGCGCTCACGGCAAATTACGGCACAAACGCAGCCTGCAACGGCGGCGGCGTACCTAGCGAAGCGGCTGCATGGGCTGCTGCCGCGCTGACGGACGGCATCACGGTGAGCCATATGACTGTGGGCAATGAGGTATACGGAAGCACATGGGAGGAAGACCTGCACTCACCTGCCAACAACGCTGCAACTTACGCAGCCGCAGTCACTGGAGCCAGCGGCTATTACAAGTTGATCAAAGCGGCCTCTCCGAATACGCTGGTCGGCGTGGTTGTGGACGCGGATAACACGAGCGGCGGGTGGGACAATACCGTGCTCGCCAATGCAAAGGGTTTCTACGACTTCGTCGAATACCACTACTACGCCGAGGCGCCTGGAACAGAAAACGACTCCACCCTGATCAATCAGGATGCGCAGGTGCTGACCACCAACATCAACACGGTGAAATCGGAACTGTCGGAATGGGGGACCGCGGGTACACCCATCTACGTCGGCGAGATGGGTTCGGTCTACAGCAGTCCAGGCAAACAAACCATGTCCATCACTCAGGCATTGTATGCTGGTCAGACTCTCGGGGAAATGATGAACGACGGCGTATCGCGAGCAACATGGTGGATTGGCTTCGGTGGTTGCGCGGACAGCACCTTCGGTGCGAACTTCTCCAGTTCGCTTTATGGCTGGCAAACATTCGGTGGCTACATGATCTTCTCTGACGGGCTGCCTGACGGATACCAATGCACAGGCGAAACCTTGGCGGCGGGAACCTTGCTACCCACCTCTCGCGCATTCCAACTGTTCAGTCAAGTGCTCGTCAACGGTGAACATGTGCTCACACCGTCCGTTACCGGTGATACCGCGGATGTGATTGCATACTCGGCAACCCATAGCGGCGGCACTGCGCTGGCGCTCTTCAACCGCAACGAAAATAGCAGCGAGACGGTTCAAATCGATGTGACCGGCAAGACCAGCTCGACTTCCGTTACCGAAACCACTTACAACAAGACACTCTACGACGAGTCGGAGAGTGGCGTTTGGGCCGCGCCGACCATCACCAATCTCGGCGCACAGAGCCTGCCGCTTTCTCTGACCCTGGCCCCGTGGAGCATCAACATAGTTATCATCAACTGAGTAATGCGGAAACTCCGCATTACTCAGTTTCATCACAAATCAATTGTCCCCAGGCCTTGCGGGGCCTGGGGCGCAGAAGCTCTCTAGCGCTTGAAAAAATATGGCAAAGAAGAATAACGGAAAACCGCCACGGAGTATCCAAGCGTATTCGGTGTAACTTTGGAAGCTCAGCATAGTTTTCGTTCACGCCCCTGATTTTCGCGCCAAACATGGCCGTAAAGTCTTCGTTGTGTTCGATCAGCAGGTCAACTTTGCGCAGGAGTTCGCGATTGGCTCCCTGGGTCTTGTTCTTCCCTCCAATTGCCTTCCAGAGTGACTCACGATAATTCAAATCGTAGGACTCAGGTGTTCCATTCGCTCGCGCATTATCCATTGCCTCTGCCGCCATCAGGGCGGTCGATTCCGACAGTGCTGCGAAAATATCTACTGCGTGGAGCCAGCGCGAGTCATGCTGTGAACCGAAAATCGACGGCCAGTCAAAGTCGTGCGGTTGCAGCTGGCTGATTGCGGTGTAACCACGGTCGGAGCATCCAGTGGCCGCTCGAACTCAAATCCACGCTCAGTGAAATTCAGACCTTTGCGGACTGTACGGTGCGCAAAGTCGTAGGGAATCCCTTTGAGCAGGGAAATATCCACGCCACCCTGCAGCATGAGATCTTCGATGAGGCGGCCAACAGGATTCTCGACAAGGGCCGTGGATACACTTGTACGCAGGCCAGAGCAGCGGCGCAGGCCGCAGGCGACGTTGTATTCGCCACCGCCCTCCCACGGGATGAAGCGGCGGGCAGTGGCAATTCGGCCTTCGCCGGGATCAAGGCTCAGCATTATTTCTCCGAGAGAAAAGAAATCCAAGCGGCGAGGAGAGTCGGGGATGGATTGGTTCACAATGTCTCATCGAGAAGTTTTTCACTCTCTGCAACTCAGCGTGAATCTTACACATTCACACTTCGATTGACTGTTTTCCTGCAAGATTCCTCTTCGCTCGAAGGGACACGAAATGACGCGAGGGAAACGGATAGGGATCCGTCGGCTGTTCCGCCGTTCGAGAGATGCGGCGACGTGCTTCATCGAGAGCATTTGTACCCGAAAGGATACGAAATTCTGACTGGTAGCTCAGTGCTTCTCCGTGCGACAGAATTTCCTCACATCGCTCACGCGCGAATTGAGCCCCCAGGACGTGATGCGTAGAGGGCTCGATACCGAGCGCATATTGTCCCGATTGAAAGTTTTGCCATTCATACATGCATGGGAACTCGTCTTTGGCCACGTTCAGTTCGAAGCCAAGGCCAAGCCGAGCATTCATCACAGCAACCGACACGCGTCCGTCGCTATCCGCTCTCATATCGTGCTGCCAAACTTGTTCGTGGAAGTTGTCTCGGGGGCCAACCATGTGCCTGTAACCAACCTCCTGCGCCCTGTATTGATCGCCCTCGTGGGCAGCCCACACGACATCTGTGATCGGCGCAACATATTCAGTGCCCGCATCCAGCAATGGATAACCGAGGTTGATGTGATAGCAGAACATATGCGGCGTCACGTAGAAACCGCGATTGGTTATGACATCGTGCAATTTGATCGTGTTGGCACCAACTTCGATTTCGATCCGACGCCGTAATTCCAGGTGTTCGCCAAAGACCGTTCCTTGCGATATTATCCCGTCGCACCACAAGATGCACCGGTCTCCTTCCCATCTCTCGCCATACCCAAGTAGACGCGCAGGAATACCGCTAACACGGCCATGAATCGAATTGCGTACCCTTTGGCGAGGCTTATAGATGAAACTGGTCGCGTCACGCTGGTCCATAAATAGGATATGGTCGAGACCACAAGTAACCAACAGCCCCGAAAAGGAACGCAGCCAACCAAGGCCTCCTTCTCCTTCAGGCTCGTGCAACCCTGGGTGGCGAAATCCTGACGGTGAATGCCAACCGATTGCTGCGCCCTGAAAATCGCAATTGGCAATGTCCATCGCCCGATCAACAAGAACTGTAAATCTCAGACCGGTTCCTGAACGAAATTCGAGCATTCTGATGCCCCGCTCCAGTCCATCTCCGAGTGTCATCAACCGAACACCCGCAAACTGCTCAAGCGCACCACATCGCCGTTCAATATCGGTGCGTGTCAGCGTTACACCATATAGCTCAGGCATCGCAAAGCCCTTTCGAAAGTATGGCCGGCTGAGAGTCACTTCTGAGGACTGTAGCAGAAAGTCTAGCCTGGCCCGCTTCGGCACACCACCAGTCGGTGCCAAATGCTGCAAGAAAATGCATTATTGTGTGATCCATCCCCCATCAATTCGGATATTCTGGCCGGTGATAAATTCGGCGTGGTCGCTTAAAAGAAAAGTGACAAGTTCAGCAAACTCGACCGGCTTGGCACGGCGCTTCAGCGCCTGCTTGGACAAGACGAATGCGTTGTATTTCTCTGGATCAGGGTGAATCTTTTCTGCGTCCGTGCAAAAAGCACCGGGCGACACAGCATTGACTGTGATGCCATGTGACCTCAGTTCGCGGGCCCAGACGCGCGTAAATCCAATCAGCGCACCCTTCGATGCAACGTACGAGCTAAGCTCCTCCATCCCGATGTCAAATGTGTTCGAGGCGATATTGATCACCCGCCCTTCTCCAGAGGACATCATGCCGGGCAAGCACGCCTGTACCAGGGAAGCTGCCGCAATTGCATTTACGTTGAGTACAGAAGCAATTTCAGCGACATCGACTGTCGCGATCTTGGCTTTTGGGTAGATCGCAGCATTGTTGACCAATCCATAGAATGGGCCATGAGCCTTGATCTCCTCAGCAATGATCGGCTGAAGGAACTGGGGTTGTCCGAGATCAGCGACTATCGTAAGAATATCTGGTTTCCCAATCGACTGTTCGAGACGTACGGCATCCTGGATGTCGCGCACCAACCCGCATACGCGTGCGCCCGAAGCAAGCAAGGTACTCACAAGCGCGCTTCCTAGCCCACCTGCCGCACCTGTCACCAGAATCCGCTTTCCATGCAATCGCAACATCGGAATCTCCTTCTTCAGAGTTGGCGGTCACAATCAGCATCTACGGAGTGCTTGGCGCATCTCTGTTCCTCCAAGCCGGAACAAGAAGCGATAAGAGCAGGCGGCCACACCCATCCACTGCCAGGCCGCATATCCCTTGTTCGGTTTCAGCCGCTTCGTCAGTGATTTGCAATCAGCGCCGTTGGAACTGAGGCGGCCTCTTCTCCTTGAATGCAGCTCGACCTTCGGCAGCATCCTGGGTCGCAAAGCAAATTGTCTGAAGATCGCGCTCATATTCAATTGCCTTTTCCTGCGGCATACTTACCGCAGCTCGCAGATTCAGCTTGGCGGTTTCCGCTGCGATCGGAGCTCGGGAGGCAATAGTAGCGGCGATTTCTCTCGTCCTGACGAGGAGCCTTTCCGCGGGTAGGACTTCAGATACAAGCCCCCAGCCCAATGCCGTCTCAGCATTAATTGGATCGCCGGTCATGATCATGAGGGCGGCATTGGACGGCCCGATGGATTGCGATAAGAAAGCCGCCATTCCACCGCCGCCGATCCAACCCAGCTTGATCTCTGGCGCGGCAAACTGGGCATTATCGGCAGCAATCCGGATGTCGCAGCTCAAAGAAGCCTCCAGTCCACCGCCGAACGCATAGCCGTTAACCGCAGCGATTGTGGGTTTCAGCATGTGACGGATCGCATCGCAGTAATCGGGTCTGTTTCGGAAATTCCACGGTGTGTCGTAAGTGTCGAGTTCACGAATATCCGATCCCGCACAAAATGATCGCTGACCTGCTCCGGTCACGATCACACATCGAACCTGGTCGTTTGTACTGCATTCTTTCGCCGCGGAGATAATAGCGCTCGACATCTCTGGTGTGACGGCATTCAATTTCTGTGGCCGATTCAACACGAGCGTCGCAACATGGCCTTCGATCGTAAAGATTATGTCTTCCGTCATGATCTTCATTTCCCTTTCTCAGCGTTGCTACTCTGCTCAAAGGCCTTCTCAAGAGCTTGGATCGTCGCGGTGTAGGAAGTATCCGTCTCCAGTCCTTGCCGGACAATATGAGCAGCCTGTTTCTGAAAATCGATGTATCCGGCGTAACGCGGCCGAACATATGCCTGTTCGATGGTTTCACGGGTGCCCGCGTAGAAATCTCCCCAAAGTCTGTTAACCGCCGGATCGCTCCAGGCCGCACGAGCACTTGGTTGACCATCGTGGCCAGGGAAAAAGGTCGTCTGGGTCTCGTCGCTCACGAACCAAAGCAAGTGCGCTACCAGTTCCGGAGATACTTCACACTGCTTGGACAAACCAATTCCAGTCCCGCCTAGGATCGAACCTCGAATTGATCTGCCAGTCAATCTTGGAGCGTTCGAGAACAATATGGCGTTCCGGGTAGAATTCGACGTAGCGGCATAATTGACATAGCCATAGACCAACGGACAAAGGGCAAGGTCGTCTGACGTCGCCATGGATTCGAGGATGTCTATCGGGTTGAGACGGTGCGATGCGGCTCGGTTTTTTTATAAAGGGCATCGAGGATTTCCATGGCCGCTTCTCCCAGTTTTAGGGGAAAGAGGCGCTGCGAGGCGCCCGGAGTCGCGCCCATTGATACTGCGATCGAGAAAAGTGTCAGGATGGCATGAGGATCTTGCAGCGAGAGCGCAACCCGGTATTTACGGGCGAGACTTACCACATCCTCCCAGGTATCGGGAACGACACCATCCATGAGATGAGGACGACTAGCCATAACTTGAGTGGCGGCGTCAATTGGTAGCGCCCATTGCCGTCCAGCATAGGAGTAGCTGCAATAGCTTGCTCCTACCGCCTGCTTGCTGATTTTGGCAAGAGTTCTTGCATCGATAACGTCATCTATGGATTGAAGGCCGTCTTGCTGAACTGCTTCTCCTATATGAGGATGGTCCAGCACAATTAAGGAACCTCTGCACAAGTCTGCAAGCCGCGTGATTCTTGGATAAACTATAGGCATGAAGCAGATGGCGCGTTTTCAGCAGACGTTTGCCTCGCAGGCGAGTTTTGAGAAGCATGGGCGCAAAAGCAAGCGGGAGCTGTTTCTTGACCAGATGAACCAGGTGGTTCCGTGGGCCGAGTTACAGGCGTTGGTCGAGCCCGCTTATCCCAGGGCGGGCAACGGTCGTCAGCCTGTGGGCCTGGGGATCATGCTGCGGACATATTTTCTTCAGCAGTGGTTCAGCCTCTCCGACCCCGGCATGGAAGAGGCCTTTTACGAGTCGCCCGTGCTGCGCCGTTTTGCCGGGGTCGATCTGGGCCTGGCCGCGGCGCCGGATGAAACCACGATCCTTCGCTTCCGACACCTGCTTGAGCGCAACGAGTTATGCGGCCAGATGCTGGACACGGTGAATCGCTATCTGGAGTCGAAGGGCATCCGCATCACGACGGGCACCATGGTGGACGCGACCATTATCAGCGCGCCCTCGTCGACCAAGAACTCCAGCGGCAAGCGCGATCCGGAGATGCATCAGACCAGGAAAGGCAACCAATGGTACTTCGGAGCCAAGGCGCACATCGGCGTGGATAGCAAGGAGACGGTGGTGCATTCGGTGGCGACCACCGCGGCCAGCGTGGCCGACAAACATATGCTGCCCGAGTTATTGCACGGCGAGGAGCGCAAGGTGTGGGGCGATGGCGGTTATCAGGGCCAGAGCGAAACCATCCGCGCCGCGCCGCGGGCGCAGGATATGACTTGCCGGCGGACAAAATACAAGAATTATGTGGATGAAGAAGCCAGACGCAAGAACACGGCTAAGTCGCGAGTTAGAGCCAAAGTCGAGCACCCTTTCCGCATCCTGAAGCGCGTCTTTGGATTTACCCGGCTGCGCTACCGGGGCATCTTCAAAAACCACCAATGGATTTGCGCGGCCTTTGCGCTGGTGAACCTGTACCAACACCGCAACCGGCTGGCCTCACAAGCGGCGTAGTGTCTCTGGAGGCCGGAAAAACCGCCTGCGGAGATCAAAGAGACGAACTGAACCTCGCCGCATTCCCTTGTAAACCGCAGCAAAAGGAGAAAAATGATCGCCGGTCGCCCCCACGCTGCAAAATCACAAACCTGCGCAGAGGTTCCCTAAGGGCGCGAGACCTTTTGACCCCTCAAATTGGAGTTCATCGCATCCCGCGGTCCGCGCCCATAGGCCTGTGTGAAGACTTTATAGAACTGCGCGTAACTGCCAAAGCCAGCGGCGTAGACGGCTTCAGCCAGATTCTTTTGGTCCGGCTGCTGATATTCATCAAAGAATCTCGCCAGCCGCAGTGAATTGCGATATCGGTTCAGAGGGACGCCAATCTGGCGATGAAAAGTCCTGCTCAAGTAAGATTTGCTGGTTCCGCTGGCTTTGGCTAGCTCACCCAGGTTCCGCTCTGTTGCGCCTTCGCTCAACAGTTTGAGCGCCCGTCGCACTGCTGGATGCAGGACCGTGGCCTGGGCCGCGGATTTTCCTTCAAGTTGAATACGCCAGCACAACAACAGTAGGAAGCGAAGTCCCGCATTCAGCGCATCGGGGTCGTGATGCTCAAAGACAAATCCGGACTGAGGACCGAAGCCGGCCTCCCGGTTCAACAATTCAGGCTCGAGCGCTCCATGCATCACAGTGGCCATAGTCTTTTGCACTAGGTCAAAGATCTCGGGACTCAGGAGCGTGCTCATCACGCCGTTCTCTCTGCCGCCTTCCTGCTTCAAACCGTCATAAATTTCTGTCCGGCAAGATCGCGTGATGAGTGACGGCTTGAAGACGGCCACGAAAAACTGTGCATTGTCGGATCGGTCCACTAGTTGGTGTTCCTACTGAGGAAACAGCCAGAGCAATGTCTGCGGAGAAAACGTGAAGCGCCGGCCATTCACCACATAGGTGGCCGTCCCGCGCACAATCACGTTCAATTCCAGCTCAGCGTGGCAATGGCTATCAATTCTCTGCAGATTTCTGCTCGCTTCTGCCAGAAACAGAAGTCCGTCGTAGGCCCTACCGAGCTTGAGACTTTGCAACATTAGAACAATATATGACAACTTTTCGTCACTTGTCGAGAAGACAGCCATCCTCGTGACGTTTAGGTTTAACGAGTCGCAGTCGGCTCTATGGGGCTTGAATGGCCCTTTGAGCCCTTCTCTTTATTTCAGGCATTTGGGAAGAGTTCTTGGCGCAATCATAGTGTTGATGCGTTTTCAACCAAGAAACTTGAGAGGCGAGAATCCCCCACGCATTCAGAGTGATCGCCGACAACGACGACGGTCTGTGGAACGAGGAGGGCGCGATGATCGGTTTCACTATAAAGCCGCACTATTATCAAACCGTCTGGTTCTACGGCCTTTGCGGTCTGATCCTCGCTGCTGCAGTAATCGCAGCGCACCGATTCAATACGCGTCGTTTACGTGCCAGCGCGCAAGAACTGACGCGCGTTGTGGATGAGCGCACCAAGGCATTGTAGCTTGAGATTCTGGGGCGCCAACGTGCCGAAGAAGCGGCGATCGAAGCTCGCGAGAATATGCGCTTTCAGGCGACCCACGATGCTCTGACGTCTCTGCTGAACAGAGGAGAGATAGTGGAAATGCTGGCGCGTGAACTCTCCCGTTCCGATCGAGAGAAGTCGTTCACCGCTGTGTTAATGGCAGATCTTGACCACTTCAAGAAGATAAACGATACATATGGTCATATAGTCGGAGATGACGTGCTGCGCGAGGTGGCGCGCCGCCTGCAAGTTTCTGTGCGTCCATACGATTTGGTCGGGCGTTACGGCGGTGAAGAGTTTCTGATCGTCTTAAACAATTGCGATGCAGACAGCGCCATGGAGCGAGCGGAGGCGTTACGTCTTGCGATCGCGGCCGTTCCTGTCAAGACTGAAAGCGGTTCCATTTCGGTCACAATGAGTGTAGGGGTTGCAAGCCAGCACTGGAAGCCTCTTTCGACCGATGAAATAGTGCGGAAGGCAGACGCTGCCCTTTATGCCGCCAAAGATGCCGGTCGCAACTGTTGCCATATGGCTGACGCTGCCTCGTCAAATCTGACAGTGAAAACCTGAAGGCGCAAACTCTGAAACAGTTCTCCAGACCTATCTATGACCATTTGTTTTGTATTGGACCCGGTAGGCCCGACTTCGGGTGTAAATGCCAGCCCGGTACAGCAATAGGACAATATACGACAACTTTTTATCAACTCTTGAGAAGACAACGGTTCGGTTGGCCCTGTACGGTCTGTGGAGAGGTCCCTATTATGGCAATTGCTCTCAACTCGTGCATATTTCGGACGGCCGAAGATGGAACCCAGGTAGGCGCCTGGACTCTCCGCGGCGTGTGTGGCCTTACACTCGAAAATCATCACATGCCGAGCAGCCGTCATGCGACTTTTGGCGCCAGATCACGAGAGTGCTTTGACGAGTGAAGTTCTGGATTTCGACAATCTTGATACAGACTCTCAGCAGTAAATTGGCAGGAAATGAGAATTCAGATGGATACGGAAACGAATCAGTACACGAGGAGAACCTTCGTGGCAGGAATGGGTGTGGCAATGGCTGCTTCGTTCGTCAAACCAGCCTGGTCGCAAATAGCTGGTAGTTCGCTGGGCGAATGGATTGACGGTAGCCACAGCCTGCCATGCTATGCCTATCGGGGACCCATACGTTTCTCCGACCATCACCAAACGCAACCGATGTGGGGACTCGACGGAAATATGATTCCGGACGATCCGGTCTTTTTGCTTGGCAATCATCGGCTAACCCTTTTCACCCACGCGAGCGGACACATCCAGATACTGAGCGCTGAACGCGCCTGGGCCCGTATGAATCAAGGGGAAACCATATGGTCGGGAGCTAACAAAGCAACTTGCGTTGTTGGTGACAGCAAGCATGAACTCATTGGACTCGATGAGCCGGCAGCCAGGGATGCGGACAAGCTTTTCGGCGTCGGCTTTGCGCGCTATTCCTATGAGCTGGACCAGAAAGTTAAGGTAGAACGATCGATTCACGTCCGGCCCTCGACCATAGTTGGCGAAGGTGCTTCGGCATTCCTGCTACGAGTGAAATTTAAAAACACCACCGGCAATCCGCTTGAGATTGAGTATGTGGAAACAGTCCTGGCGAACTACAGGATGCTGCCTTTTGAATCGATTCACGATCCGAAAGCTCCGGAGTATCCGGCCCATCCATTCGAGCATATTGGCCCAGACGTGCTTTGCATACGTTTCGATGCAAAGCCCCGGCGTTCCCTGTCCTTTCCGCCTGCGGGCGAGATGAATCCTTTTGAACAAATCCCGCCTGCACTGTTCGTTCATACCATGGGCGATCCCTCGACGCAGCCATATGGCGCCACAGAAATCTTCGGCCGGTCTTCGATCGGCATTCGCTCACGCCTCACACTTCAGGCAGGCGAGGGTCGCGAGATCCGCTGTGTTTTCGGCTATACACGGGATGCATCAAAGCAAGGTATCGATAGCCTGACGCAAGCACTCCACTTTGATGCCAGCGCGAAATCGGAAAATGGCTCGGAATTCATTAACGAGTGGCGCAAGATCGTTCCTGAATTCTCCGCGGAAGCAGACACACAGCTCCGCCGCGAAATGCAATGGAACGTAGCGGTGCTTGAGGCCATGGCAAGCTGGCGTGAGTATTACAACGAAACTATCATTCCTCAAGGATGCATGTACGACTATGCATGGGGAGTATTCGCATCGAACCGCGACATCGCGCAACAAGCCTTGCCGCTTTGCCATACTAACCCGGCGCTGGCACGATCCACACTGCGGTTCATCCTGAAGCGAACAGCCCCGGACGGCGAAGTCAAGCTCATGGACCAAGGCTTCGGCTGGGTAGCATCTACCGCTATGCAGACCAGCGATCAGCAACTTTATTTCTTTCTATTGCTTGCTGAATATCTGCGTGTCACACAGGATGCTGCGCTACTCTCAGAACGAATTACTTATTATCCAGTGGAGAAATCGGATGAGGACACCGTTCTGGCTCATGTGCGGCAGACCTTCCTCTTCCTTTGCGACCGGATCAGTGTGGGCAGACATGGACTTGTTCGCCTCTGGAACTCAGACTGGAACGATCTGTTCTATGCGTGGGAAACAAAGGGCTCTTATAACTCCACATTTGAAACCGCCGAGAGCTGCATGAACACAGCCATGGCTATCGTGATCCTCGGCGATTTAGCACCTCTGTTAAAGCGCGCAAGCGACCCGGCAGGCTCAGAGTTGGCCGCCGCAATGCTGGAGTACCGTAGCGAACTTCTTAAAGCATGGATGCGCGACCTGGGAGACCGTCCGTTTCCACGCCGCGCCTGGACCGATTCGACTACATCTCTCGGCGAAGACAACCTGTGGCTGGAGCCGCAGGGCTTCGCCTTACTTATCCCCGAGATGGGAACGGAGCGCAAACGTGCGCTCCTGACTGAAGTTCAACGTCGAGTACTCAACAGCGAGAAGATGGGTGCCCGTCAGATCGAGAAGCCACTCGTTCACCCTGGCACGCCACAGGGATCGCGTGAAAATGGAGGCTTCTGGTATGCGCTCCATGGCCCCTTAGTGTTGGGCACAGCTACGATCGATCATGACCTGGCAGAGAGTCTGTTGAAGCGGATGACCCTTGCCAACTATGCTAGGAGCTTTCCTGAATATTGGACCGGGCGGTGGAGCGTATCCGACTCTCTCGATTCATCGTTGCTTCCGAGCGAGGGACTTGCCGCGAACATCACGTACTGCGCACACGCACACGCATGGCCGCTCTACTGCTATCTCCGTCTGCGAGAAAAAACAAAAGCTTGATCGTTCTCCACCGGCCATAGTCTGGACAAAGAACCTTGCGTAGTGCCACGATTGCAAGCGGATCAGTCAGAGAACGTCATGAATGCCAGGCGGGAACACACTCAACACTGCCCACGGTCAGCCCAAGAACGGAAACGCTGTGAGTCTACATCGAAGTCCAGCAAGATAAGCCGCAGCAGAAGGAGCAGCGTGACTGGCCTGAATACAAAACGTACAAGCTCACCACAGAGTCAATCACCACCGAATGCGTTCTCTCCGAGATGGAAGGTCCTCCGCGACCAGCCGAATGAGGTCGGCAGACGTCTCTGCGCGGTTAACTCGACAACCATTGGCGTCATCGTTCCGAACCTTTACGGCCGCTTCTTTGCGACATGTGCTCATACCATTTCAACTGTGGCGAGGCAGCACGGTTACTCTGTCCTCCTGACGACCTCTGATGAGAACTCGGATATAGAGCAGAAGCAGATCGGCCAGATGCTGCGCGACCGCGTCAATGGTCTGGTCATTGTCCCGGTTGCAGATAATAACCGCTATTACAGTGGTAAGGCATTTTCACAAGTTCATGTTGTGACGCTCGACCGGCCCGCCCCCTGTTCGCAGTTTGATTCGGTCCTTGTGCCGAATCGATCGGGTGCGAAGACCGCCATCCAGCACCTAATCGGTCACGGGCATCGGTCGATCGCATTTCTTGGACTGAGCCGCAAACTGTATACGATGAAGGCCTGTTATGCGGGCTATCGAGAAGCGATGTCCGATGCGGGCCATTCACCAGAACCTTACATCGACTGTGACTCGCCGGACCGGGCGGTAGTGCTGATTCATTCCATGATGAATAGCAAGAAACCGCCTACAGCTCTTTTCGCGGCTAATAACCTCACGATGCGTTACGTTCTGCATGCGCTCAGCGCAGCGAGCATTCACGTTCCCCGTCAGATCGCCATTGCGGGCTTTGACGATTTCGAGATGGCAGATGTGATCCAGCCTGCACCGACAGTCATCCGACAACCCGTGTACGAGCTGGGCGAAGTGGCTGCAAACCTGCTATTCCAACAAATTTTCGGGCGTGAAGCTCCGAAGGCGAGCCGCCGCGTGGTGCTTCCGCTCGAACTGGTTGTGCGGTCTTCTTGCGGTTGCCAACCTCGGGTCGCAAAAGGTGCAAGGAAACAAAATCACAGCGGCGACTGATGATGAACGAGGTCTTCCTCCTGTCAGTTGAGACTTTTGATCTCGGTCCTGTGAACTTCGCTGCGAATACCTTTGTAGTTAAGTCTGCACAGCAGATTTTCCGAGGCGGGTCACCTGTGCTTCCGAAGCTCTGGCTGTTGGTTCGCGCCGATAAGCCTGACGTCATTTGTTCCCATCCATCTACCTCTGGGAGAATGAAATGTGCTTACCAATTTACCCGCTCTCATTTTCGACCTCGACGGAACGCTCATTGACTCCAAGCCCGGCATCGTCGGCTGTCTGCGCACGGTGCTCGACGCGCGCAACATGGGCGATCAAGGCCCGCTGGAGCGCTTCGTAGGCCCTCCGGTCGAAGTGTGGACTGCCGAACTGCTGCCCGAGGCAAGCGAAGAGGTCCGCGCCCAGTTGGCCAGCGACTACCGTGCCTGTTACGACCGCGAGGGTTGGAAGAACAATTCCGTATTTGTCGGCGTAGGTGAGATGCTTGCCCAGTTGCACAGTAAGGGATTTCCTCTCTTCGTCTGCACCTCGAAGCATCAGAATTTTGCCGTCAGAATTCTTGATCGCTTTGAGCTTTCCGGCCTTTTTACTGCCATTTATGGTGACAAAATAGACTACATCAGCCACCTCAAGGAGGACTTGCTTGCGACACTACTGAATGAACAATCTATCAGTCCCGGCTCCGCCTGGATGATTGGCGACCGCATCTTTGATTTCCATGCAGCTCACGCCAACCGCGTGCACTGCCTGGCAGCAGGATGGGGCTATGGCTCAGTCGATGAGTATGCCCTGGCCGACGCCGTCGCGCCTACCCCGAAAGATGTGCTAGAGACCATCAGTTAGCCTCTGTTCTCGATAATAGACATTGCGCTGAGAATGACCTCTGACAGCGGAGTGTTGTGGGCCAGGAACCAATAGCGTCAAGGAGCGGAAGAAGCACTCTATTTGCGCACCATTTTTGCGTTACAACCGCGCTCAATGGTCTCAGGCGTCATTCGCTGAGCTGCATATTGTTGAAAATGCGGACGGTAGAAAACTCCATTCCTACACATCTCGCAAGCTTGACCATTTAAGGACGGTCCCAAATAGGCTCCGGCAAATTCTTGAAGGGTGTGCTTTTGGGTGTATTTATTTAGAATATGATTTTATCTTCATTGTTTACAAGTAGATATGAGACGATTTGAATCCCCCTCCTCGAAAAAGTTCAAACAGTATCCCATCGGCTATTTTCATATCGATATCGCCGAGGTGCGCACTGAGCAAGGCAAGCTCTATCTCTTTGTGGCCATTGATCGAACCAGCAAGTTCGCCTATGCCCAGTTGCATGAACGTGCAACGCGGCGCATCGCCGCCGACTTTCTTCGCGCCCTAGTTGCGGCCGTGCCTTACGCCATCCACACCGTGCTCACCGACAACGGCACCCACTTCGTTGACAACACGCCGGAACCGGCTCTGACAGAAGAGGAGATCGAAGCTGCTCCTCCTTTCTTCTTCCGGGTCCATGCCTTCGCCTATGCCTGTGAGCAAAACTCCATCGAGCATCGCCGCACCAAACCGAAGCATCCTTGGACCAACGGGCAGGTCGAGCGCATGAACCGGACTCTCAAGGATGCCACCGTTAAACGCTACTACTATCAGACCCATCAGCAACTCAAAGAACACATGCAGACCTTCCTGATGGCCTACAACTTCGGCAAACGGCTCAAGACACTCAGAGGCCTAACGCCCTACCAATTTGTCTGCCAACAATGGCAAAAAACACCCCTCAGATTTACAATCAACCCACTCCATCACACTGTGGGACTAAACACCTAAAAGCGTCTAAGTGCTCCCCAAAATACTCCGCGGCTGAAACAGGGAAAAATCGCTAAGTTGTTGATTTAATTTGGCGTCCCCGACGGGATTTGAACCCGTGTTATCGCCGTGAAAGGGCGGTGTCCTAGGCCGGGCTAGACGACGGGGACGCTCAGATGGGGTGTCTGTACACGGCTCCGGTCAGCCACGCCCTACTGAAGGCTATCAACTCAGGAGATGCATGTCAAAAACTGGCCTGGGATATCGCGGCGACCAAATGGAGGATTTGCAATGACCGACCTGATAACCGTACCAGAGAACTACGAAATGCATCTGGTTCAGCCCAACACAAGAGCATCAAGCGCGGTCTGTAGAGCGCATGGAGCAATTCGTAGCAGCGCGGCAGATGGAGGCGTTCTCGCTGAAACAAGATGCGGATGCATCAGAGGGGGATGATTCAGTGAGAAAAGACACGGACTCCTTACAATTTTCCGCTACAGTAGCATTTTCGTCTATGGAAGATGATTACTCTAAATCATCGAAAGGATTGGAGGCGCGGGTCGGGATCGAACCGACGCATAAAGGTTTTGCAGACCTCTCCCTTACCACTTGGGTACCGCGCCTTGGCAGGGCAAGCCTTTTTTGCGGATCATTCCAAACCGCCGTAGCCAACCCGGCAGGAGCCGGAGGGCGGAATGGAGCGGGAGACGAGATTTGAACTCGCGACCCTCGCCTTGGCAAGGCGATGCTCTACCACTGAGCTACTCCCGCTTGTTACCTCTCTGAGTATACTGGGCAGCCCGAAGACGGTCAAACTCACGGTTCACATTCCTTTTACGGCCTTGCAACCGGATGGACTACACTGGAAAACAATCATGCGCCGACCCGCTTGCCTCTTGTTTATCGTGCTGGCCGCAACTGTGTGCTGCTCCAGCCAGACACTAAAAATCGACCACACCACGGTCGCGTACAACGCGGCTGTAGCGGGTGGTCCGCTCACGCTGCGCGCGTTTCTTGAGGATTTCCCCAAAGGCGCAGACCTGCATGTGCATCTTTCAGGCGCGGTCTACGCGGAGAGCTTTATCCGCGCCGCTGGCGAAGACGGGCTGTGCGTTGACCCCGCCGCTCTGAGCTTTGCCAAACCGCCGTGCACGGCGCCGCTGGTTGCAGCAAGCGCGTTGTCGGGCAATATTTCGCCGTCGAATCAGGTGTTGTATGACCGGTTGGTGGATTCCTTCTCGATGCGCGGCTTTGTTCCCAGTGAAGGAGTGACCGGGCACGATCAGTTCTTTGGTACATTCGGGCGATTCGGAGGACTCAACAAGCGGCATACCGGCGAGTGGGTGGATGAGGCAGCCAGCCGCGCCGCCGCGCAGAACCAGCAATATCTGGAGCTGATGGAGACGCCTCCCTTCGGCTATGCAGCAGATCTAGCTCACAAGATTGGATGGAAGCCTGATCCGTCCGCCGCCGACCTGGCCCAGTTGCGCGAGACGCTGCTGGCGAAAGGCCTGCGCGATGAAGTGGAGACGGATCGCGAACATATCCGCTCCGCAGAGACATTGCGCAACCAGATTGAGCATTGCGGCACTCCGCAGGCAGCGCCTGCATGCCAGGTGGAGACGCGCTACATCTACCAGATTCTGCGCGGCTATGCGCCTGGGCAGGTCTTTGCCCAGACGCTGCTGGGCTTTGAGACCATCGCAGCCACGCAGGCGGCGCACGAGGCCGGATTTATCGGCATCAATTTTGTGATGCCCGAAGACGGGTTCATCTCGATGCGCGATTACACGCTACAGATGAAGATGCTGGATTATCTGCACTCGGTTTATCCTGATGTGCATATCAGCCTGCATGCGGGAGAGCTTGCGCCGGGCCTGGTTCCGCCGGAGGGATTGCGGTTTCATATCCGCCAGGCTGTTGAACTGGGCCATGCCGAACGCATCGGCCACGGTGTGGATGTGATGTATGAGGAGAATGCCAAGGGGCTGTTGAAGGAACTTGCCGAGAAGCATGTGATGGTTGAGATCAACCTCAGTTCCAATGATGGGATTCTGGGCATCAAAGGGGCCGAACATCCGTTTCCCGTTTACCGCGCGGCACATGTGCCGGTCGCGCTTTCTACCGATGACGAGGGCGTGAGCCGGATCGATATCACGAATGAATATGTGCGCGCGGCGCTCGATTATCACTTGAGTTTGCAGGATTTGAAGCAACTAGCCCGCACCGGCCTGGAACACAGCTTTTTGCCGGGGAAGAGCTTGTGGACCGCGGAGGATATTTTTACCGCGCCAGCCGCTGCCTGTAATGCCCAGCCGCTTGGCGGCGAGAGACCTGCGCCCGCCTGTAAGGCATTCCTCGATGGCAGCGAAAAGGCTGCGGCGCAGTGGGAGCTGGAGCGGCGCTTCCGAGAATTTGAGTCGCGGTTCTAACTTCCAATTTGAACCCAAGCACCCTTAATGCTTGGCTCCCGGCATCATTCCCTTGAGCTTGTCGACCAGTCCCGGCTGGGCGGCAGGAGTGCCAGCCGCAGGCTTGGCCGTTGCGGGATGCGCAGCAGCTGGTGCGGGCGGCGGCGCAGAGGCCGGTGTAGCGGGCTTGGTATTATTCCCACCAGGAGCAGGCTTGGTTTCCGGTTTAGCATCTGCTCCCGCATCTTTGGGTTTGTCGGGCCCAGCCGGCTGCCCGTTGGCAATCTTGTTGATCGCTCCCATATCCGGAGGAGGGCCGGTGCTGTTTTTTACGAGGATCGAAATGCGCCGGTTCGAAGGGTCGGTGGGATTGTTCTTCACGCGCAGGAGCTGGTCTGCGTAGCCGCGCACCTGCGTGACCTGATCCTGACGTACCCCGTCCTGCTGCAACAACCGTCGCGCGGAGTTGGCGCGGTCGGCGGATAGCTCCCAGTTGCCGTAGTTAGCGTCGTTTGAGTACGGCGTCGCATCAGTGTGGCCTTCGATAAGCAGGTTGTTGGGCAACGTCTTCAGCTCCGTTCCCAGCAGCGTAAGCAACTGCTGCCCGCTGTCGCTCAGGTGGGCGCTGCCGCTCTGGTAGAAGGTTCCGTTTTTGTCTTCGAGCAGCTCGATGCGCAGGCCTTCGGGGGTGATGGTGATCTCAATCTGCTTGGAGAGTTTTTCGAGGGCTTTATTGGCCTTGATCTCGGCTTCCAGTTTTTCTTTCAGCTTCTGCATGTTGTCGGAACTGGCAGCGGTGACGGTCTCGCCGGTTCCGGTCATCGTTGTGCCGAGCAGGCCTGCTGTGCCTTTGGGGTCATTGAAGTATCCGGCGACGGCTTTTTTTACTTTAGTGCTGGAGCCCATCAGCCACAAAACGATGAAGAGCGCCATCATTGCGGTGACAAAATCAGCGTAGGCTACCTTCCACGCGCCGCCGTGATGACCTCCGTGGCCGCCCTTCTTTTTGATGACGATAATCGGCGCTGATTTGCTGGCCATGATAGCTCGCTCCGTTTAGGCTGCTGCCGCTGGCGCATCAGGAGCTGCAGCCGCAGTATTCTTGCAGTGCTTTTCCATCTCGTCGAAGGTAGGCCGCATGTGCGCCGGAATGGCGCGGCGGCCAATTTCGATGGCAATCATCGGCGCCGCGCCCTTGAGAAACGCGAGCAGTAGAACGCGCAGCACGTGAAGATATTCGTTGTGCGCATCGGCGTTCTTGTTCATGTTGGCGGCAAGCGGCCCGGTGAGGCCATAACAGAGCAGAATGCCGAGAAAAGTGCCCACCAGCGCTGCGGCAACATGTGCCCCGATCTCTTCCGGCGGACCACCCAGAGAACCCATGGTGATGACCACGCCGAGCACTGCGGCGACGATGCCCAGACCGGGCAGCGAATCGGCCACCGTGGTTAAAGCCGAGATCGGCGTGACCGCCTCGTGGTGATGGACTTCCATGTCGAGTTCCATCATCTGGTCCATATCAAAGGGCTCTACGCCGCCGGTAATGGCCATGCGCAGGGTATCGCAGAGGAAGTAAAGCGCGTGATGATCATGCAAAAACGCAGGGTAGTTTTTGAAGATAGAGCTTTCTTCCGGCTTTTCCACGTCCATCTCCACGCTGAGCAGACCCTCTTTGCGTACTTTGTTGAGGAACTGGTACATCATCTTCAGGGTTTCGAGATAACGGTCCTTGGTAAAGGGCGAACCCTTGAGGACGCCGAGCAGACCCGCGACGATGGCCTTGATGACGTGGATGGGATTGGCGACCAGCAGCGTCCCCAGACCCGCGCCTGCGATGATGAGCAGTTCGGCTGGCTGGAGGAGCACGGCCATTTTGCCGTGCTCCATGAGGAAGCCGCCAATGACCGCGCCGAAGACCACGACAATGCCTATGATGGCGAACATGACTGCCCCCCTGGAGCCGGTGTGTGCGTCACATGGTTGCCGCCGGCGTGCATACTGGTCAACATTGCGGATTGGGCGCGGAAAAGCAACTGTGCAAGGGATTCATCGGCAGAGACCTGGGCCGCGCCAATACTGGCGGTCAAAGAAGCCCGGTCGCCCCACCAGCGAAAATCAGCCGTCCGGGTCAAGCCAGCCAGAGTCTGCGCATGGGCATTCAGCATTTCCGCGGTCCGCTCGTGCGAGAGCACCAGAAACTCATCCGCGCCCCAGCGCCCCATGTCTTCTCCGGGCCGCAGTCCGTGGGCCAGCGTGTGCTGGACGGCCTCCATCATCGATTCGCAAGCCCGCTGGCCGTGAGTTTGGCGCAACTGGTGGGCTTGATCGACAGTGATCCACAGAACTCCAAAGGGCAGCCCGCCGCGTGTGTAATCGTCAAAGACATTGTTCAGCCGGTCCTCCATATCCGCCTGGCTGGCCTCTATGCCGGGCGTCTCGCCAGTTTCGCCGCGTGGCAGAGCATCCAGGCTTTCGGCAGGGTGAAAGAGGACGGTTGAACCGATCCGCTTCCCCAGCCCGTCGCGCACTACCAGAATCCGCACCATCGCGGGAAGATTGTGGCCCATGCGGTGATGAAACTCGACCAGCGACCCGCGACCCGGCCCCTGATTCGCTGCGCTGCCCGGCTGCTGATCCTTTTGCCAGGCTTCGTAGACCAGGAGCGATAGCAGTCCCTCGGGGGCTGGACGCGAGAGGATGTCCGCGCCTGCGTAGCCGGTAATAGCCTCCGCGGCACGATTCCAGAAGACGACTTTGCTCTCCAGATCCAGCAGTGCGATCCCCTCCGGCAGACTATCGAGCGCCGCCTCCAGCAATTCCGCGCGATCCGTCATCCATAGCCCTCGATTGCTTACATCGGCAGGTAAGCCGCTCACTTCATGCCGATGTGGGCAAGAGGTGCGTTGAAAATCGTTCCTGGGAACAGATGCGAGAAAGAGGGAATTTTGTTTCTGGCGCGGCGAGGAAAGGCCTGTGGAAACGCGAAGAGCGACAAACCGGAGTTCTGCGCCAAAACTGGTCCGGAGATGATCGCCACCTGTTAGGAATGAAGAGATTCCAGATTTAATGCAGAAGATGTCGCGGGATATGCTTGGTTCCGTCTATAATCTCAATCCTGAGGAAGATTACCTCGGTGTAGTAACTTTACTTGAGGTACATTACAAAAGAACCGTTTTATTGAGTCACTGTTCCAGATGCGTACATTGCCAAGTTTTGGGTGGAACCGCCGATAGTTCCGCTAGAGGCAAATACAGTTGCCGGGTTGTGCAATGCGGGATACAGATTTGTTGGACCGGTTACGCGGCACTATGAGCGGTAATGATCATTGGTCAGCCGCGCAAAAACCGGATCAGGCAAATTTGGGCAGGCAGCACCAGCGCTTGCCAGCCAGGCAAACGGAGCAGATGAGGCGCACACATGAATAAGATCATCCTGGCCGATTCACAGGCGATTTTCCGGGCGGGGACAGCCAAGGTGCTGGCCATGGACGAAGATTTGCGAATTATCGCCCAGTGTTCAGACCTGGAGCGGATGCAACATGCCATTACCACCTTTCCCGGCTCGATTGTTCTGTTTGCCGCAGCATTGCGGCCGGACCTTACGCGTCTGCGCGTTCTGCTGGACTCAACCGGCTGCCGGGGCATTGTGATTGCCGAAAATAACGATACAGCCAGCACCTATCTGCAACTGGGCTTTCGTGGGGTGGTTTTCCGCAGTGTTACCGGCCCATCCCTGGTTGAAGCGGTCAACCGGGTCGCGGCCGGGGATACCTGGCTCCCCCCGCAACTGATGCAGGTGGACTCGCCCGAGGAAGATATGGTGGGCACCCGTGTCCGTGACCGGCTCACTCCAAAGGAGATGCGCATTGTTGCGCTGATCGTGCAGGGCTGCAAGAACCGCGAAATCGCCCTCCGGCTCAAGACCACGGAGCAGGTGATAAAAAACTATCTGCGCTCCATCTACGACAAAACCGGAGTCGGCGACCGGCTCGAACTCGCCTTGTTCACCATTCACCACCGCGTGCTGGCGCAGGCCGCCGCCGAGGTGGGCAGCAAGCTGGACGCCGAGGAGCAGCAAGCCGCGCCAACCGCTGTGGCGTAGAGCATTTTCGGAATACACTTAGACCTTTTCACGGCAGTGAAAGGCGGCTTTTACTTCCACCCCAGCGACAAGGACCCGTCGCTGGGGATCCCGTTGAGGAAAAAGCCACTTGAGAGTGTGTTTTCCAGCTACAGTAACTCCGAAAACGCTATAAACCGTATTAGAAGTTTCTCATTACTAACGCATAGCCGTCCGTAATCAGGCGCTTTATCTCGTTTCTCCTTAGAATCCGTACATGAACGAAATGCTGACTTCTCTCTCCTATCTCCTCTCCGATGTTGTTCTGCCGAATCTGCAGTCCGTGCAGTCCAGTCAGAATGAGCAGATTGCCGCCAATGACCGGTTGGAGCAGTCTATCGAAAACCTGCGCACCCAGCTCGAGTCGCAATTCGGCCAGTTGATGAACCAGATCACCGCCTGCCGTGCCGAGGTGGCGGCCTGCCGCGCCGCGCTCGAGGCGATGAGCATGATGCAAACCAGCGGTCATCGGGATGTGAACCGGCTGATTCACTGATCTCATTTGGCGGCGCCGGCTGCATACAAGGCGGCGGAGCGCCTGACATAATCCTTGTATGCACTTAGCGATCACTGCGGCTCGACTCTGGGACGGAAGCCGGCTTCTCGACCACCCCATCATTGAAGTTGAAGAAGGCCGCATCACCTCTATCCGCACTCGCGAAGATAGTGAAGCGCCCGGCCCCACACAGTTGCTTGACTTTCCCACCGCCACCCTCGCACCCTCCTATTTCGACGTTCATATTCATGGCTCAAACGGCCACGATGTGATGGAAGCGACACCACAGGCTCTTGCGGCGATCGGCAGTTTTCTTGCCAGCCGTGGAACCGGGCAGTACCTCGCGACGACAGTGACCGCGCCCCTGGACCCAACACTGCGCGCACTCTCCGGTTTGGCGCTGTTGATGAGGGATTCCACACCCAATGGAGAGCCGGCTGCCCAGCCCATCGGCATTCACCTCGAAGGCCCGTTTCTTTCTCACTCCAAACGCGGAGTTCATCCGCCAGGGCATTTGCAAATACCCGACATCGCGCTCTTTGACAGGTTCTTCGAGGCAGCCGAAGGCCAGGTGCGCCTGATGACGCTTGCGCCCGAGCTGCCTGGCGCGCCGGAGCTGGCTGCTCATGCCACAGCGCGCGGGGTTCGCGTCTCGCTGGGCCACTCGAATGCGACCGCTGCGGAAACACAAGCCGTGATTACCGCCGGAGCGGTGAGCGCAACTCACACATTCAACGCGATGCGTCCGCTCGATCATCGGGAGCCGGGAATTCTGGGCGTCGTACTCACCGACGATTCACTTTTTGCCGAACTGATCTGCGACGGCATTCACACCGCGCCGGAGCTGGTGCGGCTTTGGGCGCGGGCCAAGGGGACGCAGCGCGCGATTCTGGTAACAGACGCGATGAGCGCCGCCGGAATGCCCGATGGGGAGTATCAACTGGGAGGGTTTTCGGTCAAGGTTGCCGATGGGAGAGCCACGGCAAACGGCGTGCTGGCGGGCAGTGTGTTGACGCTCGACCGCGCGTTGGCGAATTATCTTCGTTTTACGGGTGCATCGCTCGATCAGGCGCTGCCGCTGGTCACAACGAATCCGGCTGCAATGACCGGATTCGGCAATCTTGCTGGAACGTTTGCTGTGGGGCAGACCGCAAATCTGGTAGCCCTCGACCCCGATGGCAGCCTGCGAGCATCGTTGATTAATGGCATTCCTACCGACTTGCTAACTAGCTGACTTGCTAACCTGCTACTCGTCACTTCCGCAATAGATTTTTTGCGATGAAAAAGACATTCGCGGGTCGCTCCGCCAGCCGCCGCATAAAGTAGGGGTACCACTCGCGGCCAAAGGGAAGATAAACGCGGACGTTGTATCCCTCGCGCACCAGCCGGTGCTGCAAATCGCGACGCACACCGAAGAGCATCTGAAATTCGAAATGACTGGGGTCTATCTTGTGCTGGTTGGCATAGGATTTGACCGCCGCGATCATCGCCTCATCATGCGTGGCGATGCCGTGGTAGACGGGACTATCCAGCAACATGCAACTGAGGCGGATGTAATTGGAGTCCACGTCGTCTTTGCGGGGGAACGCAATTTCGGCAGGCTCGTTGTACGCGCCCTTGCAGAGCCGCACGCGGATTCCGTCAGCCAATAGCTGCTCGATGTCGGCCACGGAGCGGTAGAGATAAGCCTGAATCACGACGCCGATGGAACCGGAGAGTCCCGGCTGCGCGTGGATGCCGCGCACAATGTCAAGTGTGATTTGAGTCAGCGCCGAACCTTCCATGTCGATGCGCAGAAAACTTCCAGCATCGGAGGTGTGGCGGGCCAGATTCTCGGCGATGGAGCGGGCCAGTTCCGGTGATTGCTCAAGGCCCATCTGCGTCAGCTTCACACTGACATTGGCGTTCAGCTTGCGTTCCGCAATGGCGTCAAGCAGTTGATGATAGACATCGGCTGCACACTGGGCCTCAGCATCAGTGGCGACGCTCTCGCCGAGCGAATCCAGCGTCACGGCCATGCCCTGCTTGTTTACTACCTCAGCCACGCGCAGCGCGTCATCAATCTCCATGCCCGCCACGAAGCGCGAACTCATTCTGCTGCCGATGCGGGATCGCTCGCCGAAGCGGCGCAACATACGGTTTCTTGAGAGCGCGATAAATGTGGAGCGCAGCAAAGGCATAGTTTATCCGGCGGGAAATCTCTGCTGTTGCAAACACATTTCCCAGAGAATAGTTTCGCACAGCAGGTGGCGGAATTCCTGAGCTGTTCACCGTGCGAGGAGTGAAGGTGCAGGAGTGGGAATTGCCGATCGCGTCACTACACCGCAACCGGCCAGCGATAATGGCCGGCGGCGCGGTGCGCATGGAATACGTTGAGTGGCGTCTCCTCGGCTCCGTTGCCGATATTGTGTACCAGGGTGGTTTGCAACACGCCAGTTGAAACAATGATGCCGACATGAGGAAGGCGCGCATCGAGAAGCCAGGTCACGATGTCGCCGATCTCAATGGGCTTGGGAAAACCATCGCCAGGAGTGGGCTCATCGCCGGCCCAAAGGCGCGCTCCGGCGCGAGTCCAGTAGGCTTCTAGATTCAGCACGCGGCGATGGTCGATACTCGCATCCGCTCCGCGCGATCCCCAGGTTTTGCGTGCCGGATAGGCCTCGAAGTTCTTGAGCATATCTTCATGGACGAGCTTTTGCAAATCGAGGCTCAGTCCGTCGCGGGCGGCGCGAATCACCACATCCGCGCAGACACCGGTGGAGCGGGGCACGTCGCCGCCGGGATAACTCAGATGCGTCCAGCCTGGATCGTAGCCACGCGTTACACCGACTTGCGTGCGGGCTGCTGCGGCGAGGCGCTGGCCGTTGGTGGAGGCGGCACGCGCAAAGCGGCAGGTTGCGATCAACGTTGCCGCGATACCGCCGAGAAGGACTCGTCGTTGCATGATCAGGGCCTCCGTGTGCGTTTCGCGGATGAAACTCCGTTGTACCTGCGCGGAGCATTACGAAACATATACCACAAATAGGCCAGGCCTGAATTGAGACGAGTAAAACTCGATAGAATTCGCAAGAAAAGCTGATACAGTAACAGGAAATCATCGGTTTTCCCCGCAATGAAATGTGCTGGGGGCAGCAGAGCAAAAATTTGATCCGAGAATATTACAAAACGGATTCAAAAACCCTGGGGCGCGAGATGGAGATGCTCGTCTTCGGCCACACCGGGCTGCCGGTGCTGGCCTTCCCAACCTCCAGCGGGCGCTTCTTTGAGATGGAAGACTTTGGCATGATCATCGCGCTCAGCGGAAGAATTGACGCGGGCCAGCTACAGATTTACTGCGTGGATTCAGTCGATTCGGAGAGTTGGTATAACCGCCGCGCAACGCCGCGCGAGCGCATCCAGCGCCACATGCAATATGAGCAGTATCTGCTCGCCGATGCCGTGCCGCTGATCCGGCAACAGAATCCAGACCAGCGGTTGTTTACGCTGGGCTGCAGCTTTGGCGGATACCATGCCATGAATATCGCGCTGCGCCACCCGGAGACATTTACCGGTGCATTGGCTCTTTCTGGAACCTATGATTTGTCCGGCTTTCTGCATGGCTATTACGATCTGGATTGTTACTTTCATTTGCCGACTCACTATCTGCCTAACCTGACCGATCCCTGGTATCTGCATCGCTACGCCCGCAATGACTACATTCTAGCCACCGGCTGGGATGACCATTGCCTGGAGCAGAACCAGACGCTGGACCGCATTTTAGGCGATAAGTCGATTCCGCACCGGCTGCATATCTGGGACGTGCCGTACTCCCACGATTGGCCGGCATGGACGCAAATGGCGCTGCAGTATCTGTAAGACAGACTGGGAATTTCATACTATAACTCACAGGGAGGTCAAACAATGGGCACACTCAATCCCTATGCTGGATTTCTTGATGGCAGGCCGCTGGAGACGATTCTGGCCGCCACGTCCGCTGCGATAAGTTCACAATTGCAAATAATCGGGGCCGAGAAATCCACAATTTCCCCTGCGCCCGGTAAGTGGAGTGCGGCGGAAATTATCTGTCATCTGGCTGACTGCGAGCTGGTCTTCGCATTTCGCCTGCGGCAGACGCTGGCCGAGGATGCGCCGACAATTCAACCATTCGATCAGGACAAGTGGGCCGCAGCCTATGCGGGGATTTCTGCAACCAAGGCGCTCGAAGTCTTTACCTCGTTGCGCCAGTGGAATCTTCTTCTTATCAAGGGCGCGTCGCCCGCGGCGGCCAACAGGCCAGTTACTCATCCGGAGCGGGGAACGATGACCTTTCTGACGATTGTGGAAACAATAGCGGGCCACGATCTGAATCATCTGAGCCAGTTGCGGAAGATTGCGGGAGAGCCGGCGGCCTAGAGGCCAGGCATGAATGCAATGTAAATTTTTCTATCGCAAGCCGGCTTGACTTCTTGTAGAATTGCCCGCATGAAGGGAAACCCGAAGGTCATCGAGCAACTGAATCGTGCGCTTCGCGAGGAGCTCACCGCGATCAACCAGTACTTTGTTCACGCTGAAATGTGCGAGAACTGGGGATATGATCGGCTCTCCAAGTACATTAAAAAGCAGTCCATCGGCGAGATGAAGCACGCCGAATCGCTGATGGAGCGAATCCTGTTTCTGGACGGCACACCAAGCATGGAGCCGCTGGCGCTGTCGATTGGCAGCAACGTCAAAGACATGATCCACGCCGACCTCAAACTTGAGATTGAAGCCGTGGCGATGTATAACGAGGCGGTCCGGATTGCGGCAGACGAAAAAGACAACGGATCGCGGGATCTTTTTGTTGCTCTTCTGAAGGACGAAGAAGAGCATGTGGACTGGCTCGAAGCCCAGGCGCACCAGATCAAAGAGCTTGGTTATGAGCGCTACCTGACCATGCAAACCAGCGAAGAGGACTAGCTTTAACCCGACTTAGTGGTGGAGATAAAACAGAACGGGCTTCTCTTGCGAGCAGCCCGTTCTGTTTTATCAAATGCAGCGAACCTACTACGCGAAGATTGCCGCCAGATCCGCTTCCGGTGTAGTGATCGGCATCAGATTGTATTTCTCATTGAGCAGCTTGAGCACAGCGGGCGAGAGGAATGCAGGCAGCGTGGGTCCGATACGTATGTTGCGAACACCCATCCACAAGAGCGTCAGAAGAATCGCAACGGCTTTCTGCTCATACCAGCTGAGCACCAGCGAAAGCGGCAGATCGTTGACGCCGCATTCGAAAGCAGCGGCCAATGCCTGCGCGATCTTCAACGCAGAGTAGGCATCATTACACTGTCCCAGATCGAGCAGCCGGGGCAATCCGCCGAGAGTTCCAAACTCCTGCTTGTTGAAGCGATATTTTCCGCAGGCGAGAGTAAGGATGATGCAGTCTTGCGGGACTTTCTCGGCTAACTCGGTGTAATAACTGCGGCCGGAGCGAGCGCCGTCGCAACCGCCGATGAGAAAGAAGCGGCGCAGCGCGCCTGACTTGACCGCATCGATCACTGTGCCCGCAACGCCCAGCACGGCATTGTGGCCAAAGCCAGTGGTGATGCTTTCATCCGGTCCGTCTTCGGCAAATCCCGGAGCGGCAAGCGCAGCAGCAATCACCGGAGAAAAGTCTGTTCCATTGATATGTTCTACGCCGGGCCATGCCACTGCGCCAGCCGTGAACAGGCGATGCTTGTAGCCTTTCTTCGGCTCCTGGATACAGTTTGACGTCATCAGCACGGCGCCGGGAAAGGCATCAAAGTCATCCGCCTGATCGACCCATGCGCCGCCGTAGTTGCCGGCCAGATGCTTGAAGGCCTTGAGCTTTGGATAACCATGCGCGGGCAGCATCTCGCCATGCGTGTAGATGTTGATGCCCATGCCTTCGGTCTGCAAGAGCAGTTGATAGAGATCGTGCAGGTCGTGGCCGGAGACGAGGATCGCCTTGCCCTTCAACGGATGCAGGCGAACAGGAGCAGGCGTGGGCGCGCCAAAGCTCTCGGTGTGCGCGCGGTCTAACTGCTCGAGAACGGAGTAATTCAATTCACCGACCTTGAGCGCCAGTCCGAGTAGTTCTTCTGCGGTGTGCGGCTCGGTGAGAGCAGAGAGTATTTCGTAGATGATCGCGTAGGATGCCGGCGCACTGGAGCCAAGCGTCAGCGCATGATATGCATACGCAGCGACTCCCTTAAGCCCATAGACCACCAGCTCTTCGAGGTTCTTGATCTCTTTACCTTCTGACAAGAAGAATGTTGGAATGAGTTGCTCACGCCCTTGCGCCAGCAGAGCCTCGCGATTCGCGGCGGGCCGCCATACAGCGGGTCCAGCAAGAGTTTCAACCGGCTTTTCGGCCTTGGCCGCGGCCTGCGCATAGAGCGCCTTCGCCTGATCGCGGATTTCGACGGCCTTGTAGACCAGTTCTTCGATGCGGTCTGCGTCGAAGTTGACATTGGTTAGCGTAGCGAAGATGGCTTCGATAATAAAGGCATCAATCTCCGGATCGGCTGCGTCCAGCAAACGCGCCCGATGCGCGTACTGGCTGACGCCTTTGAGGGCGTAGATCAAGAGATCCTGAAGCGTGGCGGTGTTGTCGTCCTTGCCGCAGACGCCGATGGTCTGGCATCCCTGTCCCTGCGAGGTCTGTTCGCATTGATAACAAAACATGGGGGCTTCCTTCCGGTGAAAGATGTTGTGAAGGCAGAGTACGGCCACGCCTGGGAGCGATGCAGCGACAAAAGTCACAGGAAGGCGGAAAATCTTTCGGCGAGGCCGCGGAATGCTGCGAGGAGTTGAATTCTGAGCAAAGTTCAATGATCCCGGGAACCATTTCGCCCTGCGTGGGGTCTAAGAGTATAGGATTTCTGAGTTATTTGATCAGATGTTCGATCTAGGAGGAACTGTGCGTCTCGTTTCTGCCGTTCTCTGCTTTGGCTTTCTCTCCATTCCGCTGGCTGCGCAGTTGCCCGGCGCCGCCGCTAAACCAAAATCCACATCACCGCAGACCGAAAAGCCGGCTTCACCGCAGGTGATTAAGGATCTGCCGGTGCGCAAGGTGGTGCTTTACAAGAATGGCGTGGGGTACTTTGAGCACGCGGGCACGGTGACGGGGAATCAGCGCGTGGCGATTGACTTTACCTCGCCGCAGTTGAACGATGTGTTGCAGTCGCTGACGGTTCTTGACGAAGGCGGCGGGCGCATTGCCGGGGTGAATTACAACTCGACCACGCCTCTGGCCGAGCAGTTGAAGTCGCTCTCGCTGGGCATGAGCGACGACCCCACTTCAACGGAGCTTTTTCAGGCGCTGCGCGGGCAGCGGGTTGAAGTGCTGGGCGGGCCGGGCGGGGCGATTAACGGACGGTTGATGTCCATCGAATCGCGGACGGAGAAGGCCGGCTCAGGCGACGGGTCAAATGACACGACGATTGACAAGTTCTATCTGACGCTGGTGGCAGGCTCGGGCGCGGTGCGGGTAATTGAGCTGACTCCGGCGCTGAGTGTGCGGCCTCTGGACGCAAATCTGCAAGGGCAGTTGGACCGCTATCTGGAGTTGCTGAGCACGACGCACTCGACCGGGCTGCGGCATCTGACGCTGGATGCGCTGGGGCAGGGGCAGCGGCAACTGCGCGTGAGTTACATCAGCGAAGTGCCGGTTTGGAAGTCGACTTACCGAATGGTTTTTCCGCGCGAGGCAAATGGAAAGGCAATTGTTCAGGGCTGGGCGGTGGTAGATAACACGGTGGGCGCGGACTGGGACGATGTGCAGTTGTCGCTGGTAGCCGGCGCGCCGCAGAGCTTTATCCAGCCGCTCTCGCAGCCGCTGTATACGCGGCGGCCAGAGATTCCGATTTCGACTGAGGCACAGACCACGCCGCAGACGCATGAGGCGGCGGAGATGAATGCCGACAAGCCAGTTCAGGGTCAATCTGAAATGATGAATAACCAACTGGTAGCGCCAACCCGTGTTCCCCGCAGCATAAAAATGATTACGGAGAAAGAGGCCTCTCCATCCAACAGCTTCAACGTTGACGGAGAATCACTCGGAGGACCATTGCACGGCGTTATCGGCGGACTTGTCAGCGGGAACGCCGCTGACTCGAATGGCTTATTTCATGGCCTTGGTTCCGGGAATGGCGTTTATCGCGCCTCCGACGCCATCTCCGAGGGCGACGTCTCCACCAACGCCTTTGATGATTTCTTTGAATACGCGCTGACGCAGCCGGTCACTATCCACAAGAACGAGTCGGCGATGGTGCCGATTTTGCAGCAGGAACTGCCTGCCGAGCACGTTACGCTGTGGAGCGAGAAAGACCCCACGCCGCTGCGCGCGGTGTGGCTGGAAAACAAGTCGAAACTCACTCTCGACTCGGGGAGCTTTTCGATCTTTGAGAGCGGGGAGTTTGCCGGCGAGGGTTTGCTGGACCCGATTCATCCCGGCGAGCGACGGCTGCTTTCGTACGCGGCCGATCAGGCTGTCCGCGTGAAGGTGATTGACCGCGACGGCAAGCGCACCTTGCGTCATGTGAAGATTGCGCATGGCTCGATTGTCGAAACGCATATGGATATTGCATCCGTGACGTACTCGGCGACGAACTCCGCCGATGTTGACCGCGTGGTTCTGCTGGAGCACCCGCGCCGTAACGACAACAAGGGCTGGAGCCTGGATGAAGGATTGACGCCGCCGAGTCCGCGCCGGGAATCTATCGCTTCCGGCTGCAGGTGCCTGCGCATTCGACGGGCAAGCTGGAGGTGCGTGAGCATGGACCGGAATACACGTCGGTTACGTTGAATCCCAGCCAGGATCAGAGAAATTATCTGCTCGATCTGGTGAAGCGCGTGCCCGATGCTGTCGACAAGCTGAATCCGATAATTGATGCGCAGGCCGCTCTAGCTGATCTCAATCAGAAGATCAACGACGCCAAGAAAACTGAAGAAACTGCCGCTGCAGACGAGGCCCGCGACCGCGAAAACCTTACAGCACTTAAGGGCAACGACGCTGCCAAGCGGTTTGTGGACGAACTGAACCGCGCCGAAGATTTGCTACAGGCCACACGCAAGCAGATTGCTGATCTCGAACAGCAGAAGCAAGCGGCAATTGACAAGCTGGACGCACAGATCAATGCAATCAGCTTCGACTGGGATGTGAAGGAGACGAAGTAGATATTGAAGATTGTGGGGCTCCCACCCTAAATCGCCCCAGCGACGAAGACCTGTCGCCGGGGACCCCTATAGCCACAAAAACAAAAACGTGGCGAGGGTGGGGGCGCTTCGGCGCTTTTGATCTTTGCTCTCCCTAGTCCGCAAATGCGAGGGATCTTTTGCGTCCCAGTTCCCAATGTTGACCGCATGTTGATTGTCATACCGTAAACTGTAGGCGTGCGAGGGGAGATCCCGACGCGCTGGGGGTGCGGCATGAAGAGAATTGGCGTTCTGTTTGGGCCGGAGAACAGCTTTCCCGGCGCGCTGGTGGAGCGAATCAATGCGCGAAATCTGGACGGAATTAAAGCCGAGTTTATTGTGACTGGCGCTGTGAGCCTTGATAAAGACCAAGACTATGCGGTGATTGTGGATCGCGTCTCGCATAATATTCCTTTTTATCGTGCCTATCTCAAATATGCCGCGCTCAACGGCACGTATGTCATTAACAATCCTTTCTGGTGGTCGGCGGACGATAAGTTTTTCAATTACGCTCTGGCCGCAAAGCTGGGCGTGGCCGTGCCGCCGACGGTGATGCTGCCGCACAAACATGCTCCGGGCGGAGCGACAGAAAAGACGATGCGAAATCTGGAGTACCCACTGGACTGGGAGTCGGTCTTTGCTTTGGTGGGTGAACGCGGCTATCTCAAACCCATTGACGGCGGCGGCGGACGCAATGTGCACTTTGTCGCGAGCCGCGAGGAGTTCTTTCGCGCCTACGACCACACAGGCGAGCACTGCATGGTCTATCAGAAGGAAGTAAATTACAGCGCGTATTATCGATGTTTTGTCATCGGGCAGAAGAAGGTTCGGGTGATGGAGTACGATCCGCGAAAGCATCATGCCGAGCGGTATCTGCATAGTGTGCCGGATTGCGAGAAGAAGCTGCTCAAGCGCATGGAGCGGGATGCATTGAAACTTTGCCAGGCGCTGGGCTACGACGTAAATACAGTTGAGTTTGCAGTGGAAAATGGCATTCCTTACGCCATCGACTTCATGAATCCTGTGCCCGATGCGGATTTGAAGTCGGTGGGCGAAGCGCACTTCGAGTGGGTTGTCGAGCAGTTAGCCTATCTGGCGATTTCCAAAGCGAAGGCGGCACCGCTTGTACCAGATTTGCGCTCGTCGGAGTTTCTGCGCGGGGAAGCGGTTGCAAAGGTAGCTCAGTCCATGAAGAAGAAGTCCGCTGCGAAGAAGAAATCCAATCCCAAACAGAAGAACCGGCGGAAATTAGAAAAGAACGAAGACCGATAAATCAGTATTTTCATCGATTGGATACCGACGGCTATTTAGTCGCCAGAGCTTTTTGCATGCGGTTGGAGGCTGCGCGCGATCAGCCCCAGGCCTCCAACCAGAAGCACCAGCATGACAATGGTATTGAAAAGGCTCATTGGCCGGAAGAAGATATGCAGGTTGGCGAGAATACCTGCAAAGATAAATAAGGCCCCGCCGATGGCAAGTATCCAACCGATGACGCTTCTGCCTTTCCAGAAAAGCAGACCAATGCCGAATAACATTGGCAACAGAGTAATGCCGAAAGAGTTTCCTCCGTAAAAGCTCCAGTAAGATCCCACGACAGTAACCTGGTTGACGAGAAAATACCCGCCAATGCAGGCCATGATGAAACCCAATGCAAAATGCCCGAAGCCGCCGGGCGTGCCGCCCGCATCACTGAAAGAACGGTTTTCCATGGCTCAAAGTGTAGCATAAGCAACGTATTCCATTGTTTGAATCAGCCATGCTCGTGGCGCGCCTCACATCGCAATTCGCGTAATCGAATTGCAAATAGCAATTGGTTAGTTGCGTTGAAACGTATTCGCACTATTGGTAACTATGGAACCCAGAGGGCCACAAATACGTATTCCGTTGCTGAGGCAAAGCGCGATGCGATAGGATTGCTGCGGATGAAGTGATTTACGACACAGTTGCAAGTACGATGCAGTGTCGTCCAGAGGGGGCCTGAGAACTCTCTGAACTTCGCGCCAAAGGATATTTCCTTGCCGTTCACAGTGGGCAAGTATATTCTTCCAGTGAAGTTTTCGGCATTTTGACACTGTTGTTCTGGTTGCAGTTTTTGGAGGAGGGTTATGACAGAAAAGCACGGATTTCTTGACGCACTGAAGCATGTTGCCTTTGAAGACGAGCCCGCCCCACCAGAGAACCACCCAACGACGCCCACCGCGCCCGTCTATCCTGCTGCAACCGTTGCGGTCCCGGTGTTTTCCGCTCCAACGATTGAAAGTGCGCCTCCATCAACGTCTTATGCGCTTCCGATCGACTCCGGTGTCGTTCCAGATAATGATTCGGTTTACCAAATGCTGCTTTCCCGAACTGATTTTGAAGGCACGCCAACGGCAGCGACGATCCATAAATTTCTCGACCCCCTCAAAGCGATTCCAGACACGGTAATGCCGACGAACGTGAAGTTCAAGACCGCCGTTCTGCAGGCGTCGGCGCAGGCCGGATTGACCGAAGATGGGATTCTGGGAACCTTCGACACGCTGAAGTCGAAACTGCAGCAGGAAAAGGATGCCTTCGCCGGAAAGGCGCAACAGTTTTCTGCGCGCGAAGTTGCAGGGCGCCAGGACCAGATTCAGAAGATCACCGAAGAGATTACGCAGCTCCAGCAGCAGTTGGCGCAGTTGTCGAATGAATTGGTGGAAGCGCAGGGAAAAGCCACCCACGCGCAGAGCCAGTTTGAAGCTGCCGCGCAACGCCGTTCCAGTGAAATTGAACAGCAGAAGGCGCTCTACGCCTCATTGCTGAAAGGATAAGAGACGAACATGGGTCTATCGCCAGTGACTCCAAACTTTACCCAGAACCTTCAGGGCTACACGCCCAAATCGTTCTGGAAGCGGCCGGAAGGCCCATTTGGCATGGTTGTGCTGGCCGGGCTGGTCATCGCCGGCGGCATTGGCCTCTATGCCATTCTGCCTTTCCTGATCACTCTTCTGACGGATACGATTCACGCCGCCGCCCTGGGTGCGGTGGTGATCGCCATTCTGTGGCTGGTCTTCAACCCGACCTTTCGCACCGCGGTCTCGAACCTCTTTCAGAACGTTGTGCGATTCTTTGCCTCGTGGGTCGTCGAAACCGATCCCATCGGCATTCTGCGCAACAATCTGGATGATATGAAGAAGGCAAAGTACAGCCTCGACCAGACGCTGCAACGCTTTGCCGGCAGCGATGAGCGGTTGCAGCGCAGCATCTCCGCCAAGTCGGACGAGATCAACAATCTGGGGCGCAAAGCTACCAAAGCCGAACAGATGGCCAACGCCGCTGCCGACCCAATGGAGAAAGAGCGGCTCTCGCTCGAGCGCCAGACCTTCCTCGAACAGGCCGGGATGCTGATGCAGGGCGTCAAGCAGTTGCAGGCGCTTGAAGATCAGACATCGAAGATGCTGAAGACCTTCCAGCACTGGTCGCAGATTGCCGACAGCAAGATTCAGCGGACCGAGAATAAAGTCAACTTCCTCGCCGAACAGCGCAAGATGATTCTGGACGCCAAGGCTACACTCGGCGTCGGCCAGCAATTGCTGCGCGGCAACCCAGAGCAGTTGAAGATGGTTGATATGGCTTTGGAATATCTCGAAGACGATACCTCCCGCACCTTGGGCGAGATTCGCGAGTTCTCCCGCTATACCGACAAGCTGCTGACCGACGACCAGATCGAATCCGGCGCGGCGGCGGACGAGGCAGCGTCAAAGTTCGCCGAGTTCAATCAGAAGCTGCTGACCTCAGGCAACCAGTCCGCTGGAGCTGACATGATTCACATCCCGGGCATGGAAGCGCCGTCGCCGTTGAAGATGCCCACGACGCTGTCGAGCGTGGCCGCCTCCAGCTCCAGTAGCAAGACCGGTAACGACTACGACAGCATGTTCAAGTAGGCAGAAGTCCTCGAGAATTCATTGAAGGGAAGAAAGAAATGCCACGTTTGAAGCCGCAAGCAAAGTTATTCCTGATAATTCTTTTAGGCGGAGGAGCGATCTTCGGTCTGCGCGCCGCCATGCAGCATGGCCTGATTCCAACCCCCGGCATCATGAAAGCAATTGTCGCCAGCCGCGTCCAGCTTCCTCCTCAGGAGGAGGCGCAGGTGGCCAATGTGCAGGCACTGCCTTATCCCACAGCAGCCCCGGCGGGTGTTTCAGCGACGCGCATGCAATTTGATGTCTGGGAATGGAATGCGATGTACTCGCTGATCTACGCCAACGGCGGCCCGGATACCACCAAGGATTCGCTGATGGAAAAGTACGGCGTGAACCTGACCCTGCACCGTGAAGACTCGAACTCGCAGATGAAAGCTGATTTGCTGGCCTGCGCTAAACAACTCCACGATGGCGAGAAGACCTGCTCTTCGGGAGCAGAGGCGATTGTGGTAATGGGCGATAGCGGCGGGCAGTGGCTGGCCGATCTGAATCCCCAACTCAAGAAGCTGGGTCCCGATTACCAGGCTGTGATCATCGGCGCTGTAGGGCGGTCGAACGGCGAAGACGCTCTGCTTGGCCCGGCTGAGTGGAAGTCGAATCCGCAGAGCATGAAGGGCAAGACTGTCGTCGGCGTCATTCGTGACGGTGACTGGAATATCGCGCTGAATTATCTGGGATCGAATGGACTGAAGAATAACCCCGACCTCAAGACCTACGACCCGGATGCGGTGAACTGGATTGCCGCGCCCGACGAGGATTACATCAAGGCTGTTACCGATGTCGATATCCCGAATCGCTGCGAAGACCGCAAAGTGGTCAAGGATGGCCGCTCGACCGGCGAAACCAAGAACGTCTGCCCCGACGGCGTTGTGACCTGGACCCCCGGCGACGAGCAGGCCGTGCACGGACGCCCCGGCACGACAAAGATTATTTCTTCGCACGAGTACGCGTCACAGATGCCTGCGGTGATTCTGGGCATCAAGAAGTTCTTCAACGACAATCGCGACGAAGTTTCCGGACTGCTAGCGGCAAGCTTCCAGGGAGCCGATCAGGTGAAGGCCTTTGACGCCGTTCGTCGCAAGGCAGGTGAGATTTCAGCCAAGCTCTACAACGACCAGACCGGCGATTACTGGTACAAATACTACGGCGGCTTCCTCGATCCAAAGTCCAACCAGCCGCTGGGTGGCTCGGCAGTCTTCGGCCTAGAAGACGATGTGAACTACTTTGGACTCGATGGCAAGCACAACAACAATATGCGCGCCACCTATGAGACCTTCGGCAAAATCGCCACCGAGAATTACCCGGCGCTCTTCAAGGACAACCCGATTCCCCCGTACAAGGAAGCAGTCGATACCTCGTTCATCTTCGGCGCGCAATCGGTGCTGAATACCGGTGGAGTCCAGGGAGCCAGCGCCGAGACCGTCGATTATTCCAAAGAAGCGCAGAGTGGCCAGGTGCTGGGCCACAAAGCGGTGTATATCACCTTCGCCAGCGGCTCTGATCAGCCTCTGCCAGACAGCATTTCTACTTTGAATGAACTGAAAGACTCACTCGCGATCAACTCACAGTTGGCCCTCCAGATTGACGGCTATACCGACAACGCCGGTAGCGACTCCGTCAATGTCCCGCTGAGCGAAAAGCGCGCGCAGGCCGTCAAGCGCTACTTCCAGCAGGTAGCTCCGTTGAGCTTCCCGGATTCCCGCTTCAAGTCGGTTGCCGGCCACGGCTCGCAGAGTCCCATTGCGTCGAACTCATCGGCCGGAGGCAAGGCGCTCAACCGGAGAGTCGAGATCACGCAGATCGGCCAATAGTTTTCACCAATACCGGGGAGGCACAGGCCTCCCCAAACTTTCTTCAAGTGGGCATCATGAATCATGCCGTCGCTGTTTTTTCGCCGAATGCAGTGCTGAACAGGAACGCTGTCCGCGTCCTGATTGCCACGCAGGTGGTCATTGTTGTCTTGTTGTGGATATTCAGCCCCTTCGTTCTCCTTCCCAAACCCGGTGAGGTCCTGGGCGCACTCGGGGATCTGTGGCAGCAGGGCCTGGGCGCGGAGCTGATCACCAGCTTCTATCTCAACATCCAGGCAATCGCCGTCGCTACTGTGGTTTCGCTGTTGCTGGCTTATGCAACGGTAATGCCCTTCTTCCGTCCCGTTGTTGCCTTGCTCAGCAAGCTGCGCTTTCTCTCGCTGGTGGGCCTCACATTCTTCTTCACATTGATGGCCAAGAGCGGTCATGAACTCAAGCTCTCTCTGCTGGTCTTCTCTGTTTCCGTCTTCTTTGTCACCGGCATGGCCGACGTCATCAATGGAATTCCCAAAGAGATGTTTGACCTGGCGCGCACCCTGCGCATGGGCGAGTGGCGCGTGGTCTGGGAAGTCATCGTGCTGGGCCAGATCGACCAGGTCTTCGATGTTCTCCGCCAGAATGCGGCCATTGGCTGGATGATGCTCACGATGGTGGAAGGCATTGTGCGCTCCGAGGGCGGCGTCGGCACCATCCTTCTCGATGAGAACCACCACTTCCGACTGGCCGCTGTCTTTGCCATCCAACTGACCATCCTCATGCTCGGCCTCTTCCAGGATTACAGCATCGGCCTATTCAAGAATCTGCTTTGCCCCTATGCGGCACTGACTCTGGAGCGGAAATAATGGCAGCTACACCGTATAGCCTTGGCAAAACGCTTCTGAAAATCGAGAATGTATCTCTCCAGTACGATGACCGGCCTATCTTGAGCGGCGTCTCTGCCGAAGTGCGCGACATCATCGTGCCGGGCAAGATCAAAGGGCAGGTTGTGGGCATTCTTGGCCCCTCCGGCTGCGGAAAAACCACGTTGTTCCGCATCATCGCCGGATTGCACGCTCCAACATCAGGCCGGGTCTCGGTCAACGGTTATGACCGTCCGGTGGTCGCCGGCGAAGTCGGCGTGGTTGCCCAGAGCTACCCGCTCTTTGAGCATCGCACCGTGCTCGGAAATCTAATGCTGGGCGCGACGAAAAAGGAAAAGGATCCCAAAGCGGCGCGCGACAAGGTAATGGCATTTCTCACCGAGTTTGGCCTGGCCGACAAATACAACCTCTACCCGGCGCAGTTATCGGGCGGCCAGCGGCAACGGTGCGCGATCATTCAGCAGATACTCTGCAGTGAGCATTTTCTGCTGATGGATGAGCCGTTTTCAGGCCTTGATCTGATCATGCTCGAGAAAACCTGCGAACTGATCGCCAAGGTCGCAGACATGGACGATCTGAATACAATCATCGTCGTTACCCACGACGTCACCGCGGCCTGCTCCGTGGCCGACCATCTTTGGCTGATGGGCCGCAGCGCCGGCGCAGACGGGAACACGCTCCCCGGCTCCAGCATCGTCAAGCAATATAATCTGATTGACAGAGATCTGTGCTGGCAGCCGGAGATCATTACTACGGCCCGCTTTACCGATTTCGTGCGCGAAGTAAAAGAAGAGTTCAGGAGGCTGTAGATGAGCGGCAAAAAAGAGATTGAGCTTCTGGTTTGTAAATGCAAATCCTGCACCCATTGGGAGATTGGCAAAGATGTGCTGATCTGCAAAACCTGCGGATTGACGCTACCCGCAAAAATCACAGTTGACGACCACCACATGCTCCATTGGCAGAAGCACGAGCGGTAGCCTCGCGATACATGATAAAGATGTGATTTGCATTGGAAGTTCATTCACGATGCACTTGGCTACCCTGCCAAATGATTCCGTGGGTGCGCGGAACCATTCGGTTTTACGCGCATGGCGCGCGGCGACCAACCTGCAAGCGGCGGTGATGCAAATCAGCAGCAAGTCCACGCGAGGCGTTCTGTAAGTCTCACGTGAGTACTTTATGATCGTCCAACGTTCGGAGGAGTCCGGGCAGTCAAACTGATCGTCGCTAATAACCCATTCACTCCCGCCGCCGCGCCATTTCCGTCTTGACTCACCAAGCGTCCAACAAGCCAATCGTTAAAGTAGTTGCTTTAAGCAACTATCTCCGCTTAAACTCTCCCGATAGAGGTCAGCAAAATGAGGGAAGAGGAGCAAATCTCCGCCGCAAGGGAGTTCAATCGCTTCTACACAGCGCGGCTGGGCCTGTTGCGCAAACGGCACCTCGACGGTGATCATTCGCTCACGGAAGCGCGCATCCTCTATGAAATAGGAGCCGCTCCCGGTCTCACGGCCTCCTCCTTACGGATCACACTTGGCCTGAATGCCGGATACGTCAGTCGAATCCTTACACTGTTAACCAAGCTAAAGCTGGTACGCCAGACAACCTCAAAGCAGGACGCTCGCGAGAAGCTGCTTACGCTCTCGAATGTGGGGAAGACCGCCTTTGCCAGGCTGAACGAACAATCGAACCGGCAAGTACGGGGGCTACTGGCCAACGTCAATTCGGCGGACTGCGCTGCCCTGCTCGATTCGCTTTCCAAGATCCGATCCATCCTGAGTGAACCCAAACCGATTCGCGTCGTTCGCCTGTCCGAATCCAACGAAGATGCAATTCGATTGCTGCAGGAGTATTACGAGGCGGTGAGCGTTGTCCAGCGGGACACCCCCCGAAGCGATCCAGAAGATCATCAATGACTCTTGTTCTGGCATGTGGCTCGCCTATCTGGAAGAAAAGGCCGTTGGGTGTGTAGTGCTCAGAAATCTCGGCTCCATTCCGTTTGCCGGGGAATGCAAGCGTCTCTATGTCATGCCTGAAGGCCGGGGACATCGCATTGCGCACAAGTTGCTGGACGCACTAGAAGACTTCGCCCGCAACAAGGGTCTGCGCTGGATCTACCTTGATAGCTATGACGATTTGAAAGTTGCGATTTCTATCTACCGTAAACGCGGATACGTTTCATGCCAACGCTATAACGATAACCCACAGGCAACAGTTTTCCTTCGCAAGAACATTGCGCTCCGTTAATGAAGCGTCCCGCAGTCGCCTGTAACACCTGTGATGTTGGTGAGACAAGTATGTTGTTGCCCTTCGGAATTGACCATGCGCTTCTCAACATTATTGTTGAACTCCCGTCTCGAAGTTGAGTGTCGCTATCGCAAAGTTATACTGCGATAGCGCGTTGGAGTTGCCGATGTGAGTCACAGGAGATGACCACAGTGAACCATGCGTAACGAGAGCAGCGCTTTTCATCGGATAATTTTGTTTGCGATTGTCCGGTTCGTCGCAATGGACATGACCTCTTCCACTGCTGCACAGGTGGCGCGGATATGCTCCTCGGTCAAAGTCGGGTGCACAAGAAACATCAAGCTTGTCTCTCCCAGTTCCTTGGCGACCGGCAAACGATTTCGAGGCCTCCACTCTTGCGGGAATGCCTTTTCTAAATACACTTCGCTGCAGCTGCCGGAAAAGCATGGAATTCCCCGCGCAGCGATTTCTGCGAGGATTCGATCGCGGCTCCAACCCGCACGAAGTGCTTCAGGCCGAACGAATGCGTAGTACTTGTAGTAGGAATGACCAATATGTTCGGGAGGCGCGGTCACGCGCAATCCTGGAAGTGCCGCGAAGCAGGCACTCAACATAGCAGTGTGTTCCCGACGCTTTCCTACCCAGTAAGGAAGCTTTCGTAATTGCAACCGCCCGATGGCCGACTGGATCTCAGTCAGTCTCCAATTCGTTCCGAAGGATTCGTGCAACCAGCGAAACCCCGCTTCGTGTGTGCGGCGATACACGGCGTCGTAACTTTTTCCGTGATCCTTGTACGCCCACGCCTTTTGATACAATTCATCGGAATCAAGCGTGATCATGCCACCTTCGCCCGCTGTGGTGATGATCTTGTCCTGGCAGAAAGAAAAAGCGCCGATATCCCCGATTGAACCGACGGGGCGGCCTTTGTAGGTAGCACCGTGCGCCTGGGCGCAGTCTTCAATGACTTTCAGGCTGCATTCGCGAGCCAGTTCCATAATTACATCCATCTCACAGGGCCACCCGGCGAGGTGAACTGCGATGATGGCTTTGGTTGCCGGAGTCAGCACAGCGCGAATCGACTCGGCTGTAATGTTCTGGCTTATGGGATCAACATCGGCAAAGACCGGGCGCGCTCCGATGGAGACGGCACAACTGGCGGAGGCAATAAAGGTACGTGGGCTGGTAATGACTTCGTCTCCGGGCCCGACCCCAAGGACCCTTAGGGCAAGTTCCAGCGCCAAAGAACCGTTGGCGACCGCGACTCCATACTGCGTTGTAGTATGCTTCGCATATTCCCGCTCGAACTCTCTGCCCTCATTGCCCGTCCAGTAATTGACTTTGCCAGACACAAGAACACGAGTGGCCGCGTCCATCTCATCCTGTGCAAAGAAAGGCCACGCCCCGAAGTTAACAGCGTCTCGGTCGGAAACAGAAAGGAGGCTACTTGCCTTGGATGCCATCATTTTCCCTCTTAACTCAATCGCAGTGTGGACTCAAGGTTGTCCGCCTACAAGTCGAACACAATCAATTAGTAGCTTATATCGCTTTAATTATCTATTAATTTACCGGGCAGACCGATTTTATCCGGACACCAGTGGTGTGAACTCCTCAGATGGAATCCAGCGATAAGAGGGAAAATACTCAGTTTCGAGTTGCTCATGGTGGTAGTGCTTGCGCCACCGCGCTTCGAGCTCATGATAGTCTTCCGGAAGATGTATCTCCCGATACGTCGAAAAACGCGCGGCGCACTTTGAGAAGCTCGATTTGAACCGAAAGATTCCATCATCTGGCTTATGACCGCCTCCCAGGATGAGCCGCTTCTTTCCATGTTCATATCCCCAGCAAATGATGTCAAAGATAATCGCATTTGAGGGACGCATTTGCTGGAATTCTTCGTCGGCGCCGCCAAGATAGGAATAGATATTGTCGTCATCATACGTATAAAGAATGGCGCCGATGATCTTCCCGTTCCGCTTTGCCATTGTGAAGCGCGTGTTGTCACGCATTTCGCGGAAAAACCGTAGGAAATATTCCAAAGGAAAGTGATATGTGGGCAGGGCGCGGGTCCGTATCATCGTATCAATGTAAATCCGATGAAACTCCCGTATATGGTCAACGCAATCTGCTTCAAAAACTTGAATGCCTTCGCGCTCAGCGCGCTTGATGTTCTTCCGGCATGCGTGAACAAAGTGTTCGTTCCATAGGCGCTCTGGTCCAAGGCTGACATCCACCCAGACTATGTCGCGGTTGTAATGAATATTCTCAGGATCCAGCAGTTCGTTCCCTTCCTCCCAGGGATTGAGATGCATGAATTCGGCTACAACCCTCTGTCCCAGTAATGCCCGATCTAATACGCTGTGAAACTCTTCGCGGCCAAGATACGGATCTGAACTAATAACGATGGGCCCCGTATACTCCGGCGTAAATACATCTGAACGTACGTCCCCAGAATTGCCCAAACGAAGCTTTGACAGCGACCGAATAAAAAATGGAATGGCGACCTGAGCGGCTCCTGCTTCGATAACTAGCAATTGCGCAATGTATCCCGACTGCTCAGCGGAGATACCTGCAAACTCAACCGAGCCGAAGAATGAACGCGCGGGCGGCACAAGTGCGCGCCACGCGGAGACGTCGCTCGCCGTATACACCTTTGAGGATATCTCCATCATGCAAGCTCTCGCAGCTTATCAAGCATTGCCGTTAGTTGTTCAGGTTTGACATCTTGATGCACAGGAAGATTCATTATGCGGGAGGCGAGAGCGTGTGACTCCGGAAACTCCCGTTCGTTAACGCTATCGATCAACGTGTGATAGAGGCTTACTACGCCAAAACCAGCGGCATTCATCTCAAAGTAAAGTTCATCGCGGTTCTTTTTCTGGATAATAACCGGCAGCGTTTGCGGTACGACACCTGGCGGAAGACCGGGAAACAACAGCCCCACGCGACCAGCAAGCCCGGCCAACCCGTTTATCAAATATTCTGCATTCCGCCGCCTCGCTAAAGCAATGCTATAAACATCGTATTCCCAGAATGGAAGCAGCTCGCTGCGGTCTGTGCTCGTCTCAATTTGCGTGCGTACGCCTTGAGGGATAGACTGGTTCAACAGAAGTACTCCCCCCTCGCAGAATGGAAGCATTTTATGGAGGGAAAAGATGACCGCATCCCCTGACCGTCCAGATACGCCGCCAACCACATCGGAGAGCATTGCATGAGCCTCATCTTCCAGAACAAGAACGCCGCGTTCCCGAGCATATGCGGCAAGCCTTGCGGCATTTGGGTCTGGATAGCCGAAATAGTGAATAAGTACTAAGACGTTCGGCTTTCGTTCGCGAATCTTGCGCTGAACATCTTCAGCGTCGATCAACAGGTTTTCGTGCATCCGATAGAATACTGGTTCCGCACAGATGCTTGCCACCGGATCGTAGACGCCTGAACCCTCGCGGGCGCTCCAACCGATGAATGAGGGGAGAAGAACCGTATTCCCTGATGTTACGCCGTAAGCCGACATTAAGTATCGAAACCCTTCGCGAGCGCTGCTAAAGCCGAAGGCGGAACGGCGAAAATGAGTTTGTATCTCTGCTTTTTTTGCGATATGCGAGTTATTGAACAGCGTTTTCATCATAACTTCTTTACCATCCTCAGCGAAGTCTCGAGGTTCAGCAGCCGGAAATCTGGTTCTGGCGCTTCCATTGAGGAAACGATCAACTCGCTACGTTGGCCGTTGACAATTGCAGAGATAGCCGCAATCGCTTCATCAATCGATATCCCTCGATAACCAAGCAGCTTGCATGCAACGCCTTCAATAAGCCCGAGAGTTATCTCGATCTCTCCGATGCCTATTACAATTTTGCTAAATCCGTTTTGATTTTCAGAGGCAAGAGCCGAGCACCAAAGAGACGAATCGACTTGGAACAGGCTCTTCTTCCGCATGGCGCGGGTGAGATCTATTCGATAGAGAAATGACTGAGAATCAATGCTATATCCGGACTTGGCGTACCAGTTCACCACATCTGAATTGCTCTCAAAGACATCGAGCGCAAGCGATTCAAAACCTCGACAGCCAGCTATCGACTCGACCGTTTGCAGCAAGAAGCTTCCAACACCGAGACCCCTAAAGGCGGTATCCACAGCGATATAATTCAGGATTGGTTGATAATTGGTAAAGCTGACATTGGCGTATCCCGCAAGTTTCCCGTACCGTTCCGCGATCTCGAAAATCTCACCTTTAGCGGCGATCATCCGTCTTATGTGAGAAACGGATTTCTCTGACCGGTAAATTGTGAACTGCAGATATTTTGTGCCGAATGCCTCGTGCTTCAAACTGTAGATTGCTTGAGCATCGTTTTCGGCTGCCGCCCGCAAGGCTAGGGCTCCCTCTAGATTCACAACATTCATCCTCGGCTTCGTGAATGCAGCTTCCGTTCATCATCGAAATCAAGCATAATTGCGTTTGGATTAGCTTGATATCCATCTCGATGAAGAACGCAGTGAATCGTGTCGCAGATTATCTTGATATCATTGCTAAGAGATAAATTGTTCACATAGCGAATATCCATCTGCAAGCGTTCATCCCAGGGAAGGTTATTTCGACCGCAGACCTGTGCCAAACCAGTAATACCAGGACTGACCGTAAAGCGTGCACGCTCTTCTATCGAGAAATATGGAAGATAGCGCACAAGCAGCGGCCTTGGACCGATAATGCTCATCTCGCCTTTTATAACATTAATTAACTCGGGAAGTTCATCAAGACTTGTCCGGCGCAGAAACTCTCCAGTTGGCTTTAGACGGCGGCTGTCCGGAAGCAAGTTTCCCATTGAATCTCGCTCGTCGGTCATTGTTCGGAACTTAAACAGAGGGAAGAGTGATGTGTTGCGACCTGGGCGCATCTGGCGAAAGATCACTGGCGAACCCAGCTTGATCCTGACCAACAGGGAAACTACAAGAAGAACAGGAGAAAAAGCAACAAGTGCCAGCAATGCAAAAACCAGATCGAACAGGCGCTTACCATATTTCCGGTAAAATGTCATTACACTATCTCTCTAGGAGCTTGTTGAAAAACGTGAAGTGTTCCCGCACGTGAAAAATGGAACCGTGCCAGAATGCCCGTAGAACGATCGGAGCGACATCGGAGATGGCTTTGGCATGCCGATTCTTGCCATATTCCGGGATCAAGAACCCTTTTTCAACAAGCTCCTAGGCAGTGCGATTTGCAGAAGAGAGCGGTAGTCGTCCAGCAAATTCTTCCATACCGTCTCGCGTTGAAAGTTTTCCTCGACCCACCGACAGCCGGCCCGCCCCATGCGGACGCGCAGTTCCGGGTTGACCAGCAGACGATCCAGAGCTGCCGCAAGCGCCGCAACATCTCCCACCGCGACCTGTATCCCGGTCACGCCATCCACGATGGCGTCGATAGCCCCCGTCGCATTCGTGGTCACGACAGGAATCGAGGCCGCTTGCGCCTCCAGGGGCACGCCCGGAAAGCCCTCGCGATAGGTGGGCAGCGCCAGCATATCCATAGTCCAGAAATATGACTCCGCATCGACGACAAATCCGGGCCGGATCACCGCCGGATCTGCTTCGATGCGGCTCGGATCTGCGGCGGCACCGGATCGCCCGCTTCGAAGTTCCCCAGCAGCAACAGGATCAGATCGGGATGGGCTGACCGCAGCTGCGTGAACGCCTTGTATAGTTCAATGACTCCCTTGTCCCGTGCGAGTCGCCCGACGAATCCTATCACCGGAGCTTCATGCAATATCCCCAGCCTCTCCCTTGTTTGCCGTGCCGTGGCCTCGGTCTCGGGGGTGCGCCGCCAACGCTTAAAGTTCACACCGTTGATCGTACCTAGCCCAATCAATTTACAGCGATCCGGCTTCACAAGGCCCAGCGTGATCATGCGCGTACGCAGACTCGGGCTTACACAGCGCACTTCGTGTGCCTCATGACAGGCAAGCCATTCGGTTAACCAAAGCAGACACCTCTTCCAACCCGATACAGTTTCCAAACGTAGCCCATGGATCGTGTATCTTACATGCGGCACACCAGCCAGACGCCCCGCCAGAGTTGCCAGGAGCCCAGCCTTCGGCGTACCTGCATCTACCAAGTTTGGGCGCGTGCGGCGAAATAGCCAAAATAGCTGCCAAAGGGACACGATATCTTTGAGCGGAGCGATGTCGCGCTCCATGGGAACAGCCAAAGTGGTCGCACCCTCGGCGCGCATGTCGTCCAAATCGGACCCTGGGCTGGAAACGATGCTTACATCAAATCCGTTCCTTACCAGAAAAGACACTTGTCCGTGAAAAAAGCCGGCGCTCACGGAAGAGGTTACGACAATTGTTAGCTTCGGCCTACTATGATATGTGATTTCTCGATGTGTTTTTACTACATGATGTACTTTCATTGTCGCACCGCCTGTGAAGCTTCCCACCTTTGCGTAAAGTCGCGCACATACTGATAAAAACCTCTTCGCCGTGCGCTCAGAGCTGCATCACTATACTCTCGTGACACTTCCAGATTCCGAATTGACATTGCCTCCATCCTCTTCGGGTTTTTCAAGACCTCCTGGATCTTGGACGCCAGTGCGAGCTGGTCGCCGGCCGGCACCAATTCGGTATCATTAAGAAGTTCTGGAATGCCGCCCACTGCGGATCCAATACATGGCCGCGCACGAGCCATCGCTTCGATCATCGCTCGCGGTAGCCCTTCCGTTCGGGATGGAAGAACGAACAAATCGGCCGCATCTGAGTATGTCCCGAACCTGCTCACCAGCCGTGAGCCATCCAGTAAATTGGATGCGCGATGCCAAACCAAGACGCTCTGCCTGTGACATTAGCGATGTCTGATATTTGCCGCCCCCGACTATGACAGCCTTTAGTTCAACCCCGGAGCTAACACAATTTGCAATAGCATCGATCAACACATCCGTTCCTTTATAGAGTTGCTCCAGCGAGCCAACCGTTACCAGCAGGTAGGGTCCCTGCTTTCTAGGCTTATAAATAGAATCAATAATATCAGCCTCATGTATTTCGACATTTGAATAGAATGTGCTATCTTGCACGGCAAATGCATTTTCTGGCAAATTCACATCAGAGACATTGAAAGTCGATCTGCTGGGGTATCGCTTCTGCAAAACATGGCGCGTCACGTAGGCCGCTCCCTGAGCGCGAATACATTCCTGGCGCAATCGGCGCGAGAAATGCCAACGAAAGAACTTCCTTAGCGGATGATCGACTATGCCTGGTGCGAAGACTTCATAAGGGTCTCCCACCACTTCTACTGCATACGGATAGTTTTTCTTATGGAGTTCATATTCCAGCATGTTTGAAATCTGAGATCCTACGCGTAAGATCACTGCCCCACGCCTGGGAACGGCTTTTAGAATAGCTGCGCGGGCCACTCGATATCGCTTCAGACACTGCCACGGCCCCAGAAAATCAGGTACGCAATGAAAGACGATACCATCGCCGTCGACTCGTAGCCACCCTTGTGGTACTTGCGAGGTATGAGCACCGCGTGCAACGATTGTAACTTGATCGAAAACCTCGCAGTAGCGCTTCCAGAAGGTGTGTGCCATTCCAGCCTGAGCCCATACCGAACCGTCAGGGGCTACAGAATATCGCGCATCAAGAGAAACTGTCAGATCCATGTCATAACTTCCTCTAAGGTACCTCCGCACAGGCACCTGATTTCGAGCGGACCGAACAGGCGCGAGAGAGCCTCTGCTTTTTGATAGGGATCAAGACGAACAACAACTGGAATTTGATTTTTCTGGCGATTTATCTGGCCTCCAGAGGTCTCTTTCCAGCTTGCAGAGTTTATTACATCGGGCCATCCGTACGCCGAAGAGAAGACCGCTTTGTCGCTTCAATCAGTTTGATGGAGCAGATGGCAAGGTAGGAGGCGACGGCGCTAGACGCAACCACTTGACAGAACCACCTGAAGTCACCCCGATGGACAGTAAAGGATTCAAGCATGAATACAGAAGAAAACAACAGACTAAAGAGACTCTGCGATTGCTTGGTTCCGACCCAGAGAAAAAAGATGCTCAACCCCGCAACGACGATCGGAACGCCGAATGTTCCGAAATTCCTATACGCCTCCGCTACCGGATTGTATGACCATCCCATCACATATGCGGCGCCCGAAGATGCAGCCTCAGAAAGCGCATCTGCCAGATCTTCGGGCTTTCGTCCAGGATAGATGCCTTCCGGCAAAAGTGCCATCGGGGACTCGATATAGGAACTTCCCAGCAGCATTTCGCGTCGCGTGGACACCGCGTCAAGTATCGAAAAATAAGAACCGCCAAACTCGGATTTATCGGGCATCACAAGCCCTAGCAGCCAATCGATATTAGCAGCATCGAAGAATGCAGCGGGTGACATGGAACCCTGTAAATATGAAGGAATCTGGACACGAATTCCTCCAAACAACAGGCCTCCGAAAGCTATCGAGATACCAGCCATTAGCGTGGCGCCTCTTAGTCTTAGCAGGCGAGGTTGCAGTGTTCCCAAGATAGTTGCCACGGCAAGGGATATGCGTAGAACAGGGATGCGCTCGCCCTCGATGATGAGAAGCGAGGCCCATACTGCTAACGATATCCATGCAAACCTCCGCTTATTCCGACGACCTTCGCTGGCCAGGAATAACAGGGCAACAGATACCGCTGCAAATGACAGGTACGGCAGATGGACGCCTTGATATGATTGGAAACGTTCCACACGGTCAGTTGTTGCGGAAGTAACCAATCCCCCCATTTCATGAATTTGAAATACAAACGACATTAGTGAGATGACCAGAAGAAGTATTCCCGCCGAATACACGCTCGGCTCACTTTTTGCTTGCATGCGGAATCTGCTTAGAGGGGAGCGATCGCGGCGGGATAGCCAAACCAGCGCGATAGAAACCGCCCCTAAGGCACTAAGCAGGGACGATTTTAGGACAACCTCGTTTGTCAATTCGATCGGGTATGGATAGTCGTCCAAATTCAAGAATGCAAGACGGAGCAAAAGCAGACCATGGTAAGCGCCATAGCCGCCAGAGAATAAAACAAACGGAGTGATAATGCTTTTTTCTTTTGCCGCGCACCAGGATACAGTCAACGGTAGCAGCAGTGAGATCAGGGATACGCTCCAAGTCAGCCTGTCCTGATGGCACAGTAGGCCAAGGCAAAGTAAAGCCGCACACAACGTGAGAACTCCAACTACTATGGAGTCTCCCCGCTGCGAATCGGTCTGCAAGCTTGAAGAGCGGCAAGAGTCTATGTTGTACATATCAGATCATTCCCCCGCGATGAATGGTGTTGTGCAGAGCCCAAGCGCCGCCGATCACCTGGACGCCTGAACCAATTAGCAATGCGTAGGCCGCACCGTCGGGGCCAAAGCTTGGAATCAATAAAAACGAAAGGCAAACTGTGCAGGCCGTCATCGCGATCATGATCGGAACCTGCAAGCGCAATGATCGGGCAGCAGTCATCCCGCAGTTAAGGAAGGTAGCAACTGCGGAAAAGCCACCGGTAACAACCATTATTGTGAAGAGGGAAGAGTATTGGCTGTACTCTGGACGATATACGAATGCAATAAGCGGTTTTCCGATCAAGTGAGCTGTTGGTGCGGCAACCGCGAGAATCAAGCCACTAAAAGCCAGCAGTCTCCCCAGAAGGTTACGAAACCGTACGATCTCTCCGTTCGCGAAGTGGCGAGCGAGCCGCGCAGTAACCGACTGACCGAGCGCGTTGACAATCAGATTGATTGCCACAAGCAAGTAGGCTAACGAGGCAAATATGCCCAACTCCGCTTGGCCCCTAGCGCGTTCCAGAAGATACCGCGGAATATTTACATTCAGACAGAAAAGCGTCGAGACGATGCCCATTGGGGTACTGAGAAGCGCGAGTCCTTTCAGCCGTGACCAGCGAAAGGCGAAGAAGCTGTCGGTGCCGCGAATGAGGTTCGAGGCTTGGCGTAGGTCGTAGAGAACGAGAACCGACAACCAGGCCGCAGTGAGCGCCTCCAGGGCAACGACGAGGCTCCTTGTTATCCAAAATGCCATCGCAAAGGCAGATAGCGAAACCATTCCCTTGATCATGAGGCTGATGGCCACGCGGTCCAGCCGCTCCGCCTTTTGCAGCAATCCCGCGATGACGTCGCTGAGCGACTCGATCATTTTCGACACGCTAACGAGGAGGATGACGGTTCCCGTGAACCGGTCGTATCGGCCCAATAACACGAGCAGCACGATGGCCAACATGCCCGTCAGCGAGGCCACCACCCGCAGTGTGAAGTAATCGGAAAAGGCAAACTCCGAACGCGCGTCGGTGGCCTGCACACAACGGAGTTGCAGATTGGTAAACATGAAAACCGGGGCGGTGATGGCGAGTCCCAGAGCAAAGCTGCCTACCAGGGCGGCATTGCCCAACTTGGCGAGAACGGAGATCATGCCCCACTGGCAGCCAAAATAGATCAAATTGCCGACGAGCGTCCAACTGAAATTTACCCTCAAAGAAGGGATGACCGGCACTGGAAAACTCTCGACAGTCATGCTGGCACCCTATGCCGCATCCGCGGATCTCTTCCCGGTCATAGCCCCAATCAGCCGCCGTATTGCTTGGGTGTTTTTGGGATCGGATTGCGCAGCCTCGATGCAGTCCAGGATTCTGGCTAAAGCGTATCCGAGGAATAATCCGAGCAATCCTGAGGCCAGCATGATCGTTGCGCTTCCAGGTGAGGATTTGCGTTCGGGAGGAATCGCGGGTTCGACAACCTGAATGACGGCGGCTTCTTTGGATTCGTCCAAGCGTGCGGCTTCGTACTGGCGCAGCAGAGTGTCGTAAAAAACTTGCTGGTATTGCAACTCCCGCTCTGCGCGGATGTATTCCAGACCCGCCTTGGGAACATCCTTCAGACCCATATCCGAATAGCCGGTGCTCTGACTATGCTCCTCCATCTGTGCGGCTTCGGCCCGCATTGCTGCGAGTTCGCGCTCGGACAACTGCACATCTGCGTTGCGTTCCGTCGAATAAGTGCGCAGCGCCTCCAAGTCCACCTCTTTGGCCGCAATCTGGCCATGCAACGAGGCCAGACTGCCGATGATCACTCCGGCCTGCGCTTCGAGGTGAACGAGCCCTTTGTTCTGCTGCACCTGCTGGAAAGCGACTTCCGCCTGAATCAACACTTCCTTCTGAGTCTTCAGTTGTTCTTCGAAGAAGGCGCGCCGCCGCGAAGCTTCGGTGAAGGAGATCGTTTTAGAAAGTTCGCGTAGTTGCTCGGCGTAGGTGTTGGCAATGTCGGCGGCGCGCTTCTTGTCTCGATCGGTGACCGAGATGGAAACCAGCGTGCTTTTTTCCGAGATCACCTCGGTGTTCTTTTTCAGCTCCTTGCGGGCAGCCGTCATGTCACGCGCTCCGTATACCTTCATCAGACCGTACTGGTTGATGATGGAGTCGGCAATGGGGCGGGATTTGAGCAGTCCAATATAAATAGCGTTGGGGTCTTTGAGAAGTCCGCCTGCAGCCATGTCGCCGAGGCCGCCGCCTCCCATCTGCGTATTCAAGAAAGAGGTGGTTGACTGTGTCTGCTTGGGCGGCATGATCATGGTTACGGCCGTGTAGCGAACCGGCAATGCAAGGCAAAGAATCAGGCCAATGACCGTGCAGATGGCGGTGGCTTTGGCGATCAACCACTTGCGCCGGGCCAACTGAGTCAGAACTTCTATCAAGGTATGATCCGGGGCGCTGGCCCTTTCGCGCGGCGCAGCGTCAGCAGCGTATTGCGGAATATCCTGTTCAGCGAGCATATATACCTTCACTACATGACTAGGCCGAGCATTGCGCCGGCCGTAGCGGTTTGAGAGACAATCTGCGTGATGACTGGCAAGCTTTGAAGAAGTCCTCCGGGAGCCTTGAGCTTGGGCGGAACAATGATCGCGTCCCCCGGCATAAGCGCTATGTTTCCAAAATTGCCCGACCAGTGGCTGTCACTGGTCTGTCTACTGACAACTGTGCCATCGGCGCGGATCAGGAAGATACGCTTTACATCGGCGATCCGAGTTGGTCCGCCCGCGTCGTTCAGATATTCTCTGAGGCTCTTCTTTGTCTGGTAACGCAGCGTGTTCGCGTTATAGACTTCGCCAAACACACTGATAGTGCCAAGCCTGGGCGGAACAAAAAAGCTGTCCCCATCCTCAAGGGGAAAGTCGGGAATATCCTGCACGGTTTTCGCATCGAGTTTGATGCCGAGAACCACGCGGCCGGTCGCATGTACATCCGAGACTTTGGCGAGAAAAGAATCTTTCATATCCTGCTTGGCCGCGTCTTCCGAGGCCATTTCATTTGCACCCCCCGCCGGATCGTAGACAGAGGCAGAACTCTTGTTCGCGTAATGCGCGGTCTGTTCTCGCGCAATGCGGCTGATTTCCATATTCAGTGTCTCTTGCTGAATGAGTTTGGCAGAAGCGCGGGTCAGTTGCGAGGCAAACAGATAAGAATGCGACGTAAGTCCGCCAGCCCGCTCCACCACCCCCCGTAAAGTTTCTCCCGGGTTCACTCGATAGACTCCCGGAGCGTTGACCTCACCGCCAAGCTGAATGAAGGTTTGGTGCTTCTCTAGCGGCAATGGAATATCCTTGCGCGAAAAGACGGTGATGACATCGCCAACCTTCAAGAGTTGGTTGTCAGAAGACGCTGGGTTATCGATGGCGTTGGCCAGATTAAAGGCAATCAGGCGTGTACTCAGATCGTGCTCATCGAGCCGCTCGATAGCCGCATAATCCCAGTTGATTTCGGAATTTGTTTCGGCGATTTCGGTCAGCAGGTCCGTGTGCCGCTCATCGGTCAGCAAGTCCGTGTGCTGCTCATCGGTCAGATGACTCTGCGCGTTCCAGTGATCCTTGGCCTGCGGCTCTTGACGATTTGGAATCAAGTCCGTGTGCCGCTCATCAGCCAGATGATTCTGCTGGTTCCAGTGCTCGTTGGTTAGCAACACTTGACGATTTGGAATCAAATCCGTGATGCGCATCCCTTCATGCCATGGGAAGCGACCTGGAACGGCGACATTGCCGCGAATCATTACAGCATTCTCAAACTGCGGAGAAACCGGAGATATCTTGAGCACGTCGCCGTCTTTAAGCATTCGCTGCATCCAGGTCGCATCCAACGAAAACTCCTCGACACGGTGCAGTTTTCGATTCTCGATCCGTTCGAGAATAGCACGATCAATGGAGGCTAGATTGGTGAGACCTCCTGCATTTTCCAGCGCGGTAGCTATATTCGTCTCGCCCTTTAGTTCAAATATCCCTGGCTCGTTTACGCTGCCGGTAATCGCCACCTGTGGACCGGCTGTGGGAATATAGATCACATCGCCAGGCAACAACTGAAGATCGTTCGATTTGTCTCCCTTGCGCAACACATCGTACAGATCAAGTTCGGCGATCTGCTTGCCGTAGCGGCGCAACTGAATCTGGCGCATGGTCCCGGTTGCCGAAGGGCCTCCGGAAGCAAAGAGCGCGTCGATCAGAGTGCTCAAAGAACTAACCGTGAACGCACCAGGTTGCCGACTGCTGCCCAGCACAAAGATCTGGATGGAACGAAGATGCCCCATCGTGACATTCAGATCGAAGCCTTTGTAGATAGCGCCAATGGCGGCGCGCAGATAGCCGTCCAATTGCTCATAGCGCAAGCCCGCTACAGTTAAGGTGCCTACCTTGGGAAGGGAAATCTGTCCGTTTCTGTCCACAGTCACCGTAGCGTTCAGATCTATCTTTCCCCAGGCTCTAATCAGCAGTTCATCACCAGGACCGACAGCATAGTCGGAGGGGACGGGAATGTGATCCATGGGAGCGAAGGTTGAAGGTACTTCATTGAACAGGCGTCTCCCATACACCGAAAGCCGATTCCCTGTCGCATCTTCGACGAACCGCTCGAAGTCTGAACGAACGAATATAGCACGAAATTTCTTGGTTGATTTCCGAGCATCCTCATCGGCATCTTCATCCGTATCACCATCCGCCTTCGCTCTGATCGTGGGGCAGCCTTGCGACTTTGCGGCGATCTGCCCCTTTTGTGCCTTGGGAACAGCTGGAGGGAATCCGGACAAGGTACCCTCTTGATCCGCGGAAACATCTTGGTACGACTGCGCCGAGGTATCCTCTGCGGCACCAGTCGGCGAAGGCTGAGAGGAGATACACGGGGCATTGATTGTGGACTGACCTGCGCAGACCGCACAAGACAGCAGGGCGACAAGAAACAGCTTCGTGGTCATAGAGAAAGAACGCCTCAAATTCGATTCGATTTGAAATAAATGACGGCAGTCACTAATCGGAACCCAGCCTGCAAAACTTGCCGCCATGATGCAGGCCGTTCACGTCAATCCAGATCCCTGTCACGTGTTCCTATACTAGCTGCTGCTTAATTCAACAGTGCAGCTGACTTTGGTTTGGCAATAACCGGAGTCCCGATCTGTGCACGATGAACCGGAAATTTGCCTGGACCTGCATTGTATGGCTCGACAAACAATGCAGCTTTCAAAACCTCGGCCCCGGGATTATAGTCGGGAACCAATTCCTTGAGCAGCAGCACAAGGTTGGCCATGTCCTGCTCCTTCAACAATCGCTTGCAGGCGTTGCAAAGACGCTTTGATTTGCATTGCATCGAGATTCTGATGGCAGACATAGCTTCTAATCTTGGCGTGCGAAGTTGGGATTAGATGCTCATCCTGCAGATTCAATTCTTCGAACATTTTCTCGCCTGGACGAAGCCCGGTAAATTGAATCTCGATGTCTCGTTCAGGCTGGAGCCCCGAGAGCAGAATCAGATTCTTGGCCAGATCCACGATCTTGACGGGCTCGCCCATTTCGAGAACGAATACCTCTCCGCCCTTGCCGATCGAGAAAGCTTGCAAAACCAGTTGGGCCGCCTCGGGAATGGTCATAAAATAGCGGGTCATCTCCGGGTGAGTGACTGTTACCGGGCCGCCCGCGGCAATTTGTTCCTTGAAAATTGGAACAACACTTCCGTTGCTTCCGAGCACATTTCCGAAGCGCACCGCAACAAACTTGGTCCTGCTCTCCATCTGGAGTGCGCGAATAAGCAACTCTGCTGTGCGCTTTGTCGCGCCCATCATGCTGGTCGGCCGAACCGCTTTGTCTGTGGAAATCATGACAAAATCGTCGACTCCATGCTCAGACGCCGCACGGGCGACATTCCAGGTACCGAAATATGTTGGTTTCGACGGCAGCGAAGACGTGCTTCTCCATCAACGGAACGTGCTTGTAGGCGGCTGCATGGTACAGAATCGAAGGGTGATAGTGCTGCATCACCCGTTTCAGAGTGCGGCGGCTGGTGATACTGCCGATCTCTGGGTAAAAGGTTATGTATGGGAAATTCTTAGCCATCTCTCTGTCAATATGGAAGAGGGGAGTCTCTGCCTCATCGAAACCCACAATGGCAAGCGGACGGAAGCGAGCAATCTGCCGGCATATCTCCGACCCAATCGAGCCAGCAGCCCCCGTTACCATGACAACCCGTCCTTGAATGCGCTCCCGAATCCGATCCATGTCAAGCTGCACGGGCTTTCTACCGAGCAAATCCTCTACAGCGACTTCTCGGATCTGCTTGCCCAATTCCGCGCCCTGGACAAGTTCTCCCAGACTCGGCACCATCTTGTATTCCACTTTCGCATCGGTGGCAAGCTTCAGAATGCGCACCATCTGCGGTCCAGTCGCGGAGGGAATCGCAATGAGCACTCTCTTGATGGCATGCTTCTGCACCAATGCACCGAGGTCATCTCCTGTTCCCAACACCCGCTTGTCCATGCATCGTCAGTCCAACTTTGCTTGTATCGTCATCGACAATGCCTATGACATCGCACATCAGGGATGGGTTCTGCCGCAATTCTGACAGAAGCGCCAGCCCTGCGGCGCCGGCACCGTAAATGAGCGTCCTCGTCCGCTCACCACCGACCCTGCTTCTGCTCCTCGCGGCAACTATTAACGCGAACAGTTAACCTTCCGGCTAAAGTTATCAAGGAGGAGATCAACCAATCGAGAATATACACTGAGCGCGGAATGCTCGAAGGCCCGAGCAAAATGAATATGAGCGATCCACCCAGTATTGATGCCGCCGAATTAGTCAAAACAAGCCGCACTGCATCATAGGCTGAAGCATGCCGCCAACTTCCCTGGCTCACCCCGCCAACGATGAAGGACGCTAATTTTATTCCAGCCCAAACGCACAGGGAAATCTCCATTGGGGGGAAGTATTTGGCAGGCAATGCACCATCGAATCGCAACTCGAATGCAAGTAATGTTGAGAGGGCAAATGCTGCCAAGTCCAAAGAACATGCAATAGAACTACGGCCGAAGCGTCGCGCAATATGACGTCGGTCAAGCCTTGACTCTGGAGACATATCTTATCCTTGTTGAATTCCTAGCCGTGTCGTTTCTGTTGGACCTGCGAGATTTTGTAAACAGATTGTGGCGTCATCGGGCAAACGTTCATTTCGGTTATCGGCTGCCCAACCGATCTTGATCAACTAGCAAGGACTCAAACTCTTTCAAGCGAGATCGCATCACACACCTTCAATCGCTCGAATCCCTTCCACAAAGACAGCTTTTTAAGCGAACGGCGTTCAGCCCACTCAGAAGAGGATGACACTTAGTATCGATGTAGCCATATACAGTTCAGGCCGAATGCTCCACTACTTTCCTGGCAATAGGCTATGGACAGGCCGGCGTCCTTGGAATGATCAATGCCAGCCAAAACTTGGCATAAGCACGGTGCGCTTCAGCGCTGTTTGAATATACGGGTTTGTCTCCATCAATAAGGTTGTATATCACCGGATGCGTCAGCACCGTCATCATCAATGCAGATGTTAGGATCGTTGAATCCAAGTTTCGAAGTTTCCCGCTCTTGATGTTCATTTCAATATAATGATTGATTGGCGAAAAAACTGGCGAGAGTTGCTGCTGAAAGAATTCGCCTTTCTTTGTCTGCAACTCGATGAATGCAACCGCAATCAGCCGAAGCAACTCGGGCCGATAGTCGAATGTATCTGCGAGAATCTCAATAATCTTTGGCAAGACCACTTCTGGAGAGTCGCATCTTATTATCCCCTTTAGCAGGTCGTGGGGAAACTTCAATCCCGCGCAATCGGCGCGGAGAGTCGACCAGAAGAGCTCTTCCTTGTTATAGAAATTCCGGAAAAGCGTGTTTTCACTTACGCCGGCAAGTCGGGCTATCTCACGAGTGCTGGTTCCGTGATATCCCTGATGCGCAAACAACTTGCCTGCGGCTTGGAGAATCTTGTCTCCGCTCCCATATCTCTTGGGCGTATTTTGCATTTCTCACACACTCCAAGTGTCAATCGCGGAGTAAGAACTCTGCTCGGGAGATGACCTCACAGCCGGAGCGCCTTGGCCAGCCTCGTCCCCGAATTCCTTGCGGCTCGTTTTCTGTCTATTGATAAGTCTGGGTCGCCGCAAACCGATGGAGGGAGCGCCGTCCCAAGGCAGCCAGAAAATTGCGCTTACTGCGATTAAGCGACTATCGGCTCCAGATCTTCAGCGTCCACCTGGATCGCGGCATGGTGGTTAATCAATTCGAGTGTTAGCACAAACTGCATGCTATTGCTTTTTCTCACAAGCGTTCCTTGCAGACCCTGCATCACACCGCTTTTAATGCGACATTTTTCGCCAATAACAAGGTCGCGATACGGTTCGATCCGTCGCCTACAGAAGTCGGAACGCAAAAATTCGACCTCGGAATCGGGAATGGGGACCCCTTCTCGACCGTTGCCCACAATCTGTAACACCCCGGGAGATTGGAGAACTTTTGCCCGCTCCTTGGAATTGATATGCACAAACAGGTAGGTTGGAAACAGCGGCAGTATAAGCTTGATCCGCTGCCGGTTCTTCCAAACACGGACCGTCTCATAAGTTGGGAGAAATGACTCAATCTCCCGAACTTCGAGCTGATTCAGTGCCGACTTTTCGTGTTGTGGTGCACTGTAAACCGCGTACCAATTACGATCATGCGCGCTGATGATTTCTGGGCTTCCAGTGATCTGGCCCCGGAATCTTTGACCTGCTGCTTGTGGACTCATACGCCTCGGTTTAATCGAGCATCGCAAAAACCACCGAAAGCAATGCACCGAATGTTCGTAAGATGTTGAGGGCAAATGACCTTCCAGATTGTCCGGTATCGGACTGCGCAAGGCTCCGCCATTCTGACTTAGCAAATCATCTGCCAGTTCGGCCTTCACAAGTCTTGCCTGGTATTTGAAAAAATAGTAAGCGAACGCCGCCACCGGTTCAAGCACTGAATGGTGAAAAGTAACATCAATGATTGTTGGCGAATTGATCCTCTGCACAGCGCAACCATTTTGGTACTGTGCGATTATTTTTCTCGTCTAATAGCTCTGTCACGATAGATTCATGGTAATAAACCTGTTACCGGCGGCGAATATGGAACTATGCTCACAAAAGGTTGGTGTGATGGGAGTAGGTTACTTTTGTGTTGCACCCCACAAAAGGTTGGGGCAACCTTGCACCGTTGTGGAGGCACTTGCTGCCATTACTCAAGCCAGATCGGGAGCGACGCAGCGAGTTCTTGCCATCCACGAACGGAAACGGGTGAAGAACCGAACAGCGAGTTTTCTCGTTGCGGCCCGGACTGGTCTCATCGAGACATAAACCTGACGCTCGGGACGGCTTGGCAGGAAATCTCGAGCAGGCCCATCCCACCCTGTTAGCCCCCAAAACCTGCGTTCGGCGACACTTTAACCCGGTACTATTCTTTGAAGTCTCTAACCAACCAAGGATTATGCTGCGCGAGGTGCCTCCCAGACAGCTTGCCTTTCAACAGAAGGCCGAAGCCATCGAATCCGAGCGCGAACGCGTTTGAAAGAGACACGATCTCGATGTCCTTAGTCGTGGGAGCGCCCTTGGCAAAGCGCGGCTCCATCGCAGCGCCACGCTTCAGGCAGTAGGTATCAGACAGCCTTTCCTTCCTAGGCCCCTTTGCAAAATATCATCTTAGTTTTGAGAAGGGAGAATCGGGCGGATACACGGTTTTTGCTATTGACTACAACATTCGCGTGAAAGCTTCCGACGTACTCCGCAACAATTTCACTGGAAAGGTCAACCGTCAGGCGACGGAAACTGCTGTTGGCTCATGGACACCAGCCTCAACATCCATTCAAACCTTCGCGCCACATCTGGCACAGCAAAGCGGACGTAATACCGCGCAGAGGGAGGAACGCAAGGCGCAACGACGCCAGGACCGCGATGCCTTGATGGCAGAATATAACCAGTATCGCAATTGGCAGCGAGAGGTTTGCAAAGCCTTCACAATAGATGGCAGGGAGGGAGCGCAATACCTCCGTGAGGTTTTGCGGCAACAGAAGAAAGAGATTCGCGTACCCGCGTTGTCATGGCCAGACAAGAAAGTCCTGCTCTCCCAGGCGGCGGCGCAATCCGTTCTCGAAGTTCGCGCACTGAAGCACTCTATTCAACGGCGGCAGCAAGAGGCATTTCCGAAGAATCTCCGCACCTGGGTAGCGGACAGGGCCAGCGAGGGCGATGCGCGGGCTGCTGCACAGCTTAGAGGATGGCGATATGCCGACCAACGCAATCAACGGCGGCTCGATGCAAGGCTAGAAGCAAACGCGCTGCACATCGGGCCAACGCCCGATGATGACGGCAGCACCGACTGGGCCGATCTCGCTCAACAGCGGCTTGCAAGCCAACAGAAGCAGCAGGCGCTTGCCAACCAGATCGCCGCGACCCGCATTTGGAAAATTGACCGCAAGACCGGCGATGTTTCGTACAAGCTAAATGGGAGTGTTTCCGTCATCGACCGTGGGCGCATTGTCAGCGTCCTCAACCAAGATGAGGCCGCAATCGTCTTTGGCCTGGAGATGGCCGTACAGAAATACGGACCACGCATTGCGTGTACCGGCTCCGTAGAGTGGAAGCGGATGGTCACTAAGACTGCGGCGCAACATGGCATCTCTGTGCAGTTCACTGACGAGGAGATGCAACACGCACTGCGCCTGCAGAAGCAAATGGAAAATCCGCGCCAACACCAGCAGGAAAGAGGCGGCAGATAGTTCATGCATGCCAGAGAGACTAAACGAATGTGGATTGTGTCGGCGTCTTGAGTCTGTGGACCGCTGCAAAGTAGGCCACCATCACGCGAAATGTCTTGGACTTGTTTACGCCGCCAAGAATTTCTCCGCCGCCCCTCTCCAACTCGTCGGCAATTTCGTGGGTCAATGGGAAGACGAAAGATGTGTCGATACTTTGAAATGGAATGTCCAGCCACGGGCCGTTATAGAAAGCCACAATCTGCGCCTGTGCCGCCTTCGTCTTGAAGTTCATGATGATGTGCTCGGCCAGAGCGTTCTTATTTCGTATTTTCAATGCGGCAAATAGTTGGGTAAAATGGCCCTTGGTGAATTTGGAATCCACCGTGAGCCGGACCTGAGTGCGCTTCTCTGCGGGCGCAACCACTCTGCGCTTAGTTGGGGGCGTTGTCTTCTTTGGCAAAGCCATTCTTTTTGTTCCTTTATTCTATATATTACATCAGACACATCCGATAAATAACGTCTTACCCGATTGTATTCACAGAACTTCATAGAAAGTGCGCGCACATGGAAATAGTGGATTCATTGCATCTGATAGTTGTAATTTCATATCTAATCTGCAAGGCAAGTCGAACCGCCAGGAGGGATGGAGAAAAGAAGACTGGCTGGATGCCTGTAATGGGCCAGTGAATTTGTCTCGCGCGTTGGGGCTCAACTACATGTGCTTACTCTTCCCCCGCCCCTACCGGAACCTTCTCATCGTTCTAGCCGCCAGTTAAGCGGCAATCATCCTACGCATACCCGGAGCGGGTGCGATTCGAGATCATCGAGAATGACCTCGCATCTTATAGGGCGGCCGCAGAGATCTTGAATGCGCGCGATGTCGATTTGGTTTGCTTGCAGCATGAATATGGCATCTTCGGAGGCAAATCCGGAAACCACATCATGGAGTTATTAAAGCGCCTGAAGATGCCGGTCATCACAACTCTCCATACGGTGCTCCGTGAGCCGAATCTGGATCAACGGGTTGTGATGCACAAGATTGCCGCGCGCTCTGAGCGCCTTATCGTCATGAGCCAATACTCCTCGCGCATCCTACAGGAGGTCTTCAGGGTCCCGGCAGAGAATATTGATCTGATTCCTCATGGCATCCCCGACCTGCCGTTTGAGCAGCCGGATGCTTACAAGGAGCGTTTCTCTTGCCAGGGCAAGAGTGTACTGCTCACGTTTGGGCTGCTGTCTCCGAACAAAGGGTTTGAAAGCGTGATCCAGGCCATGCCGCGCATCTTGTGCACTCATAGCAATGCCGTCTACTTGATTGCGGGCGCCACCCACCCGCAGATCCACGCCCGCGAGGGAGATCGTTACCGGATTGAATTGCAGGCCCTGGCCAAGAGGCTTGGTGTTGAACGGCAAGTCTTGTTTGTCAACAGATTTGTCGCTCCCGAAGAGATGGCTTCGCTGGTCGGCTCGGCCGACATCTACATCACACCTTACTGCCATGAGGCGCAGGCTGTATCGGGAACCCTGGCGTATGCCTTGGGCGCAGGAAAGGCCATCATCTCGACTCCATACTGGCATGCCGCGGAGTTACTGGACCATGGGCGCGGAATGCTGGTTCCGTTTGAGACCCCAGACGCCATCGCAACCGCCGCAATCGCGCTGCAGGCCAACGGTGCGCAGACCAACTCAGGATGGACGCACGCTCCGACGCTACTGCAAACGCTGGAAGATCGAACGAACCAATGCGTGGCTGGGAAACTTCTGGCACCTGGTGGTTCGCTACGACCGATTGCTTCACATCTATGAAGCCTTCTTTCATATTGCCTGCTTCATGATTGTACTCAGAGGGTCATGAAACAGCTTCTAGGAAAGAGGTAGCCTGACATTGGAAAGTTGCGAAGGATGCACTGAGCAGAATGAGAAATCGACGAGGCACCTTAGTCGAACTTTGTAACGGTCAAAGCACCCCAGAGCCGCAAGGATCAACAGGATTGGTTGTTCACGCAATAAGAGATCCAATCAAAAGCACTTATTCTCACTCAACTTCAGCGGGTTGCTATAAACGATCTTATCTGTTTAGGGAGCAGACGGTCTGAGTTGGACTCACCCGATTAGGTCATAGACGCACTGGGAATGCTCGCGTTCCAGAATCAGTTGTAGACCGAGAAGCAAGACATGAGAATCGGACTGATCCCCCTCCGGACATCCCGAGTCCGCTCTATTGAAAGTTGGTGGCATTAATCGCCGATTAAGCCGGTTTTACCGACTCAGACGACCCGTAAAATTTTTGCCGCCCACAAAACACCATCTTGGAACTTCCATGCCATGGAACTGTCAAAAACCTAAGTTATTGACGGTAAAGTGGTTAGAAGACGGCATAACCGGCAAAACCGGCCAAATCGCCCCCCTTTGACACCAATTTGACACCAAATTTGAGGGCCGTGGGTTGCGTCGTGGCGGGGCAGCTCACAAGCGTTTTCTATGAGGAGAGTCACATTGCGCGGCTCCACGAGCCGGCGCACGGAAATACTAGAATGAGCTTTGGAGTGAAATGCCGACACAAAACTTAGACCGACCGGACGCTGAATATGCCGACGTTCGCAGTGGCATCATTGACCTGCTCAAGACTGCCCGCGCCGTCTCAGCGAGGAGCATCAACGCCGTCATGACTGCCACTTATTGGGAGATCGGACGGCGCATCGTCGAATCGGAGATGCGGGGAGAAAAGCGTGCCGATTACGGTGAGCGTCTGGTGGAACAACTCGCGGTGGATTTGACCGAACAGTTTGGGAGAGGGTTCGGTAGTGCCAGCCTCTGGAGGATGCGCGGGTTCTATCAGGCTTGGCCCGACAAAAAGATTCTCGCAACACCGTTGCGAGAATCGGGAGCCTCCCCTTCTCTCAGCAAGATTGCTCCCTCTTTCCTCGCAAGCGTCCCTACCCTCTCGGCCATGTTCCCCTTGCCCTGGTCCGCCTACCTGCGGCTGCTCGCCGTCAAGAGGCCAGAAGCAAGGAAGTTCTACGAGGCGGAAGCGATACGGGCCGGTTGGTCCGTCCGCCAGCTAGACCGTCAAATCGGAAGTCAATTCTATGAACGTATCGCGCTCTCGCGCAACAAGGCCGCAATGCTTGAAAAGGCGGAAACGCCGGAGCCAAGTGACGCAATCACGCCTGAAGAGGCGATCAAAGACCCATTCGTCCTCGAATTCCTCAATCTCAAGGATGAATACTCCGAATCAGAACTCGAAGAAGCGCTCATCCAACACCTCGCGGACTTCCTGCTGGAACTCGGTGATGACTTCGCCTTTCTCGGCCGTCAGCGCCGCTTACGTCTGGATGACACCTGGTTCAGGATTGATCTCATTTTCTTCCATAGGCGCTTGCGGTGTTTGCTCATCATTGACTTGAAAGTCGGCAAGTTCGGCTACGCTGACGCGGGCCAGATGCACCTGTACCTCAACTATGCTCGGGAGCACTGGATGAAACCCGGAGAAAACCCTCCGGTGGGTCTTATCCTCTGCACGGAAAAGGGCGTAGCAGAAGCCCATTACGCGCTCGACAATCTCCCCAACAAAGTCCTTGCTGCGGAGTATCGGACCGTTTTGCCGGATGAAAAGCTGATCGCAGAAGAATTGGAACGATCACACGCGCAGCTTCAGGAGCGGCGAGTGAAGCTACACCTGGACGAATGAGGATGCATCTGCATTGAATACGTCACTCGCTCGGGCTGTGGACAGCCGAAGAGTTAGCTTTTGCAGAGTCCCTTGGCGGTCCATCTGGACTGTATAGACGACCCCACTCTGCAAGCTGATCCAACAGCGCTGAAAGCGGTTCGCGGATCGTGTCTACAACTTCATACTCAACGTGCAGCACAGAACTGCTTAAGTCTCGGCGCAGGACGATTTGCGCAGCTTCAAGAGAGCGCAGCTTTGCCGTCAAAGCCTTTTTTGACGCCGACGGAATTCGTCTTCGTAGCTCGCTGAGACGTTTAGGGCGCTTGCGCATTGCACACAGGATTTCAACTGTCCACTTCCCCTGCAACAGCTCTATTACCCGCGAGACCTGCTCAACATACATGGGATTTGGCTCTTGCACGTTCTCAGTTACCCCCAAGCCACTACTAACCTCGCATTGCAGTGAGGAATACATTTGCAGAACGCCACGAGTTGGCACCTGTGGAAACGCGCGTTGGGCTGTTATCGACCGTTGACGCTTGATCTCCCGGTTGCGAACACAGTCTGTAGCGATTTGCGGATTTCGGCGCCCTGTTAGTGCGCCGCTGCTGAGGCCTTTGCTTCTTCCGGGCTAGGCCGTCGCATGATGAAGGGCAGCGGGATCAGCAACATAACGACCAGCCCGAGCATCCAGAATGCGTTGACGAAGGCGAGCACATTTGCTTGCAAATTGATCTGCGCGGAGAGCTGCGCGAGAGCGCGATGCGAGGCTTCACTGGTGCTGGCCCCCATGGCGACGAAGTTCTGCGTCATGGCGTTGAGCTGCCTTTCGAAGAATGGATTGGCATGGTTAGTGTGCGCGGTGAGGGTGCTGCGGTGAGTCTGCCCCTGGCGGAAGAGGAAGTTCGAGAGCATGGAGACGCCGATGCTGCCGCCCATATTGCGCGTGAAATTGCTGATGCCGGAAACTTGGTTGAATTTGGCCTGCGGCACCCCCACATAGTTGAGCGTACTGATAGGGATGAAGATGAGCGGAATGCCGATGACCTGGAGGACGCGAAGGGTTGCTACGGTACTGAAGCTGACGCCAAGATAGATTTCGGTGACGTGAAAGAGTCCAAAGGACAGAAGGGCAAAACCGATGGCGATGATGAAGCGCTGGTCGAATTTACTGGCCAGGATACCGGCGATGGGCATCATCATTGCAAGGGCGATCCCGCCAGGTAAGAGCGCCATGCCTGCCTGCTGCGCGGTATAGCCAAGATCATTCTGCAAAAACTGCGGCAGCAGGATGGTACTGCCGTTGAGCACCATGCCGAGGATGAAGCTGAAGGTGATGGCGATGGCGAAGTTCCGCTTGGCGAGCAGCCGGAGGTCCATGATTGGGTTTTCGTGGCTCAGCTCGCGGAAGACCAGAGCAACCAGCGCGACGATGGCAACCATCGCGCTGATCAGAATGATCTTCGAGGCGAACCAGTCGTTCTCCTGGCCTTTGTCTAGTACATACTGCAGGAAGCCAACGCCGACAACGATGAGACTGATGCCGATATAGTCCACGCGGAGGCTTGAGCGGAGGAGTTTCTTCAGGTAGACCGGGTCCTGCACGACGCGGTGCGTAAGCGCGAGCGAGAGGATGCCAATGGGCACGTTGATGAGGAATATCCAGTGCCAACTGTAGTTGTCCGTAATCCAACCACCGAGTGTTGGACCGACGGCGGGCGCGACGACGACTGCCACTCCATAGATGGCAAAGGCCATGCTGCGTTGCTTAGCAGAGAAGGTGTCGGCCAGGATAGCTTGTTCAGTGGGCTGCAGACCGCCACCGCCAACTCCTTGCAGGATGCGAAAGACGATAAGCATGGGCAGGCTCGTGGCCACAGAGCAGAGTAACGAGCTGAGGGTAAAGATGGCGACGCATCCCATATAGAAGCGTTTGCGACCGATCACGTTCGAAAGCCAACCGCTCATCGGTAGCACGATGGCGCTCGATACCAGATAGCTGGTGATGACCCAGGTGCTCTCTTCCGAGCTGGCGCCAAGTGAGCCGGCAATGTGCGGAAGAGCAACGTTAGCGATCGAGGAGTCCAGCACCTCCATGAATGTTGCTAGGGTGACGGTCATGGCGATGATCCATGGATTGATCAACGGCCGGCCAACAGGCGCGGACTCGGCGTTTGCGATTTCGTCTGCTTGGGCCATGGGTTAGTCCAGATGCACCTTTGGCTCGACGGACATGCCGGGGCGAAGCTTGTCCAGATCCTTCTGGCCGCTGTTGAAGCGAATGCGGACAGAAAGACGCTGAATAACCTTCACGTAGTTGCCGGTGGCGTTCTCCGGAGGCAGGACGCTGGTGCGAGAGCCGGTGACGGCAGGCATGCTTTCCACGGTGCCGTCGAAGGTGTCATGCAGGGCATCCACGGCAATGCGGACATGCTGGCCAGGGTGGATGCGGGCTAACTGCGTCTCCTTGAAGTTGGCGGTGACCCATAGGTCGCCGGTCTGCACGATCATGAACAACTGCTGGCCTTTGGAGATGCGGGCGCCGACTTCAGCGCTGCGCTGCGCTATCACCCCGGAGACCGGAGCGACGATGCTGCAGTAGCCAAGATTGAGGTGGCTCTGTGCAAGCGCCGCTTGGGCTGCCTCAGCATTCGCCTGCTGACCCTTGATGTCGGCTTCCTTGATGGCGACTTGCAAAGGCGCGCTGTTCTGGGTCTGCTGTAGCTTGCTGCGCTGCTGTGCGAGCTGGGCCATGCGCTGTTCCACCGTCTTCTGGGCGGAGGCGACGGCTGCCTGGTTCGAGGCGACGGTCTGGATTTGCGCCGCTGCGATGGCCTTGTACTGATCGTAGTCCGCGTGCGCGACCTCCTGCTTGTCGAAGAGAGTCTGGTAGCGGCCAAAGTCGGCCTGGTTTCGCTCGTTGATAGCCTGCGATTCCCTTAGCTTGGCCACGGCGCTGTCCTTATCATGCTGAGCGGCGTCAAGTGCAGCCTCTGCATTGACGACCGCGGCTTGCTGGGACGTGAGATCGTTGAGGTTGCCGATGCGGGTGATGGGCAGATTCGGATGCGCCGCGCCGAGTTGAGCCACGGCCTGGTCGTACTGCGCTTGTGCCTGCTGCAGTGCGACGTTATTATCGCTGGGATCTAGTTCCACCAGCGGCGTTCCGGCCTGCACGAATTGATTGTCGTCGACGTGGATGGACTTGATGGTGCCGTCAATGCGAGCAGCAATTGGGTTTAGATGACCGTCGACCTGGGCGTCATCCGTATCCTCATAACCGCGGGAGTAGAGGTACCAGCCGATACCAATGGCCAGCAGTACAAGCACAACGAGACCCACCACCAAGGGGTTGATACTGCGGCGGGGTGGAGTGGCATCGGTGCTGGACTGGCCCGTCGCATCAGGTTGAGATTCCGGCTGTGGTTCAGTGCTCATTTACTTGCTCCCTTTGAGTAAGTCGGGAATATCTTTCTCGGCCTCTCCCATAGCGTGCGCGAGAGTAATCTTGGCGAGATTCTGAGAAAACAAGCTGCTGACGTAGTCGTGGTCTGCAGCGGCCAGCGCCTCTTGCGAATTGACCACCTCAACCGAGTCGGCTACGCCCACGGCAAAGCGGTCCTGTGACTGTTGCAAGGTTTCAAGCGCAAGCTTGCGATTGCTCTCCGCGGTGCCGACCTGATCGCTGGCCACGGTCAAATCGATGTAGGCATCCCGAACTTCAAGCTCAACAGCGCCACGCTCATTGGAGAGTCCAGCCCGGCGTTCAGTGACAACAGCATCTGCCTGCGCGGTATCCGCATGGATGCGGCCACCGTCGAAGATGGGAATGCTCAGCGTGGCCGAGGCCTGAAAGATACCGTTGCCTTGATTGGGATTAATGCCTTCAATTCCGTAGTAACCCTTGACCGTCGCTGAAGGCAGACGCTCGGCTCCAGCGGCCTTGCGAGCTTCTTCCGCCGCGCGCAAGGCTGCTTCCGCTGACTTGAGATCCTGGCGCTGCGTCCATGCACGGCTCACAACATCCTCAACAGAAGCGGCGTCGAAAGGGAGGGTTTCCAGCTTTTCTGTGATGGAAATACCGAGGCCCAGCGGCAGCCCGATCATGCGAGCCAGCGCATTCTTCCGTTTCTGCAAATCGCCCAGTTGGGAGCGCAGGCGCTGCTGTTCTGTCTGCAACTCAACAAGACTGCGATTGGCTTCTATAGGAGCTTTGTTGCCCGCGTCGGCCTGTGCGCGCGCCTGCTTATAGCTGGCTTCCGCGAATTGCACCTCCACGCGCTGTGCATCGATCATGGCGTTTGTCGCCATTAACTGAAGATAGACTCCGGTCACTGCGAGCACGACTTCCTCACGCGCCTGACTCGCCTCCAGACTCGCCGCGTCGGCAGACTGCCGCGCAGAACGATTGTTGTGGACAGCGGTGAAATCCATGACGTTCTGCTGGAGCGATCCGCGAAGGTCGTAGTAGTGAAATGGCCCCACTGTGTTTGGGATGCTCAAAGCCGCAGAGCCTCCAAATGCGCTGGCACTGAAGCCCTCCTCCTGGAGATCGGTTTTCGCGGCATTCTCCGAAACGCTGGCGCTGAGATTGGGCAGCAATGAACTGCGCGCGGAGATGCGCTGCGCCTGCGCCTGCCGCAACGCGGCGTCTGCGCGGACTCTGCCAAGGTTGAATTGAAGGCCCCGGCGCACGGCATCGGTCAAGGTGAGTGTGAGAGAACCGGCGGGCGGATTCGGATCAAGCGCGCTGCCGGTATAAGCGCCTTGAATGCTCACCTGCGTGTTCAGTGTATTGACGCTCGATGCGGTCGAAGGCGTGGCCGACTGTTGCACGGAGGTGCCGCCCTGCTGACGGCCAGAGAGTGGAAGTTGTATGGCACGCGTAACGGAATCTTGCTGCGAACTCTGTCCCCAGCCAGCGCCAGCGGCACTCGCGAACAGCACAAGAGCAGCGGCAAAGGCGCGCAGGGTTGATTGGGCTATGACGGTATTACATTGGTGAGTCTTTTGCGACAAATATATCCGTGTGTGTCTCAGTATGGAATCAGCGATAGAACACACTCTCTCCGATGCAGGTTCTAAATCGGAGAATTCCATTTCTTTCTCCGATTTACATTGCCGTCCAAAACTCGAATCCAAGATCAACGCGATAATCTGTGCTGCATGCGGTACAGACCACCCAGTACAAATCCACATCGCTACTTGTCTCCTGTCCACCACACCGGAGGCATCGGGATATGGGTAAGATGTATCTTCTTCATAAATCGGCCAAGTTCTGGAGCGAACTCTTGGGCAACGTTCTGAGCAGCGATGCCTCCGAACGCGATTGCAGATCTCTGTCCTGCATGGGTTAGATTGTCAAAGCCAGCGGGTAGGTACGCGTTACCAATAAAGCCACCAGCCGCTGCGCCTGTAAAGTTCGAGATAGCGATTGTGGTATGCCCTCCATCAGTTCGATCGGCGAAGGAGAAGACGAAAGCGTGGCCCAAGCGCACAGGGAAGGATTTGCTTTCAGAACGCCGATAGCGAGGGTTTTCATGCAG
>CAVQMQ010000013.1:0-198511 GCA_963713645.1 uncultured Acidobacteriaceae bacterium | reverse complement strand
GCTACAGGCCAAATACAAGGCCGAAGGCAAAGAGACTCCTTTTCAGGAAATCGACAAGCTCAACCGCCGCATCTACGACCGCATTCCCCGCCCGCCGCTCTCGATGCTCATCGACCACATCGATCACATCGCAAAAGTAGCGGGCGTAGACCATATCGGACTCGGCTCGGATTTTGATGGTGTCTATGGGCAACTGCCGGAGGGGATGGACTCCGCCGCCGACCTGCCCAAGATTACCGAGGCGCTAATGGCCCGCGGTTACACAGATGACGATTGCCGCAAGATCCTCGGAGGCAATCTGCTGCGCGTCTTCCGTGAAGTTGAACAGACCGCAAAGCAGATTCAAGCGGAAGACCGTCAACACAAGGCAACGAAGTAGTTGGCAGCAGAAGCTGGTACTTGGTCAGCTGTTGCGGTTCATCAAGATAGCAAGTGCCGCGATCAACCCTGGGATGTCAGACGGATTGGCCTCTGCCGCTGGCTCCCAACCTACCGCGCGCAGTGTCTGGCTGGTAATTGGGCCGATGGAAACCGCCTGAACGCCAACCAGCGGGAAGGGAATTGCCGTCCGCCGGGCAACCTCTTGCAAATGCGTCACGCTTGATGAGCTGGTAAAGGTCGCGGCATCGATTCCACCCGCCATTGCCTCCTGAAGTTGCGCTACAGCGGCCTCCGGCAATACATTCCGGTAAGCCTCAACGACATCAACTACGGCTCCGGCAGCAGTGAGAGCATCGGCGATTATCTCGCGTGTAATCGAGGCCTGCGGCAACAGCACCCGCTTTCCGCGAACCCTTTCACCTAGTGAGGACACTAGGCTCTCGGAGACTTGTGCCTCTGGCACAACCGCCACGTGGAAACCGCAGGACTGCGCAGCCTCGCTTGTAGCCCTGCCGATCGCGGCTACGTTTAGCCCATAAGCATTGGCGGGATTTACACCATAATGTTGGCATCGAACACTGATCGCCCTGAGCGTATTCGTACTAGTCAAAATCAGCCAGTCGTATCGATCCAAGTTTTGCAAAGCGTCGTCGAGTGGAGCATATGATTCTGGCGGAATAATCTCCAGCACAGGAACTTCGACTGGGGTTGCTCCAAGGACACGCAGGCCATCGCTGAGCTTGGCGGTTTGACTCATAGAGCGTGTGACCAGTATGCGCCGACCGCTCAAGGGCAGGGAACTCAATTATTTACTCCGGCATTTGCCGCCAGCAGCGCTCCCGCTCCTGCTTCGAGCAACTTCTCCACAGCTCGCCGACCCAACTCCTCGGGAGTGCAACTGCCGCTTGCTGCGGTCAAATGCACCCGCACAGCTTCACCTGTCTCCGGCGCGGCAACCACCGCAAATATCTCGTTTTTACTTTCGCCATCCCCAGCCAAAGGCCGGCAATGTATCCCAATCGGAACCTGGCAGCCGCCGCCCAACGCAGCCAGTGCGGCACGCTCTGCTGTCACCGCAAAGCGCGTCGCAGGGTCGTCGAGAAACGCCAGGGCGGCAATCGTCGCTTCATCGCCATTCCGGGTCTCAATCCCCAGCGATCCCTGCCCGGCGGCAGGGCAAAAATCCTTCGGCTCCAGCCGCTCTCGCACCCACTCGGTCTTCTCCAGCCGGTCCAACCCGGCTGAAGCCAACAGAATCGCCTGCACCTGCCCCTCGGCCAGCTTGCGCAGCCGGGTGTCCACGTTGCCACGGAACTCCACCGGATGCAGGTCGGGCCGTAGCGCCTTCAACTGCGCCCGCCGACGCTGGCTGCTGGTCCCAACACGCGCCCCCGGCGGCAATGCCGCCAGATTGGGGTAGTGAACCGACACAAACGCATCCCTGGGATCGACGCGCGGCGGTGTCGCCGCCAGAACAAAAAGCTCCGCCAACTCGGTCGGTAAGTCTTTCAGCGAGTGAACCGCCAGATCCACGCGCCCCTCGGCCAGCGCCTCTTCAATCTCCTTGGTAAACATTCCCTTCGTGCCAGTCTCAGCCCCGACCTGCGCGAATGTAATTTCTTGCAGCCTATCGCCGGTCGTCTTGATAATCTCAATCTCGACCGTGTGCCCATGCCCACGCAGCAGCGCGGCAATGTGGTTGGACTGCCACAACGCCAACTGCGAACCCCGGCTTCCTATGCGTAGATTCATCGTCCCCCCGCCGCTGCATTTCTCGGTCTGAACTCCGGCTCGTCCTCTTGCGTTATTGGAGATGCCTCCGCACTCCGGCCTTCGATGGATTCGATCTTCGCCTCCGGCTCTGCCCCCGTCGGCAGCGACCAGGTCTCGCAGAGCGCATCCAGCTTGATCTGGTCCTCTGTCCGCGCAGCCTGCTTCAGAGCCTGCATCGGCGGGTGAAGAAATTTATTCACCAAACCGCGCGTCAAAGCCTCGACCGCCGCCACCTGTTCTGCACTCAGCGTTCCCAGCCTGGCCTGTACCCGCCGCAACTCCGCTTGCCGAATCTCTTCCGCTTGCCGTTGCAGCGCCACAATCGCCGGGGCTGCATTTACTGCCCGCTGCCGCTGGTGGAAACGCTCCACCTCGCCGGCAATCAGCGCCTCGGCATCCTGGGCCTCGCGGCTGCGCTGGGCTAGATGCGAAGCAGCCACGGCCTGCAAGTCATCGATGTCGTAGACAAAGATGCCTTCCAGCTTGCCCATCGCCGGGTCCACATCGCGGGGCACGGCAATATCGATGAAGAACATCGGCCGGTTGCGCCGTTTATGCAAGAATGCTTGCCCGTCGGCCTTGCTGAAGATCGGATGCGGCGCGCCGGTCGAGGTAATCACTATGTCCGCTTGGCTTGCCGCTTCATGAATCTGATCGAACGGAACCACGCGGGGAATCACCTGACCCTGAAAGTTTTCCGCCATCCGCCGAGCGCGTTCTTCGGTTCGGTTGGTGACCAGAATTGCGCCCGCACCCTGCGCCACCAGATGCCGCGCAGCCAGCTCGCTCATCTTGCCTGCGCCCACCAGAAAGACCGTCCGCCCATTCAGCGATCCAAAGATGCGCTTCGCCAGATCGACGGCAACTGAAGCAATGGATACGGAATGGGACCCTATCTCTGTCTCAGAACGGACTTTCTTCGCTGCCGCAAAAGCCGCTTGCAGCAGGTGTTCAAGCTGCCCGGCGACCGTCCCGCTCTCTCGCGCAACGGCAAAGGCCTCTTTGAGCTGGCCAAGAATCTGCGATTCGCCCACCACCATTGAATCCAGGCTGGCGGCCACACGGAAGAGATGCCGCACCGCATCGCGGTCGCGATGCTCGTAGACATGGGGAGCCAACAACGCCGGGTCGAGTCCAAAATGCCGGTGCAGAAACGCGGCCAGATCAGCCTCCGGCGAATCAACCGAGGCCAGCATCTCTACCCGATTGCAGGTAGAGACGATCATGCACTCCGTCACTCCCGGCGCAGCGGCCAGCGCCCGTGTCGCCTCGCCCAGATCCCCGCGCGCAATCGCAATCCGCTCCCGCAGCTCAATCGGAGCCGTCTTGTGGTTCACGCCTATGAGCGCCAGAGTCATTGCGGACCGTACCTGTGAACCTGGCTAAACACGTTGGCCGCCAACACCACCAGCACCACGGCAAAGACCGCGCCGGAGAGATATGCCGCCTTGCGCCCGCGCAGCCCTGCCGAGCGCCGGATCAGCAGCAGCAGGCAGTATGCCGCCCACATGATGAACGAGGCGATCACCTTGGGATCGCGGAAGTAGGCCGCGCCCAGCACCGTCTCCTGAGCCAGCAGTGAGCCGATCAACAGGCCAACCGTCATGCAGGGAAAGCCGACCAGCAGCGTCGTGTTTGCAATCCGCTCCAACGTATCCAGCGGAGGCAGCCACTCAAACGGCGCCCACCAGGTATCTTCGCCAGCGCGCGGCTTGCTCTTCAGCCGCCGTTCCTGAAGGAGATAAAAGGCCGAGGCCAGCAAGCTGAAGCCGAGCGCGGCATACGCCGCCAGCAACGCGGCAATGTGAACCACCAGCCAGCCAATCCGCACCCCTGCCGAAGGAAACGTATACCGCTCCACGCCCAGCGCCGGCACAAAGACCAGGAGAAATGCCGCTGGCAGGGCAAAGAGACCAAAGGAGATTGCCTGATACACCCACCACACCAGGAAGAAGAGAACAACCACCGCGAGGCCAAGCAGCGACTCCGCCTCGCGCACCCCCACTGGAACCCAATTGTGGGACTTGACCAGCATCTCGACTGCCGACACAAAATGAAAGAAGAAGGCCAGCCCAGCCAGATGAACGCAGACCTTGCGCCAGCGCTCCAGGCCATGCAGCACGCCTGGAAACGCAGCTATGCTTGCACCCCCATAAAGAACAGCCGCGACCCTCAGCCAGAGCAGATCCATGTCCTTCATCACCCTAACGGCGTCATCGCCCAGTTTACTGTGATTCAAATCACTACGAAGCGCAACTCACTCTGCAGTTTTTTTCTTCGAGAGCAGGGAATCGAGCAGCAGCAGGCAAGCCCCGGTCACCACCGACGAATCGGCCACATTAAAATCCGGCCAGTGGTAGCTGAAGATGTGAACCTCAATGAAATCAACCACCGAGCCGTAGGCGATGCGGTCATGCAGATTGCCCACCGCACCGCCCAGAATCAGCGCCAGCGCTAGGGTTACGAGGCTGAACCGGCTGCCCAGCCAGACAAGGGCAATCAGCACCGCAACCGAAGCCAGAATAGTGAAACCAACCAACCCCCAGCGCACCAAGCCTGGCGATGCGGAGTCGGCAAACATCGAAAAAGCCGCGCCGTCATTGTCCCAATGCGTAATGCGCAGCACTCTGGGAATCACCGGAATCGCTCCGCCCAGCAAAATATGCTTGCCGACCCAGATTTTCGAGAGCCGGTCGGCGGCAAAAATCACCGCAGAGATCAACAGCAGCCAGGGCAACCGCCGGGGGCGCGGAAAATTCATTGCGCGGCCTCCGTCGGTTCCATTGCTTTGCACCCAAAAACACTGTCATCTTGAGCAAAAACGCCGTCATCCTGAGCGTAGCGAAGGACCTGCGTTTGTTTTTTCCCTACAAGGCCTTCGGCTAGCAGCGCCCGCTCAGGACGACAGCTCTTTGAGAGCAGCCCGGCTCGCATTGTCGGGTTCCGGCTTGGATGAACAATCCGCGCCAGTACAGCCCCGGAGGGGCAATAGGATATTAGCCCAGGACAAGCGCAGCGCAGTCCTGGGAAAGAGGCCAATATCAATCTCCAGCCCCGTAGGGGCGTGGCGAAAAGTCTCTTGTTCATGAGGAGAAAGCGGTTCAGTTTCACTGAGCGGCCTCCGTCGGCTGCGGCGGGTCGATTTTCATCTCCCGCAGCGCCGACTGGCAGCGCGTGCAGACATTCTCCCATGTGCCGTAATTGGAAACTTCCGGCATGAAATTCCAGCAGCGCGCGCATTTGTGGCCGGTTGCGAGCTCAACGATGATTTTTACGAATTCCTCCTGCGCGAACTGTATGGTGGCACCCCCGCGCGGGGTGTGCTCAACATAAGAGGAGACGATCTCAACGTGCGATACATTGAGCATCTCTTTGAGGCTGGACTCGTAACTAATCAGTCGAATCTTGAGCGAAGGGCCCGCTAGGATCTTCACGCGCGCCTCAAGGGACTTCCCAATGAGTTTGTTCTGCCTATCAACCTCCAAGCTGCGCAATACGACGTCGCGAACTGAAAGCAGGAGCTTCCATTCGTCGATAATCGCCGCCGGGTCTTCCGAGAAAACCTCCTCCGGAGCAGGGAATTGCGCCAGATGCACGCTCTTCTCGCGCCCTTCCACCACCGGCAGATACTCCCAGACCTCATCGGCAGTAAAACTCAGAATCGGCGCAACCAGCCGCACCAGTGCTTCTGTGATCCTCCAAAGCGTCGTTTGGGCAGAGCGGCGAGCCGCGCTCGTCGGCGCAAAGGTGTACATGCGGTCCTTCAGCACGTCGAGATAAAACGAACTCAGGTCCACAATCGCGAACTCATTCACAGCATGATAGACACGATGAAATTCGAAGGCCGTATACCAATCGCGCACCTTCTCCGTCAGTTCGCGCGTTCGCGCCAGCATGTACTGGTCCAAGGGAAGAAGCTCCGCTTCCTTGATCTCGTCCGTCGCCGGGTTGAAGCCGCTCAGATTCCCCAGCAAAAACCTGAAGGTGTTGCGCAGCTTCTTATAGATTTCGGCACAGCGTGCCATTAGGTTTTCGCTGGCCGCCATGTCTTCGCGGAAATCAATCGACGCAACCCACAGCCGCACAATCTCGCCGCCCATGCGGTTGGCAATATCCACCGGATCAACGCCGTTGCCCAGCGACTTGGACATCGCCCGGCCCTGCTCATCGAGCGTCCAGCCAGCCGTCGAGACATGTGAATACGGCGCGCGCCCACGTAGCGCCACACTCGTCAACAGCGACGAGTGAAACCAGCCGCGATGCTGGTCGCCGCCTTCAAGATACAGTACCTTCGGCTTTTGGGAATCAGAGCCAGGGGCTAAAGCCCCGGTTGTTTTTTCTACCTCATTCGGCACGACTGAAGTCGTGCCCTGATACAAAACATCTTTAACGCTGGCTTCGGCATGAGGAGCAGATTGAAACGCTTTGTATGCGGCGCTGAGATCGGCATCCGACTCGCAGACCGCAAACCAGCTCACCCCGGAGTCAAACCACACATCCAGAATATCCGTCTCTTTGCGGAACTCCTCACCGCCGCAATGCGCGCACTTGCCCAGCCCTGTGTGCGCCGCAAGCAGTTTCTCCGCCGCCTCCGAGTGCCAGGCCTCAATGCCTTCCTGCTCAAAGAGCGCCAGCACCGCGCGGTTCAGCGCCTCGTCCACAATGGGCTTGTTGCAGCCGGTACACAAGAAGACCGCAATCGGAACGCCCCAGATGCGCTGGCGGCTGATGCACCAATCGGGGCGCGTCTCGATCATGTTGGTGATCCGCTCCTTGCCCCAGGCCGGGTCCCAGACCACCTTGTCGATTTCTTCGATTGCGAGCTTACGATAAGTCGTCTCCGAGCCATCGGCGCGCTTCACAGGCGTTTCCAGGCCAATGAACCACTGCTCGGTAGCACGAAAGATCACCGGCTTGTGGCAGCGCCAGCAATGCGGATAAGAGTGCTCAATCTCGCGCCCTGCGAGCAGCGCGCCACGCTCTTCCAGCATAGCGATAATGATCGGATTCGCCGCCCAGACCTTCTTGCCGTCAAACGCGGGCGGGGCAGAGTGAGGCCAGGCCGCCGGATCGACAGAAATATGTCCCGCTGCATCCACGCGACAGGTCTGGTCCAGTCCATAGCGTGTGCCGGTGTAAAAGTCATCCGCGCCATGAGCAGGTGCCGTATGCACCGCGCCGGTACCTTGATCGGCTGTAACATACGTCGCCAAAACCCCCAGAATCGTCCGCTCCAGAAACGGGTGCTGATAGGTCGAGTGCTCCAACACGCTGCCCTTCAAGCGCGCCAGTTCCGTTGTCTCGCCCAGCTTGCAAGCGGCAGCAACTGAAGCAGCCAGTTCCGCGGCAACAACGTAAACCTGTCCACCTTCGCCCGCCAGCGCCACATACTCAAAATCCGGATGAAAGGCCACAGCCAGCGACGCAGGCAACGTCCACGGCGTTGTTGTCCAGATGATCGTGTAGACCTCGCGGCCTGCCAGTTCGGGCGCAAGAGCCTCCGCGGGCGAGGTCAGCTTATAGCGCACATACACCGAGGGGCTTTTGTGCATCTCGTACTCCACCTCGGCCTCGGCCAGCGCCGTGCGGTCGTGGATGCACCAATAGACCGGCTTCAATCCCCGGTAGACAAAGTCCTTTTCCAGGAAGCCGTAGAAGATCTCCAGCGTCCGCGCCTCGTAATCACGGGCCATTGTCTTGTACGGCTTGTCCCAGCGGCCAAAACAGCCAATGCGCTCAAACTGCTCAGTTTGCAGGTCCACGTACTTCTGCGCGTAGGCGCGGCAGGCCTCCAGCACCGCCGGAGCCGGCATCTCCAGCTTCTTTCGGCCCAGTTGCTCGTCCACCTTGATCTCGATCGGCAGCCCGTGGCAATCGAATCCCGGCACATACGGCGAGTCATAGCCCGCCATCGTCTTCGACTTGACGACAAAATCCTTCAACCCTTTGTTCAGCGCGTGCCCCAGATGTAGAGGGCCGTTGGCATAGGGCGGGCCGTCGTGCAGAAGATAGACAGGCTTGCCGGCGCCGGCCTTGAGCAACTCCTCATAGAGGCGCAGTTCGGCCCAGCGCTTCAGCCGAAGCGGTTCATTTTGAGGCAGATTGGCCTTCATCGGGAAGGCGGTTTGCGGCAAGGTGAGGGTCGCCTTCAACTCCGGCGCTAAAGACATCGTTTCTCCCAATTCCAGTTTGGTTCGTTCTGGTCCATTCTTAAGTGTAAATGGGCCGGTGAAGATTTTTTGGGTAACGTCGTGGGCTCGATTTCGTCTACTCTTGCATGAGTGTGCTTTCTTCCCCAAAATCCGCGGATCGTAAAGTTGCCGTACTGGACGGAGAGTCTGAGCAGGTAAACCCGCCCTTGGCAAACGAGACACAAACCGGCACGCTCAAGCATAATAAGATGGTGCGTTGGGATGACGACTTTCCCGCCGCGCGGCAGGGAACTGGGCAAGCGGCTTCCGCATTGGAGATGCCACTTTCTCCCGTCATAAAACGTCAAGATAATACGCAGGAGTGCTTCGCAGAACCCGCAGCAGCTATGGCTAACGATCTTCAGACTCAACCGATAACCGACTCTCAAGCCTCAGCGCACGTCACGGAGGGAGTCGAACTCGACTCTTTATTCGGCGCAGCTCTTGAAGAAAAGTCTACATTCGCCGATCTTTACGAGAACATTCGCGACCTCTTTTTTCCGCCCAAGCTCCCGCCGCTGGTGCTGACTTCGACCCCTATTCCGGTCCCAGACCGGATGAAGGTCAAGGCTAATCCCTGGGCTATTGGCATCGCATCCGTCGTTAACGGAGGAATCCTCGCTCTGCTCATCTTCCTGGGTGTAAAGACCATCATCCAGCAGCAGAAGAAAAATGAAGTCGTCACCCCAGTTGATTTGAAGACCGATTACCAGGCCCCAAAAAAGACGGTAGCGGATGCACCCCACGGCGGCGGCGGCAGCCCGGATAAAGTAGAAGCGATCAAAGGCAAGATCCCTCCCAAGGCGCCGCAACCGATCGATGTTCCCAAGATCATCCTGCCGCCCACGCCGACAATCGACGTGCAGAAAGATCTGAATATTCCAGACAATCCGACGCTGCCGAACTTCGGCATGTCCAACTCGCCTAATGTCAAACTGGCTTCCAGCGGAAACGGCACCGGCATGGGCCTTGGCAATGGGCACGGAAATGGCTATGGTGACGGCAGCGGAGGCAACGCTGGAGGTGGACTTTTCCGCGTAGGTGGCGAGGTTTCCTCTCCGGTTGCAATCTTCGAGCCGGAGGCTGAGTTCTCCGATGAAGCGCGCCGAGCCAAATTTCAGGGCGTGGTTGTCGTTTACCTGATTGTTGACGCACAGGGCAATCCGCAGAACGTCAAAGTCTCTCAGTCGTTGGGCATGGGCTTGGATGAGAAAGCCGTTGAAGCAGTACGTAAATATAAATTCAAGCCGGCCATGTACCACGGCAAACCCGTCCCGGTGCCGATCAATATAGAGGTCAACTTCCGCTTGTACTGAGGCTGTCACTCGCCTGAAGATCCGCAATTCGTCTACAGTATTTGAAAACTGGGCAAATATTCTTTACTTTTTCTCTGATATATAGCACGATAGATAGCAGAGGTGCAAGCGATGGCGATCCTCGAAAAAACCAAAGTATTTATGAGTGGCAGAAGTCAGGCTGTGCGCATTCCATCTCAGTTCCGCTTCACAAGCAAGGAAATATATATCCGCCGAAACCCGGCAAATGGAGATCTGATTCTCTCACAGGCGCCAAACAGCTTGGAGGAGATCTTTGCCGCGTTGGATGAGGTGGGTGTGCCAAACGAGTTTCTGACTCCAGCGGATCGCGCTCAGGGGGTGCCGCAGGTCAGGCATGAACTATGACAGTGCTCTATATGCTGGACACCAACATGGTGAGCTATATAACCAAAGGCAAATCTCAGGCAGCCCGTTCCAGAATGCTGAATCTTACCGACAGCGAGGGCGTTTGTGTCTCAGCAATCACTGAAGCAGAAATCCATTATGGCCTGAGCAAAAGACCAGAAGTGATCGCGCTTCGCACCCGAATGGAATGGTTTTTGTCTTCGATTGTAGTTTTGCCCTGGGGTCGTGAAGAGGCACAGGTATACGGCGCGCTTCGCGCAAAACTTGAGGCTTCCGGCAAAGTACTCGAAAATATGGACATGCAAATTGCTGCTCATGCTGTTGCCAGGGGCGCTGTTCTGGTGACAAATGATAAGGCCTTTGCGCAACTGGATGAACTTCGATCATCTGTGAACTGGGCGACAGACGTGTAGCGGTATCTTCAGACCATCAAATAGTCCATCCCGCAACCATCATGTCTGATAACTGATATTCTGTATAGTAAGCATCTCGTTTAATTATGTTCTCGGTCTGCACGGGCCAAATAAAGAAGAATCCCCTGTTCCGCCCGTGTGATAACCCTATTTAGGTCAGTACTTTCTCAACTCCACAATCGCCTTGAAGATATTCTCCGGCTGCGGCAGGATCGCATCTTCCAGCACAGGCTGATAGGCCACAAACGTGTCCATCGAGCCAATCCGCTTGACCGGAGCGTCCAGATACTCGAACAGCTCATCGCCGATCCTCGCGGCAATCTCCGCGCCGTAGCCCCAGCTCAGCATGTCTTCGTGGGCCATGATCACCCGGCTGGTTTTGTGGACGGAGTTGGCTATCGCCTCCCAATCGTATGGGTTAAGCGTCCTTAAATCAATCAGTTCTACATCGATTCCGTGCTCTCTTTGCGCCCGTTCCGCCGCTTGCAGCGCCCGCGGCACCACTGCCCCATAGGTGATGAGAGTGAGATCTTTGCCCGGCCGCACAATCTTCGCCTTGCCAAATGGAATCGCGAAATCCGGTCCTGGATACGGAGCGCGACCGTAAGTCTCTCGATAAAGGCGTTTATGTTCAAGAAACAAAACGGGATCGTCGCAACGGATTGCGGTCCGCAGCAGTCCATTGGCATCCAGTGCGTTCGACGGGAAAACCACCCGCAGCCCAGGAATGTGCGTGAAAATGCTCTCGCCCGACTGCGAATGGTAAATCGAGCCGCCTGTCAGATAACCTCCAATCGGTACGCGTACCACCACCGGAGACGCCCAAAGTCCATTCGACCTCCAGCGCATTAGAGATAACTCATTTCGTATCTGATGCATGGCTGGCCATATATAATCAAAAAATTGAATTTCGACAACCGGCTTCATGCCCCGGCTCGCGTACCCTACCGCGCGGCCCACGATGTTGGCCTCGGCTAGCGGTGAATTGAAAACCCGCTCCGATCCAAACTCAGTCTGAAGGCCGGCAGTCAGCTTGAAGACTCCACCCTTGCCCTTGACCTCTGCAAGCGCAGCTGAGCGGCTAGCATCGGCGACGTCTTCTCCGTAGACCACAATGCGAGGATCGCGGCGCATCTCGTCGTGCAGGCAGGCATTGATCAGGTCGGCCATCGTCCGTGGTTCTCTTCCCTTTTCGCCGCCTGTTTTGCCTCCGCCAGCTCTCCCCGGAGCCTCGGCATGTTCAGTCGCAAATGCCTCACTGGTTGGGTCGAGGTCTTCAGAGTAGACGTGTTTTAGAATGCTTTCCACTTTCGGCAGCGGCGCGGCCAATGCCCTTTCCGCGGCCTCGGCTATCTCCTGGTCCAGCTTGTGCTCAAGCGCAGTGATCTCACCGACACTCAGGACGCCTTCGCGCAGCAGGCGCATCTGCATCTTGGTTAGCGGGTCGCGCAGCGCATCGGCCTCCCTCTCGGTGGCCGAGCGGTAGTTCTTGTCGTCATCGGAAAACGAATGCGAGTAGCCGCGAATGCAATGACCGTGGATAAAGGCCGGTCCCAGCCCGGCGCGGCAGTGAGCCGCCGCCGCCTGGAATGTATGCAGGCTGGCCTCAGGATCAGTGCCATCAATCTCGGCAAAATAGAAATTCGGAAAGTTGGCAATCAGCTTGGAGATATTGCCGCCGGGGGTGTTCACTTCAACTGGGACGCTAATCGCGTAGCCATTGTCTTCCACGCAGAAGATTACCGGCAGTTTCTGGTTAGACGCGGTATTCAGCGCCTCCCAGAACTCGCCCTGCGAGGTCGATCCCTCGCCCAATGACGCAAACACGACCTCGTCGCCGTGGAAAACCACATCGCGATAGGCCCGGTAGTCACCCTCTGCCTTCGCCGCTGCTTCGGGATGCCGGCTGAAATAACGGCCCGCCTCTGCGCATCCAACAGCGTGAAGTAGCTGGGTGGTGGTTGCAGATGAAGTCGTGACAATATTCAGCAGCCCGCTGCCCCAGTGGGTCGGCATTTGGCGTCCGCCGGTCGAAGGGTCGGTGGCCGCGCCAACGGATTGCAGCAGCATATCGGTTGGGGTCACGCCTAAAGCCAGGCAGAGCGCGCGGTCGCGGTAATACGGGAAAAACCAATCGATCCCAGGCCGCAGCGCCAACGCCGCCCCCACTTGCAGCGCTTCATGCCCTGCCCCTGAAATCTGAAAGAATACCTTCTGTTGCCGCTTGAGCAAAATTTCGCGGTCGTCAATGCGGCGGGAGAGATACATCAGCCGGTAAATCTCGACCATCTGTTGAGGACTGAGGCTACCGGAGTTCACTTCAAGCTCACCAAGGCCAGAAACCGCCAGTTCCATTCCTGTCTCTCCCCGTGTACCGGATGTAGGATTTGTTCAATCCAAATGATTATTCTACCAACCCGTCGCCATAGGGCAAAGGGTCAAATAGTTTGCACGGGGGTGCCAGCCGTTCGGACTCGGCCTGTACATCGGCAACGGGCATCAACAAATCAATGGCTAACACCATAAGGAGGGTAGCCAGAAGAGCTTGAAATCGAATAGCTCATCCGGTCTTTGATGCTATGCGCCAGCCGCGCAATCTGTCCCCACTGGCTCATTTGCTGAGGCAGGTCCTGGCTCGAGCTGGGGTCCTCCGTCTCTGCCTTTAACGCAGCCGCCAACTTGAGCAGCCGTTCCGTATCGCTCTGGATGGACTTCTGCCGCGCCGCATTGATCGCTCGCAGCCTCTTGTCCTGCTCTGCCAACTCGACACCCCAGGGTTCATCTGAGCTGGCGCCAGTCCGCTGGCCCATCGGCGGCTGCGGAAACGTCATCCTGCCTCCTGCGGCGCCGGTCTGCGCGCAGATCGGGAGCACAGCAAGAAACGCAATACAGGCCGATTTGCGCACTACACGTACTGCGCGCCAATTGATCCGAAGATAGTGCGATCCAGATCGCAGATTCAGCATACGCCTCAGTTCCCTCGCCCAGCCTGCATCGGACGGCATTTGCCTAACTGGACCCGATGCTCAGCTTCATCATTTCTTTTACGTTGTGCGCCAGCTTCTCAATCGCATCGGCCCGGCGGATCACGCCGAGGGAAAGCGTGTCTTTGTCGGTCTTATCGACCTCGGCTTTGAGGTCAGTGGCCAGTTTGAGCAGCAATGCACTGTCCTCGGCGATCTGCTTCTTTCGTTCGGCGTTGGCGGCTTCGAATTGCTGCTGTTTTGCTTGATTTGTATTGATATCATTCTGCGCATTGGCGTCGGGTATGCGGGTGACGGACGGCGGATAGCGGAACCCTGGATCCCTGTTCTGCAGTCCTTCCACGGCACGAGGCGCGAACGCCAGAGCAATTAAACAAGCCAGACTACCGATCCATAGCTTGTGCATCCGCCACGAGCGCCGGATTTCTTTTGCGGGGTGTTGTTGAGATTTCAAGGGAAGACCTCCTGTTGCTGCTGGAGGGCTGAAACGAAGCCGCTGGCTCGACCAATGCCTGCGCCGGAGATTCCAGTCCTGCCTGCGCACAGTCTAGTCTAGGAAGAGGAGATTTGGATGCACCATTTTTATATTTTTCTGGCAATTCGGACCGGCTGGTTTGCCGAAGGCCGGTTTCTGGGGAGGGTTCTGGACGAGTGGGTCGCCGATGCGCAGGAGTTCGTCCGTCTCAAACTGCCTCATTTAATGGTAATTGTGGCCATCGCGTTCGTACTCAATCGCCTGCTGCGCGCCATCAGCTACCGCATGATTCATGTCGCCGAGGAACATGCTTCGAGTCCGGCGCGCATCGGTCAGGTGAAGACGCTGGCGGGCGTCATTCGCACAACTGGCCTGGCTGTTATCGGACTCATCGCCGGACTGCAGATTCTGGACACTGTCGGGGTCAATCTTGCCCCGCTTCTGGCCTCCGCCGGAGTGGCTGGAATCGCCATCGGCCTCGCCGCGCAAAACATCGTTAAAGACGTTCTGAACGGCATTCTTCTCTTGGTTGAAGATCAATTCAATGTCGGCGACCAGGTCCACGCGGCGGGCGTTGCCGGTGCGGTCGAAGGCATGACCCTGCGAAAAACCACCATCCGTGATGCGGACGGAACGCTGTATATCGTGCCCAATTCGCAGATCACCACGGTCGCCAATCTCAGCCGGGGATATTCTGTAGCGACAATCAACGTCAGCGTGGATTTTTCCGCAAACCCCGATGCCGTACTGCAACTGCTCACTGGCATCGCAATGGAAGTGCGCAACAGTGATGCTTTCCGTGATCTCTTCATCGAAGATCCTAAGATTCTCGGAGTGGACGCAGTAAAAGGTTCGGAAATCATCTTCCCGGTTGTCTTCAAAACCCTCGCAGGCAAGCAATACGATCCGGCCCGCGAGTTCCGCCGCCGCGTTCGCATTGCGCTGGAAGCGCAACATCTGCTTCCCGGCGACCCAAACCGTATTTTCAACTTCTCCGGCCCCACGCAATCATCGAATCGCAAAGCACAAACCGGGATGGAATGAGTACGCAACCGGTGCAGGCGGACCGGATTTCAATCACCTTCTCTTCAACGACTGCGCTATCTGACTCTCGCTGCTGTCTAATTGTTCTCCTGTTTTACGTAGGATCACCCGGTTGCGGCCCGCGCGTTTCGCGTCATACAGCGCCATGTCCGCAGTAGCCAGCAGCGAATCCGCTCCTGCAGGCGCGCCGAAGGGGTCAAAAACAGTCGCTCCAATGCTGCACGTCATCCCAAACTCCGTCAGCGGCGTATGCACCGTTAGATTGGAAATTGCACGATGGAGGGTAGCTAGTCTCTGTTCAATGGCGCCGGCGGGAATATCCGCCAGCAGAAAAAGAAACTCTTCACCTCCGTAACGGCCAGCGTGATCGTAAAGGCGCATGGATTCCCGGACTGCGGTTGAAAACTGGCGCAGGGCCTCATCCCCCGCCAGATGCCCGTATGTGTCATTGATGCGCTTGAAATAATCCAGATCGGCCATCGCCACTACCAACAGCCCACCCTCGCGCCGGGATCGTTGTATCTCCGCATCCAGTGATCGCAGCACCGCGCCGTGATTCAGCATTCCCGTCAGCGTGTCGTGCGAAGCCTGAATCCGTAACTGCTCCCGGCTGGCTTCAAGCTCCGTAGTGCGGATGCGCACCAGAGTCTCCAACTGGTTGCTTCTTTTCCGTAAATGCCGAGCGCGCAGGCGGTCAGCCGCCGCCAGCACAATCAGAAAGGCCAACGCGCACAAACCGCGAAACCAATTCGTCCCCCACCACGGGGGCAGAACCGTGACCGCAACCGAAACCTGATTGGAGCAGACATTGATTCCCGGATTGCAGGCCATGGCCAGGAAAGTGTACGATCCTGGGTCTAGCCTGGAAAACGCAACAATTCCGTCCTCTGTCTCTATCCAATCCGGATTCCTTCCCACCATGCGGAACTTGAGGATCAATTCGCTGCGGTTGCGCATCACTGGCGAAGAGAATTGGAATAACAGCGCTGCGCCGCCCCATGGAATCGTGACACTCTGCCGGCCCAGATAGTCTTCCGCGCCATGCCGAAGCTCGGTCAGCGAAACACTCAGCTGAATCGGATCGAAGACGCGCTCTGGATGAAGCAAATGCGCTAATCCTCCGCTGGTTCCTATCCACAATGAGCCATCTGTTCCTTCGATCATGCTAGCCTGGTTCACATCGTTCCAGACCAATCCGCTTTCCTGGGTCAGATGCCGCCATTCGTGGCCATTCCACACCAGCAGCCCCTGGTCTGTTCCCAGCCATAGCCACCCCCGCCTATCCAGAAAAATCGAGACTGGGATAAGCGACTTGAATTCCTCTGGTGTCTTCAGCGGCCAGGCCCGCAAACGCTCACCCTCGGGCGTCAGCCGCCAGATTCCGGCTTGCGGTCCAGCCATCCAGATTGTCCCGTCAGCAGCGCAGTGCAAGGCAATTAGAGGGGATTGCAGGCTGGGCAGTCCGTCGATCTCCGGCTCCGTCCAGTTTTCTGCGCTCATGTGCAGCAATCGGTTACTGGTCAAAAACCAAGCTCCGCCGTCCGGCGTGACGCATCCATCATTTACCCTGGCATCCCCGATAAGCGTCTTCGCGCCTGCGACCTGTGTTGGCGCCGATCCCTTCTCGATCTCCCAGATGCCATGCGTGGTGGAGTACAGTATGGCTCCGGTTGGCAATTGGGCAGAATTCATGATCGAGCCAGGCACGGAAAAGGATTTGGTCACGCTACCGCTACCGCTCTTTGCGTCGATGTGCACGATATTGCCGCTGACAGTGCCGCTCCAGAGGGATCCATCCGGGGCGGCATTCAGTCCGCCCAGCGAACCGTACCCCCACTTGTCGCCGGAGAATCCTTTGCCCGCCGCGCCTGTTCCCGGGTCAACCCAACCAGGTCCATTAATGGTTCCTACATTGATACGTCCTGAACCGGAAGCAGAGATCGCCCAAATGGACGCCGAGGGCAAACCCTGGCCGTCATCCCAGCCTTCCCAATTCGCATAGCCAGTCCAGAGGTAAAGGCCGCTGCCCAGGCTACCCAGCCACAGGTCACCCGATGCGTCAAAGGCCATCCCGGTAATCGACGCATTGCGCACCAGCCCGTTGTCCCGGCCGATATGCTTCCACCTGTCGCCTTCCCAGCGCGATATGCCATCCCCGTCGGTCACCAGCACGCGGCCCTGCGGGTCTTCAATCAACGAGGCTGGACGAAAAGGAAGCACTGAAGTCAAATCCTTGCTGCTCCGGTCCTCAAATCGCGCCGAGCCGGAAGCAAGCACCGCGATATGACGACTGCCCGTGGCCCAGAGAGTCCCGGCATGGTCAAGCAAGACGCTCTCCCAGGTATCCTCGGCGAGGCCCTGCTCCTTGCCCCATTCCGTCACTGTCTCCGGTGTGCCGCCCACTCCAGTCGGGTTTTCCAAAAATGAGATCAGCTGGTTGCCGCATCCCATCCACACTGTACGGCTGCCGTCTTTGCCAACCGTAACCATGACGCGCTCAACATCTCCCAGTTCCCGCTGCGAAGTCAACATCGCATCGGGAAAGACAGGCGTGTACGAGATCATCGCTCCCGAGGCAGAGTGCTTCAGCCGGTACAAGCGCCCCTTGCTCGCAATCAGCAGATGCTCCCCATCCTCGATTGCCACGCGTTTCGGACCGGCAGTCGGAATTGCTTTACTCCCAGCGCGCAGAAACCGCTGCCCATCCCAGCGATATAGTTCCTCGCGAGTGCTCACCCAGATAGTTCCGTTCAGATCCGGCAATATATCCGATATGTCCGAGTTTTCAAGACCCTCTTCCGTGCCAAAGCGTTCAAAGGTAGAACCGGTCAGCCGGAATAATCCATTTTCAGTGCCCGCCCACAGAAATCCCTCGCGGTCTCGCGCCAGGGCCTCAACGGCAATATTCTTTAGCCCCTCCGGCTGACGGAAGACGCGGAAAACATACTGCTGCGCCTGCGCGCTGCCCGCGAGCGCCAGCCAGCACAACCAGATGCGAACTGCTCTCAACTGTTTCAAGCGCGCCTTTGGACGAAGTGCTGCATCCAAATAACTTGATCGGCAGCGAACGTCGGGAACTCAAGTCAATTTCCAGCGTCCAAGGCCAAAATCAACGCATCCGCATCGGAAATGGGTGGCAAACAGCTCCGATTCCGGCAAACCAGCGCCCAGGCTTGCACGCCCTGTGGTTGCGGAACGGAGAGCAAGCTTTCGGCCAGCGCCTCCGGCAGCTCACCGGCAACTAGTTGGCTCGGGTCGAGCCGCTGAACCGTCTTATTTACTGCAAACCCCGCGATGGCAGTCGCTTCCAGCAGATCAGCCGCTGGCCCGGCGCCAACAATTAGAACTTGGACAGGGTCCAGTAGCAGCCGCTCTAGCGCCAAACCGTAACTGCCCGCATAGAGTCCAAAATGCTCTACGATACCCGAGAAGGTATCCAGCGTCTCGTCGGCGATCTCCCGGTAATCCTCCCGTCCGCTCAAAGCCTCCAGACGCAGCAAAGCCGAAACCGCCGTCGGATTCCCTGCCGGCGTGGGTGAATCTTGCAATGGCTTACGCCTAGCCGCCAGCGCGCCGAGCGGAACCGCTGCACTTCCATCGGCCTTTGCAGCAGCAACTGCGGCGTCATAAAACGCTCCTGAGGCACGATCATAAAAGCGGGCAATCATCGCATCCGCCAGCGTAATCGCCGCCCGATACATCCGCATCTCCCCGCCTGCCATCCATCCATCAATGCAGGCGTGAATTGTAAACGCATAATCATCCAGTGTTCCTGGAGCCGTCTCTGCTGGCACGGGTGCATCCTGTGGATAAGCAATCACATGCCGCAGCTTCCCTGCCCCGTCCCAGGCCTCAGCCAGCAATCGATTCAGCGTCCGCAGCGCAAAGTCTTGCGGCTCATTTATGCGCAGAATCCGAGCTGTCTCCAGGTACGCCGTCACTGCCATCGCATTCCATCCGGTGTAGAGGGTCTGGTCGATGAAGGGCGTTGGCCGCAGCATTCTCGCCGCCAGCAGCTTTTGTCTTACATGATCCCGGAGCGCAATGAGTTCTGTAAGACTTTGCTTCTGCTTTTCGGCCAGCGCCTCAAGAGAATGTCTTACATGTAAGACATTCTTCGCCGGGTTATGATGCATATCCCCCAGATCCCCAATATCCCAATAAACCGACGCAAACTCCAACTCCACCGGCTCTAGCACCGCCGCTGCCTCGTCCAGCGTCCAGGTAAAGTAATCGCCGTCGTCATCGAGGTCGATATCCGCATCCTGCGAGGCATAAAACCCGCCCCGCACCCGGTCGGTCATCGTCCCATCGAGCCATGCCACTATCTCTAACGCCGTCTGTCTAAAATCTTCGCGCACAAAACTCTGGAAGCCGTGCGCGTAATTCCGCAGCAACTCGGTATTGTCGTAGAGCATCTTCTCAAAGTGCGGCACCACCCAGCGTTCATCCACGCTGTAGCGGTGGAACCCCCCGGCAAGCTGGTCGTAAACCCCACCCTGCGCCATCTTTTCAAGGGTAATTTGAAACGCCGCGCCTGCCTCTTCGTTCTTGCGATTCATCGCCGTTCCCAGCAACAGGTCCAGCGCCGCTGGATGGGGGAACTTCGGCTGGGAACCGAAACCGCCGTTGCGCGGGTCAAACTGGCTCAGTATCGAGGCGGAGATCTTGTCTACCAGCGCTAATGTCAGCCTCTGTTCCCCGCCTCGCCCGGAAAAGCTTTCATTATGTTCAATCGCCGCCATCACGCTGGCGGCCGATTCCAGTGCCTCTTCACGCCGCTCCCGCCAAACCTGCGCCATCGTCAGCAGAACTCGCCCGAACCCAGGCCGCCCGTAGCGGTCATCGCGGGGAAAATACGTTCCTCCAAAGTACGGCCTCCCGTCGGGGGTCAAAAACGCCGTCAGCGGCCAACCGCCCTGACCGCTGATCGCCGAAACCGCAGCCTGATAGCGCGTATCAACGTCGGGCCGCTCGTCTCGGTCCACCTTGACGGCGACAAAGTGCTCATTGATCACCTGCGCAAGCTCCGCATCCTCATACGACTCGCGGTCCATCACATGGCACCAGTGGCACCACGCCGCGCCTATATCCAGTAGAATCGGCTTGTTTTCAGCCTGGGCGTGGGCAAAAGCCGCCTCATTCCAGGCGTGCCAGCGTACCGGCTGGTGTCGCGCCGAGCGCAGGTAGGATGATGCCGCATACTGCAAAAGGTTTTCGTCGTGTGGGTTGGGAGTCTGTTCTTCAGCCATAGCTTGAGGATACCGTGCGCCGGTGTCGAGCTTCCCGCTATAGAACCGGCGTTGTCTTTAGACGGAACAGCGCAACCGCAACAAACGAGAAGATGCAACCAAAATCCATCTCCGCGTATCCTGTTGGTATGCCAGAACTCACGCCACTAGCTGGAAGCGCAGAAGATTCAGTTGTAGCACCGGCAGACGAGTCGCCGCAACCTCTGTCCCACACGGCCCAGAACCGATGTTTCGGTTGCGGGCAGGCCAACCCCATCGGTCTGAGGCTCAAATTCCTTTTAGCCAAGGATGGGTCGGTACTCTGCCAAGCGAGCTTCGCCGATGTATTTGAGGGCCCCCCCGGCTATCTGCACGGCGGTATCATTGCGACAATCCTCGACGAAACCATGAGCAAGTCCGTTCGCGCCCGCAACATCACCGCCATGACCCGGCACATGGAGGTCAACTACCTGCGCCCTGTCCCCTCCAGCGCGCCGCTGCGCCTCGAAGGCCGCGTCCTCCGCAATGAGGGCCGTAAGCACTGGAGCGAAGCCCGCATCTTCAATGCGGCAGGCGATCTTTTGGCGCACTCCAAAGGGCTTTTTATCGAGGTCACGCAAGTTGAGAAGGGATAATACCCGCGCTATGCACTCAACATCTCGCCGGTAAAATTTATGGGAATCAGAGAGCCGGAATAATTGGTTGCCCACCAGGGATTCGAACCCCAATATGCTGCTCCAGAGGCAGCTGTCCTACCATTGAACGAGTGGGCAACAGGCGTAAAACCTGCTTTACGAATGCAACGACATCCCTCCCGGCAGGGTGCCGGAATCAGACGCCAACCTGTTCATCATATGAGGACTCTCCCCTTGCCGTCAAACTCACATCCCCGCAGTCAGCATCGACCAATTACACTTTCAAACAGTGACCCCGCACGATCCATTCGCGCCGCAGCTTGACCTCACATTCGACGAGCCGCGCTTGGCCCGCCGCATCTGGCCGGTTCGCGAACTGGTCGGCCTGGTTCGCGAACTCGTTGAGCTGGAGTATGGCGATTGCTGGGTCGAGGGCGAGATATCGAACTATCGTCCCGCGCCATCCGGACACGTTTACTTCACTCTCAAAGACGCCGACGCGCAGTTACCCGTGGTGCTCTTCCGCCGCCAGGCAACGCTCCTGCGCTTCCGCCCAGAAGACGGACTCCATGTCCAGGTACGTGGCAAAGTCAGCGTCTATGAGCAGCGCGGCCAGATGCAACTGGTTGCCGAGACCATAGAGCCGGTCGGCGCCGGCAGCCTGCAACTGGCCTTCGAACAGCTCAAAGCTCGGCTCAAGGCCGAGGGGCTTTTCGACGCGGATCGCAAACAGCCGCTCCCAGCTTTTCCGCGCACAGTCGGCATTATCACCTCGCCTACCGGCGCAGTGATTCGCGATTTTCTCAATATCGTCAGCCGCCGTCATTCCGGATTGAATGTGTTGCTCTGTCCCGTCTCGGTCCAGGGAGATTCCGCGCCCGCCGAAATTGAAGCGGCGCTCGAAGAATTCAACTCCTCCGGCCTCGTCGATGTCATCGTCCTCGCTCGCGGCGGCGGATCGCTCGAAGATCTGGCGGCCTTCAACAGTGAACGCGTCGCCCGCGGGATCGCATCCAGCAGGCTCCCAGTCGTCTCGGCCATCGGACATGAGACCGACTTCACCATCGCCGATTTCGTTGCCGATCTCCGCGCTCCGACTCCCTCCGCTGCCGCCGAACTGATTACCAAGGCCCAACACAAAATCGCCGAGCACTTGGCCTTGCTTTCGCACCGTCTCGATCGTGCCGCACGCTATCAACTGCTGCAAGCCCGTCAGCGGCTCACTCGTCTGCCGGTCAGTCGAGCGGAGGGCCGCATCGCTGTGCTAATTCACCGCCTGGCCCAGCGCTTGGACGATCTTTCCTTTCGCCTTGCGGATGAGCTGAATGATCAATTGCGCCAGCGCCAGCTTCAGGTTGCCGATCTCACCGCCGCAGTTCTGCGCCACGATCCTCGACAGCATCTCGCACTCGCCCGCCAGCGGCTCGACTCATGCCGCTCACGCCTCGACCGCGCTCTCGAACGCAGAACACGAGCACTCAGCGCAGCGCACGGCTCGCTCGCTGCACGTCTCCACTCGCTCTCGCCGCTGGCAGTGCTCGATCGCGGCTATGCGCTGGTTCTCAATGCGCAGGGCGGCCTTGTCCGGTCAGCAACGCAACTCGCAACCGGCGACACCGTATTGACGCGCCTCTCCGATGGCGTCTTCACCAGCCGCGTGGAATCCGCCGCGCCCAACAAGAAAGCAAAATCCCGCAAATCATGACCACTGCAACCACCCGCAAGCTCTTCGGTACCGACGGCATCCGCGCCGTCGCAGGCGAATATCCTCTCGACGCACAAACCGTCTATGCCGTTGGACTGGCTCTGGGCCACTCATTGCGCCGGGCTGCAGAACCCTCGGCAGCCAACGGCGGCGCAACTCCAATAAAAGTCCTTCTGGGCCGCGACACCCGCGAGTCCAGCCCCTGGATTGCGGCGATGTTGGCAGCAGGTCTACGCCAGACAGGCGCGCGCGTTGAAAGCGCTGGAATCGTGCCCACCCCAGCAGTAGCGTTCCTTGCGCGCACCCATGGATTTCTGGCAGGCGTGGTCATCTCCGCCTCGCACAACCCCTGGCGCGACAACGGCATCAAGCTCTTCGGCGCGGATGGATTCAAGCTCGCCGATGCGGTTGAACTGGCGATGGAAGAGGATATCCTTCACCATGCCGCCTCTGCGCAGGCTCCCGATCCAGCGACGCGTCCGGCAATCGAAGACAATCCAGCGCTCCAAACCGATTACATTCAGTTCCTAATCGATGCTGTCCCCGGTCTCTCGCTAGCGGGTTTGAGGATCGTTGCCGACTGCGCGAATGGAGCTGCTGCCGCAGTCGCGCCGGAGTTGTTCCACCGCCTCGGTGGCAATGTCACGCTCCTTCACATCGCCCCTGATGGACGCAATATCAACGACCACTGCGGCGCACTTCATCCCGCGCATGTGGCGGAAGAAGTGCAGACCCGCAGAGCAGGTATCGGCCTCACCTTCGACGGCGACGCCGACCGCTGCATGTTGGCCGGCTCGCGCAACAACATCATTAACGGCGACGCAATCCTTCTGGTCGCCGCGCGCGACCTCAAAGCCCGTGGCCTGCTCACCGGCGATCTCGTCGTTGCAACCACCATGTCCAACATGGGCCTTGAAGCGGCGCTCAAGCGCAGCGGAATTCGTATGCTCCGCGCACCTGTAGGCGACCGCTACGTTCTCGAAGAGATGTTGGCTCACAATGCCGCTCTCGGCGGCGAACAATCCGGCCACATCCTGCTGCCCCATCTGGCCACTACCGGCGACGGTCTGCTCACCGCCCTCGTCGTCCTCGATCTGATCGCTCGCTCGGGCAAAAGCATCGACGAGTTGACCGCCGACCTGAAGGTTTTCCCTCAGGTGATCGTCAATGTAAAGGTCCGCGAGAAAAAGCCGCTCGAATCCATCCCCACTGTTGCCGCTGCCATCCACACAGCCGAGCAGGAGTTGAAAGATACCGGCCGCGTCGTTATTCGTTACAGCGGCACCGAGGCTCTGGCCCGCGTGATGATTGAGGCCGAAAGCGAAGAAGCCATGCGCCATCACGCCGAGGCCATAGCTGCTGCAATCCGCAATGAGCTGGGCGTGTAGTTCCTGATCCTCGCGCTTAATCAGGCCAGGACAGAGCACGAGAATTTGACACAGAATCCCATTCGGGCGTGTAATTAGGTCAGCTGTGGTGAAGGAGTTCACCCTTAACCGCTGTCCTTTCCGATAGGCCGGACAGATGATGACTCCTGACAGGGAATCCTGTTGAGGAGTTATGTCCCGGCGCGATCCCCAAACACAAATATTTGATAGCGTGCATGAATGCTATTGATTCCAGCTCTCATGCAGCTTGTCCGGGGCAGCTCTGTCCTGCCCTCCGGCTTGCTGTATAAACTCAGGAAGGAGAAGTGCTTTGCAGAAATACCTTCTGATCGCCGTTGGGGGCGCTCTCGGTTCCGTTGCCCGCTATTGGGTAGGCTCTACGATTGCCAGTCGTGCTGGAATCAAATTTCCTTACGGCACGCTGGTCGTAAACCTTACTGCCTGCCTGGTAATTGGCTTCACGCTCACTTACCTCGGCAAGCGCGCCGACCTGAACCCGGCCTGGCGCTTCCTTGTACCTGTCGGCTTCATTGGCGCCTATAGCACCTTTTCTACCTACGAGTGGGAGACGCTCTCGACACTCCGTTCAGGTGCATTCGCTCTGGCTGCGCTCTATGCCGTCGGCAGCCTTAGTCTGGGACTTGCAGCCACCTGGGGCGGCGCAGCGCTTGCTGAAGCACTCGGCTAGGCGTGAGTCTGCCACCGGTGTGCGCAAGGCGCTTGACCTTTCATGCCGAAGAGTGCTTCAATCCTCGGTTGTGCGGCGAGTATTTCACCTGGGCGGAGAAGTGCTCGCGGCGTCCGGGAGGCAAGCATGTTAAGTTCCGGCAAAGCAGTTAAAGTCAGTCTGTACATGAGCGACGGCGCAAAACACCACGGAGTTCCCATCTACACCAGCGTCCTCGACTTCCTCTTCCACAGCGGAATCACCGGCGCGACAGTCCTCAAAGGCGTCGCAGGCTTCGGCACCACGCATCGCATCCACTCGGCGCACATTCTCGAAATCTCCGACCACCTGCCCATCAAGATCGAGTTCATCGAGACCCGCGAAAAAGTGGATGCAATTTTGCCAGAGCTGGAGAAGCGCGCGACCTCAGGCCTGATCGAGATTCAAGAGACAACGATCGTTGTTCCGGCGAAAGAACTGAACCCGAAAAAATGAAAAGGCGCGATACAGACGATCGGTATCGCGCCCTCACCAGTTTTCACCGGCTGCTACTTGACCGAAGTAAACGGCGAGGCCGGCAGTCCATCGCTGTTGAAAAGATTGCACTGCGGGCTGTTGGCCCAGCCGTAGCGCACATACACCGGTTCCGCGACTGCCGTGCTGCTGGCCACAATCGTTCCGCCAGAAAGCACCGCCGTCGCAGGTACAAACTTTCCATCCACGCCAGCTACTTCAAATCCCGTCACCGTCCCGCCCTTTGCGGCCAGTCCATTGGCATGTTCAAACCAGGCGCGAATCGCGGCTCCCTCCGGCGTCGCCATCAGGAAGGTCGGCCCTGAATATTCCACATTCTCGCCGTAGCTCAGCGCGCGCGCCGCCCGCCCCAGTCGCAGCCCCACATCCACTTTATCCGTCGGATGCACATCATCCGGGTTGCCGATGTCGATGGTCACGGCCATCGCCGTGTTGTGTATCTCCAGAGCCTTCAACTGCTCTTCCCGGATCGTGGCCCAGTCTTCATCCGTACCGGATTTGAAGTTCGCAATCTGCACATAGAGGAATGGAAAATCTCCAATACCCCACTGCGAGCGCCAATCCTCAATCATCGCGCGGAAGATGCGGCCATACAACGGAGCGCGCTCCAGGCGGCTATTGCTCTCACCTTGGTACCAGATTACTCCGCGAATCGGAAACGGCGTCAGCGGCGCGATCATGCCGTTATACAGCAGCCCCGGACCCCACATGGCCAGCAGCGGATGCCAGGGAAACTGCGGCTCCGGTTTGCCGGCCGCTTTGGCCTCATCGCGCAGCTTCTGCTGGCGCTGATCTTCGAGCAGCGCGTCCGCTTCCCGGTCGGTCATCTTGCCGCGAGAAATGAAGAGCGGGGCCAGCGCAGCGTTCTCACCCAACGCCTCCAGCCGCGTCCACGACTCAACGACCGTGCCGCCCCAGGTCGAGTCGATAATCCCAATCGGAATCTTCTCGCGCGAGACAATGTCGCGGGCAAAATACCACGCAACAGCCGAGAAATCCTTGGCTTTATCTGGCGTTGACATTACCCAGCCATCGGTATCGGCATCTGGAAGCGCATATTCCGAGGCATGTTTCTTCACTGTCAGCAGGCGCAACCGGATATTGGAAGCATTGGGCAGATCCTGCTGCGCCGTCGCCGCTCTGCGCATCTCGAATTCCATGTTTGACTGGCCCGAGGCAACCCAGACGTCGCCCACCATTACATCGTCCAGCGTGATCGTCTGCGTGCCCGCGCTTTTCACCGTCATCTTGAACGGTCCCCCGGCAGCGCCTGGAGCGAGATACAGGCTCCAATGACCCAGCACACCGGCCTTGGCGGTCTCTGTCTCGCCGCGGAAGCTCACGCTGACCTCTTCGGTCGGAGCAGCCATTCCCCAGACATGAACCGGAAGATCGCGCTGCACCACCATGTGGCTGGTAAGAATTTTTGGAAGAGTCACCTCCGCGTTTGCGGCGGCTGAAGGAAGCAGGAAAAGCAGGAGCAAAAATCGCAGTTTCACCGGTAGCCTCACTCAAGCCAAAGTAGCAGATCAGGCCAACACAGGTGTATCGCAAATCTCTGCTTTTTGGTTCTCGGCTATCCTGTGTGATCTAAGAGCTTGTTGAAAAACGTGAAGTGTTCCCGCACATGAAAAATGGAACCGCGCCAGAATGCCCGTAGAACGATCGGAGCGACATCGGAGATGGCTTTGGCATGCCGATTCTTGCCATATTCCGGGATCAAGAACCCTTTTTCAACAAGCTCCTAAAGCACCATTTTGCAACTCCGTTTCACACTACGGGAAACTCATCCGCAACATTTTGCAAAATTACGTGTCAAATTCTCCCAAAGGAGATGGTTGAGCGCTTTTGTGCACATCCGTAACGCTTCTCACAATACAGCCACTATTCAGTTTGTCTTTCTTAAGTCGGCCTGCGAGCACTTTGCAAAACTGTCCCAATTGCATCACCACAGAAACTGGAGAACAGCTCAAATAAACCAATCCGGCGGAAATTCAAGCCAGGGAGGTCACTATTTTCACCAAGCGTATCGCAATTCAAACGGCATCCGTTTTTTTCTGCAACCTTCTTCTCCTCGGCGGTCTTCAAATGCACGCCCAGGCAGCACTGCTCCTCGAGCAGCCCTACGGCTTTTTCGGCGCGGTCAACCCTACCGGACACGCGGCAATTTATCTTGCCAATGTTTGCGCTGAGACTCCAGTCGAACTGCGCCGCTGTCTGCCCGGCGAAATGGGCGCGGTCATCAGCCGCTATCAGGGAATCGACGGATACGACTGGATCGCCATACCTCTGGTTCCCTACCTGTATGCCGTCGAAGACCCATCCGACGTGCCCACGCATGTGGATCGCGAAACCGTCACCCGCTTCCGCGACCGCTACCGCGAAGCCCACCTGCTCGGCCTGGGAGAAAAGCTCTTCGCCGGTAATATCGTCAGAGGCGGCTGGACTGAACTCATCGGCGCATCCTACGAGCGGCGCATCTATGCCTTCCGCTTTGAAACTACCCCCGAGCAGGACGATGCTGTAATTGCACAGATGAATGCCGGCCCGAACCGTTCCCACTTTGAGCTGCTTTATAGCAACTGTGCAGACTTTGCACGCGTCACTCTCAACCGCTACTTTCCCGGCACCTTCAGCCGCAGCATTTTTCCCGACGCCGGCATGACCACCCCCAAGCAGATCACCTACAAATTAGTTCGTTACGCGCGCAAGCATCCTGAAACGCAGTTGGCCATCTTTGAGATTCCCCAGATACCGGGCTATCGCCATCTCAGCAGTTCCAACAAGAATGTCGCCGAGTCGCTGGTCACGACTGTTTATGCGGCCCCAATCGCACTCGCCAATCCCTACCTCGCCGGCGGCATATTTGTCGACTACCTGGTGCGGGGCCGCGCTCACCTCATCCCCAAGCACCCGGAGATATTGGGTCCAGAAAACCTGTCGGCATTGACAGCACCCGCCCCGCGCCCCCAGAATCCTCTCAGCACCGGAACGCAGGCCTCCAGCGCCACGGACAGCGGCTTCACAGAGATGCGTGAAGACGTGACCGGCCAATCGAGCCTCAAAGGAATGATGCCAAACCATGAGTGACGCGAAAACCCAGAACCTCAAGAATCATGGACGCCTCGACCCCCTATTTCATCTCTTCGTCTTACCGATCTTTGCCGCTAGCCTGATCATTGCGATTGTTCATCTGGTCAAGCATTTCAATTTTCACTCCGCATGGCTGGTCGTCCTAGCCATCGCCGCGATTGTTCTGGCCGTCAAAGTTCGCATGTATTCAATCAAGGTACAGGACCGCGTGATTCGTCTCGAAGAACGGTTGCGGCTGCAATCGCTTGCGCCGCAGGAGTGGCATGCACAGTTTGCACATCTCAACGAAGACCAGTTGATCGGCCTGCGTTTTGCGGCGGATGACGAAGTTGTGGCGCTGGCCAAACTGGCGCTGGAACAAAAGCTGACCCGCAAGCAGATCAAGGAGCGCGTCAAAAGCTGGCGCCCCGATGACTGGCGGGTATGAAGTCATTTGGCCAATTGCAATAAGTGCCTTGTCTCTGACATGCACGCCAAAATAATCTGTCATCCTGAGCGAAGTTTGACGCGTTCCTTGTGACAAACGTAGTCGAAGGATCTGCATTGTTACTGCTTAACCCTCCAACGGGCTTCTTGGCTCAGGACGCTAGAGCCTGTTATTAACTTTGCGTGAGTTTCCGGGCCAGATTTGCGAGCATGAGGATGGCGAAGGCAAGGTAGTGGAGACCGGCCAGTATCTTGCTTAGCCGCTCGTAGTCTCTTGCCAGTCGGCGGAAGCGGGCAGCCCAGGCAAAGCTTCTTTCCACCACCCAGCGGCGCGGCAACAGGACGAATCCTCGTTTGGCCTCGGTATGTTTGACCACCTCCAGCCGCACGCCGTGCTTCTCTGCTGCCTGGGCCGCGTTGTCGCCGGTATATCCCTGATCGACATAGGCCAACTCGATGGTGTCTCCGGTAATCTGCTGCACTGCTTCGGCCAGTTTCTCCACCTGTGCGCGGTCCTGCTCATCGGCCGCTGTAACGTGAAGGGCGAGCAGATGCCCCAGCGTATCTACCGCCGCATGAACCTTCGATCCCTTGCGGCGCTTGGCCCCATCGTAGCCTGAGCGCGCACCCGACTCTGGCGTCGACTGCAAGGTGCGGCTGTCGAGAACCATCGCCGTGGGCTGGCCTTTGCGTCCGGCAAACTCGCGCAGCAGAATGCGCAAATCCTCCACCATGATCTCGAAACATCGCGCATCAATCCATCGCCGCATTTGCTGATAGACCACTGTCCACGGAGGCAGATCGTTGGGCAGGAAGCGCCACTGATTGCCTGTCTTGGCAATGTAGCGAAGCGCGTTGAAAACATCGCGAAGCTGATAATCCCGCTGCCGAGCGTTCTCCCGGCACAGCGCCAAATAGGGAGCTATAAATGCCCACTCCTCATCGGAAACATCGCTCGGATAGCCAGACCGGACTCGTTTTCCCATGCCTCCATCGTCTGCCAGCTAACTCCAAACCCCCTATACAAAAGCAAATAAAGGGACAAAGTTAATAACAGGCTCTAGAGCATTTTCGGAATACACGTAGACTTTTTGAAGGCAATGAAAGGTGGCTTTTTCTTGAGAAAAAAGCCACTTGAGTCCGTGCTTTCGGACTATAGCAATTCCGAAAGATGAATATCAACATAGCTCCGGCATCCTTGAATTCCTGCGCTTGGGCCGGTCTTGTATCAGGGCACGACTTCAGTCGTGCCGCAAAAGCCGCAAAATGAGGGAGGGCTTTAGCCCCTGCGGGCCGTCTGATCCTCTCTATCTCCGTTTGTACAGCCAGAATCCCATTTGCCGGATCAAGATTGATATTCATTTTCCGAAAATGCTATCGCCCGCGGCAGGTCCACAGCCCCTTCCCTGCATCGCACAGCCCCGCTTGCTAATCTTAAGGGAGCGTGAGCCTAAAGCAACCTCTGCGTATCGCCGCGATTCAATTCCTCAATCCCGCACCTCTGATGTGGGATTTCGAGCATCCGCCCCTCAACGCCGAACTCGCCGCACGCTTCCAGATCGACTGGATGCTCCCATCGGAGTGTGCAGACCGCTTGGCAACTGGCAAAGCCGACATCGGCCTGATTCCCATAGCCGCTCTGGCAACAAATCCGAGCCTGCGCATTCTTCCCGGTTGCACCATTGCCTCCAAAGGCCGCGTGCGCTCATTGCTGCTTGTCCGTCGCGCTAACCAGCCGCTCACTAGCCTCCGTTCAGTTGCTGCCGACTCAGCCAGCCGCACCACTCTTGTCTACACGAGAATTCTCTTGAATGAGTGGGGCAATCCCGGCGTTCCTTTTTTGCCGATGCAGGCTGACCTTGATGCAATGCTGGACCGCGCCGACGCCGCCATCCTCATCGGCGATCCGGCCTTGCTGGCTCTTGAAGAGCGCGCCAATCGCTTTGTGAGGACCGGCGAAGAACTCGTCTACCACGACCTCGCCGAAGAATGGTTTACACTCACCGGCCTGCCCTTCGTTTCCGCCGTCTGGGCGGCTGCGCTGGGCAACCCTTTGGATAAGAGCATTACCGACGCATTTATTCACTCCCGCGATCACGGTCTGGAAAACATCGAAGCACTCGTTCAGGAGTGGTCCGTCAAACTGCCAGTTTCAGAATCGACAATCCGCGCCTATTTGACAGAAAACATTTATTACAAACTCGATTCCGAATGTTTAGCAGGCATGAAGGAATTGTTCCGCAGAGCTGCTGAGATATCTGTTCTTCCCAGTTATTCGATTATTGATTAAATGTTCACATATTATGAAATATTCGGGATATTAATTACTTGAGACGCAATCATACTGTATCTCGCTCTATTTAATAGCTATTGAAATTGCATTTAGTTACTGAAGTAGGGTGTTAAACACCGTCCCTTCGTAATCTATCTACAAAATCGGTTTGGCGGCACTCTGTAAGCGGCTGGTGACGACCTGCCAACGTGAAACGAAAGGCGCGCGGCTTTCACTATTAGTTAGTAGCGGCAGTAGGAACTGCCTCCCCCTCATTCTGAAAGGAGATTAACATGTTCAATAAGCTCAGCTTGACCTCACAGACAGTGCCTTCCGATGCCCGCTTCGCATTCACGGCTAGCATCGCGCGTTTCATCAATCGTTCATTGATCGGAACTGCGGCTGCTTTCGCGCTAGTACTTGTTGTAGCATCTGCGGCATCAACCGCATTTGCTGAAACAAGGAACGCTCAATTTGTCCCTTTCGATAAGTTTATCGAAAATACCAAGGCCGCCCGCACCTCTGATTTTGTGGGGCGCTCTGATATCAAAGTCAAGGATGAATCCGCATTTGAAGAAATGCGCCAGAGCATCCTCAATCGCTATCAGGGAGTTGAGGTGAGTCACAGCTTCCTGCTTGGTAATCAACACTACGATTGCGTTCCTGTCAACCAGCAGCCGGCGGTGCGCAACTATCATCTCTCCAGCATTGCACCGCCACCTCCTCAAGAACTTGCAGCTCGGCCCGTCACTGCGGAAGGCAATGTCCGGCCGGCTGAAATACTGGATCCGAACAAGCCAGTCGATGATTTCGGGAACTCCGTTCATTGCGAAGCCAACACCGTTTCACTGCTCCGCACTACCCTGGAAACAATGAGCGGCTTCGCTACCTTGCAGGACTTTTATCGCAAGACTCCCGGAGGCGCGCTCAAGGCCGCTCAGGATGATCCCAAAGGGTTCGTTGATCCTACGGTTTCTTCCCATAAGTACTCCTATACTTACCAGTGGGTAAATAACTGGGGCGGTAACTCCAATCTCAATATCTGGAACCCGTACGTAAACACTTCCGCCAACGAAACGTTCTCGCTTTCGCAGGAATGGTATGTCGGTGGCAGTGGCGCGGCGACCCAGACAGAGGAAGTTGGCTGGGTTGTCTATCCGGGCATGTTCGGCGACGAAAAGACGCACTTCTTCATCTTTTCCACGCCTAACGATTACTCAAGCGGCTGCTGGAACAACAGTTGCGGAGATTTTGTACAGGTGGCCGATTCAGGCCTGCTCGGGGCTTACTTTACCACCATCAGCGCCACCGGCGGAACGCAGTATGAGATCAGTGCCGAGTATTACTTCTATCAGGGAAACTGGTGGCTTGAAGAGCAGGGAACCTGGATCGGTTATTATCCCGGATCCATGTACAGCGGCGGCCAGAACACAATCAATGCACAGTTGATTGAGTTCGGCACGGAAGGCGTCGGCACAACAGTCTGGCCTCCGGAGGGCAGCGGCGCGTGGTCTACAACCGGATGGAGCGATGCCGCGTATCAGCGCAACCTCTGGTACATCAACGATAGCTCCACCTATGCGAGTTATTGGGATACGCTCACGGCGTCTGATCCTTCGCCTGCTTGCTACAGTATCTCGGGACCCTATTCCAGCACGTCCTCGGGATGGACCGTCTATTTCTACGAAGGCGGACCTGGCGGAACCGGCTGCTAGTCGGTCATAATTGCAGCCAATGCAAAACAAAACACCGCGGGGCGGGCATTCTGAGATGCTCGCCTCGCGGTACAGTTCAGAATTGAATAACTGTGAGTTATATTATTTGGTCTTTGCATCGAGCGCCAGATTCAACTCCAGCACGTTCACTCGCGGCTCGCCTAGCAGCCCAAACTGGCGGGCTGTCGTATTGTCGGCAACCAGTTCGCGGATCTGGTCTTCGCTCAGGCCGCGGGCTTTTGCCACGCGCGCAGTCTGATAATCCGCAGCATCAGGCGTGATGTCCGGATCAAGCCCCGAAGCCGAGGTCGTTACCAGATCAATCGGCACCGGCTTGCCGGGGTTCTGCGCTGAGCAGCTTGTCGATGTCGCCCTGAATGCGCGTCACCAGCGCCTTGCTGGACTGCGCCAGATTCGACCCGCCGGAAGCCGTCGCGTCGTAGCCGTTGCCCGCCGCTGAGGGCCGGGGATGAAAATACCTGTCGCCGGTAAAGCTCTGCGCCAGCAGCTCCGAGCCAATCACCTTGCCGTCTTTGAGAATCAAACTGCCGTCGGCCTTGTGGGGAAAGATCGCGCCGGCGACTCCGGTCACCAGCAGCGGATAGCCCAAGCCCAACAGAACAGTCGTCACAAGTGTGAAGCGAATTGATGTCTTCCAGACTGAATGCACTTTGAATCTCCTTGCGAGGCGGATTAAGGCCGCTTCGCCTCAGGCTAAAGCCCGGTTCAATTCCTGCGGCTTCTTTGGCATGACTGAAGTCATGCCCTGATACAAAGCGCCGCACGCTTAATCTTCAAATGCGCTAAGCCAGATGCAGCGCCACCAGAACAACGTCGATCGCCTTGATGCCGATAAACGGCACGATGATGCCGCCCACGCCGTAGATCAGCAAATTGTTGCGCAGCAAAATATCCGCTGCCTTGGGCTCATACTTCACGCCCTTGAGCGCCAGTGGAATCAGCGCGACAATGATGATCGCATTGAAAATCACCGCAGAAAGAATCGCCGACGCGGGTCCGTGGTATTTGCCGGCCAAGTCGTCCTAGATACATGATGTTCAGCGCTCCCAGCACAGGGAACGACTCCCATAAACATCGCCGGAATAATCGCAAAGTACTTGGCCACATCATTCGCAATGCGAAAAGGTAGTCAGCGCGCCGCGCGTCATCAATAGTTGCTTGCCGATCTCCACAATCTCAATCAGCTTGGTCGGGTTCGAGTCCAGATCAACCATGTTGCCGGCTTCTTTCGCTGCCTGCGTGCCGGAGTTCATCGCCACGCCCACGTCCGCCTGCGCCAGTGCCGGAGCATCGTTGGTGCCGTCGCCGGTCATCGCTACCAGCTTGCCCTTGGCCTGCTCGCGCTTGATCAGGTCCATCTTGTCTTTCGGCTTGGCCTCGGCCAGGAAATCATCCACGCCCGCCTCGCGTGCAATCACCGCCGCGGTCAGCGGATTATCGCCGGTAATCATGATGGTGCGAATACCCATCGCGCGCAAGCCGCGCCAGCCGCTCCTTCAATCCGCCTTTGACAATGTCCTTGAGGTGAATCACGCCCAGCGCGGTCGAGTTTTCAGCAACCACCAGCGGCGTTCCACCCATGCGGGCAATCTCTTCCACTGCTTCACGAACCTTCTGCGGCAGAGCGCGTCCCTGCTCTTCCAGAAAACGCGAAATCGCATCTACCGAGCCTTTGCGAATAAGCAGTACCCGGCAGATTCACGCCGCTCATGCGCGTCTGCGCGGTAAACGGCACAAACTCCACATGCATTTCTTCCAGCTCGCGTCCGCGCAGATTGTACTTCTCCTTGGCCAGCACCACAATCGACCGCCCCTCCGGCGTTTCATCCGATAGCGACGAAAGTTGCGCCGCATCGGCCAGTCTCTCCTGGGTTACATCTGGCGCAGGAATAAACTCCGTCGCCTGGCGATTGCCCAGCGTGATGGTCCCGGTCTTGTCCAGCAGCAGCGTATTCACGTCGCCCGCCGCTTCCACGGCGCGTCCGCTCATTGCCAGCACGTTGTACTGAACCAGACGGTCCATGCCCGCAATGCCAATCGCTGAGAGCAGCCCGCCAATGGTAGTCGGAATCAGGCAGACCAGCAGCGAGACCAAGCACAAACACCGTCTGCGGAGCCTTGGAGTAAATCGCGAAAGGCTGCAGCGTGACCACCGCCAGCAGAAAAACAATCGTCAGTCCAGAAAGCAGAATGCTCAGCGCAATCTCGTTCGGCGTCTTCTGCCGCGTCGCGCCTTCCACCAGCGCAATCATGCGATCCAGAAATGTCTCGCCGGGATTCGATGTAATCCGCACCTTGATCCAGTCCGACAATACTTTCGTGCCGCCTGTTACAGCCGACCTGTCGCCGCCCGCCTCGCGAATCACTGGAGCAGACTCGCCGGTAATCGCCGACTCATCCACCGACGCCACGCCTTCAATCACTTCGCCATCGCCGGCGATATAATGCCCGGCCTCGACGTAAATCACGTCTCCCGCGCGCAGCAACCCGCTGGCAATATCCTCAAAGCTGCCATCCGCTGCGTAGCGCTTGGCAATTGTCTCGCCCTTGGCTTTGCGCAGAGTATCTGCCTGCGCCTTGCCGCGCCCCTCGGCCATCGCCTCGGCAAAGTTCGCAAACAACACCGTGAACCAAAGCCACAATGTGATCTGCAGATTGAATCCAAATCCGGGGCGATGATTGACGGCATCGACAATGAGCAGCACCGTGGTCAGCACGCTACCCACTTCCACCACAAACATCACAGGATTCTTGACCATCCCGCGCGGATCGAGCTTGCGCACTGAATCGACCAGCGCCTGCCCCATGATCTCCGTATTCCAAAGACTCGTCTTCTCAGCCATAACAGTCCGTTTCGCCTTCTTCTGATGAATCGAGTTATAGCGGTTCCACAATTGCTGTACGCTGAAACCACTGGTCTCTAGTGGTGTTTTCCCCAAGAAAACGCCACCTTACGCGGTGCTCAAAAAGGCACCTGAATTGTGGAACCGCTCTAGAAAAGCTGTCCAGCCTTCAGCACCAGATGCTCAAGGATCGGCCCCAGGCTCAGCGCTGGGAAAAATGTCAGCGCGCTCAAAATCACAATCACGCCAACCAGCAGCACGGTAAACAGCGAGCCGTTCACCGGAAATGTTCCCGGAGAGGGTGGCACACTTTTCTTCTGCGCAAGATTTCCCGCCAATGCCAGTACTGGAATCGCCATCAGGAAGCGACCGATCAGCGTCGTCCAGCCAATCGCAACGTTGTACCACCAGGTGTTGGCGTTGAGTCCCGCAAAGGCCGAACCGTTATTGCCCGCAGCGGAGGTGAACGCGTAGAGAATCTCGGTAAGCCCGTGCGGTCCCTGATTTGCAAGGCTGCTCAGGCCGATCGTCGGCGAAAGAACAAAGATGGCAGTGAGCGTGAGAATGATCAGCGGGAAGATGAGGACATACAGCATGGACATCTTCACGTCGTAGGCTTCAATCTTCTTGCCCAGATACTCCGGCGTACGGCCTACCATCAGCCCGGCGATAAACACCGCCAGCACCACCATGATCAGAATTCCATACAGCCCCGCACCGACCCCGCCAAAGATCACCTCGCCCATCATGATATTGAGCAGCACCACCATGCCGCCCAGGGGAGTGTACGAGTCATGCATTGAGTTGACCGCGCCGCAACTTGCGTCTGTTGTCGCGGTGGCAAAAAGCGAGGACTGGCTGACGCCGAAGCGCACTTCCTTGCCCTCCATGTTGCCGCCCGGTGCGGTCGCCGTGCCCGCCTGCGCCTCTCCGTGAATCAGCGGATGCGGCTGCGACTCGGCCCAGTAAACCGTCGTGAATCCAGCCGCAAAGAGTACAAACATCGCAGCCAGCACCGCCCATCCGTGCCCGTGCGAACCCGTCATGCGCCCCAGCGTATAAGTCAGTCCCGCCGGTATAATGAAGATCGAAAGCATCTCCAACAGGTTCGAGAACGGCGTGGGATTCTCATATGGATGCGCGCTGTTGGCGTTGAAGAATCCGCCGCCGTTGGTGCCCAGCATCTTGATCGCTTCCTGCGATGCCACCGGCCCTTGCGCAATGGTCTGTGTCTGCGAAGGATTTTCCAGTGTCGCGGCCGCGGTATAGCCGTTCAGATTCTGCGGCACGCCCTGGCCCACCAGCAGCAGCGCGTAAAGAAACGAAGCCGGCAGCAGGATGTAAAGAATCGTCCGCGTCGTATCGACCCAGAAGTTGCCGATGGTCCCCGTTGAAGTGCGCTTGATGCCGCGAATCAAAGCGACAGCCGTTGCAATGCCCACTGCGGCAGAAAAGAAGTTATGCGTCGCCAGACCCGCCATCTGAGTTAGATAACTCATGGTGGTTTCCGGCACATACGATTGCCAGTTCGTGTTGGTCGTAAAACTCGCCGCGGTATTCCACGCCAGGTCGGGTCCCACGCCTGCCAGCTTCTGCGGATTCCACAACGGCAACAGCCCTTGCAGACGCTCAATGCCGTAGGTAACCAGCATGCTGACGGCGGAAAATCCCAGCAGCGCAAAGGCGTACTCGCGCCAGTTCATCTCTTCCGCCGCGTTCACGCCGGAGAGCTTGTAGATCAGCTTCTCAATCGGGCGCAGAATCGGGCTGAGCCATGTGCCTTCGCCTTCCAGCACACGGGCCAGATAAATTCCCACGGGGCAAACGCTGGCAAGGAGGAGGACGGAGAAAAGAGCAAATTGTAACCAGCCATTGGCGGTCATCTTAGAATTTCTCCGGGAAAAGCAAGGTGAGAGTCAGGTAGACGAGTAGTCCGGCAGATAACAGCAGCGCGATCGCACTCATAGCATCTATTTGCATGGCGGCTACCTCAACTTCTGGCAGGCCTTGACGTAAAGAAACGCCAAGCCGAAGAAGACAATAGTGAACAGCAACATCGTGGCATCTTGCATTTCATCTCACTTGTCCGGCATATCCTGCCGGAAGTTCGTCAAACTTGAAAGTCACAGGGAGTGATTGACGCAGAAGAGCAACTTTCTCTGAAACCAACTTCACATCCCAAAATGATTCTGGACGAGCGCCTGTCAGTTTCAAGAAAATCTTTTATAAATGATCTATAAAGGACGAAGTGATCCGAAGCAACGATAACGCGATTGCCTGAACTGCTGAAAAATATTCAGCAGTTCAGGCCGCGCGATAGCCAGCTATTCCTTTTCTTCCTCACCGCTCCATCCCTCAGGGAGGAACCGATACCCCACCCAGGGTTCCGTCTGGATATACTGCTTGCCGGTCTCGGCTTCCAGTTTTTTGCGCAACTGCCCCACAAAAACCCGCAGATATTCAGGCTGGTGAGCCGATTGCGCTCCCCAGACAGCCGTCAAGAGCACCCGGTGGCTCATCACCTTGCCCGCGTGCCGCGCCAGATGCAGCAGCAGGTCGAACTCCTTGGGCGTCAGGTGAATCGCCTTTCCCTGAACCGTGATGCTATGCGCAGTCGCATCCACCACAAAATCTCCCGCCTCAACTGCGGAAGCAGTCCGCTCTGGAGCACGGCGCAGATGAGCGCGAACCCGTGCCAACAGCTCTTGAATCCCAAACGGTTTGGTCACATAATCGTCCGCGCCGGCGTCCAGTGCTTCGACCTTCGCGCGTTCGTGGTCCCGCACCGAGAGAATCAGCACCGGCACCGACGATTTTGCCCGGATCGCCCGGCAGACCTCAACCCCGGAGAGTCCCGGCATCATCAGATCGCTGATCACCATGTCCGGCGGCCAGTCGCGGAAGACCTGGAGGCCCTCCTCGGGATCGTTTGCAGTTCGTACGTCAAATCCTTGTGCGGAGAGCGCGGCGCGCAGTACGCGCGTAATCTGTGTTTCGTCGTCAATAACCAGAATTCTGCCCGGCATCGTCTTACACTTCCACAGGAAAGATTACATCATCGGGCTGCCCCGGTATCATTTCTTGGATGGACGTCAAGAAGGGACTCAGCGATTCGCGCGGCGCGATTCACTGGCTCATCGGTATACTCCTCGCCGCAGGAACCACAGCCCTGCTGGTCTGGCTGGGCGCAAACTCGACCGCCGCAGGCATGGCATTCCTGGTTCTGGTCGTCTGGGCCTCCACCCAGGCCGGCATTTGGCTTGCCCTTTTTATCGCCATCTTCTGCGCCCTCTCTTTCGATTATTTCTTTCTGCTTCCCTACCGCACGCTGCGCCTGGCCGGCGGGCAGGAGTGGGTCGCCATGCTCTCCTTCGTCGTCTGCTGCCTTGTAGTCAGCCGCGTAGCCGAGCGGGCCCGCCGCCAGACCCTGACCGCCGAGCAGCGCCGCGAAGATGTGGAACGCCTCTACGCCCTGAGCCAGGAAATGATGCTCCACGAAGACGCCGCCGGACTCATCCGCGACCTGCCTCGCCTCATCGACCGCATCTTTTCTCTCGAAGGCGTCCTGCTCTACGTCCGTGACCAGGATCAGTTCTACGCATCCACCTCCGACCTGCCCATGAGCGCCCGCGCCAATCTGCGCGCCCTCACCCTGAGCAGCAATTCCACGCTGGTTACGCCCAGCGGATTTACCGCGATGGCGCTGATGCTCGGCATGCGCCCCGTCGGCGCGCTAGGCTGGCAGCCGGCAGGGCTAGACCGCGAAGTGGCCACTGCCGTCAGCGCTCAGGTGGCCATTGCCCTCACCCGCGCGCTGGCCATCGAGGCCTCTGCCCGCATGGAAGCAGCCCGCGAGGGCGAACGGCTGCGCAATGCACTCATCGATTCCCTCACTCACGAACTGCGCACTCCGCTCACTTCCATCCGCGCCGCCGCCACCACGCTGCTCGAAGGCGGACTGGACGAAGCAGGCCGTCAGGATCTGGCCACACTCGTGGATGAAGAAGCCTCGCGCCTAGACGCCCTTATCGGCGAAGCAGTCCAGATGGCCGAAATCGATGCCAACGTCGTGCAGGTTCACACCGAGCCGATGCATACGCGGACACTCCTCGACCAGGCAGTCGAAGTTTCCTCCGCATCGCTCTCACATCACCGCGTGGTCATCGCCGTCGAAGGCTCGGACGAACCCGCCTGGTTCGATCCCCACCTGCTCAGCCGCGTCCTGCGCCATCTCCTTGAAAACGCCGCTCGCTACACGCCGCCCGGCAGCCGCATCGTGATGCGCAGTCGCCGCGCTCAAGGCCGGCTCGAATTCACCGTCGAAGACAACGGCCCCGGCATCGATTCCCTCGACCTCCCGCTGATCTTCGAGAAGTTCTACCGCGGCAAAAAAGGCAACGCCATCGGCAAAGGCTCCGGCATGGGACTGGCCATCACCCGCGCAATTCTCGCAGCACACGGCGGCGGCATCAAAGCCGCAAGCATCCCCGGCCAGGGAACAACATTTCATTTTTGGGTGCCGCTGGTGGAGAAAGACCCAAAGGGCGCAGAAGCTGCATTGAAGGCTCGCGCTGCACACGGTTCGTTGGAAAAACTGCATAGAGTGCTGGAGAAAGTGAGCGGTGCTGAGCCGGATAAGGCTGATCTGCTGTAATGCACGCTGGTCTAATTTTCAGAATGTGGTATTGTAAATTGCAGGAGAATCACCATGGCGAATCGAGAGAGGGAAATTTTCAGCGTAGCGAACGACAGCTTGACGGTCAGCCATTTCGAAAAATCACTTTCGACGGCCCATATTCAACAGAGGATTGAGAATACCGCTCCAGTCCAGAATCAAAGCAATACCAACAATCCTTCGTCTCCAAGTGGATCATCCACGCCAAAATCTGGCAATCAGAAGTGAGTTTGTGAGTACTTCGGATTGGATTGCAATTGCATCTCTAGCAGTGGCAACTGCCGCATTGGCTGTCTCTTGGTTCGCGATTGGAAGAGCGAACAAAACGACATCTGCGGCATCGCTGGTAGCGCTCAATGAAGGCTTTCGTCAAGCGTTGGGGAGGTTCCTCTCTGCTGAAGGTGAAGCACAAGCATACGAATTGGCAGAGTTGTTGAACCTTTTCGAGCTGGCCTGCGCCATCTACTTGGAGAAGTCGTTGACGGGCAATTCCAGAAAACTGATGTTTGAATACATCAATAATGTATTGCAAGTTTTGGTTAAAAACGAATACACAAATACTCAGGTGGGTCCGCTCCTCCAGTCTGAATCTACCTTCATTTTCATAAGACGATTCTTGAACCAAAGGGTGGCTTCTCTGAGCGTAACTGTCCCTCCAAAGTGGTATCAGAAACAACTCGGCTGAGGCATAGATAAAGGCATATTTTCAACCTATTTGGACTCCCCGCTCCAGTCGCAAACAATCTCCCTACGCTGCTCGGAGCTTTCCACCGCCCATTCCAACACCCGCGCAACGCGCCATGCATCTTGCGCTGTTGCTGGAGCAGGAGCTTTGCCTAGCAGCGCATCGCGAATCCCAGCGTAGTAGAGCCGGTAATCGCCCGGGATCGGCGCAACGGGCCGCACAACCATGCCGCCCTCCACATCCACATGCAGCGTGCCCCAGTTGGCGCTCGGCTCCTGCCCCCATGCTGGGTCAGTAATGCGAGTTATTTTATTGAGCGCCGCCTCCTGAATATCCAGTCCAAGCTTGACGAAATCTCCCTTCGTCCCGCGTAGATGAAACCTTGACCGCGGCTGCGCAGAGAAGCAATTCGCGCCCAGATTCACGGTAAACCCCGGATAGCGCAGCCGAATCTGAAAGGCATCATTCGCGCCCACGCCGTCCCGCTCCCGCTTGACCTCGGCGTCGACGCCTTCGGGCTTGCCAAAGAGAGCCAAAGCCTGATCACCAAGATGGGTTCCCAGGTCGAGCACAGTGCCGCCGGCCTGTGCCGGATCTTCACGCCATGCGCCGGCTTTCGGCACCGGTCGCCAGCGGTCGTAGTTCGACTCAAAGTTCACCAGCCGCCCCAGTGAACCTTCATGTAACAGTTTCTGAATCGTCCGGAAATCAGAGTCCCAGCGGCGGTTATGAAAGGGAGCAAGCAGAACTCCACGCGCGTTGGCAACCTCGATCAGTTGAGCAATTTCAATCGAGGTCGCGGCCATCGGCTTATCGACAACCAGATTCTTCCCTGCTTCGAGAATCTGCTTTGCCTGCTCGTAATGCACGCCGCTCGGCGTAGCCAGCACAATCAGACCCAGAGACGAGTCGGCCAGCAGCGCTTCAATCGACCGGTACGTCGTAATGCCGGGATAGCGCTCGGCCGCATTGTTCGTGTTGCGCTCAACAACCGCAGCCAGTTCCAGCCCATCAACCGACGCCAGCAGCGGCGCATGAAAAACCCGCCCCGCCATTCCAAAGCCCACCAAGCCCACTCGAATCATTTTTAATTCCTCAATGGAGAACGGGGTCAGCAGCGCTAACCTGCTGACTCGCTAACTCGCCGACTCGCTGATGCGCTATCAGCGCATCGCTAGCCCTCCAGTTTATACCGCGTCTCCGCCAAGTGGTAAAGACGCCGCCAGACCAGCCTGTTCATCGTCACCACCATCAGCGAGATCAGAATCGTCGCCAGCAGCAGCATCGGGAAGCGGCCGCTGTCCGTCGCAGCGTCAATCTGCGCGCCCAAGCCAATGGTTTCCAGCGTCCGGTCCTGCAGATGCGTGTACTCAGCGAAGACCGACGCATTCCAGGCGCCGCCAGAAGCAGTCACCATGCCGGTGATGAGGTACGGAAAGATTCCCGGCAGAATCAGCTTGGTCCAGCGCTGCCAGCGAGTGAAATGAAAGAGCGAACTAACCTCGCGCAAGTCGGACGGAATCGACATCGCTCCGGCGATCACGTTGAAGAGGATGTACCACTGTGTGCCCAGCAGCATCAGCGCAATCGAGCCAATCCCCAGGCCTCCGCCGATCTTGACGAGACCGATCAGCAGAATCGGAAAGAAAGCCGTCGCCGGCACCGATGCCATCACTTGCGCCACCGGCTGGACAACGCGAGCGAGCTTTGGATTGAGGCCAATCGAAACACCAACCGGAATCGTCCATGCCGCGGAGATTAGCAGCGCGGCATTGACGCGCAGAAAGGTCGCGCCAGCGCCTTCCAGCAGCAGCGTCAAATCAGCCCAGGTAATCGACTGCAGCATCACAACCGCTTGCAGCACTCCCCACCCGGCAGCGCAGACGGCAACAAAAGCCAGCGCCCACAGCCCTACGGATGCCCTGCCGCTCTTCCCATCTGTATCCAGCGGCTGCACGATACGGCAGGCCCTGGTGTGCGCCATGCGCCTGTAAATCGGCTCTTCGATACTGGCCAACGCTTTGCCAGGAATCGAAGTCAGCAAGGACGACCTCTTGATCAGTTCCAGAATCGGCGAAGTGACGCGGTCGGCGCTCTCTACCTGCTCGAATTTGAATTTATCGCTCCAGGCAATCAGCGGCCGCCAGACCAGTTGATCGGTGGCAACAACAATCAGAATCACCACCAGGAACCCGGCCACCAGCGCGCGGATGTCGCCAGTCGCCGTTGCAGTCTGCAGGTAGCTGCCGAGGCCGGGCAACTGAAAGTTGCGGTCGCCCATCGTGAACATCTCGCAGGCAATCAACGCAAACCAGCCACCGGCGACGGAGACAATCGAATTCCACACCAGTCCAATCGCCGCGTAGGGCATCTCAAGTTGCCAGAAGCGCTGCCACGCCGAGAAGCGATAAATCCGCGAAGCCTCCACCATCTCCTTGGGAATGCTTTTCAGCGAAGAATAAAAGCTGAAGGCCAGATTCCAGACCTGCCCGGTAAAGATCAGCAGGATCACGCCCAACTCAATGCCCAATTGATGCCCCGGAACCAGCGCCACCATCGCCAGCACCACCGGAGGCAAAAAACTGAGCACGGGAATTGATTGCAAAATATCCAGAGCCGCAATCATCCACGCCTCTACCTGCGGATTGTACGCAGCCAGATAGCCGTAGCTCACTGCAAAGGCCAGGCTCAGCAGATAAGCGATTCCAATGCGTCCGATGGAGTAGAACGCATAGACCGGCAGTGCGCTGAGAGAGTGCGAAATGGGTACCACCGGAATCGGTGTTCCCATCCAGTAGCCCGCCATATGCACAACCGCGAAAAACACTGCCACCCCCGCCACGCCCACCGTCAGGTCGATAAAGAACGGCCAGGTGCGGACAGTGACCAGCGATTTGGAGAGGGTCTGTTGAATGCTCACTCAGCCTCCTCGTTCGCAACAATCGCCTCTTCCTGCGCATCGGGCAGCACAAAGCGCCGGCGTCCGGCGTCGAAGTCGAAGATCTCCGCATAGCGGCCCCAGTTGACAGCCGTCTCAATCTGCCGCAGGCTCTCGTCTTCGCTGAACTGCTCGTCCAGCATGTCCAAGAAGAACTCCTCGGGCACCGTATGATCGCTCTTGTTTTCGAGTGCGCGGCGAATCTGGCGCAGCAACAAGATATTGGCCAGCGCGGCAGCGCGGAAGAGTTCCTTCTGGCGAAGAATCTCCGAGTTGGCAAACTCGGCACCGCTGGTAGTAATCGCCGCATCGCCTTCCGCAATCTCCAGAAAGCCCAATAGCTGCGCGGCATCCACAATCGGTAACAAGTCGTCGATCTCCAACGCCTGGTCGTCGGCCAGGCGGTAGATGTCGTCCTTGCCGCCTTTATCGATCAGCATCTCAAGCAAGCCGGCCATGCCGCCGGGGCGCGCATGAGGCAGCATCTGGTAGTGCATCTGGCGCTGGTCGCGCACCTTGGGTCCGGCCTGCTGATCCGGCGCTTCTGTGGGCACCACATCGGGCCGCGTCAACACTTTGTAGATGTAGTCAACCAGTTGCGTAAACGGTTCGGATTTGCGGTCTCGCGGCTGCGCCAACTGCACCTTGAAATCCGTGCGAATATGCCCCGGATTGCGGCCCAGCACAATGATCCGGTCCGCCAGCAGCACGGCCTCTTCAATGTTGTGCGTCACAATGAAGACCGCCTTGGTCGGCATGGTTTTGTTGGCCCACAGCTCCAGCAATTCGCTGCGCAGGTTCTCGGCGGTCAGCACATCGAGCGCCGAGAACGGCTCATCCATGAACAGAACCTCCGGCTCAACCACCAGCGCGCGGGCAAATCCCACTCTCTGCCGCATTCCGCCGGATAGTTCCTTGGGATAAGCAGCCTCAAAGCCGTCCAGGCCGACCGTATCCAGCATTTTCAAACTGCGCGCGCGCCGCTCATCTGGAGAAACGCCGCGGGCCTGGAGTGGCGCCTCAACATTTTCCAACACAGTCAGCCACGGAAACAGCGCAAAGCTCTGGAAAACGATAGACACATTGATCTCGGCCTCGGCAACCGGCTTGCCATGCCAAAATACCTGCCCGGCAGAGGGCGTGGAAAGTCCGGTCAGCATGCGCAGCATTGTGGATTTGCCTGAACCCGACGGCCCGAGTAGCGCAACAATCTCGCCCGGAACAATCTCCAGATCGGTCGCAGAAATCACCTGAATGCGGTTTTCGCTCGGCTGAGCGTAGTATTTCTCTATCCCCGCAGCGCGAATAATCGCCTCAACTGCCGGGTTAGGAGGGGCAATGGCCGCGCTTTGGCCGCCGTTCTGCACTATCGTTTCCTGCATGCAAGGCTCTCCGGTTGCCGGCGGTTAGCGGCTGTGGGATATTGCAAGTGTATGATTTCTCGATTGCAGCCAGATGAATGGACCTGGACTCGCCGGATTGGCTGGCAACAGATTCAGTTATTCTGGGGAAACGCGGATTGAACTCGCCGCACAATGAGAGCGTATCATTGCTTAAGCAAGATTTGCCACCAAGGATTCCTCAGTAGCGATTGCCGGCGGCGATCTGGGAAAATTTTTCTTCGGACCTGTCGTCCAGCGGTCAATGCGGTGCGTCAATAACAGAAAACAAAATGCCGAAAGTGAACGCCAAACCGAAAGTTCTAATCGCCGACGACGAGCGGGTCATCGCCGATACACTGGCCATGATTCTCAACCAGAGCGGGTTCACGGCACGCGCTGTCTACTCCGGCGAAACCGCCGTCGAACTGGCGCAGCAGTTCCAGCCGGAGATGCTCATCTCCGATGTCATCATGGCTGGACTGAACGGCATCGACGCCGCCATCCGCATCCGCGCCCTGCTGCCGAAGATTAAAATTCTGCTCTTCTCCGGTCAGGCCGCCACAGCCGATCTGCTCGAGCGTGCTCGCGCTGAAGGCTACGAGTTTGAGATCCTCGCCAAGCCCGTACACCCCCAGGATCTCCTCGACAAGCTACGCAGCTAGTCTCCTGTTTCTAAAGTTCATCTCAAAACAGTGGCTGTCATTCTGAGCGAACGAGGCCCCGAACGTCTTTCAGTTCGGGGGTGGTGAGTCGAAGAATCTGCTTTTGTCTTTCGTGGGTTCTACAACGTGCTTTAGAGACAGGACACTAGCTGAGTCCTGCCTTCCCTGCCCCATGCTGCAAATCAATATTCGCAGCCTCGGCTGCTCACTCCTCGGCACAAAACTCGACACAAAACAATGAAGCACCTTTAGGGTGAGCTGCCTGCCATGGCGCGCCCAGCCGCCGCCGAGAGGCCCAACTGTATCCGGCGCAATGCGTCGCCATCTTCCTTCGCCGATCTGCTAACCATACTTCCCTTACTTTAGTAAGTCGTTTTAGTAAATCGATATTGCACCTTAGTCACTGTCTGCGTATGATCCCCCGTGATCGGCTCTCTGCCGATTACAGCGGTTCTCCAATTGCTATACACCGAAACCACTACCGCTGCGTGGCTTTTTCCTCAAAAAAAGCCACCTTGTACTTAGCCGGCAAGGGTACATCTATTGGAGAACCGCTCTAAGACGAGACAAAAAGAGGTCACTTGAATGAAAAAGGATCTGAAACTGAACCGGTTGCCACACTCTTTGAAGAGTCGTTGGGCAGCCGTCCTTGTCCTGGCCGTTTTTCTTGCGGCGAGCCAGGCCTATAGCCAAACATCCACTTGTAACGTCGTCTACTCGCTCACCAGCCAATGGACCGGAGGCTTTCAGGGCGACCTGAAACTCACCAACCTCGGCTCGGCGGTCAGCAGTTGGACTCTGACCTGGACCTTCCCGAATTCCCAGGTCATCACCCAGCTATGGAATGGTGTCGCCACGCAGTCCGGCGCTGCTGTTACCGTCACGAACGCAAGCTACAACGGAGCTCTGGTAACGGGCGCCCTGGTTGACCTAGGCTTCACCGCAAATGTCGGCACAACCAACGCCCTGCCCACAGCATTCTCGTTCAACGGATCGGCTTGCTCCGTCAACGGTGCAACATCGGGCGGAGGGTCCGGCAGCTTCTCGCTCGCGCCTTCGGCCGCTGCGCTGTCCATAGCTCAGGGAGCAAGCGGAGCAGACACCATCTCGATAACCGATGTCAGTCCGTTCGCGGGTTTAGTAACCCTCGCCGACTCCGGCCTGCCCAGCGGAGTCACTGCTTCCTTCAGCACTAACCCCGCCACCGGCAGCAGCGGGATAACCCTGACAGCCGGCAGCGCGGCCACTGCAGGAAAGAGCACAGTCACCATCACCGGCACTTCCGGCACGCTCAGCGCCTCTACAACCATCGCTCTCACCGTCACGACGCCAGGAGGCGGAACACCGCCCGCCGATCACATTCCGCTGCCTTCCGCGGGAGTCGCCCTTCAGGGCGTGGCCTCCGGGCCGATCACAATTCTCAACTGGGCTGGTTTCAAAGCCGCGACATCGTGGACATTCGACGATTCGCAGCCTTCGCAAATTCAGCATTTCCCCGATATTCAAGCCGTGGGCGTGCCGGTTACGTACTACATCACCTCAGGCACCAGCGGAGACTCGGCCAACTACAACTCCACCTGGACAGAAGCAGTGAACGCCGGCGACGAGCTGGGAAACCACACTGAGGACCACTGTCAATCCAACTTGACCGATTGCATTACCGGTACTGACACCGGCAACCTGGCCACCGAAATCGACAACGCGACCGCATACATTCTGGCCAATTTCCCGCAGAAAGCAGTCTGGACCGGCGCTTCTCCGTACGGCGACACGGGCTACGACGCCGATGCCGCCTCGCGGTTCTTCATCTATCGAGGAATTGAAGCCGGATCGATGCTGCCGAACGATGGCACCAACCAATTCAATGTGCCGTGCCATCTGGCTGCGCAAGGTGAGACCGCTGCCCAGTTCAATGCAGTCACAGATGAGGCGCGCGCCGCTGGCGCGTGGCAGATCTTCCTCATCCACACCATCACCCCAACCACTGCGATCTGGTACAACCCGGTCGCCGTTACAGACGTTACCGGAGCGATGACCCACGCAAAAACCGCGGGAGATACCTGGGTCGACTCGGTTGTTGATGTTGGGGCCTACTGGCAGGGGTTGAAGATTCTTGCTGCGGCTGCCCACACTACGTCGGGCGTCACCACAACCTGGAGCTGGACATTGCCGGCTCATTTCCCAAGCGGCAAGTTCCTTCGAGTCACGATTCCAGGCGGCACATTGTCGCAGAAAGGAACCGCGATCACCGAGAACTCTGCGGGCTTCTATTCTGTATCGCTTGATGCAGGCTCACTGACCCTGGTGCAGTAGTCAAGGCCTGCTCGTTTGCATCTCGCTCTGGACGATTCGGAATTTCAAAAACTCCAAATCGTCCAGGATGGAATGCGGAATTCCTCTGATCTGTTTCTTCGAAGCAACGCGGCCAGCAAATTACACTGGCCGCGCCTTCCGATCTGAGATCCATCGCCCGAATTTCAGTACGCCGAGCTATTTGTGATCCTTGGCGTCAACAAAATACTTTGCCACGGTGCGGACAAAATCCACCGCTCCGCCGGGAACTCCGATATTCCCCTTCAGGATCTCGCGGAAACTATGCTCTTGGCCGTAGTACACCTCGGTGTCCTCGGAGTTCTGGCTCACGCTGGTACCGTCCAAGTCGATTCCGGCAAACAATCCCTTGCTGCGCGAATAGCTGAGCAATTCGGCGTTCATCTTCCAGTCCGTTGAAGCCGTCGAGTTACGGCCAATCGGGCCGGCCGAAGCCGATGCATCGCCGCCAATCTTGAATTTGTTCTTCAACAGGTCCTGGAAGCCGCGATCGTTCACCGCAATCAACACCAAGTCAGTGGACTGCCCGCCGATCTGGAAGCCCCACGATCCGCCTGCCATGCGGATAAATACCGGAGCGCTCCAGCCGTGGCCGGTGCGGCAGGTGACTACGCCCTGACCATACTGCGCGCCAAAGACGAAGGCCCCTTTGATCATTCCCGGCACCACGCCCACGCAGGTGGCCTGCTGCAGGATATCAAGTGGAATACCCTTGTCTCCGGCGTTCATAATTTGGTCGAGTACCACCTTTGCTGCTTCGATGCGGTCTTGCAGGTTTTCCTTGGAAGTAGCGGCATGAGTAACTGAGGGAAGGGCGAAGCAGAGGCCAAGAAGGAATGTGATTGTTTTCTTCATGAAAGATCCTTTCCGTTGCGCCCGGCAGGGCGCTGAGGTTTAGCAGTACATAGATATTTTCGCGCAAAGCGCGGCGTCTTCTTATCAGCCTACACCAGCGAAGGTGCAATCTTGCGGCTATCCATTAGACGGTGGGGGAGGGCGGAAGGATTGGTTGGCAGATCTGTCACACCACCTGGTGATGCAAAAAGTAAAAAAAGAGGAGTTCCCAGGACTCATGGAAAACATGCTTCCTGGGAACTCCTTTCCCCAGATCTGCGTTGTTTCTGTAAATAAGTATGTGGAAAACTTCACAATCAAGCAAGAGTACGGATGGGCGACGACCCTAAGTAACCAGACATATATACTAAGTAGTAACTACTCAAATATTCGATTTTCCTTCCCTTATCGCACCACAGCTCTCTCCGCCGCAGTCCGGTTGAATGCGCGGACAAAAAGCTCAACCCGGTTCTCCACGCCGGTCCTTTTCATCAATTGACTGAACGTATCCTTTTGACGGTCCGTTGACCGATGCCTAGCTGGCTGACAATCGCGCTGTTCGACCGCACCTTCAACACCAGTTCCAGCACCCGCTGTTCCCGGTCTGTGAGGTGCGTGGATGAAATGGTTGGGCTGGAGCCGGTCATTGTCGGCAAGTAGTCAATGAGCTTGTAAAGCAGAGGGGGGTAGACCAAAGACATTTCCGCGCAAAGCGCGGCGTCTTCTTATCAGCCTACACCAGCGAAGGTGCAATCTTGCGGCTATCCATTAGACGGTGAGGGAGGGCTGAAGGATTGGTTGGCAGATCTGTCACACCATCTGGTGATGCAAAAAGTAAAAAAAGAGGAGTTCCCAGGACTCATGCAAAACATGCTTCCTGGGAACTCCTTTCCCCAGATCTGCGTTGTTTCTGTAAACAAGTATGTGGAAAACTTAGAAGTGAGGCAAGAGTACGGATGGGCGCTGGCCTTAAGTAACCATACATATATACTAAGTAGTAACTATGCAGATGTTCGGCTTTCCTTCACCATCTGTGGGGCCGATTTCTCGGTCGCCGCCCGGTTGAACGTGCGGATAGAAAGCTCAATCCGGTTATCCGCGCCGGTCTTTTTCATCAACTGGCTCACATATCCTTTGACGGTTCGTTGACCAATGCCTAGCTGGCTGGCGATCTCGCTGTTCGACCGTGCTTTCAACACCAGTTCCAGCACCTGCTGTTCCCGATCTGTGAGATGCGTTGCGGAGTTGGTCAGGCTGGAGTCGGTCATCATTAGCAGACGGTCAATCAGCTTGGAAAGCAGCCGCCGCGGCGCCCAGATTGAGCCGCTGGTGACCACTTCGATGGCATCGCGCACTACTTCCGGCGGAGCCGTCATGTTCAGAAAAGCCCGTGCGCCAGCCATGATCGACTCCATCACAAGTTCATCGTTCGACTCCGGGCCAATCACAATCTGGCGGATATCCGGTCGCGCGTGACGAATCGACGTAAGCGTCTTGATCCCTTCAAAGGTATTAAGATCAAGAACGATATAACCCAGTGAACGATTGGCTAAAAGCTCATTCAGGCTCCCCTGGACCGCTAACAGGCGGGGATTGCCTTCGAATACACTGGCCAGACCCGCCAGCCGAATCGGCTCGTGCGCTACTAGTCCTACCGGGATTGGTTTCAGGCTGCGTACAGCGGACATGGGAACTCTCCACGCATCCCTGGGGGCAACAGCACAAATGAAAGGGCATATGTGAGCAGGAAAATATCCTGCCCTCGCCCGCTACCGCTCCGACGTTACAGCTTGGGGAGAACTATCCCCTGCTGTTTCTGATATTTGCCTTTGCGATCGGCATAGCTGACCTGGCAAGGCTCGTCGGAACGGAAAAATAAAATCTGGCACAAACCTTCGTTCGCGTAAACTTTGGCTGGCAGAGGGGTGGTATTCGAGATCTCCAGAGTCACATACCCCTCCCACTCCGGCTCAAAGGGCGTTACATTCACGATGATCCCGCAGCGGGCGTACGTCGACTTCCTCACGCAAATAGTGAGAACATCTCGCGGTATGCGAAAGTACTCCACTGATCGCGCTAATGCAAATGAATTCGGCGGAACAATTACCGAATCGGCCTCGACCGATACAAAAGACCGCTCGTCAAACGATTTAGGATCGATGATAGCACTATTCACATTGGTGAATATCTTGAATTCATTCGAGACCCGCAGATCGTAGCCGTAAGAGGAAAGGCCATAGGAGATAACCCCTTCTCGCACCTGTTTTTCGCTGAAAGGTTCAATCATTGCATGCTGCGTGGCCTGTTCCCGTATCCAACGATCACTCTGGATTGACATGCTTCTCCTGTTTCGGCGCGAGGGTTCCGCTTCCGTGTCAACAATTCCCTGCTTGAAGTCTCGGATAAGTCATCTTACGAAAGCCGGACGGGATTGACAATGAGAATTGATCGCAAGACTGTGGAAGTCTGGTGACGAAATTGTGGCGAAGGTGGGCGGACGTGCGCAGAAAATTTTCCTCACAGGAAAATAAGCCTCCGAGAATTTCTTTTTCTGCTCCGTACCAAAACCCCTAGCATCCATCCCCCGGACCGTAGTACAGTCATTTGAGAACGCCTAGCGAGGGTATGACATTGATTAAGCAGGACATTGTTCACAACGTAATCGAGCGCACAGGCCTGCCCCGCACCAAAGCGGAAGCAGCGGTCGATACCGTCATCGAGGGCCTCAAGCAGGCTTTGGCCGCCGGTGAACGGATTGAATTGCGCGGATTCGGCGTTTTTAGCGTACGCGCCCGCAAGACCGGCATCGGGCGTAACCCTCGCACGGGTACTGAAGTCAGCATTACCCCTGGCAAGGCTGTCCGCTTCAAGCCCGGCAAAGAGCTGCACTCCCTGGATTCCGCAGCCAAGTAGTACTTTCACAACCATTTAAGTGCGACTCAGAAACATACTCGGCAACGCGCCCTCCGAGCGTGCCTCATAGGCTATTTGGCCCCGCTTCCCTCCCCTACCGCGCGAATCATGCTGCGGGCGGTATTCTGGGATGGATGCCACCTATTCTCAACCTGCAATCTGTGACCAAGCAATTTGGCGCGACACCGCTCTTCCGCAATATCTCGCTGACAGTTGATGAGGGCGATCGGATAGGCCTGATCGGCCCCAACGGCGCGGGAAAATCCACACTACTCGCGGTGCTGGCTGGCCAGGTTGAGCCGGATTCCGGTGAGCTGGCCGTGCGCAAGCGTGCTAGAGCGGCCTATGTTCCGCAGGACTCGAAGTTTGCCCCTGGATTAACCCTGCGTCAGGTGCTGGAGCGGGCGCTGACCAGTGCTCATGTTACGGAAAACGAGCGCGAAGGCCGCCTCCGGGAGCTTTCCGGCCGTGCCGGATTTGTAGATCTCAACGCCGAGGCCTGTCGGCTCTCCGGCGGATGGCGCAAGCGGTTGGCGATCACCGAGGCTCTGGTCAGCGCGCCCGATGTTTTGTTGCTCGACGAACCGACCAATCATCTGGATCTGGCAGGAATTGAATGGCTCGAAGAATTGCTCCGCGCCGCATCCTTTGCAGCAGTTACTGTCAGCCACGACCGCTATTTTCTCGAAAGCACATCGAGTGCAATCATTGAACTCAACCGCGTTTACGCCGACGGCCTGTTGCGTGTGAAAGGTAGCTTCAGCCGCTTTCTCGAAGAGAAACAGGCCTATCTCGAATCGCAGAGCAAGCAGCAGGAGAGCCTGCGCAACCAGGTCAAAACCGAGATCGAATGGCTTCGCCGTGGTCCCAAAGCGCGAACCACAAAGTCCAAGGCGCGCATCGACTCCGCCAACGCGATGATCGGCCAGCTCAAAGAGATGGACTCGCGGACGACAGTCAGCTCCGCTGGCATTGACTTTGAAGCCAGCCAGCGCAAGACCAAGCGCCTCGTCGAGTTCAACGCCGTGGCCTGCGATGTGCCGGTCGGTCCAGCCGAAGATGAAGCATCGGGTGCGCAAACAGCTCGGTGCAACGCGCCGCTTGTTTACCGGCTTGAACTTCATCCTCACTGCTGGAATGAAAGTCGGCCTGGTCGGCCCGAACGGCAGCGGCAAAACCACGCTGCTGCGCCTGTTGCGCGGAGAGATTGAGCCGGTCGAGGGTTCCATTCGCAAGGCAGATGCGCTGCGGCTGGTTTACTTTAGCCAGATGCGTGAACTCGACGAAAGCCTGACCCTGCGCCGCGCGCTTGCCCCAGAGGGCGATTCGGTCATTCATCAGGGCAGGCCTGTGCATGTCGCCAGTTGGGCGGCGCGCTTTCTCTTTACAGGCGAACAGCTCAATCAGCCAGTGCGCAATCTCTCCGGCGGCGAGCGCGCGCGGGTGCTGATCGCCAAACTGATGCTGGAACCGGCAGACGTGCTGCTGCTCGACGAGCCGACCAACGATCTCGACATTCCGACCCTGGAAATTCTCGAAGAAAATCTCCTGGACTTCCCCGGCGCTTTGGTGCTGGTCACGCATGACCGCTATCTCCTCAATCGCGTGGCATCGACAGTTCTGGGCCTCGATGGCCGCGGCCATACCGGCCAGTTTGCCGACTACGCGCAGTGGGAAGACTGGCTCGCCGAGCAGGACGAGACGCCGCAACAATCCGCAAGCCGCAAGCCAGACGGTTCCAGTTCCACGCAGCGGACCGGAACGGCGACAGCCTCTGCATCAAGCTCCAAGAAAAAACTCTCTTACATCGAAGCCCGCGAGTTTGCTGCAATTGAACTCAAGGTTGAAGAGTCGGATGCTCGGCTAGCCACGGCTCGGGACCGCGTCGAAGACCCAGCGGTCGCTACCAATGCAACGGCATTGCAAGACGCATTGCAGGAACTCGATACCGCGCAGCATGAGAACGATGCTCTCTACGCGCGCTGGGCGGAGCTGACAGAGAAGGCTGGGTAACCGTTCCGATGTGATCAGGGCAATCGCGTATCAGGACATTAGCCTGTGAAGCCCATGATTTATGTGTCATTTTGTTGGCACAGCTGAAGCCGTACCCTTTCAAAGCTGGCCGAATGCAACCAGCTTAGATTCTTAACCAGTTGGCTTGTTCTAAGCTTCTGCGCTAATTTTGTGCTACACCTGATCGTAAAAAACCAAATGTATGGAGTTCTGCAAATTAGACCTCCGCGTAGCCGACGACTGGAGACGCGATTCCCACAACAGACGCTCCAATAATGATTTATGGATAACTGATCAGACGTAGACGTAGAATGCCTCTAGGATGATACGCACACTTGTCAGCATACTTCTCTCAATTACGATCGCTTCATGCTGTATCCTCGCTCTCCGTGCTCAAAACGCTGACGCCAGCGGTCCTCAATTACACTCTCGGCCGAAGACTCCTGACGAGCAATTTCTTCCGCCGGGCGACGTACCTACGATTGAACAGCCCGACAGGAAGAAATATCCACAAAAGTACTCCTCCGTGTATATGCCCGTCTCGCTCGCGGTTGGAAGGGTTCGAACGCCGGAGTTTCCTGTTGAGAAGCACTCACAGTGGTATGACATTATGCTTCAGGTGGAGAAGCCCCTCCCGTTTCTTCGGATGCAGTGTATGGTTGGTGTCACCCTGGGGCCGCTCGACGCACAGTATTGTGACAGCGACGATCCGATACTCCGGGCAAGCTGGACGGTTTGGGAGGATGAGCACATCGTTGAGTGGGGTTCGATTCCCGAAGGATGTGGTTGCAAATTCACGAACAAGAACATCTTCAAGCTGATTGGTAGTTTCCCTTTAGAAGCCGGCAAAAAGTATGTTGTGCAGGTGCGCTTTACCAAGGACGGAACGTCACTCAATGTCGCAAATCCACACCTGATTGTGATCCCGCACCAGGATATGTGGTAAAGCACCACTCGATTTATGCTCGCCAATTGGGGAAGCTTCGGTCAACGCGCCAAGCGGTCCTGCGCCAGATTTTGTGCTGATTTGTGCTACCGATCTGCCTATCTGGCCTGTCTTGCCCATTTCGCCTAGTGAAAAACCAACTACTAATTTGTTTTCAATACACGGTTTTGTCGCGCCCTTTCAAAGCCGCAGCGCTCCAGGATGCCAAATCCAAAGGCTATTACCCTGCATCAGTGATCGGTTGACGTGCGCAACTGATAACGATACCGCTATAATTCTTCCGCAATGTTTCTTGGAGCAATCATTATGCGGAGAATTTTTAGCATTCTTTCTCTTTGCCTCGTTCTCTCTGCTGGCCTGCAAGCGCAAATAGCAGCTACAGAACCGGTGAATCCTCACGCAACGCCGGAGGCGCGCGCGCTGCTGTCCTATCTGAACTCAATCTCCGGCAAGGGGATTATCGCAGGGCAGCATAATTATCCCAACGAAGGCTCCCGCTGGACCGACCTGGCCTACGACCTCACCGGCAAATATCCAGGGCTATTCGGGCAGGATTTCGGCTTCTCCGCAGGCGAAGACAAAGACTCCGTGCTCTCGCGCCCCTTGATGATTGCCGAAGCCGAGCGTCAGTACAAAAACGGCGCGGTGATCGCGTTGACCTGGCACATGGTCAAGCCGACGGACGACGAGCCGGTGACCTTTCATGACAGCGTGCAGGGCAAATTAACCGACTACGAATGGCATGAGCTGCTCACCCCCGGAACGCCGCTCAACACCCGCTGGTGCGCGCAGGTGGATGTGGTGGCCGGGTATCTGCGCCAACTGCGCGACGCGCACGTTCCGGTGCTCTTCCGCCCCTATCACGAGATCAACGGCAACTGGTTCTGGTGGGGAGGCAGACCGGGTAAAGACGGCTCGGCTGCACTCTATCGCCAGCTCTATGACCGCTACGTCAATCTGCATCATCTGGACAATCTGGTCTGGGTTTGGAATGCAAATTCGCCGAACCCGAATTCGCCGCCGGTCTCGGACTATTACCCCGGAGCGCAATACGCCGATCTGGTCACGATGGACATCTACGGCGAGTTCAAGCAGGAGTACTACGACAGCATGTTGACATTAGCTGCTGGCAAGCCCATCGCGCTGGCCGAGGTAGGCGCCGCGCCCAGTCCCAACGTGCTGGCCCGCCAGCCGCGCTGGACTTACTTCATGGTGTGGAGCGAACTGGTCAAGGCTCTGAACACTGAGGACGGACTAAAGGCCGCTTACAATGCCCCGCCGACAATCACGCGCAGCGATCCACGACTTGCAGGCCCGATGGAAGCGATGCGCAAGCTGACCCCGAATGCGCCTGCGTTTGAGTCGGTTGCTCCTGGTGCATCCGTCGAGGCAAAAGCACTGCTGGCGCGGCTGCAAGAGGTTGCAGCCAACCATCAGACGCTTAGCGGCGAGATGAATTGGTTTCATTCGCTTGGAGGGCAGGTCAAGCCCGAGGCAAAGACAAATGACAGAGGTCCGGCCATTCACGCAGCCGAATTGGGCGAAGACGAAGAAGTGGAGGACGTTAAAGAGGACGCGCGTGCTGCTTACAAAAATCACACGATTGTTTACCTGAGTTGGCTTCCTGATAATCCCGCCGATGCCCATGTCTTACATGGACAAGGCCTCCTCACGGACTACGAATGGAGCCAACTGCTCACACCGGGAGGCGAGCTGAATAGGCGTTGGTTGGCGGACATCGACTATGCCGCGAATAATCTTCGCGAGTTGGAAAAAGCAGGTATCCCAGTCCTCTGGAACCCACTCCCGGAATCCAACGGCAAGAACTTCTGGTGGGCAGGCCGCAAAGGGATTCATGGTTCCGCAGAGCTATATCGACAGCTCTTTGACCGGCTGGTCAACAAAGACGGCCTGCACAATCTGGTTTGGATCTGGGAAGCCGACGCCCCCGGTCCAGGCCCTGACGGCGCGGGTGCGTTCAGCGACTATTTCCCCGGCCTGCTCTACACTGATGCGCTGGAGCTAAGCGTTCATGACTTGAACGGCTGGTCTCGGCCAGACAAGACGCTGGCGCAATTCGCAACCGGCAAGCCCATTGGCGTCGAGATCACTGGCGACGTTCCTTCGCCCGATGCGCTGCTCAAGCACTCCACATGGAACTGGTTCGTTACCGCGCCCTCTTCCAGCGCGGCGTCGCCAGCAGAGGCGTACCACAAGATATACAACGACCCACATGTTGTTTCAATCCCGGTACAATAGACCAAACCCTGGCGCTACAACAAAGTCACCCCCAGGCAGGCGCCCGGAGATGGGATCAATTAACGAGCCGGGCGCATTGCCAGGCTCGACGGGAGAACGATTCTCTGCCCCAAGAGCGGATGTGACGAAGACGATGCAAAATGCGGTCAAGGTACTTATTGTCGAAGATGAACCCCACGCGCTGATGGGCCTAGCGGAGTTGATCTCCGGTTGGGGATACCTGACCGAGACCGCGCGCGATGGCATGGAGGGGCTGGAAAAGACGATCTCCTGGAATCCGGCGATTGTGGTGACGGATCTCAAAATGCCGCGTCTAGACGGCATAGGCTTGCTCTCGAGGCTGACCGAAGAGGGCGCGGGAATCAACGCGAACATCGCCGTCGTGCTGCTCACTGCTCAAGGCTCTATTCAACTAGCCGTCGACGCGATGAAGCTCGGCGCCTACGACTTTTTGCAGAAGCCAGTGGATGCAACGCGTCTGCGTACCATTCTGAATAACGCTACGCGGCAGCGCGAAACCGCCATCGAGCTGGAGGTCGTTCGCCGGCAATTGCGCCAAACCGGCGTGCTGGGGCGCATGGTTGGCAGTTCCCGGCTAATGCTGGAGATATTTGGGCTGATCGAACAGATCGCGCCCTCTAACGTCTCCGTACTCATCACCGGCGAAAGCGGCACGGGCAAGGAGCTGGTGGCGCGCACGCTCCACGATCTTAGTCCGCGTAAGACGCATCCCTTTGTCGCGGTCAACTGCGCGGCGATTCCCGAGACCCTGATCGAGAGTGAGATCTTTGGCCACGAGAAGGGTGCATTTACCGGAGCGGTAGAGCGCCGGGCCGGCTGTTTTGAGCTGGCAACTGGAGGAACGCTGCTGCTGGACGAAATTGGCGAAATGCCCATAGGCACCCAAGCCAAGCTGCTGCGCGTGCTTGAGGAGCGTAAGCTCCGGAGGCTAGGCGCGCGTGTCGAGCAGGAAGTGGATGTGCGGGTACTGGCGGCCACCAATCGCGACCCCCTCAACGCCGTTGAACAAGGGCATCTGCGCTCCGATCTTTATTACCGTCTCAATGTCTTCAATGTCGCCCTTCCGCCCCTGCGCGAGCACATGGACGATCTGCCGGCAATGGCCGAAGCCATGCTCAATGAGATGAACCAGAAGCACAGCCGGCGCGTCTCTGGTCTTGGCCCATCCATGCTCGACCGGCTGATGGATTACGACTGGCCGGGCAATGGCCGCGAGCTGCGCAACACCATCGAGCGCGCGGTCATTCTCTGCCCCGACGGAATGCCCTTGGACGCTGGTCACCTGCCGCGCGGATTTGCCAAAACGCAGGCTGCCGCGCTCCCGGCCAGCAACGCCAGTATCGTGCCGGTCAAGGTGGGCACCACTGTCGATGAGGCGGAGCGGATGCTGATCCTGCGCACCCTCGAATCCACCGGCCAAAACAAGACTCGCGCAGCAGAAATTCTTGGCGTCAGCCTGAAAACGCTGCACAATAAGCTGAAGGAGTACGGACGCCTCAGCTAAGGAGCAAACCGCCTGATCGATGCGCCTGAAAACCAAACTCGTCCTGGCCATCACCGCACTGGTGCTCTTCATCTCAGGCGCGCTTTCGCTGCTCTATATGACTACATTGATGCGCAGCGCCGTCGTACAGTCATACACCACCAACAGGATGTTCGCTGACCAGATTCGCCTCGCCGTACAGCGGGCGCTGGAAACTGGCCTGAAAGATCGCAAGGTCGATCCCAATAATCCCGAGGAACTGCGCAGTCTGGCTGCCGAGGCGGTGCGCGACAACGCCGCGCTCCAGGACGTAATGGACTCCGTCAATCGCTATTCGTTGACTGTTTATGACGTCAATATCGGCGACACCCAAGCACGAACTCTGGTCAGTACAGCCCCCGCCAATGTGGATCATTCGTTGCCGGTCCGGCCAAATTACGACGAGCTTCTCACAGCATCGCCAGTGCGCATGACAGCGATTGTTTTTGGTCCTCCCAAGGTCTTTGATGTTGTCGTCCCGCTCGATCGCAATGGGCAGCCGTTTGTGACCGTGCACGTGGGTGTGCGAACCACGCTGCTACGGGCTGTCTATGCGCCTTGGCTGAAAGAGGCGCTCACGCTGATGGTTCTGGTACTCGCTGCTGCGCTGATCGCCGCTTTGTCTCTCAGTAATCTCGCGCTGCGGCCGATGGAGCAGATCAGTATGCAGCTCGACTACTGGACCGCGAACAGCGAGGAAACCGTCGAAGAAGAGGATGCGCGCCGCGAAGATATGGCCATTCGTGTCTCCAACAAAATCGAGAAGATCGGCCAGCGCATGAGGAATGTCGAGGAGGTATTCTCCGCATTCAAGGAGAATCTCGATCAGGTTCTAGGCAACCTGCAGGACGGAATTCTGCTCTTTACCGGCGATGGGCGTGCGGTGCTGGTCTCTGAAGCCGCCCGCCGCTTTCTCTATCGCGAGGATGGGCCGCTGCTCGGCCTCCATGCGCGCGAAATATTTGACCGTTCAACCGTTCTGGGAAAAACTCTGCGAGAGGCCTTCGATGCCGGGATAACGCTGGTCAAGGAGGAGGTTGTTACCGAGACCTGGCGGCGCGTCGAGATATCGATGGACTTCATCCACGACGACCAGGAACAACAAGGACTCGGCGCACTGGTGACGCTGCACGATCTCGAATCGATGGAGGAGATCGAGTCGGAGCTGGAGCTTTCCCGCAGAATGGCGGCGATTGGCCGGCTTACCTCCGGCGTAGGCCACGAAGTCAAGAACCCCATCAATGCAATTGTGGTGCATCTGGAGTTGCTCAAGAACAAGCTCCCTGACGCCAGCGGGCAGGCCATCCGTCACCTTGAAATCATCGATGCCGAAATTCATCGCCTGGATCGCGTCGTGCAAATGCTCGTCGATTTCTCCCGCCCGGTTGAGTTGCAGCTTGCCGAGCAGGATCTGCGCTCCGTTGTCGATGATGTTCTCTCCCTTGCCGCAGCCGAGTTCTCGACGCACAATGTAACTTTAGAGAGCCATCTGCCATCCAAACCTTTAATTGCAAAGGTAGACACCGATCTGCTCAAACAAGCCGCCCTCAACGTCATCTTGAACGGCGCGCAGTCGATGCCCGAAGGGGGTAAGCTGGAAGTGGTTCTGGAAGAAGATGGGAAAACCGCTGTTCTCCGTGTCACAGACCAGGGCTATGGAATTCCGGAAGATGTACGAGAGAAGATTTTTGATCTGTATTTCACAACCAAGGCGGGGGGAAGCGGCATTGGGCTGGCGATGACCTATCGTATACTCCAGTTGCACCATGGGAGCATCGAAGTACAATCGAATGTGGGCACTGGCACGGAGTTTCGATTGAGAATTCCGTTGGCTGCCCCTGAATGGGGACGCCGCGGCCTGCAACCGGTAGCTGTCGCCGAAGTGAAAGGGTATTCGGAATGAAATTGTCGGTCAGGTGCGCAGCTTTTTTGCTCCCTTTGCTGTTGGCGGGATGCTCTCATAAAGCCAGCCAGCAGCAAGTCAAGCTTGCGCCGCCAATTGAAGACGCTCCACCCAAGCCCGTCACTGCACCGTCAAATCTTCCCCCACCCGTTATCACTCCCCCTGCCGATACAACAAAGCCAGCCGATAGCACCGCCGAGCAGCAGCCTGCCCCCACCCCGCCGGCTCGGCACAAGAAGTCGGCGAACAAGAATACCCAGGTTGGGGCAGTCGAGACGCCAGTGGGTGTAAGCGCGGTCGGTCAACTCTCCACAGGAGATGCCGCCGAAGTGCGCAAGCAGACAGTGGACGCAATCGCTGCCATTGAGCATGGCCTGAATGGCATCACCAAAGAGTTGAGTGATCAGGAACACAAGACCGCCGCGCAGATCAGGGAGTTCCTGAAACAGGCCCGCGAAGCGCTTGCTTCCGGAGACGTAGAGGGCGCGCAGACACTGACTCTGAAGGCCAAAGTGCTGCTGGGTGAACTGAGTCCCTAGCAAGAAACACGGGCCGCTATCACAAGCAAGACACCCCTGCTGTTTCGGCTAGGACGCGATTGGCACACGCGGCTGAACCGCCTTGACAGGTGCAATTTGCGTCTGGGTACGCATCAGAGCAAAACCTATATGAAATATTCCATAAGCGGCCAAAACGCCAAAAGCCATCGACCCGACTGAAGCCGCTATCAACATCAAAAAATCCACCATATTACCGCCTCTGTTTATCTTTACTGGCGCCAAATCGCACTGTATTGCCGGCGTCAGAAGTTGTTTCACTTAGATTCTCTCAGAGAGCTTTGCCGTATGAAATCCTCATCTAAGATGATTTTCCTATGAATGTACCCTTTCTGTTATCCCTCCAGGCAATCCTCGCCTCATTCTTGGAGAACCGCTGCATTGCCAAATAGAATAGCGATAGGGTTTCGTCGATTTGCAATCCGGATCATCGTCGGCAAGCTGCACTTGACGCCGCCCTTCGCACCCACTGATCAACAATGACCATTACACACATTTCGGTGCGCGGGGCGCGACAGCACAACTTGCGCGACATCAACGTGCGCATTCCCCGCAACAAGCTCACGGTCGTCACCGGACTCTCCGGCTCGGGCAAGAGTTCTTTGGCCTTCGATACTATCTACGCCGAGGGTCAGCGCCGCTATGTCGAAACGCTCTCCGCCTATGCGCGCCAGTTTCTCGACCAGATCGAGCGGCCCGACGTGGATTCCATCGAAGGTTTGAGCCCTGCCATCTCCATCGAGCAGAAGACCACCAGCCGCAGTCCCCGCTCCACCGTCGGCACCATCACCGAGATCTACGACTACCTGCGCCTGCTCTACGCCTCGGTAGGCACTCCGCACTGCCCCAACTGCGGCCGGCCCATCTCCCGCCAGACCGCCGAGCAGATCGTGCAGCGCATTCTGCAACTCGGTGCCGGAGAACGCGTCACCGTAATGGCTCCGGTCGTTCGCGGACGCAAGGGCGAGTTCAAGGAGCTGCTCGATCAGCTCGGCCAGCAGGGATTCCGCGCCCGTGTCGACGGCGAAATGCGCGATCTCTCCGAGCAGCTCTATCTCGACCGCCGCAAGAATCACAGCATTGAAGCCATCGTCGACCGCATCCTGCTGAAAGCGCCGGCCACCGATGCCCCGCCAAGCACCAAACCACCCCTCGAAAAGCGCTTGGAGACAGCCGTCACCAAGGCCCTGCAACTAGGCAATGGCTTGGTGTTGATTGGTTTATCGAATGCCGAGGAGCAGTTGTTTTCCTCCTCAATGGCCTGCCCGGATTGCGGCCTTGACGTACCCAAACTCGAGCCGCGCAGCTTCAGCTTCAATTCCAATTTCGGTGCCTGTCCCGAGTGCCACGGCCTCGGCTCGCTCTATGATCTCGATCCCGCCAAAGTCATCACCGACTGGTCAAAGCCTCTGCTCGATGGCGGTCTTGGACCCGGCTCCTCCTCGCAATACCTGCTCAAACTCGTCAATCTGGCTGCGGATCGCTACAAGATCGATCTGAAGACCCCGTTCGAGGAACTCCCCGCCCGCCAGCAACACATTCTGGTCTACGGCCCGCCCAAAAATGAAGCTCCGCGCACCGGCTTTCATGGCATTCTGACCTATCTGCGCGACAGCATCGACGAGGCACGCAGCGACGGTTACCGCGAATACATGATGAACTTCATGTCCGCCACGCCCTGCCCGGTCTGCCGCGGCAAACGATTGCGCCCCGAGTCGCTCGCCGTAAAGATCGGCGGCCTCTCTATTGCCGACTTCACTGCCCTGCCCCTCAACCGCGCACTCTCAGCAGCCATCGGCATGAGCTTCAACGCCCGCGAAGCGCTGGTCGCCGAGCGCATCCGCCGCGAGATTGCAGAGCGTCTGGAGTTTCTCTGCGCTGTCGGGCTGAAATATCTCGCGCTCGACCGTAATGCAGCCACACTCTCCGGCGGCGAGGGCCAGCGCATCCGCCTCGCCACGCAAATCGGCTCCCGGCTGCGCGGCGTTTTGTACGTGCTCGACGAGCCATCCATCGGCCTCCACCAGCGCGATAACATGCGTCTGATCGACGCCCTCAAACGCCTGCGCGATCTGGGCAACACCGTCTTGGTTGTCGAGCATGATGAAGACACCATCCGCCATGCCGATTACGTGCTCGATCTAGGCCCCGGTGCCGGACGCCTCGGAGGCTACGTTGTTGCCGAAGGCACGCCCGAAGAGATCATGGCCTGCCCCGAGTCCTTGACCGGCCGCTATCTCTCCGGTGCAACCGGCATATTACATCGCCAGCAACCGCGCCCGCTCACCGGCAAGTGGATTGAGGTCAGCGGCGCGCGCGAGCACAATCTGCAAGAGGTCAACATCCGCATCCCGCTGGGCGTAATGACGGTCGTCACCGGCGTCAGCGGCAGCGGCAAAAGCACGCTCATCAACGACATTGTTTACCGTTCCCTCGCCAAAACCATCTATGGCTCGCGCGAAGAACCCGGAGCGCACGAATCGCTCACCGGGGCCGATCAGCTAGACAAAGTAATCCGCATCGATCAATCGCCGATTGGCCGCACGCCGCGCTCCAATCCCGCCACCTACACCCAGGTCTTCTCGCCCATCCGCGACCTCTTCGCCATGCTGCCCGAGTCGCGTGAACGTGGCTACAAGCCAGGCCGCTTCAGCTTCAACGTCGCCGGCGGCCGCTGCGAGGCCTGCGAGGGCGACGGGCAAAAGCGCATTGAGATGAACTTCATGCCCGATGTCTACGTCCAATGTGAGGTCTGCAACGGACGCCGCTACAACCAGGAAACGTTGGCCGTCAAATTCCACGGTCACTCCATCGCCGACATTCTCGACCTGACCATCGAAGACGCGCTGCCTGTGCTCACCGATGTGCCACAGGTCCGCCAGAAGCTGCAGACCCTGGTCGATGTCGGCCTCGGCTACATCCATCTCGGACAAAGCGCCACTACGCTCTCTGGAGGTGAGGCCCAACGCATGAAGCTGGCCCGCGAGCTGAGCAAGCGCCAGACGGGGCGCACGCTCTACCTGCTCGATGAACCCACCACTGGCCTGCACTTTGACGATGTGCATCGGCTCATGGAGGTTCTGCACCGGCTCACCGATCTGGGCAACTCGGTCATCATCATCGAGCACAATCTCGATGTAATCCGCAACGCCGACTGGATTCTCGATCTCGGTCCCGAAGGCGGCGAAGACGGCGGCCAAATCGTCGGCCAGGGTCGCCCCGCACAGATTGCTGCAATTCCCGCTTCCTACACCGGGCAGTTTCTCAAGCGCTATTATTCCTCGAAAGACGGGCGGCTTGCCGAGCTTGAAGTTACAGCAGCCCTGAATGCTCAGCCGGTTGCAGAAGAAGCACCCGCCCCGAAGCTAAATGCAAAAGGAAAGCCTGCCAAGAAAGCCGCCAAAAACACTGGCCCGCGCAAAAAGAAAACGGGGATCGCATGAGCGATATGCCCAAGTTCCATGAGCAAAAGCCATTCCCACTTGAAACGGCGTCCTTTGAAACCACATCGCCTCCAACGCTCGACGATACCCTTCTTCAGTTGGAGCAAGCTCAGTCGTTAGGAGAATCGCAGCCCCAGCCTCCTGCCGACGAATCCCCAATCTTCGTCGCATGGTCGCAACCCGAAGCCACTACCCCGGTTCGCAACCCACATCTCGGCCACACACTTGTCTTTGCGGTCATGACCTTTGCCGCATTTGTGGCATCTGAATCACTGGCACTACTGGGAATCCACTACAGGGTCTTCGGCGTCTCCAGCTTAGATGAGTTTGCCAAAAACATTCCGATGGAACTGGCTGTGCAGTCTATCTGGTATCTATGCACGCTCGCGCTTTGCTTGCTTATCTTTCCGCTTTTTTGGCAGAAGAATCTCTTTGCAGGCCTGCAATGGAACGGCGCGACGGCGCTGCGGCTGCGCGGCAAGCTCATCGGCGCGGCCTGCGGCTGCTTCGTCCTCGCCATAGTCGACAGTGTATTGATCCCCACCAAGGGCGATGCGCCCATTGATCAGGTCTTCAAGGCACCTGGCGGAGCATGGCTGCTCTTCGCCTTCGGCATCACCTTCGCGCCCTTCTTCGAGGAGATCGCCTTCCGCGGCTTCCTGCTGCCCACGCTCTGCACCGCGTGGGACTGGGCCGATGAGCAGGCCAATCAGCTTGCGCCGCTTCCGCTGAATCGCAATGAACATCCTCAATGGAGCACAGGAGCAATGATTGCCGGTTCTATTGCCGCTAGCCTGCCCTTCGCGGCAATGCATGCCGCGCAAACCGGCTATTCGCTTGGACCTTTTCTGCTTCTCATCTGCGTTAGCCTTGTGCTTTGTTGGGTGCGCCTGGCTACTGCGTCTCTCGCTGCGAGTACGCTGGTTCATTCCTGCTATAACTTCATCCTCTTCGCCATCTCCTTTCTCGCAACTGACGGTTTCCGGCATCTGGACAAGCTATGAGAGAAATTGCATAGGTTGCGCTCGCCGGAGTGGGAGGTTGTGTAATCAAATATGGTGGGGAGCGAAAATAAAAACACAGTTCCTAACTGGACAAGAGTCGACGGCATCGATTGCCTGCGAGCGCTGGCGATCTTCTACGTGCTGCTCAACCACGTCAACATGCGCCTGCTGTTTGCGCATGTGCCATATACAGCCGGTCTGCCGCACCAACTCGTAACATCGCTCGTCTGGCAAGGACAACGCGGCGTACAGATATTTTTCGCCGTCTCGGGATTTCTGATCACTTCGACATCGATCAAACGATGGGGAACGCTATCGAAGGTTCGACCGCGAGAGTTCTATCTCATCCGCTTCGCTCGTATCGCCCCTCTGTTGCTCGTCCTGCTGGTTATCCTCAGCCTGCTGCACGCGTTTCATCTCAAAAACTTCACGGTCTCAAACGAAGTAGGCGGATTGGGAAACGCACTCTTTGCGGCACTTACGCTTCATGTGGGCTACCTGGAAGCAACAAAAGGATATCTACCTGCCAATTGGGACATTCTCTGGTCGCTTTCAGTTGAGGAGATGTTCTATCTCTTCTTCCCACTCGCGTGCATTCTCCTAGGAGCTTGTTGAAAAACGTGAAGTGTTCCCGCACGTGAAAAATGGAACCGCGCCAGAATGCCCGTAGAACGATCGGAGCGACATCGGAGATGGCTTTGGCATGCCGATTCTTGCCATATTCCGGGATCAAGAACCCTTTTTCAACAAGCTCCTAGGGAACCTCTGCGCAGGTTTGTGATTTTGCAGCGTGGGGGCGACCGGCGATCATTTTTCTCCTTTTGCTGCGGTTTACAAGGGAATGCGGCGAGGTTCAGTTCGTCTCTTTGATCTCCGCAGGCGGTTTTTCCGGCCTCCAGAGACACTACGCCGCTTGTGAGGCCAGCCGGTTGCGGTGTTGGTACAGGTTCACCAGCGCAAAGGCCGCGCAAATCCATTGGTGGTTTTTGAAGATGCCCCGGTAGCGCAGCCGGGTAAATCCAAAGACGCGCTTCAGGATGCGGAAAGGGTGCTCGACTTTGGCTCTAACTCGCGACTTAGTCGTGTTCTTGCGTCTGGCTTCTTCATCCACATAATTCTTGTATTTTGTCCGCCGGCAAGTCATATCCTGCGCCCGCGGCGCGGCGCGGATGGTTTCGCTCTGGCCCTGATAACCGCCATCGCCCCACACCTTGCGCTCCTCGCCGTGCAATAACTCGGGCAGCATATGTTTGTCGGCCACGCTGGCCGCGGTGGTCGCCACCGAATGCACCACCGTCTCCTTGCTATCCACGCCGATGTGCGCCTTGGCTCCGAAGTACCATTGGTTGCCTTTCCTGGTCTGATGCATCTCCGGATCGCGCTTGCCGCTGGAGTTCTTGGTCGACGAGGGCGCGCTGATAATGGTCGCGTCCACCATGGTGCCCGTCGTGATGCGGATGCCCTTCGACTCCAGATAGCGATTCACCGTGTCCAGCATCTGGCCGCATAACTCGTTGCGCTCAAGCAGGTGTCGGAAGCGAAGGATCGTGGTTTCATCCGGCGCCGCGGCCAGGCCCAGATCGACCCCGGCAAAACGGCGCAGCACGGGCGACTCGTAAAAGGCCTCTTCCATGCCGGGGTCGGAGAGGCTGAACCACTGCTGAAGAAAATATGTCCGCAGCATGATCCCCAGGCCCACAGGCTGACGACCGTTGCCCGCCCTGGGATAAGCGGGCTCGACCAACGCCTGTAACTCGGCCCACGGAACCACCTGGTTCATCTGGTCAAGAAACAGCTCCCGCTTGCTTTTGCGCCCATGCTTCTCAAAACTCGCCTGCGAGGCAAACGTCTGCTGAAAACGCGCCATCTGCTTCATGCCTATAGTTTATCCAAGAATCACGCGGCTTGCAGACTTGTGCAGAGGTTCCCTAAAGCGGTCCAGATTGCACCAGGAGTCCATATCCCACCTTTGAACACCCAATAATAGCCCGTTCTGCTATTAACATCTTGGGAATTGACAGTAGCCTTCTTCACCTCGTCCATAGTTGGCAGTCTCCAGCCGGAATACCCTCCAAGCTGAAGAGAGGCGCAATATTTATTTGCCTCCTGCCAGGACATGGCATTCTTTGGTTGCTGTCCGGTCCACATCAGTCCCGTGCTCGGATCGGGCCACCATGAGGTGACGCCCTTTGGTGACTCAGCGCGTGAGGAGAACGCCGCCAATGTTAAATAGCAAAGGAAAACTAGGAGCGCTCTGACGCGGCGATTCGATGCAGGCATATTGTCCCTCCATAACACAGCGCTATTGTCGCACTGGATGGTAGGATGGATGCGCCGAAAAAAAGAACATAACCGCAGCATGGATGAGCATGTCTAAGATTCAGCTCAACAGCAACAGCGCAGAACGGGAGACCGACATCGGCGCAACTGGAACCCGTGTGACCGAAATCAGCACACTGGGCATCAACACCGCAGCACTATCGCTTTCATGAAGTATGAGGCATCAATGAACATCTCACAAGTTCACCTGTTGGCAACTCTCGTTCTATGCAGTTCACTGAGCACAGTCGTCCTGGCGCAAGGGGCTGGCGTCGCCGCTCAAAAAACGCCGCCTCCCGCGCCGGCTGCGCCATCTCCCACAGCCTGTGTACGCGCAGATTGTCCGCATCAGTTATCTTGAGGGCGATGTGCGCATCGCGCGCGGCGCGGAGGCTGAAAAGCAGAGGGGCGCTGCGTGGGAAAAAGCGGTTGCGGGTATCCAGCTTGAAACGGGTTACAGCCTGGCGACGGGTGCGGGGCGCGTGGAGATAGAGTTTGAAGATGCATCGACGGTCTATCTTGCGGATAACTCTGTTCTGACCTTTAGCGATTTGCGCACCGTCGGCGGAGTTCCTCACACCGAGTTATCGCTGCCGGCAGGGACGGCGACGATGCATGTGCGTCCGCAACCAGCCGAGTCGTTCGTCTTGAAGACGCCCACCGATGGGCTGACTACGGCGTATCCCGCGAAGGCCTATTTGCGCATTACCGCCTACACCGACGCCATTGCGATCACGCCGCAGAAGGACGAGAGCTATCAACTGGATGCTCCCGGATCGGCGGCGCAGAAGTCGGCTAAGGGGCAGACGCAATTGTTCGACAATGGCAAAGCCCTAACTCTGCCAGCGCAGAGCGAAGCAGATGACTTTACCGCATGGGATAGCTGGGTTGCGGGCCGAGTTACGCAGCGGTCCGCGGCGATGAAGGCAGCGATGAAAGCTGCCGGACTGGACACTCCGCTGCCTGGCCTTGCAGATCTGAATGGAAGGGGCACATTCTCTCCGTGCGCGCCCTACGGAACCTGCTGGGACCCGCCGGCTGACGCAAATCAGCAGCCGACGGCGAGCCAAGCGCCGGGAACTACTCAACAGCCGGATTTCTCGCTCGCACTGAGTTCGGCCGTGATCAGTTTGAAGGCTGGCCAGCAAATACCTGTAAGTCTCTCTGTCACAGACTTGAACGGCTTCACGGGCGCCATCGATCTAACAGCGTCGCTGCCAGATGGGTTTATTTGCCCATCCTGTTCGGGACACATTGCGCAGGGACAAGCGCTCGCATCGTTGCTTATGGCCGACTTGACGGTTCCTGAGGGCACCTACAGCATTCCTTTCACCGCAACTTCCGGGACTCTGTCGCATCAGATCTCGCTAACGGTGATTGTGTTCACGACCTCGAAGCCGACCTCATCCGAGTCTGTGGAGGCGGCGGTGGCCTTCGATGTCGCGGCGGGCAGTCCCATCTTTCCTTGCTTTCCGGCGGGAGTTGCGATGATGGCAGCCGGGGATATCCGGATCGGCAAGGGGACGTACCTGGTTCCTGTTTCCGATCCGCCCTATGCGTGGGCTGTGTGCCACGCCGGGAGCTGGATTTTCAAGGAGAATCACTATGTCTGGGTGGTGAGCAGGAGGAGACATCATCATCCGCCGATTCACTGGATCAAAGAGAAGCATTCGACCGGGTACGTGCCGATCCATCCCCGCGATGTGAAGGGAAAACCGCCTGTCAATCGGAAGCACGATGTTTACGCGCTGAGCGACAAGAAGGGCCAGACGGTAGAGCGGACGCAGTTTGACCCGAAGGGCAAGATCGCGGTGATGAAAGAGCCGCCCAAGGAATTTCGTACTGATCCGTTGCGCCGCCTGGATACTGCCGCCGATCCGCGCATCATGACTCGCGCCGTGCTCGATAAGCAACCCGGCATCGCTCTAACCTTCGACCGCAATTCGCGAAGCTTCGTTGCGGAAAAGCCGCTTCCCGGAGGAGACGGAAAGCAGCAGCCGATCAAGGCACCTACGGAGCGCGGAGGCAATCTTCGCACCGGAGCCGACGGCAACGTCTTTGCGCGCGGCAATAGTGGCAGCCACACAGGCGCACAGCCAACGCACACGGCGACGCATGTTGCCGCCAAAGGAACCCACGGCACAGCAGGCGCACCGAAGGGCGGCAGCCATGCAGGCGGCGGTGCGCACGGCGGAGGACACAGCGGTGGCGGCCACGCTGGCGGCGGGCATGGCGGAGGACACCACTAAGATTTCTGGAATGCTTTCCGTGGGGTCCATACCGGAAACTGGCCATTCGGTCTCAAGTGCCCTCCAGATGGTTTGCCGCAGGGGCGATACCGCGATTAGCTTCAGCAGGCGCTGGAGCGTCGGAGCCATGAACAGTGGCAATGGAGGCGCTGTTGAGATGATTCATGGAGTCACGAACCTAGGCAACAGCGAGCAGAGTGATCAAAGACAACAGAATCGGCGACGGCACGAATCGCCAGCTCATTGTTGCAGCCTCCCCATACCTCGAAGTTTCGTCAGCGCTGAATGCACCGATGGTTTAAGGCCACGATTACCCTCTTGCGTTGAGGTCCAGTACGTTTCAGTTCACAATCGTCTTCATCGGCTCAACTCGTTTTCCATTATCATATTCATAAAAAAGGAGATAGAGTTATCAAGCGGTATCCATATTGGTCGAAAACGGTCAAACTGAAATACAACGCGACAATGCTGATGCCGATAGATTGATCACAATTGGCGTTTGGCGCGAGCCTTTCTAAGAACCTGTCCAAAAGCTAAGTAGACCTTCTCAGGAGCACATGCGCGAAAGAGATATGCAGGACTGTAGGAGTTTAGACCGCTTGCCTCAAATCCACAACGGCTAGGTCGCGCATGTACTGTCTATAATGTGTCTGTTCACGGGTCTCAATGTACTTCCCTGTGCTCATCTTCGAGAATGGACCTCGTCGATGGAGAAGGATACCAAATTTGGATTTGATATTGCCGCCTACCTGGCGAATGCCGGGCCAGGGCGGAGAATTGTTCAATTGGACCGGGACGAGGTGTTCTTTTCCCAGGGAACCCCGGCTGATTGCGTCTTCTATCTGCACAAAGGGCGCGTGAAGATTACTGTCGTTTCCGCCGTCGGCAAGGAAGCGACGATCCGGTTGGTTGCGGCGAAAAGCTTCTTCGGCGAAAAGGCGATGGAGTCAATACAAGGACCGCGTGTAACAACAGCCTCCGCAATCACGCCCTGCAACGCTCTGCGGATAGAGAGATCCGAGTTCCTTCGCGTGATGCATGAAGAACATGCCTTTTCCGACTTGTTTTCCAAGTTCTTGCTGGAGAGCAGTCTGCGAACCCAGTCGGACCTTGTCGATCAACTCTTCAATTCCGCGGAGAAGCGATTGGCGCGCCTGCTTTTGCTCTTGGCAGAGTTGGTCCCGTCAGAGGGAGATGTAACACTCCTTCCGCCGGTCTCGCAAGAGGCCCTGGCGAGTATGATCGGTAGCACTCGGCCTCGTATCAACCTTTTCATGAGCCGCTTTCGCAAGCTTGGATTTGTTGAATACAACAACGGCCGTATCCGGGTTCATAAGTCATTGCTGAATGTGTTTCTGCGCGATTGAGAGACCAGCACTACTTGAATTCGTTTTCACGCCTTACGCATCCAGCGCTTGCTTGAGCGTCAAAACGCCTTCCAGCTTGAGAATATCTGCCCGATGTATATCTGGCGAAACATCAAGATGGCACTTGCTCATGCGTTGGAGCGCAGGATGCAAGGTATGATTCTAATGGACGTGCCGGACATACGGTGGTTCCACAATATCTGTCGGCGGCCGTTCTTTTTTGCCATCCACCAAAGCGCATTCCGGCTTCTATCGAGTCAATATGCCCAGGAACCACGCCTTGTACGCTCCAATTCTTCTCTCGATCCATGTGAGTTCGGCTGGCATTTCGAGCATCATTGTGAATCGAGAGACCCCGTGCCAGATGTATTGTTTGGGACAGAGAGTTTAAGCGTTTTCAGCCTACTATTTCAGTTGAATCGCTCTCGCGTTTATCGTTATGGACACGCTCGCGCTTCTTGCCGGTCTTCCATGCGGGACGCAAGCGTGAATGGATGCAGTCGATGACGAAGGATACTCAAGCTGAATTCGATGTTGAAGCTTTTCTTGCGAATACCGGATACGAGCGAACAATAATCCAGTTGACAGGAATGCAGGTCTTCTTCACTCAAGGGGATCTAGCTGATTGCGTCTATTATCTGCAGGAGGGGCGCGTTAAGATCTCGGCAGTCTCCGCAACGGGCAAGAAGGCGACGATCCGGCTGGTTCCCGCAGGGGAGTTTTTTGGAGAGAAGGCAATTGCGTCTGAACCGGGGTTGCGCGTCACGACGGCGACTGCTTTGACGGCTTGTACTGCGCTCCGAATAGCAAGACCGGAATTTCTCCGCTTGATGCGCGAAGAGACATCATTTTCCAATTCGTTCGCTTCATTCCTCTTGGCCTGCAATCTGAGGGTCCAAGCCGATTTGGTCGATCAACTCTTCAACCGAGCGGAGAAACGGTTGGCACGTATCCTGTTGCTGATGGCGGAATACAGTTGTCCCGAAGACGGGGATCCCCTGATTCCACAGATTTCGCAGGAAGCGTTGGCGAACATGATTGGTAGTTCGAGATCTCGCGTGAACGCCTTCATGAACCGGTTTCGCAAACTCGGATTTATAGACTACGACAGCCATATCCGGGTTCATAAATCATTGCTGAATGTATTCCTGCGCGATTGATAGTCAGTGCCATTTCCGAGGCAAACTGCACAATGGCCACGGACACCCATAACTGTAGAGTGTCCGCGCCATCGGAGAATCTTCAGGTTCAAACTAGCGATCTACGAAGCTTTCGCCCTTTCAGCATCTTTCGCGTCCTCAAGAAGCTTCTGGAGGACTGGTAGAGTCTCGTCCGCGTAGGACTTCAAAGCGGGTGTTTTCGCATCTGCCGCTTCCTTCCTGTAAACGGCAATGGCCTTTGTGTGTTCAGCGACCATCTCCTGAAGGTAGCGGCGATCTAAGGCAGTACCCTTCAGGCGATGGAATGGCGCAATCGTCGTTTTATTGATTTCGGCGTTGATCGTTCCTGGCACGCTGAATCCGGCCTTATAGGCGATGCCCCTGAGTTCTTGGAAGTCGCTTGTGTGATCGGCAACAAGCATTTGAGCGCAATTCTTGACCGATTGCGATGCGCCCGCGGTTTCCGCCAATTGGCCAAGATTGGCATCGAGCATGTCAGTTTGTGCGACGAAATTCACAAACTTTTGGTCTCTTATTGCCGCCACTTTTTGAGCCAGAGAAGAAATCGAGCAAAGAGAGAGGCAGCAAACCACCGTGAGAATGCGTTTCATCTGAAATCCTCCATTCTGAAATTCCGGATCACCGGGATCGGTCGTAATACCAAAGTGCAATTTGCAAATCGATAAACCGCGATTGCCGCGTGACGGGTACGTGGATTCCCACGTAATCCACGCAATCTTCACTTCGAGACTTCAAGCCTCAGTTGCCGTGCGTGCTCAAACTCGCAGTTTCAGTGCCGGCTGGAGATACCACTGTCTTGGCGAGTGCTCGAAGGCTTGGTTCGGGCCGCTGCCATAACAGATGCGCGGAGGTCACATCGTTCGGATACATCCTTGAAGACTGCTGTCCCGTCGGTTCCAAGTCAATATCGACGCGGCGGTTGTAAGCCAGCCAAGTTGCCTTGGTGTCTTTGTTCATCCATTTCTCCGGCTTTTGCATATCCTTGGCCTGGAGCGCTTCCACCGTATTCGGCGCAATCTGGTCATCCTTTCCCTTCGCCTGAATCTTCAGTTCCGGAGCCGGAACGCCTTTGGAAATGAGATAGTCCTTGGCCAGTTGCGCCCGCCGTTCGCTGAGCGCCTGGTTGTACTTCTCTGAGCCGCGAACATCCGCATATCCTACGATTACGAGGTTGGCGTTTTCCTCATAGTTCCCAAAGCTCTTGAATTGAGTTGCGAGTCGATCCAGTGCAGCTTTCTCGCTGGGCACGAGACCAAACTTTGGATGGCTCTTCGTCGGATAGGCCGTGGGATAGAACAGGCTCGCGAGTGTGGTGCTGGGCGGCGGATCGATCGAACCCACAACGTGCAAGGTCGCCGTTTTCGCAACGCTTCCCCCGCACGGGTTCGAAGCGGTAAACGTATAGGACAGATTTTCATTGATCGGCCCTACGCTTGTGCGCTTGGGTTCTGCTGTGATGACCCTGCTTCCGTTCATCCCCTCATTTCCAAACGGCTCGATAATCCCGGAATTGGAATTCGATGCCGTCCAACTCAAGGTTGCCGAGTCCTGTTCCACGACTTTGTCACCTATCTTGTGATAACGAATCTCCGGCTGGCTCAGCGCCAACGTTGCCGTCGGTTGCGCATTCACATCGACCGTTACGGTCCTGGTGGACTCTCCGCCGGGGCCGACCGCCTTCAGCAAGTAGGTCATATTCTGCGTCGGCGACACATCGAGGCTTCCTTCATTTGAAACAGTTCCCAGTCCGGAGATTGATGTGTTCACTGCGTTCGCAGAGTTCCACTTGAGCGTAGTGCTTTGTCCACAACCAAGGTTTTCGGAACTAGCGGCAAGCTCAGTTGTCACCGGCGCAACCGGCACAGTGTCGCTTATAAAACCAGCGTGGAAACGCGGTTGCGGCCCGAGAACATCCCCAGCGTGAAAGTTCTTGGTAACCATCTTGCCGTCCTTGTCGAGATACAAGATCACCTTCCGGCCGGCATGCGCTGATACATTTCCGTTCCAAATAGTGTCGCCCTTGTGCTTCACTGTGACATGGTACGATCCCGGCTGAAGCAGAAGGCGCTTATGCCAGATCCAATCCCAGTCGAACTCGCCGGCGTTTCCAACAAAGTATGCTGGCGTTGTTCCGTTCAAGAGAACCGCGGCACGACGATCCCCTTTGAATTCCAGATCAGCGAATGGACCACTTACCTTATCGCCATTGCGCTGAAGGTCAACATCGAGCTTTGTTTTCGTTTCAGGGTTCACCTGCACATTCTTCGCCAGTGCAGTGAATCCGTAGTTGCGCACATCAACAGCGTGCGCACTTGGAGTCAGTCGATCAGTTTGGCTGCCGTTACGGATTGCCATCCCATCGACAAACACATACGCTTGCTTCGGCTCTACGTGAATCTTCAGCTTGCTCGAGTCCTGTGAGGATTGAGCAAACGCTGGATTGACCCATAAAAGAACCCCGGCAAGCAAGGCAAAGCTACACCACTGCTTTCGCATCTCAATTAATCTCCTTTCTGGATTGGGGACGCGAATTCCGAAGACAACACGGAATCGAGAAGGTAAGAGAATGGAGAGCGCCAAGTGTCCTGGTTCTCTCCATGGTTTACCTCACCCGTAATTCCCATCGATCTTCACTTGCGAGGAATACTGCTCATCCCACCATCGAGTGTGAGGAAATGGCAGCCCAACATCTGTTCTGTTTTGGACTGTTCTGTTTTGGACAGGCGCGCTTCTCCAGCATGTGGATAATGGATGCCGATGCGGAAGACTTCTGAGGTCGGAGCATGAGAACTCCGGCTGTTTTGCCAGACCGTTGAGTGTCGGCATAAGTCGTGAGTAGAGTGCTAAATCATAAGCCTGGAGACAGAGATTCGACGGCCTGACACATGACATTTTGCCTGGAATGAAGTCTACAGCGGTGTGACACTTTCATGTCGGCAGAAGGAGCGATTTGACAAATTGTCAGTCCGAAGCCCAATGACGATAAACGCTAGAGCTTGGCAGCAGCGTGTTCTACGCGCAAGATTGTGGAGGTTGAGCCGATATACGTTATGGAGAGAGATCCTTAGACCCTGCGTTCTGGGGATCGTCGGACTGACAATTGCAGTCACTCTGTGGACGGTCGGTTGCAAGCTGTCCCTTTATCATCGCCATGCTTCCCCTCCGTTACGGGTTCTGCTTGCGCAGTTGTGGATCGAATCACGCGATGCTTCCGATGCGACCGTTTCAAGAATAAAGTGCAAGTCGCATCAGGTCCCCAGTTCGCAGCCACTTACTGTCCTCATTCGACGGCTTCGCTGCCTCAGCAATACCGTCGCGTTCATATTCCCTGTATGCGCGCTTAACTCGCTATATTTTGATTCACTGATCCCGCTTCGCTCTCCCCCTCCATATCGCTTCTGAGTGGCATTGTTGGCACTGCGGTTCCGTCGCTGAGTTAGCGCGGTTGCCGTGTGCTCTGAAACGAACTGTATCTCGAAGCGTTTTCTCAATGGAGGAACTTACTATGTATTCCCTCTGCCTACTGCCTGCAATGCTGTTGGCAGTTTCGATGGTTGTCGTATGGAGGATTAGACAGTCTGGAAGATGCGAACTCTGCAAAACCAATCCACTCGCTCTCAAACCTCCCGCCCTACTTGAATTCGCCCGCGAGTCTGACGGCGTACAAATCCGAAAGATGCAATGGAAATCAATCAACGAGTTCGAGGACGTTCACACAAAGTGCCGTGATCTCATCAGGGTCGATCTCAGGCCAAACGCACGTCGTGCTTTATTTCCGGTCTCTACCGCGTCGGTGTTTCCTGTCACGCTGAAAGAACCGGGTAGCGTGTTGGAGCGGCGTTCCGTAGACAGAAGCGTGACGATCTGCGGCGCTGCCAGTAACTCCGTGTTTTCGATGGAGACAACTCGCTGTTCAGAGGGCCCAGCGCCTCTTTATCTTTTTGAGGGTGATAGCAGCCTCGAGGAGGTCGCATGAAACGTCAAAGAGCATTTTCTAAAGGCACCATTGTAAACGCCATCGAAACTCTCAACGAGAGCCATCTTCGAATGGCAAATGATAGCCGCGTTCTCTCAGTGGGTCCGGTGGATCGCGGTATTTGGATCCACGACGCACTTTCGGATGAACCGAACTCGCGTCTCACCATAGCAACAGATTATCGACAATTGTGGGAAATACCCCCGAAAGAGCCCATTCAGGTAGCCATCCTTCACGACACACTTTCCTCATTCGAGCTTGAAGCTGCCTGCTGTTTGATTCGCCGACGGTGGCCTCATGCCAGAATTGTCATCGTCCGCAGCGGAGTGGGATCTCTTGATGATGCTTTGTATGACGATCGCGTTGTACCCGCCGTGGCCCCGGAACTTCTACTGACAGAAATCGAGCGGCTTGCGGGAGGGTTACTGCGGCACTCCGCGACGCAGTAACCCAGTCCCAGATCGCAGCACATACAAATTCAAAACAGAGACCTTCTTGCAGACCGGCACCCTGAAAGTTGCCATCGCGCTTCGAATCAATGGGTCCCAGGTCATTGGGTACGCGAGCCATTCACGTCGACGCGGCGGGATCGGAAGCTGGTGTTCCATAAGGAACACCAGCTTGGGGGCCTTTTGATCTACATTATTTACCGTGCCGATCCTTCTATGAGGAGGGCGAAACATGTACATGTTTTGGGTTCTCATTGCGTTGCCTGTTGTGGGTCTAATTTGCTTCGTTTGCATGCTTGGCCGAACGAGACAAAGGCACGACGTGTAGATTTCGCGCGCAGTTGGCAGAGTTGCGGCATTGATGACACCTTCAACAGGTTCTTGCCCAAATTGATACTAGTTTTCGGCTCGGATTAATAGTAGATCGGAAATGTTTCGTTTTCTGATCAAGGGCTTGAAAGCAGCGGTCTAATCACAAATCGGATGGCAGACCGTCTCACTAAACAGAGGTCAAAGATTCAATATGGTTTCATTGTTGCGCATTTTCTGCCTGGGTTTGCTCGTGGTACCCAGTTTCCTATTTGCCGACCCGGCGCCGTTTGATTTGGCTGGCCCCAAACTGGAAATCAAAGTTGTTCATGGAGGCAAGACACTGCCGATCTCCGAGGTGCCCAACCTTTCGGCAGGCGATCAAGTGTCGATCAAAGCTGACCTCCCGCCTGGCCAGTCCGTGCATTATCTGCTTGTAGCGGCGTTTTTGCGCGGTGCGACCAACCCGCCGCCCGAAAGTTGGTTTTTCTCATCGGAGACCTGGAATCACAAGAACAGTGACGGTTTGAAGATTACAGTTCCCCAGGATGCCCAGCAAGTTCTTATCTTCCTGGCTCCCGAAACCGGGGGAGATCTCAAAACGCTGGTCGGAGCAGTTCGCGGGCGGCCCGGTGCCTTCGTGCGCGCATCTCAGGATCTCAATCAGGCCACTCTTGATCGCTCGCGGCTGAAGGTCTATCTGGCATCCATTCAGAGTGTCAGCCAGACCGATTTCGAGCATTTAAAGACGACTTCGCCACTGCTGGCGCGCAGCCTCTCCATCAAGTTCGACTCTGATTGCCTTCAAAAAATTCCGGAGTTGCAGGCTCCCTGTTTGATGCAGGGCCAGGATTCATTGGTGTTGAACGACGGGCACAGCACTTCGATTGTCCAGGCGCTCACAGCGGGTGCTCCAGCCGATCTGATGCAACAATTGAGTAGTTCTCCCGTAGCGGGCCTTGGCTATTACAGTCCGTATGTCGCCTCCATTGTCGACATTGCGCGCATCATGGATTCGTTCCATACGGCGCAATACCAGTACATTCCCGCGCTGGCTACCGAACAGGACGATCAGCTCTCTCTTGAACTTAATACCCCCCCCTCGTTTCACAATCCAAAGTCGGTCCTGGTGATCGCGTTGCCGGCGGTCGAGTCGCCTCAGTTGCCGCCTCTCCACCCCGTCGATCCCAAAGAGGTCTATTGCGCGGAAAAGACGGAGCTGGTTCTGCCTGCCGAGGGAGCGCCGCTGGTGTTTTCGACGGGCTATGCCCATGATATGGTTCTCCGGCTGAAGGGCAAGAATGGAAAATTTGTCGATTTACCTGTGACGGCCGACGCCGAAAAGGGTGGATTTGTTGCGAATACTGCTGGTCTCAGCCCCGCCAACTTCGGCGATGTGTTAGACGGTTCCCTCCACGGCTATTGGGGCTTCGAATCATACAACGGTCCTGAGTTCCGGCTGGAGAATACTCGCCCTCAGCACTGGCAATTGGTTGATGAAGATCAGCAGGCATTGATTGCGGGCCATGATGACCTAGTGCATCTGGAAACCGAGAACGCTGCCTGTGTTGATAGCATTCTTCTTCAGAAGCCCACAGGGGAGACTGTCAAAGCGGATTGGAAATCAACCGGTCCGAATCAGGTGGCAGTGACCGTGCCGCTTAAAAAAGTAAAGCCTGGAGCACTAAAGCTGCTAGTCAAGCAATATGGCAGCAAAGAACCCGACACCGTCTCGCTGCAAGCCTTTGCTCAACCCGGACATCTCGACAGCTTTACCCTTCATGCCGGTGATCTATCCGGCGTTCTCAAAGGCAGCCATCTTGACGAAGTGAAAGAACTCACACTGAACGGAGTCAGCTTCAAGCCCGGCTCGCCCGCTTCGACAGATAGAACGGAGGAACTATCTCTGGCGACTGCCGATGTCAAGGCTGCCGAATTGCTGAAGGAGGGAGATGACGCTACTGCGAAGGTCGCTCTGAAGGACGGCCGTATTCTCAGCCTCGAAACCACAGTATCGTCCCCGCAGCCTAGAGTCGCACTGATCGGAAAGAGTATTCAACCTTTGGCATCAAACGCAGCCAACAATCTTCAACTAACGGGCGAGGATGATCTTCCGCAAAATGCGCAACTGACCTTTTCGATTCATGCGCAAATTCCAGCCGCGTTTTCCGGCGACGAAAAGGTTGAAGTATCTACCATCCGCGGCGCGTATCTGACCACGCTCACTCTTGCCAGCGGCCTGACCCTGGAAGATTCCCAGGTCGCCCTAGCCACGCTCGACACGGGCAAGGCATTTGCATCTTCCGCCTCTGGTCCACTGCGCTTTCGGGTGATCGAAAAAGGGATACCAGGCGACTGGCAGCCTCTTGCCGTGCTGGTTCGCTTGCCTGTCTTCAGTGATCTCAAGTGCCCGGACTCGTCGGATCAACCTTGTAAACTCACGGGGTCCAAGCTGTTCCTTGTCGATGCCGTTTCAAATAATCCGCAATTCGACCATCCAACTCAGGTTCCCGAGGGCTTTCCGGGCTACGCCCTTGCAGTGCCGCATCCGACAGGTGGGCAGCTTTATGTAAAGCTCCACGACGACCCCTCGGTTGTAAACTCAGTGGCTTTCCTTTCGGAAGCTTTACCGCCTCCGTCCAGTTCTGCTCCTGCTGCATCCTTAAGACCGGCAGAGAAAACTCCAAATCCTCCAGCTGGTGGCACACAATCGAACCCTTCCTCCAACGCGACAGCTGGGTCCACAACTACCGGAGGTGCATCACCAGCCCTGGCAACCATGCAGGCAAGACCTTCGACTGTTTTACACCCTTCGCCGCCCGCCACGGACCAAACGTCGCAGTCCGGGGTCAAACCTGCCACTCCGCAGGAATCGCCCGGTCCGGCTGCATCGCAAGGAAAGTTGTCTGCTTCGGCACAGCCTGCTACAAAGGACGCCTCTTCGACCAGTGGCCCAGCTTCCGCGAGCAATTCGACGGCGAATGCATCGGTGAAAGAACCAAAGTAGAGTAGGCCGCTCAATCGCGCAGGAACACACTGAGCAGCGATTTATGAACCCGGATGCGACTGTTGAATTCAATGAATCCGAGCTTGCGAAAGCGGCTCAAGAAGGCATTGACACGAGGCCGCGTACTGCCAATCATGCTCGCAAGAGCTTCCTGGGAGATCGGCTGAATCAGCGCATTCTCTTCCCCCGGCTGGCTATATTCCGCCAGCAGCAGAAGTATTCTCGCCAGCCTCTTTTCCGCTCGATTAAAGAGCTGATCGACCAGATCTGCCTGGGTTCTTAAATTGCAATCCAGCAGGAAAGAGGAGAAGAGACTGGAAAACGCCTGCTCCTCGCGCATGACCCGGAGGAATTCCGGCCTTTCAATTCTTAGCGCGGTACAGGCGGTAACAGCCGTGGCTGTTGTCACGCGCAACCCCGGTTCCGCGGCCATCGCCTTTTCTCCGAAAAAGTTGCTGGCCGAGACGAGGCGAATTGTGGCTTCTTTTCCGGCCGAAGAGAGGACCGAGATTTTAACGCGACCCTTGTGCAGGTAGAAAACGCAATCGGCTGGATCTCCTTGAGAGAAGAAGACTTGGGAACTATTCAACTGGACGATCTTGCGCCCATGCCCGGCATTTGTCAGGTATGCGTCAACGTCAAAGCCGGTTTTGTTCTCTTTCGTCATAAAGGGGGGCATTCTCGCGGGCGCCTGGGCAAACCAAATCATAAAGGCAAGCGAGTCAATTCATTATAGGGAACCCAAGCACCGTCCCGAGACGGGGGCGGAATGCGAGGGTGTAAATCCACTGTTCCAAAAGGAACACCAGTTGTTAGAACCTTTGACTCAGAATGAAATTTACACTGCCGGTTTTCTCTCATGGAGGATTGCGGCGAACAGACGCGCCGACAAGGTCTTTGTCTACGAAGAGAAAGGAGTGTCGGCCTCAACCATAGCTTTTTCATGAACGATCAAGGCCTGTACCGTCTTGGCCTGCGTGAGTGCGTTCGCAAGGCGAACAACGATGGCAAGGTGAGGGAAATATAGGTCAAGTCGTCAGGGAAATGCTCATGCATCTTCTGAAGGAGTAATCCATTGGATAGACGTAATCGCATTCTGGTTCCTGTTGTACTGCTCGTCGCCTTAGTTGCTGTCGCGGGTTGCAAGAAGAAGATGGCTCCGCCTCCTCCGGCCGCAATCGCCCCAGTAGCTGTAGCCGCTCCCACCGCCAAAATTACCGCCTCGCCCACTGTAATCACGGCAGGCGATCATGTTGTGCTGACCTGGAGTACGACCAACGCTATCACGGCCTCTATTGAGGGTTTGGGTGATTTACCCACCTCTGGAACGAAGACTGTGACCCCAACCGTCTCGACCGGCTATCAGCTGGTGGCGAAAGGTGCGGGAGGCGTGGCAGATGCTTCAGTCCGTATAACCGTAAATGCACCCCCTCCAGTAGCTGTGGCGCCCGTGAGTACAATCAGCGCCGAAGAGGAGTTCAAGGCGAATGTGGACGACATTTTCTTCAACTACGACAAATACGATATCCGCAGCGACGCGCAGGCCACACTGGCGAAGGATGCGAAGTATCTGCTGACCCATCCTAGTGCGAAGATCCTGATCGGCGGCTACTGCGATGAGCGCGGCTCGAACGAGTACAACTTGGCGCTCGGTGAGAACCGTGCTGAGGTTGCAAAGAAGGTGCTCGTAAACGCCGGAGTGGCGGCAAGCCGCATTCGCACCATCAGCTTTGGTAAGGAAAAGCCATTCTGCACAGAATCCAATGAGGCTTGCTGGCAGAAAAACCGTCGTGCCGGATTTACGCTGGACCGCTAAGACATCAATTAATCAGTTCTGCGCCAAGGAGGTCACTTGACGCGATTCGCTGCAACCAAGTCACTGCAAGGTGGTTGCAGCGTTCTTTCTTTGTAAGACTGAAGAAGAGACGTAGTTGGCGTGAAGGCTTTACTTTCTAAGCGATTCGCCAATCTGGACCGGATGATCGGAGGATATGTATGGTGAAAGGCAAATTGAGAACTCGTCTTTTAGCGATATGTTTCTTGTTAGTCTGTGTTGCGGCGACAGCGCAAGAGGTGGTTCATGCCCTTACTGGGACAGTGACCTCCGTCAATGCCACTGCCAAGACGATTACGGTGGATACAGATAATCATTCCGACGGTCATTTTAAGGATTTGACGAATTCTAGCACGCCAATCGAATTCGAAAAAAACATTCGTGCCATCGCAACTACACTTGACTCCTTTAAAAAGAAGGGGGGATATGTAATCGTCTTTTATTATGGTGAAGAAGACGATGGGCGAACGGCAGTTGCATTACGAAGTCTCGAGCCTGGACCGTTCACGAAGGATACCGGAACAGTCGTCAAGATCAAAGGCAAACAATCGATCTCCGTCGCAGACGGATCGGGGTTGATCAAGTCTTTCAAACTCGCATCAAATACGGTGGCAGATACTGAATATGGAGCTGTTATCGGATCCAAGTATCAACCTCACCTGGGCGACAAGATTCGTGTAATTGCTACTGTTGTGAATGAGAACGAAACAGCCCTGTTTATCAATTCACTGGTTACTAACTGAGTTGGATATAGATGGCCCTCGACAGACACGAATTGCCGCTGTTTGCAGTGTTCCGGCTTGGTCATTTCTCACATCTGCGTATCGGCAGCCAACGCGGCGCAGGAGGATTGACGGAATCATATGAGCCATGATCCATATATATTTCTGATAGGCAAATGGATGCCGCCCTGTTCCAGTAAAGCTTCATGGACCGATGTATGGCGCCAGTGACGAGCCAGACCACAGAGACCACCTGCAGGGATGGTGACCGCGAACAGACGCTGTTGTTCACTCGGCATCCGGCGCAAGAGCCACGCAAAGATGCGCGCAAACAAGCCAACCAACCTAACCAAATAGCGGGAGAATGCCTGGAGAGTGCTGCCCAATAGTTTCACTTCTCTAGTGTAAAAGGTATTGCGCTGACGGCACAGCGTTATACTGAATTCATGCGCGACCTCTCAATGACTGTTCTGATTGTGGCGATACTGCTGGTGCTAATTCCACAGCCGGGAAGCGCCCAAAGCACCACGACTACAACCCAGCAAGCAGAAATTTCAGCGGACCTTGGCACGTGTTCAGCGCTCATTACCGTGACCGGCGTTGACTCGAAGCCGATCTACGGCGCTAAAATTACCACGCGTATCCGGTACGGCTTGATGGGCGTAAAGAAGCTGGACCTCGAGGCTTTTACCGGTGCCAACGGTCAAATCAAGATCACGAAACTGCCGGAGGTTCTGAAGAAGCCTATGTATATATACATTAACAAGGACGACAAGCAGGAGATCGTGGAATTCAAGCCCGATGTCCATTGCAGTGCCACTTTCGACGTGCAATTGAGGTAGGGAAAACAACGTCGGCTAATCCTCTACTTTGTCAGAAAATCTAAATCAGGTTTGGCCCTTCAGATTGGGCACAGCCGTTGCACATCCTTACAGCTTCTTTCTGAGGTACTCAAATACAATATACCCAATCAGAGCTGAGATCACCGCAATAAGAGAATTTGTGCCCGTCAATATGTCCTTCAGCACAAACACAAGACTTTTCCAGGTCCATTTGTTGCAGTAAATTCGCCCATCAAGAGATTGGAATAGAAGAGAAAAACGATGAACGCGACTCCAACCACCGCTCTCCAGAATGTAGTCAATGGCCGGCGATGTCCTTGGTCTCGGCGCATAAATGCATGATATATGAACAGACCAAGCCTATTTCCAATTTGTCAAGTCAGGATTCATAACTACCCCATTTCAAGAGTATTGTCTCTCTTGATGAATCGGCAACCATATGTTTAGCGTGGCAATGGCACGCTGATGCCCATAGGGTTAAAGCGTCCACCAGCCGAAGAGGGTGCGCTAAAAAGGAAAAAGAAGACGGCATAGACCTGACAGGAATTGGGTCCTTCCCGGTCTATAATCTATAGGCGTGATGAGTTTCCGCTTGCTCCCCAAGATTGAATTGCATCTTCATCTCGACTGCTCACTCAGCTATCGAGCGGTGTCGGCACTTGCTACGCATGTGACGCGTGAAGAATATGAGCGGGACTATATAGCGCCCCGAAAATGTATTTAGGGCGTGTTAACACTAACCATGTTATAATAAGAGTTAATGGAGATCACCGTAGCGCAGTACGAAAAGATCAAGGACAGCCTGCCGATTCAGCGCGGGAATGTGAAGCTACACAACCTTGAAGTACTCAACGCAATTTTGTATGTTGCAGAACAGGGCTGTAAATGGCGGGGTTTACCTACTCGATTCGGCAACTGGCACAGCATTTATACGCGCATGAATCGCTGGGCCAAGAGTGGCGTGCTGGATCGCGTCTTCGAGAAGTTACAGACCGAGCAGATCGTACGCATCAAGATTGAAGCCTTCTCTCTCGACTCGACCTCGATCAAGGTTCACCCCGATGGAACTGGCGCGTTAAAAAAAACGGACCCCAAGCTATCGGCAAATCGCGCGGCGGATGGAACACCAAGATTCATCTGGTTGCCGCGGATGCTCGAACGGCTGTAGTCTTCGCTCTGTCGCCGGGCAACGCGCATGATGCGCCCGAGGGACGGTCGCTGCTGCGCGAGCTTGGCCCCATGCCGGAAGGGCTTCCCATGCTGATGGATAAAGCCTATGAGGGCAACGAGACGCGGCAGTTGGTGCTCGATCTGGGCATGATTCCTGTGGTTCCGCCCAAGTCCAACCGGCTCGATCCCTGGGAATACGACCGCGAACTCTACAAAAAGCGCAACGAAGTGGAACGGCTTTTCCGCAGGCTGAAAGGCTTCCGCCGCATCTTTTCCAGATTCGAGAAACTCGATGTCGTCTTCCTCGCCTTCATCATCTTCGTGCTCATCGTCGATGCCCTCAGATAGTGTTAACACACCCTAATTTGGCCGATTTTCTCAACCGTGCGCCAAAGGGTTTCCAACTCATGCAGACAGAGGATTCACTTGGGTTAGTGGCGGAAGACCTGTTTGAGCAACTTGTTGAAGATGGAGTTATCTACGCTGAAATCCGATTTGCGCCCTTGTTGCATACAGCAGATGGTTTGGCCGAGAGCGTTGTGAAGATTGTCGAGGCTACGACCGACCGGATGATTCGCAGCAGTGGTGTTGATGCTCGCCTAATTCTCTGCACCTTGCGCCATTTCACAGAATCTCAAAGTTTAGAAACGGTAAGGCTCGTCCATAGGTTTCACAGCAGCCATGTTGTCGCTCTTGATCTGGCAGCCGATGAGGCCGGGTTCCCGTTGGATGCGCATCTGAGTGCTTACCAGTACGCGCGAGAGCATGGCTTGTTTCGCACGGCACATGCCGGTGAGGCCAGCGGCCCACAGAGCGTTTGGGAGACACTGCGCCTGTTGCAGCCGACGCGGATCGGTCACGGTACCCGCAGCATCGAAGATCATCAACTGATTGAACATCTAAAGCACGAGCACATACATTTAGAAATCTGTCCCTCCTCTAACGTGCAAATTATCCCTTCGATAGCTGAATGGGAAGATCACCCGGTTGATCAGCTGTACCGTGCTGGTGTTTCCTTGAGCATCAATACTGACAGCCGCATGTTGACTTCGGTTACGCTAACTGGCGAGTACGAGAGCCTGGCACACACCTTTGAATGGGGACCGGAAGAACTTCTACAAACGAATCTTATGGCAGTCGATGCGGCATTTATCGACGAAGCCACAAAAGAACATCTTAGAACGAAGTTGTTGCATGGCTACAACTTCACATCCTCTGTCTGAGATGTCTGGCGAAGGTAAACTCGCTCATGAAGAGAATGGAACAAAAGAGGAAAATGGTAAGCGCTACTTCAACCACTGCTCTCCAGAGCGAGGTCAATGGTCGATAGTCATTTCGGTAAGGGTACATTTGAGTTCGCTCTTCCGGCGTGGCCCACTTTGACCATTTGATTTGGCCCACCTGGGTAGTGATATTGTGCATCATCGTTCTGGGTTTTGGTTGGACGGGTTTTGAAAGATATTCATCCTCGTCGTAGCCGTGGCGGTGGTAATGTGGGAATCGCCGCAGCGATTTCCAAGGGCTGGGGGAAGCATGGGAAAACAGTTTTATCGTTTTCCCATGCTTCCCACAGGCCGTCATTTCCACGGCCTCTTGCACCGCTCAACTCTTTTTGCTCCTCTCCAGAGTGCGCCGGAAGTGGAAGGACTCAGTTCCGGTTTCGATGATGTGGGCTCGGTCGGTGATCCGGTCCAGCAGCGCCTTGCAAAGCCGCGGATTCGGAAACACTGTCGTCTACTCGGAGAAGGGCAAGTTGGTGGTGACGATGATGGCCGCCCGCTCAGCTCGTTCCGAGATCACCTGGAAGAGGAACTCTGCGCCGATGTCGGCCAAGGGAACGTATCCGACCTCGTCGAGCGCGATCAATTCGTACTTCTGCCAGCGCGTCATCAGCTTGCGCATCGCGAAGAACTGCAACTTCACGACCTCGCCGCCCAGCTTGGCCATGCCCTCGAACCAATCTACCTGAGCTTCCTGGCCGAGTTCATAGCTCTGCGGAACGAACACTTCCCGCCCGCTGAGCCCCAGCTCCCGCTTCCGCGCCTGCACATAACGCCGCACTGTAGCTTCCCCGACGGGGTGATCCGGATGCTCGCGACACAGGCGCATCCATATCCGATGAGCCGTATGCCTCTGCTTGCGCGGCGCTTTTACGTCCGCGATCAGCATTTGGTTGATGTGTTCCTTGACTGGACCCAGCCGGGGCGCTTCCCGTACTACCGCTTTTCGCGCGGGAGGAATCGCGTTCCCAATCGCTTGCCGCACCATCCGCCGGTGCACGCCATGCTTCTTGGATAGTTCCTGAATCGTCTCTCCGGCCGCATACTCCCGCCGGATCACTTCGAATAGCTCCACCTTATGCCTCCTGTCCATCCCCGAATCTGACCTTGCGTTCCCCGTAGGTCCGTGCCAGATGGATCGCACTCTTACACTTGATATAGCCCACCACGGAAGACACTGCATGCTTGGGCGGGATCTAGATCAGGATGTGCACATGGTCGGACAAAAGATGGCCTTCTTCAATACGACACTCCTTCTGCGCGGCCAACCTGCGGAACACCTCACCCTAATGCTGGCGCAGATTTCCGTAAAGCACTTTCCTGCAATATTTTGGGATAAAAACTACATGGTACTTGCACTCCCATTTCGAGCGACTTAAGCTTTCATACTCGTCCATCCGGATTCTCCTTGATGTGTGCTCGGCGGCTCACAGCGAAGAGTTTCTGGATGGACTCCCGCAAATGTTAACCTGCTACTGCCTCCCTGGCAAAGCCGGGGGAACTCCCGGGATATTGGATTCCCCACCATCGAGCGGAGGCTGTTCGTGGTCACCTGCAATGGGTGCGGCTGCGATGTGCCCTCCGGCCATGATGAATTCACCTTCCAGTCGGTCACGGTCGAGTGCCACGCTGCAGCGAGTTGCGCCGGTACCTCCCTAGGAGCTTGTTGAAAAAGGGTTCTTGATCCCGGAATATGGCAAGAATCGGCATGCCAAAGCCATCTCCGATGTCGCTCCGATCGTTCTACGGGCATTCTGGCACGGTTCCATTTTTCACGTGCGGGAACACTTCACGTTTTTCAACAAGCTCCTAGACTGGGTGGCTACCTGGCTCGCGTCGACGACGGACCTCCAGGCAACACGGCTCTATTAAGAGATAGCTCTCCAAATGATCATATTTCCTGGAGGGGCGTCGTGAGCGCGTGCCAGATAGCCGCCGAGTCGTGCCAACTTGGTGATATAGCCGGATAGACATCCCGTCGGAGGATCATTGCCAACCTTGTGCAGCTGATCAAGCAGTTGCAGTTCCAGCGAAGTGAAGGCCAGGTTCGGAGGTGCAGATGGATCTACGCGATTCATCATCGTCATCCAGAAAATCCGCCAGCTAAGAATGCAGAGCACGGCGATCAAGTTGATGATCCGTTCTGCAGTGCGCAGCCTCGACTCTTCCGCCTTGCAGCCGGACTTCAGTATCTTGTGAAAGGTTTCGATCTTGCAGCGCATCGCATACCATTGCAGCTTCTCCACGGCGTCTTTGCGTGATTCCACCGGAAGGTCAGTCATCAGTTTCCAATCGATTTTGTCACGATCACTCGGAGTACCACGCTCCACAGCATGAATCACCGTCACGGTCAGTTGAGGATACCTCTTCTGCTTGCCAATTGGCGGCAAAACCACGAGCTTTGATAGCGGATTTCAAGGACGGCCTCGCATAGCTCGCCCTTCCGGTCGCGGACCTCAATGCGGTGCAGTCCTTTGACATGCGTCTCCTCCATTTCGTCGGCGATGGTGTGCTTGCCATCTCCGGCGAGGCGGTCGACACACGTCCGCACCAGGAAGTGAGTTCCAACTTCTTCCGCCACGCAGAACAGCTCATAGATATCGCTCTCGCGATCTCCGATGTGGACGCAGCGTTCCGGCCTACCCACCAGCGCTGACGATCTTCGCAAACCGTCAAGCCATCGTCGGCTCTCCTTTTCTTCGATCGGCACCCGTGTGGGATTGATCTTTCTCTTCATCGCCGTGCATCCCTTGAATCGATCCCGAGTCCAGAAATGGATGGAGGCAAGCCCCAGAGGCAGTCCTTCGGGAGTTACAACCATGCCAGAATGCATCTGCAAGCCGCAAACCACATAGTGTTGAGGAAGCCCGTTGCGATCTTTCTTGGTAAAGGCCCTGTGCGTAATCCCGACCGCCGCCATATCGCTGCGGTTGTAGCTGAACGTGGTGATGTCGTGCAAAATCAATAGCGACCCATCGCCGCCGCTAGATCGGCTCCGCGTGGCTGCAAGGTGTCCGGCGAGGATTGCGTGCTCTGTGATCCGATTGCTGGAAAGCAGCCGGTACGCTGCTTTGGTGTTTGCCCAGTCCTGACAGGCAAACGGAATGCTACCCCCGATGCGGCGCGAAAACTGTTCCAACATTGCGCGCAGACGCTTGCCATGTCTCGCGTCTTGAAACCGGCATTCCCTTAACTCCTCGCCGATCCAGCCCTCTGTCCGTTGCTCAATTTTGCTTGAACCGATTCGTCGCCTCTCCATGACAACAGTGCAGCATCCACCCTCAGGACTCCATAAGTACCCGCTTTGAGTCCGAACCTCGCCAGGCAATACCCCGCGGAAACTTGTGGGTAATTGAAAGAAGACAACACGCTTACCACAGACCATCTTCATCGGCCCATAAAATCTTGATCGTATCGCCCCTGCGCCCGCGAAAAACAAAGACGTGACCGGAGAACGGCTGTTGCTTGAGAATCATCTGCACCTGCGCGCTCAGCCCAGGAAAGCCGCGCCGCATATCGGTCACACCAACTGCGATCCAGATGCGCGTACCCGTGCGCAGCTCGATCACTGGCGCAAGCTCTCCAGCACAGCGCGCAGTGCCGCCGGATCAGCCCCGCTCGCTACGCTGATCGTCGCCCGGCCAGGCAACTCGATGCGAATCGCGCCCGAGGGCGCCGCCAGCGCATGGTCAGCTTCGTGCTGTCGATCAACCAGGCTCGTTGAAGCCACCGCAGACAGAACCACCGGCAATAGAGATGTTGACCGCTCTCCAGCTTGCACAAGGCCGCCGTCGCGATACGCCCGCCGCCACTGAAACACCTGATGCGAGTTCGCGCCCTCGGCTTGCGCCACCCGCGCCACGCTCATTCCAGGTTGAAGCGTCAACTCCACGATCCGACGCTTCTCCGCTAGCGTCCTCCATATACGCGACTTTTCCGATCCCATGAACCTATCTTTACCTCCCACACATCGGCGCGAATAGAGGGAGAGACAAAACGCTTACGATGTGCTGCCAGGCGACGGGCGAGATTCGCCTGAGCCGGTGACGAAGTTCGCAGCCACACTCAAAGCCGGGATGCCAGTCGTCGTTGAAGACAAATTCAAGCCGAAGACGTGCACAGTTGATGGCTGGCGTGGAACTCAAGACGTTCTTGGTCAAGGCCGGCTATGTGTCTCGACTCTCTGCATCGCTCCACGCATACAAATATGCAGCCCCCCTTATTTTATTGCCAAGAACCCCTCGAAGCAGATGTACTTAAACACCGTCATCACATCGCAAAAGCCCGCGCGGGCAAGAAGGTCATAATTCCCCCGTGTGGAAAACGGCTCCAGAACGCCCTTGAGGCTTCTGCTCTTTGCGATGATCTCTTCTGGAGTGTATTTCTGATCTAGCTTGTAATCCATGTAGAGAGCGCTCGTGATGTCCTGAAACCGCGCATCTGGCCCGCGCACCTTTTCAAACCAGATGAAAGCTGCCCCCCAATTGAGAGATTTATAAATTTTATCGATCACCGCCTGCCTATGCCGCGGAGATACGAATTGAATACAGTAATAGGACACAATAAGATCTGATGGCTCTAGAGTGCATGTTACGAGATCATCGACCTCTATGGATATGTTCCGCTCTCCGCGAGTTGCCTCTCTCGCCTTTTCAACCATCTCCTGTTGGATGTCGATGCCTACGAATTTGCAGTTCCTCAGGTGTTTGTGCCGACCGGCGAGCTGGAGGATAAGTTCGCCAAGCGAAGTGCCTAACTCATAGACCACCGAGTCAGATTGCACAAAGAAATCGCTGAGCTGGCAAATCAGGTTATGCCCGTTTTCATACATCGGGACCGAACGCCGCACATGCTCCGCGAAGACATCCACAGTCTTGCCCCCAAAGCTCCAGGCGGCATTGTCTGCGTGAATCCCTTCACCAACATTTCCATTAATGATCGAGGACATGTCTAAAATCTCCTTTGCGCTTTGTGTGTAGTGGCCTATTGCGGGCTCATACATGACAATGGAACAAGGTCCTGGCCTTCTAATCGACAATGAAAATCGTCGCTCCGACCGTACTACGGGAACGATGCGGTTCGGTATTGTCGGCGACATGATAGCTCACTCCAGGAGTCAGGGTGAAGGTTCGACCGTCTCTTAGCTCTGTATCGAGTTGCCCCGAGAGACAGAGAAGTATGTGGCCTTTATTACACCAATGGTCAGCCAGATAGTCCGCAGAGTACCGTACCATGCGGACGCGAACCGCGCCGAAATGTTGGGTCCGCCAGTATGCCGTGCCGCACTCGCCTTCGTGTTCAGTCTCATGGATTTGAGACCAGTCGGTGATAGCGAATGGTATGTCCTCGAGTTTCATAGTGTTGTTCTCCAGATTTCTTCCTGCTTCTTCCGTTGTCCCTATATTGGAACTCCTTTTATTTCAGTTAAGGGCGGCGTGATTGTTTGGAGTAAGCTGGAAAGCTTCTCACTTGCGTGGAATGCCGCCTGTGGTGGACCAGATACGTTCATAGCCAATTGTCTTCGCACCGCAGGGCTGAAGAAGAGGGTTAACGTTTCGTCCTCAAAGAGCCTGCCTAATTCTGAAAGCCTCAATCCTGTCTCGTCATTGTGTTCTAAAACGCCGACATCAATCAACAGTTTCACCAGTTTGTCATAATGCGATGAGAGACTGGGATTGTTCATCCGTATATTAAAAAGAGCTTTGTCTTCAATGCGCCCATAGCGAAGCCCGGTGGCGTAGGACGTTGCCAATAACTCGTCTTCGTCAATCATCCGTCCAGTTGCAATCGGGATGTTGCTCGCCAACACACAGTCCTCATAGAAGCGAATATTTGACTCATTACGAAACACGTAACCGTGACAGTTCCCTGTTGCAGCCTTTGCCCCAAAGTGCGAATATGCTGCTGCTCCGATCCCGAGAAGATCACTTGAGGAGGATGTGCGGATTTTCTTAAAAGGATCGATATAGCGACGCTCGCGCACAAAGCGGTTGCCGTCTATCTGGTAGTACCCAAGTGCTGCGAGTTCTTGCCAGATAAGCATCCGCCCAAGGAGAGTCTCGTTCTCGTCCTCGAAGTCAAGACGCTTGTCCTCTGACTTCTGCCACTCCCCTTGGGGCCGATTCGCGAATCTGCCGTGATACCACGTGATATGTGGCGGGCGAATGTCAGCGATCACTTTTAGGTTTTCCCATGTTTCATACGGTGAGCCTTTGTAAAGTCCCTGAATAAGGTCAATGTTCCAGTTCTCAAAGACTCGGCCCGCAATAGCTGTGGCGCGAATCGGAACATCTCGCTTGTATCCCCGCGCGGCATATTTCAGTACGGCATCATCGAAAGATTGGACTCCGAAACTTAAGCGAGTTACCCCTTGCTCCTTGAGGAACCGGAGCTTTTCCTCGCCGTCATGCGCTGTGATAGTCAGGGGGCTGCCTTCCACGCAGATCTCTGCCCCCGGCAGGATCCGAAACTCAGACCGGATCGTGTTGACTATGTCCCGAAGTCCGTTCTGCTCAAGAATGAGGGGGGTTCCACCCCCGATGTACACCGAAGAGACCGCAGTATTTGATTTGGCTAGCATCGCCGCCCAAAACACTAACTCCCGCGTTAACGCGCTAAGATAGCGCGTTACCCTGCCATCATCAGAGTAAGGGCCTTTCCGTCCGCCGTCGTAGTGGTCTACCGCATAGTGGCAGAATGTGCATCGTGTTTCGCAAAACGCGATATGAACGTACAGGCTTACTTCACTTTCACAACCGACCGCTTTTATTACAGACGACGGATCTAGCGGCGTCAGCGAATCAATCGGTGGGTACACAGCCACTGAGTGAGACCCACCGATGGTGGCGCGCCTGATGCTGATGCTGGCTGCATGGAGGGCAGGCAGAACACCGGGTACGCCAAGCCGATGAAGGGACGAATATGCTGCGTCAAAAGCAGCGTCTTGTGATTTCATAGCCTCACCATTAGAAAGACACATTGAAGGAAACACTTCATACGCCGGTAATTTGGTGGACTTCATCAGTTAGAACTCACACGATGACACATCAAAAGTGCCCGTGGCGTGCGGTTGACAGAAGAAATTCATTGACGTTGCGCTACTATCGTGAGAAACACATCGGCGTGTGCGCCCGGACTCTCCTCGGAGTCGTAAATCATGTTGTGCGGGTTGATTAGACGCGGCATATATTGCCTACGCCATAGGGTGGCATTTTCGCCGATCAGCGTTGGAACGATCTGACCCCATATACGTTCTGTAAGTATGGTCAGTTCTGGATGCAAGAATGCATCACGCATCCAGCTATAAATCTCCTCATACTGAACCCACAGGCGCCCCAGCTGGGTAAGAGGAATTCGCACCAGCCGATGCGTGACCGCCAGGCGGCCGCCTGAACGAACCACTCTAGTCATCTCTTTTATCATGGCTGGCCCAAGCCCAAGCTCCCAAATCCCACCAGTCCACTCGTTGACGGCGGCGTCAACGGTACTATCAGGCAAAGGAATCCGTTGCGCAAGCCCAGGCCGGAAGTGCACATTGGTTACGTGTTTTTGGCAGGCAAAGTGACGCGCTCGATCACTAAGGCAGCGCAGCATCTCTATGGAGATTACAAGTCCCTGCTGGCCAACCGCAGGCGCGAGCCGCCTCGCAACACGTCCCAGCCCGCCGCAAACATCCACCACTAAGCTGCCTGGCCGGAGTTGCAATAGTTCAGGATGGTTTGGCAATAGGTCCTCCTCGGGGCGAACCAGCTTTTCCTCTGCTTCCGGAGTTTGACTCCACGAATTCTCCCCTTCAAAGGACTTGAGTAGCGGTATACGCCAACGCATATACGCTGCGCGAAAGCGTTCCGTAAGAGCGGACAGTTCGCCGGTGTGCGGACTGGGCTCCATTTTACCGAGCAGAACCTCGTCGTTCGGTAGAGTCGCTATCATCACGTCTCCGATCTCTTCCTCGATCGCACGAACCGCATTGAAAACACCGAGAAAATGCCTATCCGTCAAATCAGCTGTGACGACGTCCGCGGGCCAAAGCGCATCTGCTTCAAGTTGCAAACATAGGCCTGAAATGAAGTTCGATCTCGCCCACGCAACTACCTGCGCGCGCACGGTTGGATCAAGAATCGACAGATCAGGTTTCATCATTGCGTGCACTGCCACGCAATGTCGCGTCATCTCCTCTAGTCCAGGCAAGCAACGATCCGGTGCGGGCCATGCCACGCCTACCTGTCTGACCGCTGCACTTAGGTGTAGAAGCGACTGGCAAATTTCCTGATCGTTTGTCAAAACAGCGGTCTGCACTACGGTATTGTGCATGCGCACCTTGCCTTCTTGACGCAAACGGGCAAGCTCTGCCAAGGTCAGTTTATGTTCTTGCAAGCGGACGCAACATAATAGGGCCTCCGGTGCGTTCTCTCCTGTGTTCAAGCGCGCGCACAGATGTTCGATGGACGAGAGAGAATCAAGGTCGATGACTATGAACTGACGGAGAATACGATTGTGCTTTTGCCCGGCCGTATTTCGCAAATGCGCGAGTTCTTCGGTCGACGGCGCAACTCCAGATGTCACATGCATGAATCCCTGCATACGCAAGGAATACAGCAATGTTTCGATCAGTTGCTGATTGTCGAAAGCACCGCGTAATTTACCTAGCTGCACTGGTTTCTCCATCAGTGCAGCCACGAACTCTAGAAGGCCTTCTCCGGGCGGCACAACCATGCCCATTTCGGCATGGCAGTGACAAAGCAGTCGATAACCATCAAGGTCGTATTCTAATATCTCGACAGCCGGATCGAGCATGACGAAGGCATCGTCAGGCAGCGTATCCATCAGCTGGTCTCTGTGTGTTATGCCGCCCGCACCAGTTGCGTGCGTGCCATCGACAACAATCGGCTCTTCTTGCAGTCCCTTGTACAAGATATTGTCTCTAAATCGCAAACTTGAGTTGTCTTCCACTTTGACGATCAGTCCCATCTCCACGAGCGATGCGACAACTACCACGACCTCTGCGACCGATAGGCCACCCAGAAGATAGGAGAGTTCAGCTACGGTCTTGGGCAGGGAAAGGAAATCGAACGCGCGGGCTGTTCGTTGGGACAGTTCCGCGTATTCGGGTGCGGCATTTTCGGACGCAAAGTAGATCAGCCAATGGCGTTTCGAAGGCTCCAGGTCTGCATTTGTGTCGAATTCTTCGGAATTCTCGATCCATTCTGTTAGATCGTAATTCGACGAAACCACAATCCCAGCACGATTCGCAACAAGGTATCCGCTTTCACTGCTAGCTCCTGGACCCATGTAGGAATAATTGGTTGCGGCAGTCTCCGGCCAAACCTTGGGAGCTGATTTGCCGAGTCGCTGGGCGAGCGCAATCGTGGCAGTGTCAAGGTTTATTACCTCTTGCATCACAGGCGCAGAAAACTCCGGGAGTCTGGCTAGATACGCAATGAAACCGCCCGCAATCGTCCAGAAGTTGGGGCCATAGTCAAAATAACCGTTAGACAGTGCAAATGCCGCCGCTGTGGCCTCGATATCGATTCCGCTCATATAGAACAAGTGGCGAGTGAGCGGCACGAGACTCAGAGCAGCCAGAGCATTTCTCACCAGTCCCTGCCGATACATCGCTATGTTGGTGTCGGTCGCGACATGAGTACTCGCGTAGTCGGCCAGAATGGCAATTTCTCCGGGGGTGAGACCTGTCAATTCCATTGAAGTTGCTTGATCCGGATGGAGAACGTACTCAACGAGTTTGTCGTCGCTCAGAATCCGTCGCCAGGTGTCCCATACCAACTCGGCGTCCATCATGCGGCGTCTTTCCGGGTTGTCCGGCGGCTGGCTACGCCGTATGCGCGGTCCCAGGAATTTCGCGCGCGCTCAAGGTCGGCCAGAATCAGATCAACTGTGCGCTCACGGTCAAGCGTTCGCTCATCGCAATAGAGGGCTTGCGTTTCATATTCGAGAATAACTGCACCGGGGTTGGCCCTGGAAAGAACATCGTCAAGAAGATCCCAAACCACCTCTGCCACCTGCGTGTCATGCAGGTCGTGATACTGACCTTGAATCCAGCGTCCGCCGGCCATGTGAATAGAGATGACCCTGTCAAGCGGGATGGTAGTCAGAAAACGAGATATAGAGTAGCCACTAGTTTCATGATTGAGCGAGTTTGCATACAGGTTATGCAGGTCAAGGTGCAAATAGGTGCCGGACAACTCCAGCATCCGCGCCAGAAATTCCTCTTCGGGCATTTCGCTCCCAGGACACGTCCGGTAATAGGCAGCGTTTTCGTGCCCGAGCGGAACTCCGTAGAGGTCTTGCAAGGCGCGCGCCCTTGAGGCTATACGTACGATCTCGGCACGAGAAAACTGTAATGGGCTGCTCCAAACATCCGACCAGGAGGCATCGCTGTAAAAGCAGTGATTTGCTACCCAAGGAACGTTAAAGAGCTTGGAAAGAGGCACGTGGCGTCGAACCGCAGATGTACTTTTTAGCTCTTCAAAGCCAAAGTCTCCACCGTAATTAGAGTGTCCAATGAGCGGAAATTTCGCCGCTGCATCTCGCACTACATTAGAAGAGCGGGGGGACAAAAGTCCCGGACCATCCAGAGGACCCATCACTCCGTCGAACAATATCTCTAGCGCATCAAGCGACTGGTCAAGAAACGGAAACCATCCGATTAAAGCCGGATTAAACTGGAGTCCTACTCCGAGACTGGGAACAATCATGTTTGAGCCTCAACTTGAGGTAGGACGCACCGCCCTAACGGCGACCCGCAAGAGCCAGTCCGTATTCATTAAAGGCAACCCCGCTGCGAGCAGCGGGGTATCTCGCTTATCCTCTTTTGGCCACGCAGCAAGCAGTGGGGAATTAGACCAAAAAAGAGATTCAAGTTGGTTTAGGCAAAATGCTCTGCATCCGCAGCACATTTGGCTGCTGTCGCAGCGCATTTCGCCGCTGTTGCAGCACATTTGGCTGAAGCTGCTGTTGCAGCACATTTTGCCGCGTTTGCCGCGCATTTTGCCGCGTTTGCGGCGCATTTTGCCGCCTCTGCCGCGCATTTTGCCGCTGCCTCATGCGCACTCTTTACAGATAGCTTTTTTACATCAGCGCTTTCTGTCATAAAAACCTCCAGGCCGGAATATATCACGATATTAGAGTTTTTAAATAGACCAATTCATTTTTTTTGAAGACTAAATCAGATCTCAAATATGAACACAGTTCGAAGACGTCTCTTGTTCTACGCTCTAGGGAACCTCTGCGCAGGTTTGTGATTTTGCAGCGTGGGGGCGACCGGCGATCATTTTTCTCCTTTTGCTGCGGTTTACAAGGGAATGCGGCGAGGTTCAGTTCGTCTCTTTGATCTCCGCAGGCGGTTTTTCCGGCCTCCAGAGACACTACGCCGCTTGTGAGGCCAGCCGGTTGCGGTGTTGGTACAGGTTCACCAGCGCAAAGGCCGCGCAAATCCATTGGTGGTTTTTGAAGATGCCCCGGTAGCGCAGCCGGGTAAATCCAAAGACGCGCTTCAGGATGCGGAAAGGGTGCTCGACTTTGGCTCTAACTCGCGACTTAGTCGTGTTCTTGCGTCTGGCTTCTTCATCCACATAATTCTTGTCACTGCTGTCCGGTTAACGACTAGAGCCTGTTATTAACTTTGCGTGAGTTTCCGGGCCAGATTTGCGAGCATGAGGATGGCGAAGGCAAGGTAGTGGAGACCGGCCAGTATCTTGCTTAGCCGCTCGTAGTCTCTTGCCAGTCGGCGGAAGCGGGCAGCCCAGGCAAAGCTTCTTTCCACCACCCAGCGGCGCGGAACAGGACGAATCCTCGTTTGGCCTCGGTATGTTTGACCACCTCCAGCCGCACGCCGTGCTTCTCTGCTGCCTGGGCCGCGTTGTCGCCGGTATATCCCTGATCGACATAGGCCAACTCGATGGTGTCTCCGGTAATCTGCTGCACTGCTTCGGCCAGTTTCTCCACCTGTGCGCGGTCCTGCTCATCGGCCGCTGTAACGTGAAGGGCGAGCAGATGCCCCAGCGTATCTACCGCCGCATGAACCTTCGATCCCTTGCGGCGCTTGGCCCCATCGTAGCCTGAGCGCGCACCCGACTCTGGCGTCGACTGCAAGGTGCGGCTGTCGAGAACCATCGCCGTGGGCTGGCCTTTGCGTCCGGCAAACTCGCGCAGCAGAATGCGCAAATCCTCCACCATGATCTCGAAACATCGCGCATCAATCCATCGCCGCATTTGCTGATAGACCACTGTCCACGGAGGCAGATCGTTGGGCAGGAAGCGCCACTGATTGCCTGTCTTGGCAATGTAGCGAAGCGCGTTGAAAACATCGCGAAGCTGATAATCCCGCTGCCGAGCGTCCTCCCGGCACAGCGCCAAATAGGGAGCTATAAATGCCCACTCCTCATCGGAAACATCGCTCGGATAGCCAGACCGGACTCGTTTTCCCATGCCTCCATCGTCTGCCAGCTAACTCCAAACCCCCTATACAAAAGCAAATAAAGGGACAAAGTTAATAACAGGCTCTAGATTTAGAGCCGCTTGTTCATTATTTAGGGCCGCTTGATTTTCTGCATTTTGTGCCGCTGTTTCTGCCGCCAGCCTGAGCTTCTCCGCCAACTCCCATAATTGATTTCGATTTTGAGTAATATGCATGTCCGGCCCAAAAGTTTCCGGTAATTTTCCTTTCATCATTGTCGGAGCGATAGTCAAAATATTTACCATCACAGGTTCTCCTCTCACCGTCGGAGCCAGTGTACAGCACTTTTACCTAGCGCAAGCTAAATCTTCTTCCGCAGAGCCTGAGGCTTTGCGACAGCGCGCAACCAACCAGATGCGCCGCCCTTGCGGATGAGGTCTTCGCTTTTGCGACCAACACGCCTCTCGCTTTCCTACCCTACCCGCGAGAACAAGAGCGCAGCGAGCGTGGGGTACCCGGCGTACATGTGTTTATGCGGTTCGATCCGTCCCTCCGGGACGGGAGGGTCCTTGGACGGGGCTGATTCCCAGGGTTTCACCCTGGGCTATTCTCGCGGCCTCCCGCCGGGAGGCGGGGTTGGGTTCGTGCTTTCCCAGGTCCGAAAATTCTGAGAACCTGCGGCCCCCGACATTTGGCAATCGGTTAGATATTGTTTCTCTCTTCCCGTCTGGGTTCTGGTTTACCGCTGAGCCTGAGTCCGTCGATAATCTGCGGAGATATTACATATTGTGGGGACATTTCTGTGATGATGTGTCTGAATTCGTTCAAAGCGGATTGATCAATCCTTTCAAGTTCGCATTGAAATGGGCTAAGGAACTTCTGAAAATCGCCGAGTTATAAAGTTTCTCGACCCACGTTTGTCTGCATCCGTTCAAAATCGTTCTGTTTCGCAGTGATCCTGCGTTCATTTTGCCTACCGGAGGCTTTTGCTGCCTCCGGCAGACACACTACGCCCCTTGAAGGGCCAGCCGTAAATTGATCTTCGCCAGCCTGCGCCGATGCTGATAAATATTGACCGCTGCAAAGGCCGCGCACAGCCACTCGTGATTCTTCTTCAAGCCGCGATAGCGCACCTTCGTATGTCCAAAGACGCGCTTCAGAATGCGGAAAGGCCACTCCACCTTGGCACGCACCCGCGCCTTCACGCGGTTCTTGCGCTTTGTTGCTCATCCACTCCGGCCTTGGTTTTTACACGGCGCGAAGTCATATCCTGCGCATGAGGCGCGGCTTCATGGATAGCTTCGGTTTGTCCTTGATAGCCACCATCGCCCCAGACTTTCTTCTCCTCGCCGTGCAGTAACTCGGGTAGCATATGCACATCGCTGACGCTGGCCGCTGTCGAGCAGACCGAATGCACCACGCCTTCTTTTGAATCCACGCCGATGTGCGCTTTCATGCCGAAGTACCACTGGTTGCCCTTGCGCGTTTGATGCATCTCCGGGTCGCGCTCCTTCTTCTCGTTCTTGGCCGATGAAGGCGCGTGGATGATCGTCGCATCGACGATGGTGCCGGTGGTGATGCGGATGCCGCGCGTGGCCAGATACAAGTTGACCGCGACAAGCATTTGACCGCATAGATCGTGCTCTTCAAGCAAGTGGCGGAAGTTCAAGATGGTCGTCTCATCCGGCGCCGGCGCGCGGCCAAGGTCCACGCCCGCAAAGCGCCGCAGCACGGGTGATTCGTACAGCGCATCTTCGGCCGCCGGATCGGAGAGCGCGAACCACTGCTGCAAAAAATAGACGCGCAGCATGATCTCAAGTCCCACCGGCTTGCGCCCCGCTTCGCCCTTCGAGTAATGCGGCGCGATGAGCGCGAATAACTCGGCCCAGGGCATGACGGCGTCCATTTCTTCCAGAAACTGCTCGCGCCGTGTCTTCTTCGAGTAGCGTTGAAACTCCACCTGCTGGGCCAAAGTAAGCTGCTTCATCCGCGATCAATCTCCTCAATCCACATTAACCGCGATGGCTGTGGATTGGGGAGATTTTCAGAGGTTCCCTAACTCGACCAACTAAGACCGCCTGCCAACAGATCGGGAACCAGATCTCGCTCCCTTCATCGGTCAAAAGGTCCATCGTCATTGCTCGCTCAGTCTGGGTCTTTGTGCCCTTCACGAACAGCGGTTCCTCAGACGCGACTATAGGATTATACGGATCAAACGTTGTGCGTAACTGCCAATGGAAGTTAGCCATCAATGTCATGCCATTACTAAATCCCTCCCGCATCTTCGCAAGTGTCATATCATGCACCTCATCCTCGCTCAGTCTACGAGGAGTTTCGTGAGTAATCTTCTTCTCAACTTCATCGACGCTAGTAATTGTTGCAACTGTCGATTCCGCCAATTCTGGTCCTTGCTCCTCAAAGAAGAGCGGTGACCGCACCCTTATCATTTCCATGTAATGCAGGAGGAATTCGCGATCACCCTGCCAACCAGCAAACTCCCTCGCAATTAGCCGCTCGCGAAGAGCCGGGAAATCATTTTCCATCTTCTTGAAAGTAACGTCAGCATGTTCTGCAGTAATTGCATCATTCGAAAAATCGTACATGCCGATGACGTGGCAAATCTGTTTTGGCGCTTTCCTCTCCCATCGATTCCGCCACTTATTCAGGCACCAAAGTGGACGATCATTTCCGGCGCGTGCTGGATCGATGAACCCACACAAATATCCTTGGGGCACATAATGGTCTTTACGATCTCGCGGTGGTTGTTTCACGACCAAATTCTACACTCTTTGAATTCCATTAGGCTAAGCTCCTAGCACTACGATGTCACGCTTTTAATTCGAATTCCAGATTTCGATTAGCGCTACCTATAAATACATATAGACACCCCATTGACCTTGCCCTCAGAATGCGTATCTCTTAACCGGCTGGTTTTGAGGATATTGATTCATCCCCGCCGTCGTCGCGGCGGTGGGAATGTGGGAATCGGCATCATCGATTTCCATCATTTCCACGGCCTGCCTCTGTCGCCGCAAATCTTCAGGCCGCTATCTTCATCGTTGCATCTGTCCAGTCCTGCTCGAACTGTATCGGGCTGACATAGTTCAATGTCGAGTGCATCCGTGTCTGGTTATACCAGAGCAGCCATGCGATGGTTTCATCCTTGGCCTGTCTGATCGTTTCAAAGCGTTGCCCATGCAGCCGCTCCACCTTCAGCGAGCCGAACAGCGTCTCCGCGCAGGCGTTATCCCAGCAGTTGCCCTTGCGACTCATCGATGGCGTGATGGAGCAGTGTTCAAGCACCTTTGCGAAATCCTCGCTCGCATATTGACTGCCGCGGTCACTGTGAAAGATCAGCCTTGCCTTCTTGCCAGGATTGCGCTTGAACCAAGCCATCTCCAGCGCATCGATCACCAAGTTGCGTTGCATGTCGGGCCGCATCGACCAGCCCACCACTTTACGGCTGAACAGATCAATCACGACAGCCAGAAACAACCAGCCTTCCTCGGTGGCGATATAAGTGAAGTCCCCCACCCACGCCTGGTTAGGCGCGGCCACGATGAACTTGCGATCAAGCACGTTCGGCGCAATCGGCAAGTTATGTTTGCTGTCGGTGGTTGTAACTCGGAACTGGCGCTTTCCGCGCGCCTGAATGCCATGCGCTTGCATCAGTCGTTGCACGCGCTGCTTGCCCACGCGAATGCCTTGAGCCAGCAGTTCGCGCCAAATGCGCGGCCATCCGTAGGCGCTGCGATTCGCCGCAAAAACAGCACTGATATGAACGAGCAACGCTTCATTGCTGAGATGGCGGCGCTGGGCAATATTCATACGCCGCGCCCAGTGTTCATGGTAGCCGGAGACACTCACAAGCAGCACCCGGCATTGCACCCGGATGGGCCAGACCCGTTTGTGCCGTTCAATAAAGGCGTACTTCATCGCTGGCCCTTTGCGAAGAACGCCGTCGCTTTTCCCAAGATGTCGCGCTCCATCGTGACTCGTGCCAACTCCGCCCGCAGTCGGCTAATCTCCATCTGCTCGGCAGTCACCTGGTGCTTACCAGAGGCACCCTTCAACCTTCCAGCACGGTGCAGTTTGATCCAGTTGCCCAAGGTCTGCTCGACCACTCCCAAACTCCGCGCCGCACCTGCCATCGTCTGGCCCGACTCCACCAGCCGAACGGCCTCTTGCTTGAACTCTAGCGTGTAACGTCCACGCGCTGCCTTCGTCATCTTCGTTTCCCTTTCGCTATTAAAACAGCTTGCTAAGGGATACGTTTTGCAGGGGCAAGGTCACATCCTTGCGGATGGGGCGCTTAGTTTTGCGGACGTTGGGTGTCTTGCTTTCCCACCCTTGTGACAAAAAACAAGTACGTCACAAGGATGGGGCACCCAGTTTTTGTGGTCGATGAAAATTGAAAAGCCCCAACCATTTCGGAAGGGGCTTTTGTTTTTTGCGAATTTCAGGAGCGAAGCTCGCACTCCTGTTTTGCGAGCGAGTAGCGAGCAGTTGGCCCCACCGCAGGTGGCTCAGTCGTAGTATTCGAGGCCTAGGTGGGTGATTAATTCTTCGCCCATGATGTGGCGGAGGGTGTTTTTTAGCTTCATTGATTGGATGAAGAGATCGTGCTCGGGGTAGAGTCCGGGCGCGGTTTGCGGGGACTTGAGATAGAAGCTCAGCCACTCCTGAATGCCGATGGAGCGCAGTTCGGGGGTGCGCTTGGCGAGGTCGAGGAAGAGGACAAGGTCCAATGCAATTGGAGCGGCGAGGATCGAGTCGCGGCAGAGGAAGTTGACCTTGATCTGCATCGGGTAGCCGAGCCAGCCGAAGATGTCGATGTTATCCCAGGCCTCTTTGTCGTCGCCGCGAGGCGGGTAATAGTTGATGCGGATCTTGTGGTAGAGATCCTTGTAGAGGTCGGGGTAAAGCTCGGGCTGGAAGATGTGCTCCAGAGAGCCGAGTTTCGACTCTTCCTTGGTCTTGAAGGACTGGGGATCGTCGAGGACTTCGCCGTCGCGGTTGCCGAGAATGTTGGTAGAGAACCAGCCGGAGACGCCCAGCATGCGGGCCTTGAAGGCCGGTGCGAGGACGGTCTTGATGAGGGTCTGGCCGGTCTTGAAGTCCTTGCCGCAGATGGGCGCGGAGTTCTTCTTGGCGAGTTCGAGCAGCGCCGGCGCATCGACGGTGAGGTTGGGCGCGCCGTTGGCAAACGGCACGCCTTCGCTGAGCGCGGCGTAGGCGTAGATCTGCGAGGGAGCGATGCCGATGTCGTTCGAGTCGAGGCCGGCCTCGAAGGCGGCGAGAGACTCGTGGACGGCGGTAGGTTCGAGGAAGATCTCCGTCGAGCCGCACCAGATAACCACTACGCGATCGACGGTCTTTTTGAATGCCTGGATGTCGGCGATGACCTGGTTGGCGAGGTCGCGCTTGGTTTTGCCGGTTTTGACGTGCGTGCCATGCAAGCGCTTGACGTAATACTGGTCGAAGACGGCGGGCAGCGGCTTGATGGATTCAAGAAACGGTTTGAGCTTGGCCAGGGTTTCTTTGTCGAGAACCTCGGCGTGAGCGGCGGCCTCGTAGACGTTGTCCTCGAAGATGTCCCAGCCGGTGAAAACAACGTCGTTCAGGTTGGCGAGGGGAACGAAGTCCTTGATGAGCGGCGAGTGATTGTCGGTGCGCTTGCCGAGGCGAATGGTCCCCATCTGGGTGAGGGAGCCGATTGGCTTGGCGAGTCCGCGGCGGACTGCTTCAACGCCGGCGATCATGGTAGTGGCGACGGCGCCCAGGCCGATGACCATCACTCCCAATTTGCCCGTGGCGGGAGCGATCTTTGATTTAGCGGTCTTCTGGCCGCCTTGCTGTTCAGTTGACATTTCCTATCCTTCCTTTGCTTACAGAGCCTTTGCTTATCGAGCGGTTCAAATTCAATGCCGCCGGACGGACGAGTATTCGCCCCGCGGAGGTTGCCGTGTGTTATGCGGCTTCAGCTTGCTTGCCGCGCTTGAGATGCGTCCAGAGAAACCATACGATGCCGGCAACGAGCGCGAGTTCAACCACGAGATGGAAGCGGTGGAAGATCGCGTAGAAGCGCGGATCGGTGTGCCATTTTTCTCCCAGCTTCATGCCTGCATACGCCAGGGCGTAGCACCAGGGCCAGGAACCGACAAAAGTGTAGATGTGAAAGCGGAGCTGGTTCATGCGCGCGATCCCCGCCGGAAAGGCGATGAAGGTGCGCACGACCGGAAGCAGACGCGCGACGAGAACGGTGATGGCACCGTATTTGTTGAAGAAATGGGTCATGCGGTCGAGGTCGTGATGGCTCATGAGCACCCATTTGCCGTAGCGCTCGACCAGAGGACGGCCGCCTTTTGCGCCGATCCAGTAGGCGACGACGGAGCCGAGATTGCAGCCAATGGCCCCAGCGGTTGCGACAAAGAGCAGGTTCAGGTGCCCCAGATAGACCAGATAGCCGGCGAAAGGGAGAATTATCTCTGAAGGAAGCGGGATGCAGGCGGATTCGATGCCCATGAGAGCGGAGATTCCGGCGTAACCGCCGCTATCGATGACGTAGGTGACAAAATCCACCAGGAAGGCCAGTATGCGTTCACTCATGAGCGATTTCAGTATATAGGGCGGGGGCGGGGGTTGGCTTTTGGCGACTCCCAAGTCGGCGGAAGCGCCGTTTCAATCTAGCCGGAGATTTCCTCCTGGCGACTGTCTCTCCCAGCCAATCGGTGCGGGTTGAGTTAGAAATTGACCCACCGGAGTACGCCAGCCTCCAGTATGAACTCCTCATCGTTTGCGGTGACAATCGCTCCATCGCAAAAATACAAGGCTAAAGCATGTTCCTCGTCCCACATCGGAACAACGTGTATTGAACTACTATATGGTTCTGTCCAATCGAGGTGACGCGACACCAGGAGACTGCGGTTTCGCGAAGAAATCCCGCGACCGTGTCACGAGTCAAATCAAGTGGAACACCACACGATTCCAACCAGTCTGGGTCATCCGATGCAAGAAGGTAATGACCGTAAACAATATCTAGAAGGTATTCGCCGTGGCTTTGGGCATAGACCATAAGCTCCGAGACACGTTTCAACATTCCGTCGTCTGGTGGATTCGTATCACCATCACCCAGCATCTGGAGCCCTACTGTGAAGCAACCCAGCGACGTCAAAACACTTTGTTTTCCGACCCAACGATCAAAAAGATATGGTCCTCTTGGCTGCTTTTCGAATTCTGCGTAGGTCATACCGTTCACCGAACCAATTGAAGATTGTGCAATATCTTAACGGACTTCCCTTCATCCAGGCGACTGGGCAGACCATTCGCCTGCGATTCTAACACTCGGCCTTTCATTCGTGACGGTTCACCGCCTGTCTGGAAGTGCCGTCGCTGCTCCCGAATCTGAGAATCTGGACATGGCACCCATGAGGTTTGCCCCGGCGCGACGGCGACCAACGGAAGCAACTGGCCGCACGGCAGGCGCTTTGCTAGGATGGGGGTACGTCAGAATTGTTGAGGTGCTCCCGTGTCCGAATTTCCCCCGGTACCGTTAACGCTTGAAGGCTCCTACCTGCTGCATCAGTTTTTTCGCTTTGACTGGAAGGCGTGGCGGGCCTGCCCGGCCGGGGAACGCGAGCGCATAGGCTCTGAAGCGATTGCCGCGCTCAAAAAGCTCGAACGCGCTAGCACCGAGTGGCCGATTCACACGGCTATCTTCTCTGAAATTGGGCACAAAGGTGACCTGATCCTGGTTCACTTCCGGGATTCACTGGAGGCGCTGAATCAAGTCGAGCTGGACCTCGCGCAGACGGAGTTCTACGATTTTCTCGAGTTGAAGCACTCCTATGTCTCGGTTGTCGAGCTGGGGCTGTACGAGTCAACGCGCAAGAGCTATGAGGCAGCGGCGGAAAAAGGCCTGGAACAACACTCGGCGGAGTGGAATGCCGAGATTGCCGCGACGCTGAAGCGGCAGAGCACGGCAATGGCCTCGCGGCTTTTCCCGGCTTTCCCGGAGGTAAAGTACATCTGTTTTTACCCGATGGATCGCAAGCGGGGTGAGGCGGTGAATTGGTATACCGTCCCATTTGCCGAGAGGCAACGGATGATGCACGAGCATGGGATGATTGGCCGCCGGTACGCCGACGTGGTGAAGCAGATCATCTCCGGCTCGATCGGGATGGACGACTGGGAGTGGGGGGTTGACCTCTTTTCCGATGACCCGGTGGTATTTAAAAAATTGATTTATGAGATGCGGTTTGACCAGGTAAGTGCGGTTTATGCCCTGTTCGGACAGTTTTTCATCGGCGTGCGGTTGCCGGTTGAAAAGCTCACCGGCTGGCTTGGTGGAAATATCCTCCAGGCATAAGATCAAGTCACTCTACGGCGGGAGTTTCTCTGTAACTCAAATTGCGGCTGGTGGAATTCTTTGACTTTGCTTCTTTATTCCGCATATCCGAAAAAAATGCTTGCACTTCCGTAGCCTTCTGGGATACGAATATCCTGTCGCTCCCAATGCATTGTTTTGAGGCATTCTCTCAGTCGCAGCGGGGGCTGCGGCAAGTTGTTGACTAGGGTCCGGTTCCTCCTCGCTTCGGCGACGGCCCCTGCTTCCCCGTGTTCCTGAATCTTTTTGGCCCTAAAGCGGTTTTCCAATTGGTGTAGAGCCGAGTTGATGCTCAGATGTGACTTTTCTCTCAAGGAAAAGTCGCCGGGCACAATTTCAGCTACTCCACGTAAATTTGGATAACCGCTCCAAAAACAGGTTTGCGTTTTGCGGTTTTACGAAGCCGCCAAGATGACATGGTTGCACTGGCTCTCCAAGTAGACTGATTCGATCAGCACGGGGGATTCGAGTGCCGTACCGGATTTTCAAGATTTTGGCAGCCGCAGGAAGCCCCGCCTTGCGGCACGGACATCAACGCTTAGCTCACAAGAAGGAGAAGAGAGTATGTCTCAACCATTTGTCGGACAGATCATGATGACTGGCTTCAACTTTGCGCCATCAGGCTGGGCGCTTTGCAACGGACAGACCCTGGCGATCTCGCAGAATGCCGCGTTGTTTTCGCTCATTGGAACAACCTATGGCGGCAACGGAACCTCGACCTTTCAACTGCCCAACCTGCAGAGCTCCGTTCCCATCCATCAGGGCACGGGGGCTGGCCTGAGCACCTACGTGATCGGGCAGGTCGGCGGCGCGGAAAACGTTTCGCTGCTCTACAACAACATGCCCTTGCATAACCATCTGATCAATGTGAGTACCGCTTCGGGCACGCTTACAACGCCTTCGGGCAATATTCTGGGCGTAACAAACGGTGGCACACCATCTGCCCCGTCGCCCGGCAATAACGATTTTGTCTCGACAGCCGCAAACGCCACGCTGGCGGCGACTGCTGTGGGCACGGCGGGCGGCAACGTTCCCCATACCAACCTTCAGCCCTATTTGGTGATCAACTTCGTCATCGCCCTGGTCGGCATCTTTCCGTCGCGCAACTAGACACCTTCGCGCGGAAGACCTGCTCCAGATGCGCGGCAACCGAATGCCGCTGGACGAACGAAAGATCAATCACCGGAAGGAGATGAAATCATGGCAGAACCATATCTTGGACAGATCCAGATCGTCGCATTCAATTTCGCGCCGAGAGGCTGGTTTCTTTGCAACGGCCAGACGCTGGCGATCCAGCAATACACCGCGCTGTTTGCGCTGATCGGCACCTATTACGGCGGAAACGGCACATCGACATTCCAGCTTCCGAACCTGCAGGGCCGGGTTCCGATTCACCAGGGGACAGGGCCGGGTTTGAGCACATACACAATCGGTGAGCAGGGCGGCGTGGAAAACGTCTCGCTGCTGTATAACAACATGCCGATCCACAATCACTTGATCAATGTCACTTCCGTCTTTGGAAAGTCCGGGAATCCATCAGGGCTTTTTATCGCAAATACGGAGGAAGGGTCTGGCAGAGGAGACAAGGCAGGAAATTATGACTTTGTCTCGACCGCCGCGAACGCAACGATGTCGGCTGGGGCGGTTTCGCAATCTGGCGGCAGCACGCCACATGCCAACATCCAGCCGTATCTGACTTTGAACTTTATCATCGCGTACACAGGGGTATTTCCGTCGCGGAATTAGGGACTGCAATACAGCCGAAACCAACAGCGCAGGCAGAGGGATCTGTCTGCGCTTTCTCACTATGCGATCTGGATGCACACTACAACCGATAAACAATGCCGACCGATCAACCCAGCACGATTCCCTGCTTTCTCCGCCCCGCCCTGCCCGCGGATGAGGCGCTGCTCTTTCAGCTTTTTGCCGAGTCCCAGTGGCAGTTGGAGATGCTGCGCGCAGATGAAGCGCTGTGGCGCTCGCTGATCGACATGCAGTACCGTGGGCGCAATATGACTTACGCCCAGGTTTTTCCGGCGGCAGAGGATTCGATTCTGTGCCTGCGCAACGATGCGGGCAGCGAAGTGCCCGTGGGCAGGATTCTGGTGAATAAACCGCCGGGATGCTGGAGAATCGTGGATATTGCGGTACTGGCGACCTTGCGCGGAAGAGGGCTGGGAGCGTTTGCGGTAAAGAATTGCATCAATGAGGCTACAGCCGCAGGCGCGCGGCTGGAACTGCGTGTAACGCCAGGAAATCCGGCGCGTCTTTTGTATGAGCGGCTCGGCTTTATTGTCGTCTCAGAGGATGCGATGGACGTGGAAATGGCGTGGAGCGCCGATGCGTCGCCGATGAATCCGGCGGGCTGACCGGAATCTCCCACTGCTTTGCAGCCGGTGACGCCGATGATGGCTCATTCATCGTTCATTCATGCTCCTTTTGTTAAGGTGCGGATATGACACGATTAGCATTGGCCCTCTTGCTTGCCATTGAAGTACTGCCGCTCCACGCCCAGACTGCCGCGCCTGCGGTTGAAAACCCAGTAAATCTGCCCAGCAGCAAACAGTTGATCGAGCCGGTTCCCGGAGCACCGCAGCAGCTGAACAGCCTGCCTGTTTCAATGGCTGTCTCGCCGGACGGGCGCTATGTCGTAACGGTCAATGCCGGCTTCGGCACCTACGAATCGCAATATGAGCAGTCGCTGGCGGTGCTCGACACGCGGACAGGGGCGTTGACGGATTTTCCGGACAGCCGCACGCTGGTCCAAGCGAAACAGACGCTGAACTCTGGGCTAGCCTTCAGCCGCGACGGGAAACATCTTTACGGAACGATGGCTTCGACAACTGTCCCGCTAGGGGACGGCAAGGACGCAACGGGCAACGGTATCGTTGTGTACAGCTTCAACGATGGCAAGATTGCGCCGGAGCGTTTTATCGCATTGCCGCTCTCGCAACTCAAGCCGGGGCAGAAGACCAAGCTGATTAGAGATACGGAGGGCGACAAAGCAGTTCCCTTCCCGGCGGCGCTTGCCGTGGTTGGCTCCGAGGGTGCGGAGCGGCTGCTGGTGGCGAACGATCTCTCCGATGATGTGCTGCTAATTGACCCAACGATGGGCGTGGCCAACAATGGCGTTGTCCGCCGCTTCGATCTTTCCGAGAGCGATGCCGTTCCCTCGGTTTATCCGATTGCGCTGGCAGTTTCAAAGGACGGGAGCCGCGGATTCGTCGCGCTCTGGAATGCATCCGAAGTTGTGGAACTTGATTTAGCCAAGGGGACAGTGGGACGCAAGCTTACCTTGCTGAAACCCGCCAGCCCGATTGCGCCGGGAACCCATCCCTGCTCGTTGGAGATTTCGCCGGACGGCAAGACGCTCTACGTTGCGCTCTCGAATCGTGACGCCGTCGCAGCAGTGAAGATCGGCGGCGGAGAGTTTGCCGTGAAGGGGTACTTCGATACCCGGCTACCGGGGCAGAGCTACTTTGGAGCAGAGCCTGCGGCGGTGGCTTTGAATGGCGATGGAAGCAGGTTGTATGCGGCGAACATGGGCACGGACTCCGTTGCCGTCTTCGAGACCGCCAAGCTGACGCCGCGCGCCGCAAAACATGGAATGGTTGAGCCGATGGGCTTTGTCCCCACAGAATGGATGCCGATCGCGATGGCTTTTCTCCCTGCGCAGGGCGGAGGCAAGCTTTATCTGGCGACGGCCAAGGGTAAGGGAACCGGGCCAAACAACATGCCGCAGCGGGAGACCGAGGGATCGAAGGTGATGAGGCTGCACCGGAAATCCACTTACATTGGCACGCTGCTGTATGGATCGCTGGCGACGCTCGATGAAGCCGAGATCGAGAAGAGTCTGCCGCAGTGGACTAGGGTGGTTCTGGAATCGAACCGGATGAAGGCGGCGGAAGAGAAGGTCGCTTTTGCGAACGGCGGACAGAACCCGATCAAGCATGTGATTTACATCATCAAGGAAAACCGCACCTATGATCAGATTCTTGGCGATCTCTCGAAAGACGGCAAGCCGGTGGGCAATGGAGATCCGTCACTGACGATGTATGGAGCAGCGGTTACTCCCAATGAGCACAAGCTGGCGCTGCAATTTGGCGTGCTGGACAACTTTTTTGATTCCGGCGAGGTCTCAGGCGACGGGCATGTGTGGTCGAATGCGGCGATTGGGACAGACTTCCTGGAGAAGACCTGGGAGCAGAGCTATCGCGGCAGCCAGCATACCTACGACTACGAGGGGCTGGTTGCCAACGGCTACCCGCTGCTGCAGAAGATTCCCGATGTGAATGAGCCGGCGAGCGGCTATCTGTGGGGCAACCTGGCCGCGCACGGCAAGAGCTATTACCACTTCGGCGAATACATTTCGTCTACTTTTTGCGATGAGAAGAAGAGCGCCAATCCACGAAACGGGCCGATGCTGCCGGGAGGCGATTGCGCGCGGAAGGCAATTGCGCCGGGAGAGGCGCTGCCAGAGGAGTGGGGCGGCGGGACGAACAAATGGCCGTGGGCGATTCCGCTGATTGCGACCAATATTGCAACCAAACCGGAGCTGGTGGGCCATTTTGCTACCGAGGCGCCGGACTTCAATCTGTCCATTCCCGACCAGGTGCGCGTGGAGATTTTTCTGCGCCATCTGAAAGGGTGGGTCGCCGACAAGCAGACCGGCAAAGACACAATGCCGGAGTTTGTGCTGCTGCGTCTGGGCGACGATCATACGGCGGGAACACGGCCGGGCGAGCCGACGCCAAAGGCCTCGGTCGCGGACAACGATCTGGCTGTTGGCAGGGCGGTAGAAGCGATCTCTCACTCGCCTTACTGGGAGGACACGGCGTTTTTCATCCTCGAAGATGATGCGCAGGACGGCGGGGACCACGTGGATGCACACCGCAGCATCGCGCTCGTGGTGAGCAAATATGCACCGCACACAGCGACTGGCGCGCCGTTTGTGGACAGCCGCTTCTATTCGACAGTAAGTGTGATTCGGACGATGGAATCGCTGCTGGGACTGCCGCCGATGAACAACAACGACGCATTCAGCTCGCTGATTGCAACACTTTTTACGGGGCAGGGCGACCAGCCGGCTTATGACGCTGACACCACCAACCGCGACAACGGATTAATTTATACGGCTAACGCCAAAAGAGCTCCGGGAGCACAGGAGTCGATGAAGATGGATTTTCGCCACGCCGACCACGCCGACCCGGAAAAGCTGAACGTGATCCTGTGGAAGGACGCGATGGGAAGCGCGCCTGTTCCGTCGGTGTTGAAAGATCATGCTAAGAAAACGAAGCGAGACGACGACGATGAGTGAGGCACTTGAAAGCACCCTCTGGCTCAAGCTGAGGCTATAGCAAGCAACTGAATTGCGTGCAGTCTGTTTGCGGGTCGAAGATATACGGGCCTAATATGAAGGCTCAAGCAGCTAGCCGTTCCAATGCATTACGTTTGTTGGCAAAAGGGGGAAGAAATGAGTGAACTAATCGCAAACGAGTCTGCATATAGTAAGGTTCTTGGTGATCTACGGACAGCGATTGGGAAGCTGAAGCCAGGCCAGGAGGTCTACGAAATCCTGGAGAAGCGCGATGAAGTCTTTGCGAGGTACCAGCCGATTTTTTCGACGCAGCATCTTGAGAACCTGTCTAAAGAGGAGTTCACATCGTTCCTGTATGTCGAGAACAATCAACACTGGAGCGGACTTTACCGCAAGGGACTTCACGCTGCAGACGATTTGGACAGGCTGCGCAAGGCACTCAGGATTTTATTAGACGAAGGTACACCGATTCGAGAGAGGTTCCCGCAGGCTATAGAATTAGTTGGAGGAATCGGGAAGGCAACGGCCACAGGCATCTTGACCGTAGCTTACCCGAATATCTACGGAGTTTGGAACAATACCTCCGAAGCGGCACTGAGACATGCCGGCCTTTGGCCAGATTTTCCGAGAGGGGAAGGAATAGGCGAAAGGTACGTCAAGATTAATGCAATTCTTGCAAAAATAAGATCTGATCTGGGGATTGATTTCTGGACGCTCGACGCATTATGGTGGGCCATTTTATCCCCGCAAGATGCGACTACGGCCGTTTCTGGAGCTTCCGAGCTTCCTTTGGAGGGCATGTATACCCAAACGCAAGCTGGCGGAGGGTTTGCACTTGAGCGTCAACTCGAAGAGTTCTTGCTAGAAAACTGGGATCGTTCGCCCCTTGCTGATGAGTGGGCTATCTATAGCACTCACGAAGACCCAGAGGCGGGCAATCAATTTCCCACAGATGTAGGCCGAGTCGATATTCTTGCCGCTCACAAGACTCAGCCACGGCTCCTGGTTATAGAGCTAAAAAGAAACCAAAGTACTGACCAAACCGTCGGACAAGTGCTTCGCTATATGGGGTGGGTGGAAGAGCATATTGGTCGGGAAACTGGAAAGACTGTTGAGGGTCTCATCATCGCCCGCGCGGTAGACAAGGCAGCTGAGTATGCGCTCTCGCTGCTGCCGAAAGTAAGTATGATGACATACGAGATTGAGTTTAGATTGAATCGGTGGGCGGGGTTACACCGGTAACGAAGCGTATTCCAAGCAGGCTGGAAAGGCGCAGATCACCTAGCAAACTGCAAAGAGGGGTATAAGCGTCTCCCATCTCTCTGCTATACCTAAGCAAATGCCAAATCCAGAAAAACCATCCCTCAGCGGCTAAAGCCGTGTTGGTTCCGGGGGCTTTACGGCACGACTGAAGTCGTGCCCTTTCAATACTTAGCCTCCACCATGGGCCGCCAGTCTCGTGCATGTGACGAGAATCCGTCAATGTACGATTTTTAACGTTTGATATGTTGACCCATGTTGAGCGGTTCGTATTCTTCGTATATCTCCTATTTACATCTCGACTGGACATGGAGTGAGGCATTTTCCGCCCCAGGAAACCCTCCCCGCCCTCCCAGCTATAGATCGGCCACCATTAAAAATTTTAGAAATCCTGAAACGAATCCGCCTCTCCAAACACCATCTTCCAGTCGCCGGGTCCGTTCCATTTCAGAATTTCCTCTCGGCGCAATCCAGATCGTTCTCAGACGCTGTACCTCAGGAATCCTCGCTACGGACTGTTTCGCCATATCTGGCTCCGACTCCCACGGATCTGCCAGAGCCGAATCGAGGAACTGCGGCCTGCGGGTTCGCAGCGTCTACCTGCTGATTGGATTGCGGATTTTCTGAGGGGCATTGAGTGGCATGCAGGGTCTCTGCGCTGTACGGGGGGGAGCGCTACGGAGTTCCCTGGCATTTCCCTGGCGTGTAGCGGAGCAAAGGTTCAATGAATGATGGATCTGTAATCTGGCCCTTCGTGCTGTCCGCTCTCGCGATCTGGCGACTGACACATCTTTTTGCCAAGGAAGACGGACCCTGGGATCTGATCGTCCGGCTCCGGGCATCGTTTGGTACTGGCTTTTTCGGCCGCTTGATGGACTGCTTCTACTGTCTTAGCCTTTGGTTCGCCTTTCCTTTTGCATTATGGATTACCCGCGTGTGGATTCCGATGCTGATTAACTGGCTGGCGCTCTCGGGCGCGGCATGCCTGCTTGAGCAATGCAGCTCGAAGCAGGATTCATCTTTCCCCCATGTCGAAATCGCTCCCGAAACCGTTCCAGGAGATGCGCCATGTGTTGCGGTCAAAAACGAAACGCCCTGAAAGCCGCTCAACCGCTGCCAGCTTCGGCCCTGAATCTGCATTACTTTGGAGCTGCGCCGATTCACATCCGGGGTTCCTATACCGGACGCCTCTACCAGTTTTCGCGCCTCCATCCCGTGCAGCAGGTTGACCCGCGCGACGCGCAACCGCTGATCGAGACGCGGCGATTCAGGCAGGCAAAATGAGTACATCCGCTTATCCAGCCCCGCCACCCTACCCCGGTTCGAGCTTCCGCCGCACCCGGCGCAAGCCCGACAGCGATCACCCGCGAATTTCCGGCAAAACAGCCGAAATGTTATACTTGGCTCCTCTCAGATTTGCGGGGAAGCCATTGCAATTTGAATCGTTCGACGCAGGCTACATAGAGAGCCTTTGCGCGGGAGACAGCCGCACAGAGGAGCATTTTGTTGCGTATTTCACGCAATTGCTCCACCTGAAGCTCCGCTCTCGCCTCCAGTCGCCGCAGGCGATTGAAGACGTGCGCCAGGAGACCTTTGCGCGCGTTTTAGCCACATTGCGCAAGCCGGACGGGCTGCGCCAGCCGGACCGGCTGGGCGCGTTTGTCAACACGGTCTGCAATAATGTGCTGCTGGAGCAGTATCGATCCGCGGCGCGGAATCAATCCATCGACGAAGAGAACCAGCCGGAGATTCCCTCGACCAGCCTGGACGCCTTTGGCCAGCTCGCCGCCAAGCAGATCCGCACCAAGGTGCATGAGATCCTGCTCAAGCTGCCGGAGCGCGACCGCGGCCTGCTCAAGGCAGTCTTTATCGATGAGATGGAACGGGACGAGGTCTGCCGCTCCTTCGGCGTCGACCGCGAGTACCTGCGCGTGCTGCTCTTCCGCGCCAAGCAGGAGTTCAAAGCCGAGTACGCGAAGCGGGCGGTAATTCCGGTCTCAATGAGCGCCTGAAGGTAACGTATTTTTTTGTGAAACGGTTTACACGCGCGAGACACTATCCCACAGATTTGTGAAATTCAGGTTTCAAACGGGGTGAGGACAATGGAACATGGCGAGGCAATACAACAGAAGGCGGCTGAGCGTTACCTGCTCGATGAGATGTCGCCGGAAGCTCGCGATGCCTTTGAAGGGCATTTCTTCGATTGCCGGGAGTGTGCGCTGGATCTTCGCGCCACCGCTGCTTTTATCGACGAAGCCAAGGCTCAGTTGCCCGAACTTGAGGCGCAGGCCCGCCCGGCGGTGAAGACAGAGCGCCGCAAGTGGTTTGCATGGGCCAGCCCGCTCTTTACGCCAGCCTTTGCCGCGCCTGCTTTTGCCGCGCTGGTGCTGGTTGTCGGCTATCAGAATGCCGTGACGCTGCCCAGCTTGCGCGCGGCAGCTACTCAGCCTCATCTGGTAACTCTCACCGCTCTGCATACCGGTGTCCGCGGAGGCGAAGTGATGGTAATTGCTGCGGATCGTAAACTCGGCGCAACGTTGCCTTTTGATTTGCCCCGCCAGGGCTTCGCTTCGTATTCGCTCACGCTGGTTGATCCGCAGGGCAGGCAGGTTTTGGCCACGACGGTTGCAGCTCCCGGCGAAAACGACGACAAGCAGTTGGGCCTGGAACTGCCCGGCGCGGGATTGACGCAGGGCAAATACAGCCTGGTGATCGGCGGTGTGGATGCGAAGAACGCGCCCACCGAGATCAGCCGCACGGCTTTCGAGATTCAGCTCCCCCAATAAGCACTTAAGTTGGCAAACCTGGGAACCTCTGTCTTTGCGGATTTCGCGGAGCAAGTAGCGGCTTTCGCAAAGACAGAGGATTTTTTCGCAAAATTTCTACATCCCCATCCGCACCATGCTATGATTTCCACGCAATCCGCTTGAGGTCTGACCGTCTCCGCTAATTTGCTTCCCTCCCCCGAGGGAGTGTGTCTTATCTCGAAAATTTTTTCCACGGGGCCTGCCTTGGTTCCCTGCAAACTCCAACTATTGGAAAGGAACACCCGACACCAATGACAGACGCGAAGAAACACCTGTACCACGCGGAAGCAACCGACATACAGGGCAAGATTCATCTGCCGCTCACCCAGAACATCTCGCCGCAAGCGCACACCAAGGTGAAGAGCGTTGAAGGCGGCTACTTCTCGCAGCACGTCCACAATTACAAGCTCGAAGGGGTGCTCTCCTTCAGCCACGCCTACGCGCAGGTTTCCGGCAAGCAGGGCAGCAAGCTGGGCCACGGACCTGCTACCCTTTCCACCTCGGTGGTCGAGAACCTGAACATTCTGGAGATTGTGACCTGCGACCGCATCGTCGCCCAGATCTCGACCGAGCACCCGATCGAAGGCTACATCCCGGAGATCGTGCTGCTGGGAACGCGCTTTGAGAACCTGCGCATCAACGGCCATCTCGTCCATGTGGAGCTTGACCCGTATATCTTCGGCGAAAAGCCGGCCAACGACACGCCGTATACCAGCGACCCCACCTTTGTGCAGAAAGTCACCGACCAGCACCACCATATCCGCCACCACTCCGACACGCCGGCGGAGACGAAGGCGCAATTCAATCTGGAGCCGGAAGGCTTTGACAAGCTCACCGAGGTCGAGTTCTCGCTGGTCAACAAATCGCACGGCGGCTACCCCGGCAGTTCGTACGGCCACATCATCCACGTGCCGCACTTTGGCACCGTCACGCTGGCCAAGGTGCACCTCAAGCACGAGAAGCCCCACCCAACCAAAGGCACGCCGACACAGACCACCGTCTGCCTGAAAATGCTGGATGTGCATATGGGTTGCTTGGCGGAAGGGAACGCGCAGGTTGCGTCGATTGTGACGAATGGGATGGGCGTAGGCGGGTAGCGCTGCGCTGTTTTCGCTTGACGACAGTGTCCCAAAACGATACAAAGTGAGGCGGGTGGGCGGGTGGCCACCCTAAAATTTTTTGGAATCTAAACCACCCCACAACCAAGGGTGCCCCATCCTTGCGCTTTTTTCTAGCGCAAGGGTGGGTTCGCACGAACACCAACTAGGGGTATCTTGCGCACCTTGTAGCTGCTTTTCATATTCAGACTTGCAAATCTTGTCCCAAAATGATACAAAGTGAGCCAGGAGGACTTTCATGTTCGCTTGGCTCGCCTCACTCTTTGCGCTGTTTCTTCATGGCAATCCCGCCCAAGTACCCTCTACCGCCCCCATCCATTCTGCCGATCCCGGCAAATATCACGTTCTCAGTACGTCCCAGACAACCAACCCCAACCCGGATGCGCCGCCTGTTTCGAATGGCGGACCGATGGGATGATCCTGATCGAGCGGCGGGTGGCCCACCCTAAATTTTTTTGAAATCTAAACCACCCCACCACGAAGGGTGCCCCATCCTTGCGCTTTTTTCTAGCGCAAGGGTGGGTTCGCACGAACCCCAACGAGCCGCTTCCGGTGTACAACTCTCCTGCCATGCCAAAAGGACTTGTTCGTTATCAGCAGTGCGGGGTTTTTCACTTCCTCACCTTCAGTTGTTATCGAAGGCTGCCGCTTTTGGCCGGCGCCAGCGGTTACGCTGTCTTCGAAGTTGAATTGGAGGCGGTTCGCAGTCGGTATGGATTCGTGGTTGCCGGTTATGTACTGATGCCGGAACATGTGCATCTGCTTGTCGGTGAGCCGGCCATTTCGACGTTGGCGGTTGCAATTCAGGTGTTGAAACAGCAGACTTCGAGAAAGCTGAAGCCGCGCAGCGAAGTACAGTTCTGGCAGCGCCGCTACTACGACTTCAACGTTTGGACGGAAGAAAAGCGCGTAGAGAAGCTACGCTACATGCACCGCAACCCGGTCAAGCGCGGGTTGGTTGAAAGGCCTGAAGAGTGGCCGTGGTCCACCTTCCGGCATTACGCGACCGGGGAAACGGACGCAGTGGAGATAGAATCGGAGTGGACCGCACGGCTGCGTACTAAAGGACGAGAGACGGGTAGCGGACTTCTGTGCAACCCACCCTTGCGCTAGAAAAAAGCGCAAGGATGGGGCACCCAGAGTTTCATCCCCCGCGGGTCGGCAATGCCGGTTGAGGACTAGGAAAAAGCGCAAGGATGGGGCAACCAATGTTGAGCTGCACCCAATGTTGAGCCGCGTATCCCAACTCAAGCCCGAACCCTTGACTGAGGCCAGTACTTGGAAGCAACCCAAAGCAGCATAGCAAGAGAGAAGATACAGCTCGGCGATCTGGAGGGCGCGGGCCGGATTGTCGAAGAATCGCTTCGACGGTGCGGAGATCAGGGTGCTGATTCCGAGATCTGGTCAATACGACTGTTTCAGGGCCAGCTTCTGAGTATGCGGGGGAAAAACGAAGCGGCCATCGAATATCTGAGTTCCCGTGAGGCTCTTTACCCCCCGGATGGGTCGGACCTGTCCTCCCTCGCCAGAATCAAAATGCATCGCGGATATTATCTCGGTATGCTTGGGCGGTATGCGCCCGCTTATGCCTCACTCAGCGAAGCCGAAGCGATTGCTGTTAATGCCCGGTTGCTGGAGTTGCAATGCGAGGTCTACCAGCGGCAAGCTATGCTCATCTACTTCCAGCGGGATTTCGCATCCTCCGACCGGTTGTTCCGCAGGAGCTTGGCAGTATCGGAAGAAATCGGCAGCTGGTACTTCCGCGCTGCGTCGGTTTGGGGGATCGGCAAGAACCTGATGGCTCAGGAGCATTACATCGAAGCCCTCACCAGGTATGATGAATCGCTCTCTCTCTTTGCGTCGGCAGGCTTCCGGCTTTGGATGGCAACCGTTTGGTGTGATATGGCGGTTTGTCATCTCGGGCTGGGAGACGACCGGAAGGCGCTGGCTCTTTTTGAGGATGCCTTGCGGATCAACAGCGAAGCTGGGATAGTTCATAGCTATCTGGTCGTGATTGCAAATATCGGAAATGTATACTTGCATCGGGGCGATCATCTGAGAGCGATTGATCATTATCGACGCGCGCTTGAGTTGGCACGGGAGATCAAAGATCCGGTTTCGATTCGGAAATGGTCATACAATCTCTGGCTCGGGTATGCCCGCCTCCGCCGGTCGGTTGACCAGATGAGTTCAAGAGTTCCTTGAAAGCAGGCAAGATGGTCCCTTTTGGCAGCACAAAGCCCCGATATCTTCAACTCGCATGGGCGCTCGTGCTGCTGCTCGTGATTCCGTTGCACGATGTTCCGCCCCCTAATCCTCAGTCGGAATATGAGCATGCCCATCAGCTGTTTCTGCATGGATATTTAGAAAAGAGTCAGCTCGAAGCTGATAGAGGATACAAGCTATATCTAAATTCCATGCCCGAGTGGGCCGCTAAATTCCAACTGCTGGAGGCAGAGGCAATGACATGGCGCGGAATGAATGCTGATGCCCTCGGCCTCCTCTCAGAGCATCCATCCCTTCAGGCTACCCCAGAATCTATCCTCAAAAGGCTACTGCTGGAAGCCGTTGACCTTGCTCGGACACAGCAATTCCTTGCGGCGAACCGCAAGCTCAATGCGGCTGAGAGAATCTGCAAAGGAACCGTCTACTCAGATTGCGGCATCTTGCTTCGGGCTCACGGAATTTTAGATATGGCACGGGGGCGCTTCCCTGAAGCAAAGCAGTATTTCTTCGAATGCCTCATATTTGCACGCAGCAAACATGATCGATGGCTAGAAACATCGGCACTCTCAAATTTAGGATGGGCATCTCTTCAGAACGAAACATATGACGAGTCCGTGGACTGGTTTAGATCCGCGTATCTGAATGCTGTGGATTTGGGTGCGGAGGATACAGCGCAAATCACATCTGGCAATCTTGGATCGGCGTATTTCGGACTTGGTGATAAAGAGAGAGCGCTAGAATTGTTCCAAGACGCAGAAAAGCGCGCGGAAAAGCTGGGAAACAATCGCGCAGTTTTGAACTGGCTGGCTGCCGCAGGACAGGCGTATCGGGACACCGGCGATTTGGCACGCGCCGAACAGGCTGACCGCCAGTCTCTCGATCTGGCTATGAGGAACAATAGCAAACAATACATCATCAACGCGCTGGAAGACCTGACTCATCTTTCGGTCAAGGCCGGAAAGCCAGATGAAGCAAGCATGTATCTTGGGCAATTGATGCCTAAGGTAAAGGACAGCGGTGACCCGCTTGACGCTATTGACGTGAAGCTGGCCGAGGCGGAGATTGACGCGGCGCGGCATCAAGATCAGCAGGCCGAAGCACTCTTCCGTGAAGTGGACAAAGACCCAGCCAGCCAGACATCGATGCGGATGGCCGCAGAGCATCAGATTGCGCTGCTCTATGAACGCGAAGGCCACACGCAGGACGCGGAGAAGATGTACAAGACCGCTCTGACGACCTTTGAATCGGCGCGAGCGCAGATCAAGAATGAATCCTCGAAGCTACCCTTTTTGGCCAACGCCACGCCGATCTACGACGACTACATCCACCTGCTGGTGAGCCAGGGCAAGACCGAGGAGGCTCTGGTTGCCGCCGATCAGAGCCGCGCCCGCACACTGGCCCAGGGGCTGAATCCCGGCGCAAAGCCAGCGCAGGCCGGAGCAAAAGCGCCCACGGCACCGCCTCCGGTGTTTCATCCCTCTGCGCTGAACCCCGGCGCGGTGGCGCAAAAGGCCGGAGCAACGCTGCTCTTTTATTGGCTGGGGGAGAAGCAATCGTACCTGTGGGCGATTACGCCGCAGAAGACCGCGCTTTTTCCGCTGCCCGCCGCGCGCGCGATCACTCCGCTGGTGGACCGCTACCGCAAGGCGCTGCTGGGGACGGTCGATCCGATCGAGAACGGCAACCCGGAAGGGCGCGAGCTGTATGACACGCTGGTTGCTCCCGCTGCCGGACTGCTGAAACCGAATGTGCCGGTGGTGATTCTGGCCGATGGGGCGTTGAATCTGCTGAATTTTGAGACGCTGCTTGCGCCGGGAGCGAGTGCCAATTCCCTGCCCCATTACTGGATTGAGGATGTAACGCTGCTCTCCGCGCCGTCGCTGGCGATGATGGCCGCGGCGAAACCCGCGCACACGGCGGCCGCAAGCTGCTGCTGCTGGGAGACGCGATCTCCCCAACAGTGGATTATCCCGAGCTGGCCAACGCCGCCGCGGAGATGAAGGAGATTGAAAAGCATTTCGGGGCACGCGACCAGGCGGTTTTCGCGCTGCAGGAGGCGAATCCGTCGGCGTACCTGACCAGCAATCCGGCGCAGTACTCGTATATCCACTTTGTGACGCATGGCGTGGCCAGCCAGACCGATCCGCTGGACTCGGCGATTATTTTGTCGCGCACCGGGGAGGAGGAAAACTCCTTCAAGCTGTACGCGCGGCAGATTATGGAGCACCCGATTGACGCCCGGCTGGTGACGATCTCCGCCTGCCTGGGCAGCGGGACAAAGGCCTACGCCGGCGAGGGGCTGGTGGGGCTTTCGTGGGCGTTTTTGCGCGCCGGGAGCCATAACGTCATTGGCGCGCTGTGGGAGGTGAGCGACGACTCGACCCCGCAACTGATGGACGGGCTGTATGCCAACCTCGACCAGGGGCTGGCTCCGGCGGTGGCGCTGCGCAAGGCGAAACTGGGAATGCTGCACTCAAAAAACAGCTTCCACCGGGCGTTTTACTGGGCTCCGTTCCAGCTCTATACGCGGCTGTAAAGAGCGTAGGAGAGTGCGCCTTACTGCACCGCATCTTGTTGTTGTGCAAAGGGATCGATGCGCTGTCCCGTTGGCTTCCATCCTCCTGCCAGAGAACCGCAAACTATAACGCCCTCTGGAGCGTCTTGTTCTGAGAAAGCTCCAGTGCCGACGGTCATTTGTGCGGCGCTGCGTGAGGCACTATACTCATTTTCCGGAAGCGTTTCCAAAAGCCGCCACAAAGAGCGGCAGCTGAGTTCTGTTGCGAGGAGTAAAAAATGGCTTTGGTGACCCCGATTCGGGAAGAGGACATCGAATTTGACAACGGCAGCTTTGACACAGAAGCATTTGCCGCACAGGCGTTGGAGAACTGGCAATCGCTGGCCTCGGTGATTGATCACACCCTGCTGAAGGCCGACGCCACGCGCACAGAGGTGGAAAACCTCTGCGACGAGGCGATCCGCTATCGCTTTGCCTGCGCGATGGTGAACCCGATGTGGGTGCCGACGGCGGTGTCGGTGCTTTCGGGAACGGGCGTTCCGGTTGGCGTGGTGATCGGATTCCCGCTGGGAGCGTCGCTGGTTTCGACGCTGCGCCATGAGGCCGCCGCACTAATTCGGCTGGGCGCGCAAGAGCTGGACATGGTGTTGCCGATTGGGCAACTGAAGAGCGGCAATCATCAGGCGGTAGCCCATGCGGTTGCCGCCGTTGCCTCTGTCACGCATCATCGCGGCGCGCTACTCAAGGTGATCTTGGAGACATCGCTGTTGAACGTGGAAGAAAAGCTGCGTGCCTCGGAGATTGCCGTCCAGGCAGGCGCTGATTTCCTGAAGACTTCGACCGGTTTCAGCACCGGAGGCGCAACCCCGGCGGACGTGGCGCTGCTGCGCGGCGTGGCCGGCGGGCGAGCTGGCGTAAAGGCTTCCGGCGGCATCCGCACGCTGGCCGACGTGCGCGCGCTGCTTGAGGCGGGCGCAAATCGCATCGGTGCTTCGGCGTCGGTGGCGATTGTGCGTGAGCTGGGGGCGGAGTAGACCTGCTTTGTTATATTCACAAATATGACAGTGAGCGAATGGCGATTGCTGCGAGCAGTGCCGCTGGTCTTTGCCCGCATGGGCATGATGCTTTCGAAATACTGGAATTCGCCGAGGCGTCGTGAACGTATCAAGCTGCTTTTGAAGATACGATCAGAGCGCGACATGCTTATGCTGCCCTGTGAGGCCTGCCAGATCATGAGCCTGGTCGATGCCGTAAAGAACGTTCCAGGAGAGATGGCCGAATTGGGAGTTGCAGCGGGGGCATCGGCGAAGATGATCTCTGCCCGCGCCCCCGAACGGGTTCTTCACCTCTTTGACACTTTCGAAGGACTGCCGGATCCGTCTGCAAAGGATAGTGCCCGCTTCAAAAAAGGACAATATCGCTACACTTCCGAAAATGTTCAGAAATACCTAAATGGGGGCAACACAATCCTTCACAAGGGATTGTTCCCGGGCACTGCTATCGATCTGAGCGGTACACGGTTCGCCTTTGTTCACCTGGACGGCGACCTCTACGAATCGACGAAAGAGGGTCTCGAGTGGTTTTATCCTCGATTAAACAAGGGCGGAATTCTAATTTGCCACGATTTCGATACATCCATCGGTGTCAATCGCGCTTTTGAAGAGTTTTTCGCCGACAAACCCGAACCGTATTTCGATCTGGTCGGCAGCCAGTGCATGTTTGTGAAAATGTGAGATTTCTAATCGAGATTGCGGCTAGCCGAATCATCGACAACAACCTGCAATTCCGTTAAACTGACCATCAAGAACCCAAATCGGACACGTTACTCTGATCTCGAAATCCTCCTCACGAGCGGAATCCGAACTGAAGATGGAGTTGCAGATCGAGAGCATAGACATGCAGCGTACGGTACTGCCGCGAAGCGCGATTTCGCTGGGCGTCGTCTGTCCAATGGCGAATGAGGGCGACGAAGCCGCGGCATTTTGCCAGGCTGTGCTGGAGAAATGCCCGGACTTTCAAAAGGTTCAATTTTTTGCCGTCTTCGACCGCGCGACTACAGATTCAAGTCTTGATCAGATGCGTGCGCTGGCGGAGAGTGAACCACGCCTCCAGGTGGTTTGGGCTCCTGAAAACCGTTGTGCAGTCGATGCCTATTTGCGCGGATACAAAGAAGCGCTGGATGCCGGCAGTGACTGGATTCTGGAAATCGATGCGGGATTCAGCCACCTGCCTAGCGATATTCCGCAATTTTTCGATGCGATGGAGGAGGGATTTGATTGTGTTTTCGGCAGCCGATTTATTGGCCGCTTCGAGGATAGTTCGCTCAGACGCCGTTTCATCAGCTGGGGTGGAACCCGGCTGGCAAACCTTCTTCTTGGTACACGGCAGACGGACATGACCAGCGGCTTCGAATTATTTTCGCGCCAGACGCTGGCAATGGTTCTTGCTCACGGAATACAGTCGCGAGCCCACTTTTTTCAGACCGAGATAAAGACTTATTGCCGAAATTTGAACTTCGTCGAGGTGCCGATCACTTATCGCGCCGCAAGCCCGCGCCTCGGTATTCCAGCGATCAAAGATGCGTTTCTCCAGCTATGGCGGCTATTCCGACTTCGTCTCAAGGAGCAATTGTGAAAGATTCCAAGTTTTCGCAACCTGTCAGTGTCGTCGTTACCTCGATTGCTGCTCCAAATGCAGAGCTGCGAGAACTGGCCAGCCAATGCAAGGCACGCGGGTTTTCGTTTTACATGATTGGCGATGTGCCCAGTCCGGCTGATTTCGCGATTGACGGCTGCGAGTTCTATAGCCTGCAACGGCAGAAGGAGACCGGGTTCAAAATCGCCGAACTGTTGCCTACCCGGCACTACGCACGCAAAAACATCGGCTATCTGCTTGCGATTAGATCAAAGGCGGCTATGCTGCTGGAGACCGATGATGACAATATGCCGCTGCCGAATTTCTGGGACACAAGAACGCAGCGGATGCGCGTGCCGGCGCTTGCGGGAAATGGCTGGTCAAATATTTACGTCTACTTTACCGAGGCAAACATCTGGCCCAGAGGACTGCCGCTGGACGCTGTCCAGACGCAGTTGCCGGAGTTTGAATCGCTCGCGGAGGTTGAAGTCGATTGCCCCATTCAACCAGGGCTTGCAGACGAAGATCCAGACGTAGATGCGATTTACCGGCTGCTTCTGCCGCTTCCTATAAACTTTCGGCGGGACCGATGGGTTGCGCTAACGGCCGGAACCTGGTGTCCGTTTAATAGCCAGAATACGGCATGGTTTCCGCAGGCCTATCCACTGCTGTATATGCCCTCCTACTGCTCAATCCGCATGACGGATATCTGGCGGGGTTTTGTGGCGCAGCGCATTGCGTGGGAAAACGGCTGGGGCGTTCTGTTCAAGAGTCCGGACGTCTTTCAGCGACGCAACGAGCATAATTTGATGAAGGATTTTGCCGATGAGGTCCCCGGATACCTGAATAACCGTGCAATGGGTGCACGCTTGGCGGCTCTGCCGCTGAGAGCGGGACTTGAACATCTTGGCGACAATCTGATCCAGTGTTATGAGGAGTTAGTCCGGATGGAACTGGTTCCGGCAAAGGAAATTGCTTTGGTAGAGGCGTGGGTTCAGGATGTTGCCCAACTGAGCTAGGGCAGGATGAATCGCGCATTCATGAACGGGAAAGATCTTTGATGAATCAAGACAACGAACTGGTGCCTATAGATAACTCTACGCAGAGCATTTCGGAATTTAGCCATAAGTGGAAGGCGTTCTTCCTTGCCGCAGCCGCTTTCGTCCTGGTTGTGATGGAGGTCGTCGGCGCAGTTCGTCGTCCTTTCTGGTTTGATGAACTCGGCACGCTTACTGTTTCGTCTGTGCCGACGCTGAAAGAAATGTTCAGAGCGATTCCCGTGGATGGCAACCCGCCACTGTATTTTTTGCTCGCGCGGCTCAGCCTGCATCTTCCCATCCCCGTTGAAATCGCGTTGCGCGTTCCTTCGATTGTTGCAATCAATGTAACTGCATGGATGATTTATCTCTTTGTGCGGAGGGGTTCGAGCAGCGTCTTCGGCTTGTTATCGATGTGCATATTCCTTGGCAGTCCATATGGCCATTTTGCAACGCTTGAGGCGCGGCCCTATGCGCTGTTGTTGTGTTTTACCAGCATCGCTCTTGTCTGCTGGCAATCGGCTACGCTGGGTGAGCGCAGGCGTTTGGCGCTGGCTGGAATCGCGGCCTGCATGGCTGGAGCGATCTTCACTCATCAATACGGCGTCATTTATGTATCCGTTCCGCTTCTGGCCGGAGAGTGTGTGCGCACCTGGAGAAGACGCAGGATCGATTTTCCAGTACTGGTCACCATAATAGTGGGAGCAACTACCATTGCTATCACCTTTCCACCGGTGCTGCGCGAACAGGCCGAACTCTTAAGCGCGATCAAACTCGATCCGGCCTTTGCTGCGCGTCCCAGCCTCCGGTTTTTATTTGGGTACCTGGACACATTCCCGGACATCCTGCCAATTCTGGTCGTGATAGCAGGCGCGATTGGCGGCTATCTGAGATACGTTGTCTTAGCCAGGAAAGGAACATCTGAACGGCTGACACAGCCGGCGTCACGGGTTCGCCCAGAGTATCTTGCGGCAGGATTTGCGCTTGTTCTTCTGCTTCCCATTATGCTTCTGGTCACCGAATTAGGAACCCGCTATTTCGCTGAACGATATGCTATTGGATCAGCGCTTGGCGTTGCCGTGGTGGCCGGATTGTTTTCTTCGCATTTGAGTAGGCGTTTCCCTGCTATCAATACATTTATTCCGGCAGTAATTTTATATAGCTTCGCTATGGCTTTGATTGCATTCTGTCATGGCGGCCAGCCTCGGGATGTCTCTGGAGTACAGGCCGAGCCGGTGTTTCTTTCCGCTCCAGCCGCAGAGCCGGTGGTTATTGATGACCCCCTGGTGTTCTTCGCAACATGGCACTACGGGGACTCCGGCATGCGCAGCCATATACATTATCTGATCGATCTCAACTATGCAGCCAAGCAGCCCGAATTCGTCGGCGAGTACGCGCTCTGGCTCGAACAGCCCTATGGATCTCCAAAGGTGGATATTTACAAGGATTTCCTCGCTTCCCATCGCAAGTTTCTTCTCTATACCATCGGTATGCCAAAAGTCGAGTGGGTAGAGAGACGTCTGACGAAAGAGGGCTGGCATCTGACGCCGATAACCAGCGCTAACGGGAACACGCTCTACCGGGTCGAACAGCCTTAGCAATTGTTACACTAGAGGAAAGAACCACCGCCCCGGAGCCGCTTTGCACACTGTGACAGAAGAACGCCTGATTCGTCCCGCCCGCAACGTCTATGGAAGCCTGCGCCTGCCCGGCGACAAATCTATCAGCCACCGCTATGGGATGCTGGCCGCTTTTGCCGAAGGGGTTTCACGGTTTACGAATTTTTCGACCGGTGCGGACTGCGCCTCGACCCTCTCGTGCATGGAGGTGCTGGGTGCGAAGGTGTGCACGCTCGAAGACGGATCGGTAGAAGTGACTGGCGTTGACGGGCGGGTGATACCTGCTAGCCGGCCGCTCGATTGCGGCAACTCCGGCTCAACGATGCGCATGATCTCGGGCCTGCTTTCGCCGCAGGAGGGAAGCTTTACGCTGATTGGCGATGAATCGCTCTCGCGCCGGCCGATGAAGAGGATCCAAGCCCCGCTGGAAGCGATGGGGGCGCTGCTGACGCTGACGGATGGACACGCGCCGGTAATGATCGAGGGCCGGCCGCTAACAGCGATTGATTACACGACGCCGGTGCCCAGCGCGCAGGTAAAGACCTGTGTTCTGCTGGCCGGACTGCAAACCGCTGGGAAGACTACGGTGCGCGAGGCGCTGCGCACACGCGACCACAGCGAGTTGGCGCTGCGGGCCTTTGGGGCCGAACTGACGCGAACGATTGATTCGATCTCCATTAGCGGACCGCAGAAGCTGCATGCTGTGGAAGCAGCGGTTCCCGGTGACATTTCGTCAGCGGCTTTCTTTCTGTGTGCGGCGGCGCTGTTCCCCGGCTCTAATCTGGTGCTCGACTCGCTGGGATTGAACCCGACACGCGCGACATTGCTGGACGTGCTTATGGCGCTGGGTGCGAAGATCAATGTGCTGAATCTCGAAGAGAAGCACGCAGAGTTGGTGGGGACGGTGCAGATTTCAGCGCCCGCCGCAGGGCTTGGCTCAACGGAGATCAGCGGGGCGCTGGCCGCGCAGTTGATCGACGAGTTGCCGGTCCTGGCCGCGATTGGGCCGTATACACGGGGCGGCATCCGCATCCGCGATGCAAAGGAGTTGCGCGTCAAGGAGTCCGACCGCATTGCACTGGTGGTTAAGAATCTGCACGCGATGGGCGCGGAAGTGACCGAGTTTGAAGACGGGTTGGATGTGCCAGGCGGGCAAACCCTGCATGGCGCGACGATTGACTCCGGTGGCGACCACCGCATTGCGATGGCCTTCAGCGTGGCGGCACTGCGTGCCGAGGGAGATACGCTGATTCAAGGTGCGGAGTCGGCGGCCATCAGCTTTCCGGAGTTCTTCAATTTGCTGGATATGGTCGCGGAGCGGTAAGACAGCCTGGGCGCAAGCCTTGGGTTTTACAATCAATCTATGACTATTGCTACCGGGAACTCGCTGGCAGAACTTAAGCACAAGATGGAAAGCCGCGAGGCCCGCATCGGCATTATCGGCATGGGCTATGTGGGACTGCCGCTGGCCCTGCTCTTCAGTGGGGAGCGCTTCCGCGTCACCGGCTTCGACATCGAGCTGGGCAAGGTGAGCACGCTCAATGCCGGCGGCTCGTACATTGTGAGGATTGCGCCGACCGAAATTGCTGTAGCACAAAAGGCCGGCTTCCGCGCCACGACGGATTACTCTGAAATCGCCCAGATGGACGCGGTGATCATCTGTGTTCCCACGCCGCTGAACGAGTACCACGAGCCTGACCTGAGCTATGTGACAGGGACCGTACACTCGATTGCCCCGCACATTCATGAAGGGCAGTTGATCGTGCTCGAAAGCACGACGTATCCGGGAACGACGGAAGAGATTGTTGTTCCACTACTGGAGGCGGGCAATCCGCTTGGGCTGAAGGCTGCGCGGAAGCTGACAGATGCTGGCATTCACGTTGCGTTTTCTCCGGAGCGTGAAGATCCCGGCAACGATACTGTCGCGCGGCACGATATTCCCAAGGTGGTGGGCGGTTGCGGACCGGCCGCTTCGGAGTTGGCAGCGGCGCTTTACGGTAGCATATTCAGGCGTGTTGTGCCGGTGAGCAGCCCGTCAGTGGCCGAGATGACCAAGCTGCTGGAAAACATCTACCGCTGTGTGAATATCGCGCTGGTCAACGAACTGAAGCAGCTCTGCATGCGCATGGGCATTGATATTCACGAAGTAATCGATGCCGCCAAAACCAAGCCCTTCGGGTTTCAGGCCTTTTATCCTGGTCCTGGGCTGGGCGGTCACTGCATTCCGATTGATCCGTTTTATCTTTCTTGGAAGGCCAGGCAGTTTGACTTCCGGACGCGGTTTATTGAACTGGCCGGCGCGGTCAACAGGGACATGCCCTACTTTGTGCTGGAGCAAATCGGCGCGGGACTCAACGAGCATTCAAAGGCCGTCAAGGGATCGAAGGTGCTGGTGCTGGGCGTCGCCTACAAGCGCGATATTGACGACCTGCGCGAGTCGCCCTCGTTGACGATCATCGAGCTGTTGCGCGAGAAGGGCGCTGTCGTCGCCTATAACGATCCTTACTTCCCGAAGGTAGGCCGCGGCCGCCACTACGACCTCAACATGACGAATACTCCGCTTGATAATCTAGGCCAATACGACGCGGTGGTGATTGTGACTGACCACTCGAATTACGATTACCGTGCCATTGTTGAGCAATCGCAGTTGGTGGTGGATACGCGCAACGCAACCAAGGGGATTAGTTCGACGAAGATTGTGCGCTGCTAACAGCAGCGAAAAAACTGCAAAAACTACCTCGCCAGTGTCGCGCCCCACTCCTCCGGACTCCAATCGCGAGCGTGTTGAGAGAAAAGCCAGTGATGCCCGTCCAAATCCTCGGCGCCGTACTGTAGTTCGCCATAGACGGTTTCGTGCAGTTCCTCCACAATCTTCGCCCCGGCAGCCTGGGACTTCGCAAAGTGGGTCGCAACATCGCTCACAAACACCGTCAGGCTCTGTGTCCCGTAGCCGAGTTCCCGTGGAGACTTCTCGCCGGGCTTCGATCTCTCCAGCATAATCCATGCATCTCCAAGGTGCATTTGCGCACCGGAAACCGGCTCCCCGTAACGATAATGTTCAACAAACCCGAAGACCACACTCAGCCATTCAATCGCCTCGGGAAGATTGCGGTAACTCAGATGGGGCAGCAAAATGCTCGTCGGTACGGAGCGATTTGTCAGCATCGATTACCTCTCTGTGCCGCAGGATAGCAGAAAATTCGACCGCTAATTCTGATACCGCTCGTTACCAGACAGCCACCCCGCCAATCGTGTATCTTGAGTTGGACCGCCTATGGTTCTTCTGACCCCCACCCTGGCCGAGCCGCAACACTTCTCACTGTTGGAGAAGATTGTTTTCATCGCGCTCGCCGCTACTTCGGGATATGGCTTCTGGCGACGCTTCGGCAAAATTCTCGACAAAATTCTCAGATCGAAGAAAGACACGAGCTTTCGCCTCGCGCCCCTCGGCAAGCGCGTCTGGGAGTTTTTCTGGGAGGTGCTTTGTCAGGCCAAGGTCGTCCGCGAACGACCACTGCCAGGTCTCGCTCATGCTTTTGTTTTCTGGGGATTCTGCGCTTTTGCGCTGGTCACGCTGAACCACTGCGCGGCGGGGCTGGGAATTGGATTTTTGTCACCGGACGGCTGGCTGGGACGGGTTTATTTTTACTTTGCCGCCGTATTTGCTTTGGCTTGCGCGGCCAGTATTTTTGCACTTTTTGTGCGGCGGTTTATTGTTCGGCCTAGGTGGCTGGGCGAGAAGCTTTCGTACGAATCCGGCTTCATTGCCTTACTGATCTTCGCCCTGATGGCGACATATCTGGCGGCGTTTTTTGTCGCCGACACAAGCCCATCGGCGCGCGCGCTGTGGTGGCTGCATACGCTGGCGCTGCTGACATTTCTACCTCTGATTCCCCATACCAAGCATCTGCACCTGGTGTTGAGTCCGGCGACCATTTTTCTTTCGCGCGGCAGCTTCAGCCAGATTCCAGCTCTCTCTGGCGACGAGGATTTTGGTCTGGTTGCGGGGACGGACCTGACTCAACTGGTGAGTCTGCAGGCCTACTCCTGCGTGGAGTGCGGCCGCTGCACCGAGCACTGCCCTGCCGCGAATACCGGCAAGCTGCTGAACCCGAAAGAAATTGTTTTAGGGCTGCGCGGATATTTGAATGAGTTCGGCCCGGCAGCGGAAGAGCCATTGCTGGGCAAACACAACTCGCAGGAGGCCACCTTTCAATGCACTACCTGCGGTGCCTGCGAGTTCCAGTGCCCGGTGGGCATTGAGCACCTGCCGATCATCGTCGGGCTGCGGCGCGGCGCGGTCAATACAGGGTCCTGGGAAGACGATCATGGAAGCAAACTTTTTCTGGCGCTGGAACGCGGCTCAAATGCGCTGGGGATGGGCGCAGCAGAGCGCGATAAATTTATTCAGAAGCAGGAACTACCTATCTTTGACGGGACACAAGAATACTGTTTATGGCTGGGCTGCATGGGCGGATACGATCCTAAGGGGCGCGAGATTATTTCTTCCTTCGCGCGAGTGATGAATTATTTGGGAACGAGTTATGGCGTGCTGCGCAAGGAAAAATGCACTGGCGACCCGGTGCGCCGCCTCGGCAACGATCTTTTGTTTCAGCAACTGGCCGAGGCCAACCTGGAGGCTCTGGCGCAGAACAAGGTGAAGAAGATCATTTCGATCTGTCCGCATTGCGTGCGCACGATTCAGGAAGACTGGAAAGGGTACGGCACGCCGCCAGAGATTGAGCATCACAGCGAATTTTTGGCGTGTTATGCGGACAAGCTGCCCAAGCAATCGAGCGAGGAAAAGATAGCATTTCACGATCCCTGCTATCTGGGCCGGTATCGCAATGTTTATGATGAGCCGAGAGCGGTTGCCGCGCTGGCCGGTGAGGTGGTTGAAGCGCCGCGCAACCGGGAGCGGAGTTTCTGCTGCGGGGCCGGCGGAGGACTCGCGTTTCTGGGTGAAGAAACCGGTGAGCGGGTCAGCCATGCGCGCGCCGCCGAGCTAGCCGGGACAGGCGCGGGGGTTGTGGGAACAGCCTGCCCGTTCTGCAACACGATGTTCCGCGATGCGCTGGCGGCGACAGGCGAATCCGCGCCGCAACTGCTCGACATAGCGCAACTGGTCGCACGGGGGTTGCCGAAAAAACAATACGAATGAAGACCCGGCAGGTTGAAATGTTTGCTTTCCCAGGTCTCAAACGCGAGACCTGGGGCACCCGGCATCTAACTACTTTGAACGTGAGAACTAAAAATGAAAATCATCGTCGCAATCAAGCAGGTACCGGAACGCGATGCGCAGGTGCGCATTGATGCATCTGGCAAGTGGATTGATGAATCCGGCGTGCAGTATGCGCTGAACGAGTCGGACGCGTACGCACTCGAAGAGGCGCTGCAACTCAAGGAGCAGCACGGCGGCGAGGTAGTCGTCGTCAGCGCCGGGCCGGAACGGGTGGGGACGACGATTCGCGAGGCGCTGGCCAAGGGCGCGGATAGGGGAATTCACATTGATTGTGAGGACCTCGGCGACCGCGATGCGTTGGGCGTGGCAAAGCTGCTGGCCGCCGCCGTAAAGCTGGAGAATGCCGACCTGCTGCTGACAGGATTGCAATCGGATGATCTGGGACTGGGGCAGACGGGCGTGATTATCGCCGAGTTGCTGGGACTGCCCCACGCGACGCTGATTCTGCATGTTGAGAAAACCGATGCGGGGCTGTCGGTAAAACGCGAGCTGGAAGAGGGTTGGTTCCAAACGATTGAATTGCCCACCCCGGCGGTTCTCACTATGCAATCAGGCGGGACGAAGCTGCGTTACGCGACGCTGATGGGCATCAAGAAGGCCAAGACCAAAGAGGTACGTCGCGTCACGGCGAAAGAGTTAAGCGTAGATGCCGCGCCGGTGGTCACGCTGGAGCGGGTGACAGTGCCGCAGAAACAAAAGTCGACTCAGTTCATTCAGGGCACAGCGAAAGAAGCGGCTGCAACGCTGGTGGAGAAGTTGAAGTTTGAAGCGAGGGTGCTATGAGCGGCGTCTTGGTAGTGATGGAAGAGCGCGCGGGGCGCATCAGCCGGCTCAGTTGGGAGGCGCTGGCGGCAGCACTGCAACTGGGCGCGCAGACAGGCGTGGGAGTAAACGCCGCCATTGTGGGCGCGGCAGTTGAGCCGCTGGCTGCGGAGATCGCGACGAAAAGCGTAAGCAAGGTAGTACGCGTGGAGCATCCGCTGTTGGCCCAGTACACTGCCGACGGTTTTTTGTCAGTCTTGCATCAGTTCATCCAGAAAGAAAGCCCGACGTATGTAGTACTACCGCATAGTTATCAGGTGCGCGATTACGCTCCGGCGCTGGCTGCGCGCGTCGGCCAGGTCTTAATCAGCGATGTAACCGCGTTTGGCGAAGGGCCAGTGTTTACACGACAACTACTCCAAGGCCGGTTGAATGGAAGTTACCGGCGTACGGGCAGCGGGCCGTGCTTTGTCTCCGTGCAGGCAGGGGCATTTCGCGTAGAGGAAGTGGCGAAAGCAGGCACGGCGGCGGTTGAAGTATTTACTCCGGCGATTGAGCCTGCGCAGATTCGCACCAAGCCCGGCGAGCCCTTCCGCGGCTCGGCGCAGACGATAGATCTAAGCTCCGCTCCGCTGATTGTCAGCGTGGGCCGGGGCATCAAAAGCGAAGAGAATCTGCCGCTGGTGCAGGAACTAGCCACGGCGCTGGGCGCGGAGCTGGCGGCCTCGCGGCCCATCTGCGATAACGGCTGGCTGCCGCTGGAACGGCAAGTGGGCAGTTCTGGGCAAACGGTTGCGCCCAAGCTCTATCTCGCTGTTGGCATCTCGGGAGCGATTCAACACTTAGTTGGCATGAAAGGATCGCAGTGCATTGTGGCCATCAACAAAGATGCGGATGCACCGATATTCGAGGTAGCGAATTATGGGATTGTCGGGGATTTGTTTGAGGTGGTTCCCGCGCTGACTGAAGCGGTAAAGGCAGCCAAACAATAGCAAAACCTTTCAGGGATATGGTATAACAGTTATACTGATGCGTTTTCACTTCGATCCGCGCAAGAGCCAGCGGTTGAGGGAGAATCCTCGGCGCAGCATCGGTTTTGAAGAGGCGCAGGAGATTTTTGCGCGCCCGTATTGCCTCGATCAACGATCCGATTTGCCGGAACAATATGCCGCTATCGGATGGGTAGGACAGCGCTTATACACGCTGATCCTTGAAATTCGCGAGGATGTGGAGGGCGAGTTTTACCATCTGGTGACGCTCTGGAAATCAACCAGTGAAGAGGAGGAATTTTATGCCGAAAACACTTGAAGCTCCGAAGCCGATAACCGCCGATGAGATTGCGGAGATGGCCGACAGAGGAGAAGACATTTCGCGTTTCTTCACCAGAAAAGGCAAGATGATGCCGCCGATTCGGCGCGTGAATGTTGATTTTGCTGAGCCGATGCTTCAGGAGTTGGATGAAGCTGCTATGCAATTAAATATCAGCAGGCAGGCTGTGATTAAAACGCTGCTGCGGCAGGCGCTTGATCAGCAGCATTTGGCGCGGCGGGCACGGTAAACTCATTAGGGATGTGAAGCAGCGTACGTCCCGTCGGTTTGAGTCAAGGAGCATGAAATGTCAGACGAACCAGAAAAGCCAGATGATCGCAAATTTGCTCTTTACGCAGTACGCAAAGAGATTCCTGGGCCTTTGATCCAGATAAACCTTCCGTGGGAAAGGCTGATGGAAGATATAGTCTTTCCATTTGACGGAGGCGAGATGTTTTTTATTGACGGTGCCGCAGTGAAATCCACCGATTTGGATCGCTTAAAAATACTTCTGCAAGGTCCTGGGTTCAGCGGTGAATTCGCTCAACTGCACCGACAGTTGCGTATGAGCGCCACAAAGAGCAAAGAGATATACGCGAAGCAATATCCAACTTTTTTCGAGGCAATTTTACGAAATAGTTGTGAGGATGTCACATCGCAAGTAATCAGGGCCTACAAAACTTCGATCAAACCGAGCCTCAAAGATTATTTGCCAAAAAAAGAACTGTTGCTTGAATCTGCAGTCAAAGTCTTCATCGAGGGAATGAAACTACTTCCACATAAATAGAATCAAGGGCGGTAATGCTGGCTCGCGGATTTTACTTTGCAGCAGTCAGCGCCGCGGCCGGTACCAGCATATCTTCCTTGCGCATGACGAGGTTGGTCGCGTTCAGCGTGGCCAGCTCAAAGCCGTGACCGTGGGTGATGGCGTCTGTGGGGCAGGCCTCGACGCAATAGCCGCAGAAGATGCAGCGGTTGTAATCGATGTTGTAGACCTTGGCGTAGCGTTCGGAGGACGAGATGCGCTTGGCTTCGGTATTCTCGTCGGCTTCAATGAAGATGCAATTGGAGGGGCAGGCCGCCGCGCAGAGGAAGCAGGCGACGCATTTTTCTAGGCCGTTTTCATCGCGCTGTAACTGGTGCGCGCCGCGAAAACGCTGCTCGAAGACCGCTCCTCGCAACGGGCCGTCGCCGTCGGGGTAGTTCTCCACCTGGGTGGGTTCGAAGATCTCCCCAAAGGTGATGCTCATGCCTTTGGCAATGCCGGCGATGTTGCCCACAATCGACATGGGTCCAGTATACGATGGATTGCGGAGGGATTCACGATGCGAGCGAGGGTTTGTGCGGCGACGCTCCTGTTTGGGCTGGCCGCGATTGCGACGGATGGCCAGAGCATGAGCCAGAACCAGGGTCAACCGATGCAGGGGACTGCGGCTCCGGTGGGCGGTATGAGCGCCGAACACAACATCGACAAGCCCGCAGCGCCAGCCAGTCCGCTGAAGATCAGCTTCAACGGCAAATCGTCCGAGTGGACACCCGCGACGCTCGCCGCGCTGCCGCACGTTACCCTTACCGTTTACAACGAGCATGTAAAGGCGAACCAGACCTATTCCGGCGTTCCGCTGATGGCGCTGCTGACTCCGCTGGGCGTGCCGGAAAAGCCGCACGGCAAGGAACTGCGGCTGTATCTGGTGGCCGCAGGTTCAGACGGGTATGAGGCAGTTTACTCGGCGGCGGAGGTCAATCCCGACGTGCATGACGCGACGGTGATTGTCGCCGACACCCTCAACGGCAAAAGTCTTGCAGACGGCGGACCTTTCCAGTTGGTCGCTACGGGAGAGAAGCGTCCCGCGAGGTGGGTGCGGAATCTGGTGGCCATCAAGGTACTCACAGCCGACTGATTCCGCACCCTGCTTCTGACTCGCACATTGAACATACGCCCACGCGGCGCTATTTCTTGGAATGCTCCTCAGCCGGATGCTTTGGAGCGCTCTCGTGCTGTTGCGGTGCTGCGTTATGGTGTTCTGGAGCGGCCTGGTGTTGTGGAACTGCCGGATGCTGTGCGTGCGCCGGTTGCGTGGGAGACGGCTTTGCCTGTGGAGCATGGCTCGGCTCATTCCTGCCCGGCTGGTTCACGTGATTCTGATTGACCTGATTGTGAACCGGCTGGTTATGGGGTGGCTCGTTGACGTGCGCCGGTTGAGCTGGATTCTGATGGACCGGCTCGGCGCTGCCGTGTTGCTGCATCCCGCCTTGATTGTGAGCCTGCACCGCAGCCGGCACGTGCACATTGCGGTCCGCAGCAAGCGGCTCACGAACAGCAAGATTCGCCGGGCGGCCCTGGTTGACGCTGGCAAACTGCGCACGGTTGATGCTGGCAGCGTGTTCGTTCTGTAACTGTGCTCTCATCGGCGGCGCATGGTCTTCATGGCGCGCCACCAGCTCCGCTGGCCGTGCATGCACCTGTAGGCCACCCGCCCCACCGACAAAAGACACACGCGTAACACTTCTATTGACGACGGTGTAGTTGTAGACGTTGTGCACCACGGTGACGTTCACGTTGTTGACCGAGCGGTTGTAGTTAAACTGGCCGCCGTGCCAGTAGCCGCCCTGGTAGCCGAAGCCAACGTAGCCGAAGCCGTAATTGATGCCGCCGTAAAAGCCGATATGCGGACCCCAGTAGCCACGGTAGAAGCCGTAATGATGATGCCAATAACCCCAGTAAGGAGGAGTCCAGAGTGCGCCCGCGTAGGGTGCCTGCGCCCAAACGCCGGGAACCCAGTAGTAGCCTGTCGGAGCGTATCCCCAGTAGCCGGGAGTCCAGAGATAGCCGTCGCCGGGCGCGGGCGGTTGCTCGTATTCAGGCAATGGCGGCGGGGGCTGAGGAGCGGTAGCCACGGGCTGAGCGCCATAGCCGGGATCTTGATTTCCCTGATCTGGGGCTTGGTTGGAGCCTTGGCTGGGGGCCTGACTATAGGAGCCGGATGAATTTTGGGGCGCGCCCGTTTGCGTGTTCACTGCCGGCGTGAGCGTGCCCGAATCGGTCGGGGCCAGGTTGGCCGAAGCCGGGTCGCCCGAAGCCGCGTTCGAGGATGGGTCCTGGGTTCCGGTCTGGGCGGAGGTATCGGTAGCCTGGTCTTGTTTCTGCGGGCATCCAACGAGGAAAAGCGTTGTGGACATAGCTAGTAGAGGAAGCAGTCCAAATCTTGGTAAACGGTTCATTTTAATCTCCAATTCACTTCATAGTATTCCAAGCAGCAGGGCGGAACAGCCCTCTATTGACCATTGTAACGTTGCGATCAATGCTTGGTTCCCGGCTTGGCTCCGGGAGGCTCGGACTGGCCCTGATTGTTGGCTGGCGGGGTGGTGACCGGCTTGCGCACCGCGCGTGGCTTGGACCACGGCTGGCAGAGGGGCGCGTCCTGGCCACGAGCTACGCCGGGAACGGCATCCTGCGCACGGCAAAGGCGTTGTTCCAGTTGCGCGGCTTGGCCGGGTTTCACCGCGTCGGTGCGGTCCTGGCCGGTTTCTGGGTCAACCTTGTAGATGAAAATCGAATCCTGCGGCGGCTTCTGCTTGCCGTAATCGAAATGGTTCCAGGTGGCGAGTTGGTGGCCGCCATCCGGCGAGAGCAGCAACGCATAGGCCTGACTCCAGTTCACGCCATCTAGGGTGTTGGTACTCCAGACCGGCGCGGCGTGGTTGCCGTCCATCCAGCGGGCGACCCACTGATGGTGCGCCAGATCGTAGTGAAAGGCAGTGAAGAAGGTCGCCGCCTGGCACTCGTTGCAGTCGTCGTAGAACGCGGCCAGTTCCGGCGGGCGGCTGGCGGAAAAGAGGGTCCAGTCGAAGAGGCGCAGGTTGACGCCTTTGAGGATGGGTGCGACGACGTGGCTGGTGAGCGAAACGCTCCAGACGCTGAACTGGTCCATGTTGACCGGGGATTGCGGCGTGGCGCGCAGCGTGGTGATAACGAGCGCTGCGTCGTACTCGACGCCTATCTCGCGGATTGCGGTCCACTGCTGGGGATCGAGAGAGCGCGTAACCCAGGCGACGGTGTCGGCTTCTTTTTCGGAGTGGAAATCGATCCAGCGGAAGCTGTCGGGGGGCTGCTGGGCGCGCAAGGGCGCTGCGACGGCCAACGTTGCTGCAATCAGGAGAGGAAGAAGCCAGGAAGAAACTACCCGCATGAGTCTAGATATAGCAGAGACGCGCACATTTCCAGGGTCGGACAATCCGGGCTATAAGCACCAGCTTAAAGTGAACTAGTTTGGCTCGGACATTATCCTAACCGCTCAGGTTTATGATACTCTGCTCTCATGCCGACCGTAATGAGATTGGGGAGTCTGCGAGTCGTTATCTACCCCAACGATCATTGGCCGGCGCACGTTCACGTCATCGGGCAGGGAAACAGCGCCATTTTCAACTTGAATTGTCCGGCTGGCCCGCTGAGTTTGCGGGCAAATTTCGGTTTTTCCGATCATCAGTTGCGCGACATTCGAGCCAAGTTGCTGGATCACATCGCCAAGCTTTGCAAGGCATGGGAGGAGATACATGGACGAGCATGAAGAATTCCTGGAGGCCAACCGCAGAGGGAAAGAGATGCGGGCTGCGATCCCCCACGCCCTCAGCGCCCGCTACGATCGCCGCATCGGACGGGTTGTGGTGCGCCTGAGCACGGGGCTGGAGATTTCCTTTTCGCCGCGGGATGCTCAGGGGCTGGAGACGGCCACATGGGAGCAGTTGCGGGAGATCGAGATTGACCCGCCGGGCTTTGGCCTTCACTTCCCCGCGCTGGACGCTGACTTGTACATTCCGGCGCTGTTGGAAGGGTTCTTCGGATCGAAACGATGGATGGCCGCGAAGCTGGGAGAGTTGGGCGGCAAAGCTCGGAGCGATGCGAAGGCAAAGGCGTCACGAGCGAATGGGCGAATGGGCGGCAGGCCGAAGAAGGCCGCTACCGCAGCATGAGGTCAGTGATCAGTGTGTTAGTGATCGTAAAGCCGCTGGTTGAGGCTCGTGGTATCCCAGGTCCGAAAGTCCGGACCCAGGGGCACCCGCCATATTTATGGTGGATGTGTGTTACCCGCCCGCTCATCGCGATAGAGCCGCGATGAACGGGGCACAGCTTCTTATGGCTCATGGTGATTTTCGAGATTGATATACGGGCCACCTATCCGTAACATCAGTTAGATTAGAACGAAAACTGCTTCCAGTCCGTTGGAGTAACCTGATGAAGTGAAATACCGTCAGACGGGAAATCGAGGCCAGGCCCAATGCCAGTGGTCCTTTCCTGCCATTGCTTAATGTCGGGCATTCCTTTCCGCCATCGCTCAGCGACGGGATGAATAAACAACATGGCAATACCAGTGAAAGGAACCTCGCTGTTTCTTGCCTGCCAATGAGATTTAAGCTTCACGACATCGTCCCATGGGTCTAAATACGGCCCTCCAGGCTGCCAAAGCTTGACTTCAATGGCAATGCGGCAGGGTTGTCGCCAAAGATTGAAGCGAGGGTCTTGATTTTCAGATAAGACTGCAATATCGACGCGCGGTCCCGAGCCTTCTGCGTTAAGCTGATATTCCGCTTTTACAGGGTTAATGGCGTGCGTAAATTCAAAACGATCTTCGACGTCCTTGACTTCGAACCTATAAGGGAAATTACTCAACTCGTGGCGAAGCTCGGCGAATAGCAATGACTGAATGTCTCTTTCGGATAGAAAATCCACGGGATGTTCCTGGAACTCCCGGACTGTTTTGCTAATGGCGATTCTTGACTGGTCGATGAGTGTTGTATCAGCGCTGTTAATCTTATCTACCTCCTTAACGCAGGCATTACCGACTGGCAGGTGGCCCAATCATCGATTCTACTTCCTTCGATCATTAGCCAAGATAGAAAGCTGTGCCCCATTCATCGCGGCCCTATCGCGATGAGTGGGCCGCGAAGTCTTGCCGTCCACTCTGACTCGATTTCAACCACTCCTCGTACACCTGTCGCGTAGCGGCTCAGGCGATGGCTGCGATGCCATTTTTGGCGGCCAGGGTGAGGAGTTTGGCGGCTGGTCCGCGCGGCTGCTTTTCGCCGCGCTCCCACTTGCTGACGACCCCGGTGGTCACGTTCAGATGGGCCGCGAAGACGGCCTGGCTGACCGCCGCTTTGGCGCGGATGCGGCGAATAGCGGCCGGAGAGAGTTCCATGACCGGGGTGAGACATGCGCGGTCGAACTCGCGCATGGTCTTGCTGTCAATTGCGCCGGCCTGGTGCAGGTCAGACATGCTTTCATGCAGCGCCGCGAGTGCTTCGCTCTTATATGTTTTTGCCATCTTCCAGTCCCTTCTTTGGTGGAGCGATCTCAGAAAGAGCTTTCTGTTTCACGATCGCCGCGATTTGGTCTTCGCTCAGTCCGAGGTAGATTGCCGCGGCCTTGCGATATTCGCGCAATTCATTGGGCCTGATGTTCGCCTGATCCTTCTTTTCGAAGCCAAACATAAGGACGGCACGCTGGCCTACCCTCATAGCGATCAAAGCCTTGGCTCCTCCGCTTGAACCCTCTCCTTGACGAGCGAGCCGGAACTTGAAAAGTCCGCCTCCCAGATCCGCGTCAGCGGCGCCGTTTACGGTCTCCCATAGCGCATCGTCGCCGATGCCGAAACGGCGCGCAAAGCGCATGAAAGGCTTGGACGCAAAGACCCGCAGCCTGCCGGGAGAGTTTGCCTTCATAGGAGAATTATAGCTCTTAGAGCCATAGATAACAAGAGGTCGAGAAGAGGAACTAACCTATTGCGGTAATTCCCCGGCAAGTCGCGGATACTCGGCTCAGCCAAGGACGCTTCGCTGCATCGCCTTCACAGCCCCAGTTTCTCCCAGATTGCATCGACTTTGGCTTTGGTGGTGCGGTCCATCTCGATCATTGCGGGCCAGGGGCGGTCGAAGCCTTCGGCCTTCCATTTGCGAGTGGCGTCGATGCCCATCTTGGAGCCGAAGTTGGGCAGGCGGGAGGCGTGGTCGAGGGAATCGATGGGGCCGAGGGTGAACTGGATGTCGCGCTCGGGGTCGATGTTGTTGGTAACTCTCAGGGTCACTTCACCGATGTCCTGCACGTCGCAATCCTCATCGACGACAATGATGCACTTGGTGAACATCGCCTGGCCGAGGCTCCAGATGGCGTTCATCACCTTACGCGCCTGGCCGGGATAGCTTTTGCGGATGGAGACCAACATCAGGTTGTGGAAGACTCCCTCGACGGGAAGATGGATGTCGACGATCTCGGGGATGGTCATCTTCATCGCCGGCAAAAAGATACGCTCGACGGCCTTGCCCATCCAGGCGTCTTCCATTGGCGGTTTGCCGACGATGGTGGCGGCGTAGATCGGGTCTTTGCGGTGGGTGATGCAGGTGAGATGGAAGACCGGGTAATCGTCTGTGAGGGTGTAGAAGCCGGTGTGGTCGCCAAAGGGCCCTTCGCTGCGCAGCTCGCCCAGCTCGACGTAGCCTTCGAGAATGATTTCGGCGTGCGCGGGGACTTGCAGGTCGACGGTTTCGCACTGGACGATTTCGAGAGACTTGCCGCGGAGGAAGCCAGCGATCATGAATTCTTCCACTTCCGGCGGCGCAGGGACGATGGCGGAGAATGTGGTTGCGGGGTCAGTGCCGATGGCCACGGCAACTTCGAGCCGTGAGCCTTTGAGATTGCCGAGTGTCACCTGCGGCAGGCCTCCGATTGGTCCGTCAGGGATGGAAACCGCGCCGCCGGCGGACTCCGCCATTGCCGCCACGCCTGCGGCGAGCGGACTTTCGGTTGAGTTCTGTGCTGCTGCTGCGCGCAACGCCTGACGATAGTGCTCGGCAGCGACCTTCTGGCGCTGCCAGTGCATGCCGGTGGTTTGGCTGTCGTAGACCTGCATCCGGTACATGCCGATATTGCGCTTGCCGGATTTGGGGTCGCGGGTATGCACGCAGGGCAGTGTGATGAAGCGGCCTCCATCATGCGGCCAGCACTTGAGGATCGGGAAGGCGTTGAGATCGAAGTTTTCCCTGAGAATCACTTCCTTGCATGGGGCGTCTTTGGCGCTGACGGTCTTGGGGAAGGCGCTGGTGAGCGCGCCGAGCTGGGGCAGCATCTTCAATTTGTCGAAGAGGCCCTCCGGGGCTTTGACGTTCATCAGGCCTTTGATGCGCTCGGCGATCTCGTCGAGATGATCGACGCCGAGAGACATGGCCATGCGCCGCTCACTGCCGAACTGGTTGATGAAGACCTTGTGGCCGGGGTGGCCTTTGATGTTCTCGAAGAGCAACGCCGGGCCGCCGGGGGCGTATTTTTCTTTTGCCGCAGTTCCCTTCCCGGTTTTGTGCGGCTTCGCTCCGATCTTCGCCACTCGGTCGGTGATTTCGGTAATTTCCAGCTCGGGCGAAACTTCTTCGCGGATGCGCTTCAGCTCGCCGGCTTTATCAAGGGCTTTGATCCAGTCGCGCAGATCGTCGTAGGCCAAGGGATGCTCCTCTGCGGCAGATGCCACATTTAATTCTCTCGAAGTGATTGTGAACGCAAGCTTGGTATTACCGAGGATTCATTGTGTTCAAGAGCAGCCGTACCCTCAATTCCTAATTCCTTCCGAATGGCTGCCCTCGCCGCCAGCAGGCTCTTTAGATAGTCGGTTTTTGAATTGCTATAAGCCTCGAAATCGCCCTTACCAATCTTTACAAAGATATTGGTCCCTAGCGAATCAAATTGCTCGAACGCTACCTTCGCTTCCCTTCCACAGACTATTTCCACAAGCACTCTCGTCTCTTGAAATACCGTCGATGCCCTATTCCATCTCTGTTGAGCGTTGCTCTTTTTCTGTTCCCAGTCAGGCCCCTCCGGCTGAGATACAAACTTATGGACTGAGTGGAGCGAGAGCAACGCGTCGTCAACTTCTGCCATTCGTCTCGCAGCTTCCAAAAGCACTTCACGCTTTAGCTCCCATCGTTTTTGCCTATCCCAAACATCGCCCGAGATTGCAGCCTCAATTAATTTCGTCGTTTGCGTGACTAAAGCAACCTGATCGACTAGCTTGTCCAAATCCTCATGCGTGGCAAGATTCTCACCCTTTTTCTTCAAATAAGAGCCGAGGTATGAGCCAATTCCGGCGCAAACAAACGAAGTGATTGCAACCCCAATATGAGTAAAGTCCATTTCCGCCAGCATTTCGGATTCCTCTCTTCACACAAGGTTGAGGATTCAGGACATTGGCATACATACTACCAACACGACACAAGCAACTCTGTGCACGCCCCATGTCATTTCTTTACATTATATTAAGCGCCGTACAAATAATTACTATCATTCCGACGATGCTCAAGACGACTTGATGCGGTAACGGCTCCCTGCAAATGGCGTAGATGGTCCAGACCTCCTTGCCAATTCGCCTGATTTTTTCTTGCTTCCGCTGAAACATTATGACATCCTTCTGGCACAATTAATCTATACGCAAAAAAGGAGCTCCCCCCGTGCCCACATCCCCGAAGTATCAGGTTCATCCCTACTACAAGCTGAGGAGTTCCTCCTCGATCAAAGCCCACGCCGTCGTCACTGGTCGCGCTGCAAAGGGTCCCAACGCTGACGGCACATGGATACTACCCAATCTAACTGCGGCCTACAACTGGCCAACCGGCCTGGCGGGCGGCGGAGTGATCGCCATCGTCGAGCTGGGCGGAGGTTGGGTGCAGTCCGATCTGGACCAGTTCTTCGAGTCGATCAACCAGCCCTCATCTTCGGTGATCGATGTCTCGGTGGACGGAACGCAGAACAGCCCTAACCAGAGCGTCGGCTCGCCGGACGACCCGGATTATGAGGTTGCGCTGGACATCGAGGTTGCGGGTGCTGCCTATTACGCGGCTACGGGGCAAGCGGCGACGATTCGCGTCTACTGGTCGCAGGACATTGGCCAGGCCGTGCAGGCGGCAACCGCGGACGGCTGCGATGTCTGCACGATCTCCTGGGGCGCTGACGAAGCCACCTGGGGCCAGTCGGCCGCGCAGACGATGGAAGACGCGGCGGCAGCGGCAACGGCGGCAGGGATGATCGTTTTTGGCGCGGCGGGAGACAATGATTCCGGCGACGGCGGATCGACTCCGGCCAATGTGGATGTGCCCAGTTCGTGCCCGCATGTAATTGGCTGCGGCGGGACGAATAAGACAGCGATCACCGAGTCGGTATGGAATGACAACCCCGGCCAGACCGACGGCAACGGGACGGGCGGAGGCTACTCGACCTTCTTCCCGCTGGAGGCTTTCCAGATTGGCGTGCCGCCGGCACCGGCTGGCACTCCGTACGGAACCGGCAGGATGGTGCCCGACGTGACCGCGAACGCCGACCCCAACACCGGATACAACATCGTTGTCCACGGCCAAGCGACGGTTGTAGGTGGAACCAGCGCGGTTGCACCGCTCTACGCGGGTCTGTTTGCCTCGTTTGGGACCAAGCTGGGATTTGTGACTCCCAAGCTATGGCTGAACCAGACGGCTTTCAACGACATTACTCAGGGTGGCAACGGATTCTATAACGCCGTGCCGGGGCCGGACCCATGCAGCGGGATCGGGTCGCCGATTGGAACCAGCATTGTGGAGTTGTTTTAGGAAGCCGCGTCGCAATGAGCAGGTGTCCCAGGTCCCCAAATGCAGGGATCTGGGGCATCCAGATTCAGTCAGTATCACCGGAGGGAGATCTGGGACATCCGGCAAAGGGAAGAAAACGAAGATCCGGTTCCCCTGCGGGGGCGGACACTTAATGCGGCGGTTGCGGGGGTTCGCCGTTCGGCTCGGCGGCCTGTGCAATGGGTTCGCCTGACAATGTGGTGACGTTGGGGCCAAACTCTTCAATGGCCTTACGCTCAAAGCCTTCTTTCAAGATGCTAAGGCGGATCATGTCATTACCGTAGTCGGCTGCGGTGTCCGCGTCGTCCTTGGCGGCGGCGGCATCCCGGATGGCTGTCCATTTTTCATCAAGGGCGCGCAACGCTTCCAGAACCATGTTGGCTCGCCAGAGGTCAAAATTGTAGTTCATATTTTGTGCAGCCTTTCCAATTGCAGGGCCAGCTTTGAAAGCATAGCCACGTACTCACTTAAAGACATATCAAAATGCGGGCATAAAAAGTAGTGGTCCGGTTTTTGGCCGGGGCGAAGATCCTGCTGATCGGCTACCAGCGCAAGCCCTGAAGGGATAGGAAAATTGGCCGGGAGTTTCCAAAGATAAGAACCTCTGTACCGCTCGCGTTCGCGTTCAATACGTTCTTGGGTGAGCAAGTAAACACCTAATCCATTGGCACATACCATAACGATGCCGTTGCGCTCATATGTCTGAATGTCCTTGCCAGGTCTGGCGTTGTGAAGTTTCGAGGAAGTGTAACCGCCGAGACGATATAAGTCCTCTTCTAGCAAATACAGATATTGAGTAGTCGCGGTCGTCGCCATATCGCCAGAAAGATAACATAGAAAAACGAAAAAAGAAAGACTGGCTGTGACGTTATCGTCGAGCGAACAGAGCTGCATCTGCGTGATTCGCGTTCGGGTCGAAGCTATTGAACTGCCCGAACATCATAATGATTTGCGACGGGCTCTACCCGGCACAAAAGCTTCTTCGCTTCAGGTTCGAATATTGCAGTCTTGTAATCCGATCCGGCGAACCGCTTCACGGCTTCCAACGATTCAAATAGATTCACTACGACGAATTCGACTTCCGCCGATCCATCCTGCCGAAGCACATACCCACCCTTGTAACCCTCGATTGCCTTGAGTTCCGGAAGCACCTTCTCCTTTAAGAGATTTTCGTAAGCGGTTGCGTCTTGAACCGTAGTCCAACCTCGCCAGTGCCGTGCAATCATGAGTTGACCTCCAGACCATAGTATTCGAGTGATCGGTTATCCGGCAACGACTGCTTCCTTAGCCTGGCGCTTATGAATAGATGACCCAGACAATTTGCCGATTGTTGAATCCGCACTATTTAGCCATCTGTAGCACCGGCTCGAAAGCCTCCAGCGGAAAGCCCAGGCGCTTCCACTCTGTGTATCCGCCGCGCAGGGGACGCATGCCCTCAATGCCGAGCCGGTGCAATGTGAGTGCGGTCTTCGCGGCCGTGGCCTCGCTGGGGCAGTCGCAGTAGAGCACGATCTCGTGACCGGCGGGAATCTCATTGCGGCGCTCGGCCAGCGACTGCGGCGAGTGATGATGCGCGCCGGGGAGGGTGTAGGGATCCTCCGCTAAATCCGCTTTAGAACGCAGATCGACAATGTAGACCGGCTCGCCGGCATCAAGCCAACGCTTCAACTCATCAGGTTCCAGGCGCGCCTGCGCCCACTGGCGGAGAATCATGCGGCGGCGAATGTAACGGGCGGCGATAAATCCGGCAATGCCTAGCCCAAGCAAAGCTCCGGAGAAGTTCCCTGCCCAATCTAGTATTTTGGGGTTGTGCCGGAGCAGGTCGCCGAAAAGTCTGCCTGCGATGAGTAGTGCGCCCACCCAGAGTGTTGCGCCGATGCCGTCGAAGACGAGAAAGCGCCGGTAAGCCATTCCACTCTTGCCGGCGATTGGCGGAGCCAGCGTGGAGAGGCCGGGGACGAATTTGGCAATCATCAGCGTGACGGCGCGGCGGCGGGTGAAGGAGTCCTGCGTGGTGCGAACGCAGGTGGTCGGCTCAATCGACAGCTTGCAGAGAATCCTAAGAACGTAGTGCCCGTAATTCCGGCCAATGAAAAACCAGGAGCTGTCGGCGATCAGCGTGGCGACGAAGGCCGCGAGAAAGGAGAGAGAGATGCTCAGCTCGTTCTCGGCCGAAAGCGCTCCTGCAGCCAGTAATACCGGTGTTGCTGGCAGCGGAATGCCGCACTGCTCCACCAGCACCCAGGCGAAGAGCAGAATGTAGCCGTATGTGAGCAAAATATGTTCGGGTAAAGCCATCGGAAGCTCCAGCATTCGCTTGTGGAGGTGCGGTTCGTGCTTCTTTTCTTTGGGACGAAAAACTGCGAGGGAAACCTGTTCAATCTATCGGATGATTGGCGGGGTGGATTCGTTGCAAATGGTGGTGTGACTGAAGATCTCTTGGGGAGTCGGCGCCACAAACGAGCGGAGGCGAGCTACATCTTGTAACGGCCGAGGTCTTCGTCATTCAGGCCTTCGAGCCAACCGCGCAAGTGCTCAGAGGGGCCTTCGGGAGGTCCGCTGGTGTTGAGCTTGGCGGATTGCATCACGCTTTCGGCGACGTAGATGGGGCAATCGGCCCTGAGAGCGAGCGCAATGCCGTCTGACGGGCGGGCATCGACGGCGATCAGATCCTCGCCCTGGCGCAACCAGAGCAGAGCCAGGAAGGTTCCACCACTTTCGCCGTCGGTCTTAAGTTCAGTAATCACAACTTTTTCGAGGCGCGCATTGAGGTGATGGATGAGATTGCGGGTCAGATCGTGGCTCATGGGCCGCGGTGCTGGGACCTTCTCAATTTCTATAGCGATAGCGTTGGCTTCGAAGATTCCCACCCAGATGGGCATTACCGCGTCGGACGCCACATCTTTGAGAACGACAATGGGCATGTTGGTGGCTGGGTCCATCATCAGCCCGCGAATTCTCACCTCGACGCCGCTCACTTGCGGCACGGCGTCCAACTGCTTCAGTTGTGCTTCGAGCTTGGGTAACTCATCATGCCGAATCTGAGCAGCGCGGTCCAGTTGCCCTTTGCGCGTTTGTTCCTCGGCCAAGGAACGCAACGCATCTATTTGTTTCCTGAGCTCGCTTTGTTTCCTGACCTCGCTATCCATGGCTTGCCTTTCCTTGTGCCTGCTCCATCCTTAGACGGCTTCCCCCACCAGGCTGTTGGGATGCGTCGCGGTAATTTTCACCTTCGCGTAGCTGCCGGGAGCGGGTGCAATGGGCTGGGCAGTGGTGAAGTTCACCGGCTTGTTCTGGCTGCTGCGGCCTGCAACCTGTGCACGCGCGGGATGCATTCCTTCAACCATCACTTCCATTACCTGGCCCAAGTGCTTGGCGTAGTTCACTCGTTGAATCTCCCGCTGGCGGTCAAGCAGCACTTGAAGCCGCTGGGCCTTCTCCGTTTCAGGAATCGAATCGATCATTACCAGCGCCGGAGTGTTAGGCCGGGCCGAGTACTTGAATCCGAAGACGCAATCGTACTGCACTTCGGCCAGCATGTCCATCGTCTCGATGAAGTCATCTGGAGTTTCTCCGGGAAAGCCGATGATAATGTCCGTCGAGAGGGAGATGGGCCGCTTCGACGCCTTGATCCAACTGATGCGTTCCAGATACCAGTCGCGGGTGTACTCACGTGCCATCGCCTTGAGTATGCGCGAAGAACCCGACTGCACTGGCAGGTGGACATGATCGCAGAGCGTGGGGTAGGCGTCAATGGCTTCAACAATGTCGCGGGTAAAGTGGCGGGGATGACTGGTAGTGAAGCGGACGCGGCGAATCCCTGGCACTTGCCCCACGGCCGCCAAAAGTTCGGCAAAGCTTTGCTTGCCGTCGGGGTCAACATAGCTGTTGACGTTTTGGCCGAGCAACTGGATTTCGGTATAGCCCAGATCGACAATCCGGCGAGCTTCTTCGAGTACAGAAGCGGAACCGCGGCTGCGCTCTTTGCCACGCGTATACGGCACCACGCAGTAAGCGCAGAACTTGTCGCAGCCTTCAATAATCGTGATATAGCCGCGATAGGGATTCTGGCGGGCGGTGAATTCGGTCTCGAAGGTCTCGTCGGTCTGGCGGTCGTCGAGTCCGGTGATGCGGTTTTCGCCTGCTTCAAGGCGCGAAAGCATCTCGGGCAGCTTGCGGTACGAGGCCGATCCGGAGACCAGCGAGACATACGGCGCGCGCTCGAAGATCTTTTCGCCCTCTTGCTGGGCGACGCAGCCCAATACGCCGAAGCGCTTGCCGGCTTTGTGCAGCTTTTTGTAGTCGTTGAGGCGGTTGAAGACCTTTTGCTCGGCTTTATCGCGGATGGAGCAGGTGTTGTAGAGGATGAGTCCCGCTTCTTCTTCAGTCTCGACCTGCCGGTATCCCTCATGCCGGAGTGTGCCAATGACCTTTTCGGAGTCATGAGCATTCATCTGGCATCCGAAGGTCTCGAGGTAGAAGGTTTTTTCGGTTGCCATGGCAAGTTCAAGTATAGCGTGAATGGAGAAAAACACAGAAGCCGACCCGTTTCCGGGTGGCTGCGCGGTTTCAGGATTGGCGACGACACCTCTGGAACACGTAAAGCAGAGCCGAACCGGGCCTGGAAGTGTACGTTGGGTTGTTCCCGTCAACCGTGAACCGAACGCGCATCCCAGCCAACCCGTTCCCGGAATGCCGTGCTGCTGACATCCCAGGTCTCAAAGGAGAGACCTGGGACACCCACTTCATCGCTTCGTGAAGGGTAGGCCACAGGCCTTAATCGCTACATTATTTCTCATCAGGTAGTGGAGACATTGGATCGCTAACGGTCGGTTCGCCTAGGATACGAAAATGGTAAACGGCTGCGTACTCTGCACTCCGCTGCTGTTGGTATAAGTAGCCACAAACAAGCAGTAGCCCTCTGTCGATGTTGTCAATGGGACATTGTTGATTTGACGCGACGTGGACTTGTACCCGTTGGGACCGGTCCAGCTCCACGATCCGCCGCTGACCGGCTGCGGACCGAGGTTTACCGCAGTGCCAGTAGAACTAACTGTTGCGGTCGCGGTCTGTTGCCAGCTTCCTCCGCCCACCTGGATAAAAGGAGTGATCACTGTGCCCGTGTTATCCGAAAAGCCGTTAAGCGCGGTGGTTGGTTCTCCGTTGGTTTGCCATGCGCCTGAACCGTAGGTATCGAATGGAGCGTAGACTTCCGGCTCCCAGTAAAAGACTCCCATGCCGCCAAAGTCATTCACCCCGCTGATGTACGCCTCCAGAGAAGACTGGGTGCCTGATGGATTGTTCGACGGGCCGCCGAATTCCACCTGTATCACCGGATGGTTATACATAGCCTGGTAGTTGGCCATATCCGCTACGATGCCAGGAACTTCGCTCCCTGAGCCATAGGACGAGAAGCCCGTGATGTCCCACTTGCCGCCGTTCTCGACGTAGGCGTTGAAGAACGGTTCAATGCCACTGTCTTGCGGTTGAGCCAGGTGGATAATGCACGGCGCGTTGGGGAAGACGTCCTTGACATTGTTGTACCCGGCCATCAGCAAGCCGGTCATCTGAGAAGGAAAGTTAAGCCCACCGATTGGATGGCAGATGCCGGAGTTGATCTCGTTGCCGAGCTGCACCCAGCCGGGAGTTACGCCAGCGGATTTCATCGCGGACATGAAATTGAAGACGTAGCTGCCCAGCGTGCTCACCATTTCGCTGTAGGTCAAGCTGGCCCACGCCGCGGGCGGGTTCTGTACACCGACGCTGTTCCATGTATCGCCGAAGTGGAAGTCGATATCCACCGGTAGGCCGGCGCTCTGGCAAAGGACTGCCATGGCGATGGTATCCGCCTGATTGCAGCAGCCATTGACCGGATCGGTGGAGGGATTGACCCATGTCCGCAGCCGGATGGCATTGATGCCGTACCCTTTCAAGATGCCGAGCAGATATGTGATCTGCTGGTTCGCGGTGGAACCAGAGGCTGCGCCCACACCGCTGGCGTTCTTCCAGAAATCGCCGTTGGCGGCCATCTGCTGCGCCCAGCTCGATGTCGGCGCCTTTCCAGAAAGTTGACGCCTTGACTGGGGAGGGGTTGAGGATGGAACCGACCGTGCCTTTCAGCATAGAGCCAGCAGCCAGCGCGCCCACGGTTGCGCCTGCTCCCTTGAGCATGGATCGCCGTGAAAAATGAGTCTGTTTGGAATGTCTATCGATTGCCACTTTTAATTCACTCCTTGTGGATGGGGGGTTCGCACGAGGACCGAAGAGATGCTGCAGACCTGGGTTCGTCTGAGGCAAACCTCGAATTCGAGTGCCGCAAGGAACCATATACTCGAACAACAAACTGGCGCATCGGACGGAAGTAGGATTCTAAACGCAAAATTTTGCGAGAAGGTCACCCGCGAGTTCGAGCAACCGGACCTGAAGCTCGAAGAACGGAAACTGGCCAAGCCAAGCGCATCGCAGCAGCAGCCACAGCGACCACTTGTGCGACGATCAAGCCGAAGCGAAGTCCTCTGCCCGAGCGTTTGTCACGTGAGGTGAACATGCGCCTTCCAGCAAAAGACGCACGTCCTGATTTGGCTGCAATCTTCGCAAGTTGGGCAAAGAAGTATCCGAGACTCTAAAGCGCGTACCCACCAGCTACAAGGTGATCCGCCGTGTGCGGCTGGCTAACCAAAACTGAACCGTTACCCGTTTCCATCACGTGTTCGCAAGGCTGCTTCCCTCAGTTCCTCATCCAGATCTCGACACGCCGGTTCTTCGCCTTGCCATCTTCGGTGTCATTGGAGGCGACGGCGACACCGGAGCTATACCCACGCACGATTGCTGGTTTGAGTCCTCTTTGAATGAAAAGGCTCTCCACGGTCTTGGCGCGGCTCAGCGAAAGGGACTGGTTGGCCAGTGAGCCGCCCTGACCGTCGGCAAACCCGAAGAGCATGACCTTGTCGCCTGTGTACTTCAGGTCAGCGAGCAGAGAGACTACGCGGCCCAGATCGACCATCGCCTTGTTATCGAGCACTGCCTGACCGGATTGAAAGCGGAAATCGAGCGAGAGGCGATTGGCGTCTTTCGTCAGGCGTTTATATTCTTCGGGAGCATTTTCGTCTACGGTCTGCGCTTGCGCGACCACATTCTGTGCGACAAAGCCGTTGTCGCCAACCACTTCCTGCCCTTGTTTGGACAGGGCAAACTCGACAAACTGACGAACGTATTTATTGGTTGAGTTTGCCGCAGTATAGAGGTAGAGACGCCGGGAGAAGAGATAATCTTCAGTGCCGACCGTCAGCCTTGTGGGCAGCAGCGAGAGCGTCCCGTGATCGGAGACGGCAAGAGGCTTTGCGCTTTGAATGTAAGGAAGGCCGATGAATCCGATCGCCTTGGGATCGGCGGCCACCGCGTCGGAAAGCACCTTGCTGTCTTCGATTCGCTGTGCGCTGGAAGCCAGCGGCTTGCCCGCAAGCACCAGGGTCTTGAAGGTGTCGTATGTGCCTGAATTGTCGTTGCGGGCGTAAATTTTTACTGGTCCTGAGAACGACCCGGCCTGCGACCAGTCTTTGATTTCGCCGGTGAAAAGTTGCCGGATACGATCTTTGTCGAGCTGATCGATGGGATTGGAAGAGTTGACGATGACGGCGATTCCGTCCAGCCCGACGATATGCTCGCTTGACGGTGAGGTCATATCACCCAGCGAGGAGAGGGTATTCACCTCTTCGGGCTTGATCTTACGGGAGGCCATCCCGATATCGCATTTGTTCGCTGCCAGGGCGGTGAATGCAGTGGTGGAACCATGGGCGGCAATGGTAATGACGGACGGCGCGCTTTCACCGGGGAGGGTCCCCTGGACAATCTTCTCCTGCGGATTGGCTCCGGCAACGATATGAACGTCTGCTGCCCCCTGCTGCTTGAAAAATGCCTCGGCCAGCGAAGGCCCAAGTTCGTCTCCGATGGTATTGGAGCCGGCGAGGCGAAGAATTGTATGTTGCGCCTCGCTGGAGCCGGCGGCCTTGGCGCCGTTAAACCTCTCCCAAACGGCGAAGCAGGCAATGCTCACAAGAATGACCGCCGTTGAGACCAGAAGCTTGAAACCCAGCCCACTCGCGCGAGTACCTGATTTGGCGCCATCATCGTGCAGGCTGTCCCGAACTTCGACCAGCTTTTCACTGCAGCGAGGGCAAACGAAGTTGTTCGCTTCCGGGATGGAGATCACCTGCCACCGGTCAGCCGCCTCGCAGCGTCTGAAGTTTGTGCATCTTCCAATTCGCATGGACATAGTGAACACACCTTTCCTGGGAGTGTCTGGAGAACGACTCAGATGTGAGTGGCTTGAAACTGCCAGATGCAGTTTCTGGTTTTCCGAGTCCGGGAGGACATAACCCGTCCTCGCGCCGTTACAGTATCTTCGGAATTGCTGCACTCCGAATGCACATGTTCAAGTGGCTTTTATCAAGGAAAAGACACTTTTACTGTCGCGGAAAAGTCTACGCGAATTCCGCAAATGCTCTAAATTCGAGCTTCCGCTGAATCGAGATAATGGGACGGCAGTAAATCGCCTCTCGCCAGTGAAAAGCAAGCATACCCCAAGTAGCAAACGAAAGTCATTAAGGACGCATAAACCGGCAATCTTTTTGAAAAATGCTTCTACTGCGGCATGAACCGGGTCAAACCGATTCAGCGCATGCCTATATGCAGATAGGCGAGCAGCGCAGCCATCTGGTCGTCGGTAAATCGCCCCGCGAAGCCGGGCATCATTGCCTTGCCAGCGAGAACCGTCTGCCGGATCTGGAGGTCAGTGGCCGGAGCGCCGCTGGGCAGATTCCGATGCGAGAAAATGCCGTGCAGGTCGGGTGGAACCTTCTTCAGTGCCAGATCGTTGTCTTCGTGGCAATGAGCGCAGCGAACCGAGTAGAGGTGCTTGCCCTCCTCTTCCTGCGCTGTCAGGGACGGTTGTTGACGGCAGCCGGCAACGATTCCCGCCGAGAGCAAAAGCACCGTTAGAGCGGCTTTTCGACGAAGCGTGAAAAAAGTATCGAAAAAAATCATCAAACTGAGTATATTGTGATTGGCAACTGCATCTTTCGGTGAGTACAATTCGACCAACACCCCCAGGTCAAGAATTTATGTCAGTTTTGTCAGTGCCTCACCATCACGCGACAGCGGTGGTGTGTTTTTGGGAAGCCATGGAGGCTCACTCCAGGCAATTTGCCGCTCGCCCCGCGGTCGTTGAGCCAGGCCGAGGTCAGCTGACCTACGCCGAACTCTGGCGCAAGGTTATCACTGTCGAGGCAGCCCTTTCGGCTTTAGGAGTGCAACCCGGCGGCTGCGTCGCGACGATTCTAGCCAACGGCACGGAATCGCTGGCCGCCATGCTGGGAGTAAGCCGGTTTTGCGCCTGTGCGCCTGTCAACCCATCGCTGGGCGGCGAGGAGCTTGAGGAGAATCTGCGCCGTCTGCGGCCCTCGGCAATTGTCCTGATGGATGGCCCTGATTCCGCGAAGCATCGCAGGATTGCGGAGAAATTCGGGACCCCAGTTCTTGCGCTTCGAGAATTGCACGCCACTCTGCCCTCTGCATCCCATCACGAAAGACGCGGCAGCTCCCGCGTGAGAATGTTTTCGCCGGGGGTAACGAAAGGCGCCAGCCGGACAGCGTTCATTCTCGCCACCTCGGCAACAACCGGACGGGCCAAGCTGGTGACCCATAGCCAGGCCGGCCTGAGCGCATTTACCGCCTCGGTTTGCGAGGCGCTCCAATTGAGCAGCGGGGACCGCGCGCTGCTGCTCTGCCCGGCCTTTCATATGCTCGGCCTCAGCTCGGCCCTCGCTCAGTGGATGGCAGGTGGCACGGTGATTGCTCCCCGTTATTTTGAAGCAACTGCGTTTCCTCAGTGGATCGCCGAATATGAAACCACCTGGTATGCGGCGATTCCTGCTACCCACCGCGCGGTTTTACATCACCTGAATTCCCGTCCATTGCCTGGTCAAAACACGCTGCGCTTTGTCCGCTCCAGCGGCGCGCCGCTTGCGCCCAGCCTCGCGGACGAGTTGAGCCGGGCACTCTCAGCCGCTGTCGTTGATATTTATGGACTGACAGAAACGGGTCCGTTTGCCGGTTCAACAATTGCCAATTACCCTTCGCAAACTTCGGTCGCAAAGGGCAGCTCCTCGCCCGTCAGCTTTGTGGGCAAAAGCATCGGACCAGAGATCGCCATCATGGGCCCTGGCCACAGACTGCTGGACGCGGGGCAAGTGGGTGAGATTGTAGTGCGAGGAAAAGTGAATAGCACCGGCTATCTGGACGATCCCGAAGCCACCGCCGGTGCATTTCATGACGGCTGGTTCCGCACCGGCGACCTGGGCCACATGGATGAGATGCACAATCTCTTCCTGCTGGGCAGTATCAAAGAGGTCATCCACAAAGGGGGGGAAAAGATTTCCCCCCTCGAAGTGGAAGCAGTGCTGGACTCACACCCGAGCGTGTACAAGTCCGTTGTCTTTGCGGTTCCGCACTCGACCTTGGGCGAAGACCTGGCCTGCGCGGTCGAGCTGCGAAAAGACGCGGCCACCGACGAGGACGGCCTGCGCAGCTACGCCCTGGAAAATTTGGCCCATAGCCGAGTGCCGGCGCATGTGTACTTCATCGACGAGGTGCCGCACACGCTGAATGGAAAGCCACAGCGACGGCTGGTTGCCGAGATGGTTCGACGCATCCAGGAATCCGCGGATAAAGATGGCTGGGATGCCTGAAGCCAGCCTCAGGCGGAAGGTTTGGCGGCAAACTGCCCGCTGACATAATCCCAGTTGATCACCTTGATAAAAGGCCTTCACGTAGTCGGCGCGCTTGTTCTGGTACTTCAGATAGTAGGCGTGTTCCCAGACGTCAACGCCGAGAACCGGCGTGTGCCCGAGGGTAAGCGGGCTGTCCTGATTGGGAGTGGTCTCAATCGTGAGCGAGCCGTCAGGCAGTTTGACCAGCCAGGCCCATCCGCTGCCGAATACGCTCGCTGCCGCAGCCGTCAGCTTATCCTCGAAGGCCGAGAGCGTTCCGAATTTTGCATCGATGGCTTTGGCCAGTTCACCACTGGGTGCCGTTGCGCCGCCCGGCTTGCCCAGAGTCGGCCACCAGAAGGAGTGGTTGGCGTGGCCTCCACCCTGGTTGCGGACAGCGGTGCGCGCGGCTTCGGGAACGGAATTCAGATTGGTGACCAGATCGGTCGACGGCTCTTGCCGGCCAGTTCGGGATGCGCCGCGACAGCGACATTGAGGTTATTTACATAGGCCTGATGGTGCTTGTCGTGGTGCAGGTGCATGGTCGCCGCATCAAAATACGGCTCGAGCGCTTCGTAGGCGTAGGGCAGCGCCGGCAGTGTGAATGGCCCGGTGGGCGTCGCGGCTGGGGCAGGGGTTGTGGCCGTCTGGCCTGCGGGGAATCCGTCCGCGTGCAGGGCTTCGGTCAAAAGCAGCGCGCTTGCCGCGCCGCCCAGGTGCTTGATTGCTGATCTCCGGTTCATCCTGGTGAAACCTCCATTGTCTTCGATGCGCAATGCGAGTTTAAGTCTGCGGAAAATGGATACGAGAGTCAAACTTCATGAAGATTTTGTCCTTGAAGCATGATTCCCATTATCCTGAACCCATGCAGCTTCCCTCACTCACCCAGATCCGTGAGGCGCAATCGGTGGTTTACCGGTCAATGCCTCCGACGCCGCAGTTCAGTTGGCCGCTGATCAACCAGCGCTTTGATGTTGATTCGCAAACCAGTACAGAGGCCTGGATCAAGCATGAAAACCACTCCCCGGTAGGAGCGTTCAAGCTGCGCGGGGCGCTGGTCTACATGGATTGGCTCCGCCAGACGCAGCCTCAAGTGACCGGTGTAGTCGCGGCAACCCGCGGCAATCACGGCCAGGGGGTGGGCCGTGCGGCGCGGCTTGCCGGACTCAAGGCGGTGATCGTCGTGCCTCATGGCCAAAGCCAAGAGAAAAACCGCGCGCTGCTGGCCGAGGGCGTCGAATTGATTGTGCGCGGGCATGATTTTCAGGAGTCGCTGGAGTATGCCCGGAAGCTGGCCGCAGAGCGCGAACTGACGATGGTCGACTCCTTTCACGAGCGCCTGGTGATGGGCACGGCTACCTACGCGATGGAGCTGTTTGAAGGCGCACCCAAACTCGACACCGTCTACGTGCCCATCGGCCTTGGCTCGTCAATCTGTGGAGTTGCAGCGGCGCGCAATGCGTTGGGACTCAACACAGAGATCATCGGAGTGGTGGCCGCCGAGTCACCCTCTTACTCACTGAGCTTCAAGGCGCACAAGGTGGTTGAAGCGCCTTCGCGGACGTTGATTGCAGACGGACTCTCCTGCCGGCTGCCCAATGCGCAGGCGATGGAGGCGATCACGGAGAACGTAGCCCGAGTCATCGAAGTCTCTGATGCGGAGATTGCCGCCGCGATGCGCGCCTACTATCAAGACACCCACAATCTGGCCGAAGGCGCCGGCGCAGCCGCGCTGGCCGGGGCGCTGAAAGAGAAAGATCAGCTTGCGGGCAGGCGCATCGGCATAGTGCTCACCGGCGGCAACGTGGATCGCGGGGTATACAAAGAGGTGCTGGCGGGCGCGGTGTAACCGGCCCGCCTCTGCACCGTAGATTGGTTACATTTCATCCGCCGACGGCCCATAGGAGCCGGGAATCTTCTGGTTGAGCAGGCGCAGGAAGACGCCCAACTGCGCGCGGTGATGGATCAGATGGTCGAGAACCCAGTTGCGGAAGACCCGGTACTTGGATTCATCAATCCATGCTTGGCCGCCTGCGACAAACTTCCAGTTTTCATCCCATTTTTTGGGGTCAAATTTTGCCAATGCCGCCTTGGCTTCGGCGACTTGAGCGTCAAACTGCGCCAAGAGAGCCGTCTTCGAGGCGGGAATATACGGCTCAAATTTGTGGTCAGCGGGAAACTCGAGCTTGTCGGTGGTCAGTGTCTTGGTCGCCCAATCTCCTGTTGTGTCGGAAAGATGGCCAGCCAACTGTCCGAGAGACATGGATTTGGCGTGCGGCTTCCAACTGAAGTCCGCATCGGTGGGTATAGCATCGAGCATTTTGCGGGTCGTGCCGGTTTCGCGGTCGTATTCAGCAATCAATTCCTGTTGAAAATCCATTTTTTTGCTCCTCCTGGGGAAGCGAAATCAGAATAGTACAACTCACAGAAAAAAGCGAAGAAAAAGCGATTAATTTGAATCGATTTGCTACAGTTGGACCGGAAAGCATTCAACAAGATGACGAGGTATTTCCAGTCAACTTTCTGAAATGATTGTAATTATTAATATTTTTCAATATGTAAAATTTCCGACACTCTGTGTATCAAATTTTTCCAATCCTCAATCCCCCTCTCCGGTCTCTCCTTTGCTCCCGTAATTGGGTCCGCCTCATCACACCAGGAGTTCCGTGTGGCTCGTAACCGCTTGCAGTTGATTCACCCTCCTCCGAAGCAGCGCCCGGAGCCTAAGCTTCGCCAGAGCCGGATGCTCCTGCCCGAATACTCGGAGAAGTTTCAGTGTATCGGTCCCGCCTGCGAGGATTCCTGCTGCCAGGGCTGGACGGTGCCGATTGACCGGGCGGCTTATGAGAAGTACCAGAGCGTACAGGCGGGACCGTTGCGGACTCTGCTCGACGCGAAGATCCTGCTTACCCCTACCGACCCCAACCCAGCCCACTATGCGCGGGTGCAGATGCCCGAGTCGCAGGTTTGCCCCTTCCTCAACGAAGAACGGCTTTGCCAGATTCAGTGCGAGCACGGCGAGGAGTTTCTCTCCGTCACCTGCGCCACCTATCCGCGCGTCGTGCAGACTATCGACAACCTGAAGGGCGTTGCGCTCTCCCTCTCCTGCCCGGAAGCAGCGAGGCTAGTGCTGCTCAATCCCCGCCTGCTTGCTCCAAACAGCGCGGGCGGATACCAGATCAGTTGGCTGGATGACGGTCTAGGTGAGCCGTCTCTGCTGCCCTACTTCTGGCCAATCCGGGAGTTTGTACTGGGGCTGTTGCAGAACCGGGCTTACCCGCTCTGGCAGCGGCTTTTCCTGATTGGCGCCTTTTGCCGCCGGCTCGATACCGTGAAAGCCTCTCCGCTGACACACCATGTGCCGGACGCTTGGGAGAGGAAACCGCGTGAAGCTCTCCGAGGTTTTCCTGCCCTCTATCATGATTTTGCGGCCGCAGTAGTTGCCGGCGGGCTGCGTGCGGCGATGGACGCGATCCCCGCAGATTTCGGGCTGCAACTCGATATTGTGCTGAAGTTAACCGCTCTGGGCAGCCAGCGGGCGCGGATCAACCCTCGCTTTCTCGAATGCATACGCGTCTTTGCGGCAGGGATCGGCCTTGGACCGAATGTGCCCCTCAAAAACCGCATTGACTCCTACGGCGCCGCATACACTCATGCTTATGCTCCTTTTTTTGCCCGCCATCCGTACATTCTGGAGAATTACCTGATCAACATGATCTTCGCCAAAACCTTTCCCTTTGGGGTGAAGAACAATGTACTGCCCGCAGACCCGGAGGCAGCAAAGGAGTTTGCCTCGCTGGCCACGCAATTCGCCTTGATGAAGGGGCTGCTGATCGGCGTTGCCGGTTTTTACGGCAACGCATTCAACGCAGACCATGTCATTCATACTGTGCAGTCTGCCTCAAAGCATTTTGAGCATCACCCGGAGTTTCTCTTCCAGGCGCAGGCGCTGCTGGAAGCGCGGGGGCTGAACAACGCACACGGATTGACGATGCTGCTGCGGAATTAGCCCTCTCCAATTCCCCCCGCTCCTGCGCGGCTTTCCGCTTGCTCCAGAATCAGACAAGCATTCTTAGAGCGGGGTAATTTTTGGACCGCATCTGCAAGGAGCGCAAGTTGCATCCCAGTGAGACACATTCTTTCCAAGCAATCAGGCCAAATTACGCCGAAAAATTCCACTGTATAGGTCCGGAATGTGAAGACACCTGCTGCCAGGGTTGGTCGGTGCATATCGACGAGGCTGCCTGGGCAAAATACCAGACGGTTCCTCCGGGACCGCTGCGGACACTGCTCGACGTAAGTATGCTTCGAACTCCGGCAGCGGATAACCCTGATTCAGGAAGCCAGCATTCTCCCGCGCCGTTTGCGCAGATGCGGATGACGGCAGTGAATGCTTGCCCTTTGCACGGCCCGGATGGTCTTTGCCGGATTCATGCCCAGTTGGGCGAGGGGTTTTTGCCCACAACGTGCGCAACCTATCCGCGCATCGTGCGTTCATTCACCGGTGAGCAGGAAATGGCTCTCTCGCTCTCCTGCCCTGAAGCAGCGCGGCTGGTGCTGTTGAATCCGAAGCTGCTGGGAGACGCCATGCAGGAGGAGGCACCGCAGTCGTGGCGCAAGTTTGGCTTCAACTCCGACCTGCCCTTCGAGATTGAAAACCCTCTGCTGCTCTATGCGCATTCGATTCGCCGCGCGGTGCTGGCGCTTATCCAGAATCGCAACTACCCGCTCTGGCAGCGGATGTTTTTACTGGGAATCTTTTGCCGGCGGCTGGATGCGATCAACGGAGGCGAATTACGGCGGGCGATCCCTGCGTTTCTGGACGACTTTGAGGTCACAGTTGCCGCGGGCGGTCTGCATACAGAGCTGGAAACCGTGCCCGCCGACCACCAGCGCCAATTGGACCTGGTGCTGCAAATGGCGGGAATGCTGCTGCATCGCTCGAATGTGCGGCCACGGTTTGTCGCCTGTATCGAGGCCTTTACGGCAGGGATCGGCAACGGACCGGGAGCGACGCTGGAGTCGCTGACGGCACAATACGGCTCGTCGCACGACCTCTACTTTGCTCCATTCTTCCGCAGGCAGCCGCATATTCTGGAGAACTACCTGCTCAACACAATCTTCCGCTGCCAGTTTCCCTTCGGGCGCGATGGGTTGAAGCCAGATGCCAGACCCTCGTTGGCTCGGGAGTTTGCCCTGCTGACCAGCCAGTTCGCGTTGATCAAGGGACTCTTGATTGGCGTGGCTGGATTTCACGGCGAGAGCTTTGCCGCCGAGCATGTCGTCCATACTGTGCAGACCGCCAGCAAGCACTTTGAGCATCATCCGGAGTTTCTGACCCAGGCGCAAGTGCTGCTTACCGAGTGTCAGATGGATGGGGCGCGGGGATTGGCGATTCTGCTCAGGAATGTAGAGACTCACGCGCCGCGCCAGCCTATGGCAGAGAAACGGCATCCTGGTCCGCAGTCGGGGATGAATCTGCGACCGGAATTTGGCCGGCAAGAGCCGGGGATGAGTTTAGTGGACTGATGTGAGGATCGAGTGGTCGCCAGAAATTATCCGGCTCGTTGCCGCGTCAGAGGAGCCGCATAAAGTTCCAGAATCCGGCCCAGCAAACCGCAATAGACACCGCTAGCAGGCCGAATTTCATCCAGTCCCAGGGAAATGGGTCGAGAAACACAATATTGAGGGCTACAAGGAAGGCATAAATGCCCAAGACTAAACTGCCCCACTTCATAAAATAGAAAGCAAATTTCTTCATTTGTCGCTATCCTGGCTTCCTTCCGCTTTCGCACTTGTCGCAGTTTTTCCCTTCCCCTTTGCAAGCTTTGCCAGCACGGCCAGTTCACGCAAAACCTGCTTGAGCGGACGAGCGGGTGTACCCCAAAGAACAGTTCCCGGCTTGAGTCCCTCATTCGTCACGGTTTTACCGCTGAGTACACCTGCCTGGCCGCCAAGAACCACTCCGGGACCGACATGCGCATGGTCGCCGATGCCCACCTGACCGGCGATGACCGCGCCGTTGCCGACAGTGCAGGAGCCGGAGATGCCGGTCAGGGCGACGATGATCACGTCTTCGCCGATATCGCAGTTGTGGCCGATGTGGACAAGGTTGTCGATCTTTGTCCCACGACGAATGCGCGTCTCGGCCAGTGCGCCGCGATCAATCGTGGTATTCGCGCCGATCTCGACATCGTCTTCAATAACCAGCGTTCCCTGCTGAGGAAATTGGGTGTAGGCACCCGTGGCGTAATCGCGGACATAGCCGAAACCATCTGCGCCGAGGATTGCGCCGGAGTGGACGACGACGTGATCTCCGAGAGTGGTTCCGGGATAGAGGACGGCGCGGGGATAGATGTGGCAATTCTCGCCGATGCTGACTCCGCTGCCCACGAAGGCTCCGGCGTCAATACGGCTGCCCGAGCCGATCATCGCCGAATCTTCGACGACCGCGCCGGGACCGATGGAGATTTTTTCAGCCAGTTCGACATCGGCTCCAACAACCGCGGCGGGATGAACACCGCTTGCAATGGGAGTGGGCTTGAGAAGCTTCGCTGCACGGGCAAACCAGAGCCTGGGCTGTTTTACTTCGATCACAGCCTTATCCGAGGAAAAAGTGTCCACGACACCCTGGCGGAGAACGACGGCTCCGGCGTTGCTGGCGAGGGCTTCGGTAGCTGAGGCCGAGTCTTCTGCGAAGACGAGATCGGCAGCGGTGGCCTGCGCGGAAGAGTTAACGCCGAAGACGTGAAAGTCAGCGCTTCCCTGCGCCAGTTTGCCGCCCAATTGCTCAATCAGTTCGCTGAGCGTCATTACTTCTCCGTCTTCAGACATTGCGTTGAGGACCAAATCAACCAATCCTCAACTTGTACAGTTTATAGACCCAGAAGGGCGCGTGCTCTTCGACTCTCTCATCCGATAATTTCATGAACTCCAGTGCATCCTCCACTGAAATTAAGAGTCCGTGATCATTCATCCTGCTCTGCCATACTGGCCGCAATCCTTCCAGTTCCTGCGGCGTGTAACCGCAATTCGACAACCCGCTCAACATGGCTTCGTCCGCGACATCGAATCCGAGTACCGTATTTCCTTCAGGAACTATCTTTGGATCTTGCTCCAAGTAAATTAGCGATGAGTTAATGCTGTCAAACGATTCGCCATCGGGACCGACAATCTCCACAGCTATCAAAGCAGCATCTCTATTGGACTCGCTTAAGCGCGCCAACATTCTATCGAGATTCAACCATAATCCGCCGCTGCAATCAGGATCTGTCTCAAGCAACGGGGGCGTAAGGTGGCGCGTCCAAGGAGAGTACTGAAAGTGTGATGGCTAGACACTCTTGTCCACGGAAAATGGAAATTCAATCTCCGGGCGCAAGAAGAAGGATTCACGCACGCTGGGGGAAATCGGAATCTTCCTGCTCTCAATCTCGTTCTCTCTTGCGTCGAAGCCCAGCAGACGAGCAATCATTTGAAATGAGTTTCCCTCATGTTAGAAATCTGGGACGTCAATACAAAAAGCCTCAGTAAAGCCCCGACTCACCCGGCGGCCTCGTCTTCCAGCGGCGGTGAATCCAGAGCCACTGGTCGGGATAGCGGCGAATCCAGGATTCCACCACGCGATTGCACTGCTGGGTCGCGGCCAGTATATCGGCCTCGGCGTTCCCGGTGCGCTCGAAGTTCAGTTCAGGACCGAAATGCAGGACGTATTTCAGCTCCGCCGGCTCCCAGAGCATGAAGCCGGGCAGAACGGCCGCGCTGGTTTTGAGAGCCACGCGGGCAAGGCCCGAAGCAGTACAGGCCTGGCGGCCGAAGAAATCAACGAAGACGCCCTGGGGAGGGGTCATGTTGGTGTCCATCAAAATTCCGACGGTTTCTCCAGCGCGCATCGCGGTCAAGAGGCCGCGAGCAAAGTCGTCTTTATGCAGCACGCGGTTGCCGTGCTGACAGCGGATGCCGTTGACAAACTCGTCGAGTTGCCGGTTATCGAGGCGGCGGATGACCATGCCCATCGGATGGCCCATCAGCGAGTGATAGAAGCTGGACAACTCCCACGCGCCCAGATGGCCGGTGAGGATGAGCACTCCTTTGCCGCGGGCCTGGGCAGCAAGGTAGTGATCAAGTCCCTCGGTACGAATCCAGTTTTTGATGTTGGCGGCGGTATAGCGCCGCATCCTGCAGAACTCGACCAGTTGCCAACCAAGATGGCGATACACGCCCCGCAACTCCGTCGTTTTGATCTTTTTTGGAAGTTCTGGGAATGCCAGCGCCAGGTTGCGTTCGCCAACTCTGCGTAAACGGCCCAAACCATGATAAACGGCCCAGGTAAGAACGCTTGCTACCCAGCGCGCCAACGGACGCGGCATGCGTCCCAGGGTGCGCGCCACGGCTACCACCAGCCAGTATTCAAGTCTCTTTCGCATCATGGAGGGCAAATATGATTTTAGACTCTCAATGCGCACAGAGGCAGGATGCAGAAAGAAACGCCAGATGGAGGGAGACCCGTCTGGCGTTTTTTAGCGAGGAGAAAAAGTTATTGCAGGGAGTAGACGGTTTGCAGAACTTTATCCGCTACGTTCTTTGGCAGCGGCGCATAGGAGAGCGACTCGACTTCACTCTCGCCGGAGGTGATGATCCAGTTCAGCAGATCCTTGATCACCTTGCCCTTGGCCGCATCCGGAGACTTGACGGGTACCAGCAGCCAGGTAAAGCTGGAGATCGGGTACGCCGTCGCGCCCGGTGCGTTGGTGATGGAGACGCGGTAATCTGCTGGGATCGACTTCACACTCGCCGCGGCCTCGGTAACACCCGCAATCGATGCCTTGACGAAATTGCCCGCCGGGTTCTTTACCGAGCCGTAGGTGATCTTGTTCTGGAGCGCGTAGATCAACTCGACGTACCCCATAGCGCCGGGCAACTGGCGCACCAAGCCGGCAACACCTTCATTGCCCTTGCCACCCACGCCCGTCGGCCAGGAGGGCGAAGTGCCCTTGCCGGGTCCATTGGCCCACTCAGGGCTGACCTTGCTCAGGTAATCAGTGAAGATGTAGGTAGTGCCGCTGCCATCCGAGCGGTGAACCACGATGATTTTCAGGTTGGGCAGCGATACACCGGGGTTGTCCTTGGCGATGCGCCCATCATTCCAGTTCGTAATCTTGTTGAGGAAAATATCCGCGAGAACTTCCGAGCTGAACTTGAGATCGCCGACGCCAGGAACGTTGAAAACCGGAACGACCGCGCCCAGAACCGTGGGGATGTGGATCAGCTTGAGCTTGGAAGCGGCCAGCTGCTCGTCAGTCATCGGCCCGTCAGAAGCTCCGAAGTCCACCAGACCTGCAGATATCTGGCGGATTCCTCCGCCGGATCCGATTGACTGGTAGTTGATTTCGACCCCTGGATGGGCCCCGCTGTATTCGGTAAACCACTTGGAATAAATCGGATAGGGGAAAGTAGCACCGGCGGCTGTTAACTTCTGGGCATGCGCCGTGCTCAGCGCCAACATGAACAAACCTGCGGCAACAATCACTTTTTTCACGGGATTCTCCTTACAAAGATGGAACCATCATTATTTTCTACTGCAAATGTTAACGGGGCTTTAATAGATGCAAAACTCCTTGAGAATCCTGCGCTTCTAAGCGGCAGGGATGCTTGTGCCGGTCTCCCGAAACATCTTCCAGAACTCCAGAAAGCCCTTGATGCGCACTAACTGGAAGTAATCACTGGCGATCAGATAAAAGACCGTCGCAGCGACCCATAAAACATGCAGCGCATCCGGCCCCAGCTCATCGCTGAAAGGCAACGGCGCGGCGGAGAGCACCATCGCGAGCACAATCAGCGCCAGGTTGACAATGCCCATGACCAGATTGATTTCGACCAGCTTGCCGATGAAAGCCTTTCCCAAAGTGAAGGTGTGAATGAGCACAGGCAAAGGTGAATTGCGCTGTTTCAAGAGGAGGAGTGGGGCAATCTGGAAAGGCCAGCTCACGAATGCCCACAGAGTAAAAAAGCCGAGCGAGAGAAAAATCGCCCAAAAGGAGTAGCCGATCAGGTCCGGCTCAGTGTTAGGTTGTATGTGGGTCGAGGCCACCCAGGCCATAGAGCGCCACCAGCCCCAGCAAAGGACGCCGAACCCAACCAGCCAGGCCGCTTGAAGAAAGATCATCGCAAAGGGGCGAAATGGCAGTTGGGGATCGAGGCGCTTGTAGACCAAACTGCGACCCACGCCCGACACAATCACCCATGCCAACGCCGCAACCGGCGTAAGACACCGTAAGACAGCCGATACATGCGGCTGGTAGATTGCGGCGGCGTGGGAAAACTGCACCGCCGCCACCCAAGGGTTTTGCGCGTCGACGCTACCGAGGCCCGCGGATTCCAGAGGCAACGCCGCAAGAATCCGTTGTACCTGCATCCAGCAGACGGTGAGGAAAGGTATCCCGAAGAGCCAGCGCCACGCAATCTCGATCAGCGTGACCGAAGGCCGCTCCCAGACCCAGCCCATCTGCCCTACCAGAGATTGAGTTCCGCGCAGCGGAGCCGCCACTACTTGACCACCAGGTTAACCAGTTTGCCGGGAATCACTACGATCTTCGCCACCGCCTTGCCCTCGATACGCGCCTTTACTTTCTCATCGGCCAGCGCCGCGACCTCAATGGCCTTGGTGTCGGCATCTGCAGCAACGCGCACCACCGTGACCAGTTTGCCATTGATCTGCACCGGAATCTCCAACTCGTCTTCTTTGGCCAGCTCGGGATTGCTGACCGGCCAAGCCGCACGCAGAATATTTCCCTTCTCGCCGAGCATCTCCCACAGCTCGGCGGCAAGATGCGGAGCAAAGGGCGCGAGCAACAGCGCCAGCGAACGCAGCAACTCCAGCACCACCGGCGCTGGAACCTCACCCGCCGCCAGTTGCGCGTCAGCCGCTTGAATCTCGTTGACCAGCTCCATGATGGCCGCGACGCAGGTGTTGAAGTGCCAGCGGCCTTCAAAATCCTGCGTGATTTTGGCGATGGTCTGATGCAGCTTGCGCAGGAGCTTAAGAGCAACGCCCGACGGCGCATTCATGCTGACTCCGCAGCCCGAAATCGCCAAGGGCGCGTAACGCTCCGTCAACCGCCAGACACGTCCCAAAAAGCGGCTCACGCCGGCAACGCCATCCTCCTGCCAGTCGAGATCGCGGTCCGGCGGCGCGGCAAAGAGCGAGTACATGCGCGCGGCATCGGCGCCGTAGCGGGCGACCATATCGTCGGGCGAAACCACGTTGCCCTTGTTCTTGGACATCTTGGCCCCGTCTTTGAGGACCATGCCCTGCGTAAAGAGCCGCCGCACCGGTTCGCTGTTCTCGACCAAGCCTAGATCGCGCATCACTTTGGTCCAGAAGCGCGAATAGATCAGATGCAGGATTGCGTGCTCCACGCCGCCAATATATTGGTCGATGGGAAACCAGTACTTCACTATCTCTGAATCGAAGGGCGCGCTCGTGTTCTTTGCATCCGCATAGCGATAGAAGTACCAGCTCGAATCGACAAAGGTATCCATCGTATCGGTCTCGCGCTTGGCCGCACCGCCGCACTTGGGACAGGTGACGTTCACAAACTCAAGCACACGGCTCAGTGGTGACCCGCCCTGCTGAGTGATCTCGATCTGGTTGGGCAAAATCACCGGCAACTGTGAGTCGGGCACAGGAACCAGCCCGTCGGTCTCGCAGTGGATCATCGGAATCGGCGTGCCCCAGTAGCGCTGACGGCTCACGCCCCAGTCCTTGAGGCGGAAGGTCACCTTCGCCTCTCCAAAGCCCTTGCGGGCGGCGGACTCTCGGAGCAGTTTCTGGGCCTGTGAGCAACTCAACCCGTCATACTCGCCGGAGTTGATCAGTACACCATCTTCGGTACAGAGAGGTAACACTACTGCTGCTCCTTCGATCTTTTGGAGCGGCTTGATCACCTCGACAATCGGCAACCCGTACTTGGTCGCAAACTCGAAATCCCGCTCATCGTGCGCGGGAACGCTCATGATGGCGCCGGTGCCGTAATCCGCAAGGATGTAATTGGCCACCCAGATGGGTACGCGCGCGCCGTTGTAGGGATTGATGGCAAAGCGGCCGGTTGGAACGCCGTGCTTCTCGATTGCTCCAAGATCACCGGCCTCGCGGGCTTTCTTCTGCTGATCGAGAAGTTCATCCACCTGCGCCTTCAGTACCTGGTCAGCGGCGGCAAACTCGGCAACCAGCGCGTGCTGCGGTGCAAGCTGTACGCTGGTCGCGCCAAAGATCGTATCCACGCGCGTTGTAAAGACGCGTATACGCTGGAGCGATTCCTTGTAGAAATTCTCAAACCCTTGAAGCGCAATTTTGGAGATTAGGTCATCTAAGTTATCTAGTCCCTGGTCCCTAGTCCCTGGTCCCTCGTCGGCTACTCCCGAAAGGAAGAAATCGACCTCCGTCCCCTCGCTACGCCCGATCCAATTGCGCTGCATGGTGCGGACTTTTTCCGGCCAGCCTTCCAGGTCTTCCAGCCCCTTGAGCAACTCCTCCGCGTATGCGGTAATCCGATAGAACCACTGCACCAGGTCGCGCTGCTCGACAATGGTGTCCTCATGCCGCCAGCAGCGGCCATCGATCACCTGCTCGTTGGCCAGCACGGTAGCGCACTCCGGGCACCAATTGACCTTGCTCTTCTTGCGGTAGGCGAGGCCGCGCTCGTACATGCGCAGAAAGAACCACTGGTTCCAGCGGTAGTAATCGGGCAGGCAGGTAGTCACTTCGGTCGCCCAGTCGTAGCCGAGTCCGAGCCGGTTCATCTGCCGCTTCATCGCGGCGATGTTGCCGAGAGTCCAGTCGCGCGGAGGAGTATTGTTCTTGAGCGCGGCATTCTCGGCCGGCAGCCCGAAGGCGTCCCAGCCCATCGGATGCAGCACGTTGTAACCGCGCATCCACATATGCCGGGCCAGCGCGTCGCCGATGGAGTAGTTGCGCACATGCCCCATATGCAACTGCCCGCTGGGATAGGGCAGCATTTCGAGGACGTAATACTTGGGCTTGCCGCAGGAGGCCGGTTCCGCCGCATACAGTTTGGGGTCAGAGGCCCAGCGGGCCTGCCATTTGGGTTCAATTACCGCCGGGTCGTAACGCTTTTCGATCTCTTCCGTCATAACCCTTCTAGTGTAAATGGGATGGCAGCTACGGATTCAATAGCTCAAGAGCAGTACAGGGATCGGCGCTCACTTCGCGATTCACGATTGTGTAGCCCGCAGGTGGTTGGAAGATCAGCACGTCCGGATCGCTCTGGCTAAAGTTAACCAGTTCCTTGCTCGTCTTGCCTGCGGCCTCATCCTCGTTCACATAGCGCACCACCATGCCAGTTAAATCGGGATTGGTCGCCTGCCATATTTCGTCACTGCGCACCTGGCTTGTGCGCGCCTGCGACTTATGTTTTTTCTGTTTCCCCACGGGCTCGATCAAGACTGTAGTTGAGGTTCGCCGCCCCCTTGCCTCGACTCCCAAAATTATCTTCGTCCCCAAATCTTCCACCGTAGTTTTCTCATTCGAATAGCCTATCCCGAAGACCGCGAAACTACAGCCCGGAGGAATCACCCCGGCAAAAGGAATCGCCATGACAGTCGCTTCACGTCCAGGAAAATTCCAACTGAAAGTCGCGTGCGCCACGGGATCGACGACCTCGAAATGAGTCTTCTGCGGCACACCCGGCGTCTCTGGAATCTCGGTGGTCGCTCTCATCTTGCGGCCCTGTGAGTCGCGGGCGATCACGATCCTGGTTTCGTGGGCGACAGTTCCATCCGGGAGGGACTGTATGCGCAGCATCTTGTACTCTGCCATGTACGGCAATCTTGCATCAGGCCCAGGCTTGCGCGTTGCGGTAGTTGTCTGGGCCGCAGGCGACTTTCCTACCATCGGCAGCGCCAGACCTGTTACCACAACCAGCGCCAGCACTCCATAGATGCTTCCGCGCATAACTTGCTCCATGCACAAGTTTTTATGCCACAGGCATTTTGACGCAGACTCCCTGGACAACGTTCTCAACACGGGGCCGCGCAGAACAAAGTCGAATGGCGATCTATCCAGCAACCTGCAACGCCCTCGCCTGCTCAATCCGCTGCCGCCGCTTGGGAGTATGCATCGCCTCCCATAGATCCGTCCGCCGCTGGACGTTCAGCCAGAACTCCGGCGAGTTGCCAAAGACGCGCGCCAACATCAACGCTGTGTCGGCGGTAACGGCGCGGCGGTCGTTGCATAGTTCGTTCACCAACTTGCGCTGCACGCCCATTGCCTCCGCCAACGCTCCCTGCGTAAGGCCCATCGGCGCAAGAAATTCTTCCACCAGCATCTCGCCCACGCCTACAGGTTTCCGTTCCGTCATCAACATAAACACCCCTCAGCGGTAACCGTGATCGTCAAGATACACATCGGCAGCTTCGCCTCTTCCGCCATCCCACTGGAAGATCAGCCGCCACTGGTCGTTGACGCGGATGGAGTGCCACCCTTCAAGGTTCCCGCGCAGTTTCTCAAAACGATTGCTTGGCGGCACGCGCAAGTCCGCATCCGAAGTTGCATCATCCAGCAATTGCAGTTTCCTGAACAGCCGCGTCTCAATATCCGGCGGAATCTTGCGGCTTCGCAGGTCGTCAATGAAGAAATCCTGCAGCCAGCGGTCCCGGAATCCGAGAATCATGCAGCGGTCTCCCGTTTGCACTATTGTACCGCACAACGGGACAATTAATCACTTCTTCGGCCGCGACTCCGGTGGCACCATCCCTGCCACGCGGTAATAGACCACCAGTTGCCCGTAGTGCTCGCCGGAGTGCTCGATAATGCCCCAGCCCCCATCCGAGAAGCGGGTTTGCTGGTTTGCGAACGGATCGACGAACAGGTCGTTCATCCCCGCGTCGCCCTTGCTCTTGATCAGCTCCGCGCCGTCAGCAAAAGACTTGCGCACATACTCAACCACGGCCGCTTTGTTCTTGAAGTCAGCGCGCTTGGGGTCGCCCTCTGGAGCCTTGACGCCCTTCACCGGATTGATGAAGTAGTAGTTCGCTCCGGCGGCATGAAGGAGCTGCTCGGCAAAGCTCCTCTGCGAGGGATTGGGCTTGAAATCGTACTTATCTTCGGGGAAATCCTCGGCCATTGCAATCAGCTTCCGGCCAATATCGTTCCAGGAGTCGAGCAGGCTTTGCGACGGACTGGAGGGCGGCTTTGCTGGCTGCGGTTTGGTGGCTGTTTGTGCGCTAGCAGCGTGCAGCAGGATTCCTGCCGCTAAGAGTAGAAACAACTTTCTGGCGAGATTCTTCATTGAATAGACTCCATGCGATTCAATTGAGGAAAGGGGAAAAAAGGAAGGTTGCCCAAAACCGCCGGCCAGCCCGGCGGCTCTGGCAATCTTTACTGAGCAGGCGGAGGCGAAGGCGGCTCAACCGACCGCACGGCTGCGCAATAAGGTTGCGGCGCATCGCGACTCACAATCTCATATCCCGCAGGTGGCTGGAAGACACTCGCGTCCGGTTCAGCCTGGGCAAAGCTGGTCAGTTCCCTGCTTCTGTTGCCCGCTTGCGGATCGCTGGTGACTTCGCGAACGACAAGGCCGGAAAGCCCGCGCGCGGTCGCCGTCCACAGCTCAGTGGTGCGCGTCAGCGGGTTGTTGTTGCCGATTGCTCCTTTCGGAGTGATCGAGGTCGTGCGGCGGCCACGGGCCTCAACCCCTTGAATCGTCTCAGTTCCTAAATCTTCCGTCGTGGGCCTATCTTGCGAGATACGTGGCTGAACAACCGGACGCGGGTCATTAGATGCGGGGCAGGATGCCTGCGCGGCTCCTGGCTCGGGCATCGCCGTCACGGTCGCCTTTTCTCCGGGAACACTCCAATTGGCGCTGGTTCGCGCCACAGGATCAAAAACATGGACAGTCGTCTTCGGTGTCTGATCTCCGGAAACTGGCGTAGTTGTCGTCGCAGTCATCTGCCGGCCCTGCGAATCCACCGCTCTAACCTCGGTGGACTCATGGGTAATCGTGCTCCCATCGCCCAGCGTTCTCACGCTGGTAATTTTGTACTCCGCGGTATAAGGCAGGCGCGCAGCATGTGCCAGCTCAATATTTGTCGTCCTACTCTTCACCGTCTGCGCTGCAACCGGCAACGCCAGGGTTGCAACTACCGCCAGTACTCCCAGGTATCTTCCGCACATAACCCACCTCAAACCGAAAACTTCGGCACACACAGTCTGACGCGCCTCAGAGAACAAAGCAAGCGTCGATACAGAAAATTATTCTGTAACCGATTTGATCCGCGCCTTCCATATTTCGTCTTCCGCTATCTGGCATTTCTCACTTATTGCTTCCCTTAGCGCCCCAATCGCGCTACTATTCTTCCATTCTTCCGAGGTGATCATTATGGAACCCTGTCGCGTCTGCCAGACCGCGCTGCTTGGAGCAGCAGTTTTACTGACTGCGCTCGTGCCCCTCCCTGCCTTCGCAACCAAGCCAATGCAGTGCATCCCTGCCGAGCAGGCCGCGCAGATGATGAATAAGGATGTCTGCATTTCCGCTCATATTTACGACGTCGTGGAACTGCCGGACGGCACGCGCTTTCTCGATGTCTGCACTCCGCAAACGCCGGATGATAAATGCTCCTTCACGATCACCAGCCTATGGGAAGACCGTGAAGATGTGGGCGAGCTGCATAAGTATCGCGATATGGATGTACAGGTGCGCGGGATCGTGCGCCCAATGCATGGCCGCGCTGGGATGGTTTTAAGTCATGCCCGCCAGTTCTACGGCGGCCCACCTAAATTCCACCCTAATCCCAAACTCGCGCATGGCTTCAACGCCGAGCAGGACCGGCCACCGGTAAACGACCCGAATCTGCGCTCCCAGGGCGGGCATCGCAGTTTTATGAATACGCGCGATCAGGTAACGCGGTGATCCTCGCTCGGGACTTACAGACAATCATGCTGATTCCAAAATAATATTTCCGTATTGGGTTGTATCTCCGGTGCGGATCAAGCCAACCGCTCCAGGAACCCGGAGCTTGAAATCAATATGCGCTTCGAAGACGATCTGCGGGAAGAGATTTGTATAACTTGCCACAGTCGCAATCGAGTTATGATCGCGAAATTCGCCGGCCATCCAAGCATTTCCAATAACAAAGTTCAGTTTGAGCGCCTGCAGTACCTGCAAGACAGTTGGAATATCATCGACCAGCGATATATCTACGGTCTCCACCTGCGACCAGTACGGAAAGCCGCGGTCGGCAATGACCAGCGTATTGGTGTGCCGCACGCGGCTGATCAGCGAATTGATCTGCGGATTCAGAATTCCATTTTTCAGCATGGATTGCCTTTCAAATCACTTTCATGCAACAGCCCGTGTCCGGTTCCGCAGCGTTCCAACTCTCTCGATCTCAATGACCATCTCGTCTCCGTCTTTGAGCCAGACCTGCGGCGTGCGGCCCAACCCCACTCCAGGCGGCGTCCCGGTACTGATCACATCTCCAGCTTCGAGCGGCACAAGCGCCGAGATATACGCAATCAGCTCAGGAATCTTGAAGATCATGTCGCTGGTATTGGCAGACTGCATTACTTCGCCATTGAGGGTTAGCCGAATATCGAGTTGGTGCGGATCAGAAATTTCGTCAGCAGTTACAATTACCGGACCCATCGGCGTAAATCCCGGCAGGCTCTTGCCCAGTGTCCATTGCGATGTAGCTAACTGCACTCCTCGCGCGCTTACATCGTTCACAATCGTGTAGCCAAAGATGTGCTGCCACCAATCTGCCGGATTGATCTTATATCCTCCCACGCCAATAACGACGGCGAGTTCCGCTTCGTAGTCCGGCTGAGTCGCCACCGGTGGCAATAGAACATCAGCATCCGGTCCGACGATGGAAGACGGAAGTTTGATAAACACTGTCGGCACGCTTTGCACCGCCATCTTCGATTCAGCGGCATGTTCCCGGTAGTTCAAACCAATACCAAAGATGCGGGGCGGATTCAGCAGCGGCGCCAGCAATTCTGTCTTGTCAAGTGCAATGCCCGGCTGCGCACTGGAGGACAGAAATGCACGGACTCGCTGCAATGCCTCATCTCCTCCGGAGATTACCGAGCGCGCATCATCAAAACCAGCAGGCTTCAAAGAAAGCACCTGTCCGCTATCAACAATTCCCGGCTGACGCATTCCATCCTGAACAAATGTAACTAACTTCATTGCTTCTCCCGCTTCCACGCCGGGCCATCTGGAAAACTGAACTCCTTCAGCGACTCGGGTTTGATTTCAATGCTATATCCCGCCGCCTGCGGCACCATGTAATGCCCACGCCTGATAACTACCGGAGTTATAAAATGCTGATGCAGATGATCGACATACTCGATCACCCGGTTCTCCATCGTCGCCGAGATACACAGATAGTCGAATATAGCGAGGTGCTGCACATATTCGCACAACCCAACGCCCCCGGCATGCGGGCAGACCGGGATACCGAACTTAGCGGCCATCAACATAATCGCGAGATTTTCGTTTACACTGGCCACGCGGCAACTATCGATCTGGCAGACATCGATTGCACCCGCCTGAAAGAGTTGCTTGAACATCACCGCATTCTGAACATGTTCGCCCGTTGCAATGCGAATTGGAGCAACCTCGCGGCGAATGCGCGCATGACCCAAAATGTCGTCCGGGCTGGTCGGCTCTTCCATCCACCACGGATTCAGTTCGCCCAGCGCAAGTGTTTTTTCAATCGCTTCATTCACACCCCAGCGCTGGTTCGCGTCTATCATCAACTTGTTTTTCTCGCCTATCTCCTCGCGTACAATCAGCCCGCGGCGCAGGTCATCCTCGCTGTCGCCACCGACTTTCAGTTTGTAATGCGTCCACCCGGCGGCAATCCCTTCACGGCACAGGCGGCGAATCTTCTCGTCGCTGAACCCATACCATCCCACCGAAGTTGTATAGGCCAGATAGCCGTCTAACTCAAGTAGAGCCAGCCGTTGCTGCCATCGCGAGCGCTGCTTACGGAGCATCTCCACTGCTTCGTTTTCCGTCAGAACATCGGCGATGTAATGATAGTCGATCAAAGCCGCCAACCTCGCAGGCTCCATCTCGGCCAGTAATCGCCACAACGGCTTGCCTTCCACCTTGGCATACAGATCCCACACTGCATTCAGCAGCGCGCTGCAGGCCAGATGAATCACGCCTTTTTCCGGCCCCAGCCAGCGGAGCTGCGTTTCGCCGGTCAGTTGCCGCGAGAAAGCCCGCAGATCCGACGTGAGCTCATCCAGCCGTCGCCCACGCGCAAACTGCGCCAGATAATTCAACGCACCCACGCACAGTTCCGTGCCGCGCCCGAGCGTAAAAGTCAGCCCGTGGCCTGTCAGGCCCGGCTGGTTCGTCTCAAGAATGCAGTATGCGGCTGAATAATCGGGGTCTTTGTTTACCGCGTCAGAGCCGATCTGCTCGCGGGAAGTGGGAAAGCGCAGGTCAATGACCCGCACGTTGGTTATTGCGACTTCGTTCATCGTCTTGTTTACCTTACGAAGCTCAATTGAATGCTGCCAGCGAGAGTGTTCAGCGTGGATGAAGGCATTTTCCGGGCGACGACACTCCACCCAGGTTGACACTCCTGCTTCGCGTATATTACAAGATGCTGAGTCGTTAGGCGAGGAACAAGGCGGTGGAAGTGAACGGATTTCGACTGGAAGGCAAGCGCGCCGTCGTCACAGGCGCTGCCAGCGGCATTGGCCGAGCGATCGCAGCGGCATTTGCGCACGCTGGGGCGAAGGTCATTTTGCTTGATCTCAATGCCGACGCCGCGGAGTTGGCCGCAACTGCAATCTCAAAAGATGCCCCGGTTCCTGCGACCGCAATTGCCTGCAATGTTTCAGAAGAGAGCAGCGTTCAAGCGGCATTTGCGGAAATCGCAGCCGATGGCCGGCTCGATCTGCTGGTCAACAGCGCGGGCGTGGCTCATGTAGGCTCGATCTCGACAACACCAGCAGAGGATTTTGACCGGCTCTATCGGATCAACGTGCGCGGGACTTTTCTTGCCATGCAGGCCGCCGTCGCGCCGATGAAGGAGCAGAACTCCGGCGTGATCCTCAACATGGCCTCCATCGCGGCAACCTGCGGGCTGAGCGACCGGTTCGCGTATTCAATGACCAAAGGCGCTGTGCTGGCAATGACTCTCTCCGTAGCAAAAGATTGTTTGCCGTTCAATATTCGCTGTAACTGTATCTCGCCTGCGCGAGTTCATACGCCATTTGTCGACGGTTTTCTGGCCAGGAATTATCCGGGACGCGAAGCAGAAATGATGGAGAAGCTGGCCGCTGCGCAGCCTGTCGGCCGCATGGGTACCCCAGACGAGATCGCGCAGTTGGCCTTATTTCTTTGCTCCGATGCCGCCAGTTTTATCACAGGAACGGATTATCCGATTGACGGCGGTTTTCTAAACCTTCGCTGAAAACATTTTCTTAATTCTGGAGCAAAACTGTGGATCTAGGGTTAACGGGATCTGTCATTGCAGTTACCGGCGGCGGGGCTGGCATTGGCCAAGGGATATCCCGCGCCTGCCTGCAGGAAGGCGCGCGCGTTGTTATCCTCAGCCATAATTCTGAGAATGTGCGGAAGTACGTTGCCGAGACGGAGCGAGAGGGGCTGCCCTGCGAACTGATCGTTACGGAATTAAGTGTAACCGCAGAATGCAAGAGCGCCATCGAGCAGATTGCTACGCGCTATGGACGGTTGGATGGGCTGGTAAATAATGCTGGCTCAAACGACGGTGTCGGCTTGGAATCCGGTAGCCCCGAGCGCTTTGAAGCCAGTTTGCGCAATAACTTGGTGCATTACTATTCACTCGCCCACTATGCGCTTCCCCTGTTGAAATCCGCACGCGGATCGATTGTAAATATCAGCTCGAAGGTCGCGCTCACCGGCCAGGGAAATACCTCCGGCTATGCAGCGGCCAAAGGCGCGCAGCTTGCGCTTACCCGTGAATGGGCTGCAGAGCTATTACCATATGGAGTTCGCGTCAACGCCGTTTTGCCTGCCGAAGTACTGACCCCGCTCTATGAACGATGGGTAAACCAGCAATCCGATCCGGCAGCGACGCTCCGGCAGATTGCCGACCAAATCCCTCTTGAAGCCCGCATGACAACAGCGGCGGAGATTGCCGCAGCAGTCGTATTCTTGCTTTCGCCTATTCAATCCGGGCATACAACCGCGCAGCAGCTAGTAGTGGACGGAGGCTATGTTCATCTGGATCGTATGCTAACCGCGAGACGCTGACCTTCTTTTTTGGTTCCGCAAGATATGAGCAACGTATGAGAATTGACGCCCATCATCACCTTTGGCATTACACGCCTGAGGAGTTTGGCTGGATTGATGACCGGATGCTGATACTGCGCCGTGATTTCCTCCCGGAAGATATTCGCCGTGAGTTAGCATCTGTGGGCGTAGAGGCGACTATCGCCGTGCAGGCACGTCAGACTTTGGAAGAGACGCATTGGCTTCTAGAGACTGCCGCCGCGAACAGTTTTATTCGAGGGATCGTAGGTTGGGCGCCAATTGCAGCCAATGATTTCCCTGCGATTTCTGAGCACCTGCGGAAGAATCCTTTGCTGAAAGGATTGCGCCATGTGGTTCAAGGCGAGGTCGACGGATTTCTTGACGGAAAGGATTTTAACCGTGGCATAACTTCACTTACGGATACAGGGCTTGTCTATGACATCCTGGTCTATGCCCGCCAGCTTGAGGAAGTTATCCGGTTTGTCGATCGCCATACGAAGCAGAGTTTCGTACTTGATCACATCGCTAAGCCAACTGTATCATCCGATCAATTCAAGCCGTGGAACAGTGTAATTCGAGAGTTGGCCCGGCGCGATAACGTAGTCTGCAAACTTTCCGGCATGGTGACGGAAGCAAACTGGGCAGAGTGGACTCCCGAGGTCTTACGCCCTTACTTTGATACTGTCCTGGATGCTTTTGGGCCTTCTCGGTTAATGTTTGGCTCTGATTGGCCTGTACTTACCGTTGCCAGCACTTATCAGCGCTGGTGGCAAACGGTGGCGGAATGGATTGGACCGCTGACTCAAGCGGAACGTGCTGAGATAGAGGGCGATGTCGCATCGCGCATTTATCGGCTTGGCTGAGTATAATAGGAGTCTCTTCCTTGAGATCCTAAGTAAGTTTGACCAGCAGTTGAGTTATCCGCGAGTCATTTCGATGAATTGAATTTTGTAGAGAAAGCAGCCTTATGCAGACTTCGTCAGTGAACATTCCCAACCCGAGAGATAAAAAAGGCTCCGAGAAGCTGCGCGTCTTCCCCGCTCAGTACCGGCTGACCTTCGCGCTAGTCACGATTCTCTTCTTTCTCTGGGGAATGTCCAACAACCTGACAGATATCCTCGTTCAGCAATTCAGGAAGTCCTTTGAGCTTTCGCCGCTTCAGGCACAGCTTGTGCAGACAGCCGTCTTTCTTGGCTATTTTTTTATGGCCATTCCTGCGGCTGTCTTCATGCGGCGACTAGGATACAAGGCCGGTATTCTTGCCGGACTCTGCCTCTTCGGCAGCGGCATGTTGATGTTCTGGCCTGCTGCAATCGTAGGTCAATATAGCTTATTTCTTGTTGCGTTGTTCATGGTTGGCTGCGGATCAGCGACGCTGGAAACCGCCGCCAATCCATTTATTGCACAGTTTGGACCGGCAGAGACATCTGAACGCAGGTTGAATTTTTCGCAGGCCTTTAATCCCCTCGGCACCATTACCGGAGTCTTGATCGGAACTTATTTTATTTTTTCCGGAATCGAGTTAAAGAAAGAAAATATTGCAGCGATGAAGACCGCGGGGACTTATTCCGCCTATCTTCACTCGGAGATTTTTCGCGTAGTTCCGACCTATGTTGTTCTTGGCGGACTTGTGCTGCTCTGGGCTGCCTGGATCGGGATTACAAAGTTTCCACAGGTTGGCTCCTTCCACTCCAGTACAGAGGACCAGGGCAGCTTTCGACAGCTTCTTCGCCATCGCAACTTATGGCTGGCCGTGATTGCGCAGTTCTGCTATTGCGGCGCGCAGGTCAGCACCTGGAGCGCCTTTATTCCCTACGTAAAGCAATACACCACTTCCACGGAACGCACCGCCGGACTCTACCTGACCGGCAGCCTGGTCGCGATGGCGATCGGCCGATTTTCCTCGACTGCTTTGATGAACTGGATTTCGCCGACCAGGATGATCGGAGCCTATGCATTGATGAATATCGCTCTGCTCTCGGTGGGGATTTTTCATCCGGGTCCTATAGGCGTCTGGGCGATTCTTTCCACCAGTTTCTTCATGTCCATTATGTTCCCGACCATCTTCGCATTGGGCGTCAAGGGACTAGGCGTCAATACCAAAATAGGTGGCTCAGTGATCGTCATGTCCGTGGTGGGCGCGGCCATTATTCCACCCGTGCTGGGCTGGATTGCGAATCGGACGGGCAGCTATGCAATGGGCTATACGGTTACGCTGGCAGCTTATATCGTTGTCGCCCTGTACGGATTCTTGGGAGGGCATGGAGAGTCCGCCGTGGACCCTGCGACGGCAGACGCCGTATAAATACGGCGCCAAGGCTGGTCCGAAATAGGATTCGCCGGGCTTGCAGCCCGTAACCCGTGAAGAAACAACGAGAAAATGACTGTTTTTGTGCACAAAGCCGCTCCTGAATGTTACAAAGGTGTACATGGCAAGACGAGGAAGCTCAGGGGGGAAATCAGGGACCGAGCCGCCGGCAGGGCAGCCGATCAGCCTGCGCACGCTGGGTGAGTACCTAGGGCTTTCTCCGGCCACCATCTCGCTGGTGCTGAACAACGCTCCCGGAGTCCGCTCAATTCCACAGGAAACGCGAGACAGAGTTACGGCCGCGGCAGCGAAATTTGACTACCGGCCCAGCTTTTACGCTCGCTCTCTGCGCAAGCGCCAGACCTTTACCGTTGGCGTGCTGGTTCCTGAGTTGAATGACAACTACGCCACACAGGTGCTCTCCGGCGTTGAAGAGCTGCTGATTGAAGAGGGCTATTTTTACCTTACGGCCAGCCATCGCCGCAAGCCGGACTTGATTGAAGAGTATCCCCGGCTGCTGACGGATCGTTCGGTCGAAGGCTTCATTCTGATTGACACGGTGATGGAGCACAGTTGGAAACTTCCGGTAGTGGCTATAGCCGGGCACCGCACCATTCCAGGAGTAACCAACGTGGTGCTGGACCAACGCCGTGCCGCGGAATTGGCATTGCGCCACCTCTATCAGCTCGGCCATCGCAAGATCGCCTTCATGCGCGGAGGCAGCCACAGTTCTGACGCCGATGACCGCTGGGAGTGTCTGATGTCGGTGGCGCGGGATCTGAAGCTGGCCGTGCCGCCGGAACACTCCGTGCAACTCAAGTTGCGCGTGACGACGCCTGAACTGGGCTACGGGCCTGCCGAGGAACTGCTCCTGCGCAGCCAGGACTTTACCGCGGTTGTCTGCTATAACGACATCGCAGCGATCGGAGCAATACGGGCCTTTGTGGACCGCGGCCTGCGTGTGCCGGGCGATATTTCGGTGGTGGGCTTTGACGATATTCAGGGAGCCTCGTTCAACAATCCCAGCCTGACTACAATCCGCCAGCCGCTGCATCAGATGGGCATGGCTGCGGCGCGCATCCTGCTGCAGCGAATTCGCGGCCAGGCAGAGTTTCCCGATTCGGTGCCAATTATTCCTGAGTTGGTTATCCGTGAATCCACCTGCCCGCCGAGTCCGCGGAAAATTCGCGGCAAAAAATAGCTGCCGCCTTGCCGTTGATATCGCTGTTTTCCTCCTGCGATGTAAACCCGCGCCCGGCACCGGCGTCTACCTGAATGATGGCAACGGGCGCAGTTCTGGAACAGATTCCTATGGCCACGGCAGGGGAGAATGCCGCGCAGGAGTTCTCGGCTGTCGTCCAGTCCCACCGTCCGCAGATCTTCCGGTTTCTGCTGGCCTCGACGCGCGATGTGGACCTGGCTGAGACGCTGACCCAGGAATGCTTCCTGAAGGCGCACCGCAACTGGTCCAGCTTTCGCGGCGAGTCCAGCGCAATGACCTGGCTGATGCGGATTGCGATCAACCTGCAGAAGGACCATTGGCGCAACCGGCGGATGCAGTTCTGGAAGCAAACGAAGACCAACGCCGTGGATATGGACGAGGCGCGAGATTGGTTGCCGAGCGGGGAGAGTTCGCCAGAGCAGCGGGTTTTGGCCAAAGAGCGCGTGGGGCAGGTCTGGAAATCTGTTGAGGGGTTGAGCGAGCGGCAACGGACAGTGTTCTTGCTGCGCCACGTGGAAGAGATGGAGTTGAGCGAAATTGCCCGCTCGACCGGATTGAGCGAGGGCACGGTGAAGGCGCATCTTTCACGGGCAGTTGCGCGGGTGCGGGCCGAACTGGGGGGAAGACGATGAGATTTGAGAGGGAGAATCCGATAGCGCAAGACACCGGCCTGAAGGACCGATCAGCGGCAATCGACGGACCTGAAACTGGACTGGAGCCGGAGTTGCGGCAGGCGCTGAATGAGTTTCGCTTGAGCGTTCATGCCTGGAGCGAGTCCGCGTACAGCCGGGAACGGGGCATAGTTGCCAGTGCGCCGCGCAGAAACTGGAGGCTGGCTGCTGGCTGGGCGCTGAGCTGTGTTCTGGTAGTAGGCGGCCTCTCCGGCGGAGTTTATCAGCGGCACCATAGCCAGGTGCTGGCTCAGATTGCACAGCAGCAGGAAATCGAGCGGCAGAAGCAGGCCGCTCTCCAGAAAGAGCAAGAGGAAGAGGCCTTACTGGCCAGTGTGGATACCGATGTTTCACGGGAGGCCCCCAGCGCAATGGAGCCGCTGGCCCAACTGATGGCAGAGGATGAGAGCAAGTAGGCGGCAACAACAACAATCCCATGCAAATGGGAAGAGGAAAATGAGATGAAGACACTGAAAACACTTCGACTGGGAGCCGCGGCGCTGACCGTGACGTTTATGGCGATTCTAACGGCGGGCGCTCAGGCGCCTGACAATGCACCGGGAACAGATGGACCGGGCTTCGGCCAGCATCGGCCGCCCTTTGAGCGGGCTATGGGGCCGCATGGCCGTTTCTGGAATGATCCGGCGATGGTCGAGAAGCTGAAACTGAGCGACGATCAGCGCAAGCAGATGGACGACATCTTGCAGCAGCATCGTGAGAAACTCGTGGATCTGCGTTCCAGCGTGGAGAAGTCTGAGCTGATACTGGAACCGTTGATGAAGGCCGATCAACCGGACGAGAACAAGATTCTGGCGCAGATCGACCAGGTGGCCCAGGCACGGGCGGAGCTGGAAAAAGCCAACGCACGGTTCCTGCTGGCACTGCGCAGCAAACTGACGCCGGATCAGTGGAAACAGCTTCAGGCGGAACGCGCCAACCGCCCGCAACTCCGTAAGTTTGGCCCGAACAATCGCGGCAACGGTGGGCAGTTCCGCGGTGGGCAGGATGCGCCTCCTCCTCCGGGTATGGAGTAGAAAACCCTTATCCCCTTCCCCAGTTTTAGCGTTTAGGAACGAAGTTTAGCAGAGAGCAAATGCGGTTGAAGCAGAAACCGGTGGCGGCAGGAGGCGATCCTCTTGCCGCCGTTTTTTGCTTTGCTAACCGGCTCAAATCCGGCCATATTGTCGCCCGCTGACACAGCAGTAATGGCTGGATTGAGACAGGAAATCCGGCAACCGGACAAGAGTGGACAGCAGCGCGACAATCGAGCGGAAAAAAGAACTTTCATACTGTGACTAAAGTTATTTGGGTTCGGACCGATGAATGGGGCAGATGCGGTGGCGTCTCGACCGGGAAATTCGGAAGAGGGCACGGAAGCAGAACCGAATGATTCCGGGCAGGGCTGCAATTCAAGGCATCTGAAAAGGAGAGTCACCCCATGGCCCTCGGTGTACTGAACAATCTTTCCGCCATCTATGCGGAAAACAATCTGAATAATACGAACAACAGCCTGCAGACTGTTTTGCAGCAGTTGTCCTCCGGTTCGCGCATCAACTCCGGCGCGGACGACGCAGCCGGTCTTTCTCTGGTCAATGGACTGGCTGCCAACTCCGCGGCGCTGACCCAGTCAGGCGTGAACGCCACTGAGGGCGTGGGACTGCTGGACGTGGCGGACGGAGCTCTCTCGCAAGTGACGAACCTGCTCAACCGTGCCATTACGCTGGCCACCGAGGCCGCAAACGGCACCCTCAACGTCTCTCAGGAGGCGGCAGCAAATCAGGAATATCAGTCCATCCTCTCGGAGATCAACAACATCGGATCGACGACCACCTACAACCAGAATCAGGTCTTTACCGGGTCCGCCGCGGGCACCAACATCTACACAGGCGATTCCTCGTCGCAGGGCGCATCGGTGGACAACCTCTTTTTTGCCAAGCTAGCCTCATCGGATGTAGGCGACTCCGGCGGGACGGTGCAGCAAAGCGACGCCGGCCAGTTTGAAGACCTCTCCAAAGACACCGCCGGTGCATTGACCCTGGCAGCCACGGAAAATGACGCCATTACCGGCGCTTTCACGTTCACGATAACCAACCCGGACGGCACCACCAGCACGTTGACCACCACTGCCGCAACCGTGGGCGCGCTGATCACGGAGATCAACAAGGACGGCATTCCCGGCGTTACTGCCACCTTTACAACTGCTGCCGCCGTCGGCGACGGCGCTGTGGCCGCCGGCGATACCGGACTGCTGATCTCGAACACCAACCCGAATGTGGCCATCGCAACCACGGTGAAGGACACGCCGACAGGCGTCGGCCTGGCATTGGTAGCCAGCACCGCCGCGGTAACGACCATCAGCTATGTGCCCGAGGCCGGAGGGGACCAGACCGCTGATCTGTCGTTGACCGACCTGACCAGCCAGGGAAACGCTGAAAGCGCCGAGAGCGTTCTGAATTTGGCCATCACTTACGTGGCGGCTCAGGACGGATACATCGGAGCGCAGATCAACACGCTGGATTCGGTCAGCCAGGTGATCAGCACGCAGCAGGAGAATGTGGTCTCCGCGCAGAATGCCGTGCAGGCCACGGACTATGCCTCGGCTACCTCGAATCTCTCCAAGTATGAGATTCTCAGCCAGACCGGCATCTCGGCATTAGCTCAGGCTAATTCCGTGCAGCAGGAGGTAACCAAGCTTTTGCAATAAGGTTTTGCAGCACAACCTGTCTCATAAATAGCTATCTGCAAATTTGCCGACTGTGCAATCCGCATCAAAGCGGGTTGCATGCGAGTGGCGAGTTGAAGGATTTGGTTTATGAGACAGGCTCTAAACAGGTTTCGCAGCACGTTGCGATTGTTGTGCTTTTCAGAAAACCCAGGGACGGGCGGCGGCAAGGGAAACTTTGCCGCCCATTTTTTTGTATCGATACCGCGTTATTGCAACGCAAAAAAAGGCGGGAACCGCTCACGCGATCCCCGCAAAATGGTTCCCCATACAGTCAATCTCTTATTGGCAAACGCCTCCGCTGCCCGCGTTATAAATGGTGGTAATCTGAGCCGGCGTCAGAGCAGCGTTATACACCTGGACATCGTTGAGGAGGCCCGTGAAGGGACGGTTCTCGTTGACTTCCTGCCCGATAGCGAACCAGTCGCTGTTCGGGTAGGAGATTGTGCCCCCCCATGTTCCTGTGTACGTGCCGGAATTCGAAGGCTGGAGCACACCGTTGTAATAGACCTGCCCTGCACTGCCCGATGTCGCTATTGCCGTGATCAGTGTCCATTGGTTGAGCTGGACCTGTGTCTCAGTATCCTGAGGGTGCCAGGTGCTTCCGTCGCCCAGGTTGAATTGAATATGGCCGGTCGGCACGTTGTTCTGGCCGCCGTCTGGGTTGACACGTCCATCAAAGAAGATTGTCGCGCCGCCGTAAACTCCGTCAATCTGGCTACCGGCAATCATCCCAAGAGCGCCGCTGCCATGGTCGGTCGGATAAGCTGTCGGATAGATCCACGCCGACAGAGTGATTGCACTCTGGATTTGCAGATTGGCCGGTACCGGCTCGCCGATCAGCACATACTGATTGCTGCCGCTGAGGCTGAAGGCGTCGCCAACTTCTCCAAGGCCGTAAGTAACGCCGTTCTCCAGCGTGCCGTTGTTCGCTCCCGGCCCGTAGTCGGTTGCATTATTGTCGCCCGGCCACAGGGAGACAAGGCTCGCGAGCTGCGGTGAGCAGGCCGGTGTGCCTGTCACCGTCGCCGAGCAGGAGGCGGTTGTGCCTCCGTACTCGCCCGCGCAGCTCCAGCTCCATGAGCCGGTGTTGAGCACGGCCGAAGCGGTTCCAGCAGAGCAGAGAGCCGCAGAAGCTGTTGGAGCCGAAGTGAGCGCCAACCCGTTGGCAGTGCCGCAGGCTCCGTTCACCTCTGTAGCCGTTCCGGTAGTGAATGTAGACTGCACGCCATTGTTCGGGAAGTAGTTTCCGGCAATGTCGTACAGGTACCAGTTGTTCGCCGTGACCACGATGTCATAGATAGTGGACGCGGCCAGCGGCGAAACAGGCATCAGCGTCACAACCGTGTTGCCCGAAGCGTTGTAGCTGATGGCGAGCGTGGTCGGAACCGTAGTCTGCGTGTTGTGCGTGCGCAGGTAGATGTCATTCGATTGGATCAGGACCGGGTCCATTACCTCATTGAATGTCACCGTCAGCGGCGCATTCACCGCAACACTGGTCGAGCTGTTCGCCGGGGTTACAGCTGTGATGGAAGGGTTATTCCAATCAAAGCCAGTGCCAGTGGTGAAACTGCTCGTGGTCGTGCCAGAAGCAGGATTGCCATTGATATCTGTCACGCCCGCGGTATTGAAGGTGTAGGTGATGTTCGGCGCCAGCTCCCAGGGCAGTTGCACCACGGCGATGTAGTTGCCATCCTGCGGATACACTGCGATTGGCTCCGCGCTGCCGCCCTGCGGCGTAAAGGTGATGTTGGCCATCGACTCGGTCGCAACCGGCTCGTTGAACAACAGCATCAGGCTGGTGTTATCCCACGGCCCGCCGATGGAGTTCAGCGGCACATTTGTTGAGCCGCTGGGCGGGTTAGCCAGTAACAGTACCGGGCCGACCGAACTCGGGCCGCCGCCTGTGTAGAAGTAACTAGAGGCCGCGCTCTGGCCATTGCCAGTCAGATCGATTCCACCCCCGCAGTAGTAGTAGTACTCGGTGTTGGCGAAGAGCGGTGTCACCGGTGTTATTGTAACTGCCGTCAGATCAGAGGCCCATGTGTACGTCACAGGAATCGTGGCGCTGTTCATGTAGCTATACACATAGGTATTCGACGAGTTGATGCTGCTTGGGTCCATCGGTTCCGAGTAGTGGCAAGTAAAGGATGCATTGGTTGCAACACCGGTGGTATTACCGCCAAAGTCCAGCGTCACGGTCGGCGTCGAGTAATCTGGATAAGCCGCGGTGGTAAAGCTCGAACTCGCAGTTGTGAAGGCGTTGCCCGCGTAGTCCAGCAAGCCCATCGCACTCACTGCAATCGTACTCGACGGCGGCAGCGGATTCACCGGAGAGAAGTCCACGCCCACTACGTCGTTTCCGCTGTAGTTAAAGGTAAACACGCCCGGAATCGGATTGCCACCCGTAGTCACCTGCACGGTAGTTGCGTTCACCAATGTCCGATCCACAGGCTTCGAGAGCTGGAGGCGGAAATAAGCGTTGGTGCCCACATTCACTGAGCTGTTTGGCGGTCCGATAGTGACTGTGCCGGCCGTGGTGCTGGTGGTAGCGCCCGTCGGCTCCAAGAAGTACGTCTCCCAGCAATTGCCCTGCGTGGCGACACCGTTGCTACCCAGTACGTTGCTGCTGACGCAAACATAGTAGTACTGGTTCGGCGTCAGGGCAGCGTTGGGAACCAGCCGGATAAGCTCCGTCGTAGGCATCGAGAGCGTCACCGTCGGGTAGGTGCCTGTGCTGCTGTCATACAGGTAGACATTGGCGCTGGTCACCGTGACGACATTGATGGGCAAGCTGTACAGCAAGTCGACCTGCGCGTTGGTGGGCACATTGCTTGTACCGTATGCAGGGCTGTATGTAAGCAGCGTCGGCTGTGCAGTCGCGGCATTCACTGCGGCCACTGTGTAGAAGTAGCCGCTGGTGCCGTTGAAGGCATCGCCGTTCACATCGAGTAGGTTCCCCGACAAGAACCACTGCACGGTGGCTCCACTTGGGAAGGCCGTTGTGGGCGTGAATTGCACCTCGTAGTTATCAGCGGTTGCGCTCACCGAACCCGCATAGACTACGCCGTTCACCGTTACCGTCAGATTGCCCGGCAGCGTTGACGGGTTTACCTGGCGGTTCATGTAAAGGGTCAACAGTGTATCTGTCGGAATGCCCGATGCGTTGTAGCTCGGCGTAGTTCCTTGCACGCTGCCGTTGCCGGTTGCGGGATTCGTGCCGGTAACGAAGCTGGTGCTAAAGGTTGTCGCCAGCACATTGCCCGACGGATCACTGATGCCGCCCGCGGGCAGTTGGATGGTGTAGGTTGTTCCGATGGCAAGCGTTCCGGAGTTGAAGGTCATCGTCCGGTCATCGGCGGACATCGTGATGCTGCCGCGATCCTGTAAGCCCTGGCCGGCGAAGAGCAGTGCGTTGTTGCCGCTGTTGCCGGTCGCGCTGCTCGGATTGATTGCCTTGTTGAAGGTAACCGAGACTGCGGTATCCGGGCGAACATTAGTCGCGTTCGCAGCCGGGCTTACTGAGACCACCGTCAGCGGAGTGGTATCTGAAGACGAGCCGCTCGGCGTCGTGAACGAGATCAGTTGCTGCGCGTAACAGTTGCCATTCTGGAAGACATCGCCCAGAATGTCCGTCGGTCCGCCGCACTCGCCCACGTAGATGGTCGCGCCCTCTGGGTATGGGCTGGACGGCGTAAAGACCACCGTGTTGCCGCTTACCGGATTCGCGCCGCACATGCCGCCGACGGTGTAGGTTCCAGCCAGCCCATAGTTGCTGTTCCAGCCGTTCATCACCTTCAGCGTATTGGCGTTGACCGTAGTCGGATCAAGGATCTGGCTGAAGGTCAGGCAGATCTGCACATTGTAGGCTGACAGCGCCCCGCCATCATTGCTGGTCAAGCCGCCAGTAAAGGTCAGCCCGCCGGTTGATGCCACCGTGCCTGTGGTGAAGGTGGTTGTAGAAGGCACAACCGCATTGCCGTTGGCATCGGTAAAGTTGTTGATCTTCACCGTGTAAGTCGTGCTCGCCAGCAGCGGATTGGTTGGAGCAAAGTTGATCTGCTGCGTATTCACTTCAGTTACGGTTCCAGCCACCGGATTGTTGCTGGGATCTGTCACAACAATTGCATTCTGTCCCACCGTCGTCGGATCAACCGGCGCGGAGATTGCCGCAATCACCTGCGCATTGAGCGGAATGGCCGTTGCGGCATTGGCCGGGCTGACGCTCACCGTCGGACCGCTGGAAGCAGTGCCGCCATTGGTCCAGAAGTATTCGTCAATCTGGGTGCCGTTGTTCCCGTCTTGATCCTGGAATCCGCAGCAGCCCTGGAAGTGATAACGCGTGTTGGGTAGCAGCGCGATCTGCGGTGTCATTGTCACCTCAGAACCATTTGCAGAGAGCGTCACCGTCAACGGAATCCACTGGCCGATGTCATACAGGTACATGCGGAAGGTGTTGTTATTCACCGTGATCGGATTCAACGACTTGTTGAAGACGAGCTTGGGAATCACATTGGTGCCTACCGTCGAGTTATACGCCGGATCGGAGTTGATTGCCGTCGCCGCCGTGTTATCGAAGGTCGCGCCGGTGGTGAAGGTATTAGTGATGGTCGCAATCGCATTGCCGGCTGGATCTTTCACTCCGGCAATGGTCATCCCATAGGTCGTATTCGGCGAGAGCGGCGCATACGGGATCAGTTGCAGAACCGTATTGCCCGCGCTCAGCGAAGGCGATGTGGGCACAGTCGTTCCGCCCGTCGAGAGCTTCACACTTCCCAGAGTGTTTGGATCGATCGGCGCGGAGAACTCCGCCTCAATGATCGCGTTGGTTCCCAGGCCTGTTGCTCCACTCAGTCGGATTGAAGGCGACCACAGTCGGTGCTGAGGTTGCACCGGTGAACTCGGCATAGAAAGTGGTTTCGATGCCACTCACCTGATTGCCTGCTAGATCCGTGCCGCTGTTGACGTAAAAGTAGTACTCGCGGCCCGCGGAGAGCGGCGATGTCGGCGTCAGATACGCCGTCGATTGATCCGCGCTCCACGATAGCGTTGCCGGAACCCGCGTGCCCAGCAGCGTGTCATAGATGTAGATGTCGCCGCTGGCGCCGGTGCTGAAGGTCGTCACATCCATCGACTCGCTGAACTGAACCGTGATGGCCGAGTTGGTCGGAATGCTCTCGTTGGTCGATACGCTGGTCCACAGCACCGTCGGCGCACGTGAAATCCGGACCCGCTCCAGTGGTAAAGCTGGAGGTGAAGTTGATTGGGTTGCCCACCAGGTCGAGGACGCCGTTCAGCGTCATCACCAGGTTGGTATTGGCAGGCAACGGCGCGTTGGCACAAACTCTACCCGCGTGTCGCTCCCAGCTGAAGTAGAAGTTGCCTGCCAGCGGCGTGCCGCCATTGGTCACCGTGAAGGTGCTGCTGTTCACGCTCACCGGATCGATGGTCTTGCTGATCACCACGCCCGGCGCAACGTTCACGCCTACATTGGTCGCTCCGTTGTACGGAACCGCACTCACAATCGTCGGAGGCGTCGTGTCAGTAGAAGCTCCGGCGTAGAAGTACTGATCAGTCTGCGAAGCAACCGGCACGCTGGTCGAGCTTTGCAGACCTGTCGTCTCGTACACATACATGTAGGCGTTGGGGCTGAGCGGCGCGCTGGGCACAATCCGCACCTCGTTGGGCTGAGGCATCGAATAGGCGCCCGCCACGTGAAGGCCCGTAGTGCTGTTGTAGATGTAGATGTTGGTCGCGTTCACCGTCGAGGGATTCAGCGGCGTATTGAACTGCAGATCCACAATCGCGTTGGTTCCCGCGCCGCTCGATCCATTAGACGGAGAGATGACCTGCACCGCGGGCGCCAGCGTGCTGGTGCTTGTGGCCACATAGAAGTAACCGGAGGTCGTATTGACCGGCGTGTTGTACGTGGTCTCAGTCAGACTTCCGGTCGTCCACCACTGAATCAATGCGCCCGGCGTCCAGTTGGAGCTTGGCGTAAAGACCAGCGTGTATCCGTTGTCTGTCACCTGCACTGTGCCTGGTACATTCGCATTGTTCTCTGCAACCTCAAGCCCGCTGCTGGCCGAGGCCGCGCTGATCGGCAGGTTGAAGTAGAGAGTCAGCGGCTCAACTGCGCTGATGCCGCTGGCGGTGTTGCCTGGGCGTGTCGCCGTCACCGAGCCATTGACATTCAAGTCATACGGGGCTGTCGCGAACTGGTAGTTCACGGCAGTCAGCGTATTGCCTAGCCAATCGCTCAGCCCGCTGCCCAGCATCGAAGTCATCGTGTCATTCGACGGGAGTGGATAGCAATTGAACAGAATCGTGGTGTCGTCCTGTGAGTGCGACATATTCGTGCACCACGGAGTCTGTCCATCGCCCGCGAAGAGCGCAATGTCTGTCGAGTTCACCGAGCTCAGGTTGATGGAGCGGTTGAAGGTGAACGAGACCGGTGCGCGCAAGCCGACATTAGTAGCACCATTCGATGGCGAGTTGGCAACCACCTGGAAGGCCGTGCCTGCGGGCGTGGACGTGCTGCCCGTCGTAAAGTAGGTGAGCTGGGTGTAATTGTTCACTCCGCTCGCCGCGCTGTCGCCAGCTAGGTCGTACGGCCCGTTGTACGCGCCAACCCAGATCTGCGTATTCACCGGGAAGGGCGAATCCGGCGTAAATACCACCTGATTGCCGGTTACAACGTAGTTGCCCGCAATCTCCTGGTTGCTGTTCCAGCCAACCATCACCGGCAGCGAGGTCGAGTTCACCGTCGCCGGGTCAAGCGGGTTGTTGAAGGTCAGCGTGATGTTGGTGTTGGTAGCATTGCCCAAGCTACCATAAGCGGGAGTCGCGCTGCTCAGCGTCAACCCGCCTCCATAGCTCGCACCGCAAGCCTCAACTACTGCCTGCAGGCGGAATGCCTCATCGTTGTTGTCCGTTGAACCCCATCCGAGCGAGAGCGTATTCGATCCCGCCACAACCCAGCTGGTGATATCCACCGAGATCGGCGTGAGGTTGTAAATAGCGCTCACGTTGCCCATGATCGCGTTGCCGTTCACGGCCAGCAATCCGTTGTCGTCCACGCCCATCTGGCCCACCAGACAGAGGTGGTAAGCAGGCAGCGGGTTAGGCAGATTGAAGGTCGTGTAGTAGAGACCGTAGGTGTTGCCTGTGACACTGTTCGGGTTGATGTTGATCCAGTCGGAACTTGGACCATTGACCGGCCAGCCGCTGTAGAAGCCGGTATCGCCAGTGCCCACCGTCTGCAACGGCGCTGCCGTTCCGGAAGCAGCTGATCCGAAGGTGCTCTCGGATGGCGTGCCCGCCGTGGCCACATACACCCAGTGGCCGTCGTTGGTATTGTTGGTTGTAATCAAGCTGCCGGCGGCGTTCAGGCCTGTAGACACATTTACCGTCGCAATTGAAGTTGCGGTGGTGAAGGTACTGCTGAAGGGCACGCCCATGTTGCCAATTACATCCTGGTAGCCGCTTACAGAAATTGTGTATTGTGTGCCCGGCTTCAAGGTGCTGCCAAAGGAGCCTGCTGTCGTCGTCGGCACAAAGAACAGCGTCACCATATCGCTGGCCAGCGTTGCTGTGCCAGCAATTGCCGAGCCGCCGGTAGGCGCAAGCGTTACAGCATTGCTCACGCTGTCTGGATCGACCGGCGCGCTGAAGTGCACAATCACCTCGGCATTGAGCGGCACCGTAGTAGCACTGTTCGCAGGTGAGATCGCAGCAACCTGCGGCGGTGTCGTATCCTGTCCGGCTCCGGTGGTGAAATACCAGTTGCTGCCGTACAGCGTGTTGCCGTCTGCGTCATAATTGCCGCCTGCCTGATAGAAGCGGTAGTAAGTATTGGGCAGAAGCGTTACAGATGGCGCAAATATCGCGCTCAATCCGTTGGGAGCCACCGTCACCGTGCCGCCAACGTACTTGCCGCTATCAGCGTTGTACAGCAACAGCGTGCCGGTGTTGATGTCGATCGGGTTGATCGGCTTTGCGTAGTTCATCCGCGGAGTGAAGTTGGTTCCAGCGTTCATGAGGTTGTTGGTAAAGTCTCCGCTGGAATTATTCGTAACAGTATCCGCGCCGCTGCCGGTGGTGAATGTGAACGACCCCGGCACCAGCGCATTGCCTGCCGTATCGGTCAGCGTTGCGTTATAGCTCACCGTATAGGTGGTGTTTGCCGCCAGCGGACTTGTTGGCGTAAAGGTCAGCACCGTACCCGGTCCCCACATTGGGCTGCCATACGGATAGCTGTTCCAACTGAAGGTTCCGGCCACCGGATTGCCTCCCGTCGACACTGTCATCCCTGCCGCGGTCGCCTGATCCATATCCACACTGAACTCAAGCTGCGGCTGCACATTGGTGCCGATGCCCGTCGAGCTCGCTGGAGGATTGGCAGCAACTACCGCCGGCTGCGCGGTATTCGCTGCATCCGTCGTGTACAGGTACACGTCGTAGTTGCTGAAGGTGTTGCCGGTCGCATCCTTGATGCTGTTCGTCAGTTGCAGATAGAACTGGGAGTTGACCGCCAAGAGCGATGTGGGCGTAAAGGTCATCACGCGGCCCGTCGCGTCCACCGTTACGGTTCCCGGCACTGATACCTGACCATTCGGGTTACTGACCAATGTCAGCAGCACGGTGCTGGCGGTAATCGTCGTGCGGTTCATCGGTTCGCTGAAGACCGCCACGATGTTGCTGTTGATTGGCATGCCACCGGCATTTGCGCCGGGGCTGAGCGAGAGCAGCGTCGGCGCAGGAACCACAGCCGCCTGAACAGTGAAACCGCCCGGCACATTCTCAATCTCAGAGTGGGTTGTCGTAGTCACACCCACCGGGCCAACCGCTGTGCCGTTGGGAATGGTAATTGTCGCAACAAGCTGAGTCGGGCTGCTCACCACCGTGGAGATCACGTTGATCGACGGACCGAAGTTGGCCACTGTCGTGCCGTTTACCCAGTTGGTGTACTGGCCGTAAATCGTTACTGCGAGGTTCGACTGCCCTGGGTTGCCGAAGTTCGGCGAGATCTGCGTAATCACCGGCGTACCGGCAGTGACTGTAAATCCGCCTGCCAGGGTTTGCGTTGCACCATTCGTAGCCACCGATACATCGCGGCTGCCCACGCTGGCATTCGAGGCCACGCTGATGTTGGCCGTCAGTTGGGTGAAGCTATTCACGGTGACAAAGTTCACCGTCACGCCCGAGCCGAAGCTGACGCTGGAGAAGCCCTGCTGGAAGGTCGTGAACTCTCCGGTAATCACCACATTCACGCCCGACTGCCCGGCCTGCGCCGTGCCTGGAAGTGCGGTAAGCAGCGCCGGTACACCCGGCAGAACCGTAAAGCCGCCGGTCATCGTTGCAATCTGTGAGCCGGTCGTCACGGTCACATTGCGCGAACCCTGCGTTGCCGTCGGGCTGATGGTGATGTTGGCTGTCGCTGAAGTCTCACTGGAGACGGAGAGTGAGTTGACGGTGATGCCTGCGCCGAAGCTGGCCGTGCTGGTTCCATTCACCCAGCTTGTATAAAGCCCGGTGAGCTGCACATTCAGATTCACTGCGCCCTGAGGACCGGTCGGCGGATTCACCGCGCTGATCGCGGGCGAACCGGAGACCACGGTGAAGCCCGGCAGAATCGCCGCCACTTCCCCACCCGTTGTCAGATAGACATTGTACTGGCCGACTGGCGTGCTGTTCGGAATCGTGATGTTGACTGTCGCGTGCAGCAGATCAGTTACGGTGATTCCCGTAACTGTTGCGCCGCCGCTGAAGTTGGCTGTCGTCACGCCCTGCGCAAAGTGCGTCTGGCTACCCGTCACAATAATGCTGTACGAGTTGCCTTGTGCCCCGCTTGACGGACTGAGTCCGCTGATCGCAGCCGGACCCGTCGTGACGTTGAATGCATTCGTCAGCGAAACAACCTGTGTGCCGGTCGTGACTGTCACATTGCGCAGGCCGGTGTTGGCCGTCGGCTGCACGGTGATGTTCACCTGCAACGAGGTCGCGCTGGTCGCCGTCACCGAGTTCACAGTGATGCCAACGCCAAAGTTAGCCGTGGTGGTTCCGGTAACAAAGTTAGTAAAGTCTCCGGTGACTGTCACTGTCTCGGTGAAACCTTGCGCTCCTGATCCGGAGACAACCGCGAGAAGCTCGGGCTGTGTCTGGGTCACGGTGAAGACATTGACGCCGGTTGCAACTTCACCCAGCGTCGTCGCCGTCAGCGTTACTTCACCGTCCGGCGCTGCGTCAGAGATGGTGATGTTCGCGGTCATCGAATTCAGCGAGTTGACTGTAAGCGAGTCGACTACCGCACCGGGGAAGCTCAGCGTGGTTACGCCCTGCTGCCAGTTGGTGTTGGTGCCGTTGACCGTTACGTTCAGGGTTGCGCCCTGCCCGCCCGTATTCGGCGTCACGTTGTTGATCACCGCTGGTCCGGGGCTGACGTAGAAGGCATTCGAGAGACCCAGCACCTGCGTGCCTGTTGTTACGGTGAGGTTGCGCGGGCCGACAGCGGTCGTCGGCTGCACAAAACCATCCACCGTCATCGATGTCGGGCTGGTGACATTGATGTTGGTCAGCACTACGCCATTGCCATAGCTGACGACCGGCGGATTGGCGCTCGTCCAGTTTGTTGCCTGGCTCAGAATCGTGAAGATCGCGCTGCTTTGTTGCGGCAGCGATCCCGGACCCGAGCTGAGCAGCAGCGGAGTGCCTGCCTGCACCACGAATCCGTTATTGATGCGTGGCGACCTCGCCTGCCGTTGTAGCGGTCGCGTAGGTCGGACCCTCCGATGCCAGCGGCGGAATCGCCAGCGTCAGCGTGGCGCTGGTCGGTGTGTTGACGGTTGTAGCTGGTGACGACGATGCCTGCGCCGAACTGGAAGACCGTTGCGCCGTTCCAGTGCGTGTTCTGGCCGGTCACGTCCACTGTGATCGTGTTGCCCTGCAAAGCGGTGTTCGGGCTGATCGAAGAGATCAACGCCAGGCTCGGCGTTACCGAGAAGCCTGCGCCGCCCACCGAGACCTGATTCGCCGCAGTTGCATCCGGCGTGGTCGACGATACACGCTAGCCGTCCGCTCGGCGTCCCAATTGCGCGATGCTGATGCTCTGCGTTGCAATCGTCGGCCGAGAATCACCGGCGGACCGTTGACCGTAATGCCCGGACCGAAGTTGAAGGTCGTCGTGCTGTCAAAGGCCGTGAACTGGCCGATGATGTTGACCGTCAGATTCTGTCGCGCCCTGCATCCCCGAGCCAGGATCAACCACGCTCAGCGTCGGCTGGGCCACGACCACGCTGAACTGCGCGTTGTCCACCTCTTGCTGGCGTCGCGGTGTTCGTCGTCAGCGTCAGATCGCTGACCGAGGCCGTCGCCGTCGGGCTGATGGTGATGTTGGCCATAAGCCGAGTTCGGACTCGTCACCTGGAAGCTGTTCAGCGTGATGCCCGGTGCGAAGCCCGTCAGTTGTGCCGTTCCTGCATGCCTCGCCGGTTCGGATCCCAGTGCGTGTATGCGCCCGAGAAGGTGATCGTCAGCGTCTGTCCCGGAATTCCCGAAGACGGGCTCTCGTACCAGATATAAGGAGTCGGCGGAGGCGCAGGCGCTGTCACCTGGAAGTTGCCGGTGAGTCCCTGCGCGCCGGTCTGCACCACGACCGTCGGTGCCGGTCTGGCGCAACCTGCGGTACGCCGGACTGGTGCAGCCGGGCCAATATCCAGCACCGCTTCGATGTGCGAGGCGTCATCCACCTGGAAGCTCTCCACTGTGACGCCGGGGCCAAAGCTGACAGTGTTGGCCGCGGTCCATTGCGTATAGGCGTTGCCCACCACAGTGACTTCAAGGCCTGTTGTTCCCTATCAGCGCGCTGTTCGGGCTGACGTAGGCGACAACCGGAATGCCGCCGGTGACGACGAACGCGCCGCTATCTGTCAGCGACTCGCCGTTGGTCACCATATAGATCGAACGCGCGCCCGGATTGGCCGTTGGGGAGATGCTCAGATCCACTGTGGCGCTGGTCGGCGCTGTTGATCACCACCGAGTTGACGGTGATATCCGATCCGCCGCCCGCAATGTAGAACTGGGTAAAGTTCTGCGCCCAGTGCGTGCCGTAGCCGGTGATGTTGAACGACCATTTCCTGGCCCTCGTTGCCGGTCGCTGGTGCGATGCCTGCTGATGATCGCCGGGCCCGGAATGATGCTGAATGCATTGTTGGTGACAATTTCGCTGCCAGTGCCTGTCGGAACTGCCCGGCGTGCAACCCGGATACGAAGTACCGGTGACCGCGATCCAGAGGCTGGTAGGCGCACGGACACTCCGGCGTAGTCACCGTAACCAGCCGTCCGCCGTGTAAGAGAGCGGATCGATGGTGATCGTCGCGTCCACTTCGGTCGGGCTGATATAGGCAACCGACTGCACGGTGATGCCCGCGCCGAAGGTCGCCGTGCTCAATGCTGCTGAAGTGCGAGTACTGGCCGATCAGCCGCACCACGCAGTACGGCAGCGTCGAGCAGGTCCGGCTGGTGACAATCGGCGCGCCCTGCTCGGCCTGATTCGGAATCGCCTCATTCAGCGTGGCCACGCCCGGATAGACCGTGAAGGAATACTGCTGCGATGCGACCTGGCCGTAGCGTGGTCACTGTGATCGTCTTGAAGCCCGTCGTTGCCGCGGTCGAAATCGCCACCGGAACCGTGAGGCTGGTCGGGCTGTTCACCGTGATCTGGCCAACCGCGAAGTTCGGATCGCCGAAGCTGACCTGTGTTACGCCGGCAACAAAGTTCGTCGCCGAGCCGGTGATCGTCACCGGCAGCGTCGATCCCTGAATCGCCTGCAGCGGCGATACGCTGGTGATCTCTTCCGCGCCCTGCTGCGACGCAGAAGTATATCCAGTCAGGATCGGCGCTGTCGATCACCTGCTCGTTGCCTGTGGTAACCGTGAGCACATGGCCGCATGGGCGTGCTGTAATCCACATAGGCCCACGGGCTGACGGTGATGTTCAGCCTGCATGTTGTCGGAGTCGATCACGTTGATCGAGTTCACCGTGATGTCCTGGTTGAAGGCCACCGTTGGTCGCGGTCTGCGAGAAGTGGTAAAGCGGCCCAGAACCTGCACTGTCAGCGTGTCGCCCTGCTCGCCTGCATTCGGGCGAGATCGCCAGCAGCGTCGGGAATCCCTCTTCGATGTCGATCGCCTGCTGCAAGCGTGCCACTTCGCCGTCGGTGATTGGCTGTCAGCTGTGAGCAAAGCCCACCGGCGAACTGGACAGCACGTGATCTGCACCTGCGCGGTCGTCGGGCTGGTCACCGTGAGCGAGTCGTCATTCACGCCGCCGCCAAAGCTCAGCGTCGTCTCGCCCTGCAGCCAGTGCGTGCCCACGCCGACGATATTCAGCGTCGCGGTTTGCAGTTGCGCAACCACGTAACGCCTGTCCGAGCGCCATCCGATACGCCGCAGTTAAGCCGGCAACGTTGTTGGTGCAGTTGGTCGGGCAGACGCCAGTTCGGCTCCACGCTCACAGATCGACGCCGCGCCCGGCGTCACGCTGAAGCCGGTGCCACTGACAATCTGCGAGCCGGTAATCATGATCACGCTGTTGCCGCCCACCGGAGCCGTCGGGTAACAGAGATCGTCGCCGTCGCCGTCGTCGGGCTGGTGATCTTCAGATTCGCAACCGTTACGCCCGCGCCCAGAATCGCTTCCGTAGTGCCCTGCACCCAGTTGGTCAGCGAGCCGGTAATCGTCACATTCACGGTCGAACCCTGCGCCGCGCTGCCCGGAACCACGCTCAAGATACTTGGCGTCGCGGGATAATCCACGCTGAAGCCAGTGAGCACTTGCTCTGAGCCGGTATTCACATACACCGTCTGATAGCCGGAAGGTGTCGGAGTGAGAACACCGCTCAGCAGATAACTGGTGGTGATGTTGGCAACCAGGTCCGTCGCACTGTTCACTGTCACCGTGTTCACGGTGATCTGCGGTCCAAACTGCACCTGTGCCCG